>NZ_CP036403.1:2779572-4169359 GCF_004322775.1 Ornithinimicrobium sufpigmenti
GTCCAGGAGGCCTCGCTGCGCTCGGGACACCGACGGGTCCTCGTGGGGTCGGCCGACGACATCGTCGGGGTGGTCCACGTCCGCGACACCCTCGAGGTGGCGGACAGCACCCCTGTGAACGGCCTCATGCGCGCGCCCTACCTCGTCGGTGCGGACGCCGCCGTGTATGCCGCCGTGTCCGAGATGCGCGAGACCGGCAACCAGCTCGCCCTGGTCACCGACGACGGCAAGGTCGTGGGTGTCGTCACCCTCGCCGACCTCCTCGCCCGCCTCTTCCCCCAGGTAGCGGGCACCGCTGTGTGAATCCGCTGCCGGTAGGCACCCCAGTCTGCTCTCACTAGCCCAGGGGCTGGAGCGACCGCGTTTCTCGTCTCGGCCCCGATGTCGGTCCGCGTCCTGGCAGCCTGATCAGCACTCGGAGGTCACCGAACTCAACCTCTCCGCGTGCTGGCACGTTGATGAGATGAGTGCCCACCGCGGGCCTCGTGAAGGACACGGTGAGGTGAGATGAAGAAGGACGTGGAGGAGGAGTTCGCGGACTTCGTCCGTGGCGTGTCTCCGCGGCTGCTGACCTCTGCGTGGATGCTCAGCGGTGACCCGCACGTCGCAGAGGAGCTGGTGCAAGAGTCGTTGGTGCGGGTGTATGTCCACTGGCGGCGGGCGAAGGCGGACAACCCGCTCGCCTACACCCGCCGGGTGCTGGTCAATCTGCATACCGACCGGTGGCGCAAGCGCCGGCGTGAGGTCTTGACCGACACGGTGCCCGAGATCGACCCCTCGCCTGGCCATGGCCAGCGGGTTGACCTGGCGCTGGACCTCGTCCGTGCCCTGCACGCCTTGCCGCGCCGAGAGCGTGAGTGTGTGGTGTTGCGGCACTACCTGGACCTGTCCGAGAAGGACACCGCTGCCACGCTCGGTGTCGCGGTCGGCACGGTCAAGAGCTCTACTTCCCGCGGGCTGGCCGCGTTGCGTGCCGCCCTGACGCAAGGAGAACCGAACCATGTCTGAACCTCTCGACAACTCCGTCCTGGACCTGCTGGACCGGGCCGATGAACTCGCGCCCGCCATGTCTGTGGACCCGGGTGCGGTCCTGGCTGTAGGACGCCGCCGTCGGGTGCGCCGGCGAGGCGTGTCGGCCGCCACCGGAGTCGGAGCAATGGCTCTGGTCGGCGCGCTGTGGCTTGGCGGACCGCTGAACCCGTTCGCGCCGACCGACCTGACCGGGGACATGGTGCCGGCGTCCATCAGCTGGCAGGAGGGCGTGGAGGTCCACCTGTTCGACAACTCCCCCAACCCGGTACACGAGGCAGGCCGAACACACTGGACGGGCACGCTGCGCAGCGGAGAAGGAGACGCCGCCCCAGAACTCGTCCTGACCCGCGACGGTGAACAGCTGGAACCGATCGCCGCGCAAGAGGGTCCTGGCGACGTGCTCGTCTTCACCGTCGACGGCTTGACCGTAGCCGCGTGGCAGTCACCCCCCGGCAGCCGCGGCGAATCTCCGTTGTGGGCGCCAGGTGTCTTTGCCAGCCAGGGCAGCGCGGTCGAGATCGACGGCGCTCAGCTTCACTACGCGGCGGCCGAGATCGTCCCTGGAGCCAGTGGTGAGCTGGAGGAGCTCTACTGGTTCACCGACGATGCCGCCTACGCCGCAAGCGGGACGCCCGTGGCCAGCACCGTCCTCACGGCGGGCGATGTGCAGGCTCTCATCATGGTGGACGAGGAGAAGCAGGCGTGGGGCACGGTCGACGTCGGACGCCCGGTCGGTCTGATCCACGTCGAACGCCTGGTCTCCGGTGCGGGCTCGAGCGGATGGATGGGCGAGGACGTCACCGCAACAAGCGTCGGTGTCCTGCCGCAGCATGCGTCGGCGCCGACCGCGGACCTGCAGACGACGGTGCTCGCGCAGGCCCAGCTGGGGACCCGTACTGTCGTCCTGGCCGCCGACCCCACGCTGATCACCGGACCGCCGTCGATCCGCTACCAGGCCGGAGGCGAGACCCACGTCCTGGAGAACTATGTCCAGAACGACACGCGCACCCTGGATGTCGGCACCGTCCAGCTGCTGGTCACTGCCCAGCCCACAGCGCTAGAACTTCGACTCGGTGAGAAGTTCACCCTGATCCCCGTCGAGGACCTGGAGAACCGGCACGCTCTGACCGCACCCGTCAAGGGCGGCCAGGTCGTCATCGTCCCCGGCTGGGAGCCGGACGTGACAGCCGAGGACATCCGTGTCCTGGTCGGGACCGACATGGAAGAGCGCTGGGTAGAGGTCACGTCCGCCCACATCGACGCCCTCTTCGACGGCCGACCACTCGTCGTGCTCGGACTGGACGACGACGCGCTCGAGGACGAAGAGAAGGTGCGCGGCGTAGGGGTCGACGCCACCGATGCCGGAACTGTCCCTTACCGCCTCGATGACGTCACCCCGCTCGAGACGGACCTCTAACCTTCCCCGGCAGGCATCGGCCGTTGCGGCCGGCGTCAGCCACTGTGCAGGCTGCTGCGCGCCACCGGACGTTGACGTGCGACAACCGGCACAGCGTGAGACACGGAAGTGGAGGTGGCGGGAATCTCCTCGCCAAGGCGCTGAACAGCGTCTTTGCTAGTTTCTGCTTACCCGTGTCAGTCCTGTGTCAGGTTCAGGTGGCCTGGTTCCCGCACGCGCGGTCGAGCCGGAAGAGCCGTCGTCACCACATCGACGCGGCGCCCCACGACCTCGCTGACTCCTCGCTCATGCCTGCCACGCGCAGCAGGGGGGTCCCAGCGTCGGGCAGCAGGTCCACGAGAGGGTCGAGGTCGCTGTCCGCGCTGGCGTCGCTTCGGGTCACCGAGCCGAACGGTCTTCGCGTCGCGAAGTCGTGCATTCGCTCAAGGCCGGCCGTAGACGTCACGGCGGTGCTCGATGCGAAGCACGATGACTTCGTGGGTGTGCTCGTTGATGCGGTAGAGCACTCGGTAGGTGCCGCGTCGAGCGGAGTGGATGCCTGCCAGCTCACCGCGCAGTTGCTTTCCGACGCGATGTGGGTTGTCGAGCAGGACCCCGGTGATGAACTCGATCACGGCTGCAGCAACCGGCTCGGGCAGCTTCGATCGGATGGCCCGTGCGGCTGGCGGTGTCACGACCAGCTCGAACGGCTGGGAGGTCATTGGCGCAGCGCGCGGACCGCGTCGGCTCCGCGGACGACGTCGCCGTCTCGGTAGGCCTGGTCGGCCTCTCGGATGTCGGCCAAGGCCTCGGGATCGCTGAGCACCGCCAAAGTTTCCTCCAGCTGGGCCAAGTCCTCGGGGCTGAGGATCACCGCGGCTGCCCTTCCGTTGCGGGTCACCGTGACTCGCTCATGCTCGCGTTGTACCCGGTCGATCACGTCGCTGAAGTGGTCGCGGACCTCGCGGAGGGACTCGATGCTCATGGCCACAATTGTGGCGCATTGCGTCTGCCACCGCAAGTGTCGCTTCTTGCCAAATGCGGCATGACCGGACGTTGCTTAGCCACTGCATCGGCCACGGGCCGATCCCGCGTTCGAGTCCGATCCGAGGGTCAGGTGACACCGGGGTTGTGGTGGTTCGCGTCTAGAGGTCCGGCCGCACCGCCCGAACGGCCGACAGCAGTCCCTCGGGCCGCTGCAGCCCCACCGTGTACTTGTGGCCGTTGCGCATGATCACTTGCACCGCGTCTCCCTTGCGCAGGGCCAGGACAGTGGCGCCATCGATCTGGCCGACTCCAAGGACGCCCATCTGTGCCAAGGGGTTCACTTCGACCCGGTGCAGTGTGGAGATTTCTCGCAGGCTGATCCTCTTGCGCCACACGGGAAAGAGACGCAGTCGCAATTCCGCAGCCGTGACCTCGACCACTCCGTGAATCACCAGGATCAGGCTCGTGACGCCCAGCCCTATGACGAGCCCGACCGTTCGATCCAGCGCCGAAATGGGTTCGGTCACGGCAGCGTAGACCACTAGCCCGGCCAACACCACCGCGCCAAGGCGGACAACCCACTGGAGTGGGGCAGGGAGGAAGAGCTTCTCCTGGAAGGCGGCCACATCGTTCACCGACCCTAGATTATCGCGAGGCCTACACCGGGCCGGCAGCACTAGAGTGGCCACGCTCCGGGCGGCAGGAGCGTGCACTAATCATGGTGGAGCAACGTTAAGGCATTGCTGAGCGCTGCAGAGTCGTCCGCGGTGTCGATCACGGTCCGGACGCCGTCGCGCTCGACGTCGCAGGGCACCCATCCGTCGTGCTGGACGTCTTGCCACCTTGGAACGCGATGGCCGGGGATGTCGGGCGTGCGGTTCTCGACCCTCCGGCGGTGTTCCCCCTCGTCCGTCAACGACGTCTCGATGACGATGAGTCGTGCTCCGGCCCCGTGTGCCGTGGACCTCCAACCGGCGCGGGCCTCGGGAACCGGGTTTACTGCGTCGATGACCACATGGCTTCCGAGCAACAGATTGGAAGCAGCGAGCTCCTGGATGACCACGTACTCATCTGGTCCGACGTCGTTGCCAAGGCGACCCAGGGCGGTCTCGACTACATCCACGCGTAGATAGCAGGCGCGCATAGCGGCGGCGAGACTCTTGGCGAATGTGGTCTTCCCCGTTCCAGGCCGGCCCGCAACCACCAGCAACCACGGACGACTCGTGGGCTCAACCGCTCCTGTCTCGACTTTGCCCGGCACGCTCCCATTCAAGCAGCCGTCCGGGAGCACAAGCTCGGCACGACGCGGCCAGCGGCAGATCCGCGCGCTTGATCAGGGCAGAAGGTCCCCGTACTTACGACGAGCCGGCATCGCATGAATGACCATCTCCTCGCCGCTGCGGAAGATCAGCACCACGGTCTCCAGGAGCCGCGCCTGAGTGTCGAAGCCCAGCCGCAGCTCGCTGCCCGGCCACTCCTCCTCCTCGAGCGGCTCGACCCACAACGCCAGGTCCGCAGCCTGCACCGCGTCCTCGGGCAGCACCCCGTGCTTGCGGGCGCTGCGGTGAACCTTCACGCGGCGTAGCCGGCCAGCGCCCGTCGAATCGCCTCAGAGCGCGACAGGTGCTCCCGCGCAGCGTAGGCGTCCAGCGCCGCGATCTCCTCGGCCGTGAGGCGCACCGCAATCACCTGCATCGGCTCCGCTCCACGCCCGGGACGCCCTCGCCCGCGGCGGTTCAGCTCCTCAACGTCGTACCCGGTCTCGGCCTCGTCGGCCCACCTCTGGATCTGCTCATCCGTCACTCGGTCGTCACCTTCCATGATCAAATCGTATAACGAAAACATGGCACGGGGAAGGCCAGGCGAGGTGCGGCAACCGGGCGACCTGCGGCAGAAAAGTGCGTCAGGCGGGTGCGTGGTCCGGCGCCCGACGGTCCTTACGTAACCATCTGAACAGATGCAGCAGCGACTGGTGGATCGCAACTCCGACAGCAGTATTTAAGGCAGCGAGGCCGGCCGCTCCGAGGAAGTCATTGGGTGACTCGATGATGTTCTCGGACCACAGAAGCAGGGGCCAGCCCAGGGTCGCGATCACGAGGCAGGTCTTCCACCAGCGGCCGAGGACCAGCCCGAACAACAGCATTGTGGGAATCATCAGTCCCTCCTCAGGTCCTCACCGTACGCCGTGAGGCCCGGTCCTGGCCAGGGATGCGGTCAGCGGCAAAGTCGGACGAGCGTAGCCGTCCTCCACGCGGCAGATGAGTGTGTCAGCGGAGGACGCCATGCTGCACCCATGATCGACGTGGGCGAAGTCATGGGTGAAGTCGCGAGGGTGGGGCTTAACGAGTCCGTGCGGGTTGCAGCCGGCATGTTCTCCAGCCGTGCCAAGAGGGCCGAGAGAAGGGAAGCGGTGTATGCGGACTTCCTCGCGGCCGTGGAGCGGGCGCATGTCCGGGTCGTCCTGGTTCATGCCGTAGCGGCCGGCAGGAAGCATCCACTCGGGGTCGTCGCCAATGCCACCGGCTACCGCGCGCATGTGGAGCTCGTTGATCGATTGGCCGACGATCTGGTGGCTCTGTCTGCTGCATTGCAGAAGGTGCATCGCGAGGGGGACCAAGAAGTTGCTGCCGCAGCACACAGAGCGGTCGACGCCCTCAGCGCGCTGGCAACAACTGTGCCGGGACGAGCCAAGAGACGCGCCCTGGGCAACCGGCGGAAGCAAGACCACGCCCTCGAAAAGACCCTAGTTGACGCCCTCCACGAATTTCGCAAGGCGGCAGCCATTGACGTCCGCAATTGAGCGCCCCTCGAGCATGCACACTGGTCGCAGTGGGGGAGGACGAGGTAACGTCCTGTGAAGTTGCTGCGAGCCGAAACCGAGGACAAGTGAAGGGATGGTCATGGCTGACGGCTGGGGAAACGGGGGATGCGGCTCCTTGGTGGGTTACGCAGTGGGGGCGGTCCTGGTTATCGGTGGGTTTTTCACCTTGTTCGGAGAGCCGGGCGTCGGGTTGTTGACCATGGGTGCGGGCGGTGTCGTGTTGTGGCTCACGCGCCGCGGTCCGAGCGCCAGCCGGCGGGCCGACTCAAGTAGCTCAGATGCGTCCGAGGTGGAACCTCCGGGCCCGCGCGTCACGGTCACCACGACTACTGTCCGTGACCGGACGCCGAACCGCCCTGCACAGGGTAGGAAGCAGAAGGGGCCCGATCACGCGCCGCCGCCAGCGCCTAGACCCTCGCAACTCATTCAGCCGTGGGGGCGGTGTCGCTTCTATACCGACGTGGAAGGGGAGTTCGCGCGGCCGGACAGCATCCGAGCCTTGCTCAGGTCCACCCCCGGGTTCAACAAGCCGGAAGGCGCCCAGCGGCAGGACCTCAGCGCGGTTCTTGTCGCAGATCCGGACAACCCTCACGATCCGCACGCGGTCGCGGTTTACCTCGAAAACCACCACGTGGGTTACCTCAGCCGCCACGAGGCCCGTCGCTTCGGTCCTGCGATCGGCAAAGCCGCGGCTGCGGGTGGGAGCTTCGCTGTCCCCGGCCGGATCTGGGGAACGAAGAACACGTACACCTCTGCGGATGTCGTCGGTCAGGTCAACATTTATCTGCCCGACCCGGCATTGATGCTCCCCGAAACCGAGCTGCCGGCTGAGGGGTACGTCCTGTTGCCCGGCAGGCACACGATTCAGGTGACCAAGGAAGAGGAGCATCATGACGTTCTCATCAGACACGTCCGGCCAGACCCGGGGAAACCTGTCGCGGTCGAGCTTGTGGTCGTCGAGGAGAAGCGACCCCGCTCGTCGGTGACCTTGGTGCAGGTCGAGCTCGACGGTGAGCGCGTTGGGGTCCTGACCCCGACGATGACGAAGCAACTTCAGCCCATCATCGAACACTTGGAGCAGATGCACCTGCGAACTTTCGCCCGTGCTGTCGTGTTCGGATCGAGCTTGAAAGCGGAGGTCACGCTTAACACCATCAAGGCGACCGATGGAGATGTCGACGAGTGGCTGCATAAGGTGGACCTTGAGCACGACTCCGCCAACCAGTTCGGCATCGCGGATGACGAACGGGGCTGAGCAGGCGTGGCATGGGCGTGCGGAGCGCTGTGTCTATGGCTCTAGCCTGTGATCGTGAGTTCTGCCCGTCCCTCGTACTTCGCGCGGATCCAGGTGCCGACACGGGAGTTTGTCGCGGCCGCCCTGGCATATGGGAGTCGGCCCGGCGCTAGGCAGCGGATCTTTCCGGCCGTGGTGGACGAGGACGAGCTGAATCGGCGCTACCTGGCGTTGCGCTCGGAGATCCTGCACCTCGCGGGCAGCGACGCCACGCTTCGAGCTCTGCTGGTGGACCTGGAGGATGACACGCAGGCGGTCGGGCACAGTGGCTGGGTGCCAGTCGTGCTGGCGACGCGTGCGGACGAGTCCGAGCGGGTGCTGCAACTTGCCCGTGAGGTGTGGGAGGGCCTGGGGATCCATCAGCATGACGCTGCGCTGCTGGAGCGCCCGCAAACCTACTGGGGCTTCCTCGAGGGGCGGGTGTGGATTGTGACGGTCGTTCTCAGCCTCGTGATGGCTCTCATCGCAGGGTCGGAGTCCTGGTTAGGACTGACCTGGGCGTGGATCGCAATACTCATCGCGTGGCTGGGGTTGTTCCTCGTTCTCTTCAGGCTTCGGGTTTTTGCGTTGATCAGAACGCCACGCGCCGAACTTCCGCACCTCTAGTCCGAGTGACTGGGCGAAGCGCGACCTAGCCACACGAGAGGCGGCAATACCGGATGCCTACTCGTGTGAGCCGGACGTCGTCTGCAAACCGTGCTTCCGCACGTAGCACGCCGGCGGCAAGTGCTCAGGCGCTTAATTCGTCTTCGTCGGGTTCTCTCGATTGGAGATCTGCAGAGATGGGTTCTCCTCGCAGGATGGCCTCTCGGTCCTCCTCTGTGAGGCCGCCCCAGACGCCGTAGGGCTCGCGGACGCGCAAGGCGTGCTCGCGGCACTCGGCCAGGACGGGGCATTGCTCGCAGACGGCGGTTGCGCGCTGGTCGCGGCGCCGGCGGGAGGGGCCCCGTTCGGCCTCGGGGTGGAAGAAGAGCTCGGGGTTCATCGTGCGGCACAACCCCTTGTGCTGCCACTCCCACAGCTCGGCGATCGGCTCGGACACAGTACTCACAGCAACTCCTTTGAGGTCCTCGGCTCGTCGGTGGGCATGGGACAGGTCGGAGTTAGGGGGATGGCGGGAGCGGCAAGGTCTACGACGACCTGCTCATAGGGTGCGTCTCCGCGGCGGACGTCGATCCGCTCGCGCAGCGCCGCGCGTCGGGCCAACCAGTCCTGCAGCGTTGCCAGCGGTGATCGAGAACGCTGACGGGGCGCCTCCCAGGGAGCTCGGGGGTGCTCTGCTGCCATGTGACCCCTTCGATTGCTTACGTCGTACACATTGGTGTTTACGGCGTAGACTCTAGCGGATCTGGGAGGCTGGTCAAGGACCGCAGAGAGCAAGGAGTGAGATGCCCGAGCACGAGGAGCTCGACCGTGAGCGTGTGGTCGCGGTGGCGCTGGAGCAAATCGATGCCGGAGGCCCTGGCGGGGTGAGTCTGCAGAGGATCGCGGCCCGGCTTGGGGTCCCGGTGCCGGACCTGTACCGGGTCGTGACGGGCCAGGAGGACCTGCTGGAGGCCGTCGTGGCGCATCTGGCCTCCCGGATCGAGGCGCCGTTGGACGAGCAGCTGACGCGCAGCTGGCAGGGTTACCTGCAGGCGCTGGCCCACCGCGCTCGCGAAGTCATGGCCGAGCACCCACGGGCCTTCGCGTTGCTGGCGACCCGCCATCCGGCCGCGCCCTGGCTCAGGCCGCCACTGCGCAGCCTGTCGCTGGTGGACGACTTCCTGGACCGGTTGATCGGTCATGGTTTCCGCGATGCGTCCGCGGTGCGGACCTACCAGGACTTCACCTCCTTCCTGCTCGGGCACCTGCTGCTCGAGTCCAGCATGCGCGGTGCGGAGACCAGCCCGCCGGAGGTGGCCCTGGACGAGGGCCGGGCCGAGCTGCCCACGACCGACGGTGAGCAGGACGTGCGTGAGCACGCCCACCTGGTCCGGCTGCGGCCGCTGCTGGCCCAGGACACCAGCGAGGAGCAGTTCGAGACCGCACTGGAGACCCTGCTGAACCGGCTCGAGATGGAGCTGATGCAGTAGTCCCGCTACCGGTACGGATAGGCAGAGCGCCCGGCCGCCCCTCGCGGGACGGCCGGGCGCTCGTGTCCTAGCGCTGCTGGCTCAGCGACGCGTGGTGCCGGGCCTGGTGGTGGTGTCGTCCTCGACGACGTCGACCTCCTCACGGGCGACATCGGTGGTCACGTCGCGCTCCTCGGTGACGGTGCGCCGGTCGATGCCCACCTCCTCGGTGGCCACGACGTCCTTGCCGACGACCGGGCGCTCCTCGTGCACGGCCACCTCGACCTCGTCCTCACCCAGGTCAGCGGTCGTCGGGGCGTCGCCGTGGACCGGCTCACGGACGATCTCGTACTCCTCGCGCTGCACCGGCACGGTGACGGTCTCCTGCTCGGTGACCACGTGCTTGCGCAGCCGGACCCGGCCGGTCTGCACCTTCTCGGTGCCGACCCGCACCTGCTCCTCGTGCAGGGTCATCCGCTCGTCGTCGCCGCGGCGCTCCACGTCGCCCAGGTCACGGTCGCGGTCGTCCCCACCCGCACCGGTGACGCCGGCAGTGTCGACCCGGCCACCCAGCTGCTCGCCGTCGGTCGTGCCGGTCGAGCCCACCTTGTAGTAGCGGTACAGCTCATCCTGCTCGGCCTCGGACAGGTGGGCGTCGGACTCCATGTTCGGGGCGTCCTTGACGTAGGACTTCTCATACGGGACGCGGATGCGGCCGTCGGCGTACTCGGCGTCGTCGAGCGGCACGAACGACTCGTTGGTGCCGAAGAAGCCGGTCTTGACCGTGACCCAGGCGGGCTGCCCGGTGTCGTCATCGAGGTAGACCTGACCGACCGACCCCAGGGTCGACCCGTCCCGGTCGACGACCTCGGCGGTGTACAGCTGGTCGATGTGCTCAGTGGTGATGCGCATGCTGCGCTCCCTTCTGCTGTGATCGGGGGTTCCGAACTTTTACACCGTAAACAGACGGTG
Organism: Ornithinimicrobium sufpigmenti; assembly: GCF_004322775.1. Taxonomy (NCBI): domain Bacteria; kingdom Bacillati; phylum Actinomycetota; class Actinomycetes; order Micrococcales; family Ornithinimicrobiaceae; genus Ornithinimicrobium; species Ornithinimicrobium sufpigmenti. Next base: position 2,790,129 of record NZ_CP036403.1, read on the forward strand.
CCGTGGACGGCATCCCGAATTGGCACCACCCCACGAGGTCGGCTACCGAGCGTGGTGACAGAGCAGGTGGCGAAGCCGGGTGCCTACACTGGAGCGGATGCAGGCGCACCCGGTGACACCCACGGCCGCGGCGTCCGGCCGCAGGCCGGGACGTCGGGGCCGTCCGGCGCTGGACCGCGACCGGATCATCACCGCCGCGCTCGAGCTCATCGACGAGACCGGTGTCGAGGCGCTGAGTATGCGCTCTTTGGGTAAGCACCTCGGTTTTGAGGCCATGGCGCTCTACCGCCACGTCGAAGGCCGCGAGGACCTGCTCGAGGCTGTGGTGGACCGCCTCATGTCCGGCCTGGAGCTACCGCCCGACCCGGGGACCTGGCAGGAGTACCTCAAGGTGGTCGCCCACCAGGTCCGGGGCCTGGCTCAGCAGCACCCGCGTGCGTTCCCCCTCGTGGCCACCCGCCACCCAGCCGCCCCCTGGCTGCGCCCCCCGCTGCGCAGCCTGGACGTCGTCGAGCACTTCCTGTCCACCCTCCGGGCGCAAGGCTGGTCACCGACCGGCGCCGTCGAGGCGTACCAGGCCTTCTCCAGCTTCCTGCTGGGCTACCTCCTGCTCGAGGCCGCCAACGCCGGAGCCCCCACCGGACCTCCCGATGCGCCCCTGGACGAGGGCCAGTCCCGCACCGGGACCGGTCCCGCCGTCGGACACGACAGTGACACCGACCTCAGCGGCTACCCCACCGTGCGAGAGCTCCGCCCTTATCTGGAGGAAGACAGGACCGACGCCGAGTTCGCCGCCGGTCTGGCGTCCGTCCTCGACCGCCTCAGCAACCTCAAGTAGGTCACCACCTGATGCGGCTCGAGCGGTAGGGACGCTGCACCACCTCGCTAGGACGCGATTTCCCGCAGACAACGCAGGGGACGTGCTGTTTACGCTGTATGATTCTGGAAGGCGCGATGGGACGGGACACCCAGGACGCTAGGTGGAGGCCGGCTGGGGGAGTTCGCGCGGTGTTGACGCTTGGAAGCCGGCCTCCTCCGCCCGTATAGGAGCCAACCCACCCTCCGCGCACTAGCGTGCGTCCCCACACTCCATGCGGCAGATCCGTGCGTTGCCGTTGCCGCTGGAACTTGCATACCTATGCAGTGGGGAGGGCCCTGGGGCGCTGTCTGCTGGCCCGTCGTTTCCTGTGCTCTAGTGGTTCGTGGTGTCCGAGTGGGTCGTCTATCGGGACACTGCGACCCTTGCGAGTGAGCCGGTTGCGCCGCGTCGGTATCTCTCAGGGAGTGCCCCTGCGCCCAACGCTGCCGATGGCCTGGAACAGCAGTGAGGGTCGCCCCCCGATGGAGTTGATGAAGATGGTGGTCACGGACAGGGCCATCGCGACCATCGCCCACACCGGGTACACCAGCCCGGTGGTGGCCAAGGGGATGCCGACGCCGTTGAACAGGAACGCCAGGGCGACGTTTTGGCGGGTGCGGCGGTAGCTGGAGCGGCTGATTGTCCGGGCGGTGATGACGGAGCGCAGGTCGTCGCGCAGGACGATGATGTCGGCGGACTCGACCGCGATGTCGGTGCCGCCGCCCATCGCGATGCCGACGTCGGCCTGCATGAGGGCGGGGGCGTCGTTGATGCCGTCCCCGACCATGACGACGCGGGTACCGTCGGCCTGGAGGTCTCGGACGATGTCGGCCTTGCCCTCGGGCAGCACCCCGGCGCGGACGTCTTCGATGCCGAGCTGGGCGGCGACGTGGTGGGCGGCGCGTTCGTTGTCGCCGGTGACCAGCACCGGGTCCAGGCCGGCGTCGCGCATCTGGGCCAGGGCCTCGAGGGCGTCAGCGCGGATCTCATCCCCCAGGGCGATCACCCCGAGCGGTTCGCTGTCGGCGGCCACGGCCACCACGGTGCGCCCGGCGGCCTCCAGTCGGTCGATGGCTGCAGCGAGTTGACTCAGGTTCACACCGCGCCCTGCGAGGAACCCGGGCCGTCCGACCAGGACGTCGCGGCCGGCGACGCGGGCGATCACGCCGAAGCCGGTGACGGACTCGAAGTTCTCCGCGGCCCTCACGGCGAGGCCCTGGTCGGTGGCGGCGTCGACGATGGCGCGGGCTAGGGGGTGCTCGGAGGAGGACTCGGCCGCCGCGGCGGTGGCGAGCAGGCCGTCCTCGTCGACCAGTGCCTCGATCTCCCGGACGCCGGGCCGTCCCTCGGTCAGGGTGCCGGTCTTGTCCAGCACGATGGTCCGGACCTGCCCGAACGTCTGGAAGGCCTCCCCGGTGCGCATGATGATGCCTAGGTCGGCGGCCTCCCCCGCGGCGCGCACGATCGCCAGCGGCGCAGCGATACCCACCGCGCACGGGTAGCCCATCACGAGCACGCCGAGGCCGGCGAAGACTGCGCGGCGCACGTCGGGTTCCCCGGCCAGCAGCCACGACCCGGCCAGCCAGCCGAGCAGCGCGAGCGCGGCGACGATCAGCACGGTGGGTGTGTAGACCCGCAGCACCCGGTCGACCAGGTGCAGGATGCCGGGCTTGAGCGCGCGGGCGTCCTCCACGTGGCGCACCACCTGGGCCAGGAAGCTGTCGGTCCCGACCCGGGTCACCTCCACCAGCAGGGTCCCGGAGGCGTTGATCGACCCGCCGACGACCTCATCCCCGACGGCCCGATCCACCGGTACCGACTCACCGGTAACCAGGGACAGGTCGACGGTGGAGTACCCGTCGCTGACCCGCCCGTCGACAGGGATCCGCTCCCCGGGACGGACCCGTACCAGGTCGCCGGCAGCGACCTCGGCGATGGGGACGTCGCGCTCGGCACCGTCGCGGACCACCCGGGCGGTGTCGGGCTGCAGATCGAGCAGCTTGCGCACCGCCTGACTGGAGCGGGTCTTGACCAGCAGCGAGAGCCACTCGGAGAAGATGTGGTAGTTCGCCACCAGCACGGTCACCGCGAAAAACGGCGCCGTCGGGTAGTCCGGCAGCAGGTTCGTCAGACCGATGACGCCGCCGGCGATGCCGGCGAACGCGCCAACCTCCAGCAGCACGTGTTGGTTGAGGATGCGCCGGCGCGCGGCTTGGTAGGCCATCCGCAGGATGTGCGGGGCGACCCCGAACACCACAGCCAGGGCCAGGGCCCCGGTGATCCACCCGGCTGCCGTGTCACCGATCAGCCCGGTCTCCCGGGCCGTGTAGGCCAGCGCAGCCGGGGCGATGATCAACAGCGCACCGAGAGCCGCGCGCGTCCTGCCGGCGGGACGCACGATGGCGTAGGACACCGGCACCATCAGGGCTACCACCGACGCCGGCACCAGCACCGACCAGATGCCGGAGACCTCAAGGATCAGCGCGATCGCGGCCAGGCTCGCCGCGACCGCGGCCAGCAGCCGCTTGCCCTCCCGGACGAGGTCGGCTTCCTCATCCTCGAACGGACGCAGCTTGCGCGGGTCGTACAGGTCGTAGCCAATGTCACGCAGCGTGGCCAGGATGTCCTCAGGTGCGATCAGCGCCGGGTCGTAGTCCACCAGCGCCTGCTCGTGGGTGAGGCTGACCGCGACCTGATCCACCCCCGCCTGGCGGCCCAGGGCCTTCTCGATCGTGCCGGTGCACAACGAGCAGTGCAGGCCCGCGATCCGAGCCCGAATCCGGGCGTGCCCGGCCAGGTGGCTCGGCTCCTCCGCCCACAGCTGCTCGGTACCGCTGTCGGCCGGAGCGGTCATCGAGACTGCCCCTGCACATCACCGGCGACCTGGTAGCCGGCGGTCTCTATCTGGGCCGCCAACGCTGCATGGTCGGTCACGGCCGAATCGAAACGCACCCGCACCTGGCCGGTGCGGTGGTCCGCGGTCGCCTCGCGGACCCCGTCCAGCCGGCGCAGCACCTTGCCCACGCGCTGTTCACACCCGCTGCAGGTCATGCCCTCGACCTGCATGGTCACGTTCTCCACCATCTGTCCCTCCGGTAGCAGTAGTCACTGAGCCAACGTGCCGCAGTGCTTGACGCAGACGGTCCTCGAAGGCCTCCTGCCAGGTCCCGCGCACGGGGTTGTTCGCCGATGATCAGACCACGGTAGACCTTCCACTCGACTGGAAGGTCAAGTCCTCCTGTGCGGACACGCCGCCGCTGTCGACCTTCCAGGCGCAGGAAGGCCCAGGGTGGGTGTATCGACCGTCTCCCCGCGCCCTCAGGGGCCGACCGGAAGGACCGGACAATTCCTCTCGTCGACAACCGCACCGAGCAGCTGATCAACGTCCTCGCCCACTGCGTCGCCAAGCGCGAGGCGTGCGCGAACGACTGCGCCAGCCAGGGCAACGCCGACCTCGCCGGCTGCATCACCCTGTGCCTGGACTGCGCGACGCTGTGTCAGGCGTTCATCCCGCTGCTCGCCCGCGGCAGCCAGTGCGCCGAAGCGGGCCGCAAGACCGCCGCAGCCTGCCGTCAGATAGCTGGTCCCGCCACCTGACCCGCTCGCCCCGGGCGGCCGGTGCAGCCTCAGCTCAGGGTTGGCACTGCACCGGCGCCTCCACTTTCGCCTCCACCTTCTGCCGCACATGCTCAATGAGCTGGCAGGTGGTCCCCGCGTCCGCCGGCGGTAGGTTGTCCGCCTCGGCGGCGAGCTCCACGAGTTGGCCGCGCAGGTCCTGTAGCTCGGTGATGCGCCGGTCGATGGTGCTCACCTGCGCGTCGAGCACCCCGCGGACGTAGGTGCAGGGCACCTCGCCCCGCTCCCGGAACCCGAGGATCTCTTTGACCTCATCGAGGGTGACCCCGAGCCGCTGGGCGGTGCGGATGAACCGCAACCGGTCGACGGCGTCCTCGTCGTAGACGCGGTAACCCGAAGGGGTGCGCCCCGGGTCGGGCAGCAGCCCGATCGACTCGTAGTACCGGATCGTCTTCGGGTTCACGCCCAACCGGCCAGCCAGCTCACCAATCCTCATCCCAACCTCCCGACCACAACCTTACAGCCAGCGGGAAGGGTGGTCCCCGTCGGCATGAGTCGGACCGGCCCACATGCGGAACGTTCTCGGTGCTGGCACCCGCACCGCCCGTGGGGGTCACAGGTAGCGGCAGACGGTCGTGGCGTCGCAGTGTGTGGGGTCGACCGTGGCGGCATCGTCGCGGAGGCGGGCGACTGTGTGCCGCAGTGCCTGCAGGTCGGCGATCTGGCGGTCCAGGTCGCCCAGGTGGGCATCGAGCAGGTCTTGCACGTGCTGGCAGGGCGGGACCCCGGCGTCGCGGATGTCGAGGACGTCGCGGATCTGGGCCAGAGTGAGCCCAGCAGTGCGGCTGCGGCGGATGAAGTCCAGGCGCGCCAGGGTCTCCGGGGCGTAGTCCCGGTATCCGCTGGCGGTGCGCTCGGGCGCGGGCAGGAGCCCGGCTTCTTCGTAGAACCTCAGCGTCTTGGTCGTGGTGCCGCTGGCCTCGGCCAGCTCACCGATCCGCACGGCGACCCTTTGCTCGATCCTTTTCGATGTTCACCTTGACCTTCCCCTGTACTGGAAGGTCCATTGTGGCCTCTGGAGACGCGCAACGCGAAGGATGGTGTGAGATGGGTGAGAACTACGACGTCGATCTGGCCGTCACCGGCTCAGGAGGCGCGGCCATGTCGGCGGCCATCGCGGCCAGCCAGGCCGGCAAGAGCGTGGTGCTGATCGAGCGCGGCGTCCTCGGCGGCACCTGCGTGAACATCGGCTGTGTGCCGTCCAAGACGCTCCTGGCAGCCGCCGGAGCGCGGCACGCCGCACTCACCAACCCCTTCGCAGGCGCTCCAACCTCCGCCAGGCCGGTGGATCTGGGCGCCCTGGTCGCCCAGAAGGACGCGCTGATCGAGCGCCTGCGCGAGACGAAGTACGCCGACGTGGCCGCCGCCTACGGCTTCGAGGTCCGCCCGGGCCAGGCCACCTTTCTAGACAAGGACACCCTGGCCGTCGACGGCCAGGCACTGCGGGCCCGGGCCTACCTGATCGCCACCGGCTCCACCCCCGCCGTCCCGGACGTGACGGGCCTGGACTATGTGGACTGGCTCACGTCCACCACGGCGATGGAGTTGCTCGAGCTGCCCGAGTCCCTGGTCGTCATCGGTGGCGGCTACGTCGGGATGGAGCAAGCCCAGCTGTTCGCCCACCTCGGCGCCCGGGTGTCGCTGGTCGGTCGCCTGGCGCCCCACGCCGAGCCGGAGCTCGCCCAGGGCCTTCGGGAGATCTTCGCCGACGACGGCATCACCGTGGTCGAGGAGCACGCCACCGCGGTGGCCACCGACGTCGGCCCTTCAGGACAGGAAGTCGTGGTGAGCGCCGCATCAGGCGCGCAGGTCCGCGGAGCACGGCTGTTGTTGGCCACCGGGCGCGTCGCGCGCACCGACGGTCTCGACCTGGCCGCTGCCGCGGTGGACGTGGACAAGCGGGGCTTCGTCGTGGTCGACGAGACCCAGCGCACCAGCAACCCGCGCATCTACGCCGCCGGTGACGTCTCGGGGGCCGCCCAGTACGTCTACGTCGCAGCCGCCGGCGGTCGGGCCGCCGCGCTCAACGCCCTGGCCGACGACGACGGGGCCACGCCAGCACGCGTGGACTACACCGGCTTGCCTGCCGTCGTGTTCACCCGGCCCCAGCTGGCCTCGGCGGGGCTGACCGAGCAAGAGGCCCTCGCCCGCGGCCACGCGTGCGACTGCCGGGTCCTAGACTTGGCCGACGTTCCCCGGGCGCTGGTCCAGCACGACACCAGGGGCGCGGTCAAGCTCGTCGCTGACGCCACTACCGGCAAGGTCCTGGGCGTGCACGCCCTAGCCGACGGCGCCGGGGAGATCATGCTGGCGGCCACCTACGCCATCAAGGCCGGCATGACCGTTGACGAGCTGGCTGACACCTGGGCGCCGTACCTGACCATGGCCGAGAGCCTGCGCATCGTCGCCGGCCTCTTCCGCAACCAGATGCCGACGTCCTGCTGTGCCTGAGACCCCTCGCATCCACCGACCCCGACCCGAGGCGCGGCCCGAGCGCGGCGGACGCCGGGCCCTCGGTGCTGGTGCAGCCGTGCTGCTGTGCTGCGTCGGGCACACCTTGCTGTTGGTCACAGTGGAGACAGGAGCGGTCGCTCCAAGGCCGCGCAGATACTTCCGCATGCTGATGCGAACCTCGTAACGGGTATGCAGCAGGCCGACCGCCCTCAATTCGGCGGATCCGGTCTGTCACGCACCTCCGCATGGGCCTTCTGCAGCGCGACGTCCTGCGGTCTACGAGCGCTGCTCAACCGTGGGGTCGGCTGATTATTCGTCACCGCGCCGGCCCGGACAGGCCCGGCGAAGGGGGTGCTTGGTACCGATCCTGCTCTTCTTGTCGCTGGGCTACTCGAACCCTGCGGCTCGGTGCGTCCGCTGTGGGCCTGGGCGATGACGACGAGTCTGCGGTGAGTCGGCGAGCCAGTCGACCCTGGTACCTGGCGGCCTCGGGTTCCTTGACCGGAGGACCGGTCGGGTTCGACTCGGTGGGTGGGATGGCGTGCGCGGCTCGCCAGACGGCGAGGTCGCCAAGCAGAGTGTCATCGACTTCGGGCGGCAGGGTCCGTTGCCAGGGTGTCCGGGCGGATACGCCTGCTTGGCGTGCCTCGGTGGCGACGTTCTGGGTGAGCTGCTGGACTCGGTGGGTGAGCCGGTCGAGGTAGGCGTTGGTGTCTGGGTCGTGTCGTAGGGCGGGTGGGATTCCGGGCAGCCACGGCAGCGGCGCGCCCCTGTGCAGCAGGGGGACGACCGCGCTGATCCGCCAGGACAGGGCGGCGGCGGGGTCGTCGGCCTCGGTGAGACTGTGTTTGCCGCGGTACAAGGTGGCCTCGTGCACGACCGTCTGTGGTGGGGTGCCGTCGACCCAGTGCAGGGCGAGCTGGCCGCGCAGGTTCGGGTAGGCCTCCTGCTGGGTGAGGCCGGGCAGCCACCGTTCGAGCGCGTCGTCCAGAGCAGCCATCCGCTGAGATCCGAGGTGGTGCTGGGCCAGGACGGTCAGGGCGTCCTGGTAGGCCAGCACCGCTTCCCGCAGCAGTCCGGCGGTGTCGCCGTGCTCGACGGTCGTGGCCGAGTGGGCGCGGCCGTCCCGGGCCAGGATGCCGGTGAGCACCTCCCGCGGCTCGACCACCTGCTCTTGGACCTCTGGGCCGACGGAGTCCAGGGAGGTTGTGGGCGTGGCGAGGTAGAGGTGGTTGGACTCCCGTCCGCGGGAGAGCGCGACGTACAGGCCTTGTCGGGTCTCGGGGCCGGTCAGGACGGTGTGCGTGGTGTCCACGGTGGCGCCCTGGGCGCCGTGGATCGTGGACGCGTAACCCAGCTGGACATGCTCGGCCACGTACCCCGCCGGGAGCCGCACCCGGCCCAGCCCGGACCGGGCTCGCCGGTCCTGACGGTCGACGGTGACGGCGCCGTCCGGGTGGACAGCCTGGACGCGCCACCGGTCCCCGTTCTTCACCCACGACCCGTCGCGGTCCCGTAGGCGCCGGTCGTTCCTGCGGGTGATGACCAGGTCTCCGGCACTGGCGCGGGTCCCGTCAGCCAGGACCACTTCCGGGCCGGGATGCTGTCCGGCGGTGGTGTGGAGTCGGTCCTGGCGGGCGCGGTGGTTCAGGTCGCGCACGGTGTCCCGGGTGGCGGCCAGCAGCAGGCTGGACCGGCCGGCCTGTCGGTCGGCTTTCCAGGCGGCGTACGCGGCCTCGGTCATGGTGCCGGCGTCGCCGGCGTGCACCCGGTCCCGTTCCAGGTAGTGCTCCAAGCCCGCGGGGTCCCCGTCCCGGACCGCGAGGGTGGCGGCGCCTTCTTCGGGGTCGGTGAACCGGTGCAGCTCGGTCAGGGTGACGGTGGTGCCGTGCGCGTACCCCTGCTCGGCCAGGTCGGTCAGGATCCCGCCCGCGGCCACGGCGGCCAGCTGCTGGTCATCCCCCACCAGCCGCACACTGCCACCCACCTCCACGACCTGCCGGATCACGGCGGCCAGGTCGCGGGTGCCGGCCATGCCCGCCTCGTCGATGACCACCAACGTCCGAGGCCCCACACCTCCGGCCGCGCCCGCGGTGGACGGTGACACCTGCGTCGAGGCAGCTGCCGCGGTGGTCTCGTGGAGGTACTTCGCGAGGGTGTCTGCGGGGATGCCGGTGGCTCGGGCCAGCTCCTCGGCAGCGACCGCGGTGGGTGCCAGGCCCAGGACGGTCCCGCCAGTGGCTTCCCAGGCGCGGGCCAGCACCCGCAGGGCGGCGGTCTTGCCGGCGCCGGCCGGGGCCAGGGCGACCTGGACCCGGCACCCGCTGGTGGCCAGGCCGTGGACCATCGCCACCTGGGACCGGTCCAGCCCCGGACCATCCACCCTCTGGGCCGCCAGGACGCTCTCAACCACGGCCGGGTCGGCTTGGCGGCCGTCCCGACGCAGCGCGAGGGACAGGAGTTCCTCCTCCGCGGCCAGGATCGCGCGCGAGGTGTAGGCCTGGCTGCCGTGCACCCGGTGGACGGGCTGCCCGTCCGCCCGGCGCAACACCCCCGGCTCACCCAGCTCGGGTGGCACTCCGACCGGGACCGAGAAACCCTCCAGGACCCACCGTTCCACCTCGCGCCCGTACTCGCCCAGCCGGGCCAGCGGCACCCCCGCGGTGCGGAGTTGACGGGAGGTCTCGGCCCGTACGTGCCACACCTGCCACGTCGCCCGCGACCCCTCCAGCACCGACAGCACCCGCGCAGCCACCACCTGAGGACGCACACCCCCACCGGCACCACGGCCGTGTTCCCGCCCCCGTCCCCAAGACACCCCCTGCTGCGTACCCACCCGCTGACCTGCAACGACGGCCGCGTCTCTGCCTGGGTATCTGCCTGCGTCTCTGGTGCGCTCCCGGTTGCGTCCCCACCGCGTACCCAGCGCGGCGGCGACCATCGCCTCCGGGCTGAGACCGCTACGGGCGAGCACGGCGGTGGCCTGCTGGTGCCAGGCCTGGCGCTGCTCGGCCTCCGAGCGAGGTTCGTGCTTGTCCGGCCGGGTCTCCAGGTTCGCGCGCTGGGCCAGATCCAGCGCCTCGATGGCGGTGGGCATGCGGCCGTGGTCTGCGAGGAACGCTGAGGCGAGCTCGCGCTGCCGGGCCTGGATCGCCTGCCGCCGCGACGACCACGCCATCAGCAGCGCCGGGTCGATCCCGTCGATCTCCCGCACCGCCCGTTTCCCCTCGGGTGAGGGCCGGTCGACGAATCGGACCCCGAGTCGGTCGACCAGTCCGGCCTCCAGGTGGGTGTTGTAGTGCTCCGAAGCCATCACGTTCGCCTTGAATAGCATCCGCCCGTCCAGCGACAGCCACCGGCTGCCGTCCTCGGGCAGCAACTGCACCTTGTTCGAGACCACCACATGGGTATGCAGGTCCGGGTCCCCGGTCCGCGAGTCACGATGGTCGAACGCCGCCGCGACCAACCCGACCACGGGTATCTGGCGGATGCCGCCCAGACCCATCCGCGTGAACGCCACCTCGCGCTCCAGCAGCGCCACAGTCGCCCGGACCGCGTCGGCGTGCGCCGCCTCCACCTGCCTCGCGACCTCAACCGGCGCCAGGGCCCACAACGCCGAGACCGACTTCACCGGGGAGAACGTCAGGTCGAAGCCCGCCACCGGCACCCGTGTCGGCTTGGACGCCTTGGCAACGAACCGGGTGAGCTCGGCCTCGTCCACCGGGGCCCGCCCGTGCCGTTGCTCGAACGCCTCCCGGGCGACCCGTGTGCGGATCGCTGCCCGCGCCTGCGCCGGGATCGGGACGTTCCAGGCCAAGCCTTGGCTGGTGTTGTGCTCGGTGAAGGCCCGAGCGATCACCTGCTTCAGGGTCGTGGCCTCGTACGTGGGGAACGCCCGGCCCAGGGCACCCCAGCGCCGCTCGGAGGCCCCGGGCTCCCCGGCGCGGGGATGACGGCCCTGACCGAACAACAGCTTCATCTGCTCCTCGGTCACCACCTCCCCCGCGGCCAGGTCCACACCGGCCAACCCGCTGCCCAGCCACCGGCCCGGAGACTCGCCTTTCTCCTCGTAGTACGCGGCCAGTCCCACCTGTCGCCGCTCGGTCGCGTCGTGCTGGGCAACCTGACTGGTCAGGTACGTATACCCGCTCCCGGCGGACAGCTTGTGCAACGTCATCACGCCTACAGAGGCGCAGGACCCACCACGCCGGGTCTCACACACGACACCGCGTGCATGAGGTGTGCCTGACGACGTGGTTTTTGCTGCTCAGGGCGGTGGTCGTCGAGTCGCGGGTGACGGAGAGGAGGGCGACGTGGCGCGGACTTCGGAAAGTGGGGGCTGGGTCGTCTTCGGGAGCGGGATCGGCGTGTGCCTGGTGCTGGAGGACGGGGTCGGGCCTCTTGCTAGGGGGCGTCGGTGTCGGAGGGATCCGTCGGAGGGCGTGGCTCGGTCGCGATGTCCTGGCTGAGCCGCTCGGTGAGTGCTCGGTCGCGTTCGGCGGTGGCGTGCTGGTAGCGCAGGGCGACGGTGACGTCCGTGTGCCCGCCGCGGTGGAGCAGCTCGGCGAGGGTGGCGCCCTGCTCGGCGTACTTGCTCAGACCGGTGTGCCGCAAGTTGTGGAAGCGGAAGCTTGGCCTCCCCGCGGCCTCGCGGGCGGCTCGCCACGCCTTGTCGAGCGCGGTCTGGGAGACCCGGGCACCGCGCAGACCCGCGAGGACCGGCGCCGTGCGGCCGGCCGGGGTGTAGGTGTCGAGGTGATCACGCAGGGCGGGCAGCAGCGCCGCCGGGAGCGCGATCGACCTGACGCTGTCCGCCTTGGGCGGTGTCAGAGCGTTGGCCTTGACGTTCCACTGCCGGCGAACGTGCAGCACCGCCCGTCGGGGGTCGTCCAGGTGCTCCAGGTCGCGGCGTTGCAGCCCCAGCAGCTCCCCGATGCGCAGGGCGCACCAGGCGGCCAGGGGGATGGCTATCTGCAGGTGCGGCGGCATCGCCTCGGTGAAGGCCCGCACCTGCTCCGGTGACGCCACGTCCCCGTGCTCGTCCTCGGGGCGCACCCGGCGGTGCTTGGGCGCGGCCGGGAACTCGAACCGCTCCAGTCCCCCGGCCTTCGCCTTCACCGCGGCGTTGAGCATGGACCGCAGCACGATCACCGTGTTCGGTGCGACGCCGTTGACACGAGCCCCGGGATGGCGCTGCGAGGGCCGGCGAGCCAGCGTGGCTAGATGCTCGGCCACACGCTCAGTCGTCAGCTCCACGAGCCTGACGTCCCCCAGCTCGGGGAGCACATGGTTCTTGAGCACCGAGCGGTAGGAGACCACCGTGGCCGGGGAGCGGCGAGGGTCGGCCTCGAGCGCGGCCAGCCACGTCTGCGCCCACTCCCCCAGGGTCAATGCCTCGGTCTGGACCCGCACCGCCTCCGCCTGCCGTTCCGCTCGCCGCTGCGCCGGCGGCACGAAGGTGCCTCGCGCGGCGTCCGCCTTGGCGATGTGCAGGGCTGCCTTGGCGTCGGTGATGGTCTGGAAGACCCCGAGCGAGTGGGTCGTGCCCTGGTGGTCCATCCGGACCCGGTAGCGGCCCCTGAACCGGGCGATGCCACGAGGCAGCCGGGCCCCTGCGTCCTTCGCGCTCACGCCATCCGCCTCCGGGTCGAGCCTGGGTGTGTCAGCCCTGTGTCAGTTCTGTGTCAGTTTTCCTGCCATCTTGAGGCTACTCCTGACCACCCGTGTCCAGACGCACGAAACCCCCAGATCCGCGTCCTTATGCGGAATTCTGGGGGTTGACGTGCGACAACCGGCACAGCGTGAGACACGGAAGTGGAGGTGGCGGGAATTGAACCCGCGTCCGTCACCGGGAAACCAGGGCTTCTCCGGGTGCAGTGCGCTCAGGATTTTCTCGGCCCCAGGGCTCGCGCGCACACGTTCCCTGACAGGCCCAGTCGAGTAGCAGTCCCGCACGGCCCCTCGACATGACCGTGCAGCTAGTCACCTAGTCGATGCCAGGATCTGAGCCGGTGACGAACTCAGGCTGACAGACTTGCGCTCGCTCAGGCGGCGAGGGCGAAGTCGCTGCGCTTGGAATTGGCAGCTATTGGTTTCGCAAGGAGCGTTTGACGAGATGACCTTGCATCCTCGACCCGCTTCCCCTGAAGTGCCGAATGACGTCGAAACCGATCACCCCCATGGGGGTGTCTCACGCTGTGCAGTTGTCAAGAAACCGGCCGCGAGGCCGGACTGGTCAGTCTACTGCGTCAACGGTGGGCAGTCCACGAAGATTCCCGGCCTCTGGCAGGGTGTCCGCCATGACGAGCTTCCAGCCGGACCGCTACCCCGCCAGCTTCGACCCGAGGCAGGAGGACATCCCTGCGCCGCTGCTGAGGAGCCTGAACATCATGGTGGCCGCCATGGCGACCGCGCTGGTGGCGTTGGGCGTCGTCCTGGCGGTCATCGGGGGCGAGCTCGTCACGCCCGACCTGTGGATGCTCGCTCTCGTGGCCTTGGCCACGGTCGGCGCCTGGGGCCTCGTCCTGGTGCTCCCAGTGAGGCTCCCGCGGAGTAACGGCGGGGACGTCCGTGGCGGGCCCGGCAGCCCGCACGGGGCCACCGTGGAGGCCGCCGTCATGGTGCGGGTCGCCGTTCTCGAGGCCCCGGCCCTCCTGGGCATCGCGCTGGCCTTCCTCAGCCACCCGGTTAACCTGCTCGTCTACGCGGTGCCCGCGGCGTTCTCGCTGCTCGGCATCTGGCTGTTCGCCCGCCCCCGCGTGGTGCTGGAGCGCCTCAGCCGTGGTGCTTGAGGTGGGCTGACATCGCCCGCTCCGCCTCGCGGCGGTCCTGCCGCTCGCGCAGCGTCTGCCGCTTGTCGTGCAGCTTCTTGCCCTTGGCCAGGGCGATCTCGACCTTGGCGCGGCCGTCCTTGAAGTAGAGCGAGAGCGGCACGATCGTGTGCCCCGCCTGCTCCGCCTTGGCGACCAGCTTGTCGATCTCGTGCCGGTGCAGCAGCAGCTTGCGCCGCCGACGTGCGGAGTGGTTGGTCCACGTGCCCTGGGTGTACTGCGGGATGTGCACGCCCTCCAGGTACAGCTCGCCGCCGTAGCTGGTGGCGTAGCCGTCGACCAGCGACGCTCGCCCTTGACGCAGCGACTTCACCTCGGTCCCGGTCAGCACGAGGCCGGCCTCGACGGTGTCCTCGATGTGGTACTCGTGTCGGGCCTTCTTGTTGCTGGCGATCAGCTGGCGTCCGGTCTCCTTGGGCATGGCCGCTCAAGTCTAGGCGAGGTCCGCGTATGCCGTCGCCACAGTTTCCGGGATCGGCGCAGCTGTGCGCGGGGTGGCGTGGGGTGGCCCCGGGTCAGAGCCAACCGCGGGGGTTGACGGGGGTGCCGTTCTCGCGGGTCTCGAAGTGCAGGTGGCAGCCGGTGGAGGACCCGGTGGTCCCGACGTGGCCGACCACCTCCCCCTGCCCCACCGCCTGGCCCGCGGCCACGACGGGCGCGCTCTGGAAGTGCATGTAGGTGGTGGTGAGGTTCACCCCGCGGTGCACGCCGTGGTCCACGATCACGTAGTGCCCGCTGCGGTCGTTGTACCCGCTGGTGAACACCACGCCGTCGGCGGCGGACACGACCGGGATGCCACAGCCCGCGGCGAAGTCCATGCCGGCGTGCAGCAGCCAGATGCCCAGCACGGGGTGCAGACGGTTCCCGAACTCGCTGGAGATCGGTGCGTTGACCGGGTAGGTGAGGTAGGAGGGCGGGGGCGACGGCAGCGAGGCCTCGTGGACGTCGTCGTCCTCCTGACGCTCCTCCTCCTCGCGAGCCTCCTCCTCCGCCCGACGGCGCTCCTCCTCCTCGCGCGCCTGCTCCTCGGCTCGCCGCTGCGCCTCCTCCGCCTCTGCGTCGGCCGCTGCCGCCCGACGCTCGGCCTCCGCCTGGGCCTCCGCGTCGGCCCTGCGCTGCGCCTCCTCGGCAGCAGCCCGCTGACGGGCGGCCTCGCGCTCGGCAGCCCGCTGACGTGCCGCTTCCTCGGCGGCGGCCTGCCGCGCGGCCTCCTCGGCAGCCTGACGACGAGCCTCCTCCTCCGCCCGCCGTTTGGCCTCCTCCGCCGCGAGCCGCTCCAGCTCAGCCTTCTCCTCCAGCTTGAGCCCGTGCGTGTCCTGGGCCAGCCGGGCCAGCTCCGCCTCCAGCTCGTCGGACACCTCCTGCTCGGCCTCCAGCGAGGCGAGCACGATCGTCTTCTGCGTCTCCAGCTCGGCTCGTGCCCGCGCCTGGTCTGCCTCGAGCGACTCCAGCTCGACCTTCGCCGCCTCCGCCGCGGCCCTCGCCTGGTCCTTGGCGACGACCACGGCCTCCGCCCGGGCCAGCAGGTAGGCGATGTCCTGCCGCACGCCCGTCAGCCGGTCCTGCTCGGCGACCTGCTCGGCCTCCTGCGTGGCCAACGAGCGGATCTGCTGGTCCTGGACCCGCAGGACGGTCCGGGACATCGCCATCTGGTCGACGGCGTCCGCCTCGCCGGAGAGCAGCTCCAGGGTGGCCGCCAGGGACCCCAGCCCACCCTGCTTGTAGCTCTCCCGCGCGATCGCGCCCACCGTGCTCCGGCTGGCCGCCTGCTCGTCGGCGTTGGCGACCAGTGCCTCCTCGATCGAGGCCTCGCTGGCGCGCGCCACCCCCAGCTGGGTCTGGATCCGGTCGGCCTCCGCCTCGGCGTCGGCCAGGTCCAGCTCGGCCTCCTGCAGGGTGATCCGGGCGGCCTCCACCTTGACCGTGGTCTCCTGGAGCAGCTGGTCCGCGGCGACCAGCTCTGCGCTGGTGTGCTCCAGGTCCTCCCCCAGCTCCGCCGCTCGCTCCTCGCTGCTCTCCCGCTCCTCGGCCGTCCGGTCGCGGTCCCGCTCAACTCGCTCCATACGCTCCCGGATCTCCTCCAGGGTCCCGGAGGCCAGGGCAGGGGTGGCGAGCCCGACCACCCCGACGAGGGCCAGCGCCACGGCCCGCGAGGATGTCCGCGAGCATGCCGTGCGGCGGGGTCGGCGGTGCGTGCCTGGGTTGGGCGTCGGGTGGGGCGTGGGACGAGGCGTCGGGTTGGGCCTTCGGCTGGACGTCGGGTTGGACATGGCGTACTTCTCCTTGTTTAGACCCTCACGTGGCGACGCAACGCCGCCCAGGCGGTGATGACGGCCAGCAGCAGTGCGCCGATGACCAGGACGGGGGTGATGAGCCAGACCTCGCGCTCGCCGATGAGGCTGACCAGCCCGCTCTCCCCGGCGAGCAGGTCGGACAGGAAGCCGCTGACGCCGAACCGGACCGTGGCCCACAGCAGACCGACGGCGAGCGCCGCCCCCAGCAGCGTGGCGATGACGGCCTCGACGACGAACGGCAGGTGGATGCTGAAGGCGGAGGCGCCGACCATGCGCTGGATGCCGGTCTCCCGTCGACGGGTCCAGGCGGTGAGCCGGATCGCGGTGGAGATGAGCAGGACCGCGCACAGCACCATCGCCGCGGCCAGGCCGAGGGCTCCGGCGCTGAGCACCCGCAGGAAGGTGAACAGCTGGTCCACGACCTCGCGCTGGTCCTCCACGCTGTCTACCCCCGGAGCCTGCTCGAAAGCGGCGCGGATCACGTCATACCGGTTGGGGTCGGACAGGTTGACCCGGAAGGAGGCAGGGATCGCCTCGGGCGGGACCGAGTCGAGCACCGAGGACCCGCGGAACTGCTCCCGGAAGCGTTCGTAGGCCTCCTCGCTGGGCTCGTAGAACCACTCGGTGACCAGCGGGCGCAGGCCCTCCAGGTCGGCCTCGAGCTGGTCGCGCTGCTCCTGCGTCACCCCGCCCTCCGTGCAGCCGACCGAGTCGGTGGAGTCCGGGGTGCACAGGAAGATCGAGACCTGCACGCGGTCGTACCAGTAGCCCTGGGCGGTGGTGACCTGCTGCTGAGCCAGCAGCCCCACCCCGAGGAAGAACAGGGAGACCATGGTGACCAGCACGACGGAGACGAACATGGCTCCGTTGCGGCGCAGACCGTTGCCGACCTCACCCAGCAGGAAGCCCGGCCTCACGGCTCCACCGCCTGCCGGTAGCCGCCCTCGGCCTGGTCGCGCACGACCCGGCCGTCGTGCAGCTGGACCACGCGCTTGCGGAACTGGTCGACGATCGTGGTGTCGTGCGTGGCCATGAGCACGGTGGTACCGGTGCGGTTGATCCGCTCCAGGATGGCCACGATCTCCTGGCTGGTGTCCGGGTCGAGGTTGCCGGTCGGCTCGTCGGCGAGCAGGATCGGCGGCTTGTTGACCATCGCCCGCGCGATGGCAACCCGCTGCTGCTCACCGCCGGACAGCTCGTGCGGGAGCCGCCTGCCCTTGTCCTCCAGCCCGACGAGCGCGAGCGTCTCGGGGACACGGCGGCGGATCTCGTGCCGGCTGGCGCCCAGGACCTGCAGCACGTAGGCGATGTTCTGGTGCACGGTCTTGCCCGAGAGCAGCCGGAAGTCCTGGAAGACGGTGCCGATCTGGCGCCGCAGCAGGTGCACGCGGCGGTGCGGCAGGGCCCCGAGGTCGTGCCCGGCCACCAGCACCCGCCCACTGGTCGGCTCCTGCTCCAGGATCACCAGGCGCAGGAGGCTGGACTTCCCCGAGCCGGACTGGCCGACGACGAAGCAGAACTCCCCCCGCAGCACGTCCAGGTCGACCTCGCGCAGCGCCCAGGGGTCACCTTTGGCATAGCGCAGGCTGACCTGTTCGAGGGTGATCATGGGGGGGGACGGCTCCGTGACTACCGATGACGTTGGGACGTATGTGTCGGCTGTGACAACGAGAACACGGTAGCCCAGAAGGCGCCGGAGTCAAGGAAGGCGCGAGCGGGCTTCGCCGATCCCGCGCACTATGGTCAGCGACATGGACCTCGACCTCAGCCCCCACGGTCCGGCCCCCTGGATGGATCCGGCGCACTACTGGCCCGCACTGTCCGCCGCCGTGACCGGCCGCGGCTACCCGCTGGTCACGGTCGACCTCACCGCGTTGGAGGGCAATGCCGCCGACCTGGTGCGGCGAGCGGGCGGGATGACCATCCGGGTGGCCAGCAAGTCGGTGCGCTGTCGTCCGGTGGCGGAGGCGGTCCTGGCCCTGCACGGGTATGCCGGCCTGCTGGCCTACTCGCTCCCGGAGGCGGTCTGGGCCGCCGGTTGGTGCGAGGACGTCCTCATGGGGTATCCCACCACCGACCAGACCGCCATCGCCGAGCTGCTCGACGACGACCTGGCGCTGGCTCGCGTCACGCTGATGATCGACTCGACCGACCATCTGGACGCCGTTGACGCGGTCCGTCCGGCTCGGGAACGGCCCGAGGTGCGGGTCGCCATCGACCTCGACCTGGCCTACGAGCCGCCCCGGGCCGGCCGGGTCACCGGACGGGTCGGTGTGTACCGCTCCCCGGTCGCCGCCGCCGAGCAGGCGCAGGAGCTGGCCCGCACGGTGGTGGACCGGCCCGGGTTCCGGCTGGTCGGGGCCATGGGGTACGAGGCCCAGATCGCCGGCGTGGGTGACGCGCTGCCCCCTACCCCGCCGGGGCTCCGCCACGGGCCGCGGGCCCTGGTCGAGCACGCCCGGACGCTGGTGCTGCGTCGCCTGCAGGCCGACTCCTGGGTCGACGTGGTGCACCGGCGGGCCGCCATGGTCGCCGCCGTCAGCGAGGTGGCGGAGGCGGCCGGCACACCCCTGGAGATGGTCAACGGGGGCGGCACGGGCTCCGTGCACCTCACCCGCGACGACCCGTCGGTGACCGAGATCGCGGCCGGCTCTGGACTTTTCGGGCCGGGGCTCTTCGACCGCTACCGCGCCTTCGCCCCTGCCCCCGCCGCGGCCTTCGCCCTGCCCGTGGTGCGCCGTCCGGCCGCCGATATCGCCACCGTGGCCGGCGGAGGGTGGATCGCCTCCGGCCCGCCGGGCCCGGACCGGGTCCCGACCGTGACCTGGCCCCGTGAGGTCGAGCTGATCAGCCACGAGGGGGTGGGCGAGGTGCAGACCCCGCTGCGGGGCGAGGGGGCGCGCGACCTGGCGGTCGGCGACCTCACCTGGTGGCGCCATGCGAAGGCCGGCGAGCTGGCCGAGCACACCAACGCCCTGGTGCTGGTCCGCTCGCGGGTCCAGGACGGAGAGGTCGTGGCCGAGGTGGAGGAGACCGTGCCGACCTACCGGGGTGAGGGCAAGGCCTTCGGATGAGGCCCGGCCGCGGGGCACGCCCGGCGTGGAGCAACTGGTCGGGGTCCGTCACCGCCGACCCGGTGCGCGTGGAGCACCCCCGCTCCGTCGACGACGTGGTGACCGTCGTGCACCGAGCTCGGGCGCAGGACCTGCGGGTGAAGCCCGTCGGGTCGGGTCACTCCTTCTCCCCCGTGGCGCAGGCACCCGACGTCCAGGTCCGGCTGGACGGGCTCACGGGGCTGGTCTCCGCCGACCCGGGGACCCGACGCGTCACCCTGCGCGCCGGGACGCCGCTGCACGCCATACCCGCGCTCGTCGACCCGCTCGGGCTCGCCATGACCAACCTGGGCGACATCGACCGCCAGACGGTCTCCGGCGCCGTGTCGACCGGGACGCACGGCACCGGGCTGGCCTTCGGCGGCCTGTCGACCCAGGTGGTGGCCCTCACCCTCGTCGACGGCACCGGCGTCGTGCAGACCTTCGGCGAGGACGACCCCGACCTGGCCGGAGCAGTCGTCTCGCTCGGCGCGCTGGGCGTCGTCACCGAGCTGACGCTGCAGTGCACGGACGCGTTCACGCTGGCCCTGGTGGAGCGGCCCGAGCCCCTGGCGCACGTCCTGGACGACTTCGCCGAACGCTGCCGGCTCGAGGACCATCTGGAGTTCTTCTGGTTCCCGGGTACGGACGTGGCCCTGACCAAGACCGGCACCCGGCTGCCTGCCGACGCCCCACGGGCGCCGTTGTCGCGGCGGCGCCGCGTGCTGGAGGACGAGCTGCTCGCCCACCGGGTGTACGAGCTGGTGTGCAGGGTCGGTGCCCGTCTGCCCCGCGTCGTCCCCCTGCTGAACCGGGTCGGTGCGGCGACCGTGGGCAACCGCAGCGTGACCGACCGCTCGGACCGGGTCTTCGCCACGTCCCGGTCCGTCCGCTTCCACGAGACGGAGTGGGCGGTCCCGCTGGCGGCGCTGACCTCTGTGCAGCGCGAGATCGACGCGGCCCTGCGCCGCCGCGGCTGGACGCCCAGCTTCCCGCTGGAGTTCCGTGCCACCGCGGCGGACGACCGGTGGCTCTCCACCGCCTACGGGCGCGAGAGCGGGTATGTGGCCGCGCACCTCTACCACCGGGAGGACCCGGGCCCCTACTTCCGACTGGTGCGCGACATCGCGCTGGCCCACGACGGCCGGCCGCACTGGGGCAAGATGCACGACCTGGACCACCGGGCCCTGACCGACCTGCTGCCCCGCATGGGTGACTTCGTGGCGCTCCGCGAGCGGCTGGACCCCGGCCGGGTCTTCGCCAACGCCTACCTGGAGCAGGTGCTTCCCGGCGCCGTGCGTGACGGGCAGGCCAGCGGCGGGTGAACTGTGGGCTGCTGCGTCCGCGAGCAGCCCCGTGTGTCGGACCCGCGCGGTAGTTTGGCTTTCGTCCCCAGCCGCACCCCGCCCGGTGTGCCGGCACCTTCACCTGGACTGGAGAAGACCGCGATGAACCCACTTCACCGCCTGCGGCGCATCCTCGCGCTGGGCGCCACCGGTGCACTCATGGCCACCGGTCTGATCACCCTGGCACCCACGGCGCAGGCAGCCGGTGACGGCTTGATCGTCCATGAGTTCTACGGGCGCGGCGGGTCCGCCAACCAGCCCTACACGCACAAGTTCGTCGAGCTGTACAACCCGACGGAGGCGGCGGTCGACCTGTCGGGCACCTCGCTGCAGTACCGCAGCGCCACCGGCACCGGCAACGCCAACGGGGTCACCGCCCTGTCCGGCACGGTCCCGGCAGAGGGCTACTTCCTCATCCAGCTGCCGGGGAACGCCGGCAACGGCGAGGCGCTGCCCGCCCCGGACCTGGTCAGCACCATCAACCCTTCGGGCACCACGGGCACGATCTTCCTGGCCGAGACCACTACCGCGACCAGCCCCGACAACCTGGACCTGGTCATCGACAAGCTCGGGTACGGCGGCTCCAACAGCCCCGAGGGGACGGCCGCGCCCTACCCGGGCAGCAACTCCAGCCCAGGCTCGCTGACCCGGACCGGACATCTCGACACCGACGACAACGCCGCCGACTTCACCTTCAGCGAGCGGGTGACCCCCCAGAACAGTGGTGGTGACGGCAGCGACCCCGACCCCGGTCCCGACCCGGAGCCGGTCGCGGTGACGATCGCCGAGATCCAGGGCACCGGCAGCACGACTCCCTACGCCGGCCAGGAGGTCATCACGCAGGGCGTGGTGACGGCCGCCTACCCCACGGGCGGCTTCCGCGGCGTCTACCTGCAGACGCCGGGCACCGGCGGCACCGCCAAGGTCCCTGGCGACGCCTCGGACGGCATCTTCGTCTTCTCCGACTGGGCCGCGGAGAACCTCCAGATCGGCGACTGCGTCGACGTCGAGGGCACGGCCGGGGAGTACAACGGCCTGACCCAGCTCAGCCAGGTCTTCGCCTCCTCGGCGCAGGGCTGCGCCGCGGTGACGCCGACCCCGGTGGCCACCCTGCCCGCCACCGACGCGGAGAAGGAGGTGTACGAGGGGATGCTCGTGCACCCGCAGGGCACCTACACCATCACCAACAACTACGCGCTGAACCAGTACGGCCAGATCGGTCTGGCGGTCGGTGACGAGCCCCTCTACACCGCCACCGACGTGGTGGAGCCGGGTGCTGAGGCGGAGGCCTATGAGGCCGAGAACCTCCGCCGGTACATCACCCTGGACGACGGCTCGTCCTGGAACTACCTGACCAACAGCACCGCCCAGGACACGCCGCTGCCCTACCTCTCGGCGGAGGAGCCGCACCGCACGGGCTCCCAGGTCACCTTCGAGCAGCCGGTCATCCTCGACTACCGCTTCCAGTGGAACTACCAGCCCACCGGCCAGGTCGTCGGCGCCGACAGCCCCTTCGACCCGGTGGTCTCCGAGAACGACCGGGAGTATGCCGTGCCCGAGGTCGGCGGCAACATCCAGATCGGTGCCTTCAACGTGCTGAACTACTTCACCGACCTGGGTGAGGACGAACCCGGTTGCGCCTTCTACGCCGACCGGGACGGCAACCCGGTGGCGACCGACTTCTGCGAGGTGCGCGGCGCCTGGAGCCGGGCGGCCTTCGAAAACCAGCAGGCCAAGATCGTGGCGGCGATCAACGAGATGGACGCCGACGTGCTGGGTCTGCAGGAGATCGAGGCCAACTCGGCACTGTCCTACAAGGACCTGCCGCGCGACGTCGCGATGGCCGACCTGGTCGGGGCGCTCAACGAGGCCGCCGGCTTCACACGGTGGGCCTACGTGCCCTCGCCGGTCGGGCAGGTGCCGGCCAACGAGGACATCATCCGCACCGGGTTCATCTACAACCCGAGCACCGTGCAGCTGCTCGGCCCCTCGCGCATCCTGCTCGACGACGCCTTCGCCAACGCGCGCTACCCGCTGTCGCAGAAGTTCAAGGCCCGGCAGACCGGCCACCCGTTCGTGGCCATCAACAACCACTTCAAGTCCAAGGGCTCCGGCGAGGACGACGGCACGGGCCAGGGCCTGGCCAACCCCTCGCGCGAGGCCCAGTCCCGGGCGCTGACCGAGTGGGTGGACTCCCAGTTCTGCGGCGAGGCGGTCTTCCTCATGGGCGACTTCAACGCCTACAGCAGGGAGACCCCCGTCCAGATCATCGAGGCGGCCGGCTTCACCAACACCGCCAAGGCGTACGAGCCGGACTCCACCACCTACCAGTTCTCCGGGCGCCTGGGCTCCCTGGACCACATCTTCGCCAACGACAAGGCGATGCGCCTGGTCACCGGGGCCGCGGTCTGGTACATCAACGGTGATGAGTCGATCGCCTTCCAGTACAGCCGGCGCAACTACAACGTCGTCGACTTCCACGCCGACGACCCGTTCGCCAGCTCCGACCACGACCCGACCGTGGTGGGCCTGGACACTGGCCCGCGCGGCAAGGGGAAGGGCAAGGTCAAGGGCTGACCTCGGCGGACCCAGGGGTCAGCTGCTGCCGCGCCGACGACCGCGCAGCGCCCGACCCGCCGCCCGGACCGGGGCGAGCGGGTCGGGCCGGCGCAGGGGCGCCATCAGCCGCGTGATGGCAGCCCGCTTCCAGCCGGGGTGGGGCGGGTAGACGACGCCGAGCGTGTCCGGGGTGCCCGGTTTGACCAGGACGGACCGGTGGTGGCTGAACTCCTCGACCGAAGCCCGGCCGTGGTAGGCACCCATCCCGGAGGCACCGACCCCGCCGAAGGGCAGGTCGGGGGCGACGATGTGCAGCAGGGGCGCGCCGATCGTCATACCTCCGGAGGTGGTGCGCTGCTCGAAGGTGCGCCGCACCTGCTCGTCGGAGGAGAAGACGTAGAGGGCCAGCGGGTGCTCCCGCGCACGGACGAACTCGACCCCTGCCTCGGCGTCGGCGACGGTCACCACGGGCAGGATCGGGCCGAAGATCTCCTCCTGCATGAGCGGCGAGGAGGGGTCCGGGTCGGCGATCACCGTGGGCGCGACATAGTGACGGTCCTGCGCATCGTGTTCCCCGCCGACCACCACCTCGCCGCCGTGCCCGTCGAGCAGCCCGACCAGACGGTCGTGGTGCCGGCCGTTGACGATGCGGCCCAGGTCGGTGCTGGTCCGCGGGTCGGCGCCGAAAAAGGCGCGGACCGCCTCCTCCAGGGCGGTGAGCAGCGGCTCTCGCGCCTCGGGGGTGACCAGGACGTAGTCGGGGGCGATACAGGTCTGGCCGGCGTTGGTGAACTTGCCCCAGGCGAGGCGGCGAGCCACGACGTCGGCGTCCATCGTGGCGTCCACGAAGGCCGGTGACTTGCCACCGAGCTCGAGCGTGACCGGTGTCAGGTGCTCGGCGGCCGCGCGCATGACGACCTTGCCGACCTCGGTGGACCCGGTGAAGACGATGTGGTCGAAGCGCTGCTCGAGCAGCGCCGTCGTCTCCGGCACCCCGCCCGTCACCACCTGCACCACCTCGGGCGGCAGGTGCTGGGGCACCAGGCGGGTGAGCAGAGCGGCCACCCGCGGCGTGACCTCGCTCGGCTTCAGCACGGCCGTGTTGCCCGCGGCGAGCGCCCCCGCCAGCGGGGTGAGCAGCAGCTGCACGGGGTAGTTCCACGGCGCGATGACCAGCACGACGCCCTTGGGCTGCAGCTGGATGCGGGCCGAGGCAGGCTGCAGGGTCACCGGCACCGACACCGGGCGCGGGGCGGTCCACCGGTCCAGGTGCGCGACCAGGTGATCGATCTCCTGCACGGTCGTCCAGGTCTCGGTGAGCCGCACCTCGAGTGCCGGCTTGCCGACGTCGGCGGTGACCGCCGCGTTGATCTCGTCCTCGTGCTCGACGACCAACCGCCGCAGGGCGGCCAGGTGCTCACGGCGGCGGTCCAGGCCCAGGGTCGTCCCGGAGCGCACGGTGTGCCGCAGCCTCTCCAGGTCCAGCCCGGCGAGCAGCGGTCCGGCGTGGCGGGGTTCGTCGGTGACGTACGGCATAGGGGCCATGCTGCCTCGCCCACCTGGGAGGTGCAGGGCCTGCCGTGGGAGCATGGAGAGGCACGCAGCCCCGACCCCGGTGACAGCACCAGCCCTCTGTGCCATGACTGATCTCGTCCTGACCGTCGTCCTCGTCGTCCTGGTCCTCAACGTGCTTGCCTGCCTGGTCCGCGTCCTGGGTGGACCCACCGCGCGGGACCGGCTGCTGGGGGTCGTGCTGGCCGGCACCACCGGTGCAGCGGTGCTGCTGGTCACCGCGGTGCTGGCGGAGGTCCCGGCCGTACTGGACGCGGCCCTGGCGGTGGTCGCCCTGGCCACGGTCACGGTGCTCGCGAGGGTGGGCGCCGAGCGTGAGGCGAGGGCGTGACCTGGGCAGCCTGGTGGACGCTGCTGCTAGCCGTCCCGGGGGTGTTCTTCGTCAGCGTGGGCACGCTGGGCCTGCTGCGCCTGGGTGACCTGCACAGCCGGATCCACGCCCTGACCAAGGCCGACACCCTCGGGCTGGGCCTCATCGTGCTGGCCGTACTCCCCCACGCCGGCTCGGTCGGCGTCGCCGCCAAGATGCTGCTCGTCTGGGGCCTGGCCCTGGTCTCGGCCGCGACGATCGCCCACCTGATGGCGCGGGGTGCGCCGCCGCGCGGGCTGGTGGAGGGCGGCGACCGCGAGAGCACCGGCACCGGCCACGGGGGGAAGGCGGGGGCCGGTCACCGCGAGCGCACCGGTGACCCCGCGGAGGGCCCACGATGAGCCTGCGCGACGTCACCGCACTCGAGCTGGTCGTGGGCTGTGGGGTGATCGCCGTCGCCATGGTCGCGCTGCTGGTCCCCAGGCGCCTGGCCGCGGCCGTCTCCTTCCTCATCTTCGGGGTGCTGCTCTCGGTCCTGTGGGCCCTGGCCGGTGCACCGGACGTCGCCCTGGCTGAGGCCGCCCTCGGCGCTGGCGTGACCGGGGTGCTCTTCATCGAGGCGGTCAGCCGGTCACGCACCCCGACCCCCCGGGACGTCGCCGGTCCCCGGCCCTGGCTGACGGCCCTCTTCACGGTCGGCGCCGCGGCCCTGCTCACCCTCGGGCTGGCACCTGCCCTGTGGCGGGCCGCGACGCCGCTGGAGGGGGCCACCGCGGGGCTCTCCGGGGCCGTCACGCAGGCCCTGCCGCAGACAGGCGTCGAGCACGCCGTCACCGGGGTGCTGCTCAACCTGCGCTCCTACGACACCTTTCTGGAGATCGTCGTCCTCCTCGTCGCGGTGCTGGCGGCCTTGGCGGTGGGCCGACCCGAGCGCATCACGGGAGCGACCAGCTCCCCCGCCGCCCCGACGCCGGCCGCGACGGCGGTCCCGGCGGTCCCGGCGGTCCCGCCACTGCAGACCGGGGCCACCGCACTGCTGGTGCCTGCCTTGGTGCTGCTCGCTGCATGGCTGCTGTTCGCCGGGTCCAGCAGGCCGGGCGGAGCCTTCCAGTCGGGCGCGGTCCTGGCCGCGCTCGTCCTCCTCCTGCACCTAGCCCACCGCCCGGTGCTGCCCATGGGCAGCACCCGGGTCCGGGTCGTGGCCGTGGCGGGCGTGCTGGCGTTCGTGCTCGTCGCGGCGGTCGGGCCGCTGCTCGGAGGCGCCTGGCTGCAGCTCGACCCCTCCTGGGCCACCCCGGTCATCATCGTCCTGGAGTCCGTCCTCGCGGTGGCGATCGGGGCCTCGCTCGCCCTGATCGCGCTCACCCTGCGGCAGGGATCGCCGCAGTGAGCGCGGTGGGCTGGTTCCTGCTCGTGGGGGCGGCGCTGTTCGCCCTCGGCACGGTGCGGCTGCTGACCGCGCCTGACCTGGTCGTCCGGCTGGTGGCGCTCAACATCGCCGGCAGCGGGGCCCTGCTGGCGCTGGTGGCGCTGGCCGCGCGCACCACGGACCCTGACGCGGTGCCCCACGCGCTGGCGCTGACCGGCATCGTCATCACCGTGGCGGTCACCGGCGTGGGCCTGGCCGTCGCGCGCCGCCTGGAGAGCGACCCGGAGAGAGGGCAGGACGAGTCGTGACCGCCGACCTGCTGCTGCCCGCGACCGTCCTGGTGCCGCTGACGCTGGCCTGCCTGTCCGTGCTGGCACGGGGCCACGCGGTGGCCGTGGTGGGCCTCGTCGGCACCGCGCTCAGTGCCCTGCCGGCCGTCGCGGTGGCCGTCCTCGTCGCCGTCGACGGCCCGGTCCGGCACGAGCTGGCCGGCTGGAGCCCACCGCTGGGCATCGCGCTGCGGGCCGACGGCCTCAGCGCCGTCCTGCTCGCGCTCACCGCCGTGGTCGGCACCGCCACCGCCGTGTATGCCGCCGCCCGCACCACCACCTACGACGACCACCGGGGCTTCTGGCCGCTGGCCTTGCTGCTGTGGGCCGGGATGGCCGCGGTGCTGGTCGGTGCCGACCTGTTCAACACCTACGTCGCGCTCGAGGTGGTCACGCTGGCCGCGGTGGGCCTGGTCGCGCTCGGCGGCCGGGCGTCCTGGGGTCCGGCACTCCGCTACCTGCTCGTGGCGGTGCTCGGGTCCATGTTCTACCTGCTGGCCGTGGCCGCGATCTACGGCATGACCGGCACCCTGGACATGGCGCAGGCCGGGGCGGTCATCGCGGCCGACCCCACGGCCGACACGCGGTGGCCCATGGGTCTGGCGGTGGTCGGACTGGGCCTGAAGAGCGCGCTGCTGCCCCTGCACGCCTGGCTGCCGCCCGCCCACGCCTCGGCGCCGGCGGCGGTCAGCCCATTGCTGTCCGGGCTGGTCGTCAAGGCCGGCTTCGTGGTCCTGGTCCGGCTGTGGTTCGAGGTGCTCGGCCCGGACCCGGCGGTCGCCGTCCTGCTGGCCTGCGCCGCCGCGGCGGCCGTGCTGGTCGGGGGCGTGCTGGCCCTGGTGCAGAGCTCGCTGAAACGGATCGTCGCCTACTCCACCGTGGCCCAGATCGGCTACCTCTTCCTCCTCTTCCCGGTGACCCTCGGCGTGGAGGACCCGGACCTGCGTGCCTCCCTGGTGAGCGGCGTCCTGCTGCTGCTCCTCGCCCACGGCCTGGCCAAGGCCTCGCTGTTCCTCGCCGCCGGCTCGCTGCAGCTCGCAGCCGGCAGCGACCAGCTGGCCGAGATCGTCGGTGCCGCCCGACAGCTGCGCTCGACCACGGCCGCGATGATGCTGGCCTCCATCAGCCTGGCGGGGCTGCCGATCAGCCTGGGCTTCTCCGGCAAGTGGCTGCTCCTCACCGGTGCCGTCCAGACCGGCCAGTGGTGGGTGGTGGTCCTCGTGGTCGCCGGCACCCTGCTGTCCGCCGCCTACCTGCTCAGGCCGTTAGCCACCGTCCTGCTCGCCTCGGACACCACCCACGAGGTGGAACCGGTCGACCTGCACGCCCTGCCCCCCGGGCTGCGGCACGTGCCCCTGGTGCTCGCGCTGCTGGTCGTCCTGCTCGGGCTCAACGCCGAGTGGCTCGCCACGCTGTCGGTGACCGGCCTGCCGGCGGGAGGCGCACCGTGACCCACCTGCTCGGCATACCGCTGCACCTCCTGCCGCTGGTGCTCCTTGGCCTGTCCCTGCTGGCCGGCGTCATCATCTTCCTCCTGCCCGAGCGGGCCAAGGTCGCCCGCACCACGGTCAACCTGACCGCCGCGATCGCCAAGGTGGTGCTCCTGGCGCTGCTGCTGCCGGTGGTGCTGGAGGAGGACCTGCCCGCCTGGCGCTCACCGCTGCTGCCGGGGGTGGAGCTGGTGCTGCGGATCGACACCCTGTCCCTGGTCTTCGCCTCGCTGTCGGCGGTGCTGTGGCTGGTGACCACGGTCTACGCGATCGGCTACCTGGAGGGGCGCCCCAACCGCAGCCGGTTCTTCGGCTTCTTCAGCCTGTGCGTCACCGCGACGGTCGGCATCTCCTTCGCCGGCAACCTGGTGACCTTCCTCCTCTTCTACGAGATGCTCACGCTGGTCACCTACCCCCTGGTGGCCCACTACGGCACCGTGGCCGCGCTCAAGGCCGCGCGGCTCTACCTCATCTACGCCCTGACCGGCGGACTCGTGCTGCTGGTCGGCATCGTCTGGCTGACCGCCATGGTCGGCCCCGTGGAGTTCCGGGCGGGGGGCGTGCCGGCGGTGGCCGCGCTGGCGGAGGCCGACCCCGTGGCCGCCACCTGGATCTTCGTCCTGCTCATCGGGGGTCTGGGGGTAAAGGCCGCCCTGGTGCCGCTGCACGGATGGCTGCCCCGGGCGATGGTCGCCCCGGCACCGGTCAGCGCGCTGCTGCACGCGGTGGCGGTGGTCAAGGCCGGTGCCTTCGGCATCGCGCGGGTGCTGGAGGACGTCTACGGCCCCCGGGTGGCCGAGGACCTGGGCGTGCTCCTGCCGCTGCTCGTGCTGGCCTGCGGCACCGTGGTCTACGGGTCGGTGCGGGCACTGGCGCAGGACGACCTCAAGGCCCGCCTGGCCTACTCCACCGTCAGCCAGGTCTCCTACGTCACGCTCGGTCTGGCGCTGGCCACCAGCGCCGGGATCACCGGCGGCATCGTGCACCTGGTCCACCAGGGGCTGATGAAGATCACCCTGTTCTTCTGCGCCGGGCTGTTCGCCGAGGCCCTCGGGGTGACGAAGGTGAGCCAGCTGGCCGGGATGGCCCGCCGGATGCCGGTCAGCGCCACCGCGTTCACGGTCGCGGGCCTCGGCATGATGGGGATCCCACCGGTGGCCGGCTTCGTCTCCAAGTGGTACCTCGGGCTGGGCGCCCTCGAGGCCGACCAGCCGTGGGTCGTCGCGGTGCTGCTGTCGAGCGCGCTGCTCAACGCGCTCTACTTCCTGCCGGTCATCTACGTCATGTGGTTCCGCGAGCCTGGCGAGCCTGTCCTGGCCGGTCAGGGTCACCACGGCCGGGGCGAGGCCCCCCTGACCCTGCTGGTCCCCGCGGTGACGACCGCCAGCCTCGCCCTGGCCGCCGGCCTGCTCGCCGCCGCCCCCTTCTCACCCCTGGCCGCTGCCCAGGTCATCGCCGAGCGGGTGGTCACCCGATGACCCTGCACCTGCTCTGGGCGACGGTCGTGCTGCTCCCCCTGCTGGGCGCCGCCGTCCTGCTCACCACCCGGGCGGACGGCGGACGGGCGTCCGCCTGGCTGCACCGCTGGTCGGTCCGCCTGGCCCAGCTCGCGCTGCTGCCCGCCCTGGCGCTGACCCTGCTGCCACCGGACGACCAGGGGAGAGTGGCCGCCGTCGAGGTGCCCTGGCTCATGCTCGGCACCACCGTGGCGCTGGACCCGGCTGGGCGGTCGCTGCTGCTGGTGGCCGTGGTGCTCTACGGCTCGGCGCTCACCGCGGTGAGCTGGCGGCACACCCGACGGGCGGCCGAGCTGGAGGCGTTCCTGCTGGTCAGCTTCGTCGGCAACCTGGGGGTGTATGCCGCCACCGACGCGGCGACCTTCTACCTCGCCTTCGCCGTGATGAGCTTCGCTGCCGCCGGACTGGTCCTGCACGAGCGCACCGGCGTGGCGCACCGGGCGGCCCGGGTCTACCTGACCCTCACGGTGGTCAGCGAGGCCGCCGTCCTCGGTGCCCTCATCCTCACCGTCGGTGCCGGCGGGATGGCCCTGGCCGACGCGCCCGCGGCGGTGGCGGCCTCACCGCATACCCCGGCCATCGTCGGGCTGCTCGTCGTCGGGTTCGGGGTCAAGGCGGGCCTGGTCCCGCTGCACCTGTGGCTGCCGCTGGCCCACCCGGCGGCACCGCCGGCGGCCAGCGCGGTCCTCTCCGGCGCGATGGTCAAGGCCGGGCTGATCGGCTGGCTGCGCTTCCTGCCGCTGGGCGAGGTCGAGCTGCGCACCTGGGGGATGGTGGTGGTGCTGCTGGCGCTGGCCGGGGCGCTGGGGGCCGCGGTCGTGGGGGTTGGGCAGCGCGACCCGAAGGTGGTGCTGGCCTACTCGACGGTGAGCCAGATGGGCTACCTGTCGGCCGTCGTGGGGGTCAGCCTGGTGCAGCCGGCGCTGGCCCCGGCGGCCACGGCCTCCGCCGTCGTCTACGCGGTCCACCACGGCCTGGCCAAGGGGGCGCTCTTCCTGGGCGTGCCGGTGTGGAAGCACCACCGGACCAACCGCAGCCGGTGGGTGGTCGTCGGCGGGCTCGCGGCCGCGAGCCTGGCGGTGGTGGGGGCACCGTTCACCTCCGGGGCGTTGGGCAAGTACGCCACCAAGACCGCTGTGGAGGGCGCCGCCCTGTGGGGGCTGGACCTGGTGCAGGTGCTGCCCCTCGTGGCGACCGGGTCGACGCTGCTGCTGGTGCGCTTCACCTGGCTGCTGCTGCACACGGAGCCGGACCCGTTGCCGGTCGAGTCGGACCCCGAGCTGCCGGCCTGGCTCGTCATCGTGCTGGCCTCCCTCGTCCTCCCGTGGGCGGTGACCGAGTCCTGGGTGCCGGTCACGGGGGTGCCTCAGCTGGACCCTGTCACCCTGTGGGACGCGACGTGGCCGATCCTGCTCGGTCTGGTGCCCGCCGTGCTGGTGTGGTGGTGCGCCCGGTCGGGGGGCCGGGGCTGGCGCGCGCACGCCAAGGCCGTCCGAGCCCTTCGAGCCATCCCTGCCGGTGACCTGGTCGTGCCGGCCGAGCGGGTGGTCACGCTCGCGGGACAGCGCCTGGGTCGGGCCGGCGGCAGCCTGGGCAACACCCGCGAGCAGGGTCTGGAGCGGCTGTCCTCGGGCTGGACCGGCTGGCGCGACCGCGCCGCCGGACCACTGGGCTCGTTGACCCGGTCCGTGGAGTCCTACCGTGGCAGCGGTGTGCTGGTGCTGGCGCTGCTCGGCCTGGTCGTCCTGGTCCAGGTGGTGGGCCGATGAGGTGGGTGGTCGCCGTGCTGCTGCGCGGGCTGGTGCTCGCCGCCCTGTGGTGGGTCCTGGTCGAGGGCCGAGCCAGGTATGCCGGGTACGGCCTGGCCGCGGTGCCGCTCGCCCTGGTGGTCAGCCTGTGGCTGGTCCCCGCCGGTGGCTTCGCGCTGGGCCCACGCCCGACGGGCTGGAGACAGGTGGCGGGCCGGACCGGGGGGGTGCTGGCCCTGGTCGGGTGGTACGCCAGGCAGGTGGTCGCCGGTGGCGTCGACGTGGCGCGGCGGCTGCTGCGCCGCGAGCCTGACGTCGCGCCCGTGGTGCGCCGCACCCGCTTCCACCTCCCACCCGGGCCGGCCCGTCAGCTGGCCGTGGGCATGTACGGGCTGATGCCCGGCGCCGTGGTCTCCGGGACCGACGGCGACCTGGTGTGGCTGCACTCGTTGGACGCCGCGATGCACCCGGAGCGCCAGTGGCTGGCACTGGAGGAGCGGATCGCCCGCGCGGCCGGCCTGGACCTGACCGACCAGCCGTGAGGGACGGCATACCCGCCGGACGGGCGGCAGCCCCGGGGCGCAGGAGCGACGCCAGCCCGGTCAGGCCTGCGGGTCAGGCCTCGGACCGCTCCTGGCCGCGCTTCCAGCGGATGCCGGCGTCGATGAAGTCGTCGATCTCCCCGTCGAGGACGGCGGAGGTGGAGCCGACCTCGTGGCCGGTGCGCAGGTCCTTGACCATCTGGTAGGGGTGCAGCACGTAGGAGCGCATCTGCTCGCCCCAGCTGGCCTTGACGTCGCCGGCCATCTCCTTGCGGGCGGCGTCCTCCTCGGCCTTCTTCAGCAGCAGCAGGCGGGACTGGAGCACGCGCAGGGCGGCCGCGCGGTTCTGGATCTGTGACTTCTCGTTCTGCATCGAGACGACCGTGCCGGTCGGGATGTGCGTCATCCGGACCGCGGAGTCGGTGGTGTTGACCGACTGTCCGCCGGGGCCCGAGGAGCGGAAGACGTCGATCTTGAGGTCTGACTCGGGGATCTCGATGGAGTCGGTGCTCTCGATGAGTGGGATCACCTCGACGGCGGCGAAGCTGGTCTGCCGGCGTCCCTGGTTGTCGAACGGGCTGATCCGCACCAGCCGGTGGGTGCCGGCCTCGATGCCGAGGGTGCCGAAGGCGTAGGGGGCCTTGACCTCGAAGGTGGCCGACTTCAGCCCGGCCTCCTCGGCGTAGGAGGTGTCCAGGACCGTGGTGGGGTAGCCGTGGCGCTCGGCCCAGCGCAGGTACATCCGCATGAGCATCTCGGCGAAGTCAGCGGCGTCCACCCCGCCGGCGCCGGCGCGGATGGTGATGACGGCGTCCCGCTCGTCATACTCCCCGTTGAGCAGGGTGCGGACCTCGAGCAGGGCGACGTCCTTCTTGAGCTTGGCCAGGTCGCGCTCGGCCTCCTGCAGGACGTCGGCCCCCTCCGGGCCGCCCTCCTCGGTGCCCAGCTCGACCAGCGCCTCGAGGTCGTCGATGCGCACGTCCATGCCGATCACCTTGTCGTGCTCGGCCTTGATCCGCGACAGCGCGGAGGTGACCCGCTGGGCGTTGTCGACGTCGTCCCACAGGTCCTGGGCCGAGGCCTGCGCCTCCAGCTCGCTCATCTGCGCCTGCAGCCGATCGAGGTCGGTCACCTCCCGCACCGACGCCATGGTCGCGCGGAGCTGCTTGATCTCGGTCTCGAAGTCGGTTGCCACGAGGATCAAGCCTACGCCAGGGCGGGACCTCCCCCGTCGCCTCGCCCCGGGACCCGGACGATCACGGCAGGGTGGCTCAGACGGCTGCGGCGAGTCCGCGCACGGCGGGCACCTGCTCCAGCAGGTAGCCCAGAGCCTGCACGGCGGTCCAACCCTCGGGGTGGCGGCCGATCAGCGCGGTGGCGCCGGAGAGGTCCTGGCCGAGGGTGACGAGGGTGTCCTCGACGTAGCCATCCTTGCGTTCCTGACCCAGGCCGATGTTGGCCATGAGCCCGTTGCACAGGCACTTGCGCCCCACGGTGTCCTCCAGGGCGCCGCCCTTCTTGAGGTACATGTGGACCGGCTCCGAGGCGCAGCGGTAGCCGATCTCGCCGTCCTCGCGCTCGTAGGGCTGGCGCAGGTAGGACAGGTCGCACAGGCGCGGGCGGGCCTCATACACCTCGACCTGGCTGGCGCTGCCCTCCAGGGTGGCGACCTTGAAGGGGAAGCCGGTGGGGCTGGCCCGCGGGTCGTTGCGCACGGAGAGCTCGCCGGTGCGCAGCTTGTCCAGCAGCTGCCCGCGCTCGCCGTCGGCCAGGCCGGAGTCGTGGCACAGCGCGAAGAGCGTCCCGACCTGGACCCCGACGGCGCCGGCCGCGAGCGCCTCGGCGACCTTCTCGGGGGTGGAGTAGGCCCCGGCCAGCCAGAACGGCAGCCCCAGGGCGGCGATCTTGGCCAGGTCGGCCTCGTCGCGGGCGCCGTAGAGGGGCTCACCGTCATCGTCGAGCTGCATCTTGCCCCGTGGCGGGGCGGAGTGGCCGCCCGCCGGGGGCCGCTCGACGACGAAGCCGTCGGGGCGGATGTCGGGGTCGCGGTGCAGGTAGGTGGCCAGCTGGTCGACGGAGACGATCGCGAGGAAGTCGGGTCGCCGCAGCGAGGGCAGGTCGTCGCCGAGCAGGTCGACGGGGTCGACCTCGATGTGGCGGCGCAGCTTGCCGCCCAGGACGTCGGCGCTGATCCGGCCGATGCCGCCGTCGGCGAGGTCGCGCAGGAGGGCGGGGATCTCCCGGGGGATGCCGGCGCCCATGAGTACGTAGTCGACGTCGGCCAGCATCGCGCCCAGCAGTGCGGTGGGCGTGGCCATCTGCACCTTCTCCAGGCAGTTGATGCCGACGGCGCCGCCGGAGCCGAAGGCCGCCAGGCCCTCCTTGGCCAGCCAGACCTCGGCGAAGTTGGCCACAACCGCCAGCTCCTGACCGGCGCGGGCGGTGGCCAGGGTCAGCTTGGGGATCGGCTTGTAGGGCGTGCCGGGAGCCCGCCCCCCGTCGATGAAGTACTTGTCGAGCACGGACCGGGCCATCTCCGGGCTCGGGAAGTGCTCCAGCGCGCGGCGGTAGTGACCACCCGGGTCACCGTCCTGCAGCACCCGGGACAGGACTGCGTCCATGGCCGTGCCGGAGACCACCCCGAGATGTCCGGCCCGGGCGACCCGGCGGGCCAGCCGCCAGCCGGAGACGGCGACGCCCATCCCGCCCTGGATGATGGTCGGGCGTGGTCGGGGCGGCTCCGAGGAGTGCTGCAGACGGAGGTGCTCGGTGGGGACAGCGGCCATAAGGGGAGGGGACCTCTCCTGGTCGGGAAGACACCTACGCAGACGTAGGTTTCGCTTGCGTAGGTTACGCTACCGTAGGTTCGGCTTCCTGTCGCATCGAGCAGGTCAGCGCGTCGGCGCGACGGCCAGCCGCCCCCGACGTACACTTCTCGTTAACCAGGTGTTCACCTGAGCGCGAGGAGGCGACCATGGAGCTGCACAGCCCGATGTACGAGCACGCGATGGCCCGTGTGCTGGAGGATCTCACCGAGCGGTTCAGTGACGGCTTCACCGCGGCGGAGGTGGCCGGTGTCGTGGCACGGGGGCGGACCCGGCTGGAGACGTCGGGGCGACCTGCGACCTTCGCGCCGGCGCTGCTGGACCACTGGGCCCGCGACGAGCTGCTCTCCCTGGCCCGGGCCGAGGGCCGCGCCCTCTCCCCCCTGCCCAAGGTCCTGTTCGTCTGCGAACGCGGTGAGGGCCGTTCCCAGGTCGCCGCCGCGCTGGCCGAGCACCTCTCCGGTGGCCGGGTGCTGGCCCGCTCGGCCGGGATCCGACCGACCGGCCGACTGAACCCGCACGCCCCGACGGTGCTGGCCGAGCGCGGCATCGAGCTGCGCAACCCGCTGCCTGGCGAGGTCCAGGAGGACGTGCTGGACGCCGCCGACGTGCTGGTGCTCATCGGTGTCCGGGACTGCGACCTGCTCGGCGTGCGCAGCGTGCGGTGGGACGTGGACGACCCGTACGCCCAGGACCTGCCCACCGCTCGCCGCATCGCGGAGGAGCTGGAGACCCGGGTGCGCGAGCTCCTGGCCGAGCTGGAGGTGCCGGTCGAGGAGCAAGGGACCGGCCCGGACAGCGAGAAGGGCCGCCGCCAGCCGGCGCACGCTGCCGCCAGCTGACCGGCAGTCAAGCCAGGTCAGGGGCGGCTGAGCCGGATCCCCTCCGCGTCCGCGGTCAGCCGCACCTGCGACAGGTCCGCCACGACCACGTCGGCGAACGGCGACACCTCCTCGGCGCTGCCCGTGGTGGTCACCGCCAGCGTCGCCGCACCCGCGGCCCGGCCCGCCCGCAGCCCTGCCGGAGCGTCCTCGACCACCAGGCAGCGGGCCGGGTCGACCCCCAGCAGCCGGGCGCCGGTGAGGTAGGGCTCGGGGTCCGGCTTGCCCCGGCTGATGTCCTCCGCGGTGACCACCACCGCCGGCGCCGAGAGCCCGGCCTGCGCCAGGCGCAGCCCCAGCAGCTCCCGGCCGGCCGAGGTGACGATCGCGGACCGGTGGCTCGTCGCGCTCAGGGCCTGGGCCGCACCCGGCAGGGCCCGGACCCCGTCCACGTCTCCGAGCTCGATCCGGTCGATGTGTGCCGTCGCCTCGTCCACATCCAGGTGCGGGGCGACGAGCTGCACGACCTGGCGGCTCGGCATGCCGTGCACATTGCCGAACGCGGCGGCCGGGATGCCGTGGTGCCGTGCCCAGGCCGTCCAGCTGCGCAGCACCGGGCCGCTGGAGTCGATGAGGGTGCCGTCGTTGTCGAAGAGGACCGCGTCGAAGGTCTCACCCCAGATGTCTCGCACGCCCCCATCGTCGCAGGGGGCACGCCGCGATCAGGGCTGCAGGTCGGAGCGCGCGCTGGAGGTGACGGTGATGCTGACCCCTCCCCCGAAGGCGCTGAGCACGGGGCTGACGACCGGGATCTGGGCCTGTCCGGTCAGCACCACGACCGCGGTGCGGCCGTCCGGGCTTCCGCTGCCGGGCCCGAGCGACCATGCAGCCACCCGGCCGGGTAGCGGACGCGCGGCCAGGTAGGCGCCCGCCGCCTCCTGCACGGAGGCGTCGGTGAGCGGGACACCGGCCCCGATCCCCTCGCCGTACGCGCGCTCTTCGACCAGCGCATCGCTGGCGTCGAGGGCGGCGGCGTCCGCCGCGTCCAGCAGGTGGATCCGGCTGAGCTGGACGGACGTCACTGCCACGATCGCGAGCACGATGGTCAGGGCGACCGCCAGCATGCCGATGAGCAGGATGCTGATCTGCCCGCTCTCGGGGTCGAGGCTCGCCCGGCCCTCTTCGTGCGGGCGGTTCGGGCGAGGGTGGCTCACCGTCCCTCCCGGAAGGCGTCCACCGGCTCGACGTGCTGCGCGGTGAGGGTGATGGTGGTCGGGACGGCCGACCGCATGAAGTCCGGCACCAGCGGCAGCGGCACCGCGAGCTCGGCGTCGACAATGACGGTGCTGCCGGGACTCAGGCAGGTGCCGGCCCCGCAGCCCAGGTGCACGGCAGCGTCTTCCGGCGCGAACCCGTGGGCTCCCAGGGCGAGGTTGGCTGCCGCGTCCGCCCGGGCCGTGGCGGAGTCCAGGTCCTCGGCCGTCGCGAAGGTGCGGCCCGCTTCGCGGGCGGCGGCCGTGACTGCGTACGCGCCGGCCTGCAGGCGTCCCAGCGTCCCGACCAGATAGAAGAGCGGCACGACGAGCAGCACGAGCAGGAAGGCCACCTCGACGGTCATCGAGCCCCGGTCCGCACCGTGGAGGCGGGTATGCTGCGGTTTCACTGGTCCTCCGCGTAGGCGTGCGCGGTGACGGTCATGGCCTCACCCGGTCCGAACGGCCCGAAGACGGGAAGCCGCACCAGGGCGGTGACCTCGACGACCTGCACCCCGCCCACCTGGGTGCGTCCCGCGGAGACGCTGACGCCGCCCGAGCCGGGGAGGCTGTCCCGGAGCAGGTCGGTGGCGCGCTGGGCCCCAGCCTCCGGCGTGCTGTCCGCCCGGGCGCCCAGCCGGGCACCCTCGAGGACGTGGGCGGTGGTCGTGTTGTGCACGTGCAGGACGAACGCGAGCTGCATCGCGGCGAGCAGGAGGATGCTCACGAGTCCGGCGAGCAGGGCGAACTCGGAGACCGCGGCCCCTCGCTCGGCGCTGCCGGACGTCCGGGTCACGACCCGACGGAGCTGACCGCGGTGGAGAACAAGCCGGTCAGCAGTGGCTCGGCGACCAGCCACAGGGCGGCGACGATCCCGGCCGTCATGATCGTGATCAGCACCCAGCCCGGGACGTCGCCGCGTTCTGGTCGGGAGGCCCAGACGTGGACCCGGTTGCGGTAGGTAGTGGTGAATCGGCGGTACATCGTAACTCCTTGTGTGGTGTGGTGCCTTACGGCTGGCGGGGTGGGGTCAGAGCGCGACGCGGAGCATGGTGACCCCCGGGTAGACGGCGAAGAGGACGGTCACGGGCAGGACCAGGAAGACGACGGGGATCATCATCGAGATCTCCTTCTTGCCGCCCTGCTCGATGAGGTCCTGGCGGGCGACCTCCCGGGCATCGGCCGCCTGGGCCCGCAGCACCTCACCCAACGGCGTCCCGCGCTGCAGCGCCACGACGAGACCGTCGGTGAACCGGGCGACGGCGGGGAGGCCGGTCCGTTGGCTCAGCCCGCCGAGCGCGTCGGGCAGCGCAGCCCCCAGCCTGGCCTCGGCCAGGCACAGGTCGAGCTCGGCCGCCAGCTCGCCGCGGGAGAGCCGGGCTACCCGTTCCAGGGCCTGGGCGGTCCCCTCGCCTGCGGTGATCGACAGCGCCAGCAGCTCGGCGATGGAGGGGAACTCGGCCATGATCTGGCGCTCGCGCCGGTGCGCTGCCCGGCTGAGCAGAGCGTCCCGCGCCACCACGCCGCCGAGGAAGGCACACCCGACGAGGACTGCGAGCGCGACGACGTTCGCCCCGCGCAGCCACCACCATCCCGTGGCGACGGCGACGGCGGCGGCCGCGAACAGGCAACCCCACAGCACCTGTTGCACCCGGAAGCCGTCGACGTCGACCTGCAGGCCGGCCCGCTGCTGACGCGCCCGCACCGAGTCGGTGCCGCCCAGCGCCCGGTCGAGCGCGCGGCCCAGACGCCCCGTCAGGGGCCTCAGCAGGTCGGCCAGCCGCCACGGTTGCGGATCGTCAAGGGCGAGCAGCCGAGAGCGTCGGGGGGCCCGGTCCAGGTAGGGCTCGATCCGGTCCACCAACGCGACCTGGCGGTGCCGAGGCAGACCGACCCAGCTCAGGATCACACCGGCGGCCAGCAGCAGCCCCAGCGCACCGCCCCAGCCGGCCTGCGTCATCTCAGGACTCGTTGTTCCTCGGGCAGCCGCCCGATGCTGAGCATCATCCGGTAGGCCAGCAGGCTGGCACCCGCACCGATGGCGAGCACCAAGGCGCCGCCGGGCGTGTTGTAGGCCTGCAGGGTGCTGCCTCGGGACGCGAGCAGGAGCAGGACAGCCCAGGGTGCAGCCATCGCCAGACGGGCGGCGTTGACGGTCCAGGACTGTCTTGCCTCGAGCTCCGCCCGCGACCGGGCGTCCTCGCGCAGGAAGGTGGACAAGGTGCGCAGCACCCGCCCGAGATCGGTACCGCCGACGTCGCGGGCGATGCGCAGCGCCTCGACCAGCCGGTCGGCCACCGGGTCGGACAACCGCTCCTTGAGCAGGTCGAGGCTCTCGGAGAACCGCCCCGTCGCACGGTAGTCGTGGGCAAACTCGCGGAACGGGCCGCGCAGCTCAACCGGTCCGCGGTCACCCAGTTGCACCAGCGCCTCGGGCAGCGCCAGGCCGGCCCGGACGGCAGAGTGCACGTGGTCCACGACGTCCGGCCAGACGTCGCGCAGCCGGCTGCGGCGCTGGCGCGCACGGACCCGGACGACGGTGACCGGGGCCAGGGTCGACATCACCGCGAAGCAGGTCGCCACGGTCCAGACCTGGGTGAGCGCATACCCCAGCAGGAGGACGGCGAACCCCAGCCCGAGCGACAGCCCCAGGAGGGTGCGGGCGCTCAGCCCGCGCACACCGGCCAGGACGATCTCGTCCTGCAGCCGGTCCAGGCGGGCCGACCGCGCCGGGGACCGGACCGGCTGCTCCCGCGGCCAGAAGGACCACCAGACCAGGGCCAGGCCCAGCCCCAGCCCGAGCCCCCACGCTGCGCCAGCCATCAGCGGCCCACCAGCAGCTGCCGCAGGTCGTAGCCGGCGCGGGCGAACCGTTCCGGGTGCGGCGGGTAACCCTCCGCACGCACGAGGTCGGCCCCGTCCTGGACGAAGATGTCGGCGATCTCTACGATCTCGCCCTCGACCCGGCCGGGCAGCGCGACGATCTCGCGGATGCGTCGGTGCCCGTCGGCGTCGAGACCCAGATGGACGACCAGGTCGACCGACCCGGCGACCGTGGGGACGACGAAACTGCTGCTCACGTTGCTCCCGGCCAGCAGCGGCAGGGTGCAGATCTTGGTCACCGCCTCGCGCGCCGAGTTGGCGTGCAGGGTGCACATCCCGGGAAGCCCGCTGTTGAGCGCGATGAGCAGGTCCAGGCTTTCCTCCTGCCGCACCTCGCCGACGATGATCCGGCCGGGCCGCATGCGCAGCGCCTCCTTGACCAGGCGGCGCAGGGGGACCTCACCCGTGCCTTCCAGGCTCGCCTGCCGGCACTGCATCGCGGTGACGTCGCGCAGGTTCACCTTCAGCTCGAAGACTTCCTCGCAGGTGACCACCCGCTCGTGCGCCGGGATGGCAGCGGCGAGGCAGTTCAGCAGGGTGGTCTTGCCGGCCTGGGTCCCGCCGGCCACCAGGATGTTCAGCCCGGCGACCACCGACGCCTCCAGGAAGTCGGCGGCGGCACTGGTCAGGGTGCCCAGCCGCACCAGGTCCGAGAGCTGTTCGGCGGCGACCACGAACTTGCGGATGTTGATCGCCCAGTGCCGGCGGGTGATGTCGGGGATGACGACGTGCAGTCGGCTGCCGTCGGGCAGGCTGGCGTCGACGAAGGGGTTGCTCAGGTCCACCCTGCGTCCCGAGCTGCGCAGCATCCGCTCCACCAGGTCACGGACCTGCTGCTCGGTGAGGAGGGTCGAGGTCAGCTCCGACCGTCCGTGCCGGGCGATGAAGACCTCGCTCGGCGAGTTGACCCAGATCTCCTCGACCGTCGGGTCGTCCAGGTAGGGCTGGAGGGGCCCGAACCCGGTCACCGACTCCAGCAGGACACGGTGCGCCTCCTGGCGGTCTGCCAGCGGGACCCGGCCCTCGACCAGCACGCCCTCGTCATACTCGTCCAGCACCTCGCCGATGAGGCTGCGGACCTCGTCGTCATCGCGGGCCGGATCGATGCGCCGCCGCCGGATCAGCTCCCGGACGTCGGCCTCGAGGCTCTGCAGCGCGGTCCCCTGCATGAACCCCTCCTTCCGGTCCACCGTCGCACCATCCCCGTGCCCGCCGGGGGTGTACCCATCAAAGGGCCACCCGACACGGCGCCGCAAGAGGTGTCAGCAAAGTTCTTGGCCGACTGGCTCAAATCTAGGCGGCGTGCCTCCTCCCACGGGGGCCTCCGGCCACATCTGTGGATAACTTCCGCGCCCAGCCGGGCGGGCTGCCCACCATGGCCCGGTGAGGACGCGGGCATGAAGGTGATCGTGAGTGACGGGCACGGGGGCCGGGTCCGCCACTTCGTGGTGCACGCACCGGCGGGAGCCCGGCTGGCCGACCTCGCGAGCAGGCTGGGCTACGAGCCATCTCCACCGGCCGCGGTGGACGTGCCGCTGCAGCACGGTCAGGAGCTCTGGCCGCTCCCCGTCTCCAGAACGCCCGCTGCTGCGGGCACCGGCTCTGCCCTGCGGGGGCCCGCCTTGGTGGTCGCCGCCGGCCCAGACGCGGGTGGCACCTTGCCGCTGCCGCCGGGGCGGTGGGTGACGGTCGGGAGGGCTCCTGCGTGCGACCTCGTCATCGCCGATCCCAGCCTCTCCCGGCGGCACGTGCGGGTGCGGCTGG
Source organism: Ornithinimicrobium sufpigmenti (assembly GCF_004322775.1). Classification (NCBI taxonomy): domain Bacteria; kingdom Bacillati; phylum Actinomycetota; class Actinomycetes; order Micrococcales; family Ornithinimicrobiaceae; genus Ornithinimicrobium; species Ornithinimicrobium sufpigmenti. Next base: position 2,831,622 of record NZ_CP036403.1, read on the forward strand.
ACCGCGACTGCGTGCAGGTGGAGGACCTGGCCTCGACCAACGGTGTGACCTGGGAAGAGGGAGGGGAGGCATCGGTATGGCGTGCCGGAGATCGGCTGCTTCTCGGTCGGTCCGCCCTCGTCCTCGAGCCACGCCCACCCGCTCCCGCCTCGGTGGTGCCGCAGGACGGCCACCTGCAGGTGGTGCCGTGGAGGCGGGAACGCCCAGCTCCGCGCCCGGTCGATCTCACCTCCCCGCCCGAGCCCGTCCGCCGCACCGTGCGACGACCCAACGTGTGGACGTGGGCGCTCCCCCTCGCCGTGGCCGTGACGGTGGCGCTCGTCCTGCGGATGCCCTGGCTGCTGCTCTTCGGTCTGCTGGGGCCGGCCATGGTCTTCGGCCATCACCTCGGCGACCGACGTGCCGCGCGGGATGAGCATCGGGACGCCGTCGCGGCCCACCGCCGACAGCTCGAGGACCTCGACCTCGCGGCGGAGAACGCCCTGCGGGCCGAGCTGGCGCGCCGGCGGGAGACCGACCCCGGCGTCCTCGGGGTGACGGCCGCCCTGTCCGGAGGTCCGTCCACCCGGCTGTGGGAGTGCTCCGGAGAGCCCCTGTCCGTGGTGCTGGGCGAGGCGGTGGAGAGCGCCGACGTCATCGTCGACGGGGCCCGGCTGCGTCATGAACGGGCCCCCCTCACGGTGGACGTCCGTCCTGCCCTGGTGATCACCGGCCCACCCCGGCTCAGGGACGCCCTGGCACGGTCCCTGGTGCTGCAGCTGGCTGCTCGCCACCCTCCCGACACCTTCACCCTGGCGGTCGACCCGGACCGACTGCCTGACGGTGACTGGGACCTCCTGGCCTGGCTGCCGCATACCCGGCTGGGCGGGCACCGGGAGAGGGACGTGCGCTGGGGGACGGACCTGCGGCTGGTGGACGACGTGCGGGAGGCGCCGACCGATGTGCCGCGGGTGCTGCTGCTCGGCCCGCACGACGCGGTGCTCCAGCGCCCCGGCCTGCCGGACCGCCCTTTCCGCCCCACCCTGCTCCGGCTCGGCCGCGCTCGGACGTTCGCGGGGGCTCTGGCACCGATGCGGCCCCGGCAGCCGGCCGGCGCGGACGACCCGGACGCCGGGCGGCCCACGGCGCTGGGCGAGCTCGTGCCCTGGCCGGGCAGCCCGGGGGAGGCGGCCCGCGGGTGGTCCCGGCCGGGGCTGGCCGTTCCCCTCGGGCTGGCGGACGGCGGGCCGGTCACCGTCGACCTGGCGGTGGACGGCCCGCATGCACTGGTGGCCGGCACCACCGGCTCCGGCAAGTCCGAGCTGCTGCGGTCGCTGGTCGTGGGGCTCGCTCTGCACAACTCGCCGGCAGACCTGTCCCTGCTGCTCGTCGACTACAAGGGAGGCTCCTCGCTGGGCGCCTGCGCCGGGCTGCCTCACGTCACCGGGCTGGTCACCGACCTGGACCCCCACCTGGCGGACCGCGTGCTGCTCTCGTTGCAGTCCGAGCTGAGGCGCCGGGAGCAGGTGCTGCACGCCGCCGGGGTCCGAGACGTCCGCGACCCCGGTCAGCCGGGTCTGCCGCGGCTCGTCGTGGTCATCGACGAGTTCCGGGTCCTCGCGGAGGAGGTGCCCCAGGTGATGGACGGACTGGTCCGGGTCGCGGCCGTGGGGCGCAGCCTCGGCGTCCACCTGGTCCTGGCGACACAGCGCCCGGCCGGTGTGGTGGGCGCGGACCTGCGGGCCAACGTCAACCTGCGGGTCGCGCTGCGCGTGCGCGACATCGCGGACAGCTACGACGTGCTGGAGTGCGCGGACGCGGCCGCCCTGCCGGAAGGACGGCCGGGCCTGGCGCTGCTGCGGACCGGAGCCTCGCCGCCTCGCTCCGTGCAGGTGGCGGTGGCGAGGCCAGCACCCCGGGCGCGGGCCACGGACGGCTGGTGCATCACCGAGGCGGACGACCTCTGGGCCGCCCGGTCCGCCCTGGAGACCACCGACACGACCGAGGCGGACGAAGACGACCCCGTGCTGGACCTGGCCGCGACACTGGCGGCGGCCGCGGAGGCCACGGGCCTGCAGGCGCCGACGGTCTGGCTGCCACCGCTGCCCGAGGACCTTTCGTCGGACCCTGCCGCCGACACGGGGTGGGCGGTCGCCGACCTGCCGGGAGAGCAGCGCCAGCCGCCCCTGACCTGGTCCGGCGACCACCACATCGGCATCGTCGGCGCCTCGCGCAGCGGGCGCACGACGGCGTTGCTCTCGCTGCTGGCCCGCTCCTCCGCCTGGTTCGTGGCCCTGGACCTGGGGCGTGCCCTGGACGCGGGCTGGGCCGGCCCGACGGACCCCCGCTGCTGTGCCTGGGTGCTGCCGGACGACCGGGCGCACGCCCTGCGGGTCCTCGACCTGCTGCTCACCCTGGTCCAGGCCCGGCAGGGCGGGCCGCTCCTGCCGCGGGACCCGCTCGTGCTGGCCATCGACGGCTGGGACCGGCTCGTGGACCAGCTGGGTCAGGTCGAGGGCGGCCGCGGGATCGACGTGGCCCAGCGGATCCTGCGGGAGGGCCCCGGGGTCGGCGTGACGGGGGTCGTCACCGGCGACCGGTCCCTGCTGCTCGGCACCATGGCCACCCTGCTGCCCGAGACCTGGATGCTGCACCTCAACGACCCCGCCGACCTGCTGCTCACGAGGCTGCAGGCGGCGCAGGTCCCGAGGCATCAGCCGCCCGGCCGCGCGGTACGGGCGCGGGACGGCGTCGTCGCCCAGGTCGTGCGGCCCGACCCGCCCGGCGGGCGTCCACCACCCGGGCCGACCCCTCCCCTGCGTTGTCTGCCCCTGCCCCGCCTGGCGCACTGCACGGATCCGACCGTGTGGGCGGTCGGTGGGGACGAGGCTGCTGCCGTGGACCTGCCGGTCGGACCGGTCCTGGTGCTGGGGCCTCCGGGGTCGGGCCGCTCACGGACCCTGGCCGCCCTCGCCGCCGCCGCAGGAGGCACTGTCCTGCTGGTCGAGGGCGGCGATCCCCCCGCGGAGGACGACCTCCGGGTCCGGCTCCAGCGCCTGACCGACACCGACCTGGTCAGCGTCGACGACGCGCACCTGCTCTCCGGCACTCCCGTCGAGGACCTGCTCGTCGAGCATGCGGCGCGGCACGGCGCCCGAGCCGCCCTGCACGTCGCGGCTGAGCTCGAGGGTGCCGGAACGGCCTTCCGCGGGCTCGTGCCCCAGCTGGCCCGGTGCCGCACCGCCGTCGTGCTGCAGCCCGGTATGCCGGGTGACGGCGCGGTCGTGGGCGCCCGCCTACCGGTGGGGGACCTTCCGGTGCCGGGCCGCGGCGTCCTCGTCCACCGTGGGCGGACCGCCCGCATCCAGGTGGTCGCGCCGCTCCCGGGACCTGGTCAGGGATGACCTGGTGGTCCGCCGCCGCAGTGAGCCTCTGCCTCACGGCGGAGCCCTCGTGACCAGGAGTGGTCGGGAGTCAGTCGCGCCCGTCGTCCAGCTTGCCCATGAGCAGCACGGACGCGATCGTGAACACGCCGAGGACCAGCACGCCGGCGGCCACCCACCAGGGCGCGAACTGGAACATCGCGATCCCCAGCGGGATGAGCAGGAAGTTGAAGGCGATCGCCGGGGCCTGCGCACGGGGGTGGCGGCGCAGCAGACCCCTGGCGGTGTAGCCCAGCCCGACGGCGAAGACCACCATGGTCACCGCCGACATGATGATGATGAGCAGGTCCTGCCCCTCGCCGATGGCCACCTCGTAGCCGTAGAAGACCACGAAGCCGGCGATGATCACCGCCTCGAGCGCCAGCAGGCCGGCCGCCACCTGACCCAGGAGCAGCTGCCTGGGCGTGGGCTGCCGCGGGGTGGTCCGCTCGGGTGCGGCGTCGGCGGAGGTCATGGCGCTCATCGTAGGTCGCGCCCCGCCGCCGCTCCGACCCGCACCCGGGTGAGGCCCCGGGTGTGGAAGTGGTGGGCGACGGCATACCCGAGGCGCTGGTAGAGCTGCACCGCCACCGCGTTGTCGGAGTAGACGCCGAGGGTGGATGCGCCGTGCGCGGCCACCGCACGGCGGGTCAGCTGGGCGGTCAGGCCGGTGCCGAGACCGGTGCCGCGCAGGTCGGGCCGCACCACGATGCCCGCCAGGTGGGCCGCCCCTGAGCCCAGGACGTGGATGGCGCCGACGGCGGCCAGCTCGCCCCCGGCGTCCTCGACGCCGAGCCACAGGCTGGAGTAGCCGCGACCGGGGAAGCCCTCGAACACCGGGTTGTGCCTCCGGCCGAAGGCCTCGATCCGTGCGGCGTCCATGGCGTCGTCGAGCTCGACCAGGCCGGGCGGCGCCGGCGGCAGGTCGTCGGCCTCGTCGGTCCACATGAACGCCCACGTGCCGCCGGTGCCCGCGCGCCAACCCGGCGGTGGCGTCAGCTCCCGTCCCGGCGCGGTGGAGAACCACTCCGGGGACGCGTTCAGCTCCTCGGCCCGGGCGGCGAGCGCCGCGAGCGCCTCCGACTCCACCCCGACGGGCGCACCCGGTGCCACGACCGCCGCACCACCCCAGTGCCCCATCGGCCGCCAGCGCACCAGCGCGGCCCAGCCCAGCGGGCCGGCGACGGCGAGCATGTCGGCGGGTGCGGCATACCGGAGGAAGGGGTCCCCGGTGCGGTGCAGCAGCGTCGCACGGTCCACAGGTGCCCAGGTCACGCGGTCCAGGATCGCACGCGCCGGGTGGGGTGCCGGCCATCTGGTCCTGTGCGGACCACGGGTGGGTCCCACGCGTGGGTCACGCGCGAGGGTGGGGGTGGGTCCCCCAGGAAACGTCCGGGATCGCGGCCTAGGGTTGCGCCGTGAGTGCCACCGCCAAGCGACTGGGTCTGGAGACCCTGGGCTGGGTCGTCCTGGTCGCCGGCCTGCTGGCGCTGGTCCTGCCCGGGCCGGGTCTGCTGCTGACCTTCGCCGGGCTGGCCATCCTGTCCACCCAGTACCGCTGGGCCAGGCGGATGATGCACCCTGTCCGGGTCAAGGCCTGGCGGGGCGCCGCGGAGGGGGCCCAGACCATCCCCCGGATCCTGCTGTCCGGCCTGGCGGCGTTGGTGCTCCTGGCGGTGGGGGTGCTGTGGATCGTGCAACCCCCGGCCCCGGGCTGGTGGTCCCTGCCGCAGGCGTGGTGGCTCTTCGGCGGGGTCTCGGTCGGCGTCACGTTCGCCGTCTCCGCGGTGATCGCGCTGGGGCTGCTGGTCTTCGCCGTCCACCGGTTCTACCGCAAGCCGGACGCGCTCGAGGCGGTCGAGCGGCTCGAGGAGGCCCACCGGGCCCGTAGGGCGGCGACGCGCACGGCGCGCAACCGGCTCCGTCGGATGCGCGAGCGGGGCACACCCTGGCGACGGAGCGCGTGACCCCGCCACCGTGATCCGCCCCGTGGTGGTGCGCCGGCCGTGCCTTGACTCTCATCCAGGTCGAGACCTCAGGGTGGCGCCATGACGACGGACCCTGAGCAGCTGCTCTCCATCGGCGAGCTCTCCCGCGCGAGCGGACTGACCGTGAGCGCCCTGCGCTTCTACGACGGCGCCCAGGTCCTGACGCCTGCGTGGGTGGACAGCTGGTCCGGCTACCGCCGCTACTCCCCCGGGCAGGTGACGGAGGCGCGCATCCTGGCGGGGATGCGCCGGGTGCAGATGCCGGTGGCCGAGATGGCCGCCACGCTGGAAGCGCTCCGGGGCGGGGATCCGGACAGCGCCCGCGACCTGCTCTCGGCGCACCTGAGACGGCTCGAGGAGGGCCTGGAGGACGCGCGCCGCCAGCTTGCGCAGCTGCACCATGCGTTGGCCGAGCCAGCACGCCGGGACGCGGCGGCTGACAGGGCGCCTTCGGAGGTGCCTGCTCAGACCCTGCTGGCCATGCTCGCTGCGGTGCGGCACGCTGCCGGCACCGACCCGGAGCTGCCGGCCCTGAGGAGCGTGCTCATCGAGGTGGGCGAGGAGCTGACGGTCGTGGCCACGGACCGCTTCCGGATGGTGGTGGCCGGACGCTGGCACCGGGCCGGCGCGGCGGAACCCCAGGTGGGATCGGTGGTGCTGCCGACGGGTGAGGCGGACCGGCTGACCCGCTGGCTCTCCGGCCGGCACGGCTCGCTCGCCCTCACGGCCCAGGAGCAGCTGCTGGTCGTGCGCTGCGGGGGCGAGGAGCTGCGGCTCGCGGGGCTCGAGGAGACCTTCCCGGACTACCGCCGTGTGCTGGAGCACGGGGCCCCGCTGCGGCCGCTGCCGGAGGAACAGCTGCGCGCCGCGCTCGACAGGGAGGACGTGGTGGTGGACCTGGGCGGCGTCCTGGTCGACCGCGGCTTCCTCTGGGAGGCGGTGAGCCATGTGCCCGACTGTCAGGTGCTCCTGCCGGCCGACGGCGTCATCGCACCCCTCGTCGTCCGCTCCCCCGATGACCTCGACGTGGTGGCGCTCCTCATGCCGCTCGCTCCTGAGCGGTCCTGGCGGAGCCACGACCGGCCATGAGCGTCCTGATGCACCTGTGCCGCACGTGCGGGCACCGGGCCACCTCGCACGCGGGCAGGGACCGCGGCTACAGCGGGTGCCGGTGCTGCCTCGGCGACGGTGACGTCGATCCCCGGCCGGTGCTCGTCGACACCTTTGCCAGCCCCTCCGGACGGCTCGAGCCGCTCTACCCGCCCGGGACGGTCTGGAACGCGGGGACCATGCACCAGCTCACCCTCTGCGACTGCAGGGCCTGCGGTGCTGAGTACGGGCGGCTCACGGCCTTGTCCGGGTGAAAGGCGCCGGCGAGGGTCAGTCCGCGACCGCGCAGGCTGGGGTCGCCACCTCGCGTGGCGGGGGCGCCCCCACGGTGGGTATGCCGAGGCTCACCGTCGGCTTGCGGACCGCCCCCGGGGTGGCGCCCTCCTGCAGCGCGGCCCAGGCGTCCCCACCGCGGGTGCGGCGCACGGCATACACCCCGCCCTGGACGCCGGAGTCGGCGATGAGGTGGTGGGGGGCCCCGTAGGTCACCTGGACGGTCACCGCGTCGCCGGGCCGCGGACGCTCCGCCCCCTCGGGGACGGCGAAGTGCACGAGACGGTTGTCGCGGGCCCGGCCCGACATACGCTCGGTCTCGGCGTCCTTGCGGCCCTCCCCCGGCGCCACGAGCACCTCGACCTCGCGGCCCTCGAGCTCGCGGTTGCCGGCCCAGGAGACCTCCTCCTGCACCGCGATGAGCCGGTCGAAGCGCTCCTGGACGACGGCCTTGGGCACCTGGTCGTCCATCTCGGCCGCGGGGGTGCCGGGGCGGATGGAGTACTGGAAGGTGAAGGCGCTGGAGAACCGGCTGGCACGGACGACGTCCAGGGTGTCCTGGAAGTCCTCCTCGGTCTCCCCCGGGAAGCCGACGATGAGATCGGTGGTGATCGCCGCGTGGGGGATCTGCTCCCGGACGCGGTCCAGGATGCCGAGGAACCTGGCCGACCGGTAGGAGCGGCGCATCGCCTTCAGGACGCGGTCGGAGCCGGACTGCAGCGGCATGTGCAGGCTCGGCATGACGTTGGGGGTCTCAGCCATGGCGGCGATGACGTCGTCGGTGAAGGCCGCCGGGTGCGGGCTGGTGAAGCGCACGCGCTCCAGGCCCTCGACCTCGCCGCAGGCCCGCAGCAGCTTGCCGAAGGCCAGCCGGTCGCCGAACTCCACGCCGTAGGTGTTGACGTTCTGCCCCAGCAGGGTGATCTCGACCACGCCCTGCGCGACGAGCGCCTCGACCTCGGCCAGGATCTCGCCGGGGCGACGGTCCTTCTCCTTGCCGCGCAGCGCGGGCACGATGCAGAAGGTGCAGGTGTTGTTGCAGCCCACCGAGATCGACACCCAGCCGGAGTAGGCGGAGTCGCGTCGGGTCGGCAGGGTGGAGGGGAAGGTCTCCAGCGCCTCCAGGATCTCCACCTCGGCCGCCCTGTTGTGCCGGGCGCGGTCCAGCAGCGCCGGCAGTGAGCCGACGTTGTGGGTGCCGAAGACGACGTCGACCCAGGGGGCCCGCTCGACGATGGTGGAGCGGTCCTTCTGCGCCAGGCACCCGCCGACGGCGATCTGCAGGTCGGGGTTCTTCAGCTTGGCCGGGCGCAGCTGACCCAGGTTGCCGTAGAGCTTGTTGGCGGCGTTCTCGCGCACCGCGCAGGTGTTGAAGACGACCACGTCGGCCACCTCGGGGCGCTGCGCCGGTGGCAGGCTCGCGAGGTCGGTGTAGCCGGCCGTCTCCAGGAGCCCGGCCAGGCGCTCGGAGTCGTGCACGTTCATCTGGCACCCGTGGGTGCGCACGTCATACGTCTTGGTGGTGGTCATCGCCCCTCTAGGGTACGTGGTCACCCACCGGCAGCCGGCCGCCGACGAGGGGCGGGACGGCGACGGCGAGCAGCAGCACGGCCGGCACCAGCAGCACCGGGAAACCGACCGCCAGGTAGCCCAGGGCACCGAGCACCCCGCCGACGAAGAAGAGGGCGACGAGGGTGGAGAGCATCAGCAGCTTGCGGAGGTCGCCCCGGACCGGATCGGGGTCGCCCGCACGCTTGAGGTAGGTCATCTTGCCGAGCTCGATCCCGATGTCGGTGACCATGCCGGTGATGTGTGTGGTGCGGATGGTCGCGTCGGAGACCTTGGTGATCAGGGCGTTCTGCTGCCCCATGACGAAGCCCAGGGTGGCCACGATCAGCCACTCCCGGTGCACCCAGGTCACCTCCTCGGCCAGGGCGCCGACGATGAGGATCAGGACCGCCTCGACGAAGAGCACGAGGGCGAAGCGGTCCCGGCGGTGCCGCCGCCTGGCCCAGTTGAACTGGTGCGCGCAGGCCATCGCGCCCAGGACGAAGGCGACCAGGGCGACCAGACCGAACAGGACCAGGTGGGTGCCGCCGAGGACGAGCTGGTCGGCCACCGTCGCCACGATGCCGGTCATGTGGGAGGTGTAGAAGCCGACCGCCACGAAGCCGACGGAGTTGAGCGCCCCGGCCACCCAGGCCAGCAGATAGGCCAGGTGCCGGTTGGTCCGCTCGTCCCGCTCCCCGGCGGCGAGCCGCAGCACGTGCGGCAGGTGGCCGCTCACGACACCAGGCCCAGCACACCGCGGACGAGCGCCACGACACCGCCGGCCATGGCGACGGTGAGGGCGACGGTGCGGGCTGCGCGCAGGCTCACGCGCCTGGCCAGCACCGTCCCGGCGCCGATGCCGACCGGGACCGCAGCCACCGCGACCACCCAGGCCCCCCACGGCACGAGGTCGGCCGGAGGGGTGGCGCCGGCCAGTGCCTTGGTGATGATCGAGGCGCCGTTGGCCATCAGGAAGACCGGCTGCAGCGTCGCCGCGAACGAACGGTGGTCCCACCGGGAGGCGACGGCGTACACGGTCATCGCCGGGCCCGCGACCCCCGCCGTGGTGTTCATGAACCCGGCCAGCGCACCCGAGGTCAGCGCCGGCAGCCGGCCGGTGGCGTTGAGATGGCGCTGCAGGCCCAGGGCAGCCGCGATCGCCACCAGGACCGTCGTGCCGAGCACGGTGTCGAGCACGGCGGTGTCCGCGGTGCGGACCACCAGGGCCCCGACGACCGACCCGACGAGCAGCAGCGGCGCCACGCCGCGGAACCTGCGCCAGTCGATGTCCCGGCGCAGCACCACGGTGAGCACGAGCGCGGCGGTCACGGCGGCGACGTTGCTCAGGGTCACCCCGGCGACCGGACCGAGCACGAGGGAGAGCGTCGGGGCCGACACCAGGCCCATCCCCATGCCGGAGACCCGCTGCAGCACGGCGCCGAGGACGACGCACCCGAGCACGAGGAGCAGGATCGACCAGGCCACCGGGACAGTGTGGCTGACGCGACGTCTGCCCGCGTCGTGGGGCCTTCGGCAGAGGGCTAGGGTGAAGGCACGACAGTCACCGCGCGCAAAGGAGCAGCGTCATGAGCGACCAGGCCGACCGCGAGACCATGGGTGATGAGTTCGGTGTCTACAGCGTGGACGCGGAGGACCAGCTGCAGCCCGGCGACACCCTCGACGGCGACGGGGACGTGCTGGACCGGGGCTTCCGGGTCGGTGACCGCTACCAGTCCTCCACCGCGTACTCCGACTCCGAGGAGACGATCGACGTGCGCGTGCGCCAGGAGGAGGAGGACCCTTCCACGGCCTACGGCGCACCGCGCGACGAGTCCGGGATGGCGGCCGAGGACGACGGCTGGATCGGCGGAGACGACCCCGACGCGATCCGGGCCGAGCTGGACTACTACGGCAGCGACCAGCGGCGGGTCGGGCGCATCGTCGCCCCGGACGAGGGACGTTTCCCTGACCGGGAGGCACGGCTCATCGCGCGCGAGGGCCAGGCGACCAGCTGGGACTCCCCGGAGGAGTCGGCGATGCACTACGTCGACGATGTCGACGACGACGAACTGGCCGGTGAGGACGAGCTGACCGAGGTGGAGTGGGACCCGCGGGCGGTGCTCCTCGACGAGGAGCAGTGAGCAGCGGGCCCACCGCCCGAGCGGCGCCCGACACGGGGCTTCCCCGTGCGGCCCTCGACCGACCTGTCAGTCCCGGGCGTGCTCGGGCAGGTCGTCCAACGCCTCACGGATGACCTGGTAGGCCACGCCCGGCGCGTAGCCCTTACGGGCCAGGAACCCGGCCAGGCGCCGGGTCTGCACCTCCCGGTCGAGCCCGGTCATGGTGCGCAGCCGCCGAGCCACGAGCGCTCGGGCCGCCTCCTTCTCCTGGTCGGGAGGGATCTCCCCCAGGGCCGCGTTCACCAGGTGGTCGGCGACGCCCTTGGTGCGCAGCTCGTGGCGCAGGGCGCCGGCCGCCAGCCCCTTGGTCTCCTGGCGGGAGCGCACCCACATCTCGGCGAAGGCCTCGTCGTCCACCAGCCCGACCGAGGTCATCCGGTCCAGCACCCGGGCCGCGACCTGGGGATCGCAGCCCTTCTCCCGCAGCTTGTCCTCCAGCTGGCGCCGGGTGCGTGGGCCCATCGACAGCTGACGCAGCACGATCTTGCGCGCGACATCGTGCGGGTCGGGCGCCGACGCCTGGTGCCGGCCACCGGGAACCCCCGCGGGAGCGCCCGGTGGGGCGTCACCAGAGCCACGAGCGCCTGGCTGGTGCCCGCCCTCGGCACCGGCCCTGGCCCCGGCCGGCCGCAGGCCGGACGCGGCGGCGGCCGCCTCCGCGGCCGCCAGCGCCTCCCGAGCTGCAGACAGCCGGTCTGCGCCGCCCATCAGAAGTCGACCGAGACCTCACCGGTGACCGGGTCCACCCCGGCCGGGAGGTCGTCGGTGGGCGTCGGGACGCCGATCCCGAGCTTGGTCTTGATCTTGCGGTCGATCTCGTCGGCCAGGTCGGGGTTGTCCTTGAGGAACTGTCGGGCGTTCTCCTTGCCCTGCCCCATCTGCTCGCCCTCGTAGGTGTACCAGGCGCCCGACTTGCGCACGAAGCCGTGCTCCACGCCCATGTCGATCAGGCCACCCTCTCGGGAGATCCCGTGGCCGTAGAGGATGTCGAACTCCGCCTGCTTGAACGGCGGGGACACCTTGTTCTTGACGATCTTGGCGCGGGTGCGGTTGCCGACCGCGTCGGTGCCGTCCTTGAGGGTCTCGATGCGGCGCACGTCGATGCGCACCGAGGCGTAGAACTTCAGCGCCTTGCCACCGGTGGTGGTCTCCGGGGAGCCGAACATCACGCCGATCTTCTCGCGCAGCTGGTTGATGAAGATCGCGGTCGTGCCGGTGGAGCTCAGCGCGCCGGTGATCTTGCGCAGCGCCTGGCTCATCAGCCGGGCCTGCAGACCGACGTGGCTGTCACCCATCTCGCCCTCGATCTCCGCGCGCGGGACCAGGGCGGCGACCGAATCGATGACGATGATGTCCAGGGCGCCGGACCGGATCAGCATGTCGGCGATCTCCAGCGCCTGCTCGCCGGTGTCCGGCTGGCTGACCAGCAGCGCGTCGGTGTCCACACCCAGCTTCTTGGCGTACTCCGGATCCAGCGCGTGCTCGGCGTCGATGAAGGCCGCGATGCCGCCAGCCTTCTGGGCGCTGGCCACGGCATGGAGCGCGACCGTCGTCTTGCCGCTGGACTCCGGGCCGTAGATCTCCACCACGCGTCCGCGGGGCAGGCCACCCACGCCCAGCGCGACGTCGAGGGCGATGGCGCCGGTGGGGATCACCTGGATCGGCGGCCGCTCCTCGTCACCGAGGCGCATGACCGAGCCCTTGCCGTGCTGCTTCTCGATCTGCGCCATCACGGTGTCCAGCGCCCGCAGCTTGTTGTCGCTGCCCGCTGCCTGCGGGTTCCTCGTGGCCTGTGCCATTGCCTGCTCCTCTACGTCTCGTGGGGTGAGCGCGCCTACCTGCGACCGACCTCGGTGCCGCCCCCCGTGCGAGGGACGCGTTCACCGCCGTCCAGTCAGACGCTAGATGCCCGGACCGACAGACCCGGTCCGACCGCCCCGATCCTGTGGATAACCCGGGACGGAATGGACATCTGGGGCCCAGCGTACTCGCACCTGTGTACGAGGGCGGCGCGACACGCCGCCTGCAGGAGTGGACAGGTGAGCGGGACCTGTGATGGGACGACGCCGCGACGACAAGGGTCGCCTGCGGACAGGGAGCCGCCGGACACCCCCGGAACGTCAGCCGGACCGGTCAGTCGAACGGGTGCACGAGGTAGGCGTTGCCGTCCCGCTCCAGGTCCACCACACCGGCCGCGGCGGCGCCCCGGCAGAACTGCAGGAAGGAGCCGTAGCCCAGGGGTTTCTCGGAGAAGCCCGGGCGGCGCGCCCGCAGCTGGTCCTTCAGCCCGGAGAGCGGCACGCCCTCGCCCTCGTCCATCTCCTGCACGACCTCGGACAGCAGGGCGAACGCCTCCGGCCGGCCCCCCTCGGGCAGGGTCACCTCCGGGTCGCCCTTGGCCGGACCTGCCGAGAGCGCGATGATGCCCCGGTCGGCCAGGTGCTCGAGGAGCTCGCCGAACGCGCGGAACCCGTGGGCCGCCTCGGAGAAGGTCGAGTCCTTGCGCAGCAGGGTGCGCTTGAGGACGGAGGCCGTCACCGCGCCGCCGGAGCCGCGTTGCAGCCCGGCCACGGTCTGCGCGACGAGCACGTCCAGGTCCGGGCTCTCCAGCTCGGTGGTGTCCTCGAGCTCGTCGACCTCGTCCACCTCGTCGACCTGGTCAAGCACGTGGCTTACCGGCTCGTCTGTCCCCTCGTCGAGCGGCTCCTCGACCGGCCTGTCCACCGGCTCGCGAGGCACCTCCGGCCCGGCCGGGCCGTTCCCCTCCCGCCGCGACTTCTGCCCCTTCCCGCCGCCGGCGCCGCGGCGCCGGCCCCGGGACGGTTCCCCGCCCCGGACCTCGCCGTGCGGGGCACCGTCGAGGTCGTCGTAGAAGAGGAACTCGTCGCAGGCGGGCGGCAGCATGGTGGAGGTCGAGTCGCGCACCCCGAAGCCGATCACCCGCTTGTTGAGCTCGCGCAGCTTGTGCACCAGCGGGGTGAAGTCGCTGTCGCCGGTGCAGATGGCGAATGTGGTGATGTAGTCCCGCTCGTAGGCCATCTCGATGGCGTCGACGGCCATCTTGATATCGGCGGCGTTCTTGCGGGAGGCGCCCATCCGCTGCGTCATCTCGATCAGCTCGACATGGTTGCGGGTCAGCATCCGCCGGTCCTCGTCGAAGTAGGACCAGTCTGCGTAGGCCCGTCGGGTGACCACCCGGCCCCGCTCGGCCAGCGCGTCCGCCACCGGCCTGAGGTCGAAGGGTGCCCCGAGGTGGTCCCGGGCCCCCAGCGCCAGGTTCTCGTAGTCGATGAGCAGCGCGATCCGATCCTCGTCATCCATGGCGCCCAGGGTATGCCGCCGCCGCCCTTCCCCGGCGTCAGGGCCAGCCGCGGGGAGCCCTAGACTGGCCTCTCGTCGGGGTGGGATGCCAGCGCGGGCCCGACCCGGCGGCCTGCGCCCCATACCCCAAGGGAAGTTCCGGATGGCTCTGCTCGTGATGAAGTTCGGTGGCTCCTCGGTCACCGACGCCGAGGCGATGCGCCGCGTGGCCCAGCGGGTCGTGGCCGTGCACCGCGCCGGTGCGCAGGTCGCGGTCGTGGTCTCGGCCATGGGAGACACCACCGACGACCTGCTGGACCTGGCCGGGCAGCTCTCCCCCGGCACCCCGCCAGAGCGCGAGCTGGACATGCTGCTGTCCGCGGGCGAGCGGATCTCGATGGCCCTGCTGGCGATGGCGATCCAGCAGCTCGGCGTCCCCGCCAAGAGCTTCACCGGCGCCCAGGCCGGTATGCGCACCGACACCGCGCACGGCCGGGCCCGGCTGCTCGACGTGCAGCCGGAGCGGGTGCGACGCACCCTCGACGACGGCGCGGTGGCCATCGTCGCCGGCTTCCAGGGCATCTCCACCGACGACGACATCACCACCCTGGGCCGGGGCGGCTCGGACACCACCGCGGTCGCCCTGGCGGCGGCGTTGGGGGCCGACGTGTGCGAGATCTACACCGACGTCGACGGCCTCTACACCGCCGACCCGCGCATCGTCCCCTCCGCCCGCCGGGTCACCAGGATCACCATCGAGGAGACCCTGGAGATGGCGGCGCACGGCGCCAAGATCCTGCACCTGCGGGCCGTCGAGTACGCCCGCCGCTTCACCGTCCCGCTTCACGTGCGCAGCTCCTTCTCCGACAAGGAGGGCACCTGGATCCTGGTCGGCCGACCCCTCACGGAGGACACCATGGAAGACCCGCTCATCTCCGGCATCGCCCACGACCGCCGGCTGGCCAAGATCACCGCGGTCGGGATCCCCGACCGTCCCGGGGTCGCCGCGGCGGTGATCGAGGCCGTCGCCCGCGCCGGCGTCGCGATCGACATGATCGTGCAGAACGTCTCGACCTCCCAGGCCGACACCTCGGACCTGTCCTTCACCCTCCCCGAGGAGGACGGCCCGACCGCGGTCGCGGCGGTGCGCCGCCTGCAGGAGTCGATGGGCTTCGCCGACGTCCTCTACACCAGCCACGTGGGCAAGCTGTCACTGATCGGGGCGGGCATGCGGTCCAACCCCTCGGTCGCGGCCCGGCTGTTCTCCGCGCTCGCCGACGCGGGCGTGAACATCGAGATGATCAGCACCTCCGAGATCCGTATCTCGGTCATCTGTGACCAGGCCGACCTGGACCAGGCGGTGCGGGCGGTGCACACGGCGTTCGACCTGGACGCCGAGGAAGATGCCGTGGTCTACGGCGGGACAGGACGGTGAGCGGTATGCCGCACGAGAAGAAGCACCTGCACCTCGCCCTCGTGGGCGCGACGGGCCAGGTCGGCTCGGTCATGCGGCGGCTGCTCGCCGACCGCTCCTTCCCGGTCGCCTCGGTGCGCTACCTGGCCTCGGCCCGCTCGGCGGGCACCGAGCTGCCCTGGGACGGCTCCAGCAGCGGCATCGACGGCTGGGACCAGCCGCGGCAGGTCGTCGTCGAGGACGTGGCCACCGCGGACCTGAGCGGCATCGACATCGCCCTGTTCTCGGCCGGGGGCGGCGCCAGCCGCGAGCATGCCGGCCGCTTCGCCGAGGCGGGGGCCGTGGTCGTGGACAACTCCTCGGCCTGGCGGATGGACGACGCGGTGCCGCTGGTGGTCAGCGAGGTCAACCCCGACGACCTGGAGCTGGCCGTGCGCGCCGGTGGCCCCCGGATCGTCGCCAACCCCAACTGCACGACGATGGCCGCGATGCCGGTCCTGCGTCCGTTGCACGACGCCGCCGGTCTGCAACGGCTGCGGGTCGCGACCTACCAGGCGGTCTCCGGCTCCGGGGTGGCCGGGGTCAGCGAGCTCGGCGGCCAGGTCCGGGCGGGCGTCGAGGGCGAGGTGCCGGTCGAGGCGCTGGCACACGACGGGGCGGCCGTGCAGCTGCCTGACCCGTCGGTCTACGCCGCCCCGATCGCCTTCAACGTGGTGCCGGTCGCGGGCGACCTGGTCGAGGACGGCGAGACCTCCGAAGAGGTCAAGCTGCGGTCGGAGTCCCGCAAGATCCTGGGCATCCCCGCCCTGGCCGTCTCGGGGACCTGCGTGCGGGTCCCGGTCTTCACCGGGCACAGCCTGGCCATCCACGCCGAGTTCGCCGAGCCGATGACCCCCGCGGCGGCCACCGCCCTGCTGACCGACGCTCCCGGCGTCGAGGTCGTCGACATCCCGACGCCCCTGGCGGCGGCCGGTCAGGACGGCTCGCTGGTGGGCCGGATCCGGGTGGACCAGGCGGTCCCGGACGGGCGGGGTCTGGTGCTCTTCGTCAGCAGCGACAACCTGCGCAAGGGCGCGGCGCTCAACGCGGTGCAGATCGCCGAGGTGCTGCTGGAGCGCGACCTGGTCTGAACCACCCGCACGCCCTCAGGCGCGGCGGTCCTCGGGGTCGGCGAGCCAGTGGTGGTGGGGCGGCACGTCCGTGTCCCGCACCACCGCCTCCCAGATCGTCCGGACCGGCACGCCCTCCTCCAGGGCCTCGTGCACGGTCCGTCCCCCGATCGAGCCCAGGGTCTGGGTGCGGGCGACCACCCCGGCATACCCGGAGCCGAACTCCTGCTCCATCAGTGCCCAGAACTCGCTCAGCCGCATTCGGCACAGGCTAGGTCATCACCGCGGCATCACCGAGACGAGGACGAGCATGGCCGGCATGGCCAGCAGCGTGGTGGTGAAGACGACGTCGCGGGCCAGCTGCTCCCCGCGCCCGTAGGCGACGG
Organism: Ornithinimicrobium sufpigmenti; assembly: GCF_004322775.1. NCBI lineage: Bacteria > Bacillati > Actinomycetota > Actinomycetes > Micrococcales > Ornithinimicrobiaceae > Ornithinimicrobium > Ornithinimicrobium sufpigmenti. The sequence goes on from NZ_CP036403.1 coordinate 2,848,334, forward strand.
CCAGGACGAAGACGTTCTGCGCCGTGGGCAGGGCGGCCATCACGCCCGCAGCCAGGACGGCCTGCGGGTCCAGCCCCAGCACCGGGCCGGCCACCAGGACGGCGACGGCCGGCATGAGCGCCAGCTTGAGCCCGGCCGCCACCAGCAGCTCGGTCGCGGTGCCGCCCCGGCCCGGCAGCGGAGAGAGCCGCAGTGAGATACCGAAGGCGATCAGCATGCACGGGATCGCCAGCCCCGCGATGAGGTCCACCGGGTCGAGCACCACCGACGGCAGGGTGATCCCGGTGAGCGAGACGGCCAGGCCCAGCAGCGAGCCGATGGTCAGCGGGTTGGTGAAGGGCGAGCGCAGCAGCCGGGCCAGCGAGATGCGCTCCCCGCCGCTGGCGTCCAGGGCGGCCAGCCACAGCGGCTGCAGCACGAGCAGCTGCAGCAGCACGATGGGCGCGGCCCAGGCCGGGTCGCCCAGGACGTAGATGGCGATCGGCAGGCCGAGGTTGTTGGAGTTGACGTAGGTCACGCTCATCCCGCCCATGACCGTGTGCGTCCAGGTGCGGCGCCACAGCAGCCGGGCGAGCAGCAGGTAGGCCGCTCCGGTGACCGCCACGGCCACCACGGTGGCGACCAGGAAGCCGGAGAAGACCACCTGGACGTCGGCCTCGGCGACGACGAGGAAGAGCAGGCAGGGCGAGCCGACCCGGAAGGTGAGCACGGCCAGCATCCGCTGGGCCTCGACGCCCAGCAGCCGGGTATGGGCCAGGAGCCAGCCGACGGCCACGACGACCCCGATGAGCGAGAAACCCTGGAGGACGGCGGCCACGGGGCCCCATTATCCGCAAGGCTGCCCCCTGGCCGGCACGAGGTCCCGAAGGGTCCGGGTAGGCCGTCCGATCGGCCCCGGCGGAGGGGTCCCGCGCTGCTAGCATGCACAGGCCATGACCGAACCCCGAGGCCCCGACGAGAGCACCCCGCTCGAGCTCGACGCCGACTACATCACCGGCGACGGCGGTCTGACCCGCGAGATGCTGGACCGACGCCCGGTGCAGCCCCGCACGGTGAACTCGCTCTACGAGACGCGCCCTAAGCTCAACCCCACCCAGGCCATCGGGTCCTTCGTGGAGCAGGTGGGTCTCCAGGAGCGGTACGGCCACCTTCGCGTCGTCGATGACCTGGTCGGGCTGCAGCGGCGCGTCGGGGACCGGATCGAGCGCTACATGGACAAGCTGCTCAACGCCGAGGCCAAGTCGGGGACCACCGAGTCGGCCAAGTTCGGCATCGGGCACTTCGCCGGTGAGCGGGCGGTCGTGTATGTCGTGGACTGGGCCTTCTTCGCCGGCTCGCTCGGCGAGGTGGCCGGGGAGAAGTTCGTCCAGGCCGCGGAGCTGGCCGAGCGGGAGAAGCTGCCGCTGGTGAGCATGGGCGCCTCCTCGGGGGTGCGCCAGCACGAGAACGTCCTGGGCCTGATCCAGATGCAGCGGATGGCTGCCGCCGCCAACAAGTTCCAGCACACCACCAACCGTCCCTACATCTCGGTGCTGGCCGGTCAGGTCTGGGGCGGCATGTCCGCGAGCGCGGTCCCGGCGGCCGACCTGATCATCGCGCTGGAGGGCACCGACTACGGCTTCGCCGGGGCGCGGGTCATCGAGACCTTCGAGGGCAAGGCGGTGCCCAAGGGGATGCAGTCGGCCGAGGCCAACTACCTGGACCGCAACGTGGACGTGCTGGTCAAGGGGGTGGACGAGCTCATCGAGCTGCTCGGCCGCGTCTTCGCCGCCGGTCGCGACAGCGGCCGGGTCACCGTCGGCAGGGGTCCCCACGCCGACCGGGCCGGGGAGGGTGAGCGGGAGCTGACGCGTGGCCCGGAGGGCTTCTCCGCCGCCCTGTGGGACCGCCAGCAGGTCGAGGAGACCGTGCTGCTGCCGCGGGCCCGCCGCGACCGCGGGGTCGAGGTGCACCGGGACGCCCTGATGGCCCGCTACAACGAGATCGCCGCCGGTGCGGGGCGCCTGGACACCGAGTTCTTCCTGCGGCACGTCTTCGACTCCGCGGTGCCGTTCTACAACCACGTGCAGTTCGAGGACGAGAAGAAGTACCCCAACATCGTCGCCGCCCTGGCCACCATCGACGGGCACTCCTTCATGGTCATCGGTGACCAGCCCTCCTACCGGATCTCCGCCGGCTACGTCGGCAAGGCGCCGGCCAACCCCTCGCCGGAGGACTTCGAGTACGCCGTGCGGATGATGGAGGCGGCCGAACGCTGGGAGCTGCCGATCATCTTCTTCACCGACACCCTGGGCGCGCTGCCCACGATGGCCGCCGAGCGCCGCGGCCAGTCCCGCGCCATCGCGCAGAGCATCAAGAAGGCAGCCTCCCACCCCTACCCCACGGTCTCGGTGATCTCCGGGGCCATGGGTTCCGGCGGTGGCCTGGCCACCACGCCGTTCGGGCGGGAGACCATCATGCTGGACTCCGCCCTCGGCTTCGTCTCCGAGCCGCGCTCCACGGCCACGATCCTGTATGCCGAGGCCAACCCCAGCGTCGAGCAGGTCGGGATGACCCTGGAGACGATGAAGGCCTCCGCCGACGACCTCAAGGCCCAGGGTCTGGTCGACACCATCGTCGAGGACGACGACAGCCCGTTCGTCACCGCGCAGTCCCTGCGGCAGGCGATCGTCGAGGGCTACAACCAGCAGCAGGGCCTGTCCCCGCGCCGGCTGCGGCAGAAGGCCGACGAGCGCCTGCGACCGCGGACCCTGGGCCGGCTGGCCACCGAGCAACCGGTGGCCATCACCGACCTGGAGCCGGCCGAGGAGCTCTGAGCCCTCAGCTGGTCCAGGCCCGCCAGAGCGCGGCGTACTCGCCGTCCGCGGCGAGCAGCTCCTCGTGGCTGCCCAGCTCGACGATCCGCCCGTCCTGCACCACCGCGATGCGGTCCGCGTCATGCGCGGTGTGCAGCCGGTGCGCGATCGCCACCACGGTGCGGCCCGTGAGCAGGGCGCTCATCGACCCCTCCAGGTGCCGGGCGGTGCGCGGGTCGATGAGCGAGGTCGCCTCGTCCAGCACCAGGGTGTGCGGGTCGGCCAGGATCAGCCGGGCCAGGGCGATCTGCTGGGCCTGCGCCGGCGTCAGCGGGTGGTGTCCCGAGCCCAGGACGGTGTCCAGACCGCGCGGCAGGGCCCGCACCCAGGCGGCTGCGTCCACCGTCGCCAGCGCACGCCATACCTCGTCCTCCCCCGCACCCTCCCGCGCCAGCTCGACGTTGTCGCGCACGCTGCCCCGGAAGACGTGGTGCTCCTGGGTCACCAGCGCGACCTCGGTGCGCAGCCGCTCCAGCGGCAGCGCCGTCAGCTCGACCCCGCCAAGGGCCACCGAGCCGGTGCGCGGGGCGTGGATGCCGGAGAGCAGCCGCCCCAGCGTGGACTTGCCGGAGCCGGAGGGACCGACGACGGCCAGCCGCTCCCCCGGCTGCAGGGCCAGGTCGACGCCGTGCAGCACGTCATGGCCCTCGCGGTAGGCATAGCGCAGGTCCTGGCCCACCAGCTCGGACCCGTCCGGTTCTGCGCGACCGGGGGTACGGTCCGGCGGGACCTCGGCGATCCCGAGGAGGCGGGTGGTGGAGGCGATGCCGACCTGCAGCTCGTCGATGGTGCCCACCAGCCGGTCGAACGGCCCGTAGAAGGTCTCGATGTAGAGCATCGCGGCCGTGATCTGGCCGAGGGTGACGAGGTCCTGGGTGTAGAGGACGGCACCCAGGACCAGGGTGACCACCCGCGGCAGCGAGAACGCCATGTCCATCACGGCGAAGAGGACGTTGCGCAGGAACAGCCCGTAACGCTCGGCCTGCGCCGAGACCTCGATGTCCTGCGACACCGCGCGGCGGCGCCGCTCCTGCAGCCCGTAGGCCTCGACCGTGCGCAGCCCCTCGACGGTCTCGGTGAGGGTGCTGTTGATCTGGGAGTAGGTGGCTCCCTCGAGCAGGTAGGCCGCGGGCGCCCGCTGCAGGTAACGACGCACCTGCAGCATCGACAGCGACGCCGTGACCAGCGTGGGCAGCGCGAGCGCCCAGGAGTTGACGACCATCGCCACGCAGGTCAGGAGCACGGTGACGATACCGATGATGAACTCGGGCAGCGCCCAGCGCACGGCACGGCTCATCGACCCGACGTCGCGGGTGACCCGGGTGACGAGGTCGCCGGTGCTGGCCGCCTCGACCGTGCCCAGGGGCAGCCGCAGCACGGAGCGCACGATGTGCTCGCGCGCCTCCGCGAGCACGCCCTGCCCCAGCACGGACGCGAGCCACTTGGCCAGGTAGGTCAGCACGGCCTGGGCGGTGAGCACGCCGGTGACGACGAGGACGAAGGTGGTGACGGTGCCGGAGGCCGGCACCCCGCCAGCCTCCACCACCGCGTCGACCAGCCGCCCGAGGAGCAGAGGCACCGCCAGACCGGCCGCGGCGGCGAGCGCGTTGGCGATGATGACCACCGCGACGAGGACGGCCCGGCGGCGCAGCAGGCCACCCAGGTAGTCCACGACGGTGCGCGGGGAGGCGACCGGCAGCCCGTGCTCGGGGCTCATCGAGCCGGCGACATACTCCTCGGCCCGGGCGCGCCGCAGGGCGTGCCGCGCCCAGAGCTGCCTGTGGCGCTCCCGCAGCGGCACGCTGCCCGGGGAGGGGGGCCGCAGCTCCGCGGGGATGACGTCGGGGCGGTCTCCCTCGGCGCGCCAGGTGCGCTCGGAGTCGGCCTGGAAGGCCTGGCTCGGCGTGGGGGTCATCGGGTCACCTCCTCGGGGTGCAGCCGCTCCGTGGGGTCGGGCTCGGGGTCGCGTCCGTGCACAGGCTGGTGCCTGGGACCCTGGTCGTGCGCGGTGCCGGGTATGGGGTGCGCTCCGGACACCGGCGGGCCGGACCGGGTCGGGTCGGGGGTGGACAGGTCGGGCTGGTCGGCCGCGTCGGCTGCGTCGACCTCGTCGGCTGCCTCCCCCCGCAGCACGACCGAGCGGTAGCCCGGGTGGTGGGTGACGAGCTCCTCGTGGGTGCCGCTCGCCACGACCCGTCCGTCCTCCAGCAGGACGACGTCGTCGGCGTGGTGGAGCAGCAGCGGGGAGCTGCTGATCACCACGGTGGTCCGTCCCGCGCGGTGGGCCGGCAGTCGCTGGGCGATCCGGGCCTCGGTGTGGGCGTCCACCGCGGAGGTGGGCTCGACCAGGACCAGGACCGGTGCGTCCGAGGCGAGCGCCCGGGCCAGCACCAGACGTTGGCGCTGACCTCCGGACAGGCCGCGGCCGCGCTCGTCCAGCCGGCCCTGCCAGCCGCCGGGCACGATGTCGTAGACGTCCTCGGCCGCGGCGGCATGCAGCGCGGCCTCGGCCTGCTGGCGGGTGAGCCGCCCGTGCGGGTCGACCGCCTCCTGCAGCGTGCCGGCGAAGACCTGGGCGACGCTGTCACTGACCAGGACCAGGGCCCGCGTCTGCGCCAGGGGCAGGTCGGCCAGGTCGGTGCCGGACAGGCTCACGCCCCAGCGTCCCTCGGCTCGTGCCGAGTCCTCCGCGGCCAGGGCTGCCCGGGTGGCGATCCGCTCCGCCAGGGCCTGCCGGGCGGCGCGCCCCGTCACCTCCTCGTCGTCGGCGTCGTCGGCGTTCTCCCGGCCGTCCCCGGCGGGTAGGTAGCGACCGAGCCGGTCGGCGAGGGCGGCGCTGTCGTCGGGCACGGCGCTGACCACCATCGTCAGCCGACCGGGCCGCACCCTCAGACCCGAGGCCTCGTCGACGAGCTCGCCCTCCGCGAGCCGGCTCAGCGTCCGGTCGTCCACGGGCGCCCGCTCGGGCCACGGGTCAGGGGTGCCCAGGACGCCGATCGTCTTGCGGGCGGAGACGAAGGACTGGGTGATCTGCTGGAAGGAGAAGAAGACGACGCGGATAGGTTGGACCAGGAACAGGGCGTAGCCCAGGAAGGTGACCAGCTGGCCGACCTGCAGCTCCCCGGTCCGGACCCGGTCCACGCCCATCGCCAGCAGGGTGACGACGAACAGGCCGGAGAGGAGCACGCCGACGGCCTCCACGAAGGCGGCCCAGCCACCGGCCTGCACTCCCGCGCGGCGGACGCGCTGGGACTGCCGGGCGTAGTTGTCGCCGAAGATCCGCTCACCACCGATGCCGCGCAGGATGCGCAGGCCGGCCACGATGTCCGTGGCCATCGAGGTCAGCTCGGAGTCCCTGGAGCGTTGCCGTGTCTGGGCCGCGGACATCGGCCGCAGCAGGACGCTGGAGACCGCCACCAGCAGCGGGGCCACGAGCAGGACCACGAGCCCGAGCTGCACCGAGATGGACAGCACGATGACCGCCACCAGCGCATACGCGACGAGGTTGCCGACGAGGCGCGAGAAGATCTCGACGAAGTGGCCGAACTGCTCGCCGTCGCTGCCGTTGACCGACAGCACCTCCCCCGTCGGGGCACGGCGCGGCAGCACGTGCCCCAGGCGGACCGCCTTGTTCGTCACCATGCCCGTCTGGCCGTAGGCCGCGATGAGCCAGGAGCGGACGACGACGGTGTGGTAGACCACGCCGCTGGCGGCGCCGATGACGGTGATGAGGAGCAGCACACCCGCCCAGAGCCAGGTCCGGCCACCGTCATGGGGGACGATCCCCTCGTCGATGGCCCGGCCGAGCACCCAGGGGGTGAGCGCGGCCGGCAGCATCCACAGCAGGCTGACCAGGCACCCGGCCACCACCAGACCCCACTGCTGCGCCAACAACCAGCAGAGGAAGCGCAGCGGGGACCGGGTGTCGGGGACGCTCGAGGAGCCCGGGGTCCAGGCCGTGGTGGTGGGTGGGAAGTCGCGCATGGCGTCCTGCAGCGTACGCCTGCCCGCAGACGCGGCACCACGGGTTTTGCCCGACCGCGCTTCCCGTCCGACGACGCGGGGTGAGAGACTGGGGGCCGTCCGTCTGCTCGTCATGCACCTCGTCATGCACCTGGAGGAATCGTGCGCACTCGTCAGGACCTCGCCTGGTGGCAGAAGCCGCTGGTCTTCCTCAAGCTCTGGCGACCCCCGCACCGGACCAAGCACCACGAGGTGAGGGACATGGAGCGACCGCCGGTGCCGCCGGTCACCGGCAACCACGGCAACCTCATCGACACCCGGGTGCGCCGCAGCCGGGTCCCGCAGCGCTCGGACGGCTGAGACCGGCCCCACCCGCTGCGCCCGGCCGCCCCTGTCGGTGGCTCGTGGCAGGCTGACCGCGTGACCAGCCTCGACCCTGCCGAGATCCTCGGCCGGTTCTCCCCCGCCACCCGCTCCTGGTTCGACGCCTCGTTCCCGGGCCCGACCGCCGCCCAGCTGGGCGCCTGGGACGCGATCAGCCGCGGTGAGCACACCCTGGTCGTGGCCCCGACCGGGTCGGGCAAGACGCTGTCCGCCTTCCTGTGGGCGATCGACCGCATCATCACCACCCCCCGGGCCGCACAGGACCCGCGCCCCCGGTGCCGGGTGCTCTACGTCTCTCCGCTGAAGGCGCTGGCCGTGGACGTGGAGCGCAACCTGCGCTCCCCGCTGGTCGGCATCGGGCACGCGGCGGCCCGCCTGGGCTCCCCCTCACCCGGTGTCTCGGTCGCCGTCCGGTCCGGCGACACGCCGGCGGCGGAGCGTCGAGCCTTCGCCAAGGACGGCGCCGAGATCCTCATCACCACCCCCGAGTCACTGTTCCTGCTGCTCACCTCCCAGGCGCGGGAGGCGCTCAGCGGGGTGGAGTCGGTGATCATCGACGAGGTCCACGCCGTGGCGGGGACCAAGCGGGGGACGCACCTGGCGGTGACGCTGGACCGGCTGGACGTGCTGCTGGAGCGGCCCGCGCAGCGGATCGGGCTGTCCGCGACGGTGCGCCCGGTCGAGGAGGTGGCGCGCTACCTGGCCGGGGGGCGGCCGGTGACCACGGTGCAGCCGCCCTCGACGAAGAAGTGGGACCTCGAGGTGGTCGTCCCCGTGCCCGACATGAGCGACCCGGGGGCGACCGAGCGTCCGGAGGTGCCGGGCGCGTCCCCGGCGCAGCGGCGCACAGCTGGCGGCGACCGGGGCACCGGCGGGCAGGACGGTGGTGGGCAGGACGGTGGTGGGCAGGACATGGGTGCCCGGGGGCCGGACGACGACCCTGCCGACGACAGCCAGGGCATCGCTGAGGACGCCTGGCTGGCCGGCCCAGGACCGGTCCTGCCCGACCTCGTCGGGGAGGGCGGCATCACCGACGCCGAGTGGGCCCCGGCCCCGGACCCCGAGGAGCGGGTCTCGATCTGGCCGCACGTGGAGCGTCGGGTGGCCGGGCTCATCGAGGAACACTCCTCGACCCTCGTCTTCACCAACTCCCGCCGGGTGGCCGAGCGGTTCACCTCCCGGCTCAACGAGGAGTGGGAGGAGCAGCAGGAGACGACCGCCGGGACGGAGGAGTCCGCCCCCGGGTCCGACGAGCACGACGATGCGCCGGCTCAGGTGATGGGTCAGGCGGGCGCGAGCCGTGGCGCACCGCCGGCCCTGGCCCGGGCCCACCACGGCTCGGTGAGCAAGGAGCAGCGGGCCGTCATCGAGGACGCGCTCAAGACCGGTGCGCTGCCGGCCGTGGTCGCCACCAGCAGCCTGGAGCTCGGCATCGACATGGGCGCGGTGGACCTGGTCGTGCAGGTGGCCAGTCCGCCGAGCGTCGCCTCCGGTCTGCAGCGGGTCGGCCGCGCCGGCCACCAGGTCGGGGCGGTCAGCCACGGGGTGTTCTTCCCCACCCACCGGGCCGACCTCGTCCAGACCGCCGTCGTGGTCGAGCGGATGCGTGCCGGCATGATCGAGTCCCTGCGGGTCCCCGCCAACCCGTTGGACGTCCTCGCCCAGCAGGTGGTGGCGATGGTGTCGATGGAGGACTGGGCGGTCGACGAGCTCTTCGACGTGGTGCGCCGGTCGGCGTCCTACGCAGCCCTGCCCCGCCCCCTCTTCGAGGCGGTGCTGGACATGCTGGCGGGCCGCTACCCCGGGGAGGACTTCGCCGACCTGCGCCCCCGCGTGGTCTGGGACCGGGTCACCAACACCCTCGCCGCCCGCCGCGGCGCCCAGCTGCTCGCGGTCACCTCGGGCGGCACCATCCCCGACCGCGGCCTGTATGCCGTGATGCTCGCCACCGGCGAAGGGCCCGGCCGCCGGGTCGGGGAGCTGGACGAGGAGATGGTCTACGAGTCCCGGGTCGGTGACGTCTTCACGCTGGGCACCACCAGCTGGCGGATCGAGGACATCACCCACGACCAGGTGCTCGTCACCCCCGCGCCGGGGCAGATCGGCCGGCTGCCGTTCTGGAAGGGCGAGGCGCAGGGCCGGCCCGCCGAGCTGGGCGCCGCCGTGGGCGCCTTCCTCCGCGAGACGGCCGGGCACGCCCAGTCGGGGGGCAGCGCCGCCGTCGCGCGTCTGCAGGAGCGGGGCCTGGACGCCTGGGCGGCCCAGAACCTGCTCACCTACCTGGCCGACCAGCGGGAGGCGACGGGCCACCTGCCCGACGACCGCACGATCCTGGTGGAGCGCTTCCGTGACGAGATCGGTGACTGGCGGGTGGTCGTCCACTCCCCGTGGGGCACCCCCGTGCACGCACCCTGGGCGCTGTGTCTGGCGGCCCGGCTCCGGGAGCGCTACGGCACCGACGTGCAGGCCCTCGCCGCCGACGACGGCATCGTGCTGCGCCTGCCGGACCTGGGCGCCTGGGACGAGGACGGCACCCGCGCGGACCGCCAGGCCGGGGCCCAGCAGCTGGACGCCGAGATCGCCGAGCTGCTCACCCTGGACCCGGAGGAGGTCGCCGACCTGGTCACCCAGGAGATCGGCGGATCGGCGCTGTTCGCCGCCCGGTTCCGGGAGTGCGCCGCCCGCGCGCTGCTCCTGCCGCGACGCAACCCGGGCCGACGGCAGCCGCTGTGGCAGCAGCGACAGCGGTCGGCACAGCTCCTGGAGGTCGCTGCCCGTTACCCGACCTTCCCGATCGTGCTGGAGGCGGTCCGCGAGTGCGTGCAGGACGTCTACGACGTCGACGCGCTCGTCGACCTGATGCGCCGGGTCGCCGCGCGCGAGGTCCGGGTGGTCTCGGTCGCCAGCTCCAGCCCCTCCCCGTTCGCACGGTCGCTGCTCATGGGCTACCTCGCCCAGTTCCTCTACGAGGGCGACTCCCCGCTCGCCGAGCGACGGGCCGCGGCGCTGTCCCTGGACCCCTCCCTGCTGGGTGAGCTGCTGGGCCGGGGCGAGGGCGCGGCGCTGCGTGACCTGCTCGACCCGGAGGTCGTGGCACGCACCCACGCCGAGCTGCAGCGGCTGAGCCCCGAACGCGCCGCCCGGGACGCCGAGGAGGTACTGGACCTGCTGCGGCTGCTGGGTCCGCTGTCGACCCCGGAGATCCGCGAGCGCACCCAGGAGGAGCACCGTCCCCAGGTCGAGGACTGGCTGGGTGCTCTCGACCAGGCCCGACGGGTGATCCAGGTCCGGATCTCCGGCGAGCCCCGCTGGGCCGACGCGCAGGACGCGGGCCGGCTGCGGGACGCGCTCGGCGCGGCGATGCCGGTCGGGGTGCCGGCGGTCTTCCTCGAAGGGGTCGAGGACCCGCTCGGTGACCTGGTGGTCCGCTACGCCCGCACCCACACCCCGTTCACCGTCCCCGACCTGGCTGGCCGGCTCGGGCTGGGCACGGCAGTGGTCCGAGACGCGGTGCGCCGCCTCGTCTCCTCGGGCCGGATGGTGCAGGGCGCCCTGGTGCCGCACAGCACCGGCACCGACGACGTCTGCGACGCCGAGGTCCTGCGCCTGCTGCGCCGCCGTTCGCTGGCGGCGCTGCGCCAGGAGGTCGAGCCGGTCACCCAGGCGACCTATGCCCGCTTCCTGCCCCGCTGGCAGTCGGTCGGCGAGCTGCGCGGGGCGGACGGGCTGCTGCGGGCGGTGGAGCAGCTCGCCGGGGCCCGGATGCCGGCCTCGGCGATCGAGGCGCTGGTGCTGCCGTCCCGGGTGCAGGGCTACTCCCCCGGCCTGCTCGACGAGCTCATGACCTCCGGCGAGGTGCTCTGGCAGGGCCACGGCACCCTGCCGGGCGACGACGGCTGGGTCTCGCTGCACCTGGCCGAGACGGCACACCTGACGATGACGCCGCCGGCACCGGCGCCGACCTCGCCAACCGCCCAGACCACACCTGAGGACGCACCGGCCGGTGCGAGGCTGGTCGACCTGCTCGAGCGGACCCCCGGCGCGGCCTACTTCTTCCGCGCGCTCGCCGACGGCGTCGGCTCCACCGACGACACCGCCCTGATGGGCGCGTTGTGGGACCTGGTCTGGGCCGGCCGGGTGAGCGCCGACACCTTCGCCCCCGTCCGTGCCCTGCTCGGCGGCGGACGGACCGCGCACAAGGTGCGCCGCCCGCCCCCACGACCGGGCCGCTGGTCCCGTACCACCGTCGCCCTGGCATCCCGCCCCTCCCGCCCGGCACTCCCCGCCAGGTCCGGCCCGCCGACCGGTGTGGGCCGCTGGTCGCTGCTGCCCCCTGTCGAGGAGGACCCGACCGTCCGGGCCCTGGCCACCGCCGAGCAGCTGCTCGACCGCTACGGCGTCCTGACCCGCGGGTCCGTGGTCGCGGAGGGGATCCCGGGCGGGTACGCCGGGGTCTACCGCGTGCTGGCCACGGCCGAGGAGGCGGGTCGCGTCCGCCGCGGGTATGTGGTGGAGGGCCTGGGTGCGGCGCAGTTCGGCACGGCCGGTGCCATAGACCGGCTCCGGGCCCTGGCCGGGGACCTGCTGGAGGCCGGGCGCGGGTCGGAGGTGGTGCTGCTGGCCGCCACCGACCCGGGCAACCCCTACGGCGCAGCGGTGCCCTGGCCGGAGCGTGACGACGAGGCGACGCACCGGCCCGGCCGCAAGGCGGGCGCGATGGTCGTGCTGGTCGACGGTGCGCTCGTGCTCTACCTCGAGCGGGGCGGGCGCAGCGCGCTGACCTTCGCCGTGCCCGAGCACCTGGACCCCGACGACACGTGGGCCGCCGTCGCCCGGGCTCTCGTCGGTGCTGTCCGGGGGCAGACCCTCAGCGGCCTGACGATCGGCAAGATCGACGGGACCGGTGCCCTGAGCTCCCCGGTGCCGTTGGCCCGCGCCCTGGTCGACGCCGGCTTCCACACCGCGCCCCAGGGGCTGCGCCTGCGTCGGTGACCCCGACCGTGCGCCGGCGCCGAGCCGGGCCTGTCGGCAGCCGGAACCGTGAACGCGGGTGTACCGTCCGAGCACCGGCCGGGCGCAACCCGGCCCCGAGACCGGAGGTGCCGGATGCGCATGGTGGAGACGATCCCGTGGGAGGACGGCCTCCCGGGGCCGGTCGGGGTGGCTCCGTTCGGTGCGGTCGACCATGCGTTCAGCGGCATCACGTCGATGATCGGGCTGATCGCCTTCGCGGTCGTGGTGGTCGTCGTCCTGCGTCTGCTGCGGGCAGGGCGCCAGCTCGTGCAGAACGTGAACGAGGTCGAGCGGACGCTGCCCGCCCGCGTGGTCGGCAAGCGCACCCACACCCAGGGCGGTGGGGACAGCTCGGTGACGACCACCTACTACGCCACCTTCGAGCTCGACGGTGGCGACCGGCTGGAGCTCACGGTGCGCCACCACCAGTACGGCCAGCTGGTCGAGGGCGACCAGGGCCGGCTCACCCACCAGGGCACCTGGTTCCGCGGCTTCGAGCGCACCAGGATGACGCCGCTGCAGGGCCCGTGGGAGGCTCCTGGAGGTCCTACCCTCCTGCCACCGCCGCCGCCCCACTGACCCCCGCGGACCACATCCCGGCGCCCCGACGTGCGGCACCCGCACCGCAGCACCGGCACGCGGATCGGCCCCCCAGCCGGTCTTCCCCTGTCCGGTGTGAGGATGAGGGCATGTCCTTCCAGCCGACCCGCCGCACGGGGCTCAACCGAACCGTCCTGCTCTCCCCCGGGGCGCCGTGGCACGGTGCCCCCGCAGGCCGCGCCCTGGGTGCCGCCTCCCCGCTGGACGACGGACAGTGGTTGATTGCCCTCGAGCGCCTCGTCAGCAGCCTCGTCGAGCCCACCGAGCAGGACCGGTCAGCCCGCCCGGACTGGAGCGAGGACGACTGGGCCCGGTGGGCCCAGCTGGAGAGGATCGTGCTGTGCGGAGGCGTGCTCGCCGGCGGCCGGGGCGACCTGGTGCGGTCCTTGTTCCGGGCACCCGGCGAGCTGGGCCTGCCCCCGGTGGCGGTCGAGGTCGACCCCGACCCGCTCTCGGCCCCCCTGCGCGGGCTCACCGCCTGGCCGCCCGTCGGGGCGCCCACCCTGGTGCTCGACCTGGGGCACACCGCGGTCAAGGCCGCCGTCTCCACGGCGGTCGGCCAGCTCGGGCCGGTCACCGCCGTCCGGGTGCCCTGGACGCCGTTCGACCTCAGCACCTGGCCGGACCCGCCCACGCTCCTGGCGGTGGTGCGACAGGCGGCCACGCACGCCCTGGCCCACGAGGACCTACCGTCGGACGCCGCGCCCGCCGAGGCCCGGGTCGCGATCGGCAACTACGTCGTCGACGGCCGGCTGGACGAGGATCAGACGTGGGGCACCCTGGCCCGCTCCGGTGAGCCGGCCGACGAGCTGCTCTCCGCCGAGCTGGGGCTGCCCGTCCGCCTGCTCGTCAACGACGGTCAGGCGGCGGCCCTGGGTCGGGCGGGGCAGCGGCATACCGCGGTGATCAGCATCGGCACCTCGCTGGGGGTCGGCTTCCCGCCCAGCTCCGTCCCGACGCCACGGACACCGCCCGGACTAGGGTGAGCCCATGACCACGCGCCCCGACCCGTCGATCTCGGCGCTCCCCCTGCCCGGCCCGGACGACGTGCCGGAGGGCGTGCGGCGGCTCTGGGAGAAGTCCCGGGAGGCCTTCGGCTTCGTGCCCAACGTCTTCGTCGCGCAGGCCTACAACGGCGAGCAGTTCCAGGCGTGGTGGAACTACTTCAACCTGCTGGTCAACAAGGAGGGGCACCTGACCAACGCCGACCGCGAGCTGCTCGCGGTCGTGGTCAGCGGGCTGAACCGGTGCACCTACTGCGCGGTGTCGCACGGCGCTGCTCTCCGGCACTACAGCGGTGACCCGGTCACCGCCGACCTGGTCGCCGTCAACTGGCGCCAGGCCGACCTGTCCCGCCGGGAGGCGGCGCTCGCCGCCTACGCGGAGAAGCTCACCCAGACTCCGGCCGAGGTGACCCCGGACGACCTGGAGCCGCTGCGTGAGGTGGGTCTGGACGAGCACCAGATCCTGGAGGTGGTGCAGGTCATCGGGATGTTCAACATGACGAACCGGGTCGCGACGGCCCTGGCCATGGTGCCCAACGCGGAGTACCACTCCCAGGCCCGCGCGTCGAGCCCGCCGCCCGGGCCCTGAACCGGTGCCGGAAGGCGACGCGGTCTGGCGCACGGCCCGAAGGCTGCACACCGAGCTGGTGGGCCAGGTCCTGCAGGGGTCGGACCTGCGGGTGCCGGAGCTGGCGACCCGTGACCTGTCCGGACGGCGCACGATCGAGGTGGTCCCCCGAGGCAAGCACCTGCTGCACCGGCTCGAAGGTGGCCTGACGCTGCACAGCCACCTGCGGATGGACGGCTCGTGGAAGGTGCAGGGCTCAGGGGCTCGGTATGCCGCGGGCCGCCGGCACACCACGCGCGCCCTGCTCTGGACGGCGCACCGCGTGGCGGTCGGGGACCGGCTGGGCATGCTCGACCTGGTGCGGACCCGGGACGAGGACCAGGTCGTGGGTCACCTCGGCCCGGACCTGCTGGACCCGGGCTTCGAGGTGGCGCAGGCGGTGGCCAACCTGATGGAGCAGCCCCTCGTGCCGGTGGCGGAGGCGCTGCTGGACCAGCGCAACCTGGCCGGGATCGGCACGATCTGGGCCAGCGAGCCGCTCTTTCTGCACCGGATCAACCCCTGGGACCCGGTGGGGAAGGTGGGCGCCAAGGCGCTGGGCGAGCTGCTCGTCGCGACCCGCACGCTGATGGTGCAGGCCTGCCGGGTCGGTCGGCCGGCCACCACGGGACGCACCGGGGCCGGTGAGGAGACCTGGGTCTTCGGGCGCCGTGGCCGGCGCTGCCACCGCTGCGGCGCGACGGTCGAGCAGGGATCGGTGGGCAGGGCGCCGCAGGCGCGAGTCTTCAGCTACTGCCAAGGGTGCCAGGGCGCGCCGGCGGACGCCTGAGCCGGGGCGGCCCAGCGCCTCGACCTCAGGCTGCGGAGATGACGGTCCGGCCCTGCGGGTCGACCACCTTGCGGTGCCGCAGCGGCTTGGCCAGCCCCTCCGTCAGCACCGAGGTCATCTGCTGCTCCGCGGCCTCGGCCAGGCTCACCCGGTCGGCGACGTCGGAGAGCATGTCGGACAGGGGCACGTCCAGCGCCCGGCAGATCGAGGCGAGCAGCTCGGAGGAGGCCTCCTTCTCCCCGCGCTCGATCTCGGACAGATAGCCCAGCGAGCAGGAGGCCGACGCGCTGACCTCGCGCAGCGTGCGGCCCTGCGTCTGGCGGGTCTCACGCAGGGCGTCCCCCAGCTCTCGGCGAAGCAGCACCATCGTCTTCCCTCCTCATTGCCATCACGTCCCGGCCCTCGGCTGCCGGGAATGGTCTTCTACCGTACCCCGCCCGTCCGACAGGTGCGGGCCGAGGACCTCCAGCAGGAGCTCGAGGACGGCGGTCACAGTGTCTGTCCGGACCCGGGTCCGGTCACCACTCAAGGTCAACGCCCGATGGGCGCTCCGCTGTTCCCCGGCCACGGCGACGTGGACGGTGCCCGCGGCCTGACCGTTCGAGGGGCCGGGGCCGGCGACCCCGGTGGTGGACAGGCCCCAGTCCGCGCCCAGCGTCCCGCGGACCCCCTGCGCCATCGCGACGGCGCACGAGCGCGACACCGCACCCTCGTCCTCGAGCACCGCGAGGGGCACCCCGAGCACCTCGGCCTTCACCTCCTCGACGTAGGCCACCACGCCGCCCCGCACGCTCGCGCTGGCACCCGGGACGTCGGTGAGGGCGGCGGCGACCAGACCCCCCGTGAGCGACTCGGCGGTGGCGACAGTCTGTCCGTGGGCCTGCAGCGCGGCCAGCACCCGGGCTGCCAGCGGCGCCGCCGGCATCGTGGTCCTCAGGTCCTCAGGCCGCGCGCCGACGCGGGGACAGCGCCTGGCGCACATAGTCGACACCCGTGACCACGGTGACCACGAGCGCGGCATACATCACCAGCAGGCCGAGCTGGGCGAACCAGCCGGCCACGGGCAGGATGAGGATCGAGATGCCGACTGCCTGCAGCACCGTCTTGAGCTTGCCGCCCTTGCTCGCCGGGATGACCCCGCGCCGGATGACGATGAAGCGCAGGAGGGTGATCCCCAGCTCGCGCACGAGGATGACCACGGTCACCCACCACGGCAACCGGTCGATGACCGACAGCCCGACCAGGGCCGTGCCGATGAGCGCCTTGTCCGCGATCGGGTCCATGAGCTTGCCGAAGGCGGTGATCAGCCCCTGCCTGCGGGCCAGGTAGCCGTCCACCCAGTCGGTGCCGATGGCGACCAGGAAGACCGCGAGCGCCCACCACCGCAGGGAGGTGTCGTCGCCGCCCTGCGACATCAGCAGCCAGCCGAACACCGGCACCAGGAGGATGCGCAGCACGGTCAGCGCGTTCGGGACGTTCCAGGGCGAGGCCAGGGGTGCCTCCGGCGCGCTCGCGAGGTCGGGCCCGTCGGGATCGTGGATCATGCCTCCGGCTCCCGCGCGACCGGGACAGCCACGAGGTCGACCCCCTCTGTGGCGACCACCCTGGCGGTGACGAGGGAGCCGACGGCGAGGGACGGCATACCCCCCTCCTCGTCCTCCAGGTAGGTGACGCCGTCCACGTCGGGCCCCTGCTGGCCGGCGCGGCCGACGAGCCGACCGTCGTCCTCGTCGACGTCCTCGACGAGCACCTCGACGACGGTGCCGATCCGGTCCTCGGCCCGCTGCGCGGTGAGCTCCTCCACGAGGGCGCCGACCCGCGCGACGCGCTCCAGGATCGTGGCCTCGTCCAGCTTGCCGTCGTAGCCCTCCGCCTCGGTGCCGTCCTCGTCGGAGTAGCCGAAGACGCCGACGACGTCGAGCCTGGCCTCCTCGAGGAAGGCGGTGAGCTCGGCGAGGTCCTCCTCGGTCTCCCCGGGGAAGCCGACGATGACGTTGGTCCGGATCCCGGCCTCTGGCACCCGCGCGCGCACCTGCTCCAGCAGGGCCAGGAAGGACTCCCGGTCACCGAACCGGCGCATCCGGCGCAGCAGCGGCCCGGAGGCGTGCTGGAAGGAGATGTCGAAGTAGGGCGCGACCCCGGGGGTGCGGGCCATCGCGTCGAGCAGGTCCGGCCGGATCTCCGCGGGCTGCAGGTAGGACACCCGCACCCGGGCGATCCCCTCCAGGGACGCGAGCTCACCGATCAGGCCGTCGACGAGCCGCAGGTCGCCGAGGTCCTTGCCGTAGGAGGTGGTGTTCTCGCTGACGAGGAAGACCTCCTTGACGCCCCGCTCCGCGAGCCACTGCGCCTCGGCCACCACGTCCTGCGGCGGCCGGGAGACGAAGGCGCCCCGGAACATCGGGATGGCGCAGAACGCGCAGCGCCGGTCGCAGCCCGAGGCGAGCTTCAGCGGGGCCCACGGCCGGCCGTCCAGGCGCGCCCGCACCACGCGTGGCCCGCTCGCCGGCGCCACCTGCGCCAGGGGGGTCGAGGGCTCTTCGCGCGTCACCACCTCGCGAGGCGTGACGGGCTGGCCGGCGGGGCTGGGCTGCTGGTGGCCGGGGAGGGCCACCGCCGTGCTGGCGGTATGCCGTGCCACGGGCGAGACGGGCAGCAGGCGTCGCCGGTCGCGGGGCACGTGCGAGGCGGGGCGCTCCCCCTCGAGGATGCGCTGCAGGTGGCTGGACATGTCCGCGTAGGAGTCGAACCCGAGCACGGCGTCGGCCTCCGGCAGCTCCTCGGCGAGCTGCGTGCCGTACCGCTCGGCCATGCAGCCGACGGCGACCACCTTCTGGGTGCGGGCGGTGCGCTTGAGATCGCCGGCCTCCAGCAGGGCGTCGATCGAGTCCTTCTTGGCCTGCTCGACGAAGCCGCACGTGTTGACGACCGCCACGTCGGCCTCGGCGGCGTCCGACACCAGGGTCCAGCCCTCGGCGGCCAGTCGGCCGGCCAGCTCCTCGGAGTCCACCTCGTTCCGCGTACAGCCCAGGGTGACGACGGCGACGGAACGGGGGTGGGACATGGCGTCAGTCTACGGCCGGGTGGGACGGCCGAGGTCAGTAGCGCTCGCGGCCGCCACGGTCGGTGAGGTCCCAGGCGTCCTCCGACTCCTCCTCACCCTCGTCCTCGACGGAGGACCCGCTGACCGGGTCGTTGTCGTAGCGGGCGTCGCGGGGACGGGACCGGGCGTGGGGACCGGTCTGGTCGCCGTCGTCATACTCGCCGAACGCGTCCGCGTCACCCTCCTCGCGTGCCACCTCGGTGGGGTCGGCGTCGAAGGGAGCGGTGTCGGTCTCCGGCTCCGGGCGCGGCGCGGGCTCGTGGCCCTGGAGCAGTGCCAGCGTCTCCTCCAGCTCGTCCGGCTTGACCAGCACGTCGCGCGCCTTGGACCCCTCCGAGGGCCCGACGATGCCGCGGGACTCCATCAGGTCCATCAGCCGGCCCGCCTTGGCGAACCCGACGCGCAGCTTGCGCTGCAGCATCGAGGTGGACCCGAACTGGGTGGTGATCACCTGCTCGACCGCCTGCATCAGCAGGTCGAGGTCGTCGCCGATGTCCTCGTCGATCTGCTTCTTGGCCGGGGTGGCCAGGACCTCCTCGACGTAGGTGGGCTTGAGCTGGCCGGTGACGTGCGCGACGACGTCGTGCACCTCGGACTCGCTGACCCAGGCACCCTGCACGCGCAGCGGCTTGGAGGCGCCCATGGGCAGGAAGAGCGCATCACCCTGGCCGATGAGCTTCTCGGCGCCGGGCATGTCCAGGACCACCCGGCTGTCCGACAGCGAGGAGGTGGCGAAGGCCATCCGGGAGGGCACGTTGGCCTTGATCAGGCCGGTGACCACGTCGACCGACGGTCGCTGGGTGGCGAGCACCAGGTGGATGCCGGCCGCCCGGGCCAGCTGGGTGATCCGCACCACCGACTCCTCCACGTCACGGGGCGCCACCATCATCAGGTCGGCCAGCTCGTCGATGACGACCAGCAGGTAGGGGTAGGGCTGCAGGACGCGCTGCGAGCCGGGGGGCGGGGTGATCTTGCCCGAGCGGATCGCCTTGTTGAAGTCGTCGATGTGCTTGTAGCCGTAGGCCGCCAGGTCGTCGTAGCGGGTGTCCATCTCCTTGACCACCCAGCTCAGCGCCTCCGCCGCCTTCTTGGGGTTGGTGATGATCGGGGTGATCAGGTGCGGGATGCCCTCGTAGGCGGTCAGCTCGACCCGCTTGGGGTCGACCAGGATCATCCGCACCTCGTCCGGGGTGGAGCGCATGAGGATCGAGGTGATCATCGAGTTGACGAAGCTCGACTTGCCCGAGCCGGTCGCACCGGCGACGAGCAGGTGGGGCATCTTGGCCAGGTTGGCGATGACGTAGCCGCCCTCGACGTCCTTGCCCACGCCCATCACCATCGGGTGGGTGTTGTTGCGGGCCGCCTGGCTGCGCAGCACGTCACCGAGGTTGACGTTCTCCCGGTCGGTGTTGGGGATCTCGACGCCGACGGCGGACTTGCCCGGGATCGGCGAGAGGATCCGCACGTCGGCGGACGCCACGGCATACGCGATGTTCTTGGACAGCGCGGTGATCCGCTCGACCTTCACGCCGGGGCCGAGCTCGACCTCGTAGCGGGTGACGGTGGGGCCCCGGGTGAAGTCGGTGACCTGGGCGTCGACGTTGAAGTCCTCCAGCACGCCGGTGAGCGCGTCGACCACCTTGTCGTTGGCCTCCGAGCGCTCCTTGTGCGGGCTGCCGGGCCTGAGGACCGCGGAGTCGGGCAGGGTGTAGGTGACGTCCCCGGCGAGCTGCAGCTGCTCCACCCGCTGGGGCAGCTGGGTGGTCGGCGGCGGCTCCAGGGGTGCCTTGGCCTTGGCCTTCTCCACCGCGGTGGGCGGCTGCGGGCGCTTCTGACCGGGGCGCAGCCCGGCGATCTCCTCGGTCGTCTCCCCCGGCGCCTCCCGGCTGGCGGGGGTCGCTCCCCTGCCGGCGCTCGCCCGCTGGTCCGGGCCCTGGCCCTCGGGTGCGGGTCCGGAGGTGGGGCCGCTGCGGCGGCCGGCCCTGGGGGCGTCGCTCCCCTGCTCGGGGCCGTCCTCGGGACGCACCTGGGTCCGCGCCTGGGCTCGCGACTGGGTTCGCGCCTGGGTACGCGGTGAGCGCCCGCCCTCACCCCGCTCGACCACGGCCGCCTGCTCGAAGGCGACGTCGCCGTCCCGTTCCGCGTCGAGCTCGCCGGCCCGGCGCCGTGAGCGGCGGGCACGCGGGAGCACCTCCCCGGTCACGGGGTCGATCTCGTCGAAGCGGGCGGAGTCGAAGAGCTGCTGCTCGAGCTCGCGCAGGCGGTCGGGGATGCGGTGGACCGGGGTACGGGTGAGCACCAGGAAGCCGAAGACGCCGAGCAGGGAGAGCACCGCATACGCCCCGATGGGGGTGATCGCGGCCGAGATCATCGAGGACAGGATGAAGCCCAGGACGCCGCCGGAGGACTGCATCACCGTCAGGCCCTCGCTGTAGTCGGGCGCCCCGACGGCCAGGTGGGTGATGCCGGTGGCGGACAGCAGGAGGGCGATGGTGCCGATCGACATCCGGTTCGTGGCCTGCTGGTCGCTGGGCCGCCGGAAGAGACGCAGGGCGAAGAAGAGCAGCACCACGGGCAGCACGAGCGCGACCCGGCCGAAGGTCCCGGCCGTGACGGTGTGGACCGCATCGCCGAACATCCCGTCCAGCTGCCACCACTCCCGCAGGGCCACCACGATCGCCAGCGCGAGCAGGAGGAAGCCGGCACCGTCGCGCCGGTGCTCGGGCTCCAGGTCACGGGCGGAGTCGGTCATCGCGCGCACGGTGCCACCGGTGGCCCCGGCGACGCCGCGGAAGACCCGCCCCGGCAGGGAAGGCCCGTGGTCCGCCGGGGCGTTGGCCCCGCCCCGCGCCCCACCAGCGCGCGCACCACCAGCGCGCGCGGCGTTCGCCCGCGTGCTGCCCGACGGTGTGCCACCGGCGCGGCTCGCCGGGCGCGTCGAGGCAGCCTTGGCGCCGCCCGCGCGGGTGCTGGTCGTCGAGGATGCAGATTTGGCCACGATGGCACCGTACCCAACAGTCACGAGGGTCACAGCCGCCCCACGCCGCGCAGACGGGCATCAGGGCGCGCGCGCTGCTCCATACCTGCCCAAGATCCGTCCGAAAGATGGTGGTGCTCCGGCGCCAGCCTCACTACGGTGAGAGCGTGAACGAGGACCAGGGGAGCCCGCCGCCCATCCCGCCGTACCGACCCGAGCGGGTCGAGGCAGGGCCGCAGGACAGCCGCGACGAGCCGGGCCCCCTGGACCGGGCCCCGGACCGCACGGACCCTGCGGCCGCGGGGAAGCGCGCCAAGGACGCACCCCTCACCGACCGCCAGCGGGCACTGGAGTCGCTGGAGGCCAAGGCCGAGTTCCGCGGACACCTGACCATCTACCTGCTGGTCATGGCGCTGCTGGTCGGGATCTGGGCGTTCACCACCGGGTTCAGCGGCTTCTTCTGGCCGATCTTCCCGATGATGGGCTGGGGCCTGGGCGTGGCCATCCACGGCGTCAGCCTGGGCTGGGACAAGGACCCCACCGAGGAGGAGATCAACGCCGAGATCGAGCGGCTGCGGCGGCGGCAGTCGCGGGGCCGGCTGGAGGAGTGAGGCCGGCCGGTCGCCTCAGGCGTCGATGACGATGGGGATGATCATCGGCCGCCGGCGCAGCTTGTTGCCGACGAAGGAGCCGATCGTCCGGCGGATGACCTGCTGCAGCTGGTAGGTGTCCTGGACGCCGTTGCGCTCGGCCTCCTGCAGCGCCTCCACCAGGCGGGGCCGCACCTGCTCGAAGGCGTCCTCCCCCTCGGCGAAGCCACGGGTCTGGATCTCCGGGCCGGCGGCGAGCGCACCGGAGGAGGCGTCGCGCACCACGATGACGGTCACGAAGCCCTCGTCGCGCAGGATCCGGCGGTCCTTGAGCATGGTCTCGTCGGCCGCCCCCACGGTGGAGCCGTCGACGTAGACGTAGCCGACGTCCACCGCGCCGGCGACGCGGGCCTGCCCGTCGACGAGGTCGACGACCACGCCGTCCTCGGCCAGGACGACGTTCTCCTGCGGCACGCCGGTCGCCACCGCGAGATCCCCGTTGGCGACCAGGTGCCGCCACTCGCCGTGCACCGGCATGACGTTGCGCGGACGGACGATGTTGTAGCAGTAGAGCAGCTCCCCCGCGCTGGCGTGGCCGGAGACGTGGACGAGCGCGTTCTCCTTGTGCACGACCTTCGCGCCGCGGCGGGTCAGCCCGTTGATCACCCGGTAGACCGCGTTCTCGTTGCCCGGGATGAGCGAGGAGGCCATCAGCACCGTGTCGCCCTCGCCGACGTCGATCTTGTGGTCGCCGTTGGCCATCCGCGACAGCGCGGCCATGGGCTCGCCCTGGGAGCCGGTGCAGATCAGCACCTGCCGGTCCTCGGGCAGCTGGGTCAGCCGCCCGAGGTCCACCAGCACCCCGTCGGGGATGTGCAGGTAACCCAGGTCCGCGGCGATGCCCATGTTGCGGATCATCGAGCGCCCCACCATCGCCACCTTGCGGCCGGACTCGACCGCGGCGTCCAGCACCTGCTGCACTCGGTGCACGTGCGAGGCGAAGCAGGCCACGATGATCCTGCGGCGGGCGTCGTGGAAGACCCGCTCGATCGCCGGGGTGATGTTGCGCTCGGGCGTGGTGAAGCCGGGGACGTGCGCGTTGGTGGAGTCGGTCAGGAACAGGTCGACCCCCTCCTCCCCCAGCCGGGCGAAGGCGCGCAGGTCGGTGAGGCGACCGTCCAGCGGCAGCTGGTCCATCTTGAAGTCGCCGGTATGCAGCACCGTGCCGCCCGAGGTGCGCACGAAGACGGCCAGGGCGTCGGGGATGGAGTGGTTCACGGCCACGAACTCGCAGTCGAAGGGCCCGAAGGTCTCCCGGTCGCCCTCCCTCACCCCGAGCGTCAGCGGCGTGATCCGGTGCTCCTTGAGCTTGGCCTCGACCAGGGCGAGGGTGAGCTGGGAGCCCACCAGCGGGATGTCCCCCTTCAGCCGCAGCAGGTAGGGCACCGCCCCGATGTGGTCCTCGTGGCCGTGGGTGAGCACGACCGCCACGATGTCGTCGAGGCGGTCCTCGATCGGCCCGAAGTCGGGCAGGATGAGGTCCACGCCCGGGTGGTGCTCCTCGGGGAAGAGCACCCCGCAGTCGATGACGAGCAGCTTGCCCCGGTGCTCCAGCACCGCCATGTTGCGGCCCACCTCGCCCAGCCCGCCCAGGGGTATGACGCGCACGCCGCCGTCGACCAGGGGGGCGGGCGGGCTCAGCTCGGGGTGCGGGTGACTCATGGCCGCCGAGTTTACTGACGTGGCGCGCCCACTAGGCTGGCGCGCATGCAGGCCTACCTGGACCTCCTGGAACGGATCCGCACCGAGGGTGTGCGCAAGAGCGACCGGACCGGCACCGGCACCCTGTCGGTCTTCGGCCACCAGATGCGCTTCGACCTGACGGACGGGTTCCCGGTGCTGACCACCAAGCGCCTGCACCTGCGCTCGATCATCGGTGAGCTGCTGTGGTTCCTCCGCGGCGACACCAACATCGGCTGGCTGCACGAGAACGGCATCAGCATCTGGGACGAGTGGGCCGACGAGAACGGCGACCTCGGCCCGGTCTACGGCCACCAGTGGCGTTCCTGGCCCGACCCCGACGGCGGCACCATCGACCAGATCCAGCGCCTTGTCGAGGGCCTGCGCAGCAACCCCGACTCGCGCCGTCACATCGTGTCCGCCTGGAACGTCGCGGACGTCGACGACATGGCGCTGCCGCCCTGCCACACGCTCTTCCAGTTCTACGTCTCCCCCGCCGCCGCGGACGACCCGGACCAGCGCGGCTGGCTGTCCTGCCAGCTCTACCAGCGCAGCGCCGACACCTTCCTCGGGGTGCCGTTCAACATCGTCAGCTACGCCCTGCTGACCCACCTCGTCGGGCAGGTCGTCGACCTGCGCCCCAAGGACTTCGTGCACACCCTGGGCGACGCCCACCTCTACCTCAACCACCTGCAGCAGGCGCAGGAGCAGCTCACCCGCACGCCCGGCCCCCTGCCGACCCTGTGGCTCAACCCCGACGTCACCGAGATCGACGCCTTCGAGCTGGCCGACATCGAGGTGCGTGACTACGTCGCCGCACCGACGATCAAGGCACCGATCGCGGTATGACGCGGGGCCGGACGGTATGACGCGGGAGAGGTTCGCGCTCGTCCCCGCCGCCTACCTCGTGCTGCTGCGCGACGCGACCGACGGTGAGCACGAGACGGACGCCGGCCGGCGCGAGGTGCTCCTGCAGCTGCGGCGCGGCACGGCCTACTTGGACGGCTGGTGGGCCTGCGGCGCAGCCGGTCACGTCGAGCGGGGGGAGACCGTCCTGCAGGGTGCCGCGCGAGAGGCCCGCGAGGAGCTCGGCATCGAGGTACGCACCGAGGACCTCGCCCTGGCCGCGACCGTGCAGCGCACCTGCGTCGTGCCCTCGCGCCGTGGGAACCTCGAGGAGCGCGTCGATCTCTTCCTCACCGCCACGTCCTGGACCGGGGAGCCGACCGTCCAGGAGGCGGACAAGGCGGCCGAGCTGCGGTGGTGGCCGCTGGACGAGCTGCCCGAGCGGGTGGTGCCCCACGAGCGGGTGGCGCTGGAGTCGGTGGCCGCCGGCCAGCGCGGGACCTTCCATGCCCTGGGTTTCGACCAGCGGCTGACGCTCATCGCCGCCGTCGGGCGCAACGGCGTCATCGGCGACGGCCGCGTCATGCCCTGGCACCTGCCCGAGGACCTGCGCTTCTTCAAGGACACCACGATGGGTGGGGTGCTGGTGATGGGACGGGGCACGTGGGACTCCATCGGCCGGGCTCTCCCCGGCCGCCGCACCATCGTCGTCACCCGGCAGCGGGGCTGGTCCGCCCCGGGGGCCGAGGTGGCGCACTCGCTGCGCGAGGCGCTCGCGGTCGCCGGGGACGGGGAGGTCTTCATCGCCGGCGGCGGGCAGATCTACGCCCAGACGATCGGGCACGCCCACCGGCTGGTCCTCACCGAGGTCGACCTGGAGCCGGAGGGCCAGACCCGGTTCCCGGCCGTCGATCCCACGCTGTGGCAGGAGGTGTCCCGCGCCCCCGGCGCGCCCCCGGTGACGGCGTGGGTCACCTGGGAGCGGCGAGACCTGCGTCCTGCGCAGCACGCCGGGTGACTCGCGCCAGACGAGTCGCGGAGGCGCCGGTGCCTGCGTCGTAAGGTCGGAGGGTGCAGCCCAGCGACCTGACCCGCATCCGCCTCCTGTCCTCGCCCACGGTCCACCCGGAGTGCCGCGACGTCGTGCTGGCGATGAGCCGGCCCGACGTCGAGGAGAACCGCTACCGCAGCAGCCTGTGGCGCCAGCGGCTCTCCGCCGACGGCACGGCCGACGGTGACCTGCAGCGCTTCACCCACGGCACCCGGGACAGCAGCCCCGCCTACTCCCCCGACGGCTCGCGCCTGGCCTTCCTGCGCGCGGGCGAGGACGGGCCGGCGCAGCTGCACGTCATACCGGCCGCGGGCGGGGACGCCCGTCGCCTCACCGACACCGCGCTGGGGGTGGGTGCCTTCGCGTGGTCGCCCGACGGGCGCCGGATCGCGTATGCCGCCCGCGTCCCCGAGGAGGGCCGCTACGGCACCGACGAGAAGGTCAAGCCGGACCAGGAGGCACCGCGGCTCATCGAGCACAGCACCTACCTCGCCGACGGCCTGGGCTACGTGCTGGACCGGCCGAGCAAGATCTTCGTCGTGGATCTACACGCCGACCTCGACGCCGACCTGGACGAGCCGGCCACGACCGACGCCGCGGAGGCGGACGAGCTCCCCGAGAGCCGGCAGCTGACCACGGGAGACGGCGATGACCGGCAGCCGGTCTTCCTCGACGACGGACAGCGGGTCGGCTTCATCTCCTCGCGGGACGAGCGGGGCGGCTGGCGGCCGGACACCCTGGTCAGCGACCTGTGCTCGGTGGACCTGCGCGGCAAGGACTTCCGTCGGCACACCTCCGGGACCGGGTCGGTCAGCAGCGTGCACGTCGCCGCCGACGGTGCGGTCGTCTACGGCGCCAACGACCTGGGCCCCAGCGGCCAGGACTTCGTGGCCCGCAACGCCGTCCTGCACCGGCTCCCCCCGAACGGCACCGCACAGGACGGTGACGGGCTGACCGACCCGGAGGAGGACCACCTGGCCTGCGCGCCCGCCCTCGGTGTCGGCGGGACGCTCGTCGCGGCCGTCGAGCGACGCGGCGACACCGTGGTCCGCGACGTGGACACCGGGCAGACGCTGCTCGACGGGCACGTCTCGGTCAGCGACCTGGCCGTCGGGGGCGGGGTGGTGGTGGCGGTGGCCGGCACCCGCACCTCATACTCCGAGCTGTTCGTCGGGCCTGTCGGCGAGCGCCTCACCCAGGTGACCGACCTCGGCACCGCGCACCTGACCGGCACGGCGGCGCCCGTCGAGCCGGAGGAGCTGGAGGCACAGGCCGAGGACGGGTACCCGGTGCACGGCTGGCTGTTCCGACCCACCACGAAGGCCCGGCGGAAGGCTGGACACCCGGTCGTGCTGATGATCCACGGCGGGCCGTACACCCAGTACTCCGGCAACCTCTTCGACGAGGCGCAGGTGCTGGCGGGTGCCGGGTATGCCGTGGTGATGGGCAACCCGCGCGGCGGGTCGGGCTACGGCGCCACACACGGCCGTGCGGTCAAGGAGGCGATCGGCAGTGTCGACATGGCGGACGTCTCCGCTCTGCTCGACCACGCGCTGACCCTGCCCGGGCTGGACGGCACGCGGGTCGGGGTGCAGGGCGGCTCCTACGGCGGGCTGATGACCACCTGGCTGGTGGCGCACAGCGACCGGTTCACCGCAGCCATCAGCGAGCGCGCGGTCAACGCCTGGGACTCCTTCGCGGGGACCTCCGACATCGGCTGGTTCTTCGGTGACGAGTACGTCGGTGACCTCGCCCACGAGCAGTCGCCGCTGACCTGGGCCGACCAGATCCGCACGCCCACGATGGTCATCCACTCCGAGCGCGACTTCCGCTGCCCCCTGGAGCAGGGCCAGCGGCTCTATGCCCGGCTGCGCCGCAACGGGGTACCGACCAAGCTGCTGATCTTCCCCGGCGAGGGGCACGAGCTGAGCCGGGCCGGGCAGCCGCGGCACCGGGTGCAGCGCTTCGAGCACATCCTGGACTGGTGGCGCGAGTACCTGAGCTGACCGGACAGCGTCGACGAACGGGCCGACCATGGGTGGCGTGATGACGGACGGTGGGACGGCGGGCGGCGGGCCGGAGACCCTCGGGGCGCGGGACCGGCGGCTGCTGGCCTGGCTCGGGGCCGGGCTGCTGGCCGGCGGCATCCCCACGCACGAGGTGGAGCAGGACCTCCGCACCCTGGCCACCACCCTCGGGCACCCCCGTGCCCAGGTCGCCTGCCTGCCCCGCGGGGTCTGGGTCACCCTCTCCGCGGGTGAGCCTGCCACCTTCGAGGGGGTCGAGGGCGGACTGCGGCTGGAGCAGCTGGCCGACGGTTCCGCCCTGCTGGCCGGCCTGCGCTCCGGGCGGCTGTCCCCCGAGGAGGCCCTCGCCTCGCTGGCGACGCTGCGGGCCCAGCCGCACCGCTACAAGGTGCCCGGACTGCTGGCCGGCGGGGTGCTGTCCGGCGTGGGCATCGCGCTCGTCCTGGCGCCGGCCTGGCCGTCCGTGGCGTTCGCCGCGCTCCTGGCACCGGTCACCGTCGTGCTGATGGTCCTGTCCGGCCGCAACCGCACCATCTCGACCCTCACCCCGCTGCTCGCGGCGTTCATCACCGCGCTCGTGGCCTTCTCGGCCGCCTCGGCCGGCCTGGTCCCGGCACCGCTGTGGACGCTGGTCGCGCCGATCGCCGTCCTCCTGCCGGGAGCGACCCTGGTCACCGGGCTGGTCGAGCTGGCGGCGGGCTCGATGGTCGCCGGCACCTCGCGGCTCGGCCACGGCACGGTCCAGCTGCTGCTCTTCGCCATGGGGGTCGGCGCCGCGGCGGCTCTGCTCGACGTCCCCGCGGAGCTGCTCGACCCGACCCGTCCCGTCGAGCTGGGCTGGTGGGCGCCCCTGCTGGGCGTCGCCGTCGTCACCCTGGCGATCTCGCTCATGGAGTCCCTGCGGCTCTCCCTGGTCCCGTGGGTGATGGTCACCGCCGTGGCCACGTACCTCGGCCAGCTCCTGGGGCAGACCTTGTCCGACGCCCGGTGGGCCGGGGCGTTCCTGGGCGCCGTGGTCGCGATCCTGGCCGCCACCGTGGTCGAGTTCGTCCGACCCCAGCTGCCCCGGTCCGTGGTCTTCCTGCCCAGCTTCTGGCTGCTGGTGCCGGGCTCCTTCGGCCTCATCTCGGTCACCCAGCTCGAGGCCGGTCCGGCGGTCGCCTTCTCCGCGGTCGTCGCGGTGACCCTGGTCATCGCCGCGATCGCCCTGGGCATCGTCGTCGGCGCCAGCCTCGCCTTCCCGCTGCGGCGGGCCGCCCGCCGGGTCGGGCTGCTGCACGTGCTGCGGCTGCTGCGCCGCGGCTGATGCTGTCTGTCGATCACCCCGCGAGCAGGGTCCGTGGCAGCGGCACCCCTCGGACAAGGACAGGCTGCCGGCTGGCCACCGGCGGCCGGGCGGGTGTTCAGACCGGGGGGATGCCGCGGTGCCGGGAGGAGAAGTGGCGGTCGCGGCGCGCGGCATACCGGAACCGGCGGATGATCTCCTCGCGCAGCTCCTCGGGCTCGACGACGGCGTCGATGACGAGGTCGGCGGCCAGCCGCTCCAGGTCGACGTCCTCCAGGTACTCCGCCCGGCGCTCCTGCACGAACCGCTCCCGCTCCTGCTCGTCGGTGAGCCCGGCGATCTTGTTGGCGTAGACGGCGTTGACGGCCGCCTCGGGCCCCATGACCGCGATCCGGGCGGTGGGCAGCGCGATCGTCGCCTCCGGCCCGAAGCCCGGACCGCCCATGGCGTAGAGGCCGGCTCCGTAGGCCTTGCGGACCACGACGCACAGCTGGGGCACGGTCGCCTCGGAGACCGCGGAGACCATCTTGGCGCCGTGCCGGATGATGCCGCCGCGCTCGACCTCCGAGCCGATCATGAAGCCGGGCACGTCGGCCAGGTAGAGCAGCGGGATCCCGTAGGCGTCGCACAGCCAGATGAACCGGGTGGCCTTGTCGGCGGAGTCGGTGAACAGCACCCCGCCCTTGACCGCGGAGTTGTTGGCCAGGATGCCCACGGTCTGGCCGTCGATCCGGCCCAGCCCGACCACCAGCTCGGCGGCGAAGAGCGGCTTGATCTCGAAGAAGCTGTCGTCGTCCACCAGGCCGTCGATGACGTCGTGCACGTCGAAGGGCACCGACTCGGACTCGGGGACGGTCTGCCGGTCCAGCGGCACGGCGGGCGGCTCGGCGGCGTAGTGCGGTACCGGGTCGTGCCAGGTCTCGGGCAGGTAGGAGAAGAAGTGCCGGGCCAGCTCGATCGCCTCGACGTCGTCGCCGGCGAGCAGGTCGCCCACGCCGGAGACGGTGCAGTGCATCCGGGCCCCGCCCATCTCCTCCAGGCTGACCTTCTCCCCCACGACCATCTCGGCCATCCGCGGGCTGCCGAGGTACATCGAGGCGTTGCCCTCGACCATGATGATGAGGTCGGTGAAGCTGGGGATGTAGGCACCGCCGGCGGCCGACGGCCCGAACAGGCAGCAGATCTGCGGCACCTTGCCGGACAGCGCGACCTGGTTGTGGAAGATCCGCCCCGCGCCGCGCCGGCCGGGGAAGAGGTCCACCTGGTCGGTGATCCGCGCGCCGGCCGAGTCGACGAACCAGAAGAGCGGCAACTCCTCGCGCAGCGCGGCCTCGGTGGCGCGGATGATCTTCTCCACCGTCCGCGCGCCCCACGAGCCCGCCTTGACGGTCGGGTCGTTGGCCACGACGATCGCCGGCCGCCCGTCCACCTCGCCGCG
Organism: Ornithinimicrobium sufpigmenti; assembly: GCF_004322775.1. Lineage (NCBI taxonomy): Bacteria > Bacillati > Actinomycetota > Actinomycetes > Micrococcales > Ornithinimicrobiaceae > Ornithinimicrobium > Ornithinimicrobium sufpigmenti. The sequence goes on from NZ_CP036403.1 coordinate 2,878,607, forward strand.
ACCCGTGACCACGCCGTCGGCGGGCAGCCCGTCGGCGGTGGCGTTGGCGTAGCGCCCGTCCTCGACGAAGGTGCCCTCGTCGAAGAGCAGCGCGATCCGGTCGCGGACGTAGAGCTTGCCCTGGCTGTCCAGCTTCGCCCTCGCGCGCTCGGTCGGCTCCGCCGAGGCCCGGTATGCCGTCCCCAGCCGGTCCCGCAGGTCGGCGACCCGGGGGTCGGGGTGGGGGTTGGGAGAGGTGGGCGAGCTGCTCATACCGCTCATCGTGTCAGGCTCGTCACTGAGGACACCCCGCCGCTCAGGCGGGGAGGCCGAGGCCACGGGCGATGAGCATGCGCTGCACCTCGGAGGTGCCCTCGCCGATCTCCAGGATCTTGGCGTCGCGGTAGAACCGGGCGACGGGGTACTCCTCCATGAAGCCGTTGCCGCCGAAGATCTGCGTGGCGATCCGGGTGGAGCTCACCGCGGCCTCGGTGGCGTAGAGCTTGGCGATCGCGGCGGCCTGCTTGACCTCGGCGACCGAGCGCTTGCCCGCCGCCTGCTGCTCGCGCAGCCAGGCGGCCCTGTAGGTGAGGGTGCGCGCGGCCTCGGTCATCACCGCGAGGTCGGCGACCTGGAAGGAGACGCCCTGGTTGACCGCGATCGGCCGGCCGAAGGCCAGCCGCTCCTGGCTGTAGCGGGTGGACTCCTCCAGCATCCGCTGGCAGCAGCCGACGGCGAGCGCGGCGATGGCGATCCGGCCGTCGTCGAGGGTCTTGAGGAACTGGCGGAAGCCCTGGCCCCGCTCCCCCAGCAGGTTGGCCTCGGGCACCCGGGCGCCCTCGAAGGTCAGCCCGTGGGTGTCGGAGATGTGCCAGCCGAGCTTGCGGTAGGCCGGCTCGACGGTGAACCCCTCGGTGCCGTTGGGCACGATGATGGCGCTGATCTCGGGCCGGCCGTCGGCCAGCTCGCCGGTCCGGGCGGTGACCGTGACCACGGAGGTGATCTCGGTGCCGGAGTTGGTGATGAAGGCCTTGGCGCCGTCGATGACCCACTGCCCGTCCGCCAGCCGTGCCCGGGTGCGGGTGGCACCGGCATCGGAGCCGGCCTCGGGCTCGGTCAGGCCGAAGCCGGCGAGCGCGCGACCCTGGACGAGGTCGGGTAGCCAGCGTTCCTTCTGCTCCTGGCTGCCGTAGGTCTGGATCGGGTTGATGCCCAGCCCGACCCCGGCCTCCAGGGTGATCCCCATCGACTGGTCGACGCGACCCAGCTCCTCGATGGCCACGCAGAGGTAGGAGAAGCCGTCGTGCCCCATACCGGCCCCGCCGAACTCCTCCGGCGCCTCCAGCCCGAACAGGCCCAGGTCACCCATCTGCGGCACCAGGTGCGCGGGGAAGTGCCCGTCGCGGTCCCACTGCTCGACGTGCGGCGCGATCTCGGCCTCGGCGAACTCGCGCACCAGGCGGCGGAAGTCCTCGTGGTCCTGGCTCAGCTCGAACATGCGTGTCCGGTCCCTCTCAGCGGTGGTGGTGGGTCGTCGTGGGTCGTCGCGGGCTCGGGGGTCGTGGGCGGTCCTGGGTGGTGCCCACGGGTGATGGCGTGCCGGGCCCCGGCACGGGCCCATCGTGCTTGACGTTGACGCGAAGGTCAAGCACGATGGAGCCGCCCCTGCACCTTGACGTAAGGACAACCGTGACCGACACGATGACGTGGACGATCGCCCAGATGGCCGACGACTTCGACGTCACCCACCGCGCGCTGCGGCACTACGAGCACCTCGGGCTGCTCTCCCCCGAGCGCGACGGCCAGCGCCGCATCTACCACCGCCGCGAACGGACCCGGCTGGCGCTGATCCTGCGCGGTCGCCGCCTCGGCTTCCCGCTGGAGGAGGTGGCCACGATCCTGGACATGTATGACGACCAGCCCGGTGAGGTGGGCCAGCTCACCTACCTGCTCTCCCAGATCGACGACCGACGCGCGGACCTGGAGCGGCGCCGCCGCGACATCGAGGACAGCCTGCGCGAGCTGGACGAGCTGGAGAAGCGCTGCACCGAGGACCTGGCGCAGATCGGCTGACGCGGGCGCTCGCATGTGTCGGGGACCTCGTCGCCGGGGTACGGGCAGCCTGGGTCTAGGGTGTGCGCTATGCCGATCAGCAAGGTCCTCATCGCCAACCGCGGCGAGATCGCCGTCCGCATCGCCCGCGCCTGCAAGGATGCAGGGATCGGGTCCGTCGCCGTGTATGCCGAGCCCGACCGGGACGCGCTGCACGTCAAGGTGGCCGACGAGGCCTACGCCCTCGGCGGGAACACCCCGGGCGAGTCCTACCTGGTGCAGGAGAAGCTGCTCGACATCGCCCGGCAGGCGGGGGCGGACGCGGTCCACCCCGGTTACGGCTTCCTGGCCGAGAACGCGTCCTTCGCCCAGGCCGTGATCGACGCGGGCCTGATCTGGATCGGGCCCGGCCCGCAGGCCATCGACTCCCTGGGCGACAAGGTCAAGGCGCGGCACATCGCGCTCAAGGCCGAGGCGCCGCTGGTGCCCGGCACCAAGGACCCCGTCGAGGGCCCGGACGAGATCGTCGCCTTCGCCGAGGAGCACGGCCTGCCGGTCGCCATCAAGGCGGCCTACGGTGGTGGCGGTCGCGGGCTGAAGGTGGCCCGCACGATCGAGGAGATCCCCGACCTGTTCGACTCCGCGGTGCGCGAGGCGGTCACCGCCTTCGGTCGCGGCGAGTGCTTCGTGGAGCGCTTCCTGGACCGCCCCCGGCACGTGGAGACCCAGTGCCTGGCCGACCAGCACGGCAACGTGGTCGTCGTCTCGACCCGGGACTGCTCGCTCCAGCGGCGCAACCAGAAGCTGGTCGAGGAGGCGCCCGCGCCGTTCCTGACCGAGGAGCAGCACACCGAGCTGGTCCGGGCGAGCAAGGCGATCATGACGGAGGCCGGCTACATCGGCGCCGGCACCTGCGAGTTCCTCATCGGTCCCGAGGGCGACATCTCCTTCCTGGAGGTCAACACCCGCCTGCAGGTCGAGCATCCCGTGACCGAGGAGGTCACCGGCATCGACCTGGTGCGCGAGCAGTTCCGCATCGCCGACGGCGAGGAGCTGGGCTACGACGACCCCGAGCCGCACGCGCACTCCATCGAGTTCCGCATCAACGCCGAGGACCCGGGCCGCGACTTCCTGCCCGCACCCGGCACCGCCCTCGTCTTCCGCCCGCCGTCGGGCCCCGGCGTCCGCCTGGACTCCGGCGTCGAACAGGGCGACGTCGTCGCCGGCGCCTTCGACTCGATGCTGGCCAAGCTGATCGTCACCGGGCGCACGCGTCAGGAGGCGCTGGCCCGCTCCCGCCGCGCCCTGGCCGAGTTCGAGGTGGAGGGTATGCCGACCGCCCTCACCTTCCACCGTGCCGTGGTCTCCGACCCGGCCTACGCGCCCGAGGACCCGTCCGAAGCCTTCACGGTGCACACCCGGTGGATCGAGACGGACTTCGACAACACCATCGAGGCCTACTCCGGTCCGACCGCGGAGGACCCGGGCGAGGACGGCGAGCGCCAGCAGGTCGTCGTCGAGGTCGGCGGCCAGCGGCTCGAGGTCTCCCTGCCGGCCGGGCTGGCGCTCGGCGGCGGTGGTGGTGCGGCGGCCGGCCGCAAGAAGGCGCCCAAGCGCTCCCGCCGGGGCGGAGGCACGGCCGCCGCCTCCGGTGACTCCGTGACCGCGCCCATGCAGGGCACCATCGTCAAGATCGCCGTCGAGGAGGGCGCCACCGTCGCCGAGGGCGACGTGGTCGTGGTGCTCGAGGCGATGAAGATGGAGCAGCCGATCAAGGCCCACAAGGCCGGCACCGTCACCGGCCTGTCCGCCGCCGTCGGCGAGACCGTCGCCAACGGCGCGGTCATCTGCGAGCTCAAGGACTGACAGGACACCCCGAAGGGCCCGACCGAACGCGCCGAAGGGCCCGACAGGACACGCCGAAGGGCTCCACAGGACAGCCGAAGGGCTCCACAGGACACGCCAGCCGTGCGTGTCGGGCCTCTCACGTGTTCAGTGGGGCCGTCTCGCGTGTCCTGATGGGCCTTTCGGCGTGCTCAGTGGGGACGTCTCACGTGTCCTGATGGGCCTTCTCCCGTGCTCTGAGGGGCCCTTTGCGGTGCTCAGTCGGCGATCTCGTGCAGCTGGCGGGCGGCCTCCGACAGGGAGCCGGACAGCGAGGGGTAGACCGTGTAGGTCGCGGCGAACTGGTCCACGTTGAGCCGGTTGGCCACGGCCAGGGCGATCGGAAAGATGAGCTCGCTGGCGCGGGGGCCCACGACCACGCCGCCGACGATCGTGCTCGACCCCGTCTTGGCGAAGAGCTTGACGAAGCCGTCCTGGACGTTCTGCATCTTGGCCCGGGGGTTCTTGGTCAGCGGCAGCATGACGCCCCGCGCGTCGACCCGGCCCTCGTCGATGTCGGCCTGGCTCACGCCGACCGTCGCGATCTCGGGGTCGGTGAAGATGTTCGAGCTGACCCGGCGCAGGGACAGCGGAGCGACGGCGTCGCCCAGCGCGTGGGCGACCGCGATCCGGCCCTGCATGGCGGCGACCGAGGCCAGCGGCAGCACGCCGGTGCAGTCACCGGCGGCATACACGCCGGGCAGGCTGGTCCGCGAGACACGGTCGACCTCGATGTGGCCGGAGGGCGCGAGTCTGATCCCGGCCTCCTCCAGCCCCATGTCCGTGGTGTTGGGCAGGGAGCCGACGGCCAGGAGCGCGTGGCTGCCCCGCACCTCGCGGCCGTCCTCCAGGGTGACCACCACGCTGTCGCCCTCCCGGCGGACCCCGCCGGCCCGGGAGCGGTTGAGCACCGTCATCCCGCGACGGCGGAAGACCTCTTCCACCACGTTGGCGGCGTCAGCATCCTCCCCCGGCAGCACCCGGTCCCGGGAGGAGATCAGGGTGACGGCGCAGCCGAGCCCGAGGTAGGCGTGCGCCAGCTCGGCACCGGTCACGCCGGAGCCGATGACGATCAGGTGCTCGGGCAGCTCGGCGAGGTCCCAGATGTGCTGCCAGGTCAGGATCCGTTCGCCGTCCGGGACGGCGGTGTCCATGATCCGGGGCCGGGCACCGGTGGCGATGAGCACGAGGTCACCCTCGAGCACCCGGCTTCCGCTCGCCTCTCGACGGTCCTCCTTGTGCGGTGAGGGCTCCTCCCCCGACTCGACCTCGCCGACGCCCTCGACGACCTCGACCCGGCCGGGGCCCAGGAGCCGACCGGCACCCTGCACGACGTCGACGCCGGCGGACTCCAGCCGCTCGGAGATGTCGCGGCTCTGCGCCTGGGCGAGGTTCATGATGCGACGGTTGACGTGGGGGATGTGCGCCGTGACCCCCTGGTCCTGCGGCACGCCGGCACCGTCGAAGTGGACCCCGATCCGCTCGGCTGCGGTGAACCGGTCCATGAAGTCGGCGGTGGCGATCAGCGCCTTGCTGGGCACGCAGTCGGTGAGCACGGCCGCACCACCGACCCCTGACCGCTCGACGACGGTGACCCCCGCCCCGAGCTGGGCCGCCACGAGGGCAGCCTCATAGCCGCCGGGACCGCCACCGATGATGACCACGGACTTGCCTGCTGCGCTCACGGCTCCTAGTCAACCATCGGTAGTCTGTCCCGGTGACCACTGGTGCAGATCTCGACCTCGCCGACCCCTCGACCGACCCGCACGCAGTGGCCCGGGAGGCTGCGGCGGTCATCGCCGACCGGACCGGCGCCGAGCGGCACGACATCGCCCTCGTCCTGGGCAGCGGCTGGAAGCCGGCCGCCGAGGCTCTGGCCGAGCTGGCGGAGCCGGGCTCGGGCACCGAGATCGACAACACCGACGTCCCCGGGTTCACCGCGGCGGCGGTCGCCGGCCACAGCGGGACCATCCGCTCCATCCCGCTGCCGGACGGTCGGCGGGTCCTGGTCTACGGCACCCGCACGCACTACTACGAGGGCCGCGGCGTGCGCGCGGTCGTGCACGCGATCCGCACCGCCGCAGCCGCGGGCTGCCGCACGGTGGTGCTCACCAACGGCTGCGGGGGGCTGCGGCCCGAGTGGGCGCCTGGCACCCCGGTGCTGATCCGCGACCACCTCAACCTCACCGCGGACTCCCCCGTCGAGGGCGCCAACTTCGTCGACCTCACCGACCTCTACAGCCCGCGCCTGCGCGACCTCGCCCGGGAGATCGACCCCAGCCTGCAGGAGGGTGTCTACGTCCAGTTCCGCGGACCCCACTACGAGACCCCTGCAGAGGTGGCCATGGCCAAGGTCCTCGGCGGGGACCTGGTGGGGATGTCGACCACCCTGGAGGCGATCGCCGCCCGCGAGTCGGGGATGGAGGTCCTGGGGGTCTCCCTGGTGACCAACCCCGCGGCCGGCATCAGCGCCACGCCCCTGGACCACCAGGAGGTCATCGCAGCGGGGCAGGCGGCGGCCGAGCGGTGCGGCCACCTGCTGGCCCGTATCGTCGAGCGCATCTGAGTCAGGGGTAGGGATGACGGACCAGTCGAGCCGGGAGCAGCTCCTCCACCAGGCACGCACCTGGGTGGGGGACGACCCCGACCCGCACACCCGGGACGAGCTCACGGCCTTCGTCGACCGCGCCGTGCAGGGCGACGAGGCCGCCTGGCCGGAGCTGGCCGACCGCTTCGCCGGCTTCCTGGAGTTCGGCACCGCCGGGCTGCGTGGTGCCCTGGGGTCCGGCCCGAACCGGATGAACCGCGCGGTCGTCATCCGCACGGCCGCCGGGCTCACCGCGTACCTGCGCCAGCAGCTGGGTCTGGCCGGTGAGGAGCGGGGCCCCGTCGTGGTCATCGGCTTCGACGCCCGGCACAACTCGGACGTCTTCGCCCGCGACACCGCGGCCGTGGTGACCGCCGCGGGCGGGCGGGCGATGATGCTGCCCCGGCCGCTGCCGACGCCGGTGCTCGCCTTCGCGATCCAGCACCTGGGGGCGGACGCCGGCGTGATGGTCACCGCCAGCCACAACCCGCCGCAGGACAACGGCTACAAGGTCTACCTGGGTGACGGCTCGCAGATCGTGCCGCCCGCCGACCTCGACATCGCCGCCCAGATCGCCCGCATCCGCACCGTCAGCCAGGTCGCGATGACCGGTGACGGGTGGGAGACCCTGGGCGAGGAGATCCTGGACGCCTACCTCGACGCCGCCGTCGCGGTGCTGGACCCGTCCAGCCCGCGCGAGCTGAAGGTCGTGCACACGGCCCTGCACGGCGTGGGCTCCGACGTGGTCCGGAAGGCCTTCGAGCGCGCCGGCTTCACGGCGCCGGAGCAGGTGGCGGAGCAGGCCGAGCCCGACCCGGAGTTCCCCACCGTCGCCTTCCCCAACCCCGAGGAGCCGGGGGCCATCGACGCGGCGCTGGCTCTGGCGGAGCGGGTGCAGCCGGACCTGGTCATCGCCAACGACCCCGACGCCGACCGGTGCGCCCTGGCCGTGCGTGATGGCGGGGGCGACGGGGGCGACGGGGACGGAGTCGGCTGGCGGATGCTGCGCGGTGACGAGGTCGGCGCGCTGCTGGGCCAACACGTCATCGACCGGGGTTTGCCCACGTCCGAGCGGCCCGTCCTGGCCCGCTCGATCGTCTCCTCCCGGCTCCTCGGCGCCCTGGCGGACGCGGCCGGGCTGCGGGGGGAGGAGACGCTGACCGGGTTCAAGTGGATCGGCCGGGTCCCGGGGCTGGCCTACGGGTATGAGGAGGCGCTCGGCTACTGCGTCGACCCCGCCACGGTCCCCGACAAGGACGGCGTCACCGCCGCGCTGCTCGCGGCGGAGCTGGCCGCGACCCTCAAGGCGCAGGGCCGCACGCTCACCGACGTGCTCGACGACCTGGCGCTGACCCACGGCGTGCACCAGACCGACGCCTTCTCGGTGCGGGTCAGCGACCTGGGGCTCATCGCGCCGGTGATGACCCGGCTGCGCGAGGACACGCCTGAGGAGCTCGGCGGGACACCCGTCAGCCGCATGGACGACCTCGCCCTGGGCGAGGGCGGCCTGCCGCCCACGGAAGGGGTGCGCTTCTACCTCGCCGACGACACCCGGGTCATCGTCCGGCCGAGCGGCACCGAGCCCAAGCTCAAGGTCTACCTCGAGGCCATCGTCCCGGTCACCGGACCCGACGGCCTGACCGCGGCCCGCGCCGAGGCCACCCGTCGGCTGGCTGCGGTCCGTGCCAGCATGGAGGGGCTCACCGCCGTATGACGCACTCCTCCCCCAGCTCCTCGCCCGGGCTCGCCGGCGAGCTCCTGGGCGTCTACCGCACGCTGCCGTCCACCGTCCTGGGCTGGGTGATGGTCACCGGCGCGGCCCTGCTGGCCGCGCTGACCGTCTGGGACGTCAGCCAGGGCCGGGACGAGGGCCTCATCTATCCCGCCGCCCTCATCGTGGGGATCGCCGCGGTGGCGTGGGTCCTGTTCCTGCGCCCGCACGTGCGGCTGCACAGCGACGGCGTGCTGATCGCCAACATCGTCACCGACAGCGTCGTGCCCTTCGCCGCGGTCGAGGACATCACCCACCAGTGGGCGCTGGAGGTGCACGACACGCAGGGCCGCAAGCACAGCGCGTGGGCGATCCCGGTCAAGCGGGAGCGGGCCCGGCGCCGCGGGATCGACGACTTCGCCGAGACCACCACGCGCCGGCGCGGCTCCGCAGGTCGCACCGCGCAGGGGGTCGCCGACGAGGCGCAGCGGGCGCTGCAGCGCTGGCGGCTCGACGGTGGTCAGCTCGGCGGCCCGCACCCCGAGGCGCAGGCCGAGAAGCGACCGGCGTGGGCAGCCGTCGCCGTGCTCGGTGTCGCCCTCCTGCTCATCGTCCTGGCGGTGCTCGGATGAGCGCCCGCGTCATCGTGCTCTCCGGCCCCAGCGGCGCCGGCAAGTCGCGGCTGGCCCGCCGCCTGCACGAGCACCATTCCTGGCCCGTGCTGCAGCTGGACGACTTCTACCGCGAAGCGGGTGACCCCGGCCTACCGATGACCTCCCCCGGGCTGGTCGACTGGGACGACGTGCGCTCCTGGAACCTGGGGGCGGCCCTGGACGCCATGACCGCGCTGTGCCGGGAGGGCCGTGTCGGGCTGCCCGTCTACGACATCAGCACCTCCTCGGTGGTCGGCCGGCAGGAGACCCGCCTGGACGGTCACCCGTTCGTGGTGGCCGAGGGCATCTTCGCCGCGCACACGGTGGCGGGGCTGCGTGAGCGCGGCCTGCTCGCCGCCGCGGTCTGCGTGCGCAACCGGCCCTGGCTCACCTTCGGCCGCCGCCTGGTGCGTGACCTGGCCGAGCGCCGCAAGCCGCCGCTGACCCTGTGGCGCCGTGGCAACCGGCTGCGCCGCGCCGAGCCGCAGATCGTCGCGGCGCACCAGGCGCTGGGCGCCGAGCCGATGACCGCGCGGGAGGCCGAGCGCAGGATCCTCTCCCTGCTGGCCGACGCCGGCCTGATGACCCCCGACCGGCCGGAGGCCGACCGATGAGCACGCCCGAGCAGTCATCGCGGCCCTGGACGGCGCCCGGCGGTATGCCGTCCGTCCCGCCCGCGTCCCCGGGTTCCCAGCCGCCGCAGCGCACGGACGGCGGACCGCAGGACGGCCGGCAGCAGCCACCGCATACCTCCCGTCCCGGCCAGCCGCCGACGTGGCAGCAGCCGCCCACCACCGGTGGGGGCCCGGGGTGGCAGCAGCTGCCGCCCGAGGACGTGGCCCGCCTGCACCGGCCGGGCGTGGCCCCGCTGCGGCCCCTGCTGCTGAGCGACATTTTCGGCGGCGCGCTGCAGACGATGCGGCGCAACCCCGAGGCCACGATCGGCATGGGGCTGATCGTCATGGCCGTGCTCCTCGTCCCCTCCCTGCTCGGCTCGCTGGCGACGGTCCGGCTGCTGACCTCGTTGGCACCCACGGACGTCGAGGTGCTCACCCTGACGGTCAACCTCGGCTTCAGCCTGCTGGCGTCCTACGCGCTGACCGGGATGATCGTCCACGTCGTGGGCGAGGCCGTGCTGGGCGAGAAGGCCGGGCTGGGCGCGACCTGGCGGGCCGTGCGCGGGCGGCTGCCGGCCCTGATCGGCGCGATGCTGCTGATGGGTCTGCTGATGCTCGTCGGCACCGTCGTGCTCGTCCTCGCCGTGGTCCTGCTGGTCATGGCCCTCGTGGAGACCGGTGGCGGCATGGCGGTCCTCGGGGTCATCCTGGTGGTGCTGGTCGTCCTGGGGGCCCTCGTCCTCGGTGTCTGGGTCTCCGGCCGGCTCACCCTGGCCCCCGCCGCCGTGGTGCTCGAGCGCCTGGGCCCCTGGCGGTCGATCGCCCGCGCCTGGTCCCTGACCCGGGGCCGGGAGGGCTGGCGGGTGGTGGGGATCAGCCTGCTGGCCGGGCTGGTCACCAGCCTGGTCAGCTTCCTGGTCCAGCTGCCGCTGCTGGGGGTCGCCCTGTGGGCGCTGGCCTCCGGCGGCATCGACCTGTCGCCGCTGTCGACCTCGACCCTGGTCATGGACCACGCCTTCCAGCTGGTGGTCGGGGCGCTGGTCACCCCGTTCACGGCGGGCGTGGCAGCCCTGCTCTACCTCGACCAGCGGATGCGCCGCGAGGGTCTCGACGTCGTCCTGGTGCGGGTCGCGCAGGACCGCGCGGCCCGCCGGGCCCGCTGAGGTCGGCATGCGTGCCCGGCCGCCCCTCGACCCCGACCGCGACGAGGCCAGGCGCCTGTTCCAGGACGAGCTGGCGCGGGGGGACTACCAGCTGCAGGAGTCGTGGGTCTCCCGGGCCTGGCGCTGGTTCACCGACCTGTTCTCCGGCTTCGGCGGCCTCGGCCCCCTGCCCGGCTGGGTGACCTGGGTGCTGCTGGCCCTGGTGCTCGTCGCGGTCCTGGCCGTGCTCGCCTTCGCCACGCGGGACCGGTGGCGCACCGCCCGCCTGTCCGGGCACGGCGCCCCGGGCGCGGTGCTGGAGGGCCCCGCGCGCGCCGCGTCCGAGCACCGGCAGGAGGCCGCCGCGGCCCTGGGTGCCGGTGACCACGACCGCGCCGTCCTGGAGGCCTACCGGGCCGTCGCCGCGGGCGCCGTCGAGCGCACCTTTCTGGACGACCGTCCTGGTCGCACGGCCCACGAGCTGGCCACCGGGCTGGCTCCCGTCTTCCCCGACGCCCGGGACGAGCTGCTCACCGCGGCCGACGCCTTCGACGCGGTCCGGTATGGCGACCACCGCGCCACGGCGGAGCAGGCCCGCCAGGTCGTCGACCTCGACGCGAGGCTGGACGCCGCCCGCCCCGCCCTGGCGGAGACGGCGTCGTGACGCACACGGTCGAGACCACGACGCCGGCCGCACGCAGGCCGGCGGTGGGCGTGCTGCGTCGCTGGGCACCCTGGGCCCTGCTGCTGGTCGTGGCCGCGGTGGTCGGTGGGCTGCTGGCCACGCCCACCTCAACCGGCCAGCTGGAGCCGGCGAACCGCGGCCGGGACGGCGGCGCCGCCCTGGCGCAGGTCCTGGAGCGGCAGGGGGTCCGGGTGGACGTCGTGGAGGGCTCGACCCGCCTGACGAACGGCTCGACCTCCGTCGGCCCGGGCACGACGGTGCTGCTGCCGCACACGGCATACCTCGGCCCGGAGGGCGGTGCGGCACTGCTGGAGGCGCTGGCACCCGCCGACCGCCTCGTCGTGCTGGTCCCCACGCCCGAGCAGGCGCCGCAGCTGGGCGACGACATCGACGTCGACGTCGACTGGATCGCCCGCGGCCCGCTGGCCGCGGACTGCGCAACCGGCCCGGTGCGCCGGGACGACGTCCTCTCCACGGCCGACGCGCTGCTGTCGGCCGGCGGTGCCGAGCGGGCCCAGGCCGAGGCGTGCTTCCCCCCTGGGGCCGGGCACAACCTGGGCGGTGCCCGCGACGGTGCGCTGCTCACCTGGCCGGCGACGGCGCAGCGACCGGAGACCGTGGTGGCGTCCACGACGACCGCGTGGACCAACGCCCAGGTCACCGAGGAGGCCAACGCGGCCCTGGCCCTGCGGCTGCTGGGCGGCAGCGAGCGCCTGGTGTGGGTGCTGCCCCAGCCCGGCGACGCAGGCCTGGACGCCCCTGCCGGGCTGTGGGACGTGCTCCCCCGGCACCTGACCTCCTGGGTGTGGCTGCTCGGCACGGCCGTCGTGGCGCTGGCCCTGTGGCGGGGCCGACGCCTGGGGCCGGTCGTGGTGGAGCCGCTCCCGGCGGTCGTCCCCGCCGGGGAGACCACCCGCAGCCGCGGACGGCTCTACCGGCAGGCGCGCGACCGTGAGCACGCCCTGGCGGCCATCCGGGCCGGCACCCGGCGCAGGATCGCGCCGTTGCTGGGGCTGCCGCCGGCCACCGACCCGGACCGGCTGGTCGCCGCCGCCGCGGAGGCGACCGCTCGCCCGGCCGGCGAGGTCGCCGCGCTCCTGGCGCAGCGCCGGCCCGTCCGCGACGACGCCGACCTCGTCACCGGGGCCCGCGCGCTGCACGCGCTGGAGGAGCAGGTCAGGACCGCCACGAGCGGGCACTAGGGTGACACCTCGGCAGACCAGCGGCATACCGGCGAGAGACCAGCGGCACACCGGCGAAGTACCGGCGAGAGGACATCGATGACGGACGGGCAGCACCGACAGCAGGGCCAGGACCACCAGCACGCCATCGGGCACGGCGGCGCCCCGGTGTCCGCGGTGTCCGCGGAGGCCGCCCGCGCGGCTCTGCACGCGGTGCGTGAGGAGGTCGGCAAGGCGGTGGTCGGTCAGGAGCAGGCCGTCTCGGGGCTGGTCGTCGCGCTGCTCGCACGCGGGCACGTCCTCCTCGAGGGCGTGCCGGGCGTGGCCAAGACCCTGCTCGTCCGGGCCCTCGCGTCGGCGCTGTCCGTCGAGACCGCCCGCGTGCAGTTCACCCCCGACCTGATGCCCGGCGACGTCACCGGCTCGATGGTCTACGACAGCGGCCGCAGCGACTTCACCTTCCGCCCCGGGCCGGTCTTCACCAACCTGCTGCTCGCCGACGAGATCAACCGCACCCCGCCCAAGACCCAGTCCGCGCTGCTGGAGGCGATGGAGGAGCGGCAGGTCACCGTGGACGGCACCACCCGCCCCCTGCCGACGCCGTTCCTGGTCGCCGCCACCCAGAACCCGGTCGAGTACGAGGGCACCTACCCCCTGCCCGAGGCCCAGCTGGACCGCTTCCTGCTCAAGCTCACCCTGCCGCTGCCGCCCCGCGAGGACGAGGTCGAGGTGCTGCAGCGGCACGCGGACGGCTTCGACCCGCGCGACCTGGCCGCCGCCGGGGTGCGGGCCGTGGCCTCCCCGGAGCACCTGGCCGCGGGCAGCGCCGCGGTCCGGCAGGTGCAGATCGCCCCGGAGGTCATCGGGTATGTCGTGGACCTCGCCCGCGCGACCCGCTCGGCCCCGTCCCTGCAGCTGGGCGTCAGCCCCCGCGGCGCCACCGCGCTGATGAACACCGCCCGGGCCTGGGCCTGGCTCGCCGGCCGTGACTTCGTCACCCCCGACGACGTCAAGGCGCTGGCCCGGGCCACCCTGGTCCACCGCGTGCAGCTGCGGCCGGAGGCCGAGCTCGAGGGGGTCAGCACCGACTCGGTGCTCGACTCGGTCCTGGCCTCCGTCCCGGTCCCCCGCTGACCGCGGCTGTGCCACCGACACGACCTCGACGTCCATGATCCTCCGCGGACCTGTCGTGGCGCTGGTCCTGCTGGGGCTGGTGCCCACCGCGCTGCTGCCCGGGAGGGCTGGCAGCGTGGCCGCGCTGTGGCTGCTCGGGGTGGCGCTCCTGGTGCTGGTGGACGTGCTGGCCGCGCCCTCGCCACGGACGATCGGTCTGGGTCGCGACCCGGTCCCGCAGGTCCGGCTGCAGGAGCAGACCCAGACCGTGCTGAGCCTCACCAACACCGGGGAGCGTCGCGTGCGCGGGCTGGTCCGCGACGCCTGGGTGCCGTCCGCTGGGGCAGAGGGGGCCGAGGGGGCCCGGGGGGCTCGGGGAGCACGGCATACCCTCGACCTCCCGCCGGGTGAGCGACGGCGGGTCACCACGACACTGCGCCCGACCCGCCGCGGAGACCGCCCCGCGACCGGGGTGACGATCCGGACCCACGGGCCGCTGGGCCTGGCCGGTCGGCAGGTGACGGTCCTGGTGCCGGGCACGGTGCGCTCCCTCCCGCCGTTCCGCTCGCGGCGGCACCTGGAGAGCAAGCTGGCCCAGCTGCGCCAGCTGGACGGACGCTCCGCGGTGCGCACGCGCGGGCAGGGCACGGAGTTCGACTCGCTGCGGGAGTACGTCGAGGGTGACGACGTGCGGTCCATCGACTGGCGGGCGACGGCGCGGCGGCAGCACGCGGTGGTGCGGACGTGGCGGCCCGAGCGCGACCGGCGCGTCATCCTGGTGCTGGACACCTCGCGGACCAGTGCGGCTCGCGTGGGCGACGAGCCGCGGCTGGACGCGGCGATGGACGCGGCCCTGCTGCTCACCGCAGTCGCCTCCCGCGCCGGCGACCGGGTCGATCTCATCGCCGGTGACCGGGTCGTGCGCGCCCGCGTCGGTGCCGCCGGGGCGGGGAGCGGCTCGACGACCGGGGCCAGCTCGCTGCTGCACCGGATGGTGACCGCCATGGCGCCGCTGGAGCCGGTGCTGCTCGAGGCCGACTGGCCGGTGCTGGCCGGCGCGGTCACCGGGACCACCCGCCGCCGGGCGCTGGTCGTGCTGCTGAGCACGCTGGAGCCGGCCGCCGTCGAGGAGGGTCTGCTGCCGGTGCTGCCCTCGCTCACCGCCCACCACCGGGTGGTGCTGGCCTCGGTCGCCGACCCCGGCCTGCGCTCTCTGCGGGAGGACCTCTCCGGCGTGGACGCCGTGTATGACGCAGCCGCGGCCGAACGCACCGAGGCGCTCCGCCACCGCACCGCCACCGGCCTGGCCCGGCTCGGCGTCACGGTCGTGCACGAGCCACCCGAGGACCTACCGGTGGCGCTGGTCGACCACTACCTCGCGCTCAAGGCGCAGGGCCTGCTCTGAGTCTCCGGCTCCGAGAGGTCTGGCCTCAGCCCGCCGTCGGCGCGGAGGCCGCCTGCAGCTCCTCCCCCACGTCCCCGGTCGCGCCACGCAGGACGGCGCGCCGGCCCAGGGTGAAGACGTAGACGAAGAAGGCGAGCAGCGCGACCACGCCGATCCCGACCCGCGCCCAGGTCGGTAGCGGCGACGGGGTGACGAAGCCCTCGATCACCCCGGACAGCAGCAGCACGAAGACCAGTCCGATCGCCACCCCGGCCGCGGTCCGTCCCTCCCGGGCCAGGTTGGCCAGCCTGGTGCGGGGCCCGGGCGCCACCCAGGCCCAGAACAGCCGCAGCCCCACCCCGGCCGCGACGAAGATCGCCATCAGCTCCAGCAGCCCGTGCGGCGTGATCATCCCCCAGAACACCTCGGCCCGGCCGTGCCGGTGCATCAGCGCACCGATCACGGCCACGTTGGCGATGTTCTGCCACAGCACCCAGATCACCGGGAAACCCAGGACCCCCATGCCGATGCACCGGGCCGCCACCCACGCGTTGTTCACCCAGACGAGCGTGGAGAAGCTGCTGGCGGCGTGCTCGGAGTAGTAGCTCTCGAACTGCACGTTGACCAGGGCCTGCACCTCCTCCATCGGCAGCAGGGACTGCTCCACGACGGGGTTGCGCACCAACCACCAGCCCAGCACCAGACCGACGACCACGTTGGCGACGGCGGTGATCCCCCACCACCAGCGCAGCCGGTACAGCGCCGCCGGGAAGTCCTCGGCGAAGAACCGGCCGACGCCGGCCCAGCTGGCGGTCGGCACCCGTGCGGCGCGGCCCCGAGCCCGCGCGACGAGCGCGGACAGGTGGGAGACGACGGTGGCGTCAGGGGCGCTGGAGCGCACCACGGACAGGTCGGTCGCCGCCCGCTGGTAGCCGTCCAGCAGCTCGTCTGCCTCCGCCCCCGTCAGTCGTCGCCGCCGGGCCAGGGCGTCGAGCCGGGCCCACGCGCCCTGGCGCCGTCCCACCAGCGCGTCCAGGTCCACGGTCACACTGTATGCCGTGCCCCCGACCCGTCCGGGCCCCGCCGTAGGCTGGGCCCATGACCACCCGGGGCATCTTCGAGGCCGAGCGCTTCGTCACCGGCGAGGCGGTCGAGGTGGAGCTGCCGCCGGCGGGCCTGCCGCTCCGGGTCGCCTCCGGCCTGCTGGACCTGCTGGTCATCGCGCTGCTGGTGCTCGGGGTCCTCCTCCTCGTCCCGCTGGAGGTCTTCCTCGCCGACGCGGCGCTGGGCCAGGCCTTCGTCATCGCCGTGATGGTGCTGGCGATGGCCGGGATCCCCATCGCCCTGGAGACGTTCACCCACGGCCGCACCGTCGGCAAGCTGGTCCTCGGCCTGCGCACCGTCCGCGACGACACGGGCCCGATCGGCCTGCGGCACGCGACCATCCGCGCCCTGGTCGGCACCGTCGAGCTCTGGCTCACCCTGGGCAGCCTCGCGCTCATCGTGGCCATGACCAACGAGAAGGCCCGCCGCCTCGGCGACCTGCTCGCCGGCACCTACGTCATCCGGGACCGGGTCCGGCTGCGCATGACCGAACCGCCCCAGGTCTCGCCACGTCTCGCCGACTGGGTGGTCGGCGCCGACATCGGGGTGCTGCCCGACGCGCTGGTGGTCGCCACCCGGCAGTTCCTGGGCCGGGCCGCCTCCTTGTCCCCGCAGGCGCGGGCGCAGGTCGGTGCGGAGCTGTATGCCGCGCTGCTGGCCCGGGTGGCGCCCGCACCGCCCCACGGTGCGCACCCGGAGGAGGTCATGGCCAGCCTGCTGGCCGAGCGGCGCCGCCGCGACGAGGAGCGGCTGGCCCGCGCCGACGCCCTGCGCGACCGGATCCTGCCGCCGGGGTGACCGGGCTGAGGGCGTCGTCCGCTCGGTCGTCGTCCGCTCGGCCGTCGTCCGCTCAGCCGTCCCAGGCTGGCTTGAGCACGTCCTCGATGATCTGCAGCCGCTCGTCGAAGGGCAGGAAGGCCGACTTCATCGCGTTGACCGTGACCCGGCGCAGGTCGGGCAAGGTCCACCCGGCCCGGTCCACGAGCAGCTGGGCCTCGCGGGTCATCGAGGTGGCGCTCATCAGCCGGTTGTCGGTGTTGAGGGTGACGCGGAACTGCAGGCGCGTCAGCAGGCTGATGGCGTGCTCCTCGATCGAGGGCGCCGCGCCGGTCTGGACGTTGCTGCTGGGGCACAGCTCCAGCGCGATCCGCCGGTCCCGCACGTAGCCCGCCAGCGGACCCAGCGCGAACGCCTCGGGCTCGGTCCTCGAGCGGGCGATCGCCGCGGCAAGGTCGTCGGTGACCGGACGGCCGTCCAGGGTGATGTCGTCGATGATCCGGATCCCGTGCCCGAGCCGCTCCGCGCCGCACACCTGCACGGCCTCCCAGATGCTCGGCAGGCCGAACGCCTCACCGGCGTGGATGGTGAAGTGGGAGTTCTCCTGGCGGAGGAACTCGAAGGCGGCCAGGTGCCGCGTGGGCGGGAAGCCGTCCTCGGCCCCGGCGATGTCGAAGCCGCAGACCTCCTGCTCGCGGTGGCGGACGGCGAGCTCGGCGATCTCCCGGCTGCGCGCGGCGTGCCGCATCGCGGTGAGGATGGAACGGACGCGGACCGGGCCGGCCGGCGCCACCTGGTCGTGCGCGCCCGACGCGCCGGCCGCGACCTCCTCCTCCCCCTCGCGGAACCCCTGGTTGACCGCCCGGACCACCTCGTCCAGGCTGAGCCCGCCCTCCAGGTGCTGCTCCGGGGCGTAGCGCACCTCGGCATACACCACACCGTCCGCGGCCAGGTCCAGCACGCACTCGCGCGCCACCCGGGTCAGGGCCGCCGCCGTCTGGGTCACGCCGACGGTGTGCGCGAACGTCTCCAGGTAGCGCTCCAGCGACCCGCTGTCGGCCGACCGGGCGAACCAGGCCGACAGCGCTTCGACGTCGTCGGCGGGCAGCGCGGCATACCCCTGCTGCTGCGCCAGCTCCAGCACCGTGGCGGGGCGCACGCCACCGTCGAGGTGGTCGTGCAGCAGCACCTTGGGCAGCCTGCGGATGGCCTCCGCGTCGGGCGTGGTGGACCGGCTGACCTCAGGCATCGTCGCGCCGGGCGGTCTCTGCGGTGAAGGCGGGCGAGCAGACGGCCAGGTAGTCCGCGCCGGTGTCGCCGACGAAGTAGCGCACCCACTCCCCCGCGCGGACGAGCACGCACTCGCCGGGCCCGACGCTGGTGATCCGGCCGTGCTCGTCCTCCACGCACATCTCGCCGGCCAGGACGTAGGTGACCTCGTCGAACTCCGGACGCTGCCCGGGCTCGTCCCACCCGGGGGGCGCGGTCATCCGCGCCACCGACATCGCCCCGTGGCCGGTGCTGGCCGCCCCGGCGTACTCCTGGATGAGCTTCTCACCGGCGCCGGGCACACGGACCGGCTGCAGCATCGTCGGCATGGTGCTGATCATAGAGTGGGGGGTATGCCGCACACGCTCGCCCCCGGGACCGCACTGACCGTCCAGGACGTCGCCGACCTCATCGACCACGCGCTGCTCAAGCCCGAGCTGACCCCCGCCGAGGTGGAGGCCGCCTGCCGAGAGCTGGCGCAGGACCGGATCTGGTCGGTGTGCGTGCGTCCTTCCGACGTCCGGCTGGCGCTGGCCGCGGTGGACGGGTCCCCGACCCGGGTGTGCACCGTGATCGGTTTCCCGCACGGCACCACCTCGACCGCGGCCAAGATCGCCGAGTCCAACCAGGCGATCGCGGACGGCGCGACCGAGCTGGACATGGTGCTCAACATCGGTCGTCTGCGCGGCGGGGACCTCGAGGCCGTCAAGCAGGACATCGCCGCGGTCGTGCAGGTCGGTCACGCCGCCGGCGCCCTGGTCAAGGTGATCTTCGAGACCGCGCTGCTGGACGACGAGCAGAAGGCCGCCGCGTGCCGGGCGAGCGAGGAGGCCGGCGCCGACTTCGTCAAGACCTCCACCGGCTTCGCCGGGGGCGGAGCGACGCTGCCGGACGTGCGCCTCATGCGCGCCAACATCTCCGACGCCGTGCAGGTCAAGGCCTCCGGCGGCGTCCGCGACATCGACACCCTCCTGGCGATGGTGGCCGAGGGCGTGACCCGCATCGGCACCTCCTCGACGCAGGCGCTCCTCGCCGGCGCCCGCGACCGCGAGCAGGCCGGCACCCTGGTCGTCCCCGACTCGGGCCACGGTGCTGGCGAGGCTGGTGCCGACGGGGCTGCCGACTCCGACGGCTACTGACCTACCTCTGACCGGGGACACACTTTGCCCCTGACCGGGGACACACTTTGCCCCTACCGGGCACACGTCCTGGCGTGGGAAAGCGCAGACCGTGTCGCCGGTCAGACGCAGACCGTGTCGCCGGTCGCAGGCAGACCGTGTCGCCGGTCGCTCAGGCGATGCGGTCGATGACGATCGACCCGGCGGTCTGCACCTGGTCGGGCGCGCCGATGTCCCAGGCGCCTTCGAGCGCGGCGACCGCTCGGTCGAAGCGCTCCGGGGTGTCGGTGTGCAGCGTCATCAACGGCTGGCCCTGGGTGACCGTGTCGCCGGGCTTGGCGTGCAGCTCGATGCCGGCGGCGGCCTGCACGGGGTCCTCCTTGCGGGCGCGGCCGGCGCCCAGGCGCCAGGCTGAGACACCGACAGCCATCGCGTCCAGCCGACCGAGGACGCCGTCCGCCTCCGCCACCACCTGGTGGGTCTCCCTGGCGGTCGGCAGGTCGGCGTCGGGGTCACCGCCCTGGGCGGCGATCATCCGGCGCCACACGTCCATCGCGCGGCCGTCCTGCAGCGCGTCGGCGGGGTCGATGTCGGTCACGCCGGCCCCGTCCAGCATCTCCCGGGCCAGGGCGAGCGTCAGGTCGACCACGTCCTGAGGACCGCCGCCCGCCAGCACCTCGACCGACTCCCGGACCTCCAGCCCGTTGCCGGCCGTCAGGCCCAGCGGCGTGGACATGTCGGTCATCAGGGCCACGGTGTGCACGCCCGCGTCCTGCCCGAGCGCCACCATGGTCTCGGCCAGCTCTCGGGCGTCCTCCTGCGTCTTCATGAAAGCGCCGGAGCCGACCTTGACGTCGAGCACCAGCGCGCCGGTGCCCTCGGCGATCTTCTTGCTCATGATGGAGGAGGCGATGAGCGGGATGGCCTCGACCGTGCCCGTCACGTCGCGCAGCGCGTAGAGCCGCTTGTCCGCCGGCGCCAGGCCGGCACCTGCGGCGCAGATCACGGCGCCGATGTCCTCCAGCTGGCGCAGCATGTCGGCGTTCGACAGGTCAGCCCGCCAGCCGGGGATGGCCTCCAGCTTGTCCAGCGTGCCGCCCGTATGCCCCAGCCCGCGCCCGCTCAGCTGTGGCACGGCGACTCCGCAGGCCGCGACGAGCGGCGCCAGCGGCAGGGTGATCTTGTCGCCCACGCCCCCGGTCGAGTGCTTGTCGGCGGTCGGCCGGGACAACGAGGAGAAGTCCATCCGCTCGCCGGAGTCGATCATCGCCCGGGTCCAGTCGCTGATCTCCCGCCGCGTCATACCGTTGAGCAGGATGGCCATGGCCAGGGCGGACATCTGCTCGTCGGCCACCTGGCCGCGGGTGTAGGCGTCGATGACCCAGGCGATCTCCTCGCTGGTCAGCTCCCCCCTGTCCCGTTTGGTGCTGATGACGTCGACGGCGGCGAAGGACTCACTCATAGCGCCCAGTCTGGCCCATCGTCCCGGCGGCCCTCGCGACACGTGCCACCTTCGGTCCCGGCGGGTCCTCCCCACGCGCGGCAGCGACGTCCCGCTGCAGCCTCCGCAGCCCCGACTCGAACTCACGCCGCCCGGACCCCGGCAGCGCCCCTGCGCCGCTGAGCTGGCCCAGGAGCCGGTCGGACTGCTCCCTCAGCTCCTCCAGGACCCGCATGACGTCCTGGGTCGATCCGGTGGTGGCTGCCGTGTGCAGGTCGCGTGCGCAGCGGCTCAGGTGCAGCTGACCGAGGGACACGACCGGGTCGGTCGACGGGCTGGCGCCCACGGTCGGGTTCGCCGTGGAGTATGTGGAGGGGTGTCCCGGAGGGTATGCCGAGGACTGACCTGGGGGCCGCACCGGGGGCGGGGTGCTCCCGTGGGGGTACTGGGGAACGTCGATCCGAGGCATGCCGGGACCCGTCGCCGTTCCGGAGCCGGGCGCTCCCGGCGCTGGCGTGGCCCCGGGGCCCGGCTGCTCGCCGGGTCGGTGCACCCAGGGTGAGTGTCCCGGGCCGCTCTGTGTCGGGGCGGTGGTGGGCGGCTCCCCCATCCGGCCGACCGGCGGCGGGGTGGCACCTTGGTCGGGGCCACCCGCCCACCCGAGGGTGGATCGGTCGGACCCGGAGTCCGGCCGGTAGGGCGGCAGTGGCTGGCCGGAGCCGTGCTGCTCGGCCTTCTTCTGCTCGCTGCTGCCGCGCTGGCTCAGCACCCCAGCAGCGATCCACCCGATGATGATCGGCACGAAGATGCTCACGTTCATGTCCAGCAGCACGTTCAGGACGACGAACGCGATGATGGCCCAGCCCCACCAGGGCAGTGAAGGAACGGTGCGCACCGGACCACCCTACCCACGTGTGACATCCTGTGGCCCGTGCAGACCGCAGACATCATGGCCCTCGTCGTCCCGCCCACCGTCGAGCTGCTGCGCCGTGCCCGCGCGGCGGAGGGGGCCAGGCCGCAGGAGCCGGAGCCGATGTTCGCCACCCTCATCGCGGTGCGCAACGGGCGCGTCGTGGCCAGCGTCAGCACGCCGCGGATGTCGATCACCCTGAACTGTGCCCTGCCGATGGCGGTCGGGCTCGACCCGGAGGCTCTGGTCGTGGCGGCCCAGGCCCAGGTGGAGGGTCGCCCTGCGCTGGCCTACTCGGTGATGAAGCGGGACCGGACCGCCAAGTTCGTCCTGCAGCCGGTGGCCGAGCAGGACGGCGAGCTGGTGGTCGGGCGACCCGTCGACGGCGGCGAGCCGGCGGACCCGCACATCCTGCAGACCCTGGCCGAGGCGATGGGCCAGCGGCCCGTGGACGTGACCAAGGTGGCCCGCAAGGACCTGGGTGGCACGTTCGGCGAGGACACCTTCCTGCCGCCCGAGGAAGGCCGGGTGGTGGTCGACGCGGGCACGGTGAAGACGCTGGAGCAGCGGGTGAAGGGCGTGCGGGGTCAGGCGCTCTACGTGGCCCGCAGCCCCGAGGCCGGGCGGCTCGCGCTCGAGGCCGGCCTGCCGCGGACCAGCCTGCTGACCTCCGACTCCCCGGAGGTCGTGGCCGCCACCGAGGACGGCAGCTGAGCCGTCAGGAGCTCAGCGCAACGAGCGCAGAGAACGAACAGAGAGAACGAGCGGAGAACGAGCAGCGAGCCGCCCGGAGCCAGGTACACAGGCGCCGGCTGGTCAGGGTCAACGCTGCAGGTGCTCGGCCCCGAACGCCTGGGGCAGGATCTGCTCCATCGGCAGGATGCCCTCGGGGGTCTGCAGCAGGCACCCCGGGCCGCCGTGCTCCCACAGCAGCTGGCGGCAGCGGCCGCACGGCATGAGCGTGGCGCCCTGGCCGTCCACGCACCACACCGCCACCAGCCGCCCGCCGCCGGTGGCGGCCAGCTCGGAGACCATGCCGCACTCGGCGCACAGGCCCACGCCGTAGGAGGCGTTCTCGACGTTGCACCCGGCGACGACGCGGCCGTCGTCGACCAGGCCGGCCACGCCGACCGGGTAGCGCGAGTAGGGCACGTAGGCCCGCTGCATGATCTGGGTGGCGGCGATCCGCAGCCGCTCCCACTCGATGTCGGTCTCGGTCCCGGTGTCGGTCTCGGAGTCGGTACTGTCCACGCCATACCTCAGCTCTTGGTGTAGGGGATGCCCTCGGCGGCCGGTGGGCGGACCCGGCCGACGAACCCGGCCACGGCCAGGATGGTGATGACGTAGGGCAGCATGAGCAGCAGCTCGGAGGGGATCGTGCTGCCGATGCTCGACATCATGTTGCCCAGGTTCTTGGAGAAGCCGAAGAGGAGGGCCGCAGCGACCGCGCCCCACGGGCTCCACTTGCCCAGGATCATCGCGGCCAGCGCGATGAAGCCGTTGCCGGCCGACATCTCGCGGCCGAAGGCCAGGCCGGAGCCGACGGTGAAGAAGGCACCACCCAGACCGGCGACGGCACCACCGAGGATGGTGTTCCACACCCGGCGGGGGTTGACCTTGATCCCGACCGTGTCGGCGGCCCTCGGGTGCTCGCCCACGGCGCGGGTGCGCAGGCCCCAGCGGCTGCGGAAGAGCATGATGTTGAGCACCACCACGAGGGCGTACATCAGGTAGACCAGGACGGTCTGGTTGAACAGCACCGGGCCCAGGACGGGGATGTCCGCCAGGCCCGGGACCCGGATCCGCTCCAGGGGCATCCGGGTGTTGAACAGGGCCCGGTTGTCGGCCAGCAGGGTGGAGAAGAAGAACCCGGTCAGGCCGATGATCAGGGTGTTCAGCACGACGCCGACGATGATCTGGTTGACCCGGTACATCACCGCGAACCAGGCCAGGACCGCGCCGACCATCGCGCCGGCGAGGGGGGCGGCGAGCAGACCGGCATACCCGTTGCCGGCCATCGAGGCCACGACCGCGGCGGCGAACGCACCGAACAGCAGCTGTCCCTCGATGGCGATGTTGATGATGCCGGAGCGCTCGCAGATGACACCGGACATGGCGCCGAAGACCAGCGGTACGGACAGCGCCAACGCACCGCTGAGCAGCGAGACCATCGGGATCACCGAGGTGGTGCCAGCGCCCACGTAGGTGAGGAACGCCAGGACGAAAGCCAGCCCGACGGCGACGTGCAGCCACGCCGGGGCCGGGATCCGGTCCCGGGCCCGCAGGTAGGCCCACACCGCGGCAGCCGCCATGAGCACCGCGAGCACGATGATCGTGGTCAGCGCGGGCACGGTGATGTCGGGGATGGTGAACCAGTCGCTGGCACCCCCCACCTGGAAGGTGGTCGAGGTGCCGGCCGGTGTGCCGGGCACCATGAGCACAGCGGTGATCAGCGCGGCCACGGCGTAGCTGATCGGGGCCTTGAGGCCGAGCTTGGGTCGGACGGCGGACTGCTCTGCGTCCGGTGGGGGCGCGTCCGCCGGCCGCTCGGTGACGGTGCTCATGCTGCGACCTCCTTCGCCTCGGGACGGGCTCTGGGCTTGTACGGCCTGGCCGGGTCGGGCAACCGGAAGACCGACCGGACCAGCGGCGGAGCGGCGATGAGCAGCACGATGATCGCCTGCAGCACCAGGATGATGTCGATCGGCGTGGAGGTGAGCGACTGCATGAACGAGCCGCCCGCCTTGAGCGCACCGAAGAGGAGACCGGCGAAGAAGGTGCCCCAGGGACGGGACCGGCCCAGCAGCGCCACCGTGATCGCGTCGAAGCCGTAGGTCGCCGCGACGCCGGCGGTCAGCGAGCGTTCCGTCCCCAGCACCTGCGCGGTGGCGGCCAGTCCCGCCAGCGCACCGGCGATGAGCATGGTGATCACGGTGACCCGCCCGACCGACATCCCCGCCGTCCGCGCGGCCGCCGGGTTGGCGCCCGCGGCCCGCAGCTCGAAGCCGATCGTGGACCGCTCCAGCAGCCACCAGACCAGCGCCGCGGCAGCGATGGCGATCAGGAAGCCGAGGTGCAGTCGGAAGTTCACGCCGGGGAACCAGTCCG
Source organism: Ornithinimicrobium sufpigmenti (assembly GCF_004322775.1). Lineage (NCBI taxonomy): Bacteria > Bacillati > Actinomycetota > Actinomycetes > Micrococcales > Ornithinimicrobiaceae > Ornithinimicrobium > Ornithinimicrobium sufpigmenti. The sequence goes on from NZ_CP036403.1 coordinate 2,903,322, forward strand.
CCGGGATGAGCAGGGGGTAGACCGCGTCGGCACCCACGCTCGGGCTGCGCTGCCCGGTGCGACCGGGGTTGAACGCGGGCAGCTTGAGCACATAGCTGATCAGGTAGACCGCGATGTAGTTGAGCATGATCGTGACGATCACCTCGTTGGCCCCGAAGCGGGCCTTGAGCACGCCCGGGATGCCCGCCCACACGGCCCCACCGATCGCGCCACCCAGGACGGCCACCAGCAGGTGCAGGACCGGGGGCAGGTCGAAGGCGAAGCCGAGCCAGGCCGCGACGATCGCGCCGACGATGATCTGGCCCTGGGCGCCGATGTTGAACAGGCCCGCCCGGAAGCCGACCGCGATGCCGAGCCCGGCCAGGATCAGCGGCACGGAGTAGACCATGGACTCGGTGATCGGCCGGAGCATCCCCGCCAGGGTGGGCTGGTGCCAGTCGAAGATCGCGCCGCGGAACATCGCCACGTACGCCTCGGTCACCGCGGTCCACGCGGCGGACAACAGATCGCCGGGCCGACGGAAGAAGTACCCGGCAGCCTCCCGGGTCGCCGGGTCCGCGAACGCGATGAGGAAGGCCCCGATGACCAGGGCCAGCACCACGGCCAGGACGGACATGAGCATGCTGCCGGAGAGGACCTGGTGCAGCACCGGCCGACGGTCCTGGCCGGGACCGGTCCTGCCTGTGCCGGTCGACTGGCCCGTCCCGGTGCCCGTCTCGGCCGGGGGCGCTGCAGCCACCGCCTGCTCGGCGCCGGCGTCCGAGCCGCGGGACTGGCCCGCGTGCTGCTCGCTCACGGCGTCTCCTCCTCCAGGTCGGCCTGGCCGAGCACCGAGTGGTGCGCGGCGGCCTGGGTCCGGGCCTCGTCCAGGGGGACACCGGCCATCATCAGTCCGAGCATGTCGCGGTCGACCGTGCCGCCCTCCGCGGCCACGTCGACGATGCCGACGATCCGGCCGCGGTACATCACCGCGATCCGGTCACCGAGGTTGAGCACCTCGTCCAGCTCGGTGGAGACGATGATGACCGGGGTGCCGTTGTCGCGCTCCTGCACGATCCGCTTGTGCACGAACTCGATCGAGCCGACATCGAGGCCGCGGGTGGGCTGGGAGGCGACGAACAGACGCAGGGGACGGGACATCTCCCGGGCGAGCACCACCTTCTGGGCGTTGCCGCCGGACAGGGTGGAGATCGGGTCGTGCACCGAGGTGTAGCGCACGTCGAACTCCTGCGTGCGGTGCTCCGCGTTGGCCTCGACCGCGCTGGGGCTCATCGACACGCCGCTGGCGAACGGGGCGGTGTCGTACAGGTCCAGGACGAGGTTCTCGGCGATGGTGAAGCTGGCCACCACACCGTCGGTGGAGCGGTCCTCGGGGACGAACCCGATGCCGGCGCGCAGCCGTTGCTTGACGTTCCTGCCGCGCAGGTCGGTGCGGTCGAGCACCAACCGCCCGGCGTCGGCGTCCTCCAGCCCCAGGATGACCTCGGCCAGCTCGGTCTGGCCGTTGCCCTGGACCCCGGCGATGCACAGGATCTCCCCGCTGCGCACCTCGAAGGACACGTCGTCGACCAGGACGGTGCCGTTGGGTGCCACCACGGACAGCCCCTCGACCTGGAAGCTGGCCTCACCGGGGGTGGCCTGTGCCTTGCCCACCGACAGGTTGACCGAGCGCCCGACCATGAGCGAGGCGAGCTCGGTCTCGGTCGAGCCGGGGAGGGCCTCCCCCACGACCTTGCCCCGGCGGATGACCGTGATCCGGTCGGCGATCGCGCGGACCTCGCGCAGCTTGTGGGTGATGAAGACGATGGAGGTCCCGGCCTCCTTCAGCTCACCCATGATCGCGATCAGCTCATCGGTCTCCTGGGGCGTGAGCACGGCGGTCGGCTCGTCCAGGATGAGCACCTGCGCGTCGCGGGAGAGCGCCTTGATGATCTCCACCCGCTGCTGCACCCCGACCGGCAGGTCCTCGATGCGGGCGTCGGGGTCGACGTGGAAGCCGAACCGGTCGGAGATCTCCTTGACCCGGCGGCGCGCCTCGTCCAGCTTGAGGATGCCGCCGGGGCCGGCGGGCTCGTAGCCCAGCGCGACCGACTCGGCGACGGTGAAGACGGGCACGAGCATGAAGTGCTGGTGCACCATCCCGATGCCGGCGGCGACCGCGTCCCCCGGCCCCTTGAACCTGACCGGCTTGCCGTCGAGCAGGATCTGCCCGTCGTCCGGGTCGTACAGGCCGTAGAGGACGTTCATCAACGTGCTCTTGCCGGCGCCGTTCTCACCGAGGAGCGCGTGGATCTCACCGGGCTCGACGACGAGGTCGATGTGGTCGTTGGCCACCAGGGGCCCGAACACCTTGGTGATGCCCTGGAGCTCGAGCTTCATCGCCTCTCCTGCTTCATGCTCATCTCACGGGGTGACGGACAGGGGTATGGGGTTCCGCCGCCGGGACAGCGTAGCGGCCCGGCCCACCGGGCCGGGCCGCTACCACGGTTGACGCCTCGCTCAGCGGAGCAGGAGGGTCAGCGTTTCGTCGGAGTCCTCAGCGTCAGGGCGCGTTCGGCGTCTCGATGACGAGCTCGCCGGAGATGATCTGCTGCTTGTACTCCTCGATCTTGTCCTTCAGCTCCTGGGGGACCTCGGACTCGAAGTCGTGGAAGGGAGCCAGGCCGACGCCCTCGTTCTCCAGGGTGCCGACGTAGGGCTCGTTGGTGAACCCGCCCTCGAGGGTCTGCCGGATGGTCTCGTGGACCGCCGGACCGATCTGCTTCACCACGGAGGTGAGCATCAGGTGGTCGTAGCCCTCGGCAGTGAGGTAGCCGTCGGAGTCGACCCAGACGATCTTGACGTCACCGGCGGAGTCGGCAGCGGCTGCGGCACCCAGGCCGACCGGGCCGGCGACCGGCATGACGATGTCTGCGCCCTGCGCGATGAACTGGTCGGTCAGGGTCTGGCCCTGGCTCTGGTTCTCGAAGTCACCGGAGAAGGTGCCGTTCTGGGCGTCCTTGTCCCAGCCGAGGGCGGTGACGTCCGCGTCGTTGTCCTCGTTGTACTGGTTCACGCCGTCGACGAAGCCGTCCATGAAGATCGACACGGAGGGGATCTGCATACCACCGAAGGTGGCCACGGTGCCGGTCTCGGACATGCCGGCGGACAGGTAGCCGGCCAGGAAGCTGGCCTCGGCGGTGTTGAACAGGATCGGCCGGGCGTTGTCCACCTCGACCGCCTCGAAGTTCTCGTCGGAGAAGGCGGAGTCGATGAGCGCGAAGTTGGTGTCCGGGTTGGCCTCGGCGGCCTCCTGGATGGCGTCCTCGAGCAGGAAGCCGACCCCGATGGTCAGGTTGCAGCCCTGGCTGACCAGGTTGCCCACGTTCGTGGTGTAGTCGGCGTCGGACTGGGACTCCACCTCCTGGGTGGAGATGCCCAGCTCGGCCTCGGCGGCGTCCATGCCTTCCTTGCCGGACTGGTTGAACGACTGGTCGTCGAAGCCACCGGAGTCGGAGACCATGCAGGCCAGGAAGTCGGCGGCGTCCTCCGGAGCGGCTGCTTCGCCGGTCTCGGCGCCGTCGTCGGTCTCCGCACCGTTGTCGGTGTCTGCACCGGTGTCGGTGGTGGCGCCGTTGCCGGTGGCGGCCGGGGCGTCGTCTTCGGGGGCCTCGCCACAGGCGGCGAGGACGAGGGTGGCGGCCGCACCGGCGGCGGCAAGCTTGAGAACCCGGCGCACGGGATGCTCCTTCTGTCACGGGAGATGGACGCCCACATGCTATCCCGCCCGCGCGCTTACTCCACGCACCTGTCCACCGCCTGAGCAAAGAGTGACGAACTCGTGACCTGCGCGTGCTCGAACGCCCTCGCGGGCTCAGGTCACTGCAGCCCTGCGGGGCCGAGCGAGGTGAAGACGGAGGCCGCCAGGACCTTGGCGGCCACCAGCACCGCGCCCTCGTCCACGACGAGGTCGCCCTGGTGCAGCTCGAAGGTTGGCCCGCCCGGCGTGCGGGTGCCCAGCCTGGCCATCGCGCCCGGGATCTGCTGCAGGTACCAGCCCAGGTCCTCCCCACCCATCGACTGCTTGGTCGGCTCGACGCTGGTCGCCCCGAGCAGCAGCATGGCGGCCCGGGACAGCGCGACGACCGAGGCGTTCTCGTTCTCGACCGGGGGCACGCCCTGGGTGTAGGTGATGGTGGCGGTGACGCCGTAGGGGGAGACGACGGACTCGACGATGTCGGTGAAGAGCGGCCGGACCGTCTCCCAGGTCTCGGCGTCGAGCATCCGCAGCGTGCCGGAGGCCTCGCCCCGGGTGGGGATGACGTTGGGAGCGGACCCGGCCTGGACCTTGCCCCAGACCAGGACCGCGGCGGCCCGCGGGTCCAGCCGGCGGGTCAACGCCGCAGGGACCTCGGTGACCACCTTGCCCAGGGCGTAGGTCAGGTCCTGGGTGAGGTGCGGACGGGAGGTGTGCCCGCCGCGCCCGGTGAGGGCGACGTGGACCATGTCGGAGGCGGCGGTGATCGGGCCCACCCGCAGCCCGATGTGGCCGACGTCGACCGAGGGGTCGCAGTGCACCGCGAGAAGCCGGTCGACCCCCTCCAGGCCACCCTGCTCCAGCACCTTCAGCGCGCCACCGGGGTGGGTCTCCTCGGCCGGCTGGAAGATGAGCCGCACGGCGACCCGGCGGGCGACGAGCTCCTCCTGCATGGCCAGCAGGGCCAGACCCGCGCCCAGCACCCCGACGGTGTGCACGTCGTGGCCGCAGGCGTGGCAGGCGCCCGGGACCTGCGAGGCGAAGGGCAGCCCGGTCACCTCGTCGATGGGCAGCGCGTCCAGGTCGGCCCGCAGGCCGACCCGGACCTCGGGCTCGGCGTGCCCGATCTCGACCAGGGCCCCGGTGCCGGGCAGCCGGCGGACCCGGGCACCGCCCTGGCTCAGCACGCCCGTGACGAGCGCCGTGGTGCGCTCCTCCTGCCAGGAGACCTCCGGGTGCTGGTGCACCTCGCGCCTCCACTGCAGCAGCTGCTCCGAGATCGCGTCCACCTCCACCGCCACCCGCCCCACCAGGTCCGCGTGGGTGGTGGCGCCGACCTCACCGGTCGCGTCGCCGGAGTGGTGCGTCGCGCGGGTGGTGCGCGGGCTGCTCGGCTGGGTGGTCAGCTGGGTGGTCAGCGTCTCGGAGGCGTCGGGGGTCACAGGGTCAGGCTCCTGAAGGGTTCGTGAACGTCTCCACGATACGCCCTGCCCTCCCCCGGCCCAGGACACCGGCCGGGCTGGGGTCGAGAACCGCGCTGGGCGCCCTAGAAGGTCTCGCGGGGGACGTAGGCGCCCCAGACCTCCCGCAGCGCGTCGGCGACCTCGCCACCGGTGGCCCGGGCGCGCAGCGCCTCCCGCATCGGGTAGAGCACGTTGTCGCTGCCCTGCGCGGCCGCGCGCATCTCGTCCAGCCGACGCTCGACCTCGGCGTTGTCACGCTCGCGGCGCAACGTCTCCAGGCGCTCCCCCTGCTGGGCCTCGATGGTCGGGTCCACCCGCAGCGGCTCGTAGTCCTCGTCCTCGTCGATGGTGTAACGGTTCTGCCCCACGACGACCCGCTCGCCGGTGTCGATCTGCTGGGCGTTCTCGTAGGCGGAGCGCTCGATCTCGCTCTTCTGGAAGCCCTGCTCGATGGCGTGCACCGCCCCACCGCGCTCGTCGACGGCGGCGATCAGCGCCTCCGCGGCGCCCTGCACGTCGTCGGTGAGGCTCTCCACGACGTAGGAGCCGGCGAACGGGTCCACCGTCTTGGTGACATCGGTCTCGTAGGCCAGGACCTGCTGGGTGCGCAGCGCGAGCCGGGCGGCCTTGGCCGTCGGCAGCGCGATCGCCTCGTCGAAGGAGTTGGTGTGCAGCGACTGGGTCCCGCCGAGCACGGCGGCCAGGCCCTGGACGGCGACCCTGACCAGGTTGACCTCGGGCTGCTGGGCGGTCAGCTGGACCCCGGCGGTCTGGGTGTGGAAGCGCAGCATCATCGACTTGGGGTTCTTGGCCCCGAACTCCTCCTTCATGATCCGCGCCCAGATGCGGCGGGCCGCGCGGAACTTCGCGACCTCCTCCAGCAGCGTGGTGCGGGCGACGAAGAAGAAGGACAGGCGCGGCGCGAAGTCGTCGACGTGCAGCCCGGCGTCGACCGCGGCCTGGACGTAGGCCTTGGCGTTGGCCAGGGTGAAGGCGATCTCCTGCGCGGGCGTGGCCCCGGCCTCGGCCATGTGGTAGCCGGAGATCGAGATCGTGTTCCACCGCGGGATCTCAGCCTGGCAGTAGGCGAAGATGTTCGAGATCAGCCGCAGCGACTCGGCGGGCGGGTAGATGTAGGTGCCGCGGGCGATGTACTCCTTGAGCACGTCGTTCTGGATCGTGCCGGTCAGCTTGGCCGCGGGGATGCCGTTGCCCTCCGCGACCAGCTGGTACATCAGCAGCAGCGTGGACGCCGGGGCGTTGATGGTCATCGAGGTCGACACCTCGTCCAGCGGCAGGCCGTCGAAGAGGAGGGCCATGTCGTCGATCGAGTCGATCGCGACCCCGACCTTGCCCACCTCCCCCGAGGCGAGCGCGTGGTCGGAGTCGTAGCCCATCTGCGTCGGCAGGTCGAAGGCCACCGACAGGCCACCGGTGCCGTTGGCGACCAGCTCTCGGTAGCGGGCGTTCGACTCGGTCGCGGTGCCGAAGCCGGCGTACTGACGCATGGTCCACGGGCGCCCGGTGTACATCGAGGGGTAGACCCCGCGGGTGAAGGGGTAGGACCCGGGCTCTCCCAGGGCGTTCCCCGGGTCAAAACCGTCCAGGTCAGCCGGGCCGTACACGGCCTTGAAGGGCAACCCGGACTCCGTCGTCGACTCAGCCATGGGCTCAGCCTAGCGAGGTCTCAGCCGGTGCCTGACGTCGCGTCCGTCACGTCCGCCACGAGCGTCGGACCGGCGTAGACCAGCCCGGAGTAGAGCTGGACGAGGTCGGCTCCTGCCTGGACCAGCGCGGCCGCGTCCGACCCGGTCAGCACACCACCGACCCCGACCACCGGCAGGTCGGTGCGCGAGCGCACCTGCCGCACCACCTCCCGGGCCCGGAAGGTCAGGGGCCCCCCGGACAGCCCACCGGCCTGCGCCTGCGCCAGCGCGGCCTCCTCGGGCGCGACCGCGGAGCGGTCCAGGGTGGTGTTGATCGCGATGATCCCGGAGACCCCGGCGGCGAGCGCCACGTCGAGGGCCTCGTCCAGGGCCGCGTCGCTGAGGTCGGGGGCCAGCTTGACGAGCACGGGTGTCTCACCGGCGGCCTGCACGACCGCGCGCAGCAGCTCCCCTAGGGGCTCGGCGTCCTGCAGGGAGCGCAGGCCAGGGGTGTTGGGGCTGGAGACGTTGACCGCCAGGTAGTCCGCGAGCCCGTCGAGCACGCGCACGCAGGTCAGGTAGTCCGACACTGCGTCCTCGACAGGGGTGTCCTTGTTCTTGCCGATGCTCACGCCCACCGGGATCGTGACCAGACCCTGGTCCCGGGCGGAGCGCAGCCGGCCGGCCATCGCCTCGACGCCGGCGTTGTTGAAGCCCATCCGGTTGATCACAGCCTGGCTCTGCGGCAGCCGGAACAGCCGCGGCCGTGGGTTGCCGCCCTGCGGCCGGGGCGTCACCGTGCCCAGCTCCGCGTGCCCGAAGCCGAGGGCGCCCCAGGTCGCGGCGCCGCGCCCGTCCTTGTCCATGCCGGCCGCCAGACCCACCCGGTGCGGGAAGCGCAGGCCGAGCAGCTCCACCGGCGAGGAGACGCCGCCCACCGCATACCCCACCAGCGAGGCGAGCGCCCGGGTCTGCGGCGTGCGGCCCAGCAGCTCGGCCGCCACGACGGTGCCGTGGTGGGCCACCTCGGCGTCCAGCCGGAAGAGCAGGGGCCGGGCCACGTGCCGGTATGCCGCCCCGGCGGCTGCACGGGCGAGCGCGCGTCCCTCCGGGTGGATGGTGCCGCTCCGACCGGTGGTCCGGTCTGCGGAAGGGTCGCGGGTGGGTGTCACGACGGTGTGGCGGTCAGGCTCGGCCATGGCCGCAACCCTAGACTGACCAGCGTGGACACAGCTGCCGACGCACCGCGGGACGGGGGGCGCGAGCCCGGGCCAGCAGGCCAGGCTGACCCGCTCGACGGCTTCACCGCCGTCATCCCGGCCGGGGGGTCCGGCACCCGGCTGTGGCCGCTGTCGCGCAGCGGTGCGCCCAAGTTCCTGCACGACCTCACCGGCAGCGGACGGTCGCTGCTGCAGGCGACGGTCGACCGGCTCCGGCCGCTGGCCGGGGACCGGGTGCTGGTGGTGACCGGCGCCCGGCACGAGGAGGCCGTCCGAGCGCAGCTGCCGGGCCTGGCACCCGAGCAGGTGCTGGTGGAGCCGGCGCCCCGGGACTCGATGCCCGCGATCGGCTGGGCCGCGGCGGTGCTGGAGCGCCAGGACCCGGACGCCGTGCTGGGCTCGTTCGCGGCCGACCATGTCATCGGCGACGAGCCCGCCTTCCACGGGGTCGTGCAGCAGGCGGTCGCCGCGGCCCGGACCGGGGCTCTGGTCACGCTCGGCATCTCGCCGACCCATCCCGCGACCGGTTTCGGCTACATCCAGGTGGGTGCGGAAGCACCCGTGCCGGGCGCACCTGACCTGCGGCAGGTCGAGGCGTTCGTGGAGAAGCCGGACGCGCAGCGCGCCGCCGAGTACCTCGCGGGCGGGGCCCACCTGTGGAACGCCGGGATGTTCGTGGTGCAGGCCCGCACGCTGCTGGAGCTGCTGGAGGCGGGACATCCGGAGATGGTCCGCACGCTGCGCGAGATCGCGGCCCAGCCCGACCTGGTCACCAGCCGGTGGGACTCGCTGACCAGGATCGCCATCGACCACGCGGTCGCCGAGCCGGCCGCGGCCGCGGGACGGGTACGGGTGCTGCCGGCCAGGTTCGCCTGGGACGACATCGGCGACTTCGCCTCGCTGGCCGCCCTGCTGCCCGAGAGCGCGGAGCACCCGGGGCTGCGGGTGCTGGGCCCCGGCGAGCACCTGCTGAGCGACGGGTCCACCGGGCTGGTGGCTGCGCAGGGTGGGCGGATGGTCATCACCCTGGGGCTCGACGACGTCGTCGTCGTGGACACGCCCGACGCCGTCCTGGTCACCACGCGCGAGCGCTGCCAGGACGTCAAGGCCGTGGTGGCGGCCCTCCAGGAGCGCGGACGGGGGGATCTGACCTGAGCACCGGACCCCGACGCCGGGTACGCGACGGGCTCGGACACCCACTGGTCATCCGACGCTCACCCGACACACCCCCTACCGTCGCCCAGGGCGCACCTGGCGTGGACAGGCTGGAGCACGTGAGGGTCGCTATCGTCACCGAGTCCTTCCTGCCCGCGCTCAACGGGGTCACCACCAGCGTGTGCAAGGTGCTGGAGTGCCTGCGCCTGCAGGGCCACGAGGCGCTCGTCGTGGCGCCGGGGACCAGCCCGTGGAGCCCGGTCCCGACGCCGCAGTACCACGCCGGGTTCCCGGTCCACACGGTCACCAGCGTCCCGGTCCGCCAGTTCCGGGTCGGTCTGCCCTCCTACGAGCTGGAGACCGTGCTGCACCGGTTCCGTCCCGACGTCGTGCACGTCGCCTCGCCGTTCGTGCTGGGCGTGCGCGGGCTGACCGCCGCCCGGGCCCTGGGCATCCCCTCGGTCGCGATCTACCAGACCGACATGCCCTCCTACATCCGCCAGCACGCCGGGCCGGCCGGTGAGCTGACCGCGCGGGCCGCCTGGCGCTGGATCCGCCGCATCCACGACCAGGCCGACCTCACCCTGGCCCCTTCCAGCGCCGCGCTGGCCGACCTCGCCGCCCACCAGGTCCCCCGTATCGCGCTGTGGGGCCGAGGCGTGGACTCCGAGCTGTTCCATCCCGACCGGCGCACCGACGCGGGTGTCGCGGCGCTGCGGCGCGAGCTGGCTCCGCACGGGGAGACGCTCCTGGGGTATGTCGGACGGCTGGCCCCGGAGAAGGAGCTGCACCGCCTGGCCGAGCTGTCCCGGCTCCCGGACGCCCGGCTGGTGCTGGTGGGTGAAGGTCCCAGCCGCGACCTGCTGCAGTCCCTGCTCCCGGGGGCGGTCTTCCTCGGCCGCCGAGAGGGTGCCGCCCTGGCGCAGGCCTACGCCGCCTTCGACGTCTTCGTGCACACCGGGACCCGGGAGACCTTCGGACAGACCCTGCAGGAGGCGGCTGCGGCCGGGCTGCCCGTGGTGGCGCCCGCCAGGGGTGGGCCGGTGGACCTCGTGGACGTGGGCCGCACCGGCCACCTCTTCGACCCCGACCGTCCCGGTGCCCTGCGGGCTGCGGTCGAGCCGCTCGTCGGGCCGGCGGCCGCGGCGCTGCGGCAGCAGCTCGGGCGTGCGGGGCGGGCCAGGGTGGAGGAGCGCTCCTGGCCGGCCCTCGTCGACCAGCTGCTCGACCACTACTCCTCGGTCGTGCACCGCGCTGTCCGGCCGGTCGTGGCCTGAGGCCAGTAGGCGTCGCGTCACCGGGTGTCACCCCACCCTTCAGCCGCAGGGTTCAGCCGCACCTTCCAGCCGTACCCTCCACCCCCTGTCCCGGCCCGCCTCTGGGTAGGGTGGACCACCGTGACCAGCGAGGACCCGACCACTTTCAGGGATGTGGTCATCGGGGTCGCCATCCCGGTCCCCGAGCCGTGGGGTGAGCACCTGCGCCAGCTGCGGGTCGACTACGGCGACACCCGGGCGCAGCACATCCCGACCCACATCACCCTGCTGCCGCCGACCGCGACGACCTCCGCCGCCATGGACGGCGTGCGGGCGCACCTGAGCCAGGTGGCTGCACGGCATACCCCCTTCGAGGTGATCCTGCGCGGCACGGGCACCTTCCGCCCGGTCTCCGACGTGGTGTACGTGCAGGTCGCCCAGGGTGTGGCCAGCTGCGAGCAGCTCGAGCGCGACGTGCGCTCCGGTCCCCTGGGGCGCGAGCTCAGCTTCCCCTACCACCCCCACGTCACCCTCGCCCACGACCTGCCGCACAGCGTGCTGGACCGGGTGTTCGCCGACCTCGCCGGCTTCAGCTGCACCTTCCAGGTCGAGGCCTTCCGGCTCTACGGGCACCGCGGCGACGAGCTGTGGTCACCGCTGCAGGACTTCCCGATGGGAGCGGCCCGGGGCTGAGCCCGCCAGGCGGGCCTGCCCGGTGGGACTGCCCGGTGGGACTGCCCGGTGAGACTGCACGCCCCGGGTCAGGCGTGCGGGATCCGGAAGACCTGCCCGGCGAAGACCAGCTCGGGGTCCACGCCGTTGAGCTCGGCCACGTCCTCCACGCTCACGCCGTGCTGCTCGGCGACATCCGCCAGGCTCTGGCCCGGCAGGAGGGTGTGGGTGCGGTAGCGGCGCGGCTCCGCCGCCGGTGTGTCAGCGGCGGCGGTGTGAGGTGTGGCAGCGGCTTCAGGAGCGTCAGGCACGTCTGGGGCTTCAGAGGTTGCGCGCTCCTGGACCGGGGACGATGCCGGTGCTGACGTCTGCGCGACAGCGGTCGGCTCGTGCGCCGGCTGCGCGGTGACAGGTGCGGGCGGCCTCTGCTGCGTGGCCTCCCGCCCCGTCTTCTGCCCGCGAGGCTCGTCGGAGGCCCGGCCGGTGCCGGGGAGCACCTTCTCGACTCTGGCGAGCACCTGCCGAACCTTGTCGAACAGTCCCATGGGCGGCCCCCTCGGTATAGGTGGTGAGCTGTGCTGGTGGATGGCGCCCCCACGGTAGTCGCTCCTCCCGCTACCGGGCTACCGCTGCGGAGCGGGCCAGGCCAGCGTCCACGCGCGATCCACGCTCGCAGACCAGCACGAGACCCCGCACGGGAACCGCCGGCCCGGGTGCTAGCGTCGGCGCAGGCGGCACCCGCAGCGCCGCCCATCCCACACGTCGAGCGAAGGGCACCCTCGTGAACTCTCCCGTCAAGGTCGCCGTCACCGGCGCTGCCGGCCAGATCGGTTACAGCCTCCTCTTCCGCATCGCCTCCGGCGAGCTGCTGGGCAAGGACACCCCTGTCCAGCTGCGCCTGCTGGAGATCACGCCCGCCCTGAAGACCCTGGAGGGTGTGGTGATGGAGCTGGACGACTGCGCCTTCCCGCTCCTGTCCGGTGTCGAGATCGGCGACGACCCGAACGTGGTCTTCGACGGCGCCAACATCGCCCTGCTGGTCGGCGCCCGCCCGCGCACCAAGGGGATGGAGCGTGGCGACCTGCTCGAGGCCAACGGCGCCATCTTCACCGCGCAGGGCAAGGCCCTCAACGACCACGCGGCCGACGACATCCGGATCACGGTGACCGGCAACCCGGCGAACACCAACGCGCTCATCGCGATGAGCAACGCCCCCGACATCCCGACCGAGCGGTTCAGCGCGCTCACCCGGCTGGACCACAACCGGGCCATCGCCCAGCTCTCGGCCAAGGTCGGGGCGCCGGTCAGCGACATCTCGCACATGACCATCTGGGGCAACCACTCGGCGACCCAGTACCCGGACCTGTTCCACGCCAAGGTCGCCGGCCGCAACGCCGCCGAGGCCGTCGGGGACCAGGACTGGCTGGAGAACACCTTCATCCCGACCGTGGCCAAGCGTGGCGCCGCGATCATCGAGGCACGCGGCTCCTCCTCCGCCGCCTCCGCGGCGTCGGCCACCATCGACCACACCCGCGACTGGCTCCTCGGATCCCCCGCCGACGACTGGGTCTCCATGGCCGTCCGCTCCGACGGCTCCTACGGCGTGGCCGAGGGCCTCATCAGCTCCTTCCCGGTCACCACCCGTGACGGGAGCTGGGAGATCGTCCAGGGGCTGGACATCGACGACTTCTCGCGCGGCAAGATCGACGCCTCCGTGGCCGAGCTCGACGAGGAGCGGACCGCCGTCACCGAGCTGGGTCTCATCTGAGCTGAGTCCCACCGGGCTCGACAACCGGGCTCGACCAACCGGGCTCGCCCGAGCAGAGCACCCTGGTGCACCAACGGTGCGTCACATCCGTCGTCGCGGCGACGGATGTGACGCACCGTTTCCGCGCATCCCTGCTGAGCGCCCCGCACCTGGTCGACAGCGCCCGCCCGAGGGGGTGCGCTCCTACACCTGCCGCAGGTTGGTGGCCAGCAGCGCCACGGCGGCCCCCAGCACGAGCAGGGTGGTGACGTCGACCCAGCGGCGGCGGACGGACAGCCCGCCGGTCAGCCGCGCGGGCAGGGTGGCGCGGAGCAGCGCCAGCGCCCCGAGCGTCGCGCCGAGCGCGACCCCGTAGGCGCGCAGGTTCTGCCCCATGAGCAGCGCCAGGGACAGCACCAGCCCGGCGACCCCGAACCACCACACGCCGAGGGGCTGGGCCCGGCGCGCCGCCGCCAGCCTATCCCTCCGGTCCCCGGTGCCCACCGCCGCGGGTCAGCGGGCGGACGCCGCGAGGGCGCCACGCTCGGCGGCTCGTTCCGCCGCCTCGACGACGTTGGCGAGCAGCATCGCCCGCGTCATCGGGCCGACCCCGCCGGGGTTGGGGGTGAGCCAGCCGGCGACCTCGGCGACGTCGGGGTGGACGTCGCCGGCGATCTTGCCGTCCCGTCGGGCGACGCCGACGTCCAGCACCGCCGCGCCAGGCTTGACCATGTCCGGGGTGATGATGTCGGGCACCCCCGCCGCCGAGACGATGATGTCGGCCCGCCGGGTGTGCGCGGCCAGGTCCCGGGTGCCCGTGTGGCACAGCGTGACGGTCGCGTTCTCGCTGCGGCGGGTCAGGATCAGCCCCAGCGGACGCCCGACGGTGAGCCCCCGTCCGACCACCACCACCTCCGCACCGGCCAGCGGCACGTCATACCGGCGGAGCAGCTCCACGCAGCCCACGGGCGTGCACGGCAGCGGCGCCGGCTCGTTCATCACCAGCGACCCCAGGTTGAACGGGTGCAGGCCGTCGACGTCCTTGACCGGGTCGACGCGGGAGAGGATCGCGAACTCGTCCAGGCCGGTGGGCTGCTGGACGAGGTATGCGGTGACGGCCGGGTCGGCGTTCAGCTCGTCCACGACCGCGAGCACCTCCTCGAGGGGGGTGTCGGCGGGCAGGTCCTTGCGGAGGGAGTGGACGCCGATCTCGGCGCAGTCCTTGTGCTTGGCGCCGACGTACCAGGCGCTGGCCGGGTCCTCCCCGACCAGGACCGTCGCCAGGCCGGGGACCACGCCCTGCTCGGCGAGCCTGGCCACCCGTGCCCGCAGCTCGTCCTTGATCGTGGAGAGGACCGCCCTGCCGTCAAGCACCGTCGCCGTCATGCCGCCGAGTCTAGGGCGTGCCAGTCAGCCCCAGTCCGGGCCCTCGTCCTCCTCGCCGAAGGTCAGGTCCACCTGCAGCTCCTGCGCCAGCTCCTCCAGCGCCGAGCGCAGCCCGTCCAGGTCCGCTCCCTCCGGTGCCCGCAGCACCGCCCGAGCCTGGAAGATGTCCCCTCCTCCCTGGGGGGTCGGCACCACCGCGCTCTGCAGCCGCTCCACCGAGACGCCGGCAGCAGCGAGGACGCCGGTGATCTGCCGCACGATGCCCGGCTGGTCATGGCCGACGAGGTCCAGATGGGCGACCGGACCGTCGGCCGGCTGCGGCGGCGGGTCCGCGCCGAGGCGGCGCACGCTGGTCTCCAGCACCCCCTGCAGCCCGCGCAGCGCACCCTCCAGCGGCTCGACCGCGTCGGCCGCGACCTCGACGGTGACGATGCCGGCGAAGGTCCCGGCGAGCTCGGAGAGCTGGCTGCGGCCCCAGCTGCCGCCGTGCTCCGCCACGACGTCCGAGAGGGCGCTCACCAACCCGGGCCGGTCCTCACCGATGACGGCTATGACGAGTGTGGTCATGGCCCGAGCGTAGCGGCGCAGGCCAGGCCGTGGGGGCGACGAGCCAGGAGAGCGATGGGTGAGGGCGGGCAGCGAGCCCGCCCACGCGGCTCAGTGGGCGAAGTGGCGGGTGCCGGTGAAGTACAGCGTCACCCCTGCCGCGCGGGCCGCCTCGACGACCTCCTCGTCCCGGATCGAGCCGCCGGGGGCCACGACCGCGCGCACGCCGGCGCCGAGCAGCACCTGGAGCCCGTCGGCGAAGGGGAAGAAGGCGTCCGAGGCCGCGACCGAGCCGGTCGCCCGCTCGCCCGCCCTGCTCACCGCCAGGTGGCAGGAGTCCACCCGGTTGACCTGCCCCATACCGACCCCGACGGAGGCGCCGTCGTCGGCCAGCAGGATCGCGTTGGACTTCGTCGCCCGGACGGCCCGCCAGGCGAACTGCAGGTCGGCGACGGTCGCCTCGTCGGCGGCCTCGCCGGCGACCAGCCGCCAGCGGGAGGCGTCGTCGCCGCCGTCCTCCACCTCGGCCTCGACGGTGTCGACGGACTGCATGAGCAGGCCACCGGAGATGCGCCTGGTCTCGACGCCGCCGCGCGCCGGGGGCGCCACCGTGAGCAGACGCAGGTTGGCCTTGGTGCGCAGCAGCTCCAGCGCCCCGGGCTCGAAGTCGGGGGCGAGGACCACCTCGGTGAAGACGTCCTTGACCTGCTCGGCCATCGCCACGGTCACCGGTCGGTTGGCCGCGATGATGCCGCCGAAGGCCGAGAGCGGGTCGCAGGCGTGCGCCTTGGCGTGCGCCCGGGCGATGTCGGTGCCGACCGCGATCCCGCACGGGTTGGCGTGCTTGATGATTGCGACCGTCGGCTGGTCGCCGTGGTCGTGCGCGGCCCGCCACGCGGCGTCGGCGTCGAGGTAGTTGTTGTAGGACATCTCCTTGCCGCCGAGCTGCTCGGCCTGCGCCAGACCGGGGTGCGGCGCGAAGCCGTCGGTGTAGAGGGCGGCCCGCTGGTGCGGGTTCTCGCCGTAGCGCAGCACCGCCTTCTTCTCCCAGGTCGCGCCGACCCACGCCGGGAAGCCGGTGCCAGATGACGGCGCGTTGGTGTCGTCCGGTGCCTGCGCCAGCATCCAGGAGGCGACGGCGACGTCGTAGCTGGCGGTGTGCACGAACGCCTGGGCAGCCAGCGCCCGACGCTCGTCGAGCGTGCTGCCGCCCGCCCCGACGGTCTCGAGGAGCTGCGGGTATGCCGTGGGGCTGGTCACCACGGCGACGCTGCGGTGGTTCTTGGCGGCGGCGCGCACCATCGAGGGGCCACCGATGTCGATCTGCTCCACGCACTCGTCCTGGCTGGCGCCGGACTGCACGGTCTCGGTGAAGGGGTAGAGGTTAACGACCACGAGGTCGAAGGCCTCGATGCCGAGGTCCTCGAGCTGGGTCAGGTGGTCGGGGTTGGTGGTGTCGGCCAGGATGCCGGCGTGCACGCGCGGGTGCAGCGTCTTGACCCGGCCGTCGAGGCACTCGGGGAAGCCGGTGAGCTCCTCGACCCGGGTGACGGGGACGCCGGCCCCCTCGATCCGCCCGGCGGTCGAGCCGGTGGACACGATCGCGACGCCCGCCTCGTGCAGGCCTAGGGCCAGCTCATCCAACCCGGTCTTGTCGTAGACGGAGACGAGGGCGCGGCGGATCGGGCGGCGGTCGGTGTGCTGGCTGGTGGTCACGGAGTTCTCCTCGCGGTGGCTGGGCTCGGCGGGCACCCAGGCGGGCGATGCCCACGAACTCTCACTCCCCGGTGGTGACCCACCCGCGCCAGTCGTGTGCGGTCAGTCTAGTGGGCCTTCTCGGGAGCTTCCGCAGCCAGCCGGGCGCGGAGCCGCCGGTGCCGGTGCGCGAAGAGCGCGTCGAGGCCGCGCCGCACGACGGCCCGTGCCGGTGCCGGCAGGGGCACGCGCGGCACCATCGTCAGCTCGTCGGTCACGCGGGTGCGCCCCTCCCCCAGGTCCTCGAGGCTGCGCCGGTGCTCCCAGACGCGGGCACTGAGCATCCAGGAGCGTTCGTGGAACCGGTGGGGCGGCTCCACCGACACCAGCTGCAGGTGGTCGAAGTCGACCGGCACCAGGCCCGCGAGGCGCAGCCAGGCCCGGCCCAGCGGCACCCCGACCGGCACGGTGTCGACGGTCTTGCCCCGGTGCCGGGCCGGCATGGTCATCGAGAGCACGGGGCGCAGCTCGTGGTCGATGCCCTCCGGGGTGACGACCAGGTCCCACACCTGCTGGCGGGGCGCCGCCACGATGACCGAGCGGGTGAGCCGGACCTCGTTCGCCTCCTGGCCCATGTCAGGACCGGTCGGGTGCGCCGGGTCGGTCGGGTGCCCCGGGTCGACCAGGCTCGTCGGGGCGGTGCGCGGCCTCTCCGACCAGCCGTGGGAGCAGCTCGACGAGCATCGCCCGCTCCACGACCTTGATCCGCTCGTGCAGGCTCTCCTCGGTGTCGTCCTCGCGCACCTCGACCGCCCGTTGGGCCAGGATCCCCCCGGTGTCGATGCCGGCGTCGACCTCGAAGAGCGTCGCCCCGGTGACCTTGACCCCGTGCGCCAGGGCGTCCCGCACGCCGTGCGCGCCGGGGAAGCTGGGCAGCAGGGCCGGGTGGGTGTTGACGATGCGGAAGCGCGAGAGCGCCGGCTCCCCCACAATCTTCATGAACCCGGCGCACACGACCAGGGCGGGCGCGTAGGCGCCGATCGCGTCGGCCAGCGCCCGGTCCCAGGTCGCCCGGTCCGGGTGGTCCGCCAACCGTTCCACGAAGGTGGGTATGCCGTGCCGCCGCGCCCTGGCCAGCCCCTCGATCCCGTCGCGGTCGGCCCCGACGGCGACCACCTCGACGCCGTAGCCGGGGTCGGCGCTGGCGTCGAGCACAGCCTGGAGCAGGGTGCCGCTGCCGGAGACGAGGACGACGACGGGCGTCCGGGGTGGTGGGGTCACGCTCGGCAGTCTAGGAGGGCGAGGAGGCGGCCGGGCGCGAGAGGCGGCGGGCCCGGACGAGGTGCAGCAGGGTGACGACGGCGAGCGCCCCGGCGGCCACCTCGAGAGTCAGCAGCCCGGCGAGGAGCCCGGGCTCCACGCCGACGCGGCCGAGCCGCCCCGGGGTCAGCCCACCGGTGGCCAGCCAGCCCAGGACGAGCGTGGCCGCACCGACGACCGCGGACGCGCCGAGCGCGACCTGGGCCTTGGTCCACCACGAGGAGAGCCGGGAGGTGACCTCGACGGCCCGGTAGCCGATCCAGGCCCCGGCCAGGACGAGGACCATCGCCCACATCCCGGGCGGCAGGGTCCCGGGCTCCGGGAGGGCGCCGAGCACCGGGATGAGCGGCAGGTCGCCGGCGGTGGAGTGGGACCAGCCGACGTGCACCGTGCCGACGGTCAGCCCGGCCCCGGAGAGCCAGCCCAGCGCCCACACCATGAGGTTGGGGAGGGCGGCGAGCTGAGCGAGCGTGAGCACAGCGGTGCCCGTGACGCCGGCGTCGAGGCTGCCGTAGAGGCTGAGGATCCGCTCACCGCGCAGCAGCAGCAGGCCCAGCACCAGCAGGAAGCACACCGCGGCCAGCGCGACCAGCACCTCCAGCGCGGGCGGCACCGCCCTCCGGATCAGCACCGGCGTGCGGTCGCGCACCCAGGCCATCCCGGCATCGACCGCGGGGTGCTCCTCGCGCCGGTGGTCCCGCCACCACACCAGGGCGACGGCGGCCAGCGGGATGAGGACGGCACCGGGGACGAGGCTGGGCAGCCGGACCGGCGCGATCCCGAAGCTGGCGGTGTGGGCCAGCGCAAGGGAGGCGGCCAGGTAGGAGAGGACGAAGACCGTGGCGTCGGTGGCGCCCAGGGCGTGCCAGGCCGAGCGCCAGCCGCCGATGTGCGGGACCCGCTGCGCGAGCCCGGGGCGGCTGAGGATGACCTGACGGGCGGCATACCAGCACAGCAGGAGCGGTAGTGCGGTGAGCAGCAAGGGTGCGAAGACGACCTCCGCCACGGGCGTGACGACCTGGGCGCGGTGCGCCAGGGCCCACAGGTCGACGGAGACGCCGGCGCTCTGCCAGAGGCTGGCGGTGCTGCGCTCGTCGCCGGCCCACGCGAGCAGGGTCGGGATCGCCAGGATCAGCACCCCGAGCGCGACGCACACCGCGCCGGCCACCGCTGCGCCGAGGACCTCCCCGACCCGTCGGACGGTGAGCACGGGGGCCCGCTGCGGCTCGGGGCCGGGCGTGGGGGTCGTCTCGGAGCGCTCCAGCACAGTCATCGCCTCCATGCTCACGGACGGTGCGGCCCGCGACCGGGAGGCGCGCCGCAGACATGCCGCGGCGCCCGGTGCACTGGGTGCGACCGGGCGCCGTCGGGCTGCCTGGACCGGGTCAGCCGAGGCCGTCGATGATCTCCCGCATCAGCATGGCGGTCTCCGAGGGGGTCTTGCCGACCTTGACCCCGGCGGCCTCCAGGGCCTCCTTCTTGGCCTGAGCGGTGCCGGAGGAGCCGGAGACGATGGCGCCGGCGTGGCCCATGGTCTTGCCCTCCGGGGCGGTGAAGCCGGCGACGTAGCCGACGACGGGCTTGGTGATGTGGGCCTTGATGTAGTCGGCCGCCCGCTCCTCGGCGTCGCCGCCGATCTCGCCGATCATCACGATCGCCTTGGTGTCCGGGTCGTCCTCGAAGGCCTGCAGGCAGTCGATGTGGGTGGTGCCGATGATCGGGTCTCCACCGATGCCGACGGCGGTGGTGAAGCCGAGGTCACCCAGCTCGTACATCATCTGGTAGGTCAGCGTGCCGGACTTGGAGACCAGGCCGATGGGACCGGTGCCCGTGATGTCGGCGGGGATGATGCCGGCGTTGGACTGGCCGGGGCTGATCAGGCCGGGGCAGTTGGGGCCGATGATGCGCGTCGTGCCCTTGTCTCGCGCGTAGGCCCAGAACTCGGCGCTGTCGCGCACGGGGATGCCCTCGGTGATGACGACCACCAGCGGGATACCGGCGTCGACGGCCTCGATGACCGCGCTCTTGGTGAAGGCCGGCGGCACGAAGACCACCGAGACGTCGGCCCCGCTCGCTGCCATCGCCTCGGCGACGGTGCCGTAGACCGGGACCTGCACGCCGTCCTCGAAGTCGACGGTCTGGCCGGCCTTGCGCGGGTTGACGCCACCGACGATGGCGGTGCCCGAGCGGAGCATCCGCTGGGTGTGCTTCATCCCCTCGGAGCCGGTCATGCCCTGCACGATGACCTTGGAGTCGTTGTTCAGAAAGATCGCCATGGTGCTCTCTCGATGTCCTTGTGTCTCGTGTGGGGGGTCAGTTGCTGGTGGCGGTGCCGGCGGCGGCCAGCTCGGCGGCCTTCTGGGCGCCGCCGTCCATGGTCTCGGCCAGGGTCACCATCGGGTGGTTGGCCTCGGTGAGGATGCGCCGGCCCTCCTCGACGTTGTTGCCGTCCAGCCGGACCACGAGCGGCTTGGTCGCCTCGTCGCCGAGGATCTGCAGCGCCTGGACGATGCCGTTGGCGACCGCGTCGCAGGCGGTGATGCCGCCGAAGACGTTGACGAAGACGGCCTGGACCTGCTCGTCGCCCAGGATGACGTCCAGACCGTTGGCCATCACCTCGGCCGAGGCGCCGCCGCCGATGTCGAGGAAGTTGGCCGGCGAGGCGAGAGGGCCGTCGTCGCCCTCGCCGGGCAGCTGCTCCCCGGCGTAGGCCACCACGTCGAGGGTGGACATGACCAGGCCCGCGCCGTTGCCGATGATCCCGACGTTACCGTCGAGCTTGACGTAGTTGAGGCCGAGCTCCTTGGCCTTGGCCTCGAGGGGGTCGGCGGCCGCCTTGTCCTCCAGGTCGGCGTGCTCGGGCTGGCGGAAGTCCGCGTTGGCGTCGAGGGTGACCTTGCCGTCGAGCGCGACGATCTCTCCGTCCTCCGTCTTGACCAGCGGGTTCACCTCGACCAGCGTGGCGTCCTCCTCGCGGTAGACGTCCCACAGGCGCTGCAGCACCGGCACGATCTTGGCGGCGACGTCGTCCTCGAAGCCGGCCTCGGCCACGATCTCGCGGGCCTTGGCCTCGTCGATGCCGGTGTTGGCGTCGACCTCCACCTTGGCGAGGGCCTCGGGGCGCTCGACCGCCAGCTGCTCGATCTCCATCCCGCCCTCCTTGCTGCACATGGCCAGCAGCGAGCGGTTGGCGCGGTCCAGCAGGAGGGAGAAGTAGTACTCCTCCGCGATCCGCGCGCCCTGGGCGATCATCACGCGGTGCACGGTGTGCCCCTTGATGTCCATGCCGAGGATCTGCTCGGCGGCGATCTGGGCCTCGGGCGCCGACTTGGCGACCTTGACCCCGCCGGCCTTGCCGCGGCCCCCCGTCTTGACCTGGGCCTTGACGACCGTCACTCCGCCGGAGAGCCGGCCGACCTCTTCGGCGGCCGCGCGGGCCTCCTCAGGCGTGTCGGCGGTCGCCCCGGCGAGCACGGGCACACCGTGCTTCTCGAACATGTCGCGTGCCTGGTACTCGAACAGATCCACGAGTCAGCTTCCCATCGTGTGAGTGGTGGTGGGTGAGGTGTGCAGTGCTGAGGAGGGTGTGCGGTCGGTATGCCGTGGGTATGGGGTGGGGGTATGCCGCCGGCGGGTCGGGCGTGCTGGCTGGTCGGCCCCGTGGGTCAGGCCCCGGCGGTCGCCCCGGCGCCGCGGTCGAGCTGGTCCGCCGAGCTGCCCGAGTCGCCGGCGCTGCTCGAGTTGCCGGAGTCGCTCGGACCGCCCGGGTCGCCCGACTCGTCGCGGGCGAGGTGCTCGCGCACCCACCGGGTGATCGCGGACGGGCTGGCACCGGGGGTGAACACCTCGGCGACCCCCATCTCCTTGAGGACCGGGATGTCCGCGGCGGGGATGATGCCGCCGCCGAAGACGACCACGTCCGCGGCGTCCCGCTCCCCCAGCAGGTCGATGACCTTGCGGAAGAGGGTCAGGTGGGCGCCGGAGAGGACCGACAGGCCGACGGCGTCGGCGTCCTCGGCCAGGGCCGCCTCGACGATCTGCTCGGGGGTCTGGTGCAGCCCCGTGTAGATCACCTCGACCCCGGCGTCCCGCAGGGCCCTGGCCACGACCTTGGCGCCTCGGTCATGACCGTCGAGACCCGGCTTGGCCACGATCACGCGCAACGGTGAGGATGACATGGTCTGCAGACTATCGCAGCGCCCCGGCTGGTCCGTGCGCGGTCCGGGCAGGATGCGGTCAGCGGTGGTGGCGCGCGGTCGGGCGGTCGCCGGGTGCGCCCGGTGGTCGTGCGCGGAGGGTTCCCGGCCGGACCCAGGGGTCAGAGCTTGACCAGCGGGGCGACGCGCAGGAGGAGGCGCTTGACGCCTGCCTCGCCGAAGTCGACGTGGGCCATCCGGTGGCGGCCGGTGCCCTCGACGCGGACGACCGTGCCCAGACCGAAGGTGTCGTGGTTGACCCGGTCACCGTCGGACAGGGCGTCGAGCTCGGCCGTCTCCGCCTCGCTGCGCTCCTTGCGGGGGGCGCTGCCCCGGGGGTCGAGGCGGACCACCGCCGCCCGGCCACCGCTCCCGGACCGTCCTCCGCCCTGACCGGCACCCAGCGGGCCGCGGCCCCAACCAGGCCCGCCGTCCCGGCCGCCCCACGCCATACCCTCGGCCGCGGAGCGGCGGCCGGTCATGCTCATCCGGTCGGCGTCGGTGCGCTGCCAGGTGATGAGCTCGTCCGGGATCTCGTCGAGGAAGCGCGAGGGCGGGAACCACTGCGGGCTGCCGAAGGCGGACCGGGTGCCGGCCCGGGACAGGTGCAGCTGCTCCCGGGCCCGGGTGATGCCGACGTAGGCGAGCCGGCGCTCCTCCTCCAGCTCCTGCGGGTCGTCCAGGCTGCGCTGGTGCGGGAAGGTGCCGTCCTCCAGCCCGGTGAGGAAGACGACGGGGAACTCCAGCCCCTTGGCGGTATGCAGCGTCATCAGCGTCACCACACCGGAGCTGTTGCCCTCCTCGTCGGGGATCTCGTCGGCGTCGGCCACCAGCGAGACCTGCTCGAGGAAGTCGACGAGCCCACCCTCCGGGTAGTTGTCGTCGAACTCCCGGGCCACCGTCACCAGCTCGGTGAGGTTCTCCACGCGGGTCTCGTCCTGCGGGTCCGTGCTGGCCCGCAGCTCGGCGAGGTAGCCGGTCCGGTCCAGGATCGCCTCCAGCAGGTCGCCGATGCCGGTGCCCTCCTCCCCGGCGAGGTCGCCCAGCCCCTCCAGGAGCTGGGTGAAGCCCCGGATGGCCGCGGCGGACCGGGTCGCGATCGCCGGCGCGTCCTCCGCCCGCCCGAGGGCCGCCACGAAGGGGATCCGCTCCCGTTCCGCGAGCGCGCCCACCGCCGCCACCGCCCGGTCGCCGATCCCGCGCTTGGGGGTGTTGAGGATGCGCCGCAGGTTGACGTCGTCGGCGGGGTTGGCGATGACCCGGAGGTAGGCCAGGGCGTCCTTGACCTCACGCCGCTCGTAGAACCGGGTGCCGCCGACCACCTTGTACGGCAGCCCGGTGCGCACCAGGACCTCCTCCAGGGCGCGGGACTGGGCGTTGGTCCGGTAGAAGACGGCCACGTCCCCGGGTCGGACGCCTCCTTCGTCCCCCAGCTCGTCGATGCGCCGGGCGACGAAGGAGGCCTCGTCGTGCTCGCTGTCCGCGACGTACCCGACGATCCTCGGCCCCTCCCCCGCGTCGGTCCACAGCCGCTTGTCGCGACGCTTGGGGTTGCGGGCGATCACCGCGTTGGCCGCCGCCAGGATCGTCGAGGTCGAGCGGTAGTTCTGCTCCAGCAGGATGGTCCGGGCATCGGGGTAGTCCTGCTCGAACTCCACGATGTTGCGGATCGTGGCGCCCCGGAAGGCGTAGATGGACTGGTCGGCGTCGCCGACCACGCACAGCTCCGCGGGGGGCAGCGCCCGGTCGCCCCCGTCGACGATGTCGCCGAGCTGGCCCACGAGCTCGCGGACCAGCACGTACTGGGCGTGGTTGGTGTCCTGGTACTCGTCGACCATGACGTGCCGGAACCGGCGGCGGTAGTGCTCGCGGACGGCCGGGAAGGCCTGGAGCAGGTGCACCGTGGTGGTGATGATGTCGTCGAAGTCCAGCGCGTTGGCGGCCCGCAGCCGGCGCTGGTAGAGCGTGTACGCCTCGGCCACCTTCTGCTCGTAGGCGTTGCCCGCGGCGGCGCTGGCGAAGCTTTCCTCGTCGATGAGCTCGTTCTTGGCGTTGGACACCTTGGCCAGGAAGGCGCGGGCCGGGTAGCGCTTGGGGTCCAGGTCGAGGTCGCGGATGACCATGCCCATGAGCCGCTGGCTGTCCGCCGCGTCGTAGATGGTGAACGAGGACCGGAGGCCCACCGTCTGGGCCTCGCGGCGCAGGATCCGCACGCACGCCGAGTGGAAGGTGGAGACCCACATGGCCTTGGCCCGCGGGCCCACCAGGGCTGCGACGCGCTCCCGCATCTCGGCGGCGGCCTTGTTGGTGAAGGTGATGGCCAGGACCTGGCCGGGGTGGACGTGCCGGTGGGCCAGCAGGTAGGCGATCCGGTGGGTGAGGACCCGGGTCTTGCCCGAGCCTGCCCCCGCGACGATGAGCAGCGGGCTGCCCTCGTGGACCACGGCCTCCCGCTGGGGGTCGTTGAGGCCGGCGAGCAGCTCCGCCACCGAACGACCCTCCCCGTGCCGCCGCGACGCGCCGCCTCCGGCACCCTCGGGCGGCATACCGGAACGGCGTGCCGCACCGGCGGGCGGCTCCTCCCCCGCCACCGCCCAGGCGGGGACACCGCGGTCGTCGACCGCGCCGGCCTCCCGGACATGGCCGCTGGCCGCGGTCGAGCTCATCGGGGGGACCGGCTCGTCGAAGGGAAGGTGATCGAAGAGGCCGCTCATCACCGTCCATCCTAGGCGGGCCGGCTGACCGTCCCGGTGCCATCCTCCCCAGCCCCGCGGCCTACCCTGTGCCCCGTGACCTCCAGCTCCTCCGCCTATCTCGACGGGCCCACGATCGCCCTGCTCGTCGGCGGTCTCGTCGTGGCCGGGGTCTGCGCGATCAGCGCCATCAACGGGCGACCGCCCGGTCGGCTGACGCTCGGGCTGACCTGGTTGATGCAGGCGGCGGTCACCGCCTACTGCGCCTGGTACCTGGTCCGGCAGCTCGACGGCCAGTCCCCCGAAGGGCCGGCCTGGGAGCTGTGGGCCTACCTCGTCACGATCCTGCTGCTGCCCGCGCTGGCGATCATCTGGGCCCGCGAGGAGCCCAGCCGGTGGAGCACGGTCGTGCTGGCCGTCGGTGCCGGGGTCGTCGCGGTGATGGCCGCCCGCACGGCGCAGATCTGGGCCGGCATCGGCCTGGTGCCGGGCGCATGAGGCGGCCGACCGCCCACGCGGGAGACCGTCGGCACGGTCCGGGCCGGGTCATCCTCGCGCTCTACCTGATCTTCGTCATCGGCACCGTCTCTCGCTCGGCCGCCCAGATCTCCACCCGCTGGGAGGAGGCACCCCTCGCCTACGGGCTGTCCGCCTTCGCCGCCCTGGTCTACGTCGTCATCCTGGTGTCGCTGTCCGTGCGCGGCCGCGCCGCCTGGTGGGTGAGCACGATCGCCCTGACGGTCGAGCTGGTCGGCGTGCTCGTCGTGGGGACGTGGAGCGTCCTGGCGCCGCAGATGTTCCCGGACGCCACGGTCTGGAGCACCTTCGGGCGCGGCTACCTCTTCCTCCCCCTGGTGCTGCCCGTCCTGGGCCTGTGGTGGCTGCTCTCCGACCGCGGTGCACGGGCCGCTGCCGGGCCTGACTAGCCGGTGGCGGGAGCCGTGCGGCCGCCGCGCCGTTGCAGCGGCGGGAGACGGGGTCGTGACATCCTGGGTGGGTGCAAGGGGGTGCGATGAGTCGCGCGGTCGACGAGAGCGCCGAGGACCACGGCGGTGAGGACCACGGCGGTGGGTCGGCGCTGCCGGCGCTGGGCTGGAAGGACCTCGCCCGGACCCTGGTCGGCCTGGTCCTCGTCGTCCTGCTCATCGCCTACGGGCTGCCCTACTTCCTGGACACCTCGTGGGCGGAGATCTGGGCCCAGCTCTCCCGCGTCCGCGCGCCCGACGCCCTGGCGATGGCCGCACTGCTCGTGGGGGCCCTGGCCTGCTACACCTGGGTGCTGACCGGGTCCCTGCCGGGGCTGGGGCACCGCCAGGGGTTCCAGGCCAACGCGGTCAGCTCCCTGGTCGCCAACGTGCTGCCCCTGGGCGCCGCCATCGGTTTCGCGCTGCAGTTCATGATGTTCCGCTCCTGGGGCTTCCTGAAGCGGGAGATCTCCTCCTCGCTGCTGGTGACCGGCCTGTGGAACCTGCTGGCCCGCATCGCGCTGCCGGTCATCGGCGCCCTGGTGCTGGTGGCGGGGCCGATCGACGCGCCACGCATCGTCATCAACGGCGCGCTGATCGCCGGTGCCGTCGGCACCGGGGTGCTCGTCGTGGCCTGCCTGATGGTCTTCTCCGACACCGTGTCGGCGCAGATCGTCACGCTGGTGCACACCGTCGCCGGCTGGTTCGGCCGGGGCACCCGGCTGCGTCGCGTCGACCAGGTCATCACCGACCAGCGGCGCCGCATCGCCTCGGTGGTGCGGCACGGGGGGCTGAAGATGACCCTGGGCATGACGGGTCAGTTCGTCCTGCTCTTCGGCCTCTACTGGCTGGCCGCCCGCTCCGTGGGCCTGGACCTGCCGCTGGCCGAGCTGATCGCGGCCTACACCTTCCGGCAGATGCTCACGGCCGTGGCCGTCACGCCCGGCGGGCTGGGCGTGACCGAGGTCGGCACCGCCGGTCTGCTCGTCGTCCTCGGCGGCAGCGCCGGGGCCGCCTCGGCCACCGCCCTGCTCTACGCCATCTACGCCCACCTGGTGGTCGTGCCCTTCGGCGTGGCGGCGCTGGTCGCGTGGCGGGTGCAGGGACGACGACCTGCCGTCCCCTGAGCCTGGTGAGCCTGCTCAGCCGAGCAGCCGGCGCACCTGGCGCCCGTGGGCCTGCCGGGCGAGGGAGTCGTCGATCTGCGCCGGTGCCCACTCTCCGGTGGCCCGGCGTGCGGCCGCCTCCAGCAGACCGTCGGCCAGGCCGGGGTTGGCCGGCAGGATCGGGCCGTGCAGGTAGGAGCCGATGACGTTGCCGGTGCGGGCACCCTCGGTGCCGTCCGAGCCGTTGTTGCCCTGCCCGTGCCGCACCCGGCCGAAGGGCGCCTGTCCCTCTCCCAGGACGGTGGACCCCGAGTGGTTCTCGTAGCCCACGACCGGCCCGAGGTCGGTGTCCAGCACGACCGGGCCGATCATCCGGGTGGCGTTGCCCCGGGTGGTGACGTCGAGGATGCCCAGCCCGGGCAGCCGGTGCCCCTCCGCGGTGATGAAGGCGTTGCCGAAGAGCTGGTACATCCCGCAGATCATCAGCATGGGCACCCCGTCGGCCGCCAGCTCCCGCAGCCGGTCGGCCTGCGCCGCGAGGTCCTCCTGCACCCTCAGCTGCCCGCTGTCCTGCCCGCCGCCGCCCAGGACCAGGTCGACGCGGTCCGGCCAGGTGTCGCCGGGATGGTGGTTGTGCACGACCGGTCGGTAGCCGTGCCAGCGCAACCGGGCCGCCAGGCAGCGGGTGTTGCCGAGGTCGCCGTAGATGCTCATCTCGCGGGGATAGAGGTGCACCAGGTGCACCTCGCCCTTGTCGGCCGGGACGTCGGCCAGGGCGGCGACGTCGTCCGGGAGCGGGGTGCGCACGTCCTGCACGGGGTCTGTCGTGTCCACGTCGTCGGCGCTCATGCCGCCGGGTCCTCGCCGAAGCGGGCCAGGCCGAAGCGGTCGGCCAGGCGGCGGCGCAGGTGCATCATCGCGGTGTAGGAGGTGAAGATGCGCATCGGCTCTCCCTGGTGACGGGTGAGGAACTGATCGAGGGCCCGGTCCAGGTCGGTCTCGACCTCACCCACCTCCACGCCGTCGTAGCGCAGCCGCAGCGCCATGTCCCAGCCGCGGACGCCGCTGGTCAGCGCCACGCCCCGCTCGCGCAGCGACTCGAAGGAGACGTCGTAGAGCCACGACACGTCGCGGCCGTCGGCGTAGTTGTCGTTGATCGCGATCATCGTGGCCACCGGCTCGCTGCCGTAGGTGCCCAGGGCGACGGTGAACCCGGCCGGGTTCTTGACCAGCACCAGCTCCAGCGGCACCCCACCGGCGTCGATGACCTCACCGCGACCGAAGGGCGGGGTGACCGCGGCCAGGGCCTCCGCCGCCACCTCCGCCCGGAAGTCCTCGCCCAGCAGCTGACGGGCCATGGCGGTCGCGGCGGTGGCGTTGATCATCGCCGCCAGACCGCGCTGCCGCAGCGTCACCGGGCCGACGTCCGACCCGTCGGGCAGTCGCACGGTGCAGGAGCGGCCGTCCTCTGCCGGCAGCAGCAGGGCCGCGCCGTCACCGAGGTCGGGACGCTGCTCGTCCTCGGCGAAGCGGACGTCCGCCTCCTGCAGCTCGGGCAGCCGGTCGGCCACCGAGGGGTCGACCGCGAACCAGCCGACCTCGACCCCGGGCTGCAGGTGCTCACGGATCCGGGAGATGAAGGAGTCGTCGGCGTTGAGCACCACGCCGCCCGTGGTGGCCTGGCCCAGGGTGGTCAGCAGGCGGGCGGTGTGGTCGATCTCGGCGAACCGGTCCAGCTGGTCCCGCGCGACGTTGAGCAGCAGGGCGTGCGTGGGCGCCACCTGCGCGGCGAAGTGGAGGGCGTGCGCCTCGTCCAGCTCGACGACGGCCAGGTCGGCGTCGACGCGTCCCCCGAGCCCGACCTCGCCCAGCAGGGCCGAGATGACCCCTCGGGTGAAGTTGGAGCCGGTGGGGTTGGTGAAGACCCGCAGCCCGTGCGCGCGCAGCAGCGCGACCAGCATCTTGGTGGTGGTGGTCTTGCCGTTGGTCCCGGACACGACCACGACCCCCCGGGGCAGGCTGCCCAGGGTATGCCGCAGCACACCGGGGTCGATCCGCTCGGCCACCAGCCCGGGCAGGGCGGAGCCGCCCCCGCGCAGGCGGGACGCCAGGCGGGCGGCCTTGCCGGCGGCGAGCGCGGCGGTGGTGCGGGGCCGCATACCCCTCACTCCCACTCGATGGTCCCCGGCGGCTTGGAGGTGATGTCCAGCACCACCCGGTTGACGTCCTCGACCTCGTTGGTGATCCGGGAGGAGATCCGGGCCAGGACGTCGTAGGGCAGCCGGCTCCAGTCGGCGGTCATCGCGTCCTCGGAGGAGACCGGGCGCAGCACGATCGGGTGGCCGTAGGTGCGGCCGTCGCCCTGGACCCCGACGGAGCGGACGTCGGCGAGCAGCACCACGGGGCACTGCCAGATGTCGCGGTCCAGACCGGCGGCGGTGAGCTCCTCGCGGGCGATGAGGTCCGCGCGGCGCAGCACGTCCAGCCGCTCCGCGGTCACCTCCCCGACGATGCGGATCCCCAGCCCCGGCCCCGGGAACGGCTGGCGCCACACGATCGACTCGGGCACGCCCAGCTCCAGGCCGACCTGGCGCACCTCGTCCTTGAACAGGGTGCGCAGCGGCTCGATGAGGGAGAACTGCAGGTCGTCGGGCAGCCCGCCGACGTTGTGGTGGCTCTTGATGTTGGCGGTGCCGGCGCCCCCGCCGGACTCGACGACGTCGGGGTAGAGCGTGCCCTGCACCAGCCACTTGACCGGGTGCTCGTCGTCGCCGCGGTCCTGCACCACGTCACGGGCGGCCTGCTCGAAGACGCGGATGAACTCCCGGCCGATGGCCTTGCGCTTGGCCTCCGGGTCGCTGATCCCCGAGAGTGCGGTGAGGAAGCGCTGACGGGCGTCGACGACGACGAGGTCCACGCCGGTGGCCTCGACGAAGTCGTGCTCGACCTGTGCGGCCTCGCCATCGCGCAGCAGGCCGTGGTCGACGAAGACGCAGGTCAGCTGGTCGCCGACGGCCCGCTGCACCAGGGCGGCCGCGACCGAGGAGTCGACGCCGCCGGAGAGGGCGCACAGCACGCGGTCCTGGCCGACCTGCTCGCGGATCTGCTCGATCAGCTGCTGGGCGACGTTCTCGCTGGTCCAGGTCTGGTCCAGGCCCGCGCCGCGGGTGAGGAAGTTTCGCAGGACCTGCTGGCCGTGGGCGGTGTGCAGCACCTCGGGGTGCCACTGGACGCCGTACAGCTTGCGCTCGTCGTCCTCGAAGGCGGCGACCGGGGCGCCGGGGCTGCTGGCGGTCACCGCGCAGCCCTCGGGCGGCTGCGTCACCGCGTCCCCGTGCGACATCCACACGACCTGCTCCCCCGGCTGGCCGGCGAAGAGCGTGCTCCCGGTGTCCTCGACGGTGGCGACGGTCTGGCCGTACTCACGCTGCCCGGTCCGCTCGACCGCGCCGCCGAGGGTCTGCGCCATCGCCTGGAAGCCGTAGCAGATGCCCAGGACGGGCACCCCGGCCGTGACGACCGCCTCGTCCAGCCCGGGCGCGTCCGGCGCGTAGACCGAGGACGGCCCGCCGGAGAGGATGATCGCCGCGGGGTCCTTGGCCAGGATCTCCTCCGCCGACGTGGTGTGCGGGACGATCTCGCTGTAGACGTCGGCCTCCCGCACCCGCCGGGCGATGAGCTGGGAGTACTGGGCGCCGAAGTCGACGACGAGGACGGGTCGCGCGGGTGCGGGGGTGCTCACGCGGCAACCTTATCCGCGTCGCGCTCCAGCTCCTCGATCGCTCCCTTGGCCTGCGCGGAGATCCTGTGCTCGACCCAGAAGGACAGGAACGGCACGCAGCCGGCCAGCATCACGCCCACCATCTTGCCCAGCCCCCAGCGCAGCTCGAAGCCGAGCATCGCGGTGGCGGCGATGTAGACCATGTAGAACCAGCCGTGCGGGGCGGGCCACCAGGCCAGGACGTCGTTGCCGAAGCCGTAGTAGAGCACCATGTGGGTGGCCAGGATGAGCAGGAACACCCCCACCAGGAAGGCCATCACGCGGAAGAACGTGAGCTTGGCGCGGGGGGTCATGCGGTGTCTCCTTCTCGGGTGGGTGCCGTGCCGGCCATCGTGGCGGCGGGCGGGGTATGCCGTGCAGCAGGGTCGTGCTGTCCGTCCGGGTCGTCCGGGCCGGACTGTGCGTCCGGGCCGGGAGCGACCGAGGCGCCGGGCGCGCGATCCACAAGGTCCGCGCGTTCTACCCGCTCCTCCTTCTCCCGGCGCGTCGCGTCCCGCAGGAACCGGTAGTACATGTAGCAGGCGAACGCGGCGAAGACGAACCACTGCAGGCCGTAGCCGAAGTTGCGCCACTCGATGCCGCTCTCGCCGAAGACCGGCGGCGGCACCGGCTGCACCTGGGCGGAGGTGAGCGTGGGGGTCTCCTCGACGAGGAAGATGAAGGCGTTGTAGATCGGCAGGTCCCAGTCGTTGGCCAGGTCGGCGGTGTCGATGGCGCCCCGCTGCCCCTCCGGGAAGTCGTCGAACACTGGGGTCTCGGCGGGGGCCAGGGTCCCCAGGAGCGCGACCGGCGTCTCGGGCGGCAGGTCCGCCAGGCCGGGGTCGGTGACGAAGCCGCGCATCACCGGGATCAGCGCGTCGGCACCGGAGGCGTCGGTCCGCAGCGGGGTCACCACCCAGTACCCCTCCTGCCCGTCCAGCAGCCGGTGGGGCACGAGGAACTGGTGCTCGGCGACATACTCGCCCTCGACGCTGACCGAGAGACCGGCCCCGTCGTCGGGGAAGGTCTGGTGCGGCGCGGTCACCTGCCCCAGCGGCTCGGTGGGACGGGCGGTCTGGACGGCGGCCATCTCCCGGGCTGCGGTGTTGGAGCTGACACCGATCTGCCACATCCCCAGCTGGTAGAACGCGACGACGACGGCGATCAGCAGGGCCAGGAGGGCCAGCCAGGCCGGCTTGAGGGCGGTGCGGATCACCCCCCCAGGGTAAGGGAGGCTCCTGGGCGTCAGAGCAGCGCGTCCTGGTCGTCGAAGACGTAGATGGAGCCGCTGTAGCAGGCCACCCAGACCGTGTTCGTGACCGGGTCGTAGTCGATGCCGATCGGGTTGGCGTCGACCTGGACCCGGTCGATGACCTCCATGTCGGAGGTCCGGATCTTGGACACGGTGGCCTCGTCGTAGTTGACGACGTAGAGCGCCGACTCGTCCGGCGACATCGCCACGCTGCGCGGCTCAACCCCCGGGGTGACCTGGTCGACGATCTCCCCGCTGGCGGTGTCGATCTTGTAGATCGCGTTGGCGCCGCTGACGGTCAGGTAGAGGGTCGAGCCGTCCTCGGTGAGGTTGAGGTGCCGCGGCCGCGGCCCGATCTCGCGGATGACCTCCGAGGTCTGCTCGGCGATGTCGATCTCGTAGAGCTGGTCGGCATACATCGCGACCGCGTAGGCGGTGTTGTTGTCGGGCATGATCACGATGCCGCGGGGCGCGGCGTCCATCGCGATGGTGCCGGTCTCCTCCCCGAGCTGGGTGTCGACGATCGACAGCGTCGCGTCGCACCAGTTGCTGACCAGGAGCGTGGACTGGTCGGGGCTGAGCGCGACGTACTTGGGCACCGCGCCCACCTTGATGACCTGGTCCCACGCCATCTCGTGGGCGTCGAAGCGGTAGAGCATCGACGGGCCGACCCCGTCGTGGACGGTGCAGTTGTCGAAACCCTCGCGACCGAAGTTCTGCCCGTACATCGTGTACTGGGAGACGTAGGCGTAGCGGCCGTCGTCGGTCCAGACGGCCTCCACGGGCGCGCCCTGGGAGGTGCCCGGGTGCCCCTCGACGCCGAACTCGGACACGTCCACGCTGTCGGACAGCACCGCCAGCTGCTCGCGGGTCGTGGTGTCGAAGACGGTGGAGGTATGGCTGTACATCATGTTGTTCGCGATGGCCAGACCGTGCCCGGAGGCCATGACGGACTTGGGCGTCAGGCCACCGGTGAGGTAGTCCACCCGTTCCATCGCGGTGGCGTCGCTGGGGTGCTCCGCGGCGACCGGGTCGCGTTCCCAGTCGAACTCCTGCGTCCCCTGAGTCTCCTGCGCCTCGTCCTCGCTGCCGCCCGGCTGCTCCCCCGCCGCGCCGTCCTCCTGCCCGGTCTCGTCACCGGAGCCTGCGCCGGCGTCCGCCTGGCCGCTGGTCTCTGCGTCGTCCTGCCCGTCCGGGGTGTCGCCGGTGACGGGGGCCATCGCCTCGGCCGGGCCGGCCGTCGGTGCGCCCGTCGTCGCGGTGGAGTCCTGCTCGCCACCGCCGAGCAGCGCGTTGGCCCCGCAGCCCCCGAGCAGCAGGACCCCGACCAGGCCGACGGCCGCCAGCCGACGGCGGCGCACGTGCACCGCGTCCTTGCTCACCCGCAGCTGGCCGACCCGGTTCTCGGACCCGGAGCCCGCACTGTGGTCAGTACCCGCCATACGGTGCCACCACCACTTCCACCCGCTGGAACTCCTTGAGGTCGGTGTAGCCGGTCGTCGCCATCGCCCGGCGCAGGGCCCCCATCATGTTCGTGGTGCCATCGGCGGTCCGGCCGGGACCCAGGAGCACCTCCTCCATCGTGCCCACCGTGCCGACGTGGACCTTGTCCCCGCGCGGCAGCTCCGGGTGGTGCGCCTCGCTGCCCCAGTGGTAGCCGGCGCCCGGTGCCTCCTCGGCCCGGGCCAGCGCGGCACCCATCATCACCGCGTCGGCGCCGCAGGCCACGGCCTTGACGATCTCCCCGGACACGCTCGCGCCGCCGTCGGCGATGACGTGCACGTAGCGACCACCGGACTCGTCGAGGTAGTCGCGCCGGGCGGCGGCGACGTCGGCGATGGCCGAGGCGGCCGGGGCGTGGATGCCGAGCGAGGAGCGGGTGCGGTGCGTCGACCCGCCGCCGAAGCCGACGAGGACGCCCGCCGCCCCGGTGCGCATGAGGTGCAGGGCGGCGGTGTAGGTGCCGGCACCGCCGACGATGACCGGGACGTCCAGCTCGTAGATGAAGCGCTTGAGGTTCAGCGGCTCGGCGCGGCTGGAGACGTGCTCGGCCGACACTGTCGTGCCCCGGATGACGAAGAGGTCGACCCCGGCGTCGACGACGGTGCGCCAGTACTGCTGGGTCCGCTGCGGCGACAGGGCCCCCGCCACCGTCACGCCCGCCTCCCGGATCTCGCGCAGCCGCTCGACGATCAGCTCAGGCTGCACGGGCGCGGCATACAGCTCCCGCATCCTGGCCGTGGCCGCCTCCCCCTCCAGCGCGGCGATCTCCTGCAGCGCCACGGTGGGGTCGTCGTAGCGGGTCCACAGCCCCTCGAGGTCCAGCACGCCCAGGCCGCCCAGGCGACCGAGCTCGATCGCGGTCTGCGGCGAGACCACCGAGTCCATCGGCGCACCGAGCACCGGCATCCCGAAGTGGTAGGCGTCGATCTGCCAGGAGATCGAGACCTCCTCCGGGTCCCGGGTGCGCCTGGAGGGGACGACCGCGATGTCGTCGAAGGAGTAGGCCCGTCGGCCGCGTTTGCCCCGCCCGATCTCGATCTCAGTCACCGTCCCAGGCTACCCAGTGCCCGGACCGCTCCCGGCCACCGACACCCGGCGGCTCCCGCCCGGTCTCCCGAGTCTCCCCGGGTCCGGCCCGGGGCCGGCCGGGCCGGCCTGGACCGGTGACGGCATACCTCACCCGTAGTTGGGTGCCTCCGCGGTGATCTCGATGTCGTGCGGGTGCGACTCCTGCAGGGAGGCCTGGGTGATCCGCACGAAACGCCCCTTCTCCCTCAGGTCGGGCACCGTCTGCGCCCCGACGTAGAACATCGCCTGCCGCAGGCCGCCCAGCATCTGGTGGACCACCGAGCTGGCCGCGCCCTTGTAGGGCACCTTGCCCTCGACGCCCTCGGGGATCAGCTGGTCGTCGTTGACGACCTCGGCCTGGAAGTAGCGGTCCTTGGAGAACGACGTCTTGCCCCGCGAGCTCATCGCCGCGAGCGAGCCCATCCCGCGGTAGGCCTTGTAGTGCTTGCCGTTGACGAAGATCAGGTCGCCCGGACCCTCCTCGCAGCCGGCCAGCATCGAGCCCATCATCACCGACTCCGCACCGGCCACCAGAGCCTTGGGGATGTCGCCGGAGTACTTCATCCCGCCGTCGGCGATCACCGGAACACCGCTGCCCCGGATCGCCATCGCGGCCTCGTGCACGGCCGTCAGCTGCGGGGCGCCGACCCCGGTGACCACGCGGGTCGTGCAGATCGCCCCCGGCCCGACCCCGACCTTGACCGCGTCGGCCCCGGCCTCGACGAACGCCCGGGCGCCCTCCCCCGTGGCGACGTTGCCGCCGACCACCTGCACGTGCCGGGTCGCCGGGTCCTTCTTCAGCCGCGACACCATCTCGATGAGCAGCCGGACGTGCCCGTGCGCCGTGTCCGCCACCAGGACGTCGGCCCCGGCCTCGATCAGCGTGGTCGCCCGCTCCCAGGCGTCGCCGAAGTAGCCGATGGCCGCGCCCACGAGGAGGCGGCCCTGCGCGTCCTGCGAGGCGCGGGGGTACTGCTCGTTCTTGACGAAGTCCTTCACCGTGATCAGGCCCTGCAGTCGGCCCTCGCCGTCCACGAGGGGCAGCCGCTCCCGCTTGTGCGCCCGCAGGATCGCGGTCGCCTCCTCGCGGGAGACGTCGGGCGGGGCGGTCACCAGCGGCGTGGGGGTCATCACGTCGCGGACCAGGGTGTCCTCCCACTCGGCCACGGGGACGAAGCGCAGGTCACGGTTGGTGCAGATGCCGAGCAGCAACCCGGTCCCGTCGACGACGGGCAGGCCGGAGACGCGGTACTCCCCGCAGATCCGGTCCAGCTCCTCCAGGGTGGCGTCCGGGCCGATCGTCACCGGGTTGCTGATCAGACCCGTCTGGGTGCGCTTGACGAGGTCGACCTGGTAGGCCTGGTCCTCGATCGACAGGTTGCGGTGCAGGATGCCGATGCCGCCCTGGCGGGCCATGGCGATCGCCATCCGGGACTCGGTGACGGTGTCCATGGCGGCGGAGATGAACGGCACCTTCAGGGAGATCTCGCGCGTCATCCGGCTGGTGGTGTCGATCTGGTCCGGGGTGAGGTCGGTCTCCCCCGGCAGCAGGAGCACGTCGTCGTAGGTGAGGCCGACGCGGGCGAAGGCGTCGGGCAGGGCGGGCATCTCGCCAGACATCATGCTCCGAGTGTAAGTCGCGACGCCACGGGTGCCGACGGGTGCCGACGGGCGCCGACGGGTGCCCGGACCGCGCGGCACCCGCACCGGACCCGCACCCGACCCGCACCCGACCCGCACCGGCCACACCCGTCGGCCACGCGCGGCACTTTCCCGGCCCAGTTCTCATGGCGACATTTCCCCGGTGGACCCATCACCTCGGGTAACGTTCGGGCCACAGCGGGCAGGGTCGAGGACCCGTGCCGGCGGAGAGGAGCAGGTCGGCGTGACGGAGGCGATGAGCCAGCCCGGACCCATCGCGGAGCTGTGGGAGTGGCAGTTCGAGGGGCTGTGCCGGACCACCAGCCCGGAGGTCTTCTTCCACCCCGAGGGTGAGCGAGGCCCGGCCCGGAGGCGCCGCGACGAGCGGGCCAAGGAGGTCTGCGCCGCCTGCCCCGTGCTGGAGCAGTGCCGCACGCACGCCCTGGCCGTGCGCGAGCCCTACGGGGTATGGGGCGGCATGACCGAGGAGGAACGCGCCGCCCACTACGCCGAGGTGGACCTCAACCGCACCCGGTGAGCAACGACTCCCCCCACCCCCCACCGGCGACCCAGTCTGCCTCCCACCGGCGACACGCTTTGCCGCCCACCGGCGACACGGTCTGCTTCCCACCCGCGACACGGTCTGCTTCCCATCGGCGACACGACGAAGGCCCCGGCGCAGGCTGCGCCGGGGCCTTCTGCAGGTCAGGGTCCTGCGAGCCGTTCGTCAGTGGCTGTGCCCGTGCCCGTGGTCGTCCTCGTCGTGCTCGGGCTTGTCCACCACGAGAGTGTCCGTGGTCAGGACCATCGAGGCGATCGAGGCCGCGTTGCGCAGCGCCGACCGGGTGACCTTGACGGGGTCGATGACCCCGGCGGCGACCAGGTCGACGTACTCACCGGTCGCAGCGTTCAGGCCCTGCCCGGCGGGCATCTCGGAGACCTTGGTGGTGGCCACGTAGCCCTGGAGGCCGGCGTTCTCGGCGATCCAGCGCAGCGGCTCCTGCGCGGCCTTGCGGACGATGGTCGCGCCCACGGCCTCGTCACCGGACAGGCCGAGCTCGTCGGCGGCACCGGCGGCGTGGATGAGGGCGGAGCCGCCACCGGCGACGATGCCCTCCTCGATCGCGGCGCGGGTCGCGGAGACGGCGTCCTCGATCCGGTGCTTCTTCTCCTTCAGCTCGACCTCGGTGTGGGCGCCCACCTTGATGACGCACACGCCACCGGCCAGCTTGGCGATCCGCTCCTGCAGCTTCTCCCGGTCCCAGTCGGAGTCGGTCGAGGCTGCCTCGGCCTGCAGCTGGGCGACGCGGTCGGTGACGGCCTGGTGGTCGCCACCGCCCTCGACGATGGTCGTGGCGTCCTTGGTGGAGACCACGCGGCGGGCGGTGCCCAGCAGGTCCAGGTCGGCGGTCTCCAGGGACAGCCCGACCTCCTCGGTGATGACCTGGCCACCGGTGAGGATGGCCATGTCCTGCATCATCGCCTTACGGCGGTCACCGAAGCCCGGGGCCTTGACGGCGACCGCGTTGAAGGTGCCGCGGATCTTGTTGACCACGAGCGTCGACAGGGCCTCGCCCTCGATGTCCTCGGCCACGATCACCAGGGGCTTGCCGGCGCCGACGACCTTCTCCAGCAGCGGCAGCAGGTCGGAGACCTTGGAGATCTTGCCCTGGTGGAGCAGCACGTAGGCGTCCTCCAGGACGGCCTCCATGCGCTCGGTGTCGGTGACGAAGTAGGGCGAGAGGTAGCCCTTGTCGAACTGCATACCCTCGGTGAACTCCAGCTCCATCGCCGTGGTGGAGGACTCCTCCACGGTGATGACGCCGTCCTTGCCGACCTTGTCGAAGGCGTCGCCGATCAGCTCGCCGACCGTGGGGTCCTGGGCGGACAGCCCGGCCACCTGGGCGATCTCGTCGCGGCCCTCGATCTCGCGGGCGGTCTCCAGAAGGCGGTCGGAGATGGCGTTCACGGCCTGGTCCATGCCGCGCTTGAGCGCGGCCGGGCCGGCGCCGGCGGCCACGTTGCGCAGGCCTTCCTTGACCATGGCCTGGGCCAGGACGGTCGCGGTGGTGGTGCCGTCACCGGCGATGTCGTTGGTCTTGGTGGCGACCTCCTTGGCCAGCTGGGCACCCAGGTTCTCGTAGGGGTCCTCCAGCTCGACCTCGCGGGCGATCGTCACACCGTCGTTGGTGATGGTGGGCGCGCCCCACTTCTTGTCGAGGACGACGTTGCGGCCCTTGGGGCCCAGCGTCACCTTGACCGCGTTGGCCAGGGCGTCGACGCCCCGCTCCAACGCCTTGCGGGCGTCGTCGTTGAACTGCAGCTGCTTCGCCATCGGCGCACAGCTCCTTTCGGTGGTATGTGGTCGGTCATGCGAGCGCCCCGCCTCACCGCGCCGCACGGGCGGGTGTGGCGGGGCGGCTCACAGAAATTTCAGAGCGGGTCAGCCGACGATCGCGAGCACGTCACGCGCGCTCAGGATCAGGTACTCGGTGCCGCCGTGCTTGACCTCGGTGCCGCCGTACTTGGAGTAGATGACGCGGTCGCCGACCTTGACATCCATGGGGACACGCTCGTCGCCGTCCTCGTTCCAGCGGCCGGGACCGACCGCCAGGACCTCGCCCTCCTGGGGCTTCTCCTTGGCGGTGTCCGGGATGACCAGGCCGGAGGCGGTGGTCTGCTCGGCCTCGACGGCCTGGACGACGATGCGGTCCTCGAGCGGCTTGATGGAAACCGACACGGTTACCTTCCCTTTCGTGGTCCGGCCGATGGTGTCCACCGGCCGGTGTGGTCGTTGCGGGTGCCACTCCCCGCTGGCGCCTACCGCCGTCGCGGGGATCGGTCGGCGCTCGCGGCTGGCACTTGCGTGCCTTGAGTGCTAAGTCGAATCTAGGCCGACGGTTAGCACTCGGTCAAGCCGAGTGCCAACACGCCGGGGCTTTGGCCGACCGCGACGACCGAGCGCGACGACTCAGAGCATGACCTGCAACGGGCGAAGGAACCGCTCCACGCCCTTGCGGTACCAGGCACGCTGCCGCCACTGCTCCAGCGTCACCTCGTCGCAGTTCTCCAGGTCGGTGACGAAGATCTGCTCCATCAGCGAGGCCTGGTCCGGGTCGATGATCTCCAGGTTGATCTCGTAGTTCCCCTGGAGCGAGAGCCGGTCGATGTTGGCGGTGCCGATGGTCGACCACTGCCCGTCCACCGTCATCGTCTTGGCGTGCACCATGACGTCGCGGTAGTGGAACAGGCGCACCCCGCCCTCGAGCAGGTCGTCGAAATAGGCCTGGGCGACCAGGTCGGCCAGCACGTGGTTGGACCGCTCGGGCAGGATCACCCGCACGTCCACCCCGCGGCCCGCAGCCGCGAGCACGGCGTTCTTGATCTCGGGGTCGGGGATGAAGTAGCCCTGGGTGATCCAGACCCGCTGAGCCGCGCGGTCGATCGCCTCCAGGTAGAGGCCGCGCACCGGGTAGATGACTCGGCTGGGCTCGTTGCGCGCCGCGTGGATGGTGCTGTTCCACCGCTGGATGCCGCTGTCCGGAAGCTCGGGCAGGCGGGCCCGCGGGCCGCGGTGCCGGTTCCAGAAGTCCACGAAGGCGTTCTGCAGCTCCCATACCGCGAGGCCGGTCACCCGGAGGTGGGTGTCCCGCCAGCTCTCGGCATACAGAGATCCGATGTTGTAACCACCCACGAAACCGACCCGGCCGTCCACCACGAGGATCTTGCGGTGGTCGCGGCCGGTGCTGCGGATGTCGATGATCGGGATGGCGGTGCGCATCACCGGGAAAGGCATCACGTGGATGCTGTCCGGGAAGCTCTTGAACTCCCTCGGCACGACGAGGTTGGCGAAGCCGTCGTAGACGATGCAGACCAGCACCCCGCGCTCTGCCGCCCGCAGGACGGCGTCCTTCAACGCCTGTCCCACCTCGTCGCCCTTCCACATGTAGGAGGCGAGGTAGACGAAGTCCCGGGCCTCGTCGATGGCCTTGACCATGTCGTCGTAGAGGTGCCGGCCGAAGGTGTACGTCTTCAGCTCGTTACCGTCGACGTCCGCGATGCGCGGCGGGTGCTCGGGCACCTTGTCCTCCGCATAGTCCCGCTGCTTGCGGAGCGCGTCCGCCACCATGATCGCTGCCCCCAGCGTCACCTGCCCTGCCACCGTGACGCCCGCCGTCACCAGGGCGAGCTTGCGGCCGCGCCGTAAGAGTTTGTGCACGTCGGGCGAGAGCAGCGGCATACCGCCCAATCTAGTCGGTCGGTCGGCCGGCGCCATGCTCGCACCGGCCTGACCCGACAATGGTGGGGTGGAGCGTCCGGACACAGAGCTGCTGATCCGCCTGGCCGAGGGCGAGGGCGCGGACCTCCTCGCCTCGCTGCCGCCCTACGACGAGGACGCGGCCTTGGCCCTCGGCACCCGGCTGCGGGCCGAGGGGCACGAACCTGCGCTGGTGGCCGCGGCGCTGACCCAGTCGCGGCTCCGGGCTGCGGCCCGCCCACGGCTCGGCCCGCTCGCGGACCGGCTGCTGCTGACCCAGGACGGCCTCGAGCAGGCGACCCGGCCAGCAGTCGCCGCACGCCGCGCCCTGCGATGGCGTGCCACCGGCGTCGCGCATGTCTGGGACCTGGGCTGCGGGCTCGGGCTGGATGCACGCGGGCTGGCCGAGGCTGGCCTGCAGGTGACGGCGGTCGAGAGCGACCCTGCTGTGTCGGTCGCGGCCCGCGCGAACCTGGCGGACCTGGCCGGTGTCGAGGTCCGGGTGGGAGATGCGACCAGGGTGTCTGTCGGTCCGGATGACGGGGCCTTCCTGGACCCGGCGCGCCGCACCCCCGGGGTGGCCGACGTGCGGGGGCGGACCCGGCGGGTGTTCCGGCTTGAGGAGCTCTCACCGTCGTGGACGGTGGTGCAGCAGGTCGCGGTGGACGCCGCCGCCACCGGAGCCAAGCTCTCCCCCGGCTTCCCGCACGCCCACCTCCCAGCCGGCACCGAGGCCGAGTGGGTCTCCGTCGACGGCAGCGTCGTCGAGTGCGCAGTCTGGTGGCGGGCAGCGGTCCGCAACGCTGGGCGGCGGGCGGTGGTCGGCACGACGGACCCCTTCGGTGAGGTGCGCTGGGTTGAGGTCGATGCTCCCGACAGCGAGGCAGAACCCCTCGACGACCCTGCCGACCTGGGACCGTTCCTGGCCGAGCCGGACCGCGCGGTGCTGGCCGCCGGCCGGGTCGACGCCCTGACCGCCCTGACGGGAGGCCGGGAGCTGGACCACGGCACCGGCTACGTCAGCGCACCGGCAGTCACTCCCCTTCCCTGGGCGCGCTGGTATGCCGTGCGAGAAGTCCTCCCGCTCCACGCCAAGATGGTCAGGGGCTGGCTTCGTCAGCGTGGGTTCGGGCGCGTGACCATCAAGAAGCGGGGCGTCCCGACCGACCCCGACCGCTTCCGTACCGAGCTGCGGCTGCGGCCGGGCCGGGCCGGGTCCGCCGAGGCGGTCCTGGTCCTGACCCGAGTGGCTGGGACGCCTGTCGCCGTGGTCGTGGAGCCTGTGCAGGCCACCTGACGAGCCTGGGAAGGCCACCTGACGGCGGCTGCGCGAGCGTGACGGTTGGCGGAGTGTCCCGATGTCGCGATGCAGGACTCTCACCAGTGTCCAGAGACATCACGAACATCGCTGTGGATAAGTCGAGGGTGTGTCGTACTGGCGTTCTAGTATGTGGGTGTCGGTCACGAACCGTCGGGAGGGGGAGTTCCGGGCGGGGGTGCCGGGCCGGTTGTGGGCCCACTGGAGAGGGGGTGGTTGGGGATGAAGCGGGATGGGTCTCGTGAGGGTGCGGGGGCTTCGGCCGTCCCTGGCCTGCGGGGTGAGTTGGAGGCGGTGCTGGCGCGGGCGGGCCTGGATGCGGGGGCGGTGGCGGTGTTCGCGGACGCGGTCCTGCTCACCGGCGCAGCCATGACTGGTCAGCCGGTGGCGGGGGTGGAGGCAGGGTTTGTGCCGTTCTCCAGGCCGGCCCTGCCGGAGGGCATCACTCGTCAGTCCGATGAGGCCGGGGGTGAGGAGGCGGGGTCGGTGGATGGGTTGTGTGCGGTGGCGGATCGTGCGCAGACGGCGGTGGAGGCGGTGAACCAGGTCATTGCCCGCCTGGAGCGGGTGCGGCTGGTGGCGGTGGCTGAGGGGGTGAGCGCGATGGGCCGGGCCGAGCTGGCCCGTCGTGGGGTGTTGGACGTGGGGGAGTTGTCGGCGACTGGTCGGCAGCGGTGGCGGTGGCGGACCAAGGCGCGGGTGCGGCAGGACCTGACGCCGGCCACGGGCTGGTCGCGGGCGGAGACCGCGACCCTGGTCGCGGTCGCGACCGCACCGGCCGCGTTCCGGACCCCGGTCAACAGTGCCCTGTCCCGCGGGACCGTCACCTGGGCCCTGGTGCGTGGCCTGTGGCGGGCGTGTGACAAGGCGAAGCTGTCCGCGGCCGACGCCGCGCACGTGGCGAGCGTGATGCTGGCCGATGAGGCGGGCACGTGCGTCCCCGAACGCCTGGAGGCCGATGGGACCGTGACGAGGGCGCCGTGGGGGCATGGGCTGTTCTGGACGGTGCTGGAGCGAGAGGTGACCAAGGTCGCGGCCTGTCCCGACCCGGGCGACCAGGCGTCGGTGGAAGCGGCGGAGGCGGCGCGGGCGGCGCGGGAGGCTGCGTACCGGGCCCGGTCGATGTGGGTCCGGGTCAACGAGGACGGCACCGCGCAGGTGTGTTTCACCGGCACTGCCCTGAAGGTGCTGGCGTTGGGGGACCGGTTGGACAAGGCCGCCCGTGCTGCCCGCGGCGCCGGCGACGCACGGACCGTGGCGCAGCTGGCGAACGATATCGGGATCGCCCTGTTGGGGCATGCGACGATCGGCGCGCACGAGCTGCCCGACCTGGACATCTTCAAGTCGACCCAGCCCACGCCGCAGGACCTGGTCGCGGCCGGGTGGACACCACAGGTCATCGCTGCCCTGTCCGCCCTGCCCCCGGCGATCCTGCAGGTGATCGTGCCCTTGTTGGCGTTGCACGACCCCGCCACCGCCCACACCCTGCCCGGCGTCCACCGCACCACCACCACCGAAGCAGCCGACGATGGATCCGGAGAGGCCGGAGAGGCCGGAGAGGCTGGAGGGGCCGGAGAAGCTGAGGGAGCGGCTGGGCACACGGGCGCACCGGGCTGCCCGGCCTGCCTGCCCTCGGTCCGCGCCGCCCGCAACCACGACATCGACCACACCAGCCGCACCGCCCGACAGGACCCCGGGAAGGACTCCGCCCATGGTCAGGGTCCGGACCCTGGGGAGGACTCTGCCCATCACCAGGGCCAGCGGAGGGTGCCGCGGGTGGCGTGGGTGGGTCGCGTGCTGGGCAAGCAGCCGAAGTTCCTCGGACCGGACCTGGTGCGGCGGCTCGCGTTGTCGCCGGGGAGCACGTTCGTGCGGCTCCTGGTCGACCCCGCTGACGGGCGGTGCCTGGAACGCTCGACCACGGCGTACAGCTTCGATGCGGCGATGCGGGCCCAGCTGGCCGCGGCCGACGTGACCTGCCGGGCACCGGGGTGTGATCACCACGCCGGTGCCTGTCAGGTCGACCACGTCATCCCGCACGGCACCGGCGGCCTCACGAGGGAGACCAATGGGCAGGTGTTGGACACCTGGCACCACGACCC
Organism: Ornithinimicrobium sufpigmenti; assembly: GCF_004322775.1. NCBI lineage: Bacteria > Bacillati > Actinomycetota > Actinomycetes > Micrococcales > Ornithinimicrobiaceae > Ornithinimicrobium > Ornithinimicrobium sufpigmenti. The sequence continues at coordinate 2,947,026 of NZ_CP036403.1, forward strand.
CAAGACCGCCAAGGCCTGGGACGCGGTGCTGCACGCCAACCGTGACGTCACCTGGACCACCACCCTGTCCCGCGTGTACCGGACCCGGGTGCATGACTACCGGGAGCTGGTCACCCTCATGGTCGACGCCCTCGAACGCGTCGCCACCGTCCCGGAGGACGACGTGGCGGACCAGATCAACCGCGAGGTCTACCAGGCCCTGTGTTACCGGGGCGCCGGGGAGCGGTTGAACGAGGGCGATGACGACACCTACGACGAGCGCACCTGGCCCGGTTCGGGGGCGACATCACCATCGGCCTGTCCCACCGCGACCCCCTCACCGGGCGCCGTACCCCCGGCCCCGCACCCGCCGCCCGCGACCGCGCCGACACCGCAGCAGCCCTCGCCCGTACCACCCCACCCAGCACCGCCCCACCCAGCAGCGCCGTGCCCGGCGATACCCGTGCAGGAGGCTCGTCCGGCGGTGACACCACCTCCGGGGACGGGGTGGCCGTCCAGGGCAAGACTTCCCCGGGCAGCGGACAACGGCAACCGCCTGCGACCAGTGACCAGGACAGGCCCCGCTACCCCGGCGGCCACCGGTGGGGACTCACCGACCGCCCCAACCGCCCCGAGCACGACCGGCAGACACCCTGGAGCCAGCGCAGCGACGACGACCCACCACCCTTCTGAGGAGGGGGCAGGGCAGGGTCGACGCCGTCGACGCGGCCTCCGTCAGACCTGGATCAGCTCGATCGACTGGGAGGAGTCGGCGGGCAGGTCGAGTCTTGAGGCAGTCCGTCCGCGCATGACCATCTCAGCACCCAACGCAGCGATCATGGCGCCGTTGTCGGTGCACAGCGCCGGCCGCGGCACTCTCAACCGGATCCCCGCAGCGGCGCAGCGTTCCTCGGCGAGCGCCCGCAATCGACTGTTGGCCGCGACCCCACCCCCTATGAGCAGGTCCTCGACCCCGTGCTCCCGGCAGGCCGCGACGGCCTTGCGGGTCAGCACGTCCGCCACCGCCTCCTGAAAGCTCGCGGCGACGTCGGCGACCGGGACCTGCTCGCCCGCCACCTCACGGTGCTGGACCCACCGCGCCACCGAGGTCTTCAGGCCTGAGAAGGAGTAGTCGAAGCGATGCCGTTCCAGGTCTCGCCCGGAGGTCAACCCGCGCGGGAAAGCGATGGCGCGAGGGTCCCCGTCCGTGGCGACCCGGTCGATGTGCGGGCCACCCGGGTAGGGCAGTTGCAGCACTCGAGCGACCTTGTCGAAGGCCTCCCCCGCTGCGTCGTCCAGGGTGGCGCCCAGCGACTCCACGTCCTGGGTGATGTCCCGGACCAGCAGCAGGTTCGAGTGTCCGCCGCTGACGAGCAGGGCGATGAGTGGCTCGGGCAACGGCCCGTGCTCAAGTGCGTCCACCGCGACATGTCCGGCGAGATGGTTGACCCCGTAGAGCGGCTTGTCGAGAGCCAGCGCCAATGCTTTGGCCGCTGCGACGCCCACCACGAGCGCACTGGCCAGCCCGGGACCGGCCGTCACCGCGATGGCGTCAACATCGGTGAGACGGACCCGGGCCTCGTCGCAGGCGCGCTGGATGGTGGGCACCATGGCCTCCAGGTGTGCCCGGCTGGCCACCTCCGGCACCACCCCGCCGAAGCGTGCGTGCTCGTCAACGCTGCTAGCGACCGCGTTGGTCAACAGCGTGCGGCCGCGGACGATGCCCACCCCCGTCTCATCGCAACTGCTCTCCACGCCCAGCACCAGCGGTTCGTGCTCAGTCATCCTCGTCAAGCTCCTTGCGCATGATCAGGGCGTCCCGCGCGGGGCCGCCCGCCGCGTCCCGGTAGTAACCCGGTCGGGTGCGGACCACCTCGTACCCGTGGGCGCGGTAGAGCCCTACCGCGGAGTCATTGTCGGCGCGGACCTCCAACATGACCGCACCGCAGCCGGCGTCACGGGCCAGGTCGTGCAGGCCCGTCAGCAACGCCCTGCCCAGTCCACGACCTCTGGCTCGAGGATCCACTGCGACGGTCATCACGTCTGCCACGTCGCCAGCCAGGTCAAGGCCGGCATACCCCAGCAGACCTCCACCCTGCGCGCCATCGTCGGCCACGAGGTAGGCGCGGCGCGGGCGCATGGCCAGCTCAGCCCACATCGTCGCCTCACTCCAGGCGTCGTCGGGGAAGATCTCGCCCTCCAGCGCGGCCATCGTGGCCAGGTCCCGCCAGTCCACCTCACGCAGTCGCACGTCCCCCACCAGCTATCCTCCGGCCGGTGTCGGCATACCCACGGGCGCCACGGCGTCGGGGCGGCGGAGGTAGAGCGGCTCCGGGGGAAGCAGGGCGCTCTCGGCGTCGGGGTGGACGCCGGTGCGCAGCCGGACAGCAAGGTCAGCGAGCTCGCCGGGATCGACGTCGCGGGGGCCCTCGGCAAGCAGGTGGGGCAGAGCGTCGGGATAGAGCAGTGCGCCGCGGCCGACGACCGGCAGCTCGCGGAGCTCGTCCGGTAGGTCGATGGCCCGGGCCACCCCAGGACCGTCGAGACGGCTGGCCCGGCCCTGCTCGACGCGGTAGCGGGCCCAGTAGACCTCCTTGCGGCGGGCGTCGGTCGCGACGAGCAGCTCGCCCTCGTGCTGGTCCCGGACGGCGTGCGCCAGGGCGTCGAGGGAGCAGATGCCCTGCGGCGCGGGGAGACCCAGAGCGTGCGCCAGGACCTGGGCGGTCACCACGCCCACGCGCAGACCCGTGAAGGGGCCAGGCCCGACGCCGCAGACGACGGCCGTGAGCTGGTCGCGCCCGACCTCGGCCTGGCGTAGCACCTCCTCTATCGCGGGGGTGAGCAGCTCGGCGTGCTTGCGGGCGTCCTCGCGCACGACGCGGGCGCGCACGGCCTGACCGTCGTGGACGGCGGCACCGATGGCGTGGGTAGCGGTGTCGATGGCAAGCAGCACCCGCACAGGCTAACGCCGGGTCCTGTGGAGACCCTCAGCCGCGCAGCTCCGCCGCCTGGCGGTGGCTGATGACCCCGCGCCTCTCCAGTTGTCGGATGAGGGCGAGAACCACCTGCGGGTCGTAGTCGTGCGGCGTGTTGCGCACGAGCCGGTCCAGCGCCTGCACCGGTTCCACAGCACCGGTCAACGGGGTGCGGTGGCCGGTCAGGTCGTCGTAGGCAGAGACCACGCGAATGACCCGAGGTGGGAGCGCGACGTCACCCCGCTCCATGGCGCGGTGGTGCGGGACGCCGGCGTCCGCGACCCAGGCCGACAAGGAGGAGAGCTGGGCCGTCCTCGCCAGGATCGCCGCACCGGCCGCCGCGACCCCCCGCTGGTCCCGCCGCGAGATCTCGATCGTCGCGCCGCCGGGGATCCGGGACGTCAGGGCGACCTGCCCCAGGTCGTGCAACAGCGCCGCCGCCTCCACGTCCCGAAGGTCCTGCTCGTCGACACCCACGTCGCGGGCCACGGGCACGGCCAGAGCCGCCACCCGCTCCCCGTGACCGGGTGCGGTCAGCCCCGCCTGGTCGGTGAGCCGAGCCAGCGCTCCGACGGTCTGCACCTGCGCCGCCTTGATCTCTCGCTGCCGTCCGACCGCCAGCTGGAGAACGACCAGAGGGACGAGGAACAGGACCAGTGTCGCCTCCTCGAGGACAGGCAGTGCCTTCGCCATCACAGCGGCCGTCGTGGCCGTGACCAGGATGAGCGGCCCGTGCCGGGCGACATCTTCGGCCAGCTGCTGGCGCAGGGCTGTGCGGGTCTGCACAGCACGCCTGACCGAGGCAAGGAGGAAGGGCAGCAGCATGGCCTCGATCGCCACGAGCAGCATGAACAGGGCCACGATGCGCGGACGGCCCTCCCCCTCGGCAGCTGCATCCACGAGGGTGATTCCTCCGGTGCTGGGTACTCGCGCCAGCACCCCGGCAAGGAGGGTCGAGGCGAGCAGCATCGCCAGATAGGTCAGGTCGGGTGGCTGCCTGCGCGCCACGGCGACCACCAGCACTGCGACCACGACCAGCAGCAGCGGACCGGTCAGTCCGATCAGTGCGTTGGGGGCATCTTCCGTGACGGGCCATGCGGTGGCCAGGACCAGGGCCACGGCGGTGGCCTGGGTGAGGGGCGAGTCACGCAGGGTGTCCGACGGGGAGATCCGCCAAGCCTCGCCCACCACCATCACCAGCAGGCCGACGAGCGCGAGCGTCACGGTGAGCGTCACAGCAGTCGCCCGACGCTCTCCGGCTGCCACTGCGCGAAAGCGTCACTGATCCGTGGGTGGTCGTGGTCGGGAAGGGCACGCACGGGCGCATCTGGTGCCGGCACCGGCCGTTCCGGCACCGGCAGCCCCCGTGGACGGCTCGCCAGGGTGCGCAAGGCCTCCACCACGGCCGGGTCCAGCTGCGTCCCTGCGCGACCCTCCAGCTCCAGGAGCGCCTCCTCGGCCGTGAGGCGCTCGTTCTTCGGCGCGACGGTCAGTGCGTCGTAGGCGTCGGCGACGGCGATGATGCGGGCGGCCTCAGGAATGTCCTCCCCCGCCAACCCTGCCGGATATCCGCGCCCGTCCCACCGTTCGTGGTGGTGGGCGATGGCGGGCGTCGCGTCGGCGAGGAAGTCCAGGCCGCGCAGGACCTCGACACCGGCCTCGGCATGGGTGCTGAGCGAGGTGAGGTAGGCAGCCTCGTCCAGGTCTTCCGGGTCCCGGGACGGGCGGGCAGCGACCAGGCCGATGTCATGCAGCAACGCGGCATACCGGAGCGACTCGGCGGCCTTGCCGTGGATGCCGATCACCCCGCCCAGCGCCTCCGCGAGCGCCGCGACCCTGGCGCTGTGACCCGCCGTGGAGGCATCGGACTGCTCGAGCGCCGCCACGAAGGTCGTGACCGTCTCCTGATGCTCGCGCCGCGCCTGTGCCTCCCGCCCGATGGCCCAGTGCGCGATGAAGAGCGGTCCCAGGACGAAGGCAGCAGCGACTGCGCCCAGTCCCGCCGGCCCCCAGAGGACGACGAAGAGGAAGGCGATCGTGACGTGCGAGACGTAGGCCCATCCCACTCCGCGCAGCACGCGGATCGCAAAGTCGAGCACCCGGGTGCCGCGCATCACGGCGGACATGGCCGCCACTGCGAGCGCATTGGTCAACGTCATGACCCCGTAGGCGAGGAGCAGCGGGAGTCCAACCTGGCCCAGGAGGGCCAGCCCCTCCAGATCGTCGCGGGTACCGGGTTGCCCCCCCAACGCGACATAGCTCCACCCACCCAACCCCCCGATGGTGCCCGCCATCACCGCGTTGAAGCTCCACTTCCGCCAGTGCCACTGCCGGAAGTCGAGCAGCTGGGCGGTGAGGCCGACGATGACCGCCCCATGAGGGCCCGCCAAGGGGATCGTGGCGGCGAGCACCACCATGACCACGGACACCCCGATGTGTGGCCCCAGCGCCCGTTCGCGGACCAGCACCCCCACATAGGCCAGCAGCACCAGCAGGATCATCACCCGCGTGTCGAGTGGTCCGCGCTCCCCCACCCATATCCATCCTGCCCAGGCCGCCACCCCCGCAACGGCACCCAGACAGGTGATCAGGGTCAGGACAGGCAGAGCAGAAGGGCGCGGACCGATCCGGCCCGCGCCCCCGCGTTCTACCTGGGTGCTCACTCCTCCCAGGTAATGATCTCGATAACGCTGAACAGGGTGTCGAGGACACCGGTGGAGAAGAGGTCGGCAAGCAGCTGGAACACGATGGATCCTCTCGTTCGTGTTGCTCCACAGGGACGGAGCCGTGCCGACAGCCCGTCCGTCGGTCACGTGGGGCTAAGACTCTCATAAGTGTCAGTCGTTGGCATCTTCGCGAGGGTCCCGTGGAGAAGTCTTTACTGATTTTGTGTCTCAGGTCACACGGGGGCCGGATGTGTGACAATGGAGAGGTTGTCCACACCCCGAGGAGGGACCATGAGCAAGCGTGGCCGCAAGCGTCGTGCACGCAAGAAGAGCTCTGCCAACCACGGTCGTCGCCCCAACGCCTGACCGACCGGCGCAGCAGAACGGCTCAGGGCCGACCGCATCCGGTCGGCCCTGAGCCGTTCGTGTTCGTGCTGTCCGGCCATGGACGCCGGCGCAGCGGGGGCGCTCCTCAGCCGTCGGTGCGACGCACGACGGTGACGCCGGTGATCCGGGTGAGGATCTGGGCGCGCAGCTCCGCGGGGGCGGACTGCCTGGCGCAGGCCCGCCGCACCAGGGCCTTGAGCAGCAGGTCCATCTGGTACTCCGCCAGGCAGGCGCTGCACTCGTCGAGGTGGGCCTGGATGCGGTCACGGTCCAGCGGCTCGGTCTCGTCGTCGACGAACTCGAACAGGCGCAGGACCACGTCGGCGCAGTGGGTGCCCGCTGCGTTGTGCTCAGGATGGGTGCTCATGACTGCACCGCCTCGGCCTTGACGAAGCCGCGCTCGACGGCATAGTCCGTGAGCAGCTCGCGCAGCTGCTTGCGACCCCGGTGCAGGCGCGACATGACCGTCCCGATCGGCGTCTCCATGATCTCGGCGATCTCCTTGTAGGAGAAGCCCTCGACGTCCGCCAGGTAGACGGCCAGCCGGAAGTCCTCACCGATGGAGGCCAGGGCCCGGGTCACGTCGCTGTCCGGCAGGTGGTCCAGCGCCTCGGTCTCCGCCGAGCGCAGGCCCCGGGAACTGTGCGACGCCGCGCGGGCCAGCTGGTAGTCCTCGATCTCCGCCGCGTCCGACTGCAGCGGCTGGCGCTGCTTCTTGCGGTAGGTGTTGATGTAGGTGTTGGTCAGGATGCGGTACATCCAGGCCTTGAGGTTGGTGCCGGGACGGTACTGGTGGAAGGCGGCGAACGCCTTGGCGTAGGTCTCCTGGACGAGGTCCTCGGCGTCGGTGGGGTTGCGCGTCGTGCGCAGGGCTGCGCTGTACATCTGGTCCAGCAGGGGCATGGCCTCCCGCTCGAACCGGGCTGCGCGGTCCTCGGGGGTCTCGGTCGCGACGTCGACCATGGCGTCCGCCTCTGCCTGAGCCTGGGCGTCCAGCTCCTCGAGCGTCGGGTCTTCGCTAGTCATCGTCGTCCAGCCTAGCCCGTGATGCTCGGCGACGGCGCTGGCGCCGGCACGCTCGCCGGGGGTCACAGAGGTGATGAGCACTCAGCCTCCTCTAGAGGGGATCGGACATACGGGCCAACGCACCGCTCACGGCACGGCATTCCCGACCGGTGTTCCGGCGGCTGTCCCCACACCGGCATTCCCCACCTGCCCTTCCCACCCGGCGTGTCCCGACGACCCGTCTGCGCTGCCCCACGGGCCGGTGCGACGATGAGGGCGTGAGTGACCGCACCCGAACCGTCCCCCTGCGCCCGCTGACCCAGCCGGTCAGGCTGCAGAACGTCCTCTACGAGATCCGGGGGCCGGTGGCTGCCCGGGCCGCGCAGCTGGAGGCGGAGGGCCACCGCATCCTCAAGCTCAACATCGGCAACCCGGCACCCTTCGGCTTCGAGGCTCCGGACACGATCCTGCAGGACATGATCGCCGCGCTGCCCACCGCCCAGGGCTACTCGGAGTCCAGGGGGATCCTGTCGGCACGGCGCGCCGTGGTCTCCCGCTACCAGGAGGTGCCGGGCTTCCCCGAGCTGGACGTGGACTCCGTCTACCTCGGCAACGGCGTCTCCGAGCTGATCATGATGACCCTTCAGGCGCTGCTCGACCCGGGCGACGAGGTGCTGGTGCCGGCCCCGGACTACCCCCTGTGGACGGCCGCGACCAGCCTGAGCGGCGGGACGCCCGTGCACTACCTGTGCGACGAGACCGACGGGTGGAACCCCTCGGTCGAGGACATCCGCAGCAAGATCACGCCGCGCACGAAGGCCATGGTGGTGATCAACCCGAACAACCCGACGGGCGCGGTGTACTCACGGGAGGTGCTGCAGCAGCTGGTCGAGCTCGCCCGCGAGCACTCCCTACTGCTCATGGCCGACGAGATCTACGACCGGATCCTCTACGACGACGCGCAGCACCACTCGCTCGCCGCCCTGGCCCCCGACCTGCTGTGCCTGACCTTCAACGGCCTGTCCAAGACCTACCGCGTGGCCGGCTACCGCGCGGGCTGGGTCGCGATCACCGGCCCCCGAGCCCACGCCCGGGGTTTCCTCGAGGGCGTCGAGCTGCTGGCCTCCACCCGCCTGTGCCCCAACGTGCCGGCCCAGCACGCGATCCAGGTCGCGGTCTCGGGCCATCAGAGCATCGAGGCGCTGCTGGCTCCGGGCGGGCGCCTCCTCGAGCAGCGTGACACCGCCTGGTCCATGCTGAACGCCATCGAGGGGGTCAGCTGCGTCAAGCCGCAGGGCGCCCTCTACGCCTTCCCGCGCCTCGACCCCGAGGTGCACCAGATCCATGACGACGTCCGGCTCTGCCTGGACCTGCTCGAGCAGGAGAAGATGCTCGTCGTGCACGGCACGGGCTTCAACTGGCCGACCCCGGACCACCTGCGGCTGGTGATCCTGCCCTGGGCCGCCGACCTGCGTGCGGCCCTGGAGCGCCTGGGCAACTTCCTCTCCTCCTACCGGCAGTGAGCTGCTGATGTGTGGCCGGTATGCCGCCAGCGCCCACCCGGACGAGCTGGTCGAGGCCTACGAGGTCGAGGTGGACGCGACCGACGAGCGGTCCCGCAGCGTGCTCAAGAGCCCACAGGACCCGCCCGCCGGGGGGCCGGACTACAACATGGCCCCGAGCAAGCAGGCTCCCGTCGTGCTCACCCGCGCCCCGCGGGGCGAGGCGGACGGCATACCCGTCCGTCAGCTGCGGCTGCTCACCTGGGGCCTCGTCCCGTCCTGGGCCAAGGACCCGTCGGTGGGCGCCCGGATGACCAACGCGCGGGTCGAGACCGTGCTGGAGAAGCCGGCTTTCGCCAGGGCGGCCGCCGCGCGACGCTGCCTGGTGCCGATCTCCGGCTGGTACGAGTGGCAGGCCAGCCCCGTGGCGACCACCCGAGCCGGCAAGCCGCGCAAGCAGCCGTTCTACATCACCCGCAGCGACGGGGCACCACTGGCGCTGGCAGGGCTCTACGAGTTCTGGAAGGACCCGGCGGCACCGCCGCAGGACCCGCTGTCCTGGATCGTCTCCTACACCGTCCTCACCCGCGCGGCCGAGCCGGGGCTGGACCGCATCCACGACCGTCAGCCGCTCGCGCTGGAGCCGGACACGTGGGCGGACTGGCTGGATCCCGGGCTGACCTCCCCCGGCCAGGTGCAGGACCTGCTCGGGGCGGCGACCGACCACGGGCCGGGCCGGTTCGAGGCGTGGCCCATCGGGCAGGCCGTCGGGAGCACCCGCAACAACGGCCCGCAGCTGCTGGAGCCCGTCCCGACCGAGGAGCTGGTGGGGGTCGTGGACCCGATGACCGGCGAGGTGATCGGGGGATGACGGCGTCGGGAGAGCGGCGCCCGACGTCCGACGGCGGCAAGGCTCGGGCCGACGTGGGCGCGACCAGGGCCGAGGTGGACAGCCAGCCCGTCCCCACCAGCCAGGGACCGGCCGCGATCCGGGTCTTCCCGGCAGACCGCGGACGCGAGCGGGGCACCGTGCTGGTCGGCCACGGTGCCGGGGGTCAGCGTGACGCCGCCGACGTCCTGGCCCTGCTGGACCTGACCGCCGACGGGTGGACCGTGGTGCTGCTCGACCAGCCCTGGCGGGTCGCTGGCCGCAGGGTGGCGACCGCCCCACCGACCCTGGACCTGGCCTGGTCGGAGGTGCTCGAGGCGCTCGCCCAGGGCGGGCGGGCCCCGGACGGCATACCCCTGCCCAGGCCGTGGGTGCATGCCGGACGCAGCGCAGGTGCGCGCGTCGCCTGCCGCATCAGCGTGGACGGGCCGCCCCCGCCCCCAGGTGCGGTGGTCGCGCTGGCCTTCCCCCTGCACCCGCCCGGCAAGCCCGAGCGCAGCCGGGCCGCGGAGCTGGCTGCCCCCCTGGCTGCCGGCATCCCCACGCTGGTCGTCCAGGGCGGCCGCGACCCGATGGGGACTCCGCACCAGATCCGGCAGGCCCTCGGCGACCCGTTGCCCGAGACGCTGACCCTCCGCGAGGTTCCGGGCAACCACTCCCCCACCCGGGACGTGGCCGCCTTGCTTGACCACGTCCGCACCTTCCTGGACCGGCACCTGCCCCGCGACGCAGGCGTGGTGGGCGGCCCACCCCGGACCGCGTCCGGCGACCGCCCCGCGGAGGGCCCCGTTGCTAGCGTGGGCCGCACCCCCAGCCGCACAGGAGCCCCGACGTCATGATCGCCCCGACGCCCGCCGTCACACCCCCGCTCTGGACGGCGCCCTGCGCGGACGGTCCCGTCGACGGACAGGTGCGGGTCCCCGGCAGCAAGTCCCTGACCAACCGTTGGCTGGTCCTCGCGGCGCTCGCCGACGGCCCGTGCACCCTGCACCACCCGCTGCGCTCGAGCGACACCGAGCACATGGTGGGGGCGCTGCGTGCGCTCGGGGTCGGGATCGACACCACCACGGAGGACCGCTGGGTGGTGCAGCCACCCCGGGGGAGCTTCACCTCCGGCATCGAGGTCGACTGCGGCCAGGCCGGCACGGTGATGCGGTTCGTGCCCCCGCTCGCGGCGCTGGCGAACGGTCCCGTCCGTTTCGTCGGTCACCACTCCGCCCTCACCCGACCGGTGGGGCCGGTGCTGGACGGGCTACGTGCCCTGGACGTGGAGGTCGACGACGAGGGGCGCGGCACCCTGCCGTTCACCGTGCGCGGCCGAGGCCGCCCGGCCCACCCTGGACAGGCTGGTGCCGCCCAGGATCCCGCGAGGGCGGACGGGACCACGCCCCCGCGGGTGCGCATCGACGCCTCGGCCAGCTCGCAGTTCGTCTCCGCCCTGCTCCTGGCCGGCAGCGCGCACCCCGCGGGGCTGCACCTGGAGCACACCGGCGCCGTGCTGCCCAGCCTGCCGCACGTGCAGATGACCCTGGAGGTGCTCGCCCGGGTGGGGGTGGTCGTCGACCGACCCACGCCCACCAGCTGGCAGGTGCACCCCGGCCCGGTCCGGGCCTTCGAGGTCGAGGTGGAGCCCGACCTGTCCTCCGCTGCCCCGTTCCTCGCCTTGGCGGCGGTCACGGGGGGTCGGATGCGCGTCCTGGGCTGGCCCCCGGCGACCAGCCAGCCCGGTGAGCGGATGCGCGAGGTGCTCGAGGCCATGGGCGCCCGCACCGAGCTCTCCGACGGCACGCTCACCGCCCAAGGGGCACCGGGCGGGCAACTGCGCGGCGTCGACCTCGATCTGGGCGAGGTTGGTGAGCTGACCCCGGTCGTCGCGGCGCTCGCCACCGTGGCGCAGGAGCCGAGCACGATCCGGGGAGTGGGTCACCTGCGCGGTCACGAGACGGACCGGCTGGCCGCCTTGGCCACCGAGATCTCCCGCCTCGGGGCGCGGGCCCGGGAGACGCCGGACGGGCTGGAGATCGAGCCCGCGCCGTTGCACCCGGCACAGCTGCAGACCTACCACGACCACCGGATGGCGATGTTCGCCGCTGTCGTCGGGGCGGCCGTGCCCGGGGTCCTGGTGGAGGACGTCGCCACCGCTGCCAAGACCTACCCGGGGTTCGATCGGGTATGGAGCGCCGCCGTCGCGAGCGCGGCGGGTCCCGGCTCGACGGGTCCTCGCCCGGCTGGCCCGGGCCCCACCGGTTCGGCCGGTACCGAGCCGCGGCACGAGGGGGAGCGGTGAGCGGACGGTACGACCACCTCGACGAGTCGTCGGTGCGCACGCGTCCCTCCCGCAAGGGCACCCGGCCCCGGACCAAGGACCGGCCCGCGCACGAGGACGCGGTGGTCGGGGTGGTCGTCGGGGTGGACCGCGGCCGCTACACCACCAGGCTCGAGGACCGCACGGTCGTGACGATGCGTGCCCGGGAGCTGGGCCGGTCACGCATCGTCGTGGGCGACCGCGTGGCGATGGTCGGCGACACCTCGGGTGAGCCGGACGCCCTCGCCCGGATCGTGCGCGTCGAGGAGCGGGAGACCGTGCTGCGCCGCAGTGCCGACGACTCCGACACGGTGGAGCGGGTGATCGTGGCCAACGCCGACCAGCTGGTCGTCGTCACTGCGCTGGCCGACCCGGAGCCCCGGGAGCGGATGGTCGACCGGTGCCTGGTGGCCGCCTACGACGCCGGGCTGGACCCGCTCCTGGTGCTGACCAAGGCCGACCTCGCCGACCCGGAGACCTTCCTGCGGCACTACCGGGCGCTCGACGTGCCGTGGGTGGTCACCCGTGGTGGCCCGGACGGGCAGCTCGAGGCAGCCTCGGTCGAGACCGTGCGCGAGCGGCTGACGGGCCGGACCAGCGTGCTGGTCGGCCACTCGGGCGTGGGCAAGTCCACGCTCGTCAACGCGCTGGTGCCGGACGCTCACCGGGCCACCGGGGTGGTCAACGCCGTGACCGGGCGCGGACGGCATACCTCGACCTCGGCGGTGGCGCTGGAGCTGCCGGGGGGCGGCTGGGTGGTCGATACCCCTGGTGTCCGCTCCTTCGGGCTGGGGCACGTCGATCCGGCCAGCTTCGTCGAGCACTTCGACGACCTGGCCCCCGGCACCGCCGGGTGCCCGCGCGGCTGCAGCCACGACGAGCCCGAGTGCGCCCTGGACGCGTGGGTGGCAGAGGGGCACGCGGGGGCGTCCGGACCGGCACGGCTGGAGTCGCTGCGTCGCCTGCTGCGCAGCCGCACCGGTGAGGATCGCGGCTGAGCCGGGAGGGCCGGGCTACCGTGTGCGGGTGACCGGCTACCACGACGACCTCCGACTCGCCCACGTCCTCGCGGACGCGATCGAACGCACCGCGCTCGACCTCTTCGGCTCCCCCGACCTCGACGGGCAGGCTGGACCAGAGGCCAGCCTCGAGGGCAGCGTCGTCACCTCGGCCACGACCCGGCTGGAGGAGCTGGTCCGGCACCAGCTGCAGCGCACGCGCCCGCGGGACCGGGTCGAGGGCCGGTGGCTGCCGCCCACCGGGCAGGCCGACCGGTGCTGGACCATCGACGTCGTGGACGGCCTGGCCAACTATGTGCGGGGACTGCCCGTCTGGGCCACCCTCATCTCGCTGGTGGTCGAGGACCAGCCCGTCCTGGGGCTCGTCGCAGCACCCTCCCTGGCCCGCCGCTGGTGGGCGGGGTCCGGCACCGGCGCCTGGACGGGCCGCACCCTCTCACGCGCGCGGCAGGTGCAGGTCTCGGACTCCTCCGTGCTGGCGCACGCCTCGGTCTCCGCAGACGACGTCCATGACTGGACGGCGGGACCGCACGGGGCCGGCTTCGGCCATCTGGCGGAACGGGCCTGGCGGACCCGGGCCTACGGCGACTTCTGGAGCCACGCCCTGGTGGCCGAGGGTGCCATCGACCTCGGGCTCAGTGCCCGGGCCGACCTGCTCCAGCTCGCCGCGCTGCTGCCGCTGGTGCAGGAGGCCGGGGGCCGCATCAGCGACCCCTTCGGCGCGCCGGTCGAGCTCCCGCAGCTCGGCGGCGGGCTTCCGGTCGTGAGCAGCAACGGTCACCTCCACGAGGAGGTCATCCAGCTGCTCGGCGCACTCCCCGACGCCGCCGGCTGAGTCCTCAGACCGGGTCGTCGCCGGGGCCGGAAGCCGTGCGCACCGGACCCAGGCCCAGGTCGGCCGCGCCACCGACCTCGTCGGGGTCACCGACGGCCACGACGGTCCAGCCCGGACCGAGGCGCACCTCGTCCCACGCCGCCCCGGCCTGCTCCGCCGTCAGACCGCGCAGCTGCTCCATGGTGCGGGTGACGGTGTCGGTCGGCAGCTCGTCGGAGACCAGGGACACCAGCTCGTCCGCGACGGCGTCCGCGGTGAGGTAGCGGCCCGGGGCGGTCATCGCGACGAAGTTGGCGGCCTGCTCGACCTCCGCCTGCTCCAGCTCTGCCCCGGGGGTCTGCAGGATCTGCAGCAGCTCCGTCAGCGCAGCCACCGTCGCGTCCGCCCGGACCGCTCCCCCGACCACCGTCAGGCCTCCTGCCGCCCGTGGCCGGAAACCGGCGCGGACGCCGTAGGTGTAGCCCTTCTCCTCCCGCAGGACCCGGTCGATGCGGGCGTGGGGCGAGCCGCCGAGGAGCAGGCCCAGCGCCTGATAGGTGCCCCAGCCGTGGGGAGTTCGCCGGTCGGGCCCCGGCCGGCCCAGGTAGAGCTCGGTCTGGGCCAGGCCCGGACGCGGCACGATGACGAGCCCGGCCGCGTCGTCGGCCCGCCGCGCCGGTCCCGGCGGACCGGGCGGCACGTCGGCCCCGGACCATCCGCCGAGGGTCCGGGCGATCGACCTCTCCGGATCGGGGAGCACGGACAGGTCGCCGGCCAGGATGACCCAGCCACCCTGCGCCGAGAGGGTGGTATGCCGTTCCTGGAGGTGCTCGGGGGTCAGTGCCCGCACCGAGGCCCGGGTGCCGCCGAGCGGGCGGTGCGGGCGGTCGCGCTCGACGTAGTAGGCGGCCATGAACTCCCTCGCCGCCCTGGTACCCGGGTCGGCGAGCTCATGGTCGATGTCGGCGAGGCGGTGGCGCGCCAGGCGGGCCACCTGCGGCTGGGGGAAGGTCGGCTCCGTCAGGACCTCGGTGAGGAGCTCGAGCGCCACGTCCAGGTGGCGGGCGGTCACCTCCAGGCCCAGGTGGACCCCGCGCTCGCCGGCACCGGTCCCCCAGGCGATCCCGTGCCGCTCCATGAGGTCCGCGAGCTCCTCGTCGGTATGGGACCGGGTGCCCTCGTCGAGCGCGCGCGCCATGAGCAGGGTCGAGCCCTCGGTCCCACGAGCCTCGTGCGAGACGGGTGCCCTCAACGCCACCCGCAGGGAGAGGACGTGCTGGCCGGGCAGGTCCACCAGGAGCAGGCGCAGCCCGCCCGGCAGGGCCACCTCGTGCGGCTGCGGGAACGACCATGCTCCCGGGGGCGCCACGGCCGGGCGGTCGAGGACCCGCGGCGGCGCGGCGGGGGACGGTGCGGTGCGCCTCATACCGGCTCCTTCCGGTAGAGGAGGGTGGCGGCCGTCTGTGGCACCAACCACCGGGCGGCCGCCTGACGCACCCGCTCGGCCGGGACCGACTGCACCTGGTCGAGATGGGTGTTGACGTGCGCGGGGTCCCCGAAGATCAGCGCGGCCCGGCTGATCAGCTCGGCACGCTCGTCATGGGTGGCCAGCGCCTCGAGCCAGGACCGTTCCGTATCCGCCCGGGAGGCCTCGAGCTCCGCCGGGGTGGGCCCCTGTCGGGCGAAGCTGGTCAGCTCCTCGGCCACCGCCTGCTCGACCGCCTGCGGGTCGACGCCCTCGGTCACGTCCACCACGAGCAGCCCCAGGGAGGTGCCGTCCCGCAGGCCCAGGGCCGAGGCGGAACACCCGCTCGAGGTCTCCTCGCCGCGCAGCAGCCGCCGGTGCAGCCGCGAGACCGACAACGAGGCGAGCGCGTCGAGGGCCAGCGCACAGGCCAGGAAGTCCGGGTGCGTCACGGCGGGCAGCCGGAAGCCGAGGTAGATCCGCTCGGAGGGGACCTCCTCGGTCAGCTCCAGCCGCAACGGCTTCGGCAACGGGCCCAGGGGGGCTCTGAGCGTCGGCCGGGGCTCGGTGCCGTCGACCAGGTGACCCAGGTACCGCTCGGCGAGGCGGAAGCCGTCCTCGGGGGCCAGGTCGCCGACCATCGTGAGCACGCTCGTCCCCGGGCCGTAGTGGGCGCGGTAGAAGTCGTGCACGTCCTCCAGGGTCGCGGCCTGCAGGTCGGCCATCGAGCCGATCGGGGTGTGGTGGTAGGGGTGCCCCTCGGGGAAGACCAGCGCGCACAGGTGCGCCAGGGCCTGGCCGTACGGCACGGTGTCGTAGCGCTGGCGCTTCTCCTCCACGACCACGTCGCGCTGGACGTCCAGGTTGGTCTGGGTCACCGCGGGCAGCAGGTGACCGTGCCGGTCGCCCTCCAGCCACAGGGCCAGCTCGAGGGCTCCGGTCGGGACCGACTGGACGTAGGCGGTGCGGTCGAAGCTGGTGGTCGCGTTGGCCCGGCCGCCGTGCGACATGAGCAGCGACATGTGCTCGCCCTCCTCCACCAGCTCGCTGCCCTCGAACATGAGGTGCTCGAACAGATGGGCCAGCCCGGTCCGGCCCGGCTGCTCGTGCCTGGACCCGACGTCGACCCACAGGCTCATCGAGACGTTCGGGACCGAGTGGTCCTCGCTCACGACCACGCGGAGGCCGTTGTCCAGGGTCGTCTGGGCGATGGGGAACTGCAGGGACATAGGCACCCCACCCTAGTTCGGCGACGCGAGCCGGGATGAGGCGGGATGAGCAGCGATGCTCCAGAGGCCTCGGATGGACCTGGGCCTCGGATGCACCTGGGCCTTGAATGCCCTTGGGCCTTGGATGCACGAAGGCCCGGACCGTGCGGTCCGGGCCTTCGTCTCGCAGACGCGAGTCCAGTAGCGGGGGCAGGATTTGAACCTGCGACCTCCGGGTTATGAGCCCGGCGAGCTACCGAGCTGCTCCACCCCGCGTCGTTGCGAAACCCCACTCTACGACATGGCCGGGGCCCGCACCAAATCCTGGTGCGGGCCCCGGCACGGTCCCGTCGTCGGGCGGGAGTCCGAAGCCTCAGGGAGCCTCGGTCTGGCCCGCGTCGTCGGTGCCGCCGTCGGTGCCGCCCGGCACGGTCACCGAGCCGCCGGCGGGGTTGGCCGCGACCGCGCGGTCGATGGCCTGGCGCAGCCGCTCCTGCGCCTCGCCGTAGGCCTCCCAGTCCTGCGGGTCGCTGGCGAGTGCCCGCTGACCGGCCTCGTAGGCCGCCTCGATCTCCGCGATCGCCTGGCCCAGCTCGCTGGCCGGGTCGACGGGCTCCGCCGGCTCGGCAGGTTCGGCCGGGTCACCCGGCTCCTCCGTCTCGCCCGGGTCCGGGACGGCGTCCTGACCGGGCTCGCCAGCTGCGCCGGCATCCCCGGCAGTGGCGCCGGAGTCACCGCCGAACAGCTCGTCCAGCGCCCCGTCCAGGGTGTCCGACCAGGCCAGCTCGTTGCCGAAGGCGACCACGACCACGCGCTGCAGCGGGTAGGCCGAGCCACCCCTCGCCTGGACGTAGATGGGCTCGACGTAGAGCAGCCCGTCGCCGACCGGCAGGGTGAGCAGGTTGCCCAGGATGACCTCCGAGCCCTGCTGCCGGTTCAGCGACAGGAACTGGGACAGGGTCTGGGCGAAGGCCTCGGAGTTCTCCGGGGAGGACTCGATGTCGTTCTGGAACTGGCCCGGGCCGCGGAAGGTGGTCTCCCGGGGCAGGGTCAGCAGCCGCAGCTGGCCGAAGTCCTCGCGGCGCTCCCCGGCCTGGGTGCCGGCGTTGGCGTCCACGGCCAGGTAGCCGGTGAGGTTCTGCCGTCCGGCACCGCGCGGGATGTAGGTGGTGGTGAGGCTGAACTGCGGCTCGTCCACCCCCGGCATCTGGATGGACAGGTAGTGCGGCGGGATGTCCGGCGGGTTGTCCCCGCCGACGCTCGGGTCCTCCGAGGTCCGCCAGAAGTCCTGGCCGGTGAAGAAGGCGTCCGCGGTCTCCACGTGGTAGCGCGACAGGATCTCCCGCTGCACCTTGAACAGGTCCTCGGGATAGCGCAGGTGCGACATCAGCTCCGAGCTGATCTCGCTCATCGGCTGGACCGAGTTCTCGAACGCCTGCGACCATGCCATGAGCAGAGGGTCCTCCTCGTCCCAGGCGTACAGCGTGACGGTGCCGTCGAAGGCGTCCACCGTGGCCTTGACCGAGTTGCGGATGTAGTTGACCTGGCCCGGCCCGATCGTCTGGATGTTCTGCGCGCTCTGCAGCGAGTCCTCGGTGACCTCGCCCAGCTCCTCCATCTGGCTGTAGGGGTAGCGGTCGGAGACGGTGTAGGCGTCGACGATCCAGGTCACCCTGCCGTCCACGACCGCCGGGTAGGGGTTGCCGTCCAGACGCAGCCACGGGGCCACCCGCTCCACCCGGTCCCGGGGCTCGCGGTGGTCCAGCATCTGCGACTCGCTGTTGATCGAGTCCGAGAGCAGGATGTTGACCTCGCGGTACTTGATCGCGTACGCCAGGCGCCTGAGCATGTCCCCCATGGGGACGCCGCCGTCGCCCTGATAGGTGTTGCGCACCTCGCCGGTCCCGGCTCCGCCACCGCTGGCCGGGTAGTCCAGCTCCCGGTCGGGGCCGTCCTCCGGACCGCCCACGATCGAGTACGGCGGGGAGTTCTCGCCGAAGTAGATGCGCGGCTCGTAGTCACCCAGCTCGCCGACCGGCGGGATGTTCCGCTCGTAGAAGATCGGCTCGCCCTCCGCCGAGCGCCGGTTGCCGTAGGCGGCGACGACGCCGAAGCCGTGGGTGTAGACGGTGTGGTCGTTGACCCAGTTGCGCTGGTCGGCCGGGATGCCGTCCAGGTTCAGCTCACGCAGGGCGATGACCGTGTCGACGGCCTCCCCGTCCACCTCGTAGCTGGCTACGTCGAGGGCGTCGGAGAACTGGTAGTAGTTGCGCACGCCCTGCAGCTGGCGGAAGGTCGGCGAGACCACCGAGGGGTCGACGATGCGGATCCCGGGGATGGTGTCCGCGTCAGCCCTCAGCTGGCCGGGTTCGACCTCGACCCGCGGGTCGTAGTCGACGCTCTCCACGTCGTCCAGACCGTAGGCGGCCCGGGTGCTTTCGATCGCCCGCTGGATGTAGGTCGCCTCCAGCTGCGCCTCCGAGGGCCGAACCCTCAGGGACTGCACCAGCGAGGGGTAGAGACCACCGAGGAGCAGCGCGACGACCACCAGGCCCACCAGCCCCACGATCGGCAGGCGCCAGGTCTTGCTCCAGATCGTGGACAGGAAGAACAGGGCCACGAGGATGGCCGCGACGGCCAGGATGGTGCGGGTGGGCAGGACGGCGTTGACGTCGGTGTACGTCATACCCGTGATCCGCGCGTGCTGGGTCATCGACAGTGAGTAGCGCTCGATCCAGTAGCCGCCTGCACGGACCAGCAGCAGCAGCGCCAGCAGCACCGACAGGTGGATCCGGGCGGCCTTCGTGGTGCGCGAGCCCCGCGGCTGGCCCTGCAGCTGCAGGCCGCCGTAGATGTAGTGGGTGAGCAGGGCCCCGATGAGGCTCAGCCCCAGTACCAACGTCGCGAAGGACACCAGCATCTGCCAGAACGGCAGGCTGAAGACGAAGAACCCGATGTCGATCTCGAAGTGCGGGTCGACCTCGCCGAACGGCTGACGGTTGAGGAAGAGCAGGACGGTCTGCCACTGGGACGCCGCGGCCGTGCCGACGAAGAGGGCGAGCACGGTGGGCACCGCGACGAAGACCAGCTTGCGCACGGGGTCCAGCGCGCTGCGGTAGCGGTCCAGCGCCGCCTGCTCGGGAGTGCTCGGTGCGTAGATGGGCCGGTGTCGCCAGGCCAGCCACAGTGCGGACCAGATGAGGGCCGCGGTGAACAGGCCCGCGATGAGGAAGAGCGAAACCTGGGTCACCAGGCGGGTGACGAGCACCTCGCGGAAGCCGACGGTCTCGTACCAGAGGAACTCGGTCCACAAGGTGGCGCCCCAGGTCAGCAGCCCCAGGACGACAGCCACGACCACCAGGGTCGGGATGAGCCGGTTGCGCGACCCGCGCCGGCCGGGGGCCCCGGGCCGGCCAGGACCGCCAGGACCACCCGGGCGTCGCGGCCCGGAAGGACCGCCACCACCGGGGCGCCCTGGGCCGCCTGCCCCACCGGGGCCACGCGCTCCCCCGGGGCCGCTCGCGCTGGCCCCACCCGCCCCAGGGCCGCCGCTCGGTCCGCCGGACCGAGGCGTGGAGTCGCCGATGGGGTCGTCCGGGTCGGGGCTGGGGTCAGGGTCGCGATCACTCACGCTTTCAGCCTAACCGTCGAACCTTGACGTCCCGACCAACGGGCTGAGTGGGACCATGGACGGGTGACCGACCTTCCAGAGTCCTCGCAGTCCTCGCAGTCCTCGTCCAGCCCTGGGTCCTCTCGGCCGCAGGATGCGCTGCTGAGGGCGGCCGTCGACACCGAGCGGCACGTGGCCCGGCTCGGGTGGGACCAACCACCCCGCCTGTTCGCCCTGGTGCGGACCGGGCTGCTGCGCGAGCGTGAGCCCAGCATGGCGTCCCAGCTGCAGCAGGCCGACGACGACGGCTACACGGCGGTGGAGCAGGAAGGGCTGCCGCCCACCTCGGACCTGGAGTCGTTGCTGGGCCGGATGGCCTGGCCCGAGGACGTCGAGGGCGTCGCCATGGCCGTCGAGCGGATCGTCGTGCCGCCGGAGGCCGAGCAGGATCTCCCGGAGGAGCCGGACGCGGCGACGGACCGGCTGGCGGCGCACCCGGACCGCAAGGACGTCCGGCTGCTCGCGGCCTGCCTCCGGGACGGCCGCAGCATCTGCCTGCTGCGCCAGCGCGACCACGACAGCGACGACGCGGTGGCGGTCGGACAGGACATCGCCCCGGGGCTGACGCACGCGCTGGCGATGACCCTGCGGGACTGACCGGCCGGGTCCTCCGGGTCAGGCTGGTGGCCGGGTCGGGCTCGTGGCCGCGGCAGGGGAGCGGGCCGGTCAGGCGCCGTCGAGCACGGACTGGCAGGTCGGCAGGTCCAGCCCGGACAGGTCCTGCACGCCCTCCGCCTGCTCGAGGGTGTCCAGTGCGTCCTCGAAGGTCTGCACGGGCACCACGACCAGGTCGTCGGGCTGGCCCGCCACCACCTCGTCGCAGTTGGCGGCAGGGCTGAGGAACAGGTCCACCCCGGCCTCGTGCGCGGCATACATCTTCTGGGTGATCCCGCCGATGCCGCCCACCTGGCCGGTCCCGCTGATCGTGCCGGTGCCGGCGATCGACCGGCCGTCGGTCAGTGGGCCAGGGGTCAGCTTGTCGTAGACGGCCAGGGAGAACATCAGCCCGGCGCTGGGTCCGCCGACGTTGCCGGCGTCGATGGTGATCTCGTAGGGCAGCTCGTAGCGCGGCGCCAGGTAGACCCCGACGATGGTCCGTCCGGTGTCCTCGGCGCGGGTCGTCGGCACGTCGAGGGTGACCTCCTCCCCCTCCCGCAGCAGGGTGAGCTCGACGTCCTCCCCCGGGGTCACGCCCTGGATGCTGTCCTGGACGGCCCGGGTGCTGGTCACCTCCTCGCCGGCCACCGCGAGGATCTGGTCCTCGACGTGCAGGACCCCGTCGGCCGGCGCCCCGACCATGACCTGGGCCACCACGACGTCCTCCGGCACGTCGACCCCGTGCGCCCGCAGCGCCACCACCGCGGCGTCCTGCTGCGAGTGCTGCATCAGCGCGGTGTTCTGCTCCCGCACATCCTCGGCCGTGACGTCCTCGGGGAAGACCATGTCGCGCGGCACGATGGTGGTGGCCGGGTCGAACTGCGACCGCAGCCACTCCCACGCGGTCAACGGGTCGCCCGGGCCCCCCTCGAGCCGGATGGTGGTGAAGAACAGGTGACCCTCGGTGTCCTCGTGGGTCTGCAGCTCCTCGTCCAGCTGCACGACCTCGGCGTCCCGGACGGTGCCCAGGGTGTCGTAGACGGGGCCGGGGTGGTAGACGACCCGAGGCAGGGTGACCAGGTTGAGAAGGCCGCCGACGAGGACGGCGAGCGCCACCGTCACCAGCAGGGCCGTGGCCCGGAAACCGACCCGGGTATGGGGTGGCCGCTCGGTCACAGGCCGACCCACTCGTGCCCGCCCTCCTCGAACTCCTGCCGCTTCCAGATCGGCACCCGCGCCTTGAGCTCCTCGATGAGCCTTCGCCCGCTCTCGAACGCCTCCGCCCGGTGCTCGGCCGAGACGGCGCAGACGACCGCCAGGTCTCCCACGGCAAGGTCGCCGGTGCGGTGCACGGCATACACCCCGTGGACCTCCTCGTCCGAGGCGACGTCCTCGGCGATGGCGCGCAGGGCGGCGGTGGCGTCGGGGTGCGCGGAGTAGCCCAGGCTGCTCACCCCGTCCCGGTCGCCGTCGTGGTTGCGCACCGTCCCCACGAAGATGGCGACCGCTCCGGCACGGGGGTGCCGCACCGCCTCCAGCGCCTCGTCGAGGGACAGCGGGCGGTCCCGGACGTCGACCACGATCTGCTCAGCACTCACCGCGTCATCATGCCGCATCCGGGCTGGGAACCGGCTGAGCACCCGCCGGGATGCGCGGCGGGCGGGCGGCGTGCGGCTGCCGCGTCCCCTCACCTGACCTGGCCGGTCGGGCCCCGCCCGCGACGACGCCGCATCAGCGCAGCGGTCGCGATCGCGGCCACCGCGGCGCTGGCCGCCCCGGCGGCCGCCGCCCCCACCGCGTCCCGGGCACCCACCCGGCGGGCCATGACGGCGCGATTGCCGCTGACCTCGTCGAGCAGCACGGCCAGGCAGGCGGCGTTGTCGTAGCGCGGACGCCACCCCGCCTGAGTGAGCCAGCCGGGCTCGCTGACCCACGGGTGGGCCACGTAGGCCAGGTCGGTCGCCGGGACGGGGACCACCCCCAGCCGGTGCAACCGGTCGGCGGCGGCGTAGGCGGTGCCTTCGGCGACGTCGATGCCGCGGATCCCCGAGAGCTCCTCCACCTGGCCCTGGGTCAGGGCTCCCCCGGCGGCCACGCTCACCTGCGCGGGCGGGTCGCTGTCCCCCTGAGCCACCGCCAGCAGCGCGGTCCCCAGGTCAGCGACGTGGCAGAAGGACCACAGCGGCTCGGTCCCCCGCAGCCGCAGGAGCCGGGGTGCCTCGAAGTGGCGGGTGATCATCGTGTCGACCCCCGGACCCACCAGGGCCGCCGGGCGCACGATCGTCGTGCGCAGACCGGGGTGCACGCTGGCGAGGGCGCGCAGCTCCTCCTCCACCGCGACCAGGTCGGCGACCAGACCCTCGGACTCCGCCGCCCGCCCCGGGTGGTCCTCCGGCAGGGGCACGGGGTTGTCGCGCCGGGCGCCGAAGACCATCGTGCTGGTGACGACGACCAGGTGAGCGACCCCGGCCGCCGCGGCGGCGGTCACCAGGGTCCGGACCTCGTCGATCTGCCGGGCCCGACGTGCGGCGGGCTGCACCTCGAGCACGTGCGTCAGGTCAGGGTCGAAGGCGACGTGCAGCAGCACGTCGACGTCGTCGAGGGCAGCCACCACGGAAGGGGCAGCGACGTCCCCCGGTCGCCAGTCGACCCCCTCCAGCCGACCGGCCCGGGCATCGAGGCCGACCACCTGCACGCCTGCCGCGACCAGCTCCTGGGCGAGGGCGCCACCGAAGGCCGAGGCGGCACGGGTGAGCGCCAGCCGCGGTGCTGGCGTCGGGCTCCGGCGCGATGCCGGGGCACTCGCGGAACTCACGAGGGGTCTCCTGGTGTTGGACCTGGTGCTGGACAAAAGAACGAGGCAGGCCGTGGGCCTGCCACCGACCGTCGCGGCCAGGCGGTCGCCGTGGCAGGCTGGGGTCAGCACCAGACCTAGGAAGGAACACTACGTGTCCGATCATCAGCCCGCCGACCGTCCCGACGAGCCGGACCCGCTGGAGGCGCTGTTCGGCGGCCCGGTGCCACCACCGATGCGGGAGGCGCTGGAGGCGATGGGGCTGACGGACCTGGACCCGTCGCAGGTGGCGCAGATGCGGGCCCAGATCCAGATGCTCATGGGCGGCGCGGCAGGTGGGGACCAAGGACCGGTGGACGAGACGTTGGCGCACGACGTGGCCCGCCAGCTGGTCGCCCAGAACGGCGACTCCTCGATCGGGGACAGCACCCGGCGCGACGTCGCCCAGGTCGTCCAGGTCGCGAACCTGTGGCTGGATCAGGTCACCGACCTGCCCCGGCCGGACGGCGACGGGGTGGCCCTGAGCCGGGCCGAGTGGGTGGAGCGCACCCTGCCGCTGTGGCTGCGCCTGACCACACCGGTGGCCGAGGGTCTGCAGGCCGCGATGACCTCCGCCGTCCAGCAGCAGCTGTCCTCCTTCGGCGAGGACGACGCCCCGCCGATCCCGGGGATGCCCCCGGGGATGAACCCGGCGGCGCTGATGGGGCAGATGGAACCGATGGTCCGGCGGATGTCCGGTGCCATGTTCGGCGGTCAGGTGGGTCAGGCGGTGGGCACCCTGGCCGGGGAGATCCTTTCCGGCACCGAGGTGGGCCTGCCGATGCTGGAGGACGAGTCGGTGGCGATCCTGCCGGCCAACGTCGCCGCCTTCGCCGAGGGGCTGGAGGTCGATCCGGGCGAGGTGCACCTGTACCTGGCGGTGCGGGAGGCCGCCCGCGTGCGGCTCTTCGCCGCCGTGCCGTGGCTGGGCCCCCAGCTGCTCACCGCCGTCGAAGACTATGCCCGTGACATCACCATCAACACCGAGGGCATCGAGGAGGCCGTGCGCCAGGTCGACCCGCAGGACCAGGAGGCCATGCAGCAGGCCGTCGGCGAGAGCCTGTTCGCGCCGGACCCGAGCCCGGCCCAGCAGGCTGCGCTGACCCGTCTCGAGACGTTCCTGGCCCTGGTCGAGGGCTGGGTCGACGTCGTCACCGCCCAGGCGGTCTCCCAGCACCTCCCCCACGCGGACGCCCTCGCCGAGGCCGTCCGCCGTCGGCGGGCCACCGGCGGGCCGGCGGAGAAGACCTTCGCCTCCCTGGTGGGCCTGGAGCTGCGCCCGCGCCGCATGCGGGACGCCGCCAACCTGTGGGCGGCGCTGGAGGACCGGCACGGTCGCGACGCCCGGGACGAGGCCTGGGGCCACCCTGACGTCGCCCCCACCGGGGCGGACCTGGACGACCCTCTGGGCTACGTCGAGCGGCACGGTGCCGCGGCCGCCGACCTCACGGTGACCGACGAGGACATCGAGCGGCTGCTCAGCGGCGGGGAGGACGACCGGCCGTCCGGGCCCGACGACGAGCCACAGGAGGGTTCCGCCGACCGCTGAGCGCGGCGCCAGCCGACCACGCGGCCACCACGCGGGCCGGTAGGTGGCCCCCTGCCCCCACTCGGTGGCAGGGGGCTCTGTGGACAACGAACGGAGCCGTGCGGCATTGGTGACAGGCTCGGGGGATGGACCGCCCCATCCCGTCGCCCCGCCGCCTGCCGGTGTCGACGGGTGAGCGAGCCGGCGCAGTCGGTGACCCGCCGTCGGCGGGCTCCGGCATGGTCCACCTGCGACGACCCGACGGCCGGCTCCAGGTGGGGGTGGGCCCGCGTTCCTGGTTGGTCCAGGGATGGTCCCCGGCGTCCTCGCCCGCGACAGGTCCCGCCTCCCTGCTGGTGCAGGCTCTCTCGGGGCAGGGCCCGCGCCGCGAGGAGGCCACGGCTCGGCCCTGTCGCGTGGTCGGCCACGGAGAGCTCGCCACCGAGGTACGGCGCCACCTGCAGCCGGCGGCCGACCCCGTGCCCACAGGCGGCCCGGTGGTGCTGGTCAGCGCGTATGCGGTGCCGGTCGGCACGGCACGCCGGCCTGACCTCGCGGGCGTCCCGGTGCTGCCCGTCGTGGCCCAGAGCAGCAGGGTGGTGGTCGGCCCCTGGACGGGACGGCCGTCGGGACCGTGCCTGCACTGCCTCGACCTGCACCGGACCGACGCCGACCCCGCCTGGCCGGCGCTGGCCGCGGCCCTGGACGACCCCGTGACCTGCCCCCCTGCACCGCTGCACCCTGCGGATGTGCGGGCCCTGGTGAGCGCCCTGACCGGTCTGCTGGTCAACGGGCTGGGGAGCGACGGACGGGACGAGGAGGGGCTGGCCTACGAGGTGGGGGCGCAGCGGCCGCACCTGGTCCTGCGTAGATGGCCCGTCCACGCGGCCTGCCCGTGGCACCCGGTCGGAACGGGCGCCACGGGCAGGTGGGGTTGAGGTGGGCTGAGCGGGTCGAGGCGGAGGCGAGATGGGCAGACGGGCCGGCTCAGGCCGCGACCTCGTCCTTGCGGGGCCGGCCGCGGGGCCGCTTGCGCGGCACCACTGCCCCTTGGAGGACGAGCTGGCCGCCCCACACGCCCCAGGGCTCGCGGCGCTCCAGGGCCCCGGCCAGGCAGTCCTGACGCAGGGGGCAGGCCTGGCACAGTGCCTTGGCCTCCTCCACCTCGTGGGGGAGCTCGGCGAACCACAGGTCGGCGGGGTGCTCCTGGCAAGGCAGACCGGTCCGGGCCGGTCCGCCGCCGAGGAGCGTGGTGAGAGCCGGTGCGTTCTGCGCGACGAGGGTGTCCACGTCGGGTCCTTCCTGGCGTTGTCGGTGCTGGTCGTCGGTGCGATGCGGTGCGATCGTCATGGCGTGGCTCCTGGGTGCGGATCCGCGGTGGCCGGGACGCCGGTCGACTCTGGTCGAGACAACGACAACGGCCGCGAATCCTCAGACGAGGACTCGCGGCCGGAAGGTAGGCGGTGGGTGCCTAGGTGATCCGGACGGGGGTCTCGTCCTGGGTGGGGTCAAAGATCGGCTGGGGCGTGGGCACGAGGTGGCCGAAGGGAGCGCCCAGACGGACACTGCCGCCGAGGCTGCCCGCGATGACGCCGGAGGCGCGCAGGCGGGAGGCCGAGAGGGCGGGCAGGGTGGTGGGCAGGGTCGAGCCGTGCACGCTGGTGCCGATGCCGGTGACGATCGCGTTCTCCATGTCTTCCACCCTCCTCTCGTGCTGCGTGTGACCCCACAGGCGTACCGCCGTGGGCTGAACGCAGCAACTGTAGAACCTGCCGAGGTCCGTGCGCAACGGATTAAACGACAGCATCTCCTGACCGTGGTCCACGCTCACCTGAGGACGGCCAGCACGTCCTTGCCGTAGAGGTCCAGCTTGCGCTCGCCCACCCCGGAGATCTGCTGGAGCGCAGCCCGGTCGCCGGGCACCGTCTCGGCGATCGCGGTGAGGGTGGCGTCGGTGAAGACCACGTACGCCGGGACGCCGGCTTCCTGGGCGGTGCGACGTCGCCACTCGCGCAGCGCCTCGAAGACCTCGGGGTCGTAGGTCGGCGGACATGCCGTGCAGCGCCCGACCTTGCGCTCTGCTGCCGTGGAGATCAGGGTGCCGCAGGTGCGGCAGGTTCGGGGCGTCCGTGTCACCGTCCGCCGCTTGCGGCCCCCGCCGCGGCTGCGTGCCGGACGGGCGCCCGCGGCCGGGCCGAGCACGTCGACGGCCGGGGCCAGGAACCTGGACACCGAGCGGCTCGACCTGCCGCCCGACCGGCTCTGGGCCCAGCTCAGGTGCAGCCGCTGCCGGGCTCTGGTCACCCCGACGTAGAGCAGGCGCCGTTCCTCCTCGACCCGTTCGGGCGTGTCGGCCAGCGTGATGGGCAGCAGGCCCTCGCTGCAGCCGACGAGGAAGACCGCGTCCCACTCCAGGCCCTTGGCGGCATGCAGCGAGGCCAGGGTGATCCCCTCGACCGTAGGGGCGTGCTGGTCCTGGGCGCGGCGCTCCAGCTCGGTGACCAGGTCGGGCATCCGGGCTCCTGGCGTCTGGGCGGCGAGGTCGTCGGCGAGCACGGCGAGCGCCTGCAGGCTCTCCCAGCGCTCCCGCACCGCGCCACCCTGGCCCGGAGCCTCCGGGGCGTACCCGGCGCCGGCGAGCACGTCCCGGGTCAGCTCGCCGAGCGGCTTGCTCCCGTCGTCAGAACGGACCGCTCCGCGCAGCAGGACCAGGGCGTTGCGCACCTCGGTCCGGGAGAAGAACCGCTCTCCACCGCGGACGAGGTACGGGACGCCGGCGCGTGACAGGGCGGTCTCCAGCGCCTGCGACTGGCTGTTGGTCCGGAACAGGATGGCGACCTCGCTGGCCGGCACGCCCTGGGCGAGCGCGTCGCGGACCCCTTCCGCTACCCCCTCGGCCTCGGCCTCGTCGTCCGGATAGGACTGCAGCACCGGAGCGGCGCCGGCCGGGCGTTGAGCGACCAGGGAGCCGGACCCCAGCACGAGGTTGGCCAGGTGGATCACCTGCGGGGTGCTGCGGTAGTTGCGCACCAGCCGCACCGTGCGGGCGCCGGGGTGGCGGGTGGCGAAGCCGAGCAGGTGGTCGGCCGAGGCACCGGTGAAGGAGTAGATCGACTGGGCCGGGTCGCCGACCACGCACACGTCGTGACGGTCCCCCAGCCACAGGTCGAGGAGGTGCTGCTGGAGCGGGTTGACGTCCTGGTACTCGTCGACCACGAAGTGGCGGTACTGCTCCCGCACCTGCGCCGCGACCTGAGGGTGCTCGGCCAGGAGGCCCACCGTCAGCAGCAGCACGTCCTCGAAGTCGATGACGTGTCGCTCGGCGCAGACCTCGTGGTAGACCTCCATCAGCCGCGACATCGCGGTCGCGTCGAGGTCGGCGACGCCGCGGCTCTCGGCGCGGGCGCGCTCCAGGTAGGTCTGGGGCGTGAGCATCGACACCTTGGCCCACTCGATCTCCGCCGCGACGTCGCGCAGCGCGGTCCTGTCCAGCCCCAGCCGGAGGCGGCCGGCGGCCTCGACCACCGCGGGGACCTTGTGCGAGAGCACGCCGGGCGGGGCACCACCGACCGCCTGCGGCCAGAAGAACTGCAGCTGGCGCAGGGCCGCGGCGTGGAAGGTCCGGGCCTGCACCCCTTGCACGCCCAGGCCGCGCAGCCGGGTACGCATCTCGCCGGCGGCCCGCGCGGTGAAGGTCACCGCGAGCACCTGGCGCGGGCTGTAGGCACCGGCGAGCACGCCGTAGGCGATACGGGACGTGATCGCTCTCGTCTTGCCGGTGCCGGCGCCGGCGAGGACCACCATGGGACCCAGGGGCGAGGTGGCGACCTCCAGCTGTTCGGGGTCCAGGGACTTCAGGATGCGGTCGGCGTCGGCAGCACTCACCGCGGCTCCCGCGGCTCGCGCAACCGGCCCCCGAACCACTCCTCGATCAGCCGCCGCGCGATGGAGACCCGCATCGGCAGGGTGACCTCGCCCGAGGCCACCTCGCGCGCGAGCCGCTCCCGGTCGTACCACTGCGCCTCCCGCAGCTCCACCGGGTCCACCACGAGATCGGTGGAGGTGGCGACCGCCCGGAAGCCCAGCATGAGCGAGGCCGGGAACGGCCACGGCTGGTTGCCCCGGTAGACGAGGTTGGTGACGGCGATGCCCACCTCCTCCTGCACCTCGCGGATGACCGCCGCCTCCAGCGACTCCCCCGCCTCGACGAAACCGGCGAGGACGGAGACCCGGTGCTCGGGCCAGGCCACGCCGGAGCCGAGCAGCAGCCGGTCGTCGACGTCGGTGACCGCCATGATCACGGCGGGGTCGGTGCGCGGGTGGTGCTGGGAGCCGTCGGTCGGGCACACGCGGACCCACCCGCCCTGCTCGATGACGGTCCGGGCCCCGCAACGGGGGCAGTGCTGGTGCCGGTGGTGCCACTCCGCCAGCGCGGTGGCGCTGGTGAGCAGGCCGGCGTCGCGGTCGTCGAGATCGGCTCCGACCTCGCGCAGCCCGCGCCAGACGATCTCGGCGCCCTCGGGGCCGCCAGAGACACCGGGCGGCTCCGTCTCGTCGGCGGCGTCCACCTCGTCCTCGACGGCGAGGTAGGTGCGCCCGTCCTCGACACCCAGCAGCCACGGCTGCGGGGCGTCCTCCGGGCGGGGCGGACGCAGCGCGAGTCGTGGACGATCACCCCCCACGACGGCTGCGGTGCCGGCGCGCAGGGTGAGGACCCGGGTGTCCGGGTCGGACAGCGCAGCGGTGATCGCTTCCGGGTCCGTGCGCAGGGCGCCGGCCCGGTGGACCGTCGATCGGGACAGGGACAGGTCCAGGAAGGTCTCGTCGGGTCCGCTCACCCGGCCACTGTAGGCGTCCGGCCCGACAAGCTCGGGACGTGCCGGGCCACCTGCCCCCGGTCGGCGGCGCCACGGCATACGGTGTGTGCGTGATGCGCAGCGACCTGGCCCTGGCCGCCCTGGCGAGCGCCGCGGTGCCCGGCATGAAGCCGGTGGCCGTGGCCGGTCTCGCCCTCCCGCTCGACGAGCAGCCCGACCATCAGCGCGCGGTCGTGGAGGACGCGACCGGACGACGATGGGTCATCCGCTCCCCGCTCACCCCGGTCGCCGGCGCGCGCCTGCTGCGCAACGACGAGCTGGTCCGCCAGCTCTCGCGCCACCTGCCGTTCAAGGTGCCCAGCCCCGTCGGCCGGGCGCAGGTGGGCCAGGACGGGTATGCCGTGGTCTACCCGCACGTGGAGGGCCTCCCTCTGGACTTCACGCGGCTGCCGCCCGGACCCGGGCTGGCCAGCGCCATCGGCCGGGCGGTCGCCGCCGTGCACAACATCCCGCGGGAGGTGTTCGAGGCCCAGGACGTGCCGGTCTTCGACGCGCCCGGGACCCGGCAGCGGCTCACCGCGATCGTGGACCGGGCCGCGGAGACGGGCCGGGTCCCGACCGGGCTGCTGGCGCGGTGGGAGGAGGCCTTCGACGCCGCCCCGCTGTGGCAGTTCGCCACCACCCCGGTGCACGGCGCCTTCCGCGGCGGCGCGGTGCTGGTGGTCTTCGCCGACGACGACGCCAGCAGTGGGCGGGTCGTCGCCGTCACCGACTGGGAGGAGGCGATGGTGTCCGACCCGGCACTCGATCTGGCCGACCTCTACGCCCGGACCGCCCCGGCCACCTGGGAGTCCGTGCTCGACAGCTACGTCCTGGCCCGGGCCCAGCGGCCCGACCCCTACCTGCACGCCCGCGCCCGCCTGCTCTCGGAGACGAACCGGCTCAGCGGCCTGTCCCAGGCGGTCGCCGACGACGACGAGGACCGGGTCCGGCAGATCGTGGAGTCGCTGCGCCGGATGGACCGGTTGACCGAGGACGAGGACTCCTTGGTGCCGGTGACGGCTCGCGGGGTCGGCGCCAGCGTCCCGTTCGGCACCAGCGCGGTCGAGGACCACCGCGAGCGCCACCGTGAGGACGACAGCGAGCACCACAACGTCGCCGAGGAGCGCAGCGCCGGCGGGGACCATGGCGGCGGCGCCGGAGCGACCGCGGCCACGCAGGTCATCTCTTCGATTCCTGGTCCCACCGACGACGCAGACGTGACCGCCGAGGTGCCCGTGCCGTCCTGGGAGGACGTACAGCCGACGTCACCCTCGGACAGCGATGACGGCGAGGGCCGCGATGTCGGTGGACTCGGCGAGCGCCGCGATCTCGGGGAGGCCGGCGATGGCGGCGAGAGCGGTGTGCAGGACGGTGAGGCGCAGACCGACGACCTGCACACCGACCAGGGTGCTGACGACGCGGCCCCGGAGGGCGAGCCAGGCGAGGCAGAGGGCGCCGAGGACCAGAGAAGGGGCGCCGAGGATGAAGGGGAGGCGCCGGACGTGGAGGAGCTCGACGACGAGGAGCGTCTCCACGAGCTGTACGGCATGCCCGCCCCTTCCCGCGACGACGGCTGACCGTCCGCCGTCAGGCGAGGGCGTTTCCGGCGTCCGTCACCAGCGCGCTCACCAGGGTCTCGACCTCCTGCTCCCCGGGCAGGGGCGGTCGGACCGTCTCGCCGCTGCGGGCGTAGAAGAAGGCTGCGCGCACCAGCTCGGGGTCGCGTCCGGTGAGCCGGGCATAGGCGATGCGGTAGACGGCGAGCTGCAGGGCACGCTGCCGCTGCTGCTCGGCGGAGCCGGGCGAGCCGGTCTTCCAGTCGACGATGGTCACGCCCCCGTCGGGGTCAGGGAAGACGGCGTCCACGCGACCCCGCACGCTGCGTCCGCCCACGACCGTCTCCAGGGCCACCTCGACCTCCAGGGGTGAGCGGTCGGCCCATTCGCTGGCGAGGAAGCTGCGTCGCAGGTGCTCCAGGTCAGCCGGTTCCGCGGTGTCGTCGAGCTGCAGATCGTGCAGGTCGACCAGCGTCGCGGTGGCGTAGTGCTGCTCCACCCACGCGTGAAAGGCGGTGCCCACCCTGGCCTGGGATGCGGGCGGGGTGGGCAGGGGACGCCGCAACCGGCGGCGGAAGCCGTCCGGGTCGCTCGCCAGCTCGACCAGGGACGAGGTCGACAGGTGTTCCGGCACGGGTGTGCCGTCCAGGCGCCGCGAACGCTCGGCGCGCTCGGCCAGCAGCAGCTCGACGAGCTCACCCCAGCGGTCGTCACCCACCCCCATGGGCAGGTGGCCCTGGCTCGACGCCTGCCGCGCGGACAGCAGGGCGGTCGACACGTCCAGGACGGCGCGTCGTCGCTCGTCCCGCGCCACCGGCCAGGTCGCCGTGACCTGCTCGGCCAGGCGTGGGTTCGACATCTGCTCGGGGTCGTCGGGGTCGGGCATCTCCAGCCACGCGCGGGCACGCACGCCCGGGAGGTCTCGCACGTCGTCCAGGAACCGGGAGGTGACCCGGGGGCGGGTGCCCGTGGACCAGACCGGCGCGGTGAGCAGCATCCGGTGGCGGGCCCGGGTGTAGGCGACGTAGGCCAGCCGCCGCTCCTCCTGCACCGAGAACCGTCCCTGCGCCAGCTCGAGCTCCTCGAGCTCGCTGCGCAGGGCCCGGGTGTGCGGCACCGAGAGCCAGCCGATGTCGGGACGGCCCTGTCGGTCACCCCGCAGCGGGGTCGGCAGCCGCCCGATCCCGGCCAGCCAGCCCTTCTCGCGGCGCTCCTTCACCTGCCACCGACCGTCGGCGCACACGGGCGTGAGACGGCCGGACGGGAAGGTCCCCTCCACCAGTCCGGGCACCGCGACGGCGTCCCACTCCAGACCCTTCGCGGCGTGCACGGTCAGCACCTGGACGGCCGAGGTGTCGACGCTGACCTCGGCCAGCTCGGGCACCTCGACGCCCTCCAGGCCACGCTCATGCTCCCGCGCCGCGTCCAACCAGTCCAGGAAGCCGCCGAGGGTCACCCGGTCGGCACCCGCGGCATACCCCGCCGCGACGTCCGCCAGGGCGTCCAGCGGCGCCCTTCCCCAGCTGGGGTGCAGGTCGGGATCGGAGGCCACCTCGATGTCCAGCCCGAGCAGCCGCTCCCCCTCCACGACGAGGTCGGGCAGCGGCAGGCCGCTCAGGCGACGAACCGCGCCCAGCACGCCGCTGAGCCACCCGACCCGCGCCTGGCCCTCGGGACTGAGGTGCTCACCACCGGGGCCCACCCACCCGGACGGTGGGGGATGCTCGACGGCCTCGGCCAGCACTGGCGCGTGCCCGCGCTCCCCCGCCGCCTCGGCGCCAGCCTGCCGTGCGTCGAGGCGGGCCCAGGCCCACAGCGCGTCGATGTCCGCGGCTCCCAGCCGACACACCGGGCCAGCGAGCAGACGCATCGCCTGGTCACCCCGCGTCGGCTCCTGCGCCAGCCAGAGCAGGGCGACCAGGTCGAGCACCTCGGGGGTGTCGAGCAGGCCACCCAGACCGACCACCTCGACCGGGAGCCCGCGTCTGCGCAGCGCGTCGACCACCGCCGGGAACTGTGCGCGGGCGCGGCACAGCACCGCCGCCGTGGAGGTCGCCGGCTCGGCCCACCGCTCCTGCACCCAGTCAGCGACCAGCTCCGCCTCGGCGACGTGGTCCAGCACCCGCGCGACCTCGACCCCACCGTGCTCCGCGCCCGGGCCGGGGCGCAGGGTGGCGACCGGCACCTCGGTCGACTCCCGCAGCGGGGCCGCCACCGCGTTGGCCGCGTCCAGGATCAGCCGGTCGTTGCGCCAGGACGTGGTGAGCTGCAGCACCTCCGCCGGTCTGCCGTCCAAGGCGAACTCGTTCGGGAACCGGGTCAGCGTGGTGGCGCTGGCGCCTCGCCAGCCGTAGATCGACTGGTGCGGGTCACCCACGGCGGTGACGCTCAGGTCATGACCGGCGAACAACGACGTGAGCAGGACCATCTGCGCCTCGGAGGTGTCCTGGAACTCGTCGAGGAGCACGGCACGGAACCGGGTCCGTTCGGCCTGCCCCACGTCGGGGACGTCCCGGGCCAGCCGGGCCGCCAGCGCCATCTGGTCACCGAAGTCCAGGGCGCCCCGGGCGGCCTTGGCCCGCCGGTAGTCCTCCACGAGCGGGTAGAGCAGCGCCTGCACCCTCAGCACCTCCGCCGTCTTCTCCCCGACCTTCAAGGGCTGGCCCTCGTGGCCCAGGTCGACCAGCCGGTCGGCGACCCGGGTGAGGAAGCGGGTGGCCTCCGCCGGCTCGACGAGGTGCTCGCCCAGCTCCCCAGCCAGGGCGAGGACTGCCCGGACCACCGTGGCGGGCGCGGAGGTGAGGCCCGGCAGGTCACCCTCGTGCCGGTGCACGAGGTCGTGGGCAAGCTGCCAGCAGGCGGCCTCGGACAGGAGCACCGAGTCGGGCTCGACGCCCAGCCGCAGGCCGTGCTCGTCGACGAGCCGGCCGGCGTAGGCGTGGTAGGTGGAGATGGTGGGGAGGTCGAAACCGTCACCCTCCAGGGACGGGTCGTCCCCCAGGGGGTCGGTCTCCACCCAGAGGCCGACCTCCCGGAGGCGCCGCAGCTTGCTGCTGAGCCGCGCGCCCAGCTCGAGCGCGGCCTTGCGGGTGAAGGTCAGCCCGAGCACATCCTGCGGGGCGACGAGCCCGTTGGCGACGAGCCAGACGACCCGCGCAGCCATCGTCTCCGTCTTCCCCGACCCCGCCCCGGCCACCACGACGGTCGGCCGCAGCGGCCCCTCGATGACGGCCTGCTGCTCCGCGGTGGGCGGCGGGGTGCCCAGGGCCAGGGCGAGGTCGAGCGCCGAGAAGCGCACTCCCTGCTGCGTCGTCGTCGCGGTCAACGTTGGGCTCCTTCGGGCTGCAGCGGGCAGGCGAAGCGCGCGGGGCAGGACCGGCACCGGCGCTCCAGGTCGTGTGCGGCGAACTGCGCCCCCCGCATGCCCTCACCGACGTCCAGGACCAGGCGGCGGGCGGCATCAGGGTCCGGTCGGTCACCGAGGGGTGGCTGCTCCTGGGCCACCGGTCCGGAGGCGCCCAGCTGGACGAGGCGGGCGCCACCGCTGGTGGTCCCGGCGTCGAAGGCGCCGGCCTCCACCGCCACCTGGTAGGCCGCCAGCTGGGCATGCTCCCCGACCTCGGCCTGCGTCGGCTTGGTCCGGCCCGTCTTGAGGTCGACCACGATCAGGCGCCCCTGCTCGTCCCGCTCCAGCCGGTCGACCGCCCCGACGAGCCGGACGGTGCGGTCCGGGTCGGTGGGGCCCTCCGCAGGGTCGTCGGGCTCGCCCTGCTGTCCCGCGACAGGGGCGTCGTCGGGCACGGTCACCGACAGCTCGAGCTCGGTGCCGATCAGCTCTCGCCCCTCGGCCGCAGCTTCGCGCACGTAGGTGGCGTAACGGCCCAGCATCTCCTGGGCCTGGCCCAACGCCCGGTCCGCCACCCACCCGGCCGGCAGCTCCAGGTCGGGCCAGCGGCGCAGGAGGTCTTCGCGCAGCTCCTCGACGGTCCCGGCCGGGGCCTCGGCGATGACGGCGTGCACGAGGGTGCCGATCTCGGCCGCCCTGGCCTCCCCCGTCTCGGCGCCGCGTGCGGTGAGGAACCACCGCAGCTGGCAGTCCTGGAAGGTCTGCACCTTGGAGGGGGAGACACGCACCGGGCCGTCAGGGCGGACCGGCCGGCCCACGGAGACGTCCCTGACCTGCCACCAGGAGCCGGGGCCCGCGCCGGCGACCCCCTCGGCGTCCAGCCGGGCCAGCAGGTCGACCGCACGGTCGCGACCGGCCAGGTCACCCTCGCGCTGGCACCGGACGGCCGTGCGCCGCATCTCACCGACCAGCCCACGCAGGGTCATCGGCGCGGGCACCTCGACCGGAGGATGCTCGCGGTAGGTGGGGTCCACCAGGTCGAGCAGGACGGACGGCTGCTCGTCGGTGCTGCTCGTCGCCGTCACCAGCAGTGCCTCCCGGGACCGGGTGACCGCCACGTGGAACTGCCGCAGCTCATCGGCCCGCACCTGCGCCTGGGCAGCCCGCCACGCCCCGGCACCGTCCATGGCCCGCCCCTGGAGTGCGGCGACCAGCGCCTCCGCCCCCAGCAGGGTGTCCCGCAGGCGCAGATCCGGCCAGACGCCGTCCTGCACCCCCACGATCGCTGCCCGGCGCCACCGGCGGCCTGCGGCCGCCTGCGGGGTGAGCACCTCCACCGCGCGCTGACGCCGCGCGCCCACCACGAGGGTGTCCGCAGCGACCTCGGCCGACCGCACCAGGGTGAGGAAGCTGCGGGCACGACTGCCTGGCAGGCGTTCCACGAAGCTCTCGGCTGCTCCGAAGAGGACGAGCATCGCATCCAGGTCGCGGTCGGCGCGCGCGCCGAGGGCACCCCCGGCCAGTGCCTGCGAGGTCCACAGGTCGGCGACCTCGCTGGTCCGCCAGAGCGCCCAGAGGACGTCCTCGGCAGTGCCCTGGGGACCCTCGGCCGACGTCCGGTGGGCGGCGGCGCCGGCCTCCAGCACCCGGCCGACCCGGACCA
This sequence comes from Ornithinimicrobium sufpigmenti, assembly GCF_004322775.1. Classification (NCBI taxonomy): domain Bacteria; kingdom Bacillati; phylum Actinomycetota; class Actinomycetes; order Micrococcales; family Ornithinimicrobiaceae; genus Ornithinimicrobium; species Ornithinimicrobium sufpigmenti. Next base: position 2,983,292 of record NZ_CP036403.1, read on the forward strand.
ACCCCTCCAGCGCCGGGTCGACGTCGGAGTCGGGGGCGCGCCACAGCTGGGGGTCGCTCACCAGCTCGGCGAGCAGCTCGTCCGCGCGTCGGGTGCCACCGGCAGCGAGCTCGGTGGCACGCACCCGGCGGCGCAGCCGACGCAGGGCAAGCGGGTCCAGCCCTCCGATCGGGCTGCCGAGCAGCTCCACCGCCTCCTCGGGCGTCAGCCACCAGGTCCGGTCGTCATCCTGCTCCTGCGGGCCGCGCGTGGCGATGTCGAAGGCGAGCAGGAACGGCAGCACCGCGGGGTCCTGGCCGAGCGGAACGCCAGCGCGATCCAGGTGCACGGGCACTCCCCCGGTGGCCAGCGCCCGCCGGACCGTCTCCTGCTGCCGACCTGACCTGGCCAGGACCACCAGCTCCTCCCACGGGACACCGTCGACCAGGTGCGCCCGCCGCAACCAGCGCGCCACGTGCGCCGCCTCCTGGGCCGCGCTCCGCGCCAGGGACACCGAGACGACGCCGTCACCCTGACCTGGCTCCGGCCGGCGGTGCGCTCGGCTGCCCGTCACGCCGACGCGTTCGGCGACCCTGTCCGCCACCCTGGCGACCTCGCCCGCGGACCCGTGCCGGTGCCGCAGGACCACGGTGGGGACGGTCGTGGACGTCTCGCCCGCCCCGGCCCGCGGCACGCGCTCGTGCCAGCGGCCCGCCAGGTCCACGAACGCGCCTGGCAGCGCACCCCGGAACCCCTGGGTAGCGGCGTCCGGGTCGCCGACCAGGACCGCGGCCGCCGTCGAGGGCCTGAGGACGTCCAGCAGCCGGACCGCGGAGGCGGTGAGCTCCTGGGCGTCGTCGACGACGACCACCTCGATCTTGTCCTGCACCACCTGGCGCAGCTCGTCGTCGTCCTCCAGCGCGTCCGCCGCCGCGGTGCAGATCCAGGCCGGGTCGTAGCTGCCCGGATCGGACAGCGCCGTGACCTGGTCGTACTCGGCGAGCACCTGCGCCGCGCACGCCCACTCAGGACGGTCGTGGGCCTGCGCCAGCTCCTCCAGGTCAGCCGGCGCCAGCCCGTGCTCGACGGCCCGCATCAGCAGGTCCCGCAGCTGGGCGCGGAAGCCCGTGGTCGGCAGCGCCGGGCGCAGGCGGTCCGGCCACCGTGGCCCGGTGCCCAGCTCCTGGTGGCCGATGAGCAGCTCGCGCAGGACCACATCCTGCTCGGCGCCGGAGATCAGCCGCGGGCCCGGCTCGCCGGAGCGGGCGGCGGCCAGCCGGAGCACGGCGAACGCCAGGGATGCCGCGGTGCGGGCCATCGGCTCGGTATGCGTACGGCCCAGACCCGATCCGATCTGGGTCCGCAGCCGGGCCGCCGCGGGGCGGGTGGGCGCCAGCACCAGGCACCGGTCCGGAGAGGTGCCCGCAGCCACCCGGTGTCGAACGTGCTCCACCAGCGCGGTGGTCCGGCCGGTCCCTGGCGCACCGAGCACGAGCAGTACACCGTCGCGGTGCTCGACGACGGCGATCTGGTCAGCGTCCAGACGCGGGTGCGGGGAGAGGGACATGGGCTCATCACATCATCGCGCCCCGACAGACCCGCGCCGGACGGGGCCCGCCCCTGCATCGTCCGCGCGGGCCCCCCCTAGGATGAGCGGAACGCACCCCAGGAGCCGCCCGTGAGCACCACCCCGCCCGAGAACCGTCCGCGCCTGCGCCGTGACCAGCGGCGCGCCCAGCTGCTCGGCGCTGCCCTGGACGCCTTTTCCGAGGGTGGTTACCACCAGACGCTCATGGACGACATCGCCGAGCGGGCCGGGGTGAGCAAGCCGGTGCTCTACCAGCACTTCGACAGCAAGCTCGACCTCTACCTCGCGATCGCGCGCGGCGTCGCCGACGAGGTGTTGACGACCCTGAGCGGCGCGCTCGCCTCCTCGGACAGCAACCCGGAGCGGGTCAGGGCCTGCGTGGCCACCTTCTTCGACTTCGTCGACCGCCCGGGATCGGGCTTCCCCCTGCTCTTCGCCTCCGACATGGGCCAGGAGCCGGCCGTGGCCGCCCTGCTCGAGGAGACCCGCCGGGCCTCCGGGGATGCACTGGCGGCTGAGGTCGCCGAGGCGACGAGCCTGCCGCGCGAGGAGGCGGTGCTGGTCGGCATGGCCCTCGCCGGCGTGGCGCAGACCGCGGCGATGCACTGGTACCAGTCCCCCGGAGACCTCTCCAAGGAGCGAGCCACCGACCTCGTCGTCGCCCTCGCCTGGGGTGGACTGGACGGACTGCCCGTGGAGGGCGAGACCGAGGAGCAGCACGACGCGGGCTAGGCTGAAGGCTTGCGTCGGGGCCCGTCCAGGTCCCGTCCACGATCTTGAGGAGGTATGCCCATGGAGGTTCGAATCGGCATCCGTGATGTCGCCCGCGAGGTGGCTTTCGAGTCCGCTCAGACCCCCGACCAGGTCCGTGCCACCGTCGCCGAGGCCGTCTCTGCCGGCGCCGGGATGCTGGAGCTGGCCGACGAGAAGGGCCTGATGGTGCTCGTCCCCGTCTCGGCACTGGGGTATGTCGAGATCGGCGCCCAGGACAAGGGCCGGGTCGGCTTCGGCGCCCACTGACGCATCCCGCGGCAGGACCGGGCCGCTTGAGACCGTCTCCGGCAGCCAGCAGACGGGACTGCCCTGCACACTCAGGTGGCAGGTGGGACGGGAGGTAAGTAGCGTGAACGCCGTTCCAGCGGAAGTTGCACTCTCGCTGGACCGGCAGGGCAAACCTTGCTGACCGTCGCAGAAAGGGAAACACCACCATGATCGGCACCATCATCGCCGCCCTGGTCGCCGGACTGATCGTCGGGCCGCTGGCGCGTCTTATCCTGCCGGGCCGCCAGAACCTGTCCGTGGGCATGACCGTCCTCCTGGGGGCGGTCGGCTCGCTGCTGGGCGTCTTCCTCGGCTCGTTGTTCTTCGACTACGAGGGCGGCCCGCTGAACTTCTGGGGCCTGCTCTTCGGTATCGGCGGCGCGCTCATCGTCGTGCTGGCCTATGGCGCCATCACCGGCAACAAGGGCTCCCAGGGGCGCGTCTCCCGCTGACCGCACACCGTGACCGCCTCGGCGCGCCTTCCCCTCGGGAGGGCGCGCCGAGTCCGTTGCCGGGTGGTCACGCGACCATCGTTGGTGCCGCGGGTCTCCTCGGGTAGGCTTGGTCCGTTCACCGGTGACCGGTCGGCCGCCCGCGACATGCGGCGGTTGCTGCCGGTGGGGAAGCGCAGTCTTGCCCCACGGCATACCTTCTGAAGTTCCCGATCGGCCCGGACCGGCGCACGAGCGCCGTCCCACCGCTCAGGAAGATCTCTCATGCAGGACAACCGCACCTTCGCCGACTTCGGTCTGCACCCCGACATCGTGGCCGCCCTGGCCGACATGGGGATCACCACACCCTTCCCGATCCAGGCGATGACGCTGCCGGTGGCGATGAGCCGCCACGACATCATCGGGCAGGCCAAGACCGGCACCGGCAAGACCCTCGGCTTCGGCCTTCCGCTGCTGCACAACGTCGTCGCCCCCGGCGACGAGGGGTATGCGGCGCTGGAGCGGCCGGGCGCTCCCCAGGCCCTCGTCGTGGCCCCCACGCGCGAGCTCGCCGTGCAGGTCGCCGGCGACCTCACCAAGGCGGGCTCGCGGCGCGGCATCCGGGTCCTCACCGTCTACGGCGGCCGGGCCTACGAGCCGCAGATCGAGGCCCTGGAGAAGGGCGTCGAGGTCGTCGTCGGCACCCCCGGCCGACTGCTGGACCTGGCCTCCAAGGGCCACCTGACGCTGGCCCACGCGCGCACCGTCGTGCTGGACGAGGCCGACGAGATGCTCGACCTCGGCTTCCTGCCCGACGTGGAGAAGATGCTGGCGCTCACGCCGGCCGGTCGGCACACGATGCTCTTCTCCGCGACGATGCCGGGGGCCGTCGTCGCCCTGGCCCGTTCGTACATGACTCAGCCGACCCACATCCGCGCGATGAGCGACGACGGTGACGACCGCCGGACGGTGGCCGCGGTCGAGCAGTTCGCCTACCGGGCGCACGCCATGGACAAGGTGGAGATGCTGGCGCGGATCCTGCAGGCCGAGGGCCGCGGGCTGACCATCGTCTTCACCCGCACCAAGCGGACCGCCGCCAAGGTCTCCGACGAGCTCGCCGACCGCGGCTTCGCGGCCGCGGCCATCCACGGCGACCTGGGCCAGGGTGCGCGGGAACAGGCGCTGCGCGCCTTCCGGTCCGGCAAGGTCGACGTGCTGGTGGCCACCGACATCGCGGCCCGTGGCATCGACGTCGAGGCGGTCACCCACGTCATCAACTACCAGTGCCCCGAGGACGAGAAGACCTACCTGCACCGCATCGGCCGCACCGCGCGGGCCGGCGCGGCGGGCGTGGCCGTCACCTTCGTGGACTGGGACGACCTGCACCGCTGGGCCCTGATCAACAAGGCCCTCGACCTCGGCTACCCCGAGCCGGAGGAGACCTACTCCTCCAGCCCGCACCTGTTCGAGCAGCTGAACATCCCGGAAGGGACCCGCGGCACCCTGCCGCGCTCCAACCGCACCCGTGAGGGGCTGGCCGGCGAGGTGCTGGAGGACCTTGGCGGGCCCGAGCACGGTCGCACCGGCGGCCGCGGTGCCGGTGGTGGCCGCTCGGACCGGGGACGCTCCGGCGGCCAGGGCCGCGCGGGACGCTCGGGCAGTGATGGGCGGGACGGGCGTGACGGGCGTGAGGGTCGCGCCGCGACCGAGCAGCGCACCGACGGCGCGGGCCGACGCCGCCGCCGGCGGACCAACCGCGCCGCCCAGGGCTGACCTCGGGTCCTCGGGCGCTTCAGGCGCCCAGGAGCCGCTGACCGGCGGTGGTCTCGAGCAGCCGCTCGAACTCCGCCGGGTCGGTGGTGTTCTCCCCCAACAGGTTGGGCTTGCCCGCCCCGTGGTAGTCGCTGGAGCCGGTCCGCACCAGACCGAGCCGCCTGACGAGGGCCGCCGCACGCTCGCGGTCGGTCCGGTCGTGGTCGCGATGGTCAACCTCCAGGCCCACCATCCCGGCCTCCACCATCTCCTCGATGACCTCCTCGGTGACCACCCGCCCCCGCTTGCTGGCGAACGGGTGGGCCATCACCGCGGCCCCGCCGGCCGCGACGACCAGCTCGACCGCCTCGACGGGGCTGGGCGCGTAGTGGGAGACGTAGTAGGGGCTGGACGAGGCGAGCACCTCCGCGAACGCCGCCTCCCGGTCGGGGTAGCGCCCGTTGGCGACCAGCACGTCGGCCAGGTGCGGACGGCCCAGCGAGGTCTCCCCCGGGCTCGCGGCCCGCACCTCCGCGTAGCTCACCGGGTAACCGTCGGCGGCCAGCCGCTCGGCCATCACCTGGATCCGGGTGTCCCGGCTGTGACGGCTCCGCGCCAGCTCCGCCCCCAGGTCCGGGTCGTCCGGGTCGGGCAGGTAGGCCAGCAGGTGGACCGAGATGCCGCGCCAGCTGCAGGAGATCTCGATGCCCGGCACGACCACGACGCCGTGCTCCCGGCCGGCTGCGCCCGCCTCCTCCCAACCCGTGGTGACGTCGTGGTCGGTGAGCGCCACGGTCCCCACTCCGGCCCGGGCGGCCTGACGCACGAGCTCGGCGGGCGGCTCCGTCCCGTCGCTGCACCAGGAGTGGGTATGCAGGTCGATCACGGAGCGGAGCGGCGGCATACCCCCACCGTAGGCGTTGAGGCGGGACGCACCGCGCCCGAGGCGTCATACTGGATGGCGGACCCGTGCCGTGCCGGCACCGCCCCACCATCCGTAGGAGCAGCATGACCCCCACCCCGGCGACCCTCCGCACCGCGGGCGCAGCCGCCCTGTTGTCGGTGCTCGTGCTGGCCGGCTGCAGCGAGGAGGAACCCCTCCCCCAGCCCCCCGCGACCTCGGCGCCCACGGCCCAGGAGCCCACGACCCAGGCCCCGGACGACGAGTCGGCCACCACCTCACCCGTCGACGACGCGGACGTCACCACCGCGCCCGCCGACGACGAAGGCGCCACCCAGACGGCTGAGCCTGGGCCCGACCCCGAGCTGAGCGCCACCGACGGCAGCTTCACCATCGAGCTGCCCGACGGCTGGGAGGACGCCTACGAGCTGGCCGAGCAGGAGGGCGTGCTGCTCGCGGCCAAGGAGATCGAGCGCAAGGACGAGTTCTTCACCAACGTCGTGGTGACGCAGGAGGAGTACGTCAGCAACCTGACCACCGCCGTCGAGGAGGCCGCCGCGGAGCTCGCCGGGGAGGACGGTGAGTACGAGCTGCTGGAGCCGGCCCCCGTCGACGGCAACCGCGCCCCCGGCTACACCCTGGTCCGCGACGTGCAGGGCTCGACCATCCATCAGACCCAGCGGTGGATCTCCCACGACGGGACCCTCTACGTCGTCACCTTCTCCGCGATCGACAGCCAGGCCGAGGAGGCCGCCGGGGCGCTCGACGAGATCCTCTCCAGCTGGAGCTGGCAGGACTGAGCGCCTGAGCGCTTGCGGGGCGCTTCCGGGCCGCCGCAGCTGCCCTCAGGCGCTCCTCAGGTGGTGACGTGGCTGCCGCGGGAGCGGCGGCGGGCCCGGAGCGCGGCCCGGTCCAGCCCGAGGCGGCGACGGGCCAGGTAGCCGCCCATCGCCAGGCCCGCGGCGAGGGCGACACCGGTCGAGACCGCCACGACCAGCCAGACCATCGCCTGCGGCATGGTCGCGGCCGAGTTCTGCATCAGCAGGTAGAGCGAGCGGTAGACCGACAGGCCGGGGAGCAGCGCCACGATGGCGGCCGTGGCGACCGCGGCCTCCGCCACGTGCAGGCGGCGGTAGGCCACGTAGGCCAGCGCACCCACCAGGGTGGCGGCGACGGCCGTGGCCATCGCCGACGCCAGGCCCAGGGCCATCAGGCTGGCGTAGATCATCCAGGACAGCGCGGAGATGAGCACGCTGATGACGATGGTCCTCAGCCCTGCGTAGGTGTTGAGGCAGAACCCGAGCGCGATGAGCATCGCGCCCAGGGTGCTCAGCAGGGGCGAGCCCGCCGTCGAGACGACGGCCGAAGCCTCCATGGACACCCCCAGGCTGCGCCCGAAGCCGATGACGACCGCCACCCCGACGGCGATGCCGAGGGTCATCATCATCACCTCCAGCCCTCGGGCCCCGGCCGTGACGTAGTACCCGTCCACGGCGTCCTGGGCGGCCCCCAGCACGCCGAGACCGGCGAGCAGCACGACGATGCCGGAGATGACGACCACCGACGGGGTGAAGCTGACCTCCGGCAGGATGACGTCGCCATACCTGAACAGCAGCAGCGCGAACAGGGCCGGGACGGCGGCGCTGACCGCCTGGGTGAAGAAGGCCGCGACGCCGGCGCGGTACAGCGCCCGCTGCACGCGGTCCACCAGGGCCGTCGAGACGGCCGCGACACCCCACATGAAGGGCCCGACGCCGAACAGCATGACGACCCCGACCGCCATGATCGAGGACCCGAGCGTGACCACCCAGCGGCGGTAGGGATGGGGGGAGGCGAGCAGCTTCTGCAGCCTCGTGCGGGCCGTGGTCACGTCCATCGTCGGCCCGCCCGGGCCGGCCGAGGCGATGATCCGCTCGATGTGCTTCTGCACCGCCTCCAGGCGCGTGTAGTCGGGCGACCGGCCAGAGACCACCCGCATCACGCTGAGCGGGTCCTCGTCCAGACCACGGTGGATCGAGACGGTGATCGAGGTGTAGGTGATGTCGACGTGCACCGAGCCCACGCCGTAGGCCTGACCGAGGCGCAGCACGGTGGCGACCGTGTCCGCGGCCGACGCACCCGTCGCCAGCATCGCCTCACCCACCCGCAGCGCCAGGTCGATCACCTCGCGGGCCTTCTGCTGGGTGACCTCCTCGTCCCCGGTGCGCTGACCCAGGGCCATCGTGGGCGGCGCGCTGGAGCGCACGACGTGCACGGCGGCCTCCCGCAGGTGCCGGCCCAGGCGGGAGGCGGGCTTCAGCTGGCGGGGCGGGATCTGCTGGGGACCGGTGACCTCGGTGCGAAGGTCCGTGGTGGGTGACTCACTCATCGCCGACCAGCCTAGTGGCGTCGGCCACCCCCGGCGCTCCGCCGGCGGCGGACGCCTACCATGGTCGGCGTGAGTGAGAAGCAGCACAAGGCCGAGCACCGTAACCGTCCCACCGGCAAGGCGTTCATGGCCTTCATGCGCCAGAACTGGGCTCCCCGGGACGGGCAGCTGCCGCCGCTCACTGAGGCGGCCCGGTATGCCGCGGCGCGCCGGGAGACGGTGTCCGCCGCCTTCCCGGGCGAGCGGCTCGTCATCCCCGCCGGCGGCCTGAAGGTCCGCAGCAACGACACCGACTACGTCTTCCGTCCGCACAGCGCGTTCGCGCACCTGACCGGGCTGGGCGCGGACCGCGAGCCGGACGCCGTGCTGGTCCTGGACCCGGTGACCGGTGAGGACGGCGCTCCCGCCGGGCACGAGGCGGTCCTCTACTTCCTGCCGCTCGCCGACCGGGACAGCGAGGAGTTCTTCGCCGACTCCCGGGTCGGGGAGTTCTGGGTCGGTGCGCGACCCACCCTCGAGTCCGCCTCCACCGAGCTTGGCCTATCCACCCGGCACCTGGGCGAGCTGCCCGACGCCGTCGCCAAGGACACCGGGGCCGGCGGGGTCTCGGTGCGCGTGGTGCGCGACGCCGACGGCGAGGTCGCAGCCATGGTCGACAGGGTCCGTCAGCAGGCGGGGCTCGCGCAGGAGGACCAGGTCGAGGCCGCCGCACAGGCGGACGCCGAGCTGGCCCGCTCGCTGTCGACCCACCGACTCGTCAAGGACGACTGGGAGGTCCGGCAGATGGAGGAGGCCGTGGAGGCGACCGCCACCGCCTTCGACGCCGTCGTCGCCGAGCTGCCGGAGGCGGTCCGCCGCGGCCGGGGCGAGCGCTGGATCGAGGGTGTCTTCGGGCTGCACGCCCGCCACGCCGGCAACGGCGTCGGCTACGACTCCATCTGCGCCGCCGGGGAGCACGCCACCACGCTGCACTGGACCCGCAACACCGGCGAGGTCCAGGAGGGCCAGCTGCTGCTGCTGGACGCGGGCGTGGAGACCGACTCGCTCTACACCGCGGACGTCACCCGCACGGTGCCGGTGTCCGGGACGTTCACGCCCGCTCAACGCCGGGTCTACGAGGCGGTCCTGGAGGCGCAGGAGGCCGGCCTCGCCGCGGCCCGCCCCGGCAACCGGTTCAAGGACGTGCACGCCGCAGCCATCGAGGTCATCGCCCGCCACCTGCTGGAGTGGGGGCTGCTGCCCGAGGGGGTGACCCTGGAGCAGACGCTCGACGCCGAGGAGGGCCAGTTCCACCGCCGGTGGATGGTGCACGGCACCAGCCACCACCTGGGCATCGACGTGCACGACTGCGCGCTGGCCCTGCGCGGGGACTACGTGGAGGGCGAGCTGCGGGAGGGCATGATCCTCACCGTGGAGCCGGGCCTGTACTTCAAGTCCGACGACCTGCTCGTGCCGGAGGAGCTCCGCGGCATCGGCGTGCGGATCGAGGACGACATCGTCATCACGGCCGACGGCAACCGCAACCTGTCGGCGATGCTGCCGCGCACGGCCGACGAGGTCGAGGCCTGGGTGCAGGCCGGGGGCGTGCGCAGCGCCGGGTGAGGCCCCTCAGGTGTTGCCCGGCAGGCCCTGACCGCCCGGCATCCGGTCGAGCAGGTCGCGTGCCTGCTGCGCCAGCTTGTGCTCGGTCAGCACCTCGTAGCGGGTGGCCACCACCTGGCTGACCGAGGTGAAGTCCCGGCGACCGCGGGTCATGGCATACCCGATGAGGGCCCAGACGAGGCCGAAGAACGCACCGAAGAGCACACAGCCCAGGATGGTCATCAGCGCGTCGCGCGGGCCGGCGAAGAGGGCGAAGATCAGCCCGACGAACAGGCCGAGCCACACCCCGGAGAGGGCTCCGCCCAGGGCCACCCGACCCGTCGTCAGCCGGCCAGTGACCCGCTCGACCTGTTTCAGGTCGGTGCCGACGATCATGCACTGCTCGACCGGGAACTCGTGGTCCGAGAGGTGGTCCACGGCGGCCTGGGCGTCCTCGTAGCGGTCGTAGACCCCCAGGCTCATCGGGTAGTCGAGGGCAAGCACGGGGCCAGGGCCGGGCGCAGGACGGCGGGCGGGGGTGGTCACAGCCTCATTGTGCCCCGACCGGACCGGGTCGGCTAGCCGCACGGCCCGGAGGCCGAGTCCGGTCCCGGAAAAGCGAAAGACCCCCAGGCCCAGGGCCTCGGGGGTCGTCGTACGCAGGTCGCCTCAGCGACGGAAGAGCCGGCGGCGGGGGCGGACGACGCGCTTGGCGACGTCCTCGGCCGGGGTATGCCGGTAAGCGCGCTCGGCGGACGGGCGGTAGGTGATCAGCGTGCCCATGTGGGTGTTGCTCATCCTTTCGTGGTTCGTCATCAGGTGTGTCGAGAGGTATGTCGCGAGCGTGGTCGCGGGTTCTCGGTGGTGGCGGGCGACATGACGTGAACGTCAAGTACGTGATCCTTCACCTAAGAGTGTACGTGCTGAGGGGCGCCGATATTCCCGTGCCTGGGCGGGGCCTCCCCGGCTCGCTCGTTATCCTTCCCGGGTGAGCCTCTCCCGTGTCTTCGTCGCCCGGCTCAACGGGCTGAGCGTCTTCGACCCCCTGGGAGATGAGGTCGGTCGGGTCCGTGACGTCGTCGTCACCCTGGCGGGCCGGATGGCCACCGAGGAGCCGCGCGTCATCGGGATGGTGGTCGAGGTGCCGGGCCGGCGCCGCGTCTTCGTGCCGATCACCCGGGTGACCTCGGTGGACAGCGGGCAGGTCATCACCACCGGACTGGTGAACATGCGCCGTTTCGAGCAACGCGCCGGTGAGACGCTGGTGGTGGGCGAGCTGCTGGACCGGCAGGTGATGGTGGTCGACGGGGACGACCGGTTCTCCGCCGTGGTCGAGGACGTGGCGATGGAGCGCCAGCGCAGCGGCGACTGGCGGCTGACCAAGGCCTTCGTCCGCAAGGGTGTCGACGGCCGGCCGCCCCGTGGGAGCGGGCTGCTGCGTCGGCGCCGCGGCGAGACGGTGCTGGTCGACACCGAGCACGTGCACGGGCTGCAGGACGCCGGCCCGGCCCAGGCGGCGACCGCCCTGCTGGAGGCCTACGAGGACCTCAAGCCGCAGGACCTGGCCGAGGCCATCCACGACCTGACCCCCAAGCGTCGCGCGGAGGTGGCCGACGCCCTGGACGACGAGACCCTGGCCGACGTCATGGAGGAGCTGCCCGACGACGACCGGCTCGAGATCCTGACCCACCTGGCCACCGAACGGGCGGCGGACATCCTGGAGGTCATGCAGCCCGACGACGCGACCGACCTGCTGGCCGACCTCCCGGAGGAGACGCAGGAGGAGCTGCTGCAGCTGATGCAGCCGGACGAGGCGGCCGACATCCGCCGCCTGCTCACCTACGAGGAGGACACCGCGGGCGGGCTGATGACCACCGAGCCGGTGATCCTCGGCCCGGAGGCCAGCATCGCCGAGGCGCTGGCGATGGTGCGCCGGGAGGAGCTGCACCCCGCGACCGCCTCCCTCGTCTACGTGACCCGGCCGCCGCACGAGACACCGACCGGCCGGCTCCTCGGCAGCGTGCACATCCAGCGCCTGCTGCGCGAGCCGCCCCACCAACCGGTCGGGAGCGTCCTCGACACCGGCATCGACCCGGTGCCGCCCGGGGCCACCCTGGGCCGGATCACCCGTGCGCTGGCCGCGGACAACCTCGTCGCCCTGCCCGTCACCGACCCGGAGGGCCGGCTGCTGGGCGCGGTCACCGTGGACGACGTGCTCGACCATCTCCTGCCCGACGACTGGCGCGAGGACCGGCACGACCTGACCGAGGTGCACGATGTCTGAGCCGACGCAGGACCGGCGCCGGTGGCGCGCCGCCGACCCCGGGCGGGGGTCGCTCGACCAGCCCCTGGCCAAGCGCGCGCGTCTCAGCCTGCGCCCGCAGAACATGGACCCGGAGAGCTTCGGCGCCTTCGCCGAGCGGTTCGCCCGGTTCATGGGCACGGCCCGCTTCCTGGTCTACATGACGGCCTTCGTGGCGATCTGGCTGCTGTGGAACACGGTGATGCCCGAGGAGGTGCGGTTCGACCCCTACGCCTTCATCTTCCTCACGCTCATGCTCAGCCTCCAGGCCTCCTACGCCGCGCCGCTGATCCTGCTGGCCCAGAACCGTCAGGACGACCGCGACAAGGTGGCGATGGAGCAGGACCGCGCCCGCGACGAGCGCAACCTGGCCGACACCGAGTTCCTCACCCGCGAGGTGGCGGCCCTGCGCCTGTCGATGCGGGAGGTCGCCACCCGCGACTTCCTGCGCTCCGAGCTGCGCGACCTCATCGAGGAGGTGGAGGCCCGCGCGGAGGAGCGCGGCCGCCGCGCCGCCCTGGCGGAGCACGAGGGCGAGGACGTGGGGTCTGGCGAGCGCCCGGAACGCTGACCCTGCCCACCGCCCGTGGGGAGCACCCAGGCACCCGGCCTACCATGGACCCCATGCCATCCCCCAGCACTGACGCTCTGCACGCTGCCCTGGCCACCGTCAACGACCCGGAGATCAAGAAGCCGATCACCGAGCTCGGCATGGTCGACGCCGTCGACACCACCGAGGACGGGCACGTCCAGGTCACCGTGCTGCTCACCGTCGCCGGCTGCCCCATGAAGGACACCATCACCCGTGACGTCACCGCGGCGGTGGGTCGGGTCGAGGGAGTCACCGGCGTGGACGTGCGTCTGGGCGTGATGAGCGACGAGCAGCGCGGCAACCTGAGGAACCAGCTGCGGGGCGGGCAGGCCGAGAAGGAGATCCCCTTCGCCCGGCCCGACTCGCTGACGACCGTGTATGCCGTGGCCTCGGGCAAGGGTGGCGTGGGCAAGTCCTCGGTCACCGTCAACCTCGCTGCTGCGCTGGCCGAGGAGGGTCTGCGGGTGGGGGTCGTGGACGCCGACATCTACGGCTTCTCGGTGCCGCGCATGCTGGGCGTGACCCAGCAGCCGACCCAGGTCGACGACATGATCCTGCCCCCGGTGGCCGAGCCGTCCGGGGTCAAGGTGATCTCCATCGGCATGTTCGTCCCCGGCAACCAGCCGGTGGTCTGGCGCGGACCGATGCTGCACCGGGCGGTGCAGCAGTTCCTCGCCGACGTGTACTGGGGCGACCTGGACATCCTGCTGCTCGACCTGCCGCCGGGCACCGGCGACATCGCGATCTCCGTGGCCCAGCTGCTGCCCAGCAGCGAGCTGATCGTCGTCACCACGCCGCAGCAGGCCGCGGCCGAGGTGGCCGAGCGGGCCGGGTCGATCGCTCTGCAGACCCACCAGCGCATCGCCGGCGTCGTGGAGAACATGTCGTGGCTGGAGCTGCCCGACGGCAGCCGCCAGGAGCTCTTCGGCAGCGGCGGCGGCCAGGCCGTGGCCGACTCGCTGTCCCGCGCGATCGGCGCCCAGGTGCCGCTGCTGGGTCAGGTGCCGCTCGACGTGGCCCTGCGCGAGGGCGGCGACACCGGTTCACCGGTCGTGATGGCGCAGCCGGACTCCCCCGCCGCGGCCGCCCTGCGCGGGGTGGCCCGCCAGCTGGCCCGCCGCGGACGCGGCCTGGCCGGCCGCAAGCTCGGCATCACCCCGACGCTGTCGCGCTGACCCACCTGCCTTGACCTGCCGGCGGTGCCTCCGGGCACCGCCGGTGGTCGGCATACCCCGTGCACCTGCACCGGCTGTGCGCGCGCTAGGTCGCGTCGGTGTCGAAGGGCGTGGGCAGCGAGGGATCGTGCAGCGCCGAGGTGCGCAGGGTCGGGCGCGGGTCGGGCCTGGCTGCGGTCGTCGCTCCGGAGGGGGCCGTCTGCGCCGGTCTCGAGGGCGGCGTGGTCAGGGCGTCCCGGACGATCCGGCGCGGGTCGTACTGGCGCGGGTCGAGCTGGCGCCAGTCGATGTCCTGGAAGGTCGGGCCCAGCTCCTCCTCGATCTGTCCCTTGGCGCCCTCGGCCAGGTCGCGCAGGTAGCGCACCCCCTGCCCCAGCTTGGCGGCATACTCGGGCAGCCGCGAGGGGCCGAGGAGGATGAGGGCGGCCAGGATGAGCAGCACGATCTCTCCCCCGTGCAGCGTCCCGATCATCCTGCTCCTCGTCAGCCCGAGCGGCCCTGGCGACCGCGCAGCCCAGCCTACCTAGCGCTCCCGCCTATCCCTCGCTGCCGGCCAGGGTGATGCTCACCGTCCGCTCGGTGCCGTTGTCCGTCCGCAGCGTCATCTCGACGGTGTCGCCGACCCGGTGGGAGCGCAGGACGACCAGCAGGTGGCTCGAGTCGCGGATCCGGGTGTCGTCGACGGAGACGATGACGTCGCCCGGGCGCACGCCCGCGGCCTCGGCCGGGCCGCCGGGGATCACCGGCGGACTGCCCTCGCGACCGGCCAGCAGCACCCGCGCGCCCTCGCCGGTGTACTGCAGGTCGATGTGGACACCGATCACCGGGTGCTCGCTGCGACCGGTCTCGATGAGCTGGGTCGCGGTGTGCTCCGCCTGGTCGGCGGGGATCGCGAAACCGAGCCCGATGCTGCCGACGGCACGGCCGAGACCGCTGGTCGGCAGCTGCGCCAGGGCCGAGTTCACCCCCACCACGCGCCCGTTCAGGTCGAGCAAGGGGCCGCCGGAGTTGCCGGGGTTGATCGCCGCGTCGGTCTGGATGGCGTTGATGTAGCTCACGCTCGAGGCCTCGCCGGCCACCACGGGACGGTCCAGGGCCGAGACGATGCCACTGGTCACCGTGCTGTCCAGGCCGAGCGGCGCGCCCACGGCCACCACCGTCTGGCCGACCTGGACCTCGGCGGAGTCGGCGAACGGCAGGGCGGGCAGGCCGGTGCCGTCGATCTTCAGCACGGCGATGTCGTAGGCCGTGTCCGAGCCGACCACCTCGGCCGGCACCGGTTCGCTGCCCGGCAGCTCCACGGTGATCTCGGTCCGGGGGCCGGCGTCGGCGATGACGTGGGCATTGGTCAGCAGGTAACCGTCCTCGCGGATGACGAAACCGGAGCCGAGGCCGTCGCCGCCGACCGAGATGAGCGCGACGCTGGGCAGCGCGGCCTGCGAGAGACCCGGGATCGAGCCGTCCGCGGCGACGGGGGACGGGGCGGCCGCCTGCTGCCGGGCGGGCTCGGCCTGGACGACCACGGGCGCCTCCTCGGGCGATCCGGTCAGCTGGTCGGCCAGCACACCGCCGGCCAGGCCGCCCACCAGCCCTGCCGCGCCGGCAGCGGCCACGACCGGACCCAACCGGCCCGGGCTGCGGCGTCGCCGCCGCTCGCGCCCGGTGGGCGGAGGCGGCGTGGACGCGGGCGGCCCGTCGGGTCCGGCCAGCGTGGACGGAGCAGGTCCCAGCAGGGGGACGGTGTGGTCCACGGGCAGTCCCTGGGTCGGGTCGGTCATGGCTCAGAGTGTCTCAGGAGCGTTCGGTCCCCCAGGCAGGGCGCTCATCCGAGGGCGGTCACGGGACGCGAGAGCCCCGGTGCCGGTCGGGCTGCCGTCTCCGGACGCCGGTGCTCCAGGGACTGGCGCAGCAGCGCCCGGCCCCGGTGGATGCGGGAGCGGACGGTGCCCATCTTGATGCCGAGGGTCTGGGCCACCTCCTCGTAGGAGTAGCCCTCGATGTCCGCCAGCACCACCGCGGCGCGGAACTGCGGCGGCAGCGCCAGGAGCGCCTGCTGGATGTCCGCGTCCAGGTGCGTCATCGCGTAGACCTGCTCGGGGTCGGTGCCGGTCGAACGCAGCGGCAGCCGCGCGGACAGCTCCTCGGTGAGGGCGTCGAACCTGATCCGCTGCTTGCGCCGCACCTTGTCCAGGAAGAGGTTGGTGGTGATCCGGTGCAGCCAGCCCTCGAAGGTCCCGGGCCGGAAGGTGTGCAGCGAGCGGAAGACGCGCACGAAGACGTCCTGCGTCAGGTCCTCGGCCTCGTGCGGATCCCCGGTCAGCCGGTACGCCAGGCGGTAGACGCGCGCGGAGTGCTCCCGCACGATCTCCTCCCACGTGGGCGGCACCCAGTCAGGCGTCGTCATGCGGCACAGGGTGGCAGTCCGACCTGTGAACGGGCTGTGGCCGAGCACGCCGAGACCTCGGATATAGGCTGGGGCCATGTCCGCACCCAAGGCCGCCTCGCTGTCCTACGCCGAGGAGTTCATCACCCCGCACCCGGTCATCGAGCAGGCCCAGCGCCGGGCCGAGGAGCTCGGTGCCACCCCCGTCGGGAGCGGTGCCGGGGCGACGCTGCGGCTGCTGGCGGCCACCGTGCAGGCGCGGCACGTCGTCGAGGTGGGGACGGGCGCCGGCAGCTCCGGCTTGTGGATGCTGCAGGGTATGCCGCGCGACGGCATCCTGACCACGATCGACAGCGAGGCCGAGAACCAGCGGGCCGCCAAGGAGGCCTACGCGGCCGCCGGTATCCCCACCCAGCGCACCCGCGTCATCCGTGGCGACGCCGCAGCCGTGCTCAGCCGGCTCACCGACGGCGCCTACGACATGGTCCTCGTCGATGCGGACAAGGCCTCCTACCGCGTCTACATCACCGAGGCCATCCGCCTGCTACGCGTCGGCGGGGTGCTCGCGGTCGACAACATGCTCTGGCACGACAAGGTCGCCGACCCTGCCGCCCGGGACGAGACCACGACGCTGCTGCGGGACCTCGGCAAGGAACTGCGCGAGGACGACCGGCTGCTGCCCGCGCTGCTGCCGGTGGGGGACGGCCTCCTCGTGGCCGTCCGCCGCTGACCCGCCGCACCGCAGGAGCGACTGAGAAGCCCTGGACCGCTCGAAGCGCCCACCTGCCCGGGCGCTCCTCCGGCGAGCGTCAGGGCCCCGGGAACGCAGAAGCCCCCGGACCGGATCGGTCCAGGGGCTTCCGACGCGGGTCGGACTCAGCCCAGGCACTCCTTGATGGCGTCACCCAGCGCGCCAGCCTCCTCGGCGTTCATCTCCACGACGAGACGTCCACCGCCTTCGAGGGGCATGCGCAGCACGATGCCGCGCCCTTCCTTGGTGACCTCCAGGGGACCGTCTCCGGTGCGAGGCTTCATTGCTGCCATGTGGGGGATGCCCTTTCGTGTGACGCGGCGAAAGACCGCGGCCCGCGACGTTCTGCCGCGGACGTCGAACGACCACCATTATCCCCCACCTGCTCAGGTGCTGCCTAATCGGGTATGCGACACGTCGGGCACACTGTCGGGCGTGCATGCACGTTCCGCGGTCGTGGACCTCTACGGCGACCATCTGAGCCGTCGTGGCTGGTGGGCGCCGGTGTCGGCCGTCGTCGGGCTGGCCGAGAGCGTCTCGGTCCAGGCCCCTGCGACGCGTACCGCGATCAGCCGGCTCGTGGCCCAGGGATGGTTGCGGGCCCAGGTGCGCGACGGGGTGCGGGGGTATGCCGCGACCGGCCGTGCGCAGGCACGGTGGCGGCACGCGCACGCCCGGATCTACGCCACGGGTCCGGCCCCCTGGGACGGGCGCTGGCACCTCGTCCAGGTCGACACGGCCGGCGAGCGCCGCCTCCGCGACCAGGTGTCCTCCACCCTGTCCTACCTCGGCTACGGCAGGTGCCCCGGCGGGGGCTGGATCAGCCCCTGGTTCAGCCCCGAGCTCGCGGCCTCCCTGGATGTGCTCGGTGTGCGCTGGCTGTCGGTGCACGGGGACCTGGAGGGGGTGCCCGACCCTGGCCGCTTCGCCGCCTCGGTCTGGGACCTGGGCGGGTTGGCGGCGGCCTACGAGCAGTTTCTCGCCGAGCTGCCCACCGTCCCGGAGGGTGCGGGCCCGCGGGAGGCCTACGTGCTCCGCACGCGACTGGTCCACGCCTGGCGCCGCTTCCTCTTCCTGGACCCCGGCCTCCCCCAGGAGGTGCTGCCGCTGGACTGGGTGGGCCACCGCGCCCGGACCGGGTTCCTGACCCGGGCGCAGGAGCTCGGACCGGCGGCGGGGGTGTTCGTCGACCAGGCGCTCACCGGTAGATTGACCGGCCATGAGCGCTGAGCAGAGCCCTGTCCTCCTCGACCGCGCCGACGGCGTGGCCACCCTCACCCTGAACCGCCCCGAGGCGATGAACTCCCTCGACGTGGCCACCAAGGAGCAGCTGCTGGCCGCGCTGCGGGAGGCGGCCGCCGACCCCGACATCCGGTGCGTCGTGCTCACCGGGACGGGCCGGGCGTTCTGCGTCGGTCAGGACCTCAAGGAGCACGTCGGCCTGCTGGCGCAGGACGCCGAGGCGCTGTGGCGCACCGTCGCCGACCACTACAACCCCGTGGTCGAGCTCATCGCCACGATGGACAAGCCTGTGGTCGCCGCGGTCAACGGGGTCGCTGCCGGCGCGGGCGCCGCCTTCGCGTTCGCCGCCGACCTGCGTTACGTCGCCAGCTCCGCCGGCTTCAACCTGGCCTTCACCGGGATCGCGCTGTCCTGCGACTCCGGGACGTCGTGGTCGCTGCCCCGCCTCGTCGGGGCCGCGAAGGCCAAGGAGCTGCTCTTCTTCCCCCGGACCGTGGGTGCGGAGGAGTCGCTGGGCCTGGGGCTGGCCACCGAGGTCGTCGCCGACGAGGAGCTCGCCGACCGGGTCGGCGAGGTGGCCCGGACCCTGGCCGCCGGGCCCACCCTGGCCTACGGCGCCGTCCGCCGGGCGATGGCCTTCTCCGCCGGCCACGGGCTGACCGACTCCCTCCAGCTCGAGGAAGAGCTGATGACCCGCACCGGCACCAGCGAGGACCACCGGGCCGCCGTGGACGCCTTCCTGGCCAAGGAGAAGCCGCGGTTCAGCGGTCGCTGACCGCTCCTGCGGTTCCTTCGCCGGCCGCAGTGCTGACGTCCGCGCCGATCACGGTGGGTAGTCGCTCGGGGGCACGAAGCGGAACAGGTACCAGGTCCACCACACCTGCCAGGCGACCATCAGCGCGGCCAGCACCACCGTGCGCACCACAAGCAGCCACCGTGGCTGGTCACCGCGTCCTCCACGGCCCTGCCGGCTCCCGGGGTCCCAGCCGCCGCCGACCATGATCACGTAGAGCGGGAAGAGCAGCATCAGGTACCGGTAGAGGCTGGTCCACGGGTCCAGCGCCGCGAACAGGTACAGCGCGTAGCCCAGGCACCAGGTGCGCAGGGCGACCCCCAGCCGCGCCGCCCAGGGGCCGAGCACGGCGAGCACGAGCAGCCCCAGCCCGCCGGCCAGCACCACCAGGCCCAGCACGTCGCCCCATAACCACTGCGCCCGCTCGATGGAGGGTAGGAAGGGCGTCACCGTCTCCCCGCCGCGCCAGGAGGACATCGTCACGGGGTAGGCGTCCGGGACCCCGGTGCGCCAGGCGGCGATGGTGGGCCAGACCAGGCCGGCCAGACCGCAGCCGACCAGCGCCGCGAGCATGCCCGCGCCTTCCCGTCGCGTGATGGGTGCCTGTCCGCGACGCCGCCACCGGACCACGACGCAGACGAGCGCGACCAGGCCGAGCGGCAGCGCGATCGGCCGGGCCAGCCCCGTGAGCAGGGCGACCACCCCCGCCCACCACCAGTTCTCGCGCACCAGCAGCCAGAGGACCGCGGCCAGCAGCAGCAGGGCCAGGGACTCGGTGTAGGCGACCTGGAAGGTGGGTGCGCTGGGGAAGGCCCCGAGCAGGGTCACGCCCCCCAGGGCCGCGGCCGTGCCGACCTTCTCGCGCAGCAGCCCGGCGACCAGCACCGCAGCGGCATACCCGAGCACGGTGGCGACCACGACCCCGCTCACCCCGAACGACCAGCCGGTGAGGGCCATCAGCGCCCGCGCCAGCAGGGGGAAGATCGGGTAGAAGGCCCAGGGGTTCTGGCGGACCTGGCCCCGGGCGTCGACCGGCAGCTGCTCGGGGTAGCCCTCGGTGGCGATCCGCTCGTACCACGCGCCGTCCCACAGGGTGGCGAACTGGAAGTAGCGGGGGGTCCCGGAGTCGTCGTAGACCACGGGGTCCTGCCAGTGGTGCGCGACCTGGACGAGGATGACGGTGCTGACTAGGCGGAGCACGGTCCACAGCAGCAGCACCGCGGCCACGAAGCGCACGTCGAGCAGGTGCCGCAAGGCCGGGGGTCTCGTGCGGGCGGCGAGGGTGGCCGTCATGAGGTGGCGTGCAGCCCCGTCACCCTGGAGCCGGACCGGGAGGCCCCGGCGCGGAAGCAGCCCACGAGGTGGTCGTCGACGAGCCCGCAGGCCTGCATGGCGGCGTAGACGGTGGTGGGGCCGAGCTGGGCGAAGCCCACCTTGCGCAGCCGCTTGGCCAGCAGCTCGGACTCGGGCGTCTGGCTGGGCACCTCGGCGAAGGTGCGGGGCCGGGGGGTCGGCTCGGGCGCGTGCGTCCAGAGCAGCTCCTCCAGCCCGCCCTGCTCCCGCAGCGCCAGGGTGGCCCGGGCGTTCTGGATCGTCGCCTCGATCTTGCGGCGGTTGCGCACGATCGACTCGTCCTCCAGCAGCCGCTCGACATCGGCCTCGGTGAAGGCGGCGACCCGCTCGGGGTCGAAGTGGTGGAAGGCCCGGCGGAAGGCTGGTCGCTTGCGCAGGATGACCAGCCAGGACAGCCCGCTCTGGAAGCCCTCCAGGCACAGCCGCTCCAGCAGCGGGGCCTCGCCGTGCACGGGCTTGCCCCACTCCCGGTCGTGGTAGTCGCGGTAGTCGGCGTGGGACAGGCCCGGCCAGGCGCAGCGGGCGACCCCGTCGGGTCCGACCGTGAGGTCGGGGTGCGGTGCAGCGGTGCTCATGGGGTCCCTCCCACCCGGGGCCCGCCGTCGACGTCCAGCACGTCCCGTTCCTCGCGCAGCCGGGCGATCTCGGCGTCCCGCTCCCCCAGCTCGGCGACCAGCCGCTCGAGGGCGGCGTCGACCTGCTCGGTGCGGTAGCCGCGCAGCGCCACGTCGAAGCGCAGCCTCTGCACGTCGGCCGGGCTCAGCGGGCCGCCCGGCAGCGGCTCCGCAGAGGTGGTGGTCACGGCGTCCGGTGTCCCGGGCACGGCGATCCGCGACACCAGCACGGCGGCGACGGCGCCCAGGACCAGGACGAGCAGGATGACCCCGATGATGACCACGGCACAGATCCTCGCACGTCAGGATCGATCCGAATAGTCCGCCTCCGGCGCGTCGGAGGCGAGCTGGCGCTGGGCCCGGGCCGCCCGGTGCGCGACCATCCAGGCCACCGCCTCGTCGACGTCGTCGGTGACCCGCAGCAGGTCCAGGTCGTCCTCGCTGATCATCCCCCCGCCCAGCAGACTGGTACGGACCCAGTCCAGCAGCGGGCCCCAGAACTCCCGCCCGACCAGCGCGATCGGGAAGTGGGTGATCTTGCCGGTCTGGATCAGGGTGACCGCCTCGAAGAGCTCGTCCAGCGTGCCGACCCCGCCGGGGAGCACGATGAACCCCTCGGAGTACTTGACGAACATCGTCTTGCGGACGAAGAAGTAGCGGAAGTTGATGCCGAGGTTCACGAACTCGTTGAGGCCGGACTCGAAGGGCAGCTCGATGCCCAGCCCCACGGACAACCCGCCCGCCTCGGCCGCGCCCCGGTTGGCGGCCTCCATGGCCCCGGGCCCACCGCCGGTGATCACCGCATACCCCGCCCCCACCAGGGACCGTCCGGCCGCGATGCCCATCTCGTAGGAGGGGTGCCCGAGGCCGGTCCGGGCGGAGCCGAAGACCGCGACCGCCGGGCCGATGTTGGCCAGCGTCCCGAAGCCCTCGACGAACTCGGCCTGGATCCGCATCACCCGCCAGGGGTCGGAGTGGACCCAGTCCGCGGGGCCGCGGCTGTCCAGCAGCCGCTGGTCGGTCGTCGTCCGGGGGACCTGCGCCCCCCGCAGGGTCACCGGGCCCTTGCGGTGCTCTCGTCTGCTCACGGCACCCGACCCTACGGGAGGCCCCCCGACGACGCGAACAGCGACGCGGGTGCCGACGCGAACGGCGGGCCGGTGGAGAACCACCGACCCGCCGTGCGCGTCATCCTGCGCCGTCCGGCGCCCGGAGAGCGGTCAGCCGCGCTCGTCCATGCCGAGGAAGCTGCGCTCAGCGGCACCGGTGTAGACCTGCCGCGGGCGGCCGATCTTGGTGGCCGGGTCGGTGATCATCTCGCGGTACTGGGCGATCCAGCCGGGCAGCCGGCCGATCGCGAACAGCACGGTGAACATGTTGCTGGGGAAGCCCATCGACTCGTAGATCAGGCCGGTGTAGAAGTCGACGTTCGGGTAGAGCTTGCGCTCGACGAAGTAGTCGTCCTCCAGGGCCGTGGCCTCCAGCTCCATGGCCAGCTCGAGCAGCGGGTTGGCGGCCGCCTTCTTCTGGAACATCTCGTGCGCCGTCGCCTTGACGATCGCCGCGCGCGGGTCGTAGTTCTTGTAGACCCGGTGGCCGAAGCCCATGAGCTTGACGCCGTCCTCCTTGTTCTTGACCTTGCGGACGAACTCGGCGACGTCACCGCCCTCGGCCTTGATCTTGTTGAGCATCGCCAGCACGGCCGAGTTGGCCCCGCCGTGCAGCGGGCCGGAGAGCGCCTGGATGCCGGCGGAGATCGAGGCGAACAGGTCCGCCTCGGAGGAGCCGACGAGCCGGACCGTGGAGGTCGAGCAGTTCTGCTCGTGGTCGGCGTGCAGGATGAACAGCAGGTCCAGCGCCTTGGCCAGGTCCGGGTCCATGTCGTAGGGCTCCGTCGGCTGACCGAAGGTCATCCACAGGAAGTTCTCGACCAGGTTGTAGTCGTTGTTCGGGTAGAGCAGCGAACGGCCCTGGCTCTTGCGGAAGGCGTAGGCGGCGATCGTGGGCAGCTTGGCCATCAGCCGGAAGGTCTGGGTCTCCACCGCCTCGGGGTCGTGCGGGTCGTGGCTGTCCTGGTAGAAGGTGCCCAGGGCGGCCACGCCGGAGGCCAGCACCGACATCGGGTGCGCGTCCCGAGGGAAGCCGTCGAAGAAGTTCTTCATGTCCTCCACGAGGAGGGTGTGGCGGCGCAGCCGGCTGTCGAAGGCCGACAGCTGCTCGGCCGTGGGCAGCTCGCCGTAGATCAGCAGGTAGCTGGTCTCCAGGAAGCTGGACCGCTCGGCCAGCTGCTCGATCGGGTAGCCGCGGTAGCGCAGGATGCCGGCGTCGCCGTCGATGTAGGTGATCGCGGACTTGCAGGCCGCGGTGTTGACGAAGCCGACATCGAGCGTGACGTCGCCGGTCGTCTTGAGCAGCGCACTGATGTCGAGCCCGTTGTTCCCCTCGACGGCCGGCACGACCGGCAGCGACAGGTCCTGGCCAGCGTGCGTGAGGGTCGCCGGCTCGTGGGTGGTGGTCGTGTCGTCGGTCATAGGTCCTCCTGGTCGGGGGCGGGGCAGGCGGGGGTCAGTCGGGGGTCAGTCGGAGCTGGGGCCAGCGCCCGGTCACTCGTCGTGGGACTGGGGCGGCAGGGCGGCGATCAGGGGGTGGTCCTTGGGGATGAGCCCCATCTTGGCCGCTCCGCCGGGGCTGCCGAGGTCGTCGAAGAACTCGACGTTGGCGTTGTAGTAGTCCGCCCACTCCTCCGGCACATCATCTTCGTAGTAGATCGCCTCGACCGGGCAGACCGGCTCGCAGGCACCGCAGTCGACGCACTCGTCAGGGTGGATGTAGAGCGCACGCTCGCCCTCGTAGATGCAGTCGACCGGGCACTCCTCGATGCAGGCCTTGTCCTTCAGGTCCACACACGGTTGGGCGATCACATAGGTCATGAGGACAGAGTATGCCGTGAAGGGGGGTGCCCGACGCACGGGGGCACCCTCACGGGGATCGGGACTCACCGGCAGCCAACCGTCGGCCAACCGGCAGCAAACCGTCGGCCAGACAAGAGCCAGCCGGCAGCTAACCGGCCTCCGGATGGGTGCAGGTCACCTGGTCCGAGGCCTGGTAGGTGGTCGTGTACTCATCCCGGTGCACCTCCTGCCCGTCGCGGGACAAGATGCGGACCACGGTGATGGTGAAGCCCTCCGACCTGCCCTGGGGGACGCAGTCCTCGCTGTCGTCCTCCTTCTCCTCCCCCTGCGTGATGTTGCGCCGCTGCCCGTCGATGGTCTGCACGTCGTACTGCCGCTGACCCAGGTAGGTCATGTGGATCTCGTCGCCGCTGACCCAGGCCCGCACCACCACCGGGGTGTCGGTGTCGTTGGTCCAGAGGTTGTCGATGTACGGCAGGGCCAGCGTGGCCTCCCGGCCCGCCGGATAGCGGTCGATGTAGAACGTGTGCGGGGTGTGCGCGTCGAGCTGGACCCCGGAGTTCCAGGAGGTGTTGAGGACCACCGTCGAGATCTGGGACAGGCCGCCGCCCAGGCCCATGACCAGCCGGCCGTCCATGATCACCGGGGCATCCACATACCCGGCCTCCTTCGAGATCTCCCCCAGGGCCGCACCGAGGCTGAACTGCTCCCCCGGCATGACCACGGTGCCGTTGACGTGCCCGATCCCGGCCCGCAGGTTGGCCGTCCTGGCCTCGTTGGCCGGGCCGGTCGGGAAGGCGGAGACGAAGCTGCCCATCGGGGAGAACCGCCAGCCCTCCGACACCTCCGTGGGGATCGCCGGCTCGACCACCGAGACGTCCGCCTCGACGGTGCGCCCCTCCCCCTCCTCCGCGAGGGCGGCGAGCACGCCGTCGGCCACCCCGTCGTCCTCCAGCGCGTACCCGACCCGGGCGGGCACCACCTGCACCTCGGTGCCGTCGAGCCGGACGGTGGCGTCGACCGGTCCGGCCTCCAGCTGGCCCAGGTCCTGACGGACGCGGCCCAGCAGCGCCTCCTCGTCGAGCTCCAGCGACAGCTCGCCCCCGCTCTGCCGCACGGACAGCAGCTGGCGCAGGTCGCGCTCGGCAAGCTCTGCGGTCGCGGTGGCCTCGTCGTCCTCCTCGCCGCGGGCCGCGGTGACCAGCACGGGCGCCCCCAGGGCCAGCTCCAGCTCCTCCTCGACGAAGCGGTCCACCTCGGCCTGCGTCACCTCCGGCGACACCTCGACGGCGTGACCCGGGACCTCCCGGTCCTGGGCGGTCGGCCAGCCCGGGGTCAGCCAGGCCTCCTCGACCTCCTCCGCGGTCGCGGCGACGTCCAGGCCGCGCCCCAGCACCGCGTCCCTCGACTCCACCCCGTCGGGGCCGATCGTGACCTCGCCGTCCTCGGGCTCCCGGTCGAAGTCCTCGGCCAGCCCGGCCACCGCTCCCTCGAGGGTCTCGTGGTCGACCGCGGTGCGCAGGGGCAGCTCCCGGTCGGTCCCGGCCACGTGCGCCCACAGCTCCCGTGGGTCGAACGACAGCCGGGTCGCGCCGGACAGGGTGGCATCTAGGTCCAGGCGCAGGCCCGCCTCGTCGGGGACCAGGCTCAGCTCCTCCACCTGCGCGACGTCCGCAGGAGGCGCCTGCGCCCCCGGCGCGGGGGTGCGCACGGTGATCGGCGAGCTGGTCAGCCCGGCCAGCTGGCGGGAGAGCACGTCCTCGGCCTGCTCCCGCGTCAGGCTGCCGATGTCGACACCGGCGACGGTCACCCCGGCCGGCTGACGGTCCTTGAAGTAGTAGGCGGCGGCGAGGTAGGCACCGCCGAGCAGCACCACCGCCACGGCCAGGGTGAGCAGCACCGACCACCAGCCGCGGCCGGCAGCGGGCTCCTCACGCAGACCGTTGCGGCCGTCCGGGCGCTGGGTGCGCTCGCTCATGTGCCGTTCATCCCTTCGTGTGGCGCGGGCTCACAGCCGCGTCCGGGTCCGTGGTGCCCGCGCAGGGCACCTGGCGGCCGGGCGGCGCGCCGAGGTACCCCCGCCTCAGCGCAGTTCTCCGAGCCGTCCACGGTAGTGGACGAGGCCGGGCTCGTCGGTAGGACCCGCCCGCATCCCGACGACCTCGACGACCGCGATGACGTGGTCGCCGGCCTCGTGCAGGGCGTAGGTGCGGCACTCGAAGCTGGCCAGCACCCCGGTGAGCAGGGCCACGCCGGTGACCGGCCCTCGCTCGTGCGGGATCCGCGCCAGCTGGCCGTGCAGCGGGCGCCCCGTCTCGCCGAGCCACTCCGCCAGCCCACGCTGCCGGGCGGTGAGCACGCTGAGCCCCAACGGGCCTCCCGCCTGCAGCCCCTCCAGCACCCGGGCCTCGCCGTGCAGGCTCACCAGGAGGAGCACGGGGTCCAGCGACACGCTCGTGACGGTGTCCACGGTCAGCGCCACGTCGTGGCCGCGCCACACGGAGGTGGCGACGGCCACACCGCTGGCGAAGCGGCCCATGGCCTGCCGGTACCGCGCGGGGTCGATCGGCTCGGTGGCGTGGTCGTGCCGGTCGTGCCGGTCGTCGTGCTGGTCGGGACGCTGGTCGGGACGCTGGTCGGGACGCTGGTCGTCGAGGTGGTCGGGACGCCGGTGGCCATCCTGGACGCCGTGCGAGGTGGGGCGGGGGCGGTCGCTGGTCACGGCTGCGGCACCCCCTGGGCGTCCGCGAGCGCCTGCCTGGCCTCCGGCCAGCGGGCGAAGGCTTCACGGCCCGGCAGGCGGGCGGCGATGTCGTTGGACAGCGTGTAGAAGCCGTCGAACACGGTGGCCTGGGTGGGGTGCTCGCGCAGGGCGGCGACCTGGCGGGGCAGGGCCGAAGCGTCCTGCACGATGTGCGTCACCACGTGGTCGGGGACCACGCCCGGCGGGTATGGGTCGTCCGGGGCCGGGACCCGCGCCTCGCCCCCGGCCGGGCTGAGGGTGCCGGGTGGGACGTGCGCGGCCAGCCACGCCCGGTCCTCCGCCGCCCACGAGCGCGGCACCACGGTGACGTAGAGAGCCGGCCGCCGGACGGGGCCAGCCTGCGACCACATCCGCTCCACGGCGGCCACCGTCACCCGGTGCGTCTGCAGATGGTCGGGGTGGGCGTAGCCGCCCCAGGGGTCGTAGGTGAGGACGACGTCCGGGTCGACCTGGCTGAGCAGGTCGGCCAGCACTCCTGCCCCCTCCTCCACGTCCGCCGCCGCGAAGGCCCGCGGATGGGCTGCCGCGGGCGACCCGGCCATGCCGCTGTCCCGCCACCTGGGCGGGTCGCCGCCCAGGTAGTGATGGCGGACTCCCAGCACGGCCATCGCCCGGGCCAGCTCCCCGTGGCGGTACGGACCCAGCTCCTCGGTGCCCTCCAGGTGGGCCACCTCGGGGGTGATCACCTCACCCTCCTCCCCCAGGGTCGCGGTCACCACGTGGACCTCGTCCCCGGCCCGCACGTGGTGGGCCAGGGTCAGGCCGGTGGCCAGCGTCTCGTCGTCCGGGTGCGCGTGCACCGCGACCAGCCGCAGCGGGCGCCCGTCGGGCTGACCGTCGCGCAGGTCCGGGCGGCGGGCGACCTCCTGGGGACGTGGGGACATGCTCAGGCCTGGTTCTTGGCCTTCGAGGCCGCGCGGGCGCGCTGGTTCTGGTCCAGGACCACCTTGCGGACCCGGACCGCCTCCGGCGTGACCTCGACGCACTCGTCCTCGCGGCAGAACTCCAGGCTCTGCTCCAGGCTGAGCAGCCGCGGCGGGATGAGGCGCTCCAGGACGTCGGCGCCCGCGGAGCGGACGTTGGTGAGCTTGCGCTCCTTGGTGATGTTGACGTCCATGTCGTCGGCGCGGGAGTTCTCCCCCACGATCATGCCCTCGTAGACCTCGGTCGTCGGCTCCACGAACAGGGTGCCGCGCTCCTGCAGGTTGAACATCGCGTACGTGGTCGCCACACCGGTCCGGTCGGAGACCAGCGACCCGGACTGCCGGGTGCGGATCTCCCCGAACCACGGGGCATAGCCCTCGAAGACGTGGTTGGCGATGCCGGTCCCGCGGGTCTCGGTGAGGAACTCGGTGCGGAAGCCGATGAGCCCGCGGGCGGGCACGACATACTCCATCCGGACCCACCCGGTGCCGTGGTTGGTCATCTGCTCCATCCGGCCCTTGCGCGAGGCCATCAGCTGGGTGATGGTGCCCAGGTGCTCCTCGGGGGTGTCGATGGTCAGCCGCTCGACCGGCTCGTGCACCTTGCCGTCGATCTCCTTGGTCACCACCTGGGGCTTGCCGACGGTGAGCTCGAAGCCCTCGCGGCGCATCTGCTCGACGAGGATCGCCAGCGCCAGCTCGCCACGGCCCTGGACCTCCCAGGCGTCCGGGCGCTCGGTGGGCAGCACGCGCAGCGAGACGTTGCCCACCAGCTCCTTGTCCAACCGGTCCTTGACCAGGCGGGCGGTGACCTTGGAGCCCTTGACCCGCCCGGCGATGGGCGAGGTGTTGGTGCCGATCGTCATCGAGATAGCCGGCTCGTCGACCGTGATGAGGGGCAGCGGCACGGGGTTCTCGGCGTCCGCCAGGGTCTCGCCGATGGTGATCTCCGGGATCCCGGCGATGGCCATGATGTCACCGGGGCCCGCGGCCTCGGCCGGCTTGCGCTCCAGCCCGTCGGTGAGCAGCAGCTCGGTGATCTTGACCCGGACGATCGAGCCGTCGCGGCGGCACCACGCGACCTGCTGGCCCTTGCGGATCTCCCCCTCGTAGACGCGGCACAGGGCCAGCCGCCCCAGGAACGGGCTGGAGTCCAGGTTGGTGACGTGCGCCTGCAGCGAGGCACCGGGGGTGTAGGTCGGCGCCGGCACGGTGTCGAGGATGGTGGCGAAGAGCGGCTCGAGGTCGGGCTCGTCCGGCAGCTCGCCGTCGGCGGGCGCGGTCAGGGAGGCGCGACCGGCCTTGGCGGAGGCGTAGACCACCGGGAAGTTGAGGGCTTCCTCCACCCGCTCGGGGTCATGGTCGTCGAGCAGGTCCATGAACAGCGCGTAGACCTCGTCGACGACCTCGGAGATCCGGCTGTCCGGACGGTCCACCTTGTTGATGCACAGCACGACCGGCTTCGCCGCCGCCAGCGCCTTGCGCAGCACGAAGCGGGTCTGCGGCAGCGGTCCCTCGGAGGCGTCGACCAGCAGGACGACACCGTCGACCATCGACAGGCCCCGCTCGACCTCACCGCCGAAGTCGGCGTGGCCGGGGGTGTCGATGATGTTGATGGTCATCCCGCCCTCGGGGGCGGAGGTGCCGGTGTAGCGGATGGCCGTGTTCTTGGCCAGGATCGTGATGCCCTTCTCCCGCTCCAGGTCGCCGGAGTCCATGACCCGTTCGACCTCGGTCCCTTCCTTCTGGTGCGCGGCGAAGGCGCCGCCCTGGGTGAGCATGGCGTCGACGAGGGTGGTCTTGCCGTGGTCGACGTGCGCCACGATGGCTACGTTGCGGATGTCGTCACGGGTGGCGGCGCGCACGCCGGAGCTGGTGTCAGCGAGAGGCATAGTCTCCAGTCTCTCAGGTCCGGGGCCCTGCTCCTGCACATCGGTCAGAGCGGTCGGTCAGCGCGGGGGGGTCAGCGCGGGGGGGTCAGCGCGGGAAGTCAGGGTCGACGGTCAGGTCGGGCTGGAGCGAGGGGTATGCAGCAATCCGGCGAGGTGCTCGACGATCGGCAGGTCGGCGCTCAGCCAGGCCACCTCGAAGAGCTCCTCGCGGGTCAGCCAGCGCACCTGGTCGTGGTCCTGCAGGGGCGCGGGAGCGGGTTCGCCCGGCCGGACGACGGCCCACCACAGGTCCATCACGGCGGTGGGAGACAGGGGCCAGGCGGCCGGCCCCACCCGGTCTCCCAGGCGCACCCGCACACCGAGCTCCTCCAGGATCTCGCGGTGCACGGCCTGCTGGGAGGTCTCCTCAGGCTCGACCTTGCCGCCGGGGAACTCCCAGCCTCCCGCCAGGTCAGCCGGCCGCGTCCGGCGCGCTGCCAGCACCCTGGTGGGCAGCTGGAGGTCGTCGACGAGGGCCACGGCCGAGACCAGGACCACGGGCTGGTGGGAGCGTTCCGGCATACCGCCATCGTCGCAGTTCAGCGCGCGCGCACCCCTCATACCCCCGTCGAGAGGTGTGCGGGAGGTTACGTTCTCGTAAAGATCCGGGCGGGAATCTCCCACCGGAGGGTCCACCTGTGGTGAGGTTCGATATCTGCCGGTGCACCGGCGCCCGGCCGCGCCCCTTGTGGCGGCCGCCATCTCGAGGAGGAGACACATGATCAACCGCAAGGCTGCCGCCGTGGCCGGCGCCGCCGCACTGGCCCTAATCCTCTCGTCCTGCGCCGAGTCCGAACGGGACAGCGGTGGCGAGAACACCGACACCGAGGACACCGACACCGGGGGCACCGCCACCGGCGAGGCCGGAGGCGGTGAGGACCAGCCCTCGGACGCGACGTTCGTCTTCGGCGCGGCCGGTGCACCGACGACCTTCGACCCGTTCTACGCCAGCGACGGTGAGACGTTCCGCGTCACCCGCCAGATCTTCCAGAACCTCATCGGCATCGAGGAGGGCGGCAGCGAGGCGGTCCCGGAGCTGGCGACCGAGTGGACCAGCGACGACAGCGGGCTGGTCTGGGACTTCACCATCCAGGAAGGCGTGAAGTTCCACGACGGCACGGACCTGGACGCCGAGGCGGTGTGCGCCAACTTCGAGCGCTGGGCCGACCAGAACGAGGCCGGCCAGAGCCCGTCGGGCGCCTACTACTACGGCAACGACTTCGGCTTCGGGGAGGACTCGCTCTACGAGTCCTGCGAGGCCACCGACGACTACACCGCGCAGGTGACCGTCTCCCGCGTCACGGGCAAGTTCCCGATGGTGCTCTCCCAGTCGTCCTACGCGATCCAG
Source organism: Ornithinimicrobium sufpigmenti (assembly GCF_004322775.1). Classification (NCBI taxonomy): domain Bacteria; kingdom Bacillati; phylum Actinomycetota; class Actinomycetes; order Micrococcales; family Ornithinimicrobiaceae; genus Ornithinimicrobium; species Ornithinimicrobium sufpigmenti. Next base: position 3,014,016 of record NZ_CP036403.1, read on the forward strand.
TCGCCCACCGCGATGGAGGAGTATGACGCGAACGGCATCGCCCTGGAGGGCGAGGCGTTCGTCTTCCCGGAGTACGCCCAGGAGCACCCGACCGGCACCGGCCCGTTCACGTTCGAGGCGTACGACAACGCCGGTGGCACGGTGACCCTTGTCCGCAACGAGGACTACTGGGGCGACGCGGCCGGGGTGGCCAACCTGGTCTTCAAGATCGTCCCGGACGAGAACGCCCGTCGTCAGGAGCTCGAGGCCGGCACGATCCAGGGTTACGACCTGCCCAACCCGGTCGACTGGCAGGGCCTTGAGGACAGCGGCAACCAGGTCCTCATCCGCGACCCGTTCAACGTGCTCTACCTGGCGCTGAACCCGGTCGCCGACCCGCAGCTGGAGGACCCGTTGGTCCGTCAGGCGCTCTACCACGCCCTCAACCGTGACCAGTTCGTCACCTCCCAGCTGCCCGAGGGCGCCGAGGTGGCCACGCAGTTCATGCCGAACACGGTCAGCGGGTGGGACGAGAGCATCGAGGCCTACGAGTACGACGTCGACAAGGCCAAGGACCTGCTCGAGCAGGCCGGGAAGTCCGACCTGACGATCGAGCTGTGGTACCCCTCCGAGGTGACCCGCCCCTACATGCCGGACCCGCAGCGCGTCTACGACGCGGTGAAGGCCGACTGGGAGGCTGCCGGAATCACCGTCGAGACCATCACCAAGCCGTGGGCCGGTGGCTACATCGACGACACCCAGGCCAGCCGGGCCCCCGCCTTCTTCCTCGGCTGGACCGGTGACCTGAACTCCGCGGACAACTTCCTGTGCGCGTTCTTCTGCGGCGACGACAATCAGTTCGGCACCTCTGGCTACGACTGGCACGGTGACCTGCAGGAGCAGATCGCGGCGGCGGACGCCGAGCCGGACGAGGCCACCCGCGAGCAGATGTACAAGGACCTCAACTCGGCGATCATGAGCCCCGAGTGGCTGCCCGGCCTCCCGCTGTCGCACAGCCCGCCGGCCGTCGTGGTCGCCGGCAACGTCGAGGGTCTGGTGCCCAGCCCGCTGACCGCCGAGGACTTCTCCACCGTCACCATCAACGAGTGAGCTAGCCCCTCGGGCTGAGCCCTGCTCAGGCAGAGTCCGTCACCCGCGGCGGGCCAGGTCGACCGCGACCCGGCCCGCCGTCGGCGGCCTCCGACACTGCCGCACCCCCACCCTTCGCCGTCACCCAGGAGTCCGCGTGCTGAGGTTCATCGTCCGCCGCTTGATGCAGGCGGTGATCGCCCTGTTCGTCCTGAGCGTCCTGCTCTTCGCCTGGCTGCGCTCCTTGCCCGGCGGCGTGGTCGGTGCGCTCCTGGGCGAGCGCGGGACCCCTGAGACGGCGGCCCTGCTGCGCAGCCAGCTCGGTCTCGACGACCCGATCCCGGTGCAGTACTGGCGCTTCCTGGAACGGGCCGTCCAGGGCGACTTCGGCATCTCCAACGGCGTCTACCGCGGGCAGCCCGCGCTCGACGTCTTCACCCAGCGCTTCCCCGCCACCCTCGAGCTCAGCATCTTCGCCATGCTGATCGCCCTCGCCCTGGCCATCCCGCTCGGCTACATCGCCGCCCGCCGCCGCGGCGGGGTCCTGGACACCGGCAGCGTCGTCTTCTCGCTCGTGGGGGTGGCCGTGCCGGTCTTCTTCCTGGCGTACGTGCTCAAGTACCTCTTCGCCGTCCGGTGGGGGCTGCTGCCGCCCTCAGGACGGCAGACCGTCGGCATCGACGCGACGCACATCACCAACATGTACGTCCTGGACGGCCTGCTGACCCGGGAGTGGGACGCGGCCTGGGACGCGTTCAAGCACCTCATCCTCCCCGCGATCGCGCTGGCCTCGATCCCGTTCGCGATCATCTTCCGGATCACCCGGGCCGCCGTCATCGACGTCATGGACGAGGACTACGTGCGCACCGCACGGGCCAAGGGCCTGACCGCGGGCACCATCCGTGGCCGGCACATCATGCGCAACGCACTCATCCCGGTCGTCACCATCATCGGTCTGCAGATCGGCGCCCTGCTGGCCGGTGCCGTGCTGACCGAGAAGGTGTTCGCCTTCCAGGGCATCGGCCAGGCGCTGGCGATCGGCTTCGAGCTGCGTGACTACCCCGTCCTGCAGGTGCTCATCATGATGGCCGCGCTGATCTACATCGTCGTCAACCTGCTGGTCGACATCGCCTACGCGATCATCGACCCCCGAGTGCGGACCTGAGGAGGACGCCGTGACCGAGCAGACAGCTCCTCCCAGCACGACCGGGCGTCGCCAACCGACCGGTCTGGGCGCCCGGAAGAAGGCCCGGATCGACGAGCTCGCCGAGGCGGGGACCATCTCCTCGGAGGAGGGGGTCAGCCTCTGGCAGAGCGCCTGGCGGCGCCTGCGCCGCGACCCGGTCTTCCTCGTGGGCGCCGGCATCGTGCTGGTCTTCGTGGTCATCGCGATCATCGCGCCCTGGATCACCCCGCACGACCCCCGCGCCCGGCTGCTGATCGAGCAGGTGACGCCTGCCACACCCATCCCGCCCGCCCAGCCCGGGCACCCGCTCGGCGGGGACAACGCCGGCCGCGACCTGCTGTCCCGGCTCATCGCCGGGTCCCGCCAGACCCTCCTGGTGGGGGTGCTCGCCACCCTGGGCGGTCTCACCGGAGGCCTGGTGCTGGGGACTCTGGCCGGTGGCATCGGACGGTGGGCCGACACCGTCGTCATGCGCATCGTCGACGTGATGCTCTCGATCCCGAGCCTGCTCATGGCCTTCTCGATCGCCGCGATGTTCGCCCGGCCCAGTCAGTGGACCGTCATCCTGGCCATCGCCATCATCCAGATCCCCATCTTCGCCCGGCTGCTGCGCGGCTCGATGATGGCCCAGCGGCACAGCGACCACGTGCTCGCGGCCCGGGCGCTGGGGGTCCGGGCACCCGCGATCGTCTTCCGCCACATGCTGCCCAACTCGCTGGGCCCGGTCATCGTGCAGGGCACGCTCGTCCTGGCCGTCTCCATCATCGATGCGGCCGCGCTGTCCTTCCTCGGCCTCGGCAACCCGGACGACGCCATCCCGGAGTGGGGACAGATGCTGGGCAAGGCCCAGGTCTTCTTCAACTCCTACCCGCACATCGCCGTCTACCCCGCCCTGTGCATCATCGTCGTCGCGCTCGGCTTCACCCTCGTCGGTGAGTCGCTGCGCGAGGCGCTCGACCCCAAGTCCCGACGCTGAGGTGCGACACCCGATGACCACGACCGCCTCCCCCTCCGCCGGCCGCCGTCCCGGCGCCTCCCGCAGCGAGCCGCTGCTGCAGGTCGAGGACCTGCGCGTCACCTTCGGACCCAAGGGCAAGAACCCGTTCCGGGCCGTGGACGGCGTCACCTTCGACGTCGCGCCCGGCCAGACGGTCGGTCTCGTCGGCGAGTCCGGCTGCGGCAAGTCGGTGACCTCGCTGGCCATCATGCGGCTGCTGCCGCAGCGCGGCAACGAGGTCACCGGCAGCGTCCGGTTCGCCGGTGAGGACCTGCTGACCCTCTCCGACGACCAGATGCGCGACCGACGTGGCGCGGAGATGGCGATGATCTTCCAGGACCCGCTGTCCTCGCTGAACCCCGTCGTGGCCCTGGGCGTGCAGGTCGCGGAGGTCATCGCGCGCCACAAGGGCGCCAGCCGGGACCGCGCGCGCAAGGAGGCGGCGACGATGCTGGAGAAGGTCGGCATACCCGACCCGACGCGGCGGCTGAAGGACTACCCGCACCAGCTCTCCGGAGGTATGCGGCAGCGCGCCCTGATCGCCATGGCGCTCGCCTGCGAGCCCCGGCTGCTCATCGCCGACGAGCCGACCACCGCCCTGGACGTCACGATCCAGGCGCAGATCCTCGCGCTGCTGCGGGAGCTGGTCACCGAGTCCGGCACGGCGCTCATCATGATCACCCACGACCTGGGCGTCGTCGCCGGCCTCTGCGACGAGGTCAACGTCCTCTACGGCGGTCGCATCGTGGAGCGGGCCCAGCGGCACGAGCTGTTCGCCAACCCGCGCCACCCCTACACCCACGGCCTGCTGGCCTCCATCCCCCGCCTCGACGGCGGGCGCGAGCGGCTGTCCCCGGTGCCCGGGTCGGTGGCGGACAACCTGCCCTGGGACCACGCCTGCGCGTTCGCGCCCCGGTGCGTCAACGCCCTGGACACCTGCCTGACCGTCACGCCGGCCCTCGAGCCCGAGCGCAAGGGGATGGACGCTGCCGACCCCGATACGCACCTGCTGCGCTGCCACAACCCGATGGGAGGCCAGGAGTGAGCACACCTGCCCAGCATCCTGACGCTACGGCTGAGCGGCCGGGCGGCAGCACGGACGGCGCCGCTGACGACGTGCTCGTGGACGTCCGCGGGCTCAAGGTGCACTTCCCGATCAAGCGGGGCGTGGTCTTCGACCGGACGGTCGGTCACGTCTACGCCGTCGACGGGATGGACCTGAGGATCCTTCGCGGGGAGACCTACGGCCTGGTCGGCGAGTCCGGCTGCGGCAAGTCCACCTTCGGCCGGGCGCTGCTGCGCCTGGAGGACCTCACCGAGGGTGAGGTCTCCTTCGACGGGACGGACCTGGCCTCGCTCAAGGGCGAGAAGCTGCGCACCCAGCGCCGGCACATGCAGATGGTCTTCCAGGACCCGCTGGGCAGTCTCGACCCGCGCCAAACCGTCGAGCAGCTGCTGCTGGAGGGGATGCAGGCGCACGGCATGGTCAAGGGCGGAGGGGCCCGGGACCGGCTGATCGAGCTGCTCAAGGCGGTCGGGCTGCCCCGGACCGCGCTGTCGAAGTACCCCCACGAGTTCTCCGGCGGCCAGCGCCAGCGGATCGGCATCGCCCGCGCCCTGTCCGTCGACCCGCAGCTGATCGTCGCCGACGAGCCGGTCAGCGCCCTCGACGTCTCGGTCCAGGCCCAGGTGATCAACCTGCTGGTCGACCTGCAGGAGGAGTTCGGGCTGACCTACCTGGTCATCGCCCACGACCTGGCCGTGGTCCGGCACATCAGCGACCGGATCGGCGTGATGTACCTCGGCGGGCTGGTCGAGGAGGCGCACGCGGACGATCTGTATGCCGCTCCCCTGCACCCCTACACCAAGGCGCTGCTGTCGGCCGTGCCGGTCCCCGACCCGGAGGTCGAGGACACCCGAGAGCAGATTCTGCTGGTCGGGGACCTGCCCTCCCCCGCCAACCCGCCCTCGGGCTGCCGCTTCCACACCCGCTGCCCCTGGCGGCAGGAGACCCGCTGCGACGACGAGCGTCCCCAGCTGCGGGTCGTGCAGATCGACGGTGTCCCCGCCCACCACCGGGTGGCCTGCCACTGGGCCGAGGAGATCGCCCGCGGCGAGATCCAGCCGCACGCGGTCAAGGCCTCGGTCACCGACCCCACCCAGCAGCAGTCCGACGGCGACCCCTCCCTCTTCGCCAACGTCACGGGGCACGTCGCCGACGTGGACTAGCCTGACCACTCCTACGGGTTGCTGAACGCCGGCGACCGGGAGCTCCAGACCCATGCAGGCACCTCGTGCAGGCCTTCCTGCTCGTCACAGGACGAGGCAGCGAGGGCGTCCAGCCAGACACCCGCGGGAGCGCCCCGGGCCGGCGCTCCCGTGTCGTGTCACCGATGACCGCGCAGCACCTCTCGCAGGGTGTGTCCGGCCAGTCCGTCCAGCAGCTTCCGGGCATGCTCGGTGACCCCGGACAGGTCCGGGACCTCCTCGAGCGCCTTCACCGCCCGGGCGAAACGGCTCGCGTCCTCGGCCGTCACGGGTCGGTCCAGGACCTCACTCGCCGACCACAGTCCGTCCATGAACGGCTCGAGGGCCTCCTGGACGATCCGGCGGTGCTTTCGGGTGGCAGCCAGCCGGGCCAACGGGACGCGGTGCTCCTGCACGAGCGCGGCGACCTCCCGGCCACCGGGTGTCTCCTTGATGGCGACCTCGACCTCGCGGGCGATGCCTCGGTGGCGCGGCAGTCGCACCCGTTCCGCCCACGACTGGGGTCGAAGGGGCCGGTGCGCCAGCACCGGCTCACGCAGCTGTGGTGGCCACACCCGGGACGGCTTCACCGCGGGCACGAGCCGACGCGCCGGCACCGAGCCCACCAGGTCGTCGGCGGGCCGCGTCGCAAGGCCGCGGTCGCCCCGGTCGCGCGCGAACAGGCCGTCCAGCAGCTGGCCCACCACGCCGGAGCAGATGGTGGTGAGGTCGAGGTCCGCGAAGACGTCGGAGATCGGGTGGGCGTAGGCGTTGTACTCGCTGGGGACGCCGCCCCACAGCAGCCCGACGACGCGGCGCCACGCCGCCCCCTCGGGGTGGTCGCGCTCGACGACCAGCGACCCGGAGTCCCCGAAGTAGGCCATCCGCAGCTGCCCCTCGTCCGGCAGCATCTCGAAGTCGCGGGTCGACCCGTTGTGGCCGAGGGACAGGTCGATGGCCACGATGGTCCCGGTCGTGTGCTCGGTCGTGGCGCCGGACTTCTCGACCTGCATGCCCAGCACGGGCTCGGTGATCTCATACACGCCCGGGGCTATGCCCTCGATCTCGTAGACGACGTGGTCGGCGTCCGTCGGTGCGGCGATGGTGGCGTCCAGAGTTCCGGTGCGCACGTTGTCGGCGATCTGGTCAGCGGCTGCGGTCGAACCCCACGGCTGGAAGACGTTGGCTCCCACCGTGCCGCCCAACACATGGTTGTTGGACAGCAGCACGGGTCCGTCGTTGAGGTCGTCCCACACCCAGCCACCGAGCGTCCCACCGCCCAGACCGCCCTCGATGGCTCGGCCGCCGGGCACCGGCCGGATCCGGGTAGCCAGGCTTCCGTCGGGCAGGTGGGGGTACTCGACGGCGCGGGGCCGCTGCACCACATCGGTCTGCACCGGCTCCCGGTCCGAGCCCCAGACCTCGATCGACGCCGGCACGCGCCACCCGGGGGCGAGCTGGTCCACAGGGACCTTCTGGTCGACGTAGACAACCACTGAGACCTCGTCGGTGAGCTTGCCCCCGACGCGCTTGTAGCCGATTCCCACGGTGTGGACACCCGGGATAGCGAACAGGTCGGCTTCGACCTGAGCCTTGGCCGCCGAGGCGTGCTCGACCTCTGCCGCGCTCGGTCGTCTCATCTCTTCTGGCATGGTGGCTCTCCTTGGATGGACGGCCCGCCCCCGGGACGGGGGACACGTTGCCGCTCAGTTCCAGGAGGGACGCGTCGGATGCGTGATACGTGACGCCTGGCCGACTGAGCGTGAGCACCTGGGCATGCACCCCCACATCCGTCCCGCATGGCGTCGGTGCCGGGCGGTCGCTGGCGCACCGGCAGCGACCTCACCGGGACGCCGCATACCCGGCTGGCGGCGGACTCCGACGTATCACGCAAGGCTGTCCTCCCTCCTCCTCCACAGACCCCGGCGCCCGGCCGGGGCAGGGAGAAGGGACGAGTTCCGATGTGGACATCTGAGGACTTCCCCGGCGTCGACAAGGTGCCGTGGCAGCTGCTCATCCGGGCCAGGTTCGTGCGTGAGGTCGACGCGTTCGTGGCCAGCACCATCGTCAACCAGCTCGCGCACGTCGCCTCGGCGGAGGTCACCGGCAAGGTGGCGAGCGCGGCCGCCCAGGCGATGCGGTCGGCGGCGGTGGAGACCGAGAAGGTCAGCCGCACGGCCCGCGCGGAGGTGCTGGTCGCCGTGGCGGACTTCATCGACATCTGCCCGCCGTGGCCGTGGCCGCGCCCGTGGCCCTGGCCGCCGCGACCGCCGTGGCCACCACGTCCGTGGCCCTGGCCCGACCCGCCGTGGTCGGAGCACGAGCGGCTGCTGCCCGAGCTCGGGACGCCCTACGAGGGCGTGGTCCTGCAGGGGGCGCTGGAGCTGCTCGAGCGTGCCGGGAGCCCGCAGCTGCAGGAGGGCCTGCGCCCCGTGCTCAAGGAGGTCGGGCACGGGTAGGCAGACCATCCACCACGGGGTCGCGGGCGCCGCTCGACCGGCGCGCCCGCGGCCCCGCGGCTACTGTCGAGCCAGGCCCGTTGGACGACCCGAGGACGTGAGCACCCATGCGCAAGCACGACGTCGTGATCGTCGGTGGCGGCAACGCCGGCATCTCCCTGGCCGCCCGGCTGCGGCGTCTCGGCGCCCACGACGTGGCCATCGTCTCGCCGGACCGTCCGCACCGCTACCGCCCGATGCTCAACTACGTGGCCGGCGGCCAGGCGTCCATGGACGAGCTCACCCGCCCGGCCGCCTCCGTCGTCCCCGACGGGTGCACCTGGCTGCCCACCACGGCGGTCGCCGTGCACCCCGAGCAGCGCGAGCTGGAGCTGGCGGGCGGGCAGCGGGTCGGCTACGACGACCTGGTCCTGGCGACCGGCCTCGAGGAGGACCTGGACGCCATACCGGGCCTGGCGGCGGCGATGGACGCCGGCTGGGCCAGCACCGCCCACCTGGAGACCCAGGCGGAGCGGATGTGGACGGCGATCCGGGGTATGACGCGCGGTCGGGTCGTGTTCACCGTCCCGCCCGAGCCCTCACCGTGCGGTGGGACGGCGCTGAAGCCGCTCTTCCTGGCCCTGAACCACTGGCGCGAGCAGGGGGTGCTGCCGGCCATCGACGTCCAGCTGGTCACGCCCTACGCCTCGGTGCTCGACCTGCCCTTCGCCGACCGTCGGCTCGAGCCGCTGCTGACCGCCGGCGGGGTGACCGTCCACCACGGCTCGACCGTCGGGGCCGTCGACCACCAGGCTCGCACCCTCATTCTCGACGGCGCCGCGAGCGGGCTGCTCATCGACGACGTCGACCACGCCTTCGTCGTGCCGTACTACCGTGGCCCCGCCTGGCTGGCCGCGCTCGCCGCGCAGGACGCCGCGGGCCAGGTCGACGTGGACCCGGGGACGATGGCCCACCGCAGCGCCCCGCGGGTGTGGGCGCTCGGCGACGTGGCCCGTCTGCATACCCGCCCCTCCGGCGGGGCGCTGCGCCGCCAGGTCGAGGTGCTGGCCGAGAACATCCGCGCCCGTCGGCTCGGCGAGCCGCTGGCCTGCTACGACGGCTACACGATCATCCCGATCACGACCGACCGCCAGCGGCTCTTCCTGGCCGAGTTCGACCGCGCCGGCGCCCAGCAGCAGTCCACGAGCCTGGTCGACCTCACCGTGCCACGGCGTTGGCTGTGGGTCTTCGACCGCTACCTGGAGCCGGTGATCTACTTCCGCTCGCTGCTCAAGGGGCGGCTCATCCCTTGAGCCGGTCAACGCCATCGGTCGTCATACCTGGCCCTCGAGCAGCTCCTTGAGGTTGTCGTCGACCTCGGCCACATAGGACTCCTCGAAGCCGAAGAGCCCGAAGTGCCCGGCGACCGAGTGCAGCACCCGCAGCTCGCTGTTCGGCACCAGCGCCTGCTCCCGCTCGCAGTCCCGTGGGGGGAAGAACATGTCCTCGTCGATCGGCATCACGAAGGTTCGTGCGGTGATCCGGCCCAGCGCTGCCACCAGGTCGCCGCCGGCGTGCCGGGCGACGTCACCGCGCTGCCACTTCCAGGCCATCGACAGCAGGGCGTTAGGGTCCATCGCCGCGAACGTGGGCCGCAGGAACCGGTCGCGGAACTCCTGGAAGGTGTCCCAGGTAACGTCCGGCAGCTGCACGTTGCGCCAGAACTCCGAGCGCCAGAACTCGGTCGACAGCCCCATCACCGCCCAGATGTCGGCGTGCCGCCGCAGCCCGTCCGCGACGTCGGCCGGCGAGGAGTAGTCGCCGCCGTTCCAGCCTGGGTCGGAGGTGATGGCGTCCATCAGGGTCTGGGTGAAGAGGAAGTCGTGCGGGGTGTTCTGCGCGGTGCCGGCGATCATGGCCGCCCGCTGCACCTTGTCGGGGAAGCGCACCGCCCACTCCCAGGTCTGCTGGGCCCCCATCGACCCGCCGACCACGAGCGCGAGCCGCTCGATACCGAAGACCTCGCGCAGGAGCTGTTCCTGCGCGCGCACGTCGTCCCCGATGCGCACGTTCGGGAAGGCAGCCATCGCGATCTCGCCGTCGCTGTTGTGCGGGGAGCTCGACAGGCCGTTGCCGATCTGGTTGACCACGACGATGAAGTACCTCGACGGGTCCAGCGCCCGGCCCTCGCCGATGTAGGTCAGCTCCCACGTCTGGTGGGTGCCGGAGTACCAGGTGGGGATGAGGATGGCGTTGTCCTTGGCCTCGTTGAGCTCGCCGTAGGTGGCAACCGCGAGCTGCAGGTCCGGGATGACGCCGCCCTCCTCCAGCTCGAACCGGCCGAGCCCGTGCAGCTCGTAGGGCCCCTGCACCTCGGGGGTGTAGAACGGGTTCTCCAGGGTCATCTCTGTCTCCTCCTTGAGCAGGTATGCGGTATCCGGACCCGGGGCGGGCCGTGCCGGCACTTGCCCCGACGCTCGCACCCTACGGCCTCAGCCAGAGCTCGTGCGGACCTGCTCTTCGGCGGTGCGGTGTCCCCCCTGAGTCCTGGCAACGCGATGCCTCGCTCCCGAGGCATGCCTGTGGCCCGGCCCGCTCGGGGCCGGGCGCGGGGCGGGGTCATCGCACGTGCCAGGTGACGCCGTGCTCGTCGACGGTGGCGGTGAGCTCTCGTTCATGGACCCAGGTGTGGTGGCGGGGGCAGAGCAGGGCGTAGTTGGACAGGTCGGATCGGCCGCCGCGGGCCCAGGGGATGACGTGGTGGGCATCGCACCAGGTGGCGGGCACGGTGCAGCCCGGGATGGTGCAGCCCTTGTCCCGCACCGCCAGCCGGACGCGCTGGCCGGGGGTGACCAGCCGGTGGCGTCGACCCTGGTCCACGACCTCCGACGGCCCGCCGAGCACCATCGGGATGAGGTCGGCCTCGCAGGCCAGCCGCCGGATCGACTCCGCGCTGACGGTGGCCCCGGCGATGGTGGCGCCGCAGCCGGGCAGCTGCCCACCGCCCTCGGACAGCTGGCGTCGCAGGGTCTCCAGGTCGAGGGTGACGATCAGCGTCGCCTTCGCGGTCGTCGGTTGCCCCTTGCTGCCGGCCACGCCGCGGCGCAGCACCGTCATCAGCGCGTCGTAGCGCCGCTGCCCTGGCGTGCGCCGGTCCTCCTCCCCGGTCGCCTCGACCTCCTCGCGGGATGCCGGCGCCGCCAGCGGCGACGTCAGGATGGCCTTGACCGCCTGGTAGTCGGCGTCGTCGCCGAAGGTCATGATGATCCGCCTGACGGTGCCGTCGGCCAGCGAGGACTCGTGCACGTCGCGCAGCTCGTGCTGCGCGCGCCGGCGCTCCTCGTGCTTCTTCTCCGGCAGGCACTCCTGGAGCAGCTTGGCGATGATCAGGTCGATCTTGCGGTCGTCGAGATCTGGGTTGCACCCTGCGCTCGCCATCAGGTCGACCGCCTGCCCGTACTCCTCCGGCGAGACTGCCCGTCGGATCCGGGCCAGAACCCGATGCAACTTCGCGGCCCGCTCCAGCGACATACCCCCCGTCAGCACGCCGTCGACCAGCGGGGCGTGGACCTGCTCCTGGCCGGCCTGCGCCATCCGGACCAGGTCGTGCAGCACCGGCTTGGCCAGGTCCGGGCAGCGCAGCGCCAGCCAGTCGGCCAGGCTCATCCCCTCGGTCGAGTGGAGCCCCCGCTGGCGCGCCTCGCACGCCAGACGCACCCGCGCCCGCTGCAGCGCGGAGGCGACCGTCGAGACCGCCTCCAGCCCCGAGCGCAGCTCCGCCTCCTGCAGCCGGCCAGCCTCCTGCGTGGCCAGGTCGGCGAAGGTGGCCTCCCGCCCCGCCTGGCGCAAGCACCCCACGACCCACTCCCCTGGCATCCGGGACGTGGGCAGCCCGCCCTCCCGGACCTCCACCTGGGTGGTCCGGAGCACCTCTCCGGTCCAGCTCCGCTCCATACGAACAACTGTATGACGAGCGACTGACAGACCCCCTTGCCGCAGCTGGACCGACGGCTCAGCCGGACGCGCCTGGTCCCGCATCCTCGTGCGCACCCCCGTCCGAGAGGGCGCCAAGATTGCCCAACACGAACTCCCAGCCCTGCCGGTAGTCATCAGTGCCGCCGCTCGGCGTACGGTGCCGGACCGTGATGGACGTGCCGCTGTCAGTCTCGACCAGCTCGACCCGGACCAGATCCTCGACCCTCTCGCCGCCCCAGCGCCAGGTGAGCTCGAGGACGTGCGGTTCGTCCAGCGCGACCACCTCGCCCTCGACCCCGCTGCCGCCCTGCTCGCTGCGGGCCGACCAGCGCCCACCGACCCGGGCCTCCATGACGTAGACCGTGTCCGGCCAGTGCGGCCACCACCAGCGCGCCAGGCCCTCGACGCTGGTCCACGCCGCCCACACGTCGTGGATCGGCGCGGCGACCTGCTGGGTGACGACGAGCTCGGTGGTCCCGTCCGCGGCGTGCTTCGCGGTCATGATGAGTCCGCCAGGTGGTGCGGTGACGGGGATGGTGTCTCGAGGCTGGCGGCCAACCGTCCCAGCTGGACGGTCCAGAACGTGCGGGTGCGATGCAACCAGGCCTCGGTCTCCGCAAGGGCCTCCGGCCGCAGGCTCACCGTGACCGTCCTGCCCTGCTTGACGCGCCGGACCAGGCCGGCCTCCTCCAGCACACCCAGGTGCTTGAGGGCGGCAGGAAGGCTGATCGAGGTATGCCGTGCCAGTTGCGACACGGTCGCGTCGGTCGCCGCGAGACGGTCGACCATGCGCGCGCGGTTGGGCTCACCGAGGGCGGCGAAGACGTGCACATGGTTAACCATATGGCTAAGTATGGGAGGGCCCGGCCGGGCCAGTCAACACAGTGGCAGAGCGCTTCGTGCGGGCTCCGCCCGAACAGAGGCGTGACCGATGACGTCAGGCGGGCATCCTGCGCAGCGTGAGGTACGAGCCGAGCGCCAGCAGCACGCCCAGCAGGAGGCCCCACATGGTCAGGCCCAGGGCCCCGGCGCTGGTGATCCACATCCACACGTCCGGCCATGCCTGCTGCCAGGTGATGAGGGCGATGCACCCGACGAGCACGAGGGCGACACCGAGCAGGACCGTCACGAGCGTGGCCGTCCCGAACCGCTTGAAGACCGTCGCTGCCCAGAATCCGACGATGAAGAAGAGCATGCACATGACGAAGTAGGTCAGGCCGGCCGCGAGCGGACCCCCTGCCCAGACCCACTCGAGATGGGCGAAGTACCCGTTCATGCCGTAGCCGTCGGTCGCCTGCTCGAGGAGCCCGATCAGCACGAACGCGACCGACATGCCGAGGCTGCTCACACCCGCTGCCGCCAGGGAGCCGACGTAGAACTCCCGACGCGTCAGGCTCATCGCCTGCGAGAAGGGGAAGGTCATCGTCATCGCCTGGCTGCCGATGACCAGGAAGTACCACAGCGGCGCCTGGGAGCCGCCGCCGACCTTGATACCCTCCCCGCCGCCGGCCTGGATGATCCAGTAGATGAGCAACGTGATGACCCACGCGCCGCCCAGCACGAGAGCCGGCACCCAGACGAAGGTCTGCGTGTTGACGAACTGAAGTCGGACGACGTTGACGGTACGGCTGCCCCCGACGGCGGGGTGCGTGCGACTGTCGGCGATGACGCTCATCGAAGAGCTCCTTCATGCGTGGGCGCGGAGACTGAGCCACGGCTGGGTGGACGCTGCTGGGTGCGGCGCACGATGAGCTGTTGCAGCGAGACGGGCGCGAGATCGAGCCCCGCTGCGGCCAGCGCGGCGCGTTCGGCGTCGTCGAGGCGCCCCAGGATCGTGACCGACGCGACCCGGCCGAGGCTCTCGCGGTGGATGACCTCACGACCGGCGATGGCCCTCTCCACCGTGGCGGCATCGCCGACGACGTTCGTGGCCTGCGCCCGGGCGTCCTCCGTGAGCTCATCCATGATGATGCGGCCCGCGTCGATGACCAGCACCCGCTCGATGAGGTTGGCGACCTCGTCGATGAGATGGCTGGAGAGGACGACCGTCCGGGGGTGCTCCGCGTAGTCGGCCACCAGCCGGTCGTAGAAGATCTGCCGCGCGACCGCGTCGAGGCCGAGGTACGGCTCGTCGAAGAAGGTGATCTCCGCGCGGGAGGCGAGACCGATGATGACGCCGACGGCGGAGAGCTGCCCTCGGGAGAGCTTCTTGATCACGCGTTTCGTGGGCAGCTGGAACTCGTCGACGAGCTCATCGGCCAGACCCTGGTCCCATCGCGGGAAGAACAACCGAGCCGAGGCAAAGGCGTGACGCGGCGTGGCGTCATCCGGGTACTTCTGACTCTCGCGGACGAAGCACATGCGACTGAGCACCCGTGCGTTCTCGTAGGGGCTCTCCCCGAAGACGCGCACCTGCCCACTGGTCGGGAAGTTCTGCGCCGTGAGGATGGACATCACGGTCGTCTTGCCGGCGCCGTTGCGCCCCAGGAGTCCGTAGATCGTGTCCTGCTCGATGTCGAAGCTGACGTCCTCGACAGCCAGCTTGTCCTTGTAACGCTTGGTGAGGTTCCGGACCTCGATCACGGCGCTCATGCTGTCCTGTTCCTTGGGTCTGGCGTGGTGGTCACGGTGCCGTCGCTGCTCCCTCCGGCGCGGACGAGGTCGGCGACCTCGTCCGGCCCGAGCCCGAGCTTGCGCGCCTCGGCCAGCAGCGGGTGCACGTAGCGGACGGCGAAGGCGTTGCGACGCTCCTCCAGGAGAAGGCCGCGGGCCCCTGAGGAGACGAACATGCCGATGCCTCGGCGCTTGTGGAGCACTCCCTTGGTGACGAGCATGTTGACTCCCTTCGCGGCGGTCGCCGGGTTGATGCGATAGAAGGCGGCGAGCTCGTTGATCGACGGGGCCTGGGCCTCCTCGGCGAGGCTGCCGTCCACGATCGAGTCCTCGACCTGCTCCGCAATCTGCACGAACAGGGGCTTGCCCTCTTCGATCAAGGCGACCTCCGGACTGTTGGTTAGTTACTCTAGTAGTACACCATCACACCAGCGCGGTCGTCAAGGGTCGTCGGGCGGCGCGAAGGGCCGTGCTACGACGCCATCGACCGGGAGCCGGTCCTCGTCGCCAACGAGCTGCGGCACGACCAGCGGTGGCCCCGCTACGTCCCGCGCGCGGTCGCGCAGGGCGTCAAGGCCCAGATGGGCCTGCGACTCTTCATCGAGCAGGAGACGCTGGGCGGACTCAACCTGTACTCCACGCAGACCGACACCATCGACCCCCACCTGCAGCACCTGGCGGAGCTGTTCGCGACCCACGCGGCACTGGCGCTGGGTAAGGCCCGCCGGATCGAGGACCTCACCACCGCCCTGCAGACGCGCAAGGTGATCGGGCAGGCGCTCGGTATCGTCATGGAGCGGTACCAGCTGGACGAGGACCGGGCCTTCCAGTTCATGGTGCGGGTGTCCTCCCACACCAACGTCAAGCTGCGGGACATCGCCCAGGAACTGGTCGATCAGGCCAACTCCCCCAAGAAGCGCCGGACCGACGCCTGAGTCCGGAGGCCGGCCGCAGGACCTAGCGGCTGTGCGCCCGCCAGACCAGGTTGCGGGCCATCTCGGTGACCGTCAGGCCCTGCTCGCGCGCCTGAGCCGTCAGTGCGGTGTAGGCGCCACCCGGGTCCAGGGCCTTCGCGTGCATGAGGACTCCCTTGGCGTGCTCGACCAGGGTGCGGGCCTCCAGCGCCTGCGTGATGTGGGCGTTGAGTTCCCGGTCGCTGGGTTGCTGCGTCTGGACAAGGGCAAGGGTCGCGATGTCGCCGAAGACCTGGGCCAGGGCGCGTGCATCGTCGGAGAGTGCCTGGGCATGGTCGAAGAACAGGTTCACCCCGCCCAGGGCGCGTCCGTGCCACAGCATCGGCTGGGCGTGGACGCCCTGGTAGCCCGCAGCCGTCATGGCGGGTGCCAGCTCGGGCCACCGCGCCGCGAGCTCCACCTCGCCGTGCGCGGCGACGGGCGCCTGGGCACGGATGCAGTCCACGCAGGGACCTTCCTGGGTCTGGCTCTGGTGGATCTCGATCCCCGAGGCAGCGTGCGTGTTTGAGCTCAGCAGCTCCAGCTGCCCGGACCCCTGCACGACGAGCACCGCGGCAGCCTCCGCACCCGTCGCAGTGAGGCAGTGGCTGAGCATTCCCGCGAGGATGTCGGTGATGTCATAGGGCCGCACGAGCGCCGAGGTGGCGGCGGCCAGCTCCTGAGCCGGGGAGCGTCTCGGGGTGGGTCTCACGGTGTGGAACCTCCTGGCGGGCTCACGTCGAGTCGCACACGGCGCTCGACGATCTCCTCGGCGACCCGGTTCAGGGTCTGGTCGTGGGCGAAGGCGTAGGCACGGATCAGGGCCAGCGCGTCCTCGGGCGCGACCCCGAGCTGGGCCACGACCATTCCGGTAGCCATGTGCACCCGGGACCGGGTCAGCCACGGCTCGCTCGGTGCGTCGCTGCGGCCGTCGGAGTCGCGCAGGATGGCGGCGCCGATGGCATCGGCCAGGAACTGGGCGATCTCCTCCTCCTGCACCGAGAAGGGTGCCTGGCGGTGAAGCGTGAGCACCCCGATGGGATCGGTGCCGACGGCGAGCGGAAGGGCAAGCACGTGCACGGTATGGAGTTGACTGCGGACCGCTTCGCTGAGCATGGGCCAACGGTCCGGCCGGTCGGCGGGGAGCAGCCCGCGGGCCAGGTGCCCCGTCGCCGCAGCCTCCGGACCAGGCCCCTCCCCCAGGACCTCCTGCAGGTCCTCCAGCCGGGCGGCCACGTCGTCGGTGCTGCATACCGTGACCCGGCTGTCGGTGCTGTAGCCGATGGTCAGTGCGACGCCGTCGGCGTGCAGAAGCTCCTGACACGCCCGGCACACCCGGCTCGCCAACGGTTCTTCAGTCGGTGTGCGGGCGATCTTCAGCGCCAGCTGCGCGAGGACGTCGCCTCGATCGACCATCTGTACACCCTACCGCCCGGGTTCAGGAGCGGAGCGGTCTCGACGCCGCCCCACGGTCGAGACCCGTCATCGTCGGTTCGCCGTCTGAACCCGGTGCGCGTAGCGTGTCCGGCAGCGGACCGCCAGGAAGGCGCCAGATGGCGAACCGCTAGGTCTGCCGGGTTCAGACAGGAGCTCGGTGGGCCGACTTGCCACCCGCGCGGGCCACGGGCTGTGCGAGGGCGACCTGTCGCACAGCTCCCCGCGACCCCGCGGGCGTGGGCCACAGGTCGCGAAGCACCGCGCCGAGAAGCAGGACGGGTGCGACTGCCACGCTGAGCAGCCCGCGGGTCTGCCCCGTCACCCGTGACGGATCAGCTCGCCTCGGCCAGCTGCAGAGGCACCGCGGGGACGACACCATCGAGCACGGCTTCCTCGACGACGGAGTCACACTGCTCCCCACTCATCCGCAGGCACCCGACCAGCTCGGAGATGAGGGGCCGGCGGGCGTCCCGTAGGAGGTCGCGCTCCCCCAGCGACAGCCCGCGCTCCTCACGGCGCCGCACGAGGTCGCGCACGACCCCGGCAATGGTCAGGACGTCCCCGGTACGCAAGCGCTGGACCTCGTCCTTGATCCGTCGGGCCCACTGCTTCTCCTGACGTGCGCCTGGGGCGGTGAGGACGCCGAAGAGGTCGTCCAGCTCCTCGCGGCACATCGGCTCCCTCACTCCCACCTCTTCGACACTGCCCAGCGGCACGGCGATGGTCAGGCTGCTCCCCTCGACCTCGAGCCGCACATACCGCAAGAGGCGGCCCCGCAGTTCTCGCTCGGTGAACCCGGCGACCCGGGCAGGACCGTGGTGAGGGTGGACGACGATCTGGTCGTGGACGAGCTGCATGACGCGTGAGCCTCTCTGACGAGCGGGAGCGGGCTCCCGCCCCGAGGAGGGCGTCCACCGCGCGGCAGGCGGGGAGCGCGGAGGGAGACTCTCACCGGGTGGTGCTGCCCGCCCTCCGCGGGACTGCATACGCCATTGTCCCACGCCAGGGCCCCGCCGTGAGGGCGTGAGATGCCTCACACGAGCCCTGTCTGCCGGGCCGAGCCGGGCACCGAGCCGGGCACCCAGCCGGAGAGAATGGACGCATGCTGATCGCTCCGATCCCGCCCGCGCTGAGAACGGAGGCCGTCCGACTGTGGAGTGGCTGCGGACTGGTCCGTCCGTGGAACGATCCGGACGCGGACCTCGCGCGTGCGCTCGACGGGCCGTCGTCCACGGTCCTCGGGGCGGTGGCCGACGAGCAGCTGCTCGGCACGGTGATGGTGGGGCACGACGGCCATCGCGGCTGGGTGTACTACCTGGCCGTCTGGCCAGAGCAACGAGGACACGGGCTCGGGCGTGCGCTCATGGAGGCCGCTGAGTCATGGCTGCAGGGGCAGGGCATCCCCAAGCTCCAGCTGATGGTGCGTGCCGACAACACCGCTGTGACCGAGTTCTACCAGCGACTCGGCTATGTCGACCAGCAGGTCGCAGTCTTGGGCCGGTTCTTCGACGATGGGCTGCAGGGGCTCCGTGACGCGACGACGTCCGAGCGCGCTCACGAGGGCCGCGCGGCACCGCCCGCGCGATCCTGACCCTCCCTTCGGTGGGGGCCGCCACGGAGTGGTTCGTCGGCGGATACTGGACCGATGACGTCCCACCTGCGGCCCACCCGGCACTTCACCCCGCGCTCCACGTGGATGAACGACCCCAACGGCCTCGTCTTCCTCGACGGGGTCTACCACCTGTTCTTCCAGACCAACCCCGAGGGCGTCGACTGGGGCAATATGTCGTGGGGCCACGCCACCTCCCCCGACCTGCTCACGTGGACCGAGCATGACGTCGCGCTGCGCTTCTCCGAGCAGGAGGCGGTCTTCTCCGGCAGCGTCGTGGTCGACCACGACAACACCTCCGGGCTCGGCGAGGGCGACGCCCCGCCGCTCGTAGCGCTCTACACCAGCCACTACGAGCCCGGGTCGCCACGCACGGGCACCCAGGCGCAGTCGCTGGCCTGGAGCACCGACGGAGGTATGACGTGGCGCCGCCACCCGGACAACCCGGTCCTGTGCCGGCAGAGCGCCGACTTCCGTGACCCGAAGGTCTTCCGGCACCCCACCGGGTGGGTGATGGTCGCGGTCGAGGCCGTCCACCGCCAGGTGGTCCTCTACCGCTCGGACGACCTGCTGGACTGGGAGCACCTGTCGACCTTCGGCCCGCTCGGGTCGACCGAGGGGATCTGGGAGTGCCCGGACCTCTTCGAGCTGCCGGTCGAGGGAGGGCCGCGGACCGCGTGGGTGCTGGTCGTCAGCCTCGGCAGCGGCGGGCCCGCGGGTGGCTCGGGCACCCAGTACTTCGTCGGCGACTTCGACGGCCGCACCTTCACGCCCCTGCCGGGCGACACCGGACAGTGGCTCGACGTCGGCCCCGACCACTACGCGGCCGTGTCCTTCGACAACACCGGCGACCGGCGGGTCATGATCGGCTGGGCGAGCAACTGGGCCTACGCAGGCCGCACGCCGACCCCGACCTGGCGCTCCTCCATGTCGCTGGCCCGCGAGGTCACCCTGCGCAGCGCGGCCGACGGACGACCACGGCTGCACCAGCACCCCGTCCTGCCCGACGACCTCCTGCAGCACCGCCTCGTCGTGCCGCCCGGCGGCCGGTCGACGCTGACCCTGACCGCGGACGAGGGCGGGGACCCGCTGGTCCTCACCGTCGACACCGCGGACGACCGCCTCACCCTCGACCGCTCGGGCTGCGGCGACGTGAC
Organism: Ornithinimicrobium sufpigmenti; assembly: GCF_004322775.1. Taxonomy (NCBI): domain Bacteria; kingdom Bacillati; phylum Actinomycetota; class Actinomycetes; order Micrococcales; family Ornithinimicrobiaceae; genus Ornithinimicrobium; species Ornithinimicrobium sufpigmenti. Next base: position 3,033,696 of record NZ_CP036403.1, read on the forward strand.
CTTCTCCCCCGCCTTCCCGACCGTCATCGAGGCATCGCTGCCCGAGCACGGCGGCGAGGTGGACGTCCTCGTCGTCGTGGACGCCTCGGTCGTGGAGGTCTACGCCCTCGACGGGGCGCTCACCCTGACCGCGCAGGTCTTTCCCACCGCGCCCCTGAACACCCTGCGGGTCGAGGCTTCCTGAGGGCGAGCACAGGCTCGACCGCGTCAGGGCCTCGCCCTAGCATGACTCCCACGGGGTGCGACCGATTCAAGGAGGAATCAGGATGCTGGACGATGCAGACGTCGCGTACGCGAGTGCGCATGAGCTGGCCCGACGGGTCCGCGACCGGGACATCTCCCCGGTGGAGCTGGTGGATGCGTTCGCGGCGAGGATCGAGGCGCGCAACCCGAGCCTGAACGCGTTCGTCTTCACTGACTTCGACGGTGCACGCGAGGAGGCGAAGCGGGCCGAGCAGGCAGTCACGGACGGGGCCACCCTCGGTGCCTTGCACGGCGTACCCACCGCCATCAAGGACCTCTTCGACTTCAAGCCTGGGTGGCCGGCCACCTTCGGCGGCGTCAGGGCCCTGGCGAACTTCAGCCTCGACACGCACTGCATCTTCGCCGAACGGGTGGAGAAGGCCGGGGCCATCATCCTGGGCAAGACGAACTCGCCGGTGATGGGTTATCGCGGCACCTGCGACAACCCTCTGTTCGGAGCGACGTCCAACCCCTTCGACACGGATCGCAACCCGGGCGGGTCATCGGGCGGCAGCGCCGCTGCTGTCGCCGACGGGCTGGTGCCCTTCGCCGAAGGTACCGACGGCGGCGGCTCGATCCGCATACCCGCGGCATGGTGCGGCCTGTATGGCTACAAGGCATCCTTCGGGCGCGTGCCGTCGGTCGTGCGCCCCAACGCCTTCGGCAGCACGATGCCGTTCCTGTTCGAGGGGCCGCTCACCCGCAATGTCGAGGACGCCGCCCTGGTCCTCAACGCCCTGTCCGGCTACCACCCCGGTGACGTGTTCAGCATCGACGAGGGACCGCACGACTTCGTCACAGACGTCCACCGCGACATCGCCGGTATGCGGATCGCCTACACCCCCGACTACGGCATCTTCCCGGTCGACCAGCGGATCCGGGACAGCGTGGGCGAGGCCGTCCAGGCCCTCGCAGAAGCCGGCGCCGTCGTGGAGGAGATCGACCTGACCCTGCCGTACGACCAGCACGAGCTCAGCGATCTGTGGTGCCGCCACATCATGCTGGTCAACCTGGGGGCGTTCGAGAACTTCAAGCAGAACGGCCTCGACCTGCTCGGCGAGCACCGCGACGACTTCCCCGACGGTTACCTGCGCTGGGCCGACCACGTCTACGGGATGTCGATGACGGAGCTCAACGAGGACTACGTGATGCGGTCCACCGTGTATGACGCCATCCAGTCGGTGTACGAGAACTTCGACCTGCTCGTCTCCCCGACGCTGGCAGCCATGCCCGTCCTCAACGCAGACACACCCGGTGCGACCGTGGGTCCGAGCGAGATCGAGGGCGTGGAGGTGGACCCCTACATCGGCTGGTGCCTGACCTACCTGACGAACTACACCGGCCACCCGGCCGCGTCGATCCCCGCTGGGCTGGTGGACGGGCTGCCGGTCGGCATGCAGATCCAAGGACGTCGGTATGCCGACGGGGACGTGCTCGCCGCGAGCGGCGCGTTCGAGCGGGTCCGCCCTTGGGCCCACATCTACGAGGCACCCATGACGCGTCACCTGAGCTCGTAGGCACGGCTGCTCACTCGACGATGTCCACGCCCTTCCAGAAGGCAACATGGCCGGTGATCTGTGCCGCGGCTCGCTTGGGGGTGAGGTAGGGGGCGAGCAGAACCGCGACGCCGCGTGGACGTCCACCTCGAGCGTGAAGTAGGACGCAGTGCCCTTCCATGGGCACACCGAGGTGGTCGACGACGGCCGCAGCTCTGGCGGCGCGGGCAGAACGCTCCCGGGCGGGGCGGGGGTGCCGCTTCCACCAGCTGGTCGCATGGGCCACGTGCCAGGGTGTTCTCCGTGACGATGCAAGGGATGCAGCCCGCCCCCCGAGAAGGAGCAGCATGAGCACCTCCCCACTCGCCGTGATCACCGGCGCCTCGACCGGGATCGGTCTGGAGCTGGCCCGAGAGCTCGCCGCGCGGTGCTACGACCTCGTCATCTGTGCCGATGAGCCGCAGATCGAGCAGGCAGCCGCCGAGCTCGCCGACAGCACCCCCACCATCGCGGTCCAGGCCGACCTCGCGACCGAGGAGGGCGTCCAGCAGCTCCTCGACCGGGTCCGCAGCCTCGGTCGGCCGGTCGACGTGCTCGCCCTCAACGCCGGCGTCGCCGCGGCTGGCCCCTTCCTGGAGGTGCCGTGGCGCGACGACGCCCGGCTGGTGGCCCTCAACATCAACCATGTCCTGGCCGTCGCCAAGGAGCTGCTGCCCGAGATGGTGCACCGCGGCAGCGGCCGCGTGCTGATCACCTCCTCGATCGCGGCCACCATGCCGGGGCCGTGGTATGCCACCTACGCCGCGTCCAAGGCGTTCCTGCACTCCTTCGCGGAGGGGCTGCGCTTCGAGCTGCGGGAGACGGGCGTCACCGTCACCTCGCTCCTGCCCGGACCCACCGACACCGAGTTCTTCGACCGGGGCGGCATGCAGGACACCGAGATCTACGACGCGAAGAAGGACGACCCCGCAGAGGTGGCCAGAGACGGTGTCGAGGCCATGCTCAAGGGCAAGGACTCGGTCGTCGGCGGCTCGTTCAAGAACCGGCTCCAGGCCGCGGCCAGCAATGTGCTGCCGGAGCCGGCGAAGGCGCGGGTGCACTCCCAGCTGACGCGGAAGAAGGACGAGTGATGAGGGCCGGCACGGATCCCCGGTAACCCCTTCGGTCACGGACCAGCTCACGTCGTTGTCGACGCCGACCCCTCGCGTGCGTCATTCGAAGCCGGATCTGACCGGGATGCTCTTTCGCGCCGCTTGCCTGTGGCCGCGCCGAGTCCCTGCAGCACCAGGCCGAGAAGCAGCAGTCCGACGCCGGCCGTGCTGATGAGGGTCAACCGCTCGTCGAGCACGACCACCCCGAGGGTGGTGGCGACGACGGGCTCGGCCAGCATGAGCGTGGTGACGGGGCCGGCCGGGAGCTCGGCGAGGCCGCGGGCGAAGAGCAGGTAGGCCAGGGTGGTGGTCACCAGTCCCAGGTGCGTCGCCGTCGCCAGGCCCCGTGGATCCAGCAGCCAGGCCGTCGGCTGGGTGACCAGCAGCGGGACGAGCAGCAGACCACCGAGGCCGAAGGCAGCGGCCATCACGGTGGAGGGTTCGTGCCCGGCACTCAGCTGCCCCTTGGCCAGCACGGTGTAGCCGGCGTAGGACAGACCCGCAAGGAGGGCGAGGGCAACTCCCCCCAGGTCGACCTGTCGCGTCCCACCTCCTCCCGTGACCAGCAGCGTCAGGCCGACCAGGCACAGCCCGGTTGCCAGGACCCAGGACAGCCTGGGGCGTTCGCCCAGGAGGAACCGGGCCAGAAGGCCGGCCAGGACAGGCCCGCTGCCGATCGCGGCGAGAGTCCCGATCGCCACGCCCGCCTGCTGCACCGCGGCGAAGAAGGACACCTGGTACAGCGCGGTGCAGACGCCCATGGCCACGCCCGCGGGGGTCCGCCACAGGCGTATCGCCTCGCTGCGCCGCCCGCCGACCAGAGGCAGGACCATCAGCAGCCCCAGCCCTCCGATGACGAGGCGGACGGCCCCCACCCCCAGCGGCGTGGCCCCCTCAGCTCCGAGCGCCTGCGCGGTCCCCGTCGTGCCGAACAGTGTCGCGGCCACCAGGACCGCCCCCACCGCCAGGAACGCGCTCAACGACCATCCCCCCTCCCCGGGCGTGGCCGCCTCAGCCAGTCCCGCCTCGTACAGGTCCATCCAGTGTCGGTGCCGGCGGTCGATAGAGACCTCGACCAGGGCCGCCCAGGACCCAGGTCGATCAGTGTACGTAGCGACGGGGCACCCATATCTCCGGTCACCACGCCCTGCCCCGGCCATGCCTTGCCGAGGTGGGCCCTGCGGAGCCACGCGACCTGCCCACCTGGACGACCGAGCACCGGCTGCTCTTCGCCGAGCTGCGGTCACGCGTCGACACGCCTGCCGAGCCGTGGTACATCGGCGCCGCCGGCCCCTACGCCGACAGTATGGGGTGCCGGTCCGCTCGTCGAGGGCACCGCCGAGCCCTTGGCCATGACGATGCTGGGCGCACGGCATACCTCGACCAGCTGGCGGCGACGGCGTGCCGCTGGTGCGCGACCGCCTCGCCGCCGCGGGGTGACCCCGCCGTCTGCGACGGGCCCCTCTACGGCTGGGGGCTGAGATCTGTGGCGGCCGGGTCGAGTGCCGTCGCGACTCCTCTGCCGCGCCGGGCCCGGACGTCGCTCGGACGCAGGGTCAGGGCGAGGTGGCGGCCCAGGATGCCGAAGGCGAACATGACCGGCAGCAGCAGGTTGCCCATCGAGGTGAGCTGGGCGATCACCACGTCCAGCGGGATCGTCGCGGCCAGCAGCACCGGAGCCAGGACGGGACGGACCCGCTTGAGCAGCAGCGTGATGCCCAGGGCGGTGGCGCCCAGCAGGATGAGCGGCAGCCCGGCGAGCGCGAAGAAGAAGGAGAACGAGAAGATGCGGGCCTCGATCCCCTGACCGTCGATGGTGCCGGTCCACTGGGTCCAGTACTCGAGGAAGACACCGACGCAGCCGATGACGGCGCCAGTGAGGAACACCCGCCACGCCCACTTCTCGGCGCCGACCGGCTGCCGCCTGCGGTGCACGACGAAGGCGCACAGGGTGAACGCGACGAACACGGGGAACCAGATCTTGCCGTAGGTCACGTAGACCACGTTCGGGTCGGCCCAGGTCAGCAGCGGCGACAGCAGGTCGCTCGCCGGCTCGGACCACGCCGCGGTCAGCGGCAGCTCCAGGTCCTCCCGGCCATCCACCGTGGCGTGGCGGGAGAGCGCGTGCAGCTGCCCCACCACGAGGCCGACCCAGGCCATGACCCAGGCGAAGCGGCCGATCCGCCGCTGGCTCCTCTGCGACTCGAACATGATGCCCTCCCTCACGGGTGGCGGGCGGCTCGAGCGTCGCCCGGTAAAAGAAGTGTCCTCCTCGGCGAGACCTCGGCACAAGGGATGCCTCGCGAAGATGCGGGCTCCAGGATCTTCCGTCCAATAGGCCGCGCGTGCCACCATGGACACACCGTTTCGATCACGGGAGCAGCCATGCACGAGGGCGCGTCGCAGAGGTCCCGAGAGGCTACGCGGGTCCGGACCGCGGTCGTGATCGTGCACGGCATGGGGGAGCAGTTGCCGCTCGAGACACTCAAGCGCTTCGTCATGACGGCCCTGCCGAAGATCGACGGCGAACGCCGCTACTTCTCCCGGCCTGAGAAGGTCACCGAGTCGTACGAGGCGAGGCGTTTCCTGGCGTACCGGCAGCCGCCGGGGCCCGGAGATCCCGTCCATGGCCAGGTCGAGTTCTTCGAGTACCACTGGTCCTACAAGATGACCGACAACCGGCTCAGGGACCTTCTACCGACCTTTCGTCGCCTGATGCTCCGCGGGCCGCGGACGGTGCCTTACGGACTGCTCGTCGTGTGGGTCATCGCCTGGCTCGTGCTGCTCGCCCTCGCGGCACTCCTCCTCTGGCTGCTGGTGCGCGGATCCGTCGACGGGTTCACGCTGGAGGCCATCCTTCTCGCCGTCGGGAGCCCAGTTCTGGTCGCGGCCGTCGTCGTCTGGCTCCTCAAGTTCGTCAGCTCGGTCGTGACCAGCTCGTTCGTCGACGTGGTGCGCTACCTCGACACATCGCCGCGCTCCTACGCAGTGCGCCGTGACATCCGGGAAGGGATGGTGGACCTGCTGCGCGGCATCCACGACCGCGGCCGTTACACCAGGCTCGTCGTCGTCGCCCACAGTCTGGGGAGCTACATCGCCTACGACGGCCTGACAGCCCTGTGGCACGAGATGAACGACCTGCACGGCGGCCCGCTGCGGGACTCGGGTCCCCCGCCCCATCTGGAGGGGCTGTCGGCCCTGCAGAAGGCCGCCCGAGCGCTCGCGGACCACCCTGCGGACATCACCGACCTGACGCCGGAGCAGTGGGCCGAGCTGCACCAGTACCGGGCCCGGCAGTTCGCGCTGTGGAAGTCGTGCCGCAAGCAGGGAAACCCGTGGCTCGTGACCGACTTCATCTCGCTGGGCAGCCCGATGTACTTCGCCGATCTGCTGCTGACGAAGAACCGACGCGACTTCGACCGCCTGGTCAAGAACTCCGAGCTGCCGCAGTGCCCGCCCAGGTCCGGGTCGCAGATGGTCGAGGGAGACGACAAGTCCGTGGGACGTGCATACGCATACGACAACCGGGGTCGGCAGGTCCTGAGGTCCGGGATGCTCTTTGCGGTCGTGCGCTGGACCAACCTCTACTTCCCTCCGGAGAGGCACTGGTTTGGCGACTGGTTCGGCGGGCGGCTCCGCCCTCTGTTCGGCACCGGCATTCTCGACGAGGCACTTCTGGGCAACCTGCCTGGGCGGCGTAGACCGGGCCTGGCGCACGGACGGTATTTCAGCTATCCAGACGACCACAGCGAGGCGAGCGTGACGACGAGACTGCAGAGGCACCTGGACCTCAATATTGATGCCGAGCTGGCGGACGTCGTCGACGTGCCTGAGCCGCTCGCTGCTACCCGCAGCGGGGCGGGGGCGACGACATGATCTCCCACACCGCACGCCAGTGGGCCGTCGGCCACGGCGGCTTCTGCACCGCCGAGATCCGTTCGGGGTATGACGCCGGCCTCCGCCCGATCCGGTACGTCTACGACTGCGGCGCCATGCGTCCTAGACATCTCTACCAGGCGATCCCGGCCTACCTCGCCGAGGTCGCAGCCGACTCTGGGGCCATCGACCTGGTCGTCCTTTCCCACATCGACCTGGACCACGTGAACGGGCTCAAGCGCCTGCTGACCGACTCCCAGGTCCGCGTCGACAGGGTCATGCTGCCGTACCTCTCACCCGCGGAGCGCCTGCTCGCGATCGCCCGGTCCGTGGCGGCGATCGAAGGTGAGGACGGGATGGACCCCGACGATCCGGACGATGACCACGACGGTGGAGCGTTGGCGCCGGACGGTTTCGAGCTTCACCTGATGCTCGACCCGACCACGGCTCTGCGGGGTCTCGATCCCGACGTGCAGGTGATCTTCGTGCACGGGAGCGAGGGGGACGACGATGCGGGCCTCGGCCCCGATCCCGCTCCGGTCGAGGACTTCAGGGTGCTCCTGCGCCCGCCGGAGGAGCCAGGTGACCTCGGGATGATCGCCGTCGGCCCAGGATGGGCCAAGCACGACCCGGAGACCGGTGAGAGCCACATGTCCGATCGCATCGCCGTGCGGGTGCACGAATCGACGAAGTTCACGATGTGGCTGCTCGCCCCCTACGTCTCGGCACGTCGGCGCGACCGCGTAGCCGCCTTCATGGCGGCTGCGGCAGCGACGTTCGATCTGTCCGAGCACGAGCTGAGGAACCAGCTGTCGGAGCCTGGCACGGCATACACGCTCGTAGTCCAGCACCGTGGTCGGCTACGCGACCTGTACAAGCAGTTCGGGGGCACGAACGCGAGCTCCATGTGCCTGTACTCCGGCCCGTTGGCGAGTGGAGGCCCGGCCTCCTCGGAGATCCTCGACGGGGACGGGATCAGCCTGACTCACTCGGACCGGGCCGGGACGCTGCTCACCGGCGACGCGGAGCTGAAGCGTCAGGACGACGTCGACGCGCTGGTCGCGCACTATGCACCGCTCGTCCCTCTCATGGACGTCGTCCACCTGCCCCACCACGGCTCGTGGCACAACATATCCGCTCAGCTGCTGGAGACTCTGCCCAACCTCCGCTTGGCGATCGGCATGACGAACCCCACCAGCCCGCATCATCCGGGGCCGGAGACGATGCACGCCGTGGCGGCACGAGGCGTGAAGGCGCACCTCGTGACGAACGAGCCGGCGTCAGCCCTCGTAACATTGGCCACCGCGACGTAGCTCGAGCTCCGGGTGCACGACTCCCGCCCGGAAGGCCGGCATTGCCTTCCTGATGAGCCACGACCGGTATGAGGCGAGCCGGGAACGGCAGGTTGGGCTGGCCACCGCCGCGGACTGAAGGCCGTGTCCTCAGCCTCGGCTACTAACGCGCTCCCCGCCCATCCAGACCTCCCGGACCCGCTCCCCCAGCCCGGTCCAGTCGTCATACGCGCCGTCGATGACCACCACGTCGGCGACCTTGCCCTCCTCCAGCGTCCCGTGGAGGTGCTCGACCCCGAGCAGCTCGGCGGCGACGCCGGAGGCGGCCGCCCAGACCTGGGCGGGCGGCATACCGAGGGCGGCGAGGTGGCCGAGCTCCTCGAGGTTGGTGCCGTGCACGCCGACCCCGCAGTCGGTGCCCATCGCGACCTTCACGCCGGCCTCGATCGCCCGACGCACCGACGCGTCGTGCACGGCAGCGACCGTGCGGGCCTTGGCGACGACGGCGTCCGACATCGGGGCGCCCGCGTCGGCCTGGGCCAGCACCGCCCGCGGAGCGCTGAGGGTGGGGACCAGCCAGGTGCCGTGCTGGAGCATGAGCTCGATCGCCTCGTCGTCGAGGTAGACCCCGTGCTCGATCGAGCGGACCCCGTTGCGGATCGCGGTCTTGATCCCGTCGGTGGCGATCGCGTGCGCCATCACGTTGAGCCCCGCGGCGGAGGCCTCGCGCACCAGCTCGGCGACCTCGTCGTCCCGCAGGTGCCCGTGGCTGGGGTTGGACCGGGGCGACAGGACGCCCCCGCTCGTGGCCACCTTGATGACGTCCGCACCGGCCCGGACCAGCTGGCGCACCTTGCGCCGCATCTCCATGGGCCCGTCGACGACCGCCGACGGCATACCGGGATGCTCGGCCAGCAGGCCGACGTGGACGCCGCAGACGTGCCAGTCGTCGCCGTGCCCGCCGGTCTGGCTGAGCATCTGGATCGCGATCTGCATCCGCGGCCCGAGCACGTGCCCGCGCCGCACCGCCTCGGCCAGCCCCAGGTCGGCGCCGCCGGCGTCGCGCACGTAGGTGATGCCGGTCGCGACCGTGCGCCGCATCCGGTCGATGGCCTCGTAGAACGGCAGCGAGAACGGCGTCTGCAGGATCTGCACCATCGTCGGCTGCTCGAAGAGGAAGTGCACGTGGCAGTCGAAGAGCCCGGGGGTGACGAACGCGCCCGTGCAGTCCACGACCCGTGTGCCGTCGGCCGCGGGGTCCTCGTCCGGCCCCACGGCGTCCCCGCCGACCACCGCGACCCGGCCGTCCACCACGAGCACGTCACCGCGCGTCGGCTCGGCACCCGTGCCGTCGACCACGACACCACCACGGAAGAGAACCCGGTCCATGACGGCAGACGCTACTCCCGCCCACACCGGTGCGGGCTGCGGGCCCGACGGTCAGCGCGGCAGAAGGCCCCGGCCGGGCGGGTGTCGACGGTGGGCGGACTACTCGACGCAGAGGCAGAACGGGTGCCCGGCGGGGTCCAGGAACACCCGGAACGTCTCGCCGGGCTGGTGCTCGGCCTTGGTCGCGCCGAGCCGCACCACCTCGGTCTCCGCCTCGTCGAGGTCCTCGACCATGACGTCGATGTGCATCTGCTGGGGCACGCCCTGGTCCGGCCAGGCCGGAGGCGTGTAGCCCTCGACCTTCTGGAAGGAGATGCACTGTCCGTAGGGTGCGCGGATGTCGGCCCACCCGTCGTCGGGCTCGACCTTCCAGTCGAGCATGGTCCCGTAGAACTCCGCCAGCGCGGTGGGGTCGGGACAGTCGATCACGATGCTGGGCATGCTTGCGATAGCCATGGTCGTGACCGTAGGTGCGAATGCGGACGGTTCGAGTCCTCAGTCACCACCGGAGTCAAGCACCACCGGGGTTGAGGCGCTGAGCCTCCGCACGTCCAGACGGGGCGTCCAGCCGGGCGGGCGCCCCGAGCTGCGCGAGCCGGCCCTCCAGGTGCTCGCGCTCGGAGTCGTTGCGGCACAGGGTGAGCGCCGACGCGTAGGCGTGCTGCTCTTCGTACCTGCGTCGCGTAAGGGTCAACCCCTCAGCTCGGCGGACGTACCTACTGCTCCCCGAATGACATGCGACCAGCGGCAGAGCCGCGCGGCCCGTCCGTGGTCGGGCCGGTTTCCAGCGCACGAGGACTCACAGAACCAATGTGCGGGAACGGTGTGTCACATCCGTCGTTCACATAACGGATGTGACACACAGTTTCCGCACCACCGGGCACAGAGCCGCCCGAGCGGTGCGCCCCCGCGGCTCCGCGGGCAGAGGCTGGTTGTCTACCGCTCACCGGCCGAGTCGTGAGGTCACGCACAGAGGGAGTGCTGCTGGTATGCCCTTCGGCGAACCCGAATGACTGACATGACCGGGAACGGAGTGCGCTGCTTGGTAGTGAGGTGATCGACCCCCAGATGGGCTGAGTCGAGACCCGGGCTCAGAGCTGACGAGCGACCCGACGCCGGCCTACTCGATGACCGTCCCCGCGAGTGGGCTCATGGCCACCGCCAGGTCGAGCAACGCCTCGTCACCGCCTCGCCAGCCGATGAAGGACAGCGACACCGGAGCACTATCGAGCACGCCGACGGGGATGGTGACCTGTGGGAGACCCGAGATGCTGGCCATGCACACCAGGCGCATACCCCTCACCCGGTAGTTCTCGAGGTCCTTCCCCTCCGCGTCGAGCCGGGGGGCGATCGAGGGTGTCGTGGGCAGCGCCAGGACCGTGCCGACCGGCGTCAGCTCATCCATGGTGCGCCGCGCCGAGGCCAGCACCTGCTTCGCGTCCGCCGCCTCCTCTGCAGAGACCTGAGCGGAGACCTCCATCCGTTCCCGGACCCCGGGTCCTAGGGAGGGGGCCGCGGAGGTGATGAAGGGTCCGAAGGTCTGCCAGACCTCGTAGGCCTGGACGACGCGCATCGCCTCCCGCCAGTCGTCCAGCCGGGCGCCCAGGTCCACCCGGACCGGCTCCGGGACCCTCCCGGCCGCGGCGACGAGGCTGCGTTCGACGATTCGTGCCACCGCCGGGTCGGCCGTAGCCAGGGCGTCGTCCAGGAGGGCGACGGTCCCGACCTGCGCCCGCACGCCCGGGCCCTGCAGGAGCACCGGTCCGGCGTGACGAAGCAGTCCGGCGCTGGCGCTGAACCAGCCTCCCGCGTCGAACGACGGTGCCATCGACATGGCGCCGTCGAAGTCGAAGCGGTCCTGGGTCACCCTGATGCCGTAAAGCCCGCAGTTCGCAGCCGGCACCCGCACCGACCCGCCGGTGTCGCTACCGATCGCCAGGTCGCACGCCCCCGACGCCGTGGCAGAGGCGGAGCCGCTGGACGACCCACCCGGCACCCGGTCGGGGGTGCGCGGGTTGAGCGGCGTCCCGTAGTGGGCGTTCTTGCCCACCGTGGAGTAGAAGAACTCGTCGCACACGGTCTTCCCGACGATGCTGGCTCCCGCGTCCAGCAGGCGGCGCACCACCCCGGAGTGCTCCTCGGCCGGCGGATGCGCCTCCAACCAGGCGGGGCTCCCCCCACCGGTCCGGGTGCCGGCGACGTCGAACATGTCCTTGACCGCGACGGTGAACCCGGACAGCGGCCCGGTCGAGGAGCCGGCGAGCGGCGCCGGGAGGTCGTGCGGCACGAACGGCGAGCTGAAGGGCTGGGACAACGGGACAACTCCTTGTGAAGAAGGATCGACGGCCGGAACGGCCCCAGCCGTCGGCGGATCAGAGCAACCGGGTCAGGGCCTCCAGGCGCGTGCCCTGGCGGAGCTCGTCCAGCCAGTCACTCTCCTTGCGCTCCTTGGCCACCGCGCGCTCCCTGACGTGGGTCCAGTCCGCGGCCGGCACGCAGACGACGCCGTCACTATCGGCCAGGACGACGTCCCCGGTCCTGACGACGGAGCCGGACATCTCGACCGACCCGCCGACCTCGCCCGGCTCGTGCTTGGTCGTCCCTCGGGGGACGATCTCCGCGCTCCATACCGGGAAGCCGAGCTCGACGAGCGCGTCGTGGTCGCGGACCCCGGAGTCGGTCACCAGCCCGCGCACGCCCCGGGCGAGCAGCGCCGTGCAGATGACCTCGCCCGCGAGACCGACCGGTGGGCCCGGGCACGAGACCACCAGCACGTCACCCGGCCCGGCCGCCGCGACCGCTCGGTGCAGGGCGAGGTTGTCTCCGGCACCGGTCCGGACAGTCAGGGCCCGTCCGATCGTGGACCGACCGGCCCGTCGCGAGATGCCTGACCCGAGGAAGACGCAGCTCTCGCCGACGTCGAGCGCGGCCGCCGTGGGGACGAGCTCGGTGAGCGGCAGGGCCGGCGAGGAGGTCATCGGTGCCTCTCCAGGGCCAGGTTGATCATCTCGGGCCGCTCCGGTCCTCCGTAGTAGTCGAACACCGTCAGTGCCGTGGTGGACAGGTGCCGGATGAGCACGGACGCGCAGAGGGACGTGTCCCGCGCGAACGCGGCCGCGACCAGGTCCTCGTGGTCGCAGATCGTCTGCTGCCGACGGTCCACGACACCTTCCACGAGGAACACCCGCCGGTAGCGCTCGGCGTGGTCCCACAGCTCGCTGATCGTGCGGAACAGCCGTGGTCCGACCCGCTTGACGATGCCCAGGTGCAGGGCACGGTGGTGCTCGTGGAAGACCTCCATGTCGTTGGCCCGCAGTGCGGCGCTGCTCGCCTCGAGCGCGTCCTTGACCTCGGCCAGGTCGTCGCGGGTCAGCTGGGGCACGGACACGTGCACGGCCAGCGGCTCCAGCAGGAGCCGCTGGCCGTACACCTCGTCCAGATCCCGCAGCGTCAGCTCCGACACGCGGACCCGCCGGTTGGACTCGGCGGTGAGCAGCCCCTCGGCCTCCAGCCGGCGAACGGCCTCGCGCAGCGGCGTCCGGCTGATGTTCATCTCGGCCGCGAGCTGCACCTGCGACATGACCTGCCCGGCGACCACCTCGCCGGTGAGGATGGCGGTCCGCAGCTCCTGGTAGGCCAGGTCGGCGGAGGTGTTGGGCGGGCTGTCTATCGTCACGTCGGGCTCTCTAGCGTGCGGGGGTCCGGATCGGCGGCGTCACTGGACGGGGTTGTCCATCCGGCCGAGTCCCTCGATCTCGGTCTGCACCCGCCAGCCCGGCTGCAGGAACATCTTCGGCGTGCGGCCCAGCCCCACGCCCGACGGGGTGCCGGTGAAGATGAGGTCGCCGGGGACGAGCTTGACCACCTTGGACAGCTCCGACACGAGGGTCGGCACGTCGAAGATGAGGTCGCTGGTCCGGGAGTTCTGCGCGAGTTCGGTCTCGCCGCCGTCCTTGACCAGCGTCGTCGTGATGGCGAGGTCGTTGGGGTCATCCAGCTCGTCGAGGGTGACGAGGTAGGGCCCGACGGGAGAGAAGCCGGGGTAGCTCTTCGCCAGGCTGAACTGCGGCTTGGCGCCCCTGTTCTGCAGGCGACGCTCGGAGAAGTCCTGCCCGTTCATGTAGCCCGCCACGTAGGACAGCGCGTCCGCCGGCTCGACCTGGTGGGCCTCCTTGCCGATCACCACGACCAGCTCGGCCTCCCAGTCCACCGTGTCGGCGGGGAGCTTGACCTCATCCGTGCTGCCGGCGATGGAGGTCTGGAACTTGGTGAAGACGACCGGGTAGTCGGGGATCTCCGACCCCGTCTCCTCCGCGTGCGCGCGGTAGTTGAGGCCGATGGCGAAGATCTGCACGGGATCGGGCACGGGCGGACCGAACCGCTCGATGTCGACGGCGTGTGCACCGTTGAGCTCTGCGGTCTCCTTCCACTCGGCGAGCTGGTCGAGCTGACCGACCAGGGTGCGGGGGTCGGACGAGTACTGCCCCCCGGTGACGGCCTCCACGTCATACCAGGAGTCTCCGTGCTGGAGGACGGCCCGACCGTGGTGATTGGCGATGCGCATGGTGAATTTTTCTCTTTCTGTATGGGGAGAGGTGTCAGTTACGGACGTTCCAGAAGGTCAGGCGCTTCTCCAGCCAGGCGACGGCCAGGAAGAGCGCCAGGCCCAGCAGGCTCAGGTAGAGGATGAGGGCGAAGACGCGGTCCAGCGCGATGCGGGCCGCGGCCACCCGAACCTGCTCGCCGAAGCCGATGCCGCCGCCGATGAACTCGGCCGCGACGGCGCCGGTGAGGCAGGCCACGACGGCGATCTTCAGCCCGGTGAAGAGGTAAGGCAGGGCGCGGTGCACCCGGAGCTTCCAGAAGATGTCCCACTTGGAGGCCTTCATCGACTGGAAGAGCTTGAGCTCGTCCGGCTCGACGGCCGCGACGCCCTGGGCGGTCGAGACGATGATGGGGAAGATCGACATGAACGCCGCCATGAGGAACTTGGAGGCGATGCCGAAGCCGAACCAGGCGATGAAGACGGGGGCGAAGGCGATCTTGGGGGTGGCGTCCAGCAGCACGAAGAGCGGCATGATGCCGCGCCGGCCGAAGCTCGTCAGGCCGACGACGATGCCGACCAGCACGCCGACGGTGACGGCCAGGACGAACCCGAGCATGATCTCCTGCACGGTGATCCACAGCTGCCCGGCCAGGAAGCCGCCGTCGAACATCTGCTGCGTCACCACGACCACCTGCTCGCCCACCGCCAGAGGCGAGGGCAGGACCAGCTGGGAGACGTTGCCGAAGGAGACCAGCAGCTGCCACGCGAGCAGGAAGACCGCGATCGAGATCAGGACGGGCGCCCAGTTGGGGAGGCGGCCGAGCAGGCCGGACCGGGGCTCGGCGGAGCGGCGCCGAGGCCGGGCCTCGGTGGGTTGGCTACGCGTCATGACCACGGGAGTACCCTTCGTCGAGCGCCTGGCGCACGGTGTTGATCAGCTGCAGGTAGCGCGGATCCTGGAGCGTGTGCTCGCCCCGGGGGTGGGGCAGGTCGATCTCGATGGCCCGGGTGATCCGCCCCGGCCGCGCCGACATCGCGTAGACGACGTCGGAGAGGAAGACGGACTCGGGGATGGAGTGCGTCACGAGCACGGCGGTCGCGCCGGTGGAGCGCACGATGCGCAGCAGCTCGCTGTCCATCCGCTCGCGGGTGAGCTCGTCGAGGGCTCCGAACGGCTCGTCGAGCAGCAGGATCTGGGGCTCGGTCACCAGCATCCGGCAGATCGCGGCGCGCTGCGCCATACCTCCGGAGAGCTGGTGGGGGTAACCCGCCGCGAAGTCGGCGATGCCGACCAGCTCGAGCAGCTCGCGCGCCTTGTCCTTCTGCCTGCGGGCGGCTTTCTTGCCGTCCCGCAGCTCCAGCGGGAGCAGCACGTTCTCCAGCACGGTGCGCCAGGGCAGCAGCGTCGCCTTCTGGAACATGTGGCTGACCTCGGGCGGCGGGCCGTCGAGCTCGCGGCCGAGGATCTGCACGGTGCCCTCGGAGGGACCCAGCAGCCCGGAGAGGATGTTGAGCAGGGTCGACTTGCCGCACCCGCTGGGGCCGATCAGGGAGGTGACGGACCCGCGCGGCAGCGAGATCGTGACGTCCTGGAGGGCGTGCGTGCCGGTGCCGTAGGTGTGGTTGACGTCGGTCACCGAGTACGCGACGTCACTGCCGACGGTCTGGGCGGCCGTCACGAGTTGAAGCCCTCGACGAGGTCGTTGGTGAAGAGGTTCTCGACCGAGACGTCGCCCTCCTCGACCTCGCCCATGTCGATCGCGTCCTGCAGGATGCTCTCCCAGTGCTCCTCGGACATCGAGCCCCACGGCTCGCCGTCGGTGCGCTCCAGGCTGGGGATGAGCGCGTCGAGGTGCGCCTCGACGTAGGTGGGGTCCTCGACCTCCTGCGGCTGGACCTCGGCGCAGGCGTCGGTGACGAGCTGGCGGTCCTCGATCGCCATCTCCAGCCCCTGCCGGTAGGCGTTGCCGAAGGCCTCGAGGCTCTCGGGGTCGGACTCGATGAGCTCGGCCGGGGCGGCCAGCCCGTTGCCGAAGAGGTAGTCGGTGGCGTCGCCAGTGATGTCGGTCAGCGGGATGCCGGCGTGCTCGATGATCGCCATGCCGTCGATCGAGGCGGCGTAGGCGTCGATGTCACCGCGCTCGAAGGCGGCGACGGCCTGGCCGCCCTCGCCGACGGTGAGGATCTCGTAGTCCGACTCCTCCATACCCTCGGCGGCCATGATCGTGTGCGCGAAGCTGACCTCGCTGCCGTCGGCGGTGGCGACCCCGATGGTCATGCCACCAAGCTCGGAGGCGTCGGCGATGCCGGTCTCCTCCGGGGCGACGAGGGCGAAGGCGCCGCCGGGCCACAGGTTGGCGATGTAGCGGATGTCCTCGCCCTGGGCCTGGGTGAGGATCGTGGGGACCGGACCGGGGGTGCCCAGGTCGGTCTGGCCGGCCAGCATCGCCTGCAGGACCGCGGCGCTGCCGTTCATCCGCTCGACCTGGATGTCCAGGCCGTTCTCCTCGAAGAGGCCCTCGTGCTGGGCCACGTAGAGGGGGAAGAACTGCAGGCAGCTGGTGCTGACGGCGGCGACGGACATCGAGGTCATGCCGCCCCCCGCTGCCCCGGTGCCGTTCGTGTCCTCCTGGCGCTCGGCCTCCTCCGCGGCCGGACCCGAGCATGCGGCCAGCAGGGTCAGGGCCGCGGCCGATGACGCAACAATCCACTTCTTCATGATCTGACTCCTATGTCTGATCCTCCGGTGAGGTCTGGATGGCTCCAGGGTGTATACAGTACGGACCAACCTGTACACAGGTCAAGGTTCTACTGCATACAGATCTCGACGCCGCTCCCCCGGCCGGGCAGGCGTGGTGCCCGCAGGCTCAGCTCCAGCGCACCCTGGCCCGCCGACGCCACACGTCGGTGAGGATGCCAGCGGGGTCGTCCATCGCGTCGGGCGCCGTCCTGTTCCACAGCGCGAGGTATGCCGCCACCGCCGGGCCGCGCACGACGGCCGAGTCCTCCTCGGGCGGGGTGTCGACGGTCACCCTCGTGGTGACGACCCTCCCGTCCGGCTGCACCTCGAGGGACCAGGCGGGGGCTGAGTCGGTGAGCCGCACGTCGAAGCGCAACGGCCCCACCCGGGCGAAGCGTGCCGTCCCGCGCGTGACGAAGCCGGTCAGCATCTCGTCGATGCCGTCGACCTGCCGACCCTCGGCGTTCCACGTCGGCGGGGAGCACTCCTCCCCCAACAGGTTGGCCCGCGCCCACCGGTGGACCATGCCCTGGTGGGCCACGAGCTTGCGCACGGTCCACCTCGGGCAGGTCGGGACGTCGGCGTCCAGACCCGCCTCGGTCGCGTGCCGGGCCATGGCCTCCACCGCCATCCGGAGGCCGGCGAGGTGCTCCGCGACGGTGCGCTGATGCATACCGGCCAGCATGGCAGCCGCGCGGCCAATCAGTGACGCATCTCACTGCCCGCGCCAGGACGACCCCGGACAACTACGTCCCGTAGGAATAGGATGGAGGCACCCGATAGAGGCAGATGAGTTAGATGGGCATCCCCCAGGTTTCGCCAACCGTAACTATCCCACCCACGCATGGCCAGGTCGTCTGGACGCTGGACCTGAAGACGAACCGGACGGCCGCACTGACGGTCCAGGTCGGGGTCGCCCTCACCGTGGCCACGGCAATCGCCCTGGCGCTCCTGCTCGACCTGCCGCTCGACAGCGGGTGGGGCAGCGGGATCACCGCGGTGGTGACCGTCGCGGCCGTCGTGGTCTACATGGTCGGACACGAACTCACCCACGGCGCCATGCTGTGGGCGCTGACTCGAGTACGCCCGACGTATGCCGTGCGCCTGCCCTACCTCACCACGGGCAGTCAGGCGCTGCTCACCCGGCCTGCCGCCGTGACCGTCGCGCTGGCGCCCTTCCTGCTCTGGGCCGTGCTGCTGTCGGCCCTGTGGCTGACGCTGCCCCAGGATGGTCGGTTGACCCTCTACGTCCTGCTGGCGCTCAACGCCGCAGGCTCGGTGGGGGACGCGGTGCAGGCGTGGGCCTTCGCCCGTCTGGCACCGGGCTCGCTGATCCGGGACGACGGCAGGCAAACCACGGTGTTCTCGCCGTCGGGCTGACCGTGGTTCCGCCCTGCAGCTCACGGATGAACGAAGACAGCAGTTGCGCGGTCGTGGGTCCAGCACCGCAGGCTGCAGACCGTGTCCCTGCGGCGGCTCACTCCCGCTGTGACGGCATACCCTGTCCCCGTGCGCGACCCCCAGATCACGCTGCGCTTCCTGGCCGCCCCGACCGACGCGGGCCAGTCCGGCAGCGTGAGCGCCGGGCGGGTGCTGGAGTGGATCGACAAGGCGGGGTATGCCGCGGCCGCCCGGTGGAGCGGCGGTTACACGGTCACCGCGTACGTCGGCAACGTCCGTTTCAGCCGGCCGGTCGAGGTCGGCGACCTGGTCGAGGCCCGGGCCCGCGTCGTGCTCACCGGCCGCACGAGCATGCACGTCACCGTGCAGGTCAGCTCCGGGCCGCCGACGACGGGCGGGCTGGAGCCCGCGACGCAGTGCCTGATGATCTTCGTGGCGGTCGACGCCGACGGACGGCCGACGCCGGTGCCGGCCCGGGAGCCGGCCTCCATGGAGGACCGGCTGCTGGCGGCGTGGGCCCAGCGCCGCACCGAGCTGCGCGAGCAGGTGCAGGCGGCCATGGAGGGCCAGACCTACAGCGACACCGGCACCGCGCCGCGGGAGGTGCTGCGCTTCCTCGCGGCGCCCACCGACGTCAACTGGGGCGGCAAGGTGCACGGCGGTATCGTCATGCGCTGGATCGACGAGGCCGCCCACGTCCTGGTCACCCGCTGGACGCACGACCCGCGCAACGTGGCCATCTTCACCGGCGGCGTGCGCTTCTACCAGCCGCTGCGCATCGGCGACCTCGTCGAGGTCGAAGCCCGCCTGCTGCACACCGGGCCGCACTCGGTGCACGTCGGCGTGCACGTGCGCTCCGGCGACCCGGCCACGGGGGACCTCGAGCTGACGACGTTCTGCCGCACGGTGTTCGTGGTCCTGGACGAGGAGCGACGAGCGGTGGAGGTGCCGCGGTGGCAGCCGGTGACCGAGGAGGACCACGCCCTCGACGCGCACGCCGTCGAGCTGGTGGCGATCCGGGAGCGGTTCGGCGACTGAGGCCGGTCGTCCGCAGCGGGGCGCGCGTCCCTACAGTGGGCCGGGTGAGCCTCCACGACATTCCCCTGACCACCCTGGACGGCCGGCCCACCACGCTCGGCGAGTATGCCGGCCGGGTCCTGCTCGTCGTCAACGTCGCCTCGCGGTGCGGGCTGACCCCGCAGTACGCCGGCCTGGAGCAGCTGCAGCAGGAGTATGGCGAGCGCGGCCTGACCGTGGTCGGCGTCCCGTGCAACCAGTTCGCCGGGCAGGAGCCGGGCAGCAACGAGGAGATCGCGCAGTTCTGCTCCGCGACCTACGGCGTGAGCTTTCCGATGATGGACAAGGTCGAGGTCAACGGCGAGGGCCGGCACCCGCTCTTCACCGAGCTGACGCAGGTGGCCGACGCCGACGGCGAGGCCGGCGACGTCGTGTGGAACTTCGAGAAGTGGGTCATCGACCGTGACGGCCAGCCGGTCGCCCGCTTCCGGTCCCGCACCGAGCCGACCGACCCGCAGGTCGTCGGCGCCATCGAGGCACAATTCGCCGGGGCGTAAGCGCCCCGACGCCTCCGTAGTGTGCGGCCTGGCTAAGGCACTCATCTGCGCTGGTCGGTCTTCGGCGAGGCAAACGGCTCCACGACCGCGGGGCCGCGGTATCCCTGCGGAAGGGCCACTGCCCGACCTCGGACGAGCATCCTGGCTCCCGGGGATGGCGTGAAGCGAACTGCCCATGCCGGCTGGCCGACGTTGAACCCAATGTCGTCGTCCGTGGGTTCGTCTCTGAAGGCATAGGTGGCCCGCAGGAGGAATGGCCATGAACCGCAGATCGCGCGCGACCGGAATCTGCATCGCTGGGCGTCGAGAAAGACCTCGCCTCCCTCGTGGATGAGCGGTCGCACCTCGGTCAGATGGCAGAGGCCCTTCTGTTCGATGTCTCGTCGCTCCGCGTCTGTGGCGTTGCGATAGCGGAGGAAAAGAACCGTGAGAAGGAGGACGGCACAGGCGATTATCATGCCGCTGAAGATGCTACCGACGGACATCAAGATGATTCCGAGGGCGCAAAGTAGCGCTTGAGAAACGAGGACGCCCCTGCGCGACAACGGGTGGTCCTGCCACGCTGTCCGGGTTCTCATGCCGCGACCGTACGCAGCCGCACCCACAGACCTGCCGCTGATGAAAGTGCTACCGTGTAGCACATTTCCAGAGGAGTGCACCGTGGCAGAACGAACGATCGGCATCCGTGAGCTGAAGCAGAACGCCTCGGCAGCGGTGTCACGCGCTGCCGCCGGCGAGGTGCTGGTGGTCACCGACCACGGCCGACCGGTCGCGCGACTGGTGCCTCTCGGCAGCAGTCGCGCGTCTGAGCTCGTGACCGCGGGACTCGCCCGCTCACCCAGACGGGCACTGGCGAACCTTCCTCGACCGGCGGGCGCGCCGAGCAGCGCGCTGTCGCAGGCTCTTGGCGAGGACCGCGAGGACCAGCGCTACTGATGGCCTACTACCTCGACACCTCCGCTCTCGTGAAGCTGGTCGCACCCGAGCCTGAGTCCGAGGCGCTCCGTCGGTGGCTCGAGGCCCGATCTGAGGCGCTGGTGACCTCGGACCTTGCCCGGACAGAGCTCTTTCGCGCGGTCCGGCGCGTGCGGCCGGAGCTCGCACCGTTGGCGCGACAGGTGCTGGACACGCTGACGGTCCTGCGGCTGGAGACCGGCGTCTTCGAAGAGGCTGCCCGTCTGGGGCCACCGGAGCTGCGCTCGCTGGATGCGGTGCACCTGGCGGCGGCCCTCTTGCTCGAGGATGACCTGCTGGGCGTGGTCACCTACGACGAACGGCTCGCGGACGCCACTCGGCTGCTCGGCTTCCCGGTCGTCGCACCGGGCCGCTGACCGGTGAGCGGCTGCGCGGTATGAGGCACCACGTAGGGACGCTTCGGTCGGCGGCTCGACATACGGGCACGCCGTCGCGCCTGAGTGATCGAAGGACGCTCCTGACCTGCACCGATGGACGACCGAGCACCGGCTGGGCCGTCGAGGGCCCAGCGCGCCTCATCGCCACGCGCTGGCGGACTAGTGTGGTGTCGTGGCCGACGACGTAGACGCACGACCCGGGACGGTGACCCTCCAGGACGTCCTCGCCGCACGCGAGGGCCTCGCCGACGTGCTGACCCCGACCCCGATGGAGTTCAGCCAGGCCCTCAGCGACCGGACGGGGGTGCAGGTCCACCTCAAGTGCGAGAACCTCCAGCGCGCGGGCTCCTTCAAGATGCGCGGCGCCTACACCCGGCTCTCGCGGCTGACCGCGGAGGAGAAGGCGCGCGGCGTGGTCGCGGCGAGCGCCGGCAACCATGCCCAGGGCGTGGCCCTGGCGGCCCGGCTGCTGGGCATCGACGCGGTGGTCTACATGCCGCACGGGGCCTCGATGCCCAAGCTGGGCGCGACCCGCGGCTACGGCGCCACCGTGATCCAGACCGGCACCACCATCGACCACTGCATCGCCGCCGCGCAGGAGCACGCGCAGCAGCACGGGTCGGTCTTCGTCCACCCCTTCGACCACCAGGACATCGTCGCCGGGCAGGGCACCTGCGGGCTGGAGATCCTCGAGCAGGTCCCCGACGTGAAGACCATCCTCGTGTGCACCGGTGGCGGTGGTCTGATCGCCGGCATCGCCGCCGCGGTGAAGGGCCTGCGGCCCGACGTCAAGGTCGTCGGTGTCCAGGCGGCGGAGGCCGCGGCCTGGCCCGCGTCGCTCCAGGCGGGGCACCCCATACCCCTGGAGTCGATGAGCACGATGGCCGACGGCATCGCCGTGGGCCGGCCCGGTGACGTGCCGTTCGGGGTGGTGGCGGACCTCGTCGACGGGATGGAGACGGTGAGCGAGTCGGCGCTGGCCCGCAGCGTGCTCTTCCTCGTGGAGCACGCCAAGCTGGTCTCCGAGCCGGCTGGCGCGGCGGCCACGGCGCACCTGCTGGAGCTCGGCGAGCAGGCGGCGGAGCACTACGAGGGGCCGGTGGTCGCCCTGATCTCGGGCGGCAACATCGACCCGGTGCTCCTGCAGCGGATCCTGCGCAAGGGTATGACGGTCGCCGGCCGTTACCTGCAGCTGCAGGTCCGGATGCCGGACGGCCCGGGCTCCCTGGCGGGAGTCCTCGCCCGGCTCGCCGAGCTGCGGTGCAGCGTCATCGAGGTGCAGCACCAGCGGCGGCTCCCCGACCTGGCGGTGGACGAGGTGGCCATCTGGGTGACGCTGGAGACGATGGGCCACGAGCACGCGGACGAGGTCTACCAGACGCTGGTCGACGACGGCTACCGCGTCGAGCGCTGACCCGCCGCGCGCCCGTCACCTCTTTGATGCATCAGGGTGTGTGGTTGGTGTATGTCCGCACCAACATCGACATCGACGACGTCCCGACCGCTGCGGTTCGTCTGCGCTACGAGAGCGCTAACGGACTCTTCTCGGTATCACCGCTTGAACACCTCGTCCATGTGCCAAGTCACCACATCGCCGCTCGGGCGTTCGTGTTCCTGGGCCGGCAACAAGATGATGTCCCCGGCTCGGGAATAGAACTCCGTGCCGTTACTGAAGTCTTCGCGGAGCCGTTTGCTCACCTGTAGGCGATGTTTTTCGTCAATACCGATGTACCCGCCGTCGAACAACGTGTGCACGTCGGAACGCAGCAGGAGGCCGTTGTCCACGCGGTGCTGGCCTTCCTTCGCAATGGGCCGAATGTGGGCTGCCTGCAGCGTAGGAGCGATATGACTACCGGTGATAGCGCAACGGCGTTGATAACTGGTCATCACCTTGCTTGCAAACCAACGCTGACCACGGCGAATCCAGTGAGGCCCGTCTATGCGTTCTTTGGTAGGACCCAGGTAGGAGACCGCGTCCGAGTCGGGCCTTAGGTTGGGCACGTCGGCCCTCAGCAGGATCTGGGCGAAGGCTTCCTCCACCGCAGACCAATCGGCGTGGCCTGGACGGTAACCGCGACCCCGCGTGGCATTCATGGGAAAACCGGGCGGGAGCGGCAGCTCCCCACCCTCGGGCACAAAGGTTACGTCCGTAAGCAAGATGCAACCTATTTCAGGATCTGGATCGAAAGGCGCACCGTTCTTGCTGCGATACCGTTGTATGCTTAGCACCAGTGCCTCTAGAGATTCGGCGCCATTCGCCTCGCCGTAGAACCGCCAAGCCTCACTAACACGCATCCGTAGATATTCGGCGTAGAGGGCACCCCCGATTATCTGACCACCGGCGTCCGCTTTGCTTCGAAACAGAAACCGGTCACCGGGAGACAAGTAAGCAAACGCGGTGGAACTGGGTAACCAAAAATTTGCCTCCGTCTGCCCCGGGTCACGCTGTTGTAGCGCAGCAAGGTAACGCGCCCACGACGTGTCCGTCGGGAATACGTAGGCTTTCATGGGAGACGACCGTAGCAGCGCGCGGATGGATCTGAGTTGTCCCGTATCCACCTGGCAGACAGATCGTGTCGTGCAATCGACCCATGTGAAGACTGCCATGAGTGCGAGAGACAGGACCGGTGGGAACAGACCGTGGTGAGTTGCCAGTAGTCCAGGCGCGCGAGCCGACCTGCGCGGACGGGGAGGGCGCGCCTTCTAGAATGGGCACGTCATAGCGGCCCGACGGGCTTCCTCCACGGACACGCCCCCACCCGCACGAGTTTCGTGCTGCCTGGGGAGTCCCGTTCGTGTTCCTGCTTCGATCGTCCGCGCAAGGACTGTCCGTCGCCGAGGCGCAGCTCGCCCAGCACATTGCGGAGCAGATGGCCATGACCACCGGCCGCACGGCCTCCCCGGCAGAACGGCGATCGTGGGAGCGCAGCCTCCCTCGCCTGCGCGCCGACCTGATCGACGCCGGGCTCGGGGACGTCGAGATGTTGGTCGAGTACCAGTTGCCGCTCACCAGCAAGCGCGCGGACGTGGTCCTCGCCGGGCAGCACCCCGAGACCGGCAGGGCGTCCTACCTGGTCGTCGAGCTCAAGCAGTGGAGCGAGGCCGAGCGGTTCGAGGACAGCGACGTGCTGGTGCGGATCGACGGCTACGGCAACCACCCGGTGCAGCACCCGTTGGAGCAGGTGCGCGGCTACTGCGACTACCTCACCGACTTCGTCGTCACGTTGGCCGAGGACGAGCACGAGCTCGCCGGCACGGCATACCTGCACAACGCGACGAACCTGGGCATCGCCGACCTGCGCGACATGGCCGCTCCCGACCCCGCACGGCCGGCGCGGATGTTCAGCGGTCAGGACCGCGGTGAGTTCCTCGACTACCTGCGCAGCCGCTTCACTCCAGGGGTGCCAGGGGCGGGGTATGCCGACCGGCTGCTGAGCAGTCACATCGCTCCCTCCAAGCAGCTGCTCGCGCTGGCCGCCGACGAGGTGCAGCGGCGCGAGCAGTTCGTCCTGCTCGACGAGCAGCGCGACGCCTACGAGCTGGTGCTGCACGCGGTCGAGAAGGCGCGGCGGGGCACCACCAAGACCGCCGTCGTCGTGAGCGGAGGGCCCGGCAGCGGCAAGAGCGTGATCGCCCTGTCGCTGCTCGGTGAGCTGTCCCGGCAGGGACGCGCCGTCATGCACGCGACCGGCTCGCAGTCCTTCACGCAGACGCTGCGCAAGGTCGCGGCCGCGCGGGCGCCGCGCGTGCGCAAGATGTTCAGCTACTTCAACAGCTTCATGGCCGCCGAGCCGAACGAGCTCGAGTGTCTGATCCTCGACGAGGCGCACCGCATCCGGGAGACGTCGGAGTCACGGTTCACCCGCAAGAAGCACCGGACCGGTCGGCCGCAGCTCGACGAGCTGCTGAACGCCGCGCGGGTGCCGGTCTTCCTGCTCGACCAGAACCAGGTCGTGCGCCCCGGTGAGATGGGGACGGTTGAGGCGATCAGCGAGTATGCCGCGTCGCTGGGCATGGACGTCCATGAGATCGACCTCGACGACCAGTTCAGGTGCGGTGGGTCCGCGCTGTATGTGGAGTGGGTCGAGCGGCTCCTGGGGCTCGCGCCGGGTGGACCGTTTGTGTGGGAGGGCGACGGGGCGTTCCAGCTGGAGGTGGTCGACTCCCCCGACGAGCTGGAGCACGTGCTGGCGCTCCGCCAGGAGGACGGCTACACGGCTCGCATGGCGGCCGGCTACTGCTGGCCGTGGTCGGACCCCGAGCCGGACGGGACGCTGGTGCAGGACGTGCGCATCGGCGACTGGTCGCGGCCGTGGAACCTCAAGGGTGACCGCTCCGTCGGCGGGGCGCCAGCCGCGGCTCTGTGGGCGACCGATCCTGCGGGCTTCGGCCAGGTCGGGTGCATCTACACGGCGCAGGGCTTCGAGTACGACCACGCCGGGATCATCATCGGCCCTGACCTGGTGTGGCGCGACGGCCGCTGGCGGTCCCTGCGCGAAGCCAACCGCGACCCGGCTCTGCGCAACCGAACGAAGGTGTCGGACCGCGACTTCGACCGGCTCGTGCGCAACGTCTACAAGGTGCTGCTGACGCGCGGGATGCAGAGCGCCTGGATCTACTCCACCGACCAGCAGACCCGAGACTTCCTCCGGAGCTTGATCCGGAGGTAGAGGGGCAGCGACGCCCCTTGACCACAACCACACACCGACGGATCGACAGGCTTCCACCGCTGGACACGCCTCCCCCGTGATGAGCACGGAAGGCGCATGCCATGGCGGCATGGCTGCTGACGATCAGCAAGGACTACCCCCAGCACTGGCAGTACGCGAAAAAGCACGGTCTCTGGGACCTGATCACTCCGCGCGGGATCAGGGCCGGTGACGTCGTCTACTACTGGCAGAGCGGCGCGTCGCTCCTCGGCAAGGTGCGGGTGCTTCGTGATGCCTCTGAGATCGACGCGGAACACGTCACACCAGGACCGTGGGACGACTGGCCCGGGGCCGAAGAGAAGCCGTACGTCCAGCGGTTCCCCCTCGAGGTGCTCGCTGGCGAAGCGATCGAGCAGCCCCGCTGGCACGACGTCGCTGCAGCCACCGGCCTGCCCAAGAACCCCACCTTCGTCCGGACACTGAAGCCGGAGCAGCAGGCGGTCCTGGACGCCTACCTCGGCGGCGACGTGGAGCCGCAGCAGTCCCTCAGCGACGCCCAGCGTGAGCGCATCTTTGCCGACCTGGACGAGGACCTGCGGGTTCGGCGGCTGCAGCTCGTCGCACTGCGGCAGGGGCAGCCGCGGTTCCGCGGAGATCTCGTCCGTGCCTACAGCGGCCGTTGCGCCATCACCGGCACGGCCATCGAGTCGGTCCTCGAAGCGGCGCACATCTCCCCGCACAAGGGTGAGCACACCAATGAGGTCTGGAACGGGCTACTGCTGCGGGCAGACATTCACACGCTCTTCGACCTCTTCCTCGTCACCGTGGAGGCCACCACCATGCGGGTGCGGATCTCCCCCGCCCTCGCTGGCTCCGAGTACGAGAGTTTGGATGGCGACGTGCTCAACCTGCCGGGCAGGCTTGATGAGCAGCCACTCGCAGAGGCCCTGGCCAGCCACAACGAATCATGCGATTGGCTGTGACCCTGGAGGTTGAGCACTGGCAGGACCAACTCCGGGTCTTCGCCGATGAGCGGGACGGGTACGGCTCCACACGCTGAACAACCAGCGATGAGCCTGCCAGCAGAGTTGCTCGGACCGTTGGGCCGCCGAGTCTCACCACGAGACGAAGGACGCTGTGTTCACAGTGAACCCCTGCCCGGTCTCCTGGCTGGAGCAGGTGAGCCCGTCCGGCTGGACGCTGCAGGACAGGCTGCCCGCCTGAAGCACCCGCCCGTAGCCGAGGATCGGCACGCGAGTGCCACGAGGCGTGACATGGACCTGGCTCTGATCTACCCACGGATCGTTGGCCAGGTCTTCGCCGGGTAGATGGACGACCCCATCGTGGTGGTTGCAGAAGAAGCCGGCGTGGCCGACGTCCTCGAAGAAGTTGAAGTACCACCCGAACCCGTCACTGGGGCAGATCCCTATGAGCTCCTCACCAGGCGGGACGCTGCTCTCCCCCACCTCGCAGGTGAGAGCGGCCCCCCGACCGTCAGCCGGGGCGGACAGAGAGCAGAAGGCTGCCTGGGCGGGCGTCGTGAAGACCGTGCCCTCCTGGACGACGACCACGTCCCCAACCCCGGCGGCGGCTTCTTCCCCTTCGTCCTCCGCTGCCTCGCTGGTGGCCGTGGGTTCTTCAGCTGACGGCGTCGGCACGGTCTCAGCCGCCGTGGTGGCTGCACCATCGACTGTCTCGTCGGCCGCTGTCTCGTCTTCGGCCGACACATCAACGGCTGCGGGCGCCTCGGTGGTCGGCGCGGAGTCCGGCGTCTTGGTGGCCTCCTCCGTGGTCGGCTCCTGCATCTGCGCCACTGTAGGAGCCTCTTCGCCGCCCTCCTCCTGGCAACCTGCGATAGCGAGAAGCACCCCCGCCGCGAGGCCGACGGGCAGCAGCCTCCTCAATGACGTGCGCATCTTCCCCTCCTCGATCGTCCTGACCGGGACCATACCCGTCGACGATCGGTGTGAGCCCTTACCCGATAACGGAGGGCGCCGGTGCAGACTATCCGCGCACCCCATACGCAGCTGGCGTGCAGACTGGTCCCATGCCCAAAGCCATCGCGACCACCACCGACGTCGACCGCGAGCAGATGCTGGACTTCGTCCGGCCGCGCCACAACCTCGTGCTCATCACCACCCGGCAGGACGGCCGGCCGCAGGCGTCGCCGGTCACCGGTGGCGTGGACGACGAGGGCCGGATCGTCATCTCGACCTACCCCGAGCGGGCCAAGACCGCCAACGCCCGGCGGGACTCCACCGTGAGCGTCCTCGTGCTCTCCGACGACTTCGGCGACGCTTGGGTCCAGGTCGATGGTGAGTGTGAGGTCATCGACTGCCCCGAGTCCGTCGAGCCCCTGGTCGACTATTTCCGGGCGGTGGCCGGGGAGCACCCCGACTGGGACGAGTACCGCGAGGCGATGGTGAAGCAGGGCAAGTCCCTGCTGCGCATCACGCCCACCAGGTGGTCCCCCGTCGCCACGGGCGGCTTCCCCGCGAGGCTGGCGCAGGACGACTGACGGACGAGGCGGCCGCAAACCCTAGCGACCTTCCCACTCAGCAGACCACCGGTCCTCAGCCCACCCCAGGCAACACCTCCGTCACCGTCCCAGACTCGACCTCCCACCGCCGCGTCAGCCGCACCGTCTCCAGCATCCGCCGGTCGTGCGTCACCAGCAGCAGCGTGCCGTCGAAGGCCTCCAGCGCCTGCTCCAGCTGCTCGATCGCCGGCAGGTCGAGGTGGTTGGTCGGCTCGTCGAGGACGAGCAGGTTCACCCCGCGCGCCTGCAGCAGCGCGAGCGCCGCGCGCGTCCGCTCCCCCGGTGACAGCGTGGACGCCGACCGGCCGACGTGCCCACCGGTGAGGCCGAACTTCGCCAGCAGCGTGCGCCGGTCGGCGTCGGTCCACTCCGGCAGCTCCAGCGCGAAGACCCGCGCCAGCGGCGTCTCGTCGGCGGCGTCCAGCAGCCGCCGGGCCTGGTCCACCTCCCCCACGACGACCCGTGAGCCGAGCGACACCGCCCCTTCGTTCGGCGCAACTTGCCCGAGAAGCAGCGCCAGCAGCGTGGTCTTGCCCGACCCGTTCGGCCCGGTGATCGCCACCCGGTCACCCAGATCAAGCTGCAGGTCCACCGGCCCCAGGGTGAACGACCCCGTCGGTCCCGACCGGCGCACCACGGCACCCCGCGCCACCGCGACGACGTCACCCGACCGGGGCGCCTGCGCGATCGAGAACTGCAGCGACCACTCCTTGCGCGGCTCCTCGACCACCTCGAGCCGCTCGATCATCCGCTCGGTCTGGTGCGCCTTGGCCGCCTGCTTCTCCGAGGTGGCGACCTGGTGCGCCCGGATGAACTTGTCCTTCTCCTGCCGCCGTGCGGACTTCTTGTTGGCGTTGCGCACCCCCTTGCTCATCCACTCGCGCTGCATCCGGGCGCGCGCCTCGAGCCCGCGCCGGCGCTCGGCATACTCCTCGTAGGCCTCCCGCGCGTGCCGGCGCGTGATCGACCGCTCCTCCAGGTAGGCGTCGTAGCCGCCGCCGTAGGCCACCACCCGCTGCAGGCTGCGGTCGATCTCGACCACCGTGGTCACCGTCGCCGAGAGGAAGGCGCGGTCGTGGCTGACGAGCACGACGGGCGCCTCCAGCCCGTGCACGAACTCCTCGAGCAGGTCCAGGCCCGCCGCGTCGAGGTCGTTGGTCGGCTCGTCGAGCAGGTAGCCGTCGTAGCGCGACAGGAGCAGCCCTGCCAGGCCGACCCGTGCCGCCTGTCCACCCGAGAGCGTCCGCACCTCACGGTCCAGGTCGACGGCCAGGCCCAGACGGGCCGCCACCTGCTCGGCCCGCTCGTCGAGGTCCGCGCCGCCGAGCGCGAGCCAGGCCTCCAGGGCGGCGGAGTATGCCGTGCCGCTCGCCTCGTCCTCCGGGTGGTCCGCCAGCCGCTGGGCAGCGGCGTCCATGGCCGCCTCGGCCTCGGCGACACCCGTACGGCGGGCGAGCGACCCTCCGATCGTCTCCCCCTCGAGCGCGTCCGACTCCTGGGTCAGCAGCCCGAGGTGCGCGGTCCTGGGTGAGACGACCACCGCACCCGCCTCCGGCGCGCGCCGCCCGGCCAGCACGTGCAGCAGCGTGGACTTCCCGGCGCCGTTGGGGCCGACCAGCCCGACGACGTCGCCCGGTGCGACGACCAGGTCGAGGCCGGAGAACAGCACGGTCGCCCCGTGGCCGACGGCCACGTCCCGGGCCTGGATCGTCGCGGTCACCGGGCCATCCTCCCAGCCTGGCGCCTGCTTGTACCGACATACCTGACTCGCTCCCTTAGCACATCGGCGTGCTGCAACGGCCTCGACCAAGACGACATACCAGGGTCAGTTGCCTGGGTGGGAGGGCGACCACGCCGGAATCCTGACAACGGAGCCCTGCCGCAAACGAGTAGCCATGTCGTACCTCACCCGCCACCGCCTCGCCTGGGCCGCGCTGTCGA
Organism: Ornithinimicrobium sufpigmenti; assembly: GCF_004322775.1. Taxonomy (NCBI): domain Bacteria; kingdom Bacillati; phylum Actinomycetota; class Actinomycetes; order Micrococcales; family Ornithinimicrobiaceae; genus Ornithinimicrobium; species Ornithinimicrobium sufpigmenti. Next base: position 3,063,885 of record NZ_CP036403.1, read on the forward strand.
CGGCCCACGCCAGCCGCCGCCCCGCCGGCCTGTCCCTCTTGTACGACCACAGGAGGTGGACCTCGAGGCGGGCATGCTCGTGAGCACCAGCTACTGGGGGTTCGCGGGCGAGTCCCTGTCCTCCGGCTTCGACCCTCCTCCTGCTCCGGGACCCACCACCTCTCGCGCGACCCTCACGGTTGCGCGTAGCGGGTGGACCTGTGGTGGTCAGCCGCTGATTGCGACGAAGGCGGCGTGCGTCCAGTCGCCGTCGGGGGCTGATTCTCGCAGTTCGATGCACGCCTGCCGGAGGGCCTGGGCGGGGGGGTGCTGCGCCAGCAGCTCACCGGTCCGCGACATCAGCGCACGCGCTCGGTCGTCGTCGACCGCCCATTGGGCAGCGATCACCGAGCGAGCGCCAGCCTCTAGGAGCGCGGGGACCAGCCCGTAGGGCTCATCCCCCCGCCCAACTCGGTAGGCGCCGCCGTCGCACACGCTCAGCACGACGCAGCCCACGTTCGCCGCATCGAGTCGGCGTATCGCGTCCGCGGTCACCGGACCGGGGTGGTCCAGCTCGGGAGAGAGCAGCAGCTGGTGGTCGAAGAGCGCCGCGTCGCCGGGGAATGACCCGTGCGCGGCCACCTGGATCACGTCGCACCTTGCGGCCGCCCTGGAAAGCGCCTCGAAGGTCGCGTCCTCTTGGGCAAACGGCTCCACCGTGAGACCCCGACCTCGCCATGCGGCGGTGAGCAGCTCCATCTCCTTCATTGCCCCCGGTAGCTGTGGCAGACCGGCATAACCCACGAGCGGGTCCGCCAGCACACCCAGCCGCCGTACCTGGCCTTCCCGCCGCTGGCGGAGACGTGACCACACCGACCCGCTGGGGACCACCGTCACCGCGGCGTCGTCGAGCAGCCACCGGCCTGCGTCGTCCCGCAGCGCCATCCACGGCACCAGGTGCAGCGAACGCTGGGGCACCACGACCCAGTGATCGCAGTCGTCGGCCAACCCGGTCTCCCGCACTGGTGCGAGCAACAGCTCGTGCATGGCGGTCAGGTAGTCCTTGGCGAGCGGGCCCGGGGGACGGGGGACTGAAGACATGGCGAGACGGGTCTTCAGCACCGCGTTACCGAGTGCACTGGTGTCAAGGGGGCTGCGATCGTCGATCGTGAACCGCGCCGTCGTCACCTGGTGGGCGTCAAGGTCCGGCAGCCGCACGTATGTCGCATCCGCTGCCGTCAGCACCACCACACCGGGGAGATACGCGGGGTGCGACCACCTGTGAGGGAGCACGTAGCGGAGCATCACCTCCCCCGGCCGCAGCAGCCGCTGCACGGACCTCAGGTCCGTAGGGTCCGCGACGCCCGCGTAGCCTGCCCCGACCTGGGCGGACCGTTCCTCCAGCTCCGCCAGAGCGTCCTCAGATCCTACCGGTAGCTGGCTCAGCAGCCGCATCTCCACGAGGACCGGGTCATCTGTTAGCGCGGGTGGGAAGTCGGTCGCCGTGCGCTCCAGAATCGTGCAGAGTTCGTCGTCCGGGGTGGTCAGCAGCCCATCCAGGCCGTCGAGGAGAGTGCGAGCCGAGGCGGTCTCGGTGAGGTGGAAGATCTGGGCCACGTCGGGGGTGTCGATCCTCACGAGGTGGGCGAGGTCCTCCCCGACCAGCTCGTCCAGCCGAGCAGCCTGCATCAATCGGCCCAACCGGCTGCGGAATCGTGCTCGCGGGTCGTGCACCTCGTAAAACGCCTTCCTCAGCCGGTCGAGCGACTCGCGGTCGAACGCCCGGGCACCGTCGACGAGGATCGCCCGGCAGGCGACCGCCCATGCCTCCTGCTGGCCTTCCGAGGCGGCGAGGGCCAGCGCGGTGGCCAGCCGGTCGGCAAGGCTGGACGGCACACCGAGGTCGAGCCGGACCGCGGCGTCGGTAAGCGACCGCGCCAGCACCGAACGCTTCATCGCCTCCTCCGGGCGGTCGAACACGTCGTGCGGCACGCAAGCGTGAGCAGCCCGCACCAATCGCGCGAGCAGGCCTTGCACGTCCTCAGCGAACATGGACTCGACGCGCCCAAGCCAGAGGTCGAGGACCTGGATGGTCAAGCTGGTCAGCTGCTCGACCTGCGCCACCTCGGCGTGCGCCGCGCCACCCTCCCAGGCGGCGACAGTGTCCTCGAGCAGCTGCCGGGCCAGTTCTTTTTGGACCTCCGCCTCGGCCTCGGGGAGGGCGGCGCGAGTCCAGAACGAGCAGTCGGCCGCGATGATCCGTGCCTCCCCAGCCACCGACGGACAGTCCACAGCGTCCGCGGCGTCTGCCAGGCGGAGCAAGGCTTGGCGGACCTGGCCGTACTCCTCCGGGGTCTTTGCGGTGGCGTAGTTGACGGTGAACCGCAGCAGCGACGCCTTGATAGCCGCCTCGTGCTCACCTGCAAGGTAGAAGATTGCCTGCGCGGCTAGAGACCACGGTCCGGCCCTCGGATCACCTTGCGCGAGGGCGCGGCGGGCCTCGTCGTACGCCGCCCGGCCGGTCTCGGCGTTGACGTGCTGTGGGTGGGCTGCCAACCACGCATCGCCGTCACCCCGTTGAACCGCGGCATAGAGCTCTCCGAGCACAGTCATCTCTGCGTCCCACCTTACGGTTCGGCCAACAGGGGTGCGGCCAGCCACCGGGTGAGCGCCTCGCCGGTCGCTCGTTGGGAGAACATCGCGCAATGCCAGAAGAACTCGGTCTGCCCCAACGCGACATGCTGGTCAGCGCCAAGGTTGAGGTCGGCGCGGCCGGTGACCCGGGCGACGCCGTCGGTGGGCACGACGATGTCATTGGCCTCACCTTTGAAGACGCTGTCCACAAGCCCGTCCACGCCGCGAACCAGCCGAAGCAGCCGGCCGGTCGGCTCGAACTCCACGTCGACGGCATACTCCTTGGCCCCAAACTCGCCGAGGAAAGGCAGTCTTCTCAGCCGGTCGTCGTCGGGCCGCATCACGGCCAGCCCAGGCAGCTCCTGGACCGTGCCCGCCAGCAGTGACCGCACCACGGTGAGCAGGCCGGAGAGCGTGTCGGTGACCACGGACCAGGGTCCGTCGGGGATCAGGTTCACCATGGTGGTGACCCGATCCAGGTAGGCCCGGATGTGCCGAGGGTCCGCCAGCGGGGTGCCCCCGTTGGGAGTGGCGACGTAGACGAGGCTGCGCACATCGAGCGGAGCGTCCGGAACGCTCATCGCCTTAGCGACGGCGCGCCCGACTAGACCGCCTCGGCTGTGGGAGAGCAGGTCTACCGCGATCCGACGGCCCCTCGGCAGGTGGACCAGCAGCTCGGCCACGTTGTCGTCGAGGTCGGCGGACAGCGTGTGGTGGTCAAACGCCAGGACGCGGCCCTGATAGGCGGTATGCAGCGCACCGAAGTCGTCCTCATGCAATCCCTGGAAGGAGCCGTGGCTTGAGCTCGCAGTCCCGTGCAGTAGGAGGAGCGTCCTACCTTCTCCGAGCAATGACCAGTCGGTGACCGGGTCAGCACCGGCGGTGCGGAAGCCGGACGGGGTCAGCCAGCGGATCCCCTGCGGGCGCGACCGGTTCTCGTACGCTTTGACCAGCGCCCTGCTAGTCAGGCCGATCGCCTTCTCGACCAGCGGCACCACGAACACCGTCAGCAGCTTGGTGCCCACGGTCGCGACCAGACCGCGGTCGGCGACGTCTGCGTCCTGGGCGACGGCGGGATCCTGGGCCACCGTGCGGTCCACGGTGAACGCGACCTTAGTCGGGTCGGTGGGGTCGACCTCCGGAAGGTGCCAGGTGATCACACCGGCCTCGTCGGCCATCATCAGCACCTGCGGCTGTCGCTCCCCCAGGTCGGGAACCCGCAGCGTCATGCCAGGGGCGCCACCGCGCGTGACCAGGCCGTCGACGGCGAATTTGTCCTCCTCCGCCCGCACCTCCACCGCGTGTTGCTGCACGAACTCCTGCTGGGCCAGGGCGAACTGGAGCGCAGCAGTGGCGTTCGGCTCCTCCACCGACCGCCCGCCCATGAGGCCGGGCTGCCGCTCGGCCGTGCCGACGAGCCCGGGAGCCTCGAGGGTCACCCCCTCGCCCAGGTCGACGGGAACCGACTGCAGTGCGACTGGCATCAGGACTCCTTCGGACGGCGCAGCACGAGGTTCGGGTGGCCGTAGAACACGTAGGCCATCGGCGTCGCGGACGCGGTCGTCTCCGTGTCGGCGCGGAACGTCTCCCGGATCCGGCGTACTGCCTCGCCCACGGGGATGCCCTCATCGAGCGTCTGCTCGTAGAAGGTAAGGCTGATGTCCCGGGCCACGTCGTCGTCGACGTTCCACAGCGGCGCAAGGAAGCCGCGACACCCGGAGACGAGGAACGCAGACGCCAGACCGCCGTAGGAGCTCAGCACGATGCTGGCGGTGCCCACCTGGCAGGCGTTGAGGAAGACGAACGGCCGCGAGGCACGGCCCAACTTCGACCCCTCGATAGATGCAGGGTCGACGACCCGCTTGTCGCGCAGGACGATCCCGGTGTGCTGCTGGGCAGTCAGGCCGACCTTCCCGTGCGCAGCCATGTGCACGACCGCGGGCCGGTAAGGCGTCTCACCCCGCGTCAGCAGGTCGTTCAGAAGCCGAAGCACCTGATCCTCCTCGATATCGACGGGCACGGCGTCATAGCTGAGAATCAGGTGGTTGGCCTCCTCCACCGCGGCGGGGAGGTCGGCGATGCCGGTCACGTTGTAGTCCCCGACCACGACCGCCATCGTCGTCGCATCGACCACCGCGTCCGGAGGGCTGACCGGGAGGGCTGGGCCGAGACTCTGCGGCTCCGGATCGATCCATCGGCCCACCGACCACAGGACGCCGAGCTGCTGGTTGGGCTCCGCGGCGACGGAGCCGTCAGACCGGCGCCCCCCTGGCAGGCAGGCGGCCGGCACGTGCTGGTCGCCCTCCACCCAGGCCAGTTCCCAGGGCACGAACGGCTCGCGGGTGACCAGCATGAGCGTGGGCACCCGGTTCGCCTGCTCCGCCTGGACTTTCTCCCAGACTGCGGCCAGCAGCCGCCAGAACTCGATCGGCAGCACCTGGGACACCCGCAGACCCAGCCCGCGAAGGGTGTTGCCAAGCAGCCCGGATCCTTTCAGCGCCGGCAGCTGAGCCATCAGCTGCTCGGCAAACGCCTGGGCGTTAGCGACCGGGAGCGAGGTCTCGACCTGGTAATCCGGGCGGGCGACGTCGTGCGGCGACTGGAAGAGCCAGTGCAACTCTGGCCGACCCTGCTGGCTGAGGATCGTGACCGTCAGATCGGCCTGGTTAGTGTCCGCGGTGCCGATCTGCGAGCCGCCGCCGGTGCTGAGTCCGGACGCCCCGGCTGTCCAGCTCGGACCCGCGGGCTCGTCGGTGGCTAGGTCGCCGTGCTTGCCGCGCCCGGCAGGCAGCACGGTTATGTCGCACCAGGCGCGACCGACCACGCCGCCGTCGATCGAGAATACGACCTCTATGCTCCGGTCGATGTTTGCCCGGACGTCGTCGGCGACCACCGTGAAGCTCACCGTCGCGTTCTCCGGGTCGTCCCGCTCGATGGTCAGGGGTTGCCGCATACCTTGAGGAAAACGGAACCCGAACCCGTCCACCTGGACCTCGAAGGTCAGCAGGGCGGCCGCATTCGGCCGGATGACCGGTCTGTCCTCGGCTGACCGCGCTTCGCCGGCGAAGCCGACCTCGACCTGGAACGGCGTCCCTGCCGGAGCGCTGGTCGGGCCCGTCACCCGCGGGAAGGCGCGAAAGCGGGCGACGTCGCCGTCGCTGCGCGCCGAACCAGTTCGGCCCACCGTCGAGGCGTGCGCCTCGGCCGGGCCCGACGCCACAGGCACAGCCTTACGCGCACCCTCGACGGGCACCGTGCGACCCCCTCCACGGGTGCCGCCGCCGCCGATGTGAATGCCGAGCACAGACCTTCCCCGCAGGACGACCGTTCCCGGCCTCGCCCCCCGCCAGCCGTCGGCAGTGTCGAGGACGTCTAGGGTGGTGGCGGCCCCGAGTTCGTCAAGCCGCAGCGCCGTTCGAGCCGGGACCGCCGGGTCGGCTCGAGTCAAATGCTTCCGTGCGCTGCCGGCCTGCATGGTGACCAGGCGCGGCGGGTGGTGGAGCCTGTCAACCATCACAATGTATGCCGTACCTGGTTGCGTAGCGACGGCCTCCAGGGCTTCGCCTGCCAGCAAATCCGCATCGAGGACCTGCACCGAATGGAGTCCTCCCGGGCCGCCCATGCCCCGATCGTCCTCCTCCTCGCCCGGCCTGACAAGGGGGCGACGAGACTCACCTAGAGTGGCTCTCCCCAATCATGGTGGAGGTAGGAGCGTGACACGCCGGCTGGTGTCGCTCTACACCTACGATCACCTCACCAACGCGGTCTCCGCGATGCCTTCCCCCGAGGCCTGGGGCGATGCAGCGGCGTTCTTCGACCTGCTGGCCGACTTGGCACTGACCGAGCAGGGCAGTCCGGCAGCGGTGGAGAGCGGGCGGCTGGAGGGGCTCGGTGCCGGCGAGGGGGAGGCCGACTACCCGAACGGGTCCGACGCCTTCTACGGCAACCACTGCGCGGACGCGGACTATCCCGACCGGTTCGCGCTCTCTGCCCACGGACAGGTATGCGCGGCAGTGCTCGCAGTTTGGGCCCTTCTGGTGGTGGAGCAACACCGGGTGCGCGCACTGGGAGGTGAACCAGCACGCTACCTCGGTCTGTAGACGGCCCGCACGTCCGCTCCGGTCCTGGTCGTCGGTAACTACTTCGACGGCGTGACAGACCACGACGGCGCAGTGGCGACCGACTGGTTGCTGCGGAACAGCCGGCTGCTCAGCTACGCGGGCTGGGGCCAGACGGCATACGGCCGCCGTCAGTGTGCGACCGACCACATCGACGACTACCTGCTGACCAGGTCGTTGCCGTCCAGGGGTGAGGTATACCCGGCCAACCCGAACCCGTTCCTGCCGCAGGCCCGTATGGCGCAGTCGGCACCTCTCGTGGGGCTGCCCATGCCGTGGCTGCTGCAGACCGAGCTCCCGGCTGGGAGCCGCTAGTCAGTCGACCGGTACGGCTCCCCTGGGATGAGCCACCGCACCCGGTGCCGGACGTCCGAGGGAGCCAGCGCGAGCGCCTCCTCGACGGCTGGGCGGCCGGAGCGGAAGTGCGACCAGCCCTCGTAGTGGACGGGCACCGCCACCCGCGGGCGGGTCAGCGCGACGAGCTCCACCGCTCGCCGGCCGGTCATCGTGTAGCGCACCGGACCGGTCACCGCGAAGCGCACGCCGCCGACGTGGACGAGCGCCACGTCCACCCGCAGACGGGCGGCGACGCGGCGCAGCGACCGGTGCAGCACGGTGTCACCGGTCACCCACAACCGGACCTCCTCCTCCCCGGCGCGACGCACCGCGAAGCCGACCACGTCCCCCACGACCGGGCCGGACAGCGGAGGGCCGTGGTGCGCCGGGGTGGCGGTGACCTCCAGGGGTGGCAGGTTCGCAGCCTGCAGCACCGTCACCTCCCCCGGGGCCATCCCTAGCGCGTTCGGCAGACCAAGCCTCCGCGCCCCGCTGACCGTGGTCAGCACGGTGCCCACCGCTGGCAGGAGCTGCCTTCCGGCAGCGTCGAGGTTGTCGCCGTGCCGGTCATGGCTCAGGAGGACCGCGTCGATATGCGGCAGGTCGCGGAGCCCCAGGGCCGGCCCCGCCAGCTTGTCCGACGACGTGCCCCAGCCGAAGTCGTAGTGCCCCCCGGCCGGGTCGAACGTCGGGTCGGTCAGGAGGTGCCAGCCGTCGAGCTCGATGAGGACGGTCGGGCCACCGATGTGGGTGAGGATCACCGCGCGTGCTCCACCGCCCACGTCAGGACGTCGTCGGCGATCTGCTCCCAGCCTTCCTGCGCGGGCAGCAGGTGGGCGTAGCCCTCGTACTCCCAGATCTCGGTGGTCGCCGTCGAGGAGTAGTGCTTCTTGTTCGACCGCTGCACCGCGGGCGGCATGATGTGGTCCTCGCTGCCGGACACGAACAGCAGGGGTGCCCGCGCGTCGTTCTGGTAGTCGACCCAGGTGCCCTGCATGCCCCGCTGGAAGTTGGCCAGCACGCTGTCCCACAGGATGCCGCCGTCTGCGGGGATGTGGTACCGCTCGTACAGTCGCGCCGACTCCTCCTCGGTGAAGGTGTTGGTGAACGCATAGCGCCACTGCGCCGGGCTGAGGCCGATCGCCTTGTGCCGGTTCGCCGGGTTTCGCAGCACCGGAAAGGTGGACCGCACCTGCGACAGCGGCACGACGCGCACCCCCTCCGTCGGGGCCGAGTTCAGCGCCACGGCGGAGGCGCCGTAGCCGTGGTCCAGCAGGATCTGGGTGAACGCCCCGCCGGCCGAGTGGCCGATGATGATCGGTGGCCGGTCCAGCTCCTTCACGACGTCCTCGAGGGTGTTCACGATCGCAGGGACGGTGAGGTCGGCGATGACCTGCGGGTCGGCGCGCAGCGCCTCCACCTCGATCTGGAAACCGGGGTAGCCGGGGGCCAGGACGCGGTAGCCCTTGGTCTCGTAGTGGGTGATCCAGTCCTCCCAGCTGCGCGGCGTGACCCAGAAGCCGTGGACGAGGACGATGGTGTCAGGTTCCATGCTCTTGATCGTGCTGGGCAGCGCAGGGGCGGCGCACTACGCTGAGGGACACATACCCCACGGATCCGGCCAGGAGGTGGACGGTGGGACGGCACCGGGTGGCCCTGATCGTCCTCGACGGCACCTTCGTGCTCGACCTGGCGGTGGCGGTGCAGGCGTTCGGCAGCCGTCCCTCGGTGTTCGCCAAGGTCCGGCAGGAAGCTGAGGCCCCCTACGAGGTCGGGGTCTGCGGCCAGGTGTCCACGACCACCGCCCTGGGCTTCACCCTGGCCGACCTCAAGCCGATCGACTGGGTCCGGGGCGCCGACACGGTGGTCGTGCCCGGCCTCGAGGCACCGTGGGCCCCCCAGGACCCGGCGGTGCTCGCGGTGGTGGCCATGGCCGCGAGGGAGGGTGCGCGCCTGGTGTCGCTGTGCGCCGGGGCGTTCGTGCTGGGCCAGGCCGGCGTGCTCGACGGCCGTCGGGTCACTACCCACTGGGCGCTCGCCGAGGAGTTCCGCAGGGCCTTCCCCGCACTGAGCTGGTCGAGCACGCCATGTATGTCGATGACGGTCAGGTCCTGTCCTCGGGCGGGATGCTGGCCTCGGTGGACCTCTGCCTCTACCTCCTGGGCCGGGACCACGGCCAGTCCTACGCCAACGACGTCTCGCGCATCCTCATCAGTCCTCCGCACCGGACGGGTGGTCAGGCGCAGTACGCCAAGCCGGCGCGGCTGCCCGCATCCGGCCCCCTGGCGCCGGTGCAGGACTGGGTGGTCGACCACCTCGGTGAGCCGCTGACCGCGGCCCAGGTCGCGACGCGGGCGCACATGAGCACACGCACGCTGGAACGGCGGTTCAGGGCCGAGACCGGCGACACCCTCATCGGCTGGATCAGCCGGCGGCGCGTGGAGCGGGCGCAAGCCCTGCTCGAGGACACCGACCTCACGGTGACCCGGGTGGCCCACGACGTCGGCTTCGGCAGCGCCGAGTCCCTGCGCCGGCACTTCCTGGCCTACGCCGGCACCAGCCCCCGCGCCTACCGGGCGGCGTTCCGTGGACCCGTTGCTCCGGTCACGCAAGGCGCCAGGCGTGCATCGTCCACCCCGACGACTCCTGCGGCGCTCACGCCCAGCACGTAGTCGAGGTGCCCTTCCGCTGACCGTGCTCGGATTCGGGTCTTCGACCCCCAGATCGCTTCCAGTCCGCCGACCGCAGCAAGGATGCCGCCGTCCACGACATCAACGAAAAGGTCCCGGCCCAGCTCCCCGACCGCTGGGCCTACCTCAAGCCGCTCTACCTGGCTCGCGCCCGAGCGGACCATCGTCGCCACGAACTCCTCCACCCTGGTGCCCCAGCGATATCGCAGGCTCGGCCGGCCGGCCGGCCGAGCGGGCGAGGCCGTAGCCACCTCCGGCACTCCTCTGTGTCTAGGACGCCGTTGGCAAGGCCGTTCTACGCTGTTCTCCGGCGAGTCCGGGAAGTGGCTTGTCCGAAGAGTCAATGCCCTGCAGCACGTCACCCTCTACCAGGGCGGCACGCCTACGGGCACCACCTCGGCTTCTCCAGCACTCCGGCGAAGGAGTCCGACCCGCGGCTGATCGCCCCGCACTTCTACTCCACCCAGGAGGACCTCCTGCGGCAGGCCGCCGCCGAGCGCGGCCTCGCGATCACCGCGCTGCGGCCGGAGGCGGTGGCCGGCTACCGCGACCGGCAACCCGATGAACTGCTGCTCGTCATCGGGGTGTATGCCGCGCTCAGCCACGAGCTGGGCCTGCCGTTGCGCTTCCGCCGGACCCGGCGTGAAAGGTGTCCCGTGGGATCGGCCACCGGTGGCCGATCCCACGGGACATCTTCTACGCGCCGGCGGCCGAGCCCGACCTGTCATAGCCGGGCAGGGCGGAGCACTACCAGCCGCCTACGCCAGGACGTCCAGGAGCCGGGCCTGCAGGGCCAGTTTCAGCTGGGCCAGCTCGAGCACGTAGTCGCCGTGCTCATCCTCCGACACCGCGTCGCCAGGCCACGCCTTCGCATCCGCGCCGCTCGCAAGAGCCTTCAGCCGTGCGGCCTCGGTCTGCCCGATGCCGAGCATGTGGGAGTCCTGGTGCAGCACCGCCGCGAGGTGGTGCAGCTCGTCGAGCTGACGACCGGACACCTCGGAGGCGACGTGGGCGAGGGCGTCGACCCAGGTGTCGTCGTCCTCAGCCAGCTCCCGCACGGTGTCGGTGACCAGCTCGAAGAGGGCGTAGTGCGCTGCCGCCGGTCCCGGCCAGACCTCCTCGAAGTCGTCGAACGGACGCCGAGCCACCTGCGTGGCCATCCGACGTGCCTTGTCCTGGTCGCCCAGTGCCAGAGCCCCGACCACCTTCTCGAAGAGGTTCCCCGCCGCGAGCAGGCCCGCCATCGAGGCCGCCTGCTCCGCCGAGGGAGCGCCGCCGCGCATCGGTCCTGACCAGAAGCTGCTCGTCGACATGGGTCCAGTCTGCCTCGTCCAAAGCCCTCGCTTCCCGGTCCTACGCCACCGGCCAGAGCGCAGCCCGCGCCAGGGCGACGGCCCGGTGGTCTCCCGGGTGCTGCTCCACGTCTCGGTCGCGGAAGGTGCGCCCCGTGACGTCCTTCAGGGTGGCCCACAACGGCCGCACCCAGTGGGCCACCGCGTGGGCTCGACACCGGTCGGCCCGGTCCACGACGGGCCGGGGAGCGAGGTCGACCAGGGGCTGCAGCCCGTCTCGGACATCGGGTCATCGCTCACCGGCCCCACGGTAGCCACCCCTGGTGCGCCGGACGGTGTGCCCCCGGGTGCGTCGCTCGCTCATCGGCGCGAAGGTCTCGTGGCAGGAGTTCCGCGCAACACCTCGAGCCGGTTGTCGTACAGCGACCGGTCCTGGTTCATGGGCGAACCGACTTACAGATCCATGAGCAGCGCGAGGGTCTCGCGGACCTCACCGAGGACGACCGGGCCTACATTTCCTGTGCGCTCGTGTATGCGCGTGGTGGCGACGGAGCGCACATGCTGGCACTGTGCCGACGAAGGCGCCCCCAGCCGATTGCCCTCGTCGGGATCGATGACCACCTCGGTGCTGCTCTGACGGACCGTCCGGGTCAAGGGAACGACCTGAACGACGTTTGGCTCACCCCGCAGGATCCGACGCGCTGTCACGACGATGGCCGGCCGCCGCAGTCCCGCTTCACTGCCCGAGGGCATCCCGAGATCGAGTTCGACGACATCACCCGGCGTCAGCATCCAGCCACGCGCTCTCTTCGTCCGTGAGGTCAGCCGCAAGGTCGCGCGCCATGGCGTCCTGGCGGAGCGCTCGGATCCCCTTGCTGACGGTCTCGTCGATCGTCTCGTTGCGCTCGGCCGCCATCCGAGTCACTTTCGCGTGCGTATCCCGACTGATGCGAATCGTGGTCGTCTCACCCATAGGCACGAGCATAACCCTGGTAGACAGATCCGTCTACAGCCCAGCGGCCAGCCTCACCGCGGCGTGGCCTCGACCCGCGCCCACTTCAGCGCATACGAGCGTTCTATGTCGCGCTGACCCCGCCCTGAAGGACCGCTACGACCCGTAGTGAAAGACTGGAGGTGCCCGCATACCCGTAGGCAGCAGAGAGGAAACCATGCAGAAGCTGACCGTGCTCGGATCCGGGGTCCTCGGCTCCCAGATCGCCTTCCAGTCCGCCTACCGCGGCAAGGACGTCGTCGTCTACGACATCAACGACGAGGTCCTGGCCCAGCTCCCCAACCGCTGGGACTACCTCAAGCCGCTCTACCTGCGCGACGTGCAGGACGCCACCGGCGAGAAGCTCGACGCGGCCGTGGGCCGGATCCGGGCCACCAGCGACCTGGCGGACGCGGTGTCCGACGCCGACATCGTCATCGAGGCGGTGCCCGAGGTGCTGGAGATCAAGCAGGAGACCTGGGCCAAGGTCGGAGAGCTCGCGCCCGAGCGGACCATCTTCGCCACGAACTCCTCCACCCTGCTGCCCAGCGACATCGCCCCCTCGACCGGCCGGCCCAACCGGTTCCTCTCACTGCACTTCGCCAACGAGATCTGGCGCCTGAACGTCGGTGAGGTGATGGGCCACGCCGGCACCGACCCCGAGGCCTACGAGGCCGTCGCCACCTTCGCCGAGGAGATCGGCATGGTGCCGATCCGGGTGCAGAAGGAGCAGCCGGGCTACGTGCTGAACTCCCTGCTCGTCCCGTTCCTCAGCGCCGCGGCGGTCCTCTTCGTCCGGGGCGTCGCCGACGTCGAGACCATCGACCTCACCTGGCGGAAGTCGACCGGCGCGCCGATGGGCCCGTTCCAGATCTACGACATGATCGGTATGGAGACCCCCTACCACCTCGCCCGGAACAACCCCGACCCCGAGATGCGGCAGTTCGCCGAGATCGTCAAGCGCGACTACATCGACCAGGGCCGGCTGGGCACGGGCGTCGGCAAGGGGTTCTACGACTACTCCTGACCGGCAGGGCCCTGCCCTCGGCAACGCGGTCCCCATCTCGGCGTGTCGCGCACAGTGCAGGACGCTCGTTGCGTGTCGCACCCTCCTGCGTGTGACCCGCCGCAGAGCCTTGAGGCACTGTGCGTGACACGCCGGTCCCTCCGCTGGTCCGCCCGGCGAAGCGAAGGCGCGTACGCGGCGATCACCTGAGCCCCTCCCACGCCGCACCACATGCCGAGAGCAGCCCTTGCCTGAACGCCCTCGCGGCAGGTCGGCGTCCGCTTGCAGGCAGCGAGGGGTGTCTGTGCCTCCGCGGACCTCGGTGCAGGCAGCCCTACCCCAGCCCGGAGGTCGGTGTCCGCGGAGGCGCCGGCGGATGTCATCCCGCCCCGTGTCGTGCGGATCACCCAGAAGCCGATCGGCCGCTCGCCGAGGTCGACGCTCGCCACCTACACCGGGATGTGGGACCACGTGCGCAAGACGTTCGCGGCGTCTGCCGAGGCGAAGGAGCGCGGCTTCACCGCGAGCCGGTTCAGCTTCAACACGGCGGCCGGACGGTGCCCGACGTGCCAGGGCGAGGGTGCGGTGTCGGTGGAGCTGCTGTTCCTGCCGGGGACCTACTCGACGTGCCCGGACTGCCACGGCGACCGGTTCGGGCCCAAAACGCTGGAGGTGCGCTGGCAGGGGCGGACCGTCGCCGACCACGCTCTACGTCATGGACGAGCCGACCTCCGGGCTGCACCCCGCCGACGTGCACCGCCTGCTCGCGCAACTGCACGTCCTGGTCGAGGCCGGTCACACCTCACGAGCAGGTTGACACGGGGCTTCTCTCAGCGCGAGGCTCCGACCCGCCCACCCTCGGCCCGCGACCGGGGCCTGCGCCGCCGGGGACGGCCGTCGCGCAGCACGTGGGAGAGCACCCTGGGACGCATCAGCGACTGCGGCGGCTCGAGCAGGGCGGTCACCCGGATCATCGCCCGTGCCACCACCGGGTCGTGCTCGGCCACCCGCTGCGCCCGTCCGACGTAGGCCGCCACCGCGGCTGACCCTCGTGGCCGCTGGCCCTGGACGCCCGGGATCTGCAGGTCGGCACCGATGGCGAGGGCCCAGGCCTGGTCGACGTAGTGGGTGGCCGCCCGGTGGTAGCGGCGCAGTGCAGCCGGCAGCCCGTCCACACCGTCGCCGGACGCGAGGGCCTCTCCCAACGCCACCGCCTGCAGCGCCGCGACGCTCATCCCCTGGCCGAAGATCGGGTTGAACGAGCAGATCGCGTCACCGAGCACGGCATACCCCGGCGGCAGGGTCACGTCCTCGACCTTGCGCCGCACGCCGTGCGCGAAGCGGTAGGGCAACGGGCTGTCGAGCAGCTCACGGTCCAGCAGCGCACCGATCTCCGGCGCCACCAGTCCTGTGGCATACGCCCTCAATCCCTCCAGGTCGTCCGGCGGCTCCTCCTCCAGGTAGCCCGCGACGGTGACCACCCAGGTGCCGTCCTCCTGCCGCAGGGCCGCCCCCCCACGCGGGATGCGGGGAGTCGCCGCCGAGATGACGACCCGGGCCCCGCCGAGGTCACCCTCCCGGTGCTCCACGTGCACGGTGCGGTAGCGCACCCCGAGCACGACGCGCTCCTCCGCCGGCGTGTCCCACCCGTGGTCGGCGAACCATCGAGCAGCGCGACCCGGCCGCCCGGTGGCGTCGACGGCGAGGTCCGCGGTCAGGGTCCGGGGCGCGGCGGCCGGGTCGTCGAGGCCCTGCACCAGGACGCCGGTCACCGCTCCCGGTCGCGACGACACCAGTCCTCGCATGTCGGTGCGCTCCCGCACAGTGACGTTGGGCAGGTCGCGGACGCGCGCCCGCAGGTAGGCCTCGAGCAGCGGCCGGGACACCAGCAGCCCCAACGCGCCGGCCGGGGTGGCCACGAGCCGGTGGCCACCGATCCACCACGGCCCGCTGTCGCCGATGTCCCCCACGAGCCCTCCGTGCGCGACGAGGTCATCGGTGAAGCCGGGCAGCAGACGCTCCATCGCCGCCCGACCGGAGGCGAGCAGCCCGTGGATGTGGGCCGCCTGAGGGGTCCCCGACCGGTGCCCGGGCTCCTCAGGCAGGGCGTCCCGTTCGAGCACCACCACCTCGTCGGTATGGGGTGCCACCGCGGCTGCCGCGAGTAGGCCGGCGATGCTGCCGCCGACGACGACAGCGGTGCCAAGACGTGGGTGGCGAGGGGTCATGGTGTCCTCCAGGGACGGGCCACTTCCGCCGATCGGGGGTCGCTCGTCTCCAGTCATTGTCCACCCGCTGCCCGCCCAGCGGAAGCGGTTTGCGGGATCCGACGGGCGCGTCTGGCGCAGGCATGACGCCGGCCCTGTTGGTCAGCCGGCTCCAAGGTCGAGTCGTTGCACGCTGTCGTGTGCCAGACTCGCCGCACGGACTCCGGACAGAGGTGATCGGTATGTCTCCTGGCCAGATCGGCTTCGCGCTGTTGCTCTTAGGGCTCTTCCTGCTCATCGGGAAGGTGATCCGGGTGAGGACGGGGTGGGTGCAGCGTCTGTTCCTGCCCAGCTCGATCATCGGGGGTGCCCTCCTCCTCCTGCTGGGGCCGCAGGTCCTCGGCCAGCTGGTCCCGGGCATGTCCGAGGCCGGCGTCTTCACCGCGGAGATCCTCACGACCTGGGGGGCGCTGCCCGGGCTGCTCATCAGCGTGGTGTTCGCCACGATGTTCCTGGGCCAGGAGCTCCCCAGCCCGAAGCGTGCGGCACGTCTCGTCGGGCCGCAGTTATCCCTGGGCGTGGCACTCGGCTCCAGCCAGTACGTCGTCGGGCTCTTGATCGCCGCCCTCATCCTGGTCCCGGTCTTCAGCGCCAGCCCGATGACCGGCGCGCTGATCGAGATCGGCTTCGAGGGCGGCCACGGCACGGCCGCCGGCATGCGCCCGGTCATGGAGGACCTCGGCTTCGGCGATGGGGCGGACCTGGCCGTGGGTCTGGCAACGGTCGGCATCGTCGGCGGCATCGTCATCGGGATCGCCCTCATCAACTGGGGGGTGCGCACCGGCCGGACCGAGCTGCTCAAGGGGGACGTCAAGACCTCCCTCGACGAGCAGAAGGGCCTGTTCCGCAAGGACGAGCACTACCCCGCCGCGACGATGACCTCCCGGCCTGCCTCGGTCGAGCCGCTGTCGTTGCACATGGCCTTCGTCGCCGTGGCGATCCTCATCGGGTGGGCCATCCTGGAGTCGCTGCGGTGGATCGAGGCACAGACCTACGCCTCGGTGATGCTGGAGGACAACACGCCGCTGGAGATCTTCGCCTACGTCCCGCTCTTCCCGCTCGCCCTCATCGGCGGAGTCATCCTGCAGGCCATCGCCGAAGCGTTCAAGGTTGCTCACATCATCGACCACCAGATGATGCTGCGGATCCAGGGCTGGGCGCTGGACTTCCTCATCATCGCCGCCATCGGCACCCTCTCGCTCACCGCGATCGGTGCCAACATCGGCACCTTCACACTGCTGGCGATCGCCGGCATCGGAGTCAACGTAGCCCTGTTCCTGTGGCTGGCACCGCGGATCATCGGTCGCTACTGGTTCGAGCGGGGCATCGGCGATTTCGGCCAGTCCATGGGCGTCACCGCCACCGGCCTGATCCTCATGCGCATCACCGACCCCGAGGCCAAGAGCCCCGCCTTCGAGGCCTTCGGCTACAAGCAGCTGATCTTCGAGCCCTTCTTCGGCGGCGGGATGATCACCGCGCTGGCGATCCCGATCATCTTCCTCACCGGCGTCTGGCCGCTGTTCTTCGCGATGCTCGTCATCTTCCTCATCGCCGTGGGTGTCGGGCTGCTCTATTACGGGCCCCGGGCCAAGGCCGAGCGGGCCGAGGCGACGGGAAGCACGTCCGCGGCGACCACCTGAACGGCTCCCCCTCCCCGACGCCTCCTGCTCCCCGCCCCCCTCCCCCCGCCGCGCACCCAGGCATCAACCACGCGTCCGACCCTTGACTGAACGTCCGTTCAGGATCTACGCTGACTGAATATTCAGCCAGCGGGTCGAGGAGGACGTCTTCAGTGGATGACGAGCAGGCCACGCGGGCACCGGTCCCCCAGCCCGGCGGCGCCGAGCGGATCCTGGCGGCTGCCCTGGACCTCTTCGGCCGGCAGGGCGTCAAGGGCACCAGCCTCAAGACGATCGCCACCGCCGCCGAGGTGTCCCCCGCGCTGATCGTCCACCACTTCGGGAGCAAGGACGCGCTGCGGGTCGCCTGCGACCAGCACGTGGCCCGGATCCTGCGGACGGCCAAGACCGAGACGGTCCAGCAGGGCCAGCACGCCGACCCGCTGGCGCTGATGACCCAGCTGCGGGAGAACCGGCCCGTCGTGCGCTACCTCGCCAGGACGCTCACCGATGGAAGCCCGCACGTCAACGACCTGATCGACGAGATGGTCGCCGACGCCGAGGCCTACACCCAGACCAGCGTCGACGCCGGTCTGGTACGCCCCAGCGCCAACCCCCGCGCCCGCGTCGTCGTGCTCTTCCTCTGGTCCATGGGCGTCCTGGTCCTGCACGAGCACCTCGAGCGGCTGCTCGGGGTCTCCCTCGTGGAGGGCGACGAACCACCGCTGCCCTACCTGCAGGCGGTGCTGGAGATCTACGCCGACGGCGTCCTCGCCGACGGCACCTACGACGAGCTGCGGCACTACGTCGGCAGCCAGGACGGGCCGCACGGCCCCGAAAACAGAGGGAGCGAGGAGAGATGAGCGACGTCATCGAGTCCGCGAGGCTCGTCAAGGAGTTCGGCTCCACCCGGGCGCTGGACGGCCTCGACATGACCGTCCGTCAGGGCGAGGTGCACGGCTTCCTCGGACCCAACGGGGCCGGCAAGTCCACGACCATCCGCCTGCTGCTGGGGCTGCTGCGCGCGGACGCCGGCACCCTGCGTCTCTTCGGCCAGGACCCGTGGGCGGACGCGGTAGGCCTGCACCGCCGGCTCGCCTACGTGCCCGGCGACGTCGAGCTCTGGCCCAGGCTGACCGGCGGCGAGGCGATCGACCTCTTCGCCCGGCTGCGTGGTGCCCTGGACCGCCGTCGCAAGGACGAGCTGTGCGAGCGCTTCGACCTGGACCCGACGAAGAAGGCCCGCACCTACTCCAAGGGCAACCGGCAGAAGGTCGCGCTGATCGCGGCGCTGGCCTCCGACGTCGACCTGCTCCTGCTCGACGAGCCGACCGCCGGCCTGGACCCCCTGATGGAGGTCGTCTTCCAGGACTGCATCCGCGAGGTGCGCGAGCGCGGGACGACCGTGCTGCTGTCCAGCCACATCCTGGCCCAGGTCGAGGTGCTGGCCGACCGGATCTCCATCATCCGCCAGGGCCGGATCGTGGAGTCCGGCACGCTGGCCGACCTGCGCCACATGACCCGCACGACGATCGTCGCGCAGACGCGGCAGCCGGCCACCGCGCTGGCCACCACGCCGGGCGTGCACGACCTGCGCACCGAGGAGGGCCAGGTGCGCCTCGAGGTGGACGGGGACCGGGTCGAGCCGGTGCTGCGCGAGCTGGCGGCGCTCGGCGTGGAGTCGATCGTGGCCCACCCGCCCACCCTGGAGCAGCTGCTGATGCGGCACTACGGCGACGACCTCGCGGCGCGCGGGGCCGCGCAGCAGGAGGTGCGGGCACGATGAGCACCGACCTGGCCGCACCACGCACCACGCCGGCGGCTCCACCGCATACCCCCCAGGGTGCGCTCACGGGCACCGGCACGCTGGTGCGCTTCATGCTGCGCCGGGACCGCGTCCGGCTGCCGGTCTGGGTGGCCGGGCACGGGCTCTTCGTGCTCTACATCGCAGCGGCCCTGCCGCAGATCGCGCCCACCGAGGACGACCTGCAGGCCGTGGTGCCGCTGCTGCAGCAGCCGGTGGGCCGGATGTTCACCGGCCCGGCGCTGGGGATGGACGCCCCGACCTACGAGCGGTTCTTCGCCGCCGGCTACGCGCCCTACCTGTTCCTGCTCTCCGCGCTCATGGGCGTCCTGCTCGTCAACCGGCACACCCGGGCCGAGGAGCAGGCCGGCCGGGCCGAGCTCGTCCGCGCCAACGTCACCGGCCACGACGCCGGGCTGACCGCCGCACTCGTCGTCGCGGCCATCGCGAACACCGCTGCCGCGATGGTCGTGGCCGGCCTGGCCACGGCGGTCGGGTTCGCGCCGGTCGGCTCGCTGCTGGTCGGGCTGGGCACCGGCCTGGTCGGTATGGCGTTCGCCGGCACCACCGCGCTCACCGCCCAGGTCTTCGAGTCCTCCAGGGCCGCCGCGGGCGCCGCCGGGGCCGCGCTGGGAGCGGCGTTCATGCTGCGGGGCCTGGGCGACATGGCCGCGGTCGGCGGCACCGCCCTGTCCTGGGCCTCACCGCTGGGCTGGGCCGCGCAGGCCGGTCCCTACGTGCTGGACCGGGCGTGGCCGCTGCTGCCGCTGGCCGGCCTCGCCGTCGCCACGGCGGCGACCGCCTACGCGCTCCAGCGTCGGCGCGACCTCGGTGCCGGCCTCATGGCCGAGCGGCCCGGCCCGGCCGACGCCGGCCCGCGCCTGGGCTCGCCGCTGGGCCTGGCCGTCCGGCTGCAGCGCGGCAGCATCCTGGGCTGGGGGGTGGCCGTCGTGGTGCTCGGCGCCGTCGACGGCGCCTTCACCCAGGTCATGGTCGACGGGGCCGAGGAGATGCCGCCGGCGGTCCAGGAGATGTTCGGGATGGAGGCGCTCTTGGACGGCTACCTGGCATTCCTGGCCGTCTTCAGCGGCTACCTGACCACCGCCTACGTCGTCTACGCCGTCCAGTCGCTGCGCCTCGAGGAGGACCGCGGGCGGGCGGAGGCGGTGCTGGCCACCCCGACCAGCCGCACCGGCTGGGCCGGCTCCCACCTGCTCGTCGTAGCGGCCGGGGCGGCGGTCATCCTGGCCGCGTCCGGCCTGGGCACGGGCGCCGCCGCGGCCGCTGTGACCGGCCAGGCCTCCCTGGTGACCGAGCTCGTCCTCGCCCACCTCAACCTGCTGCCGGCCGTGCTCGTCGTGCTGGGGGTCTGCGCGCTGCTCTACGGCTGGGCGCCCGCGCTGCTCTCCCCCGTCGGCTGGGCCCTCGTGGCCCTGACCGTCTTCGTCGGCAACTTCGCGGCGCTGCTCGACCTGCCGGACTGGCTGCGCGACCTGTCGCCGCTCAGCCACCCGGCCCAGCTGCCGGCCGAGGAGTTCACCCTCGTGCCGCTCGTGGTGCTCGGCGCGCTCGCGGCCCTCGGGGTCGCGCTGGGGCTGCTCGGCCTGCGACGCAGGGAGATCGGCATCCGCTGAGCCCTGTCGGCCAGGCTGTCTCCCGAACTCCCGCCGCACCGCTCGATCAGGTCGGCCACGGCCAGGCCCTGCTCGGCGTGTCGCGCACAGTGCAGGATGCTCGTTGCGCGGCGCAGGTTCCCGTGTGCGACGCGCCGCAGAGCCAGACCGCACTGTGCGCGACACGCCGGGGCACTCCCGTCTCTACGTCACGACCTCGACCCCTTTCAGCGAGGACCTTGGCTCCGTCGTGCGCGCATCACCGGGTAGGCCGACGGCGTCCGCGGCCCACGACCCATACGTCGAGACCGAGCGATGTGGTCTGTTGCTCTCGCGCAACCGCACCACGCGCTCGGTGGACGGTGCCCGCCTAGTGTGGGACCGGTGAACGCAGGGACGATCCAGGTGTGGGGAGCGCGGCTGCACAACCTGCGCGACGTCGATGTCGAGCTGCCCCGCGACGCGCTCGTCGCGGTCACCGGCGTCTCCGGCTCGGGCAAGTCGTCGCTCGCCTTCGAGACGATCCACGGCGAGGCCCAGCGCCGCTACCTCGACTCCGTCGCCCCGTTCGCCCGCCGCCTCATCCACGCCGCCGTCGACCCGCAGGTCCGCGACGTGCAGGGGCTGCCGCCCACCGTCGCCCTCGAGCAGGGACGCGGCGGAGGTATGTCGTCCCGCTCCTCGGTCGGCACCGTCACCACGGCGGGGAGCACGCTGCGCATGCTGTGGTCGCGGTGCGGTGAATACCCCGCCGACGTGCCGCACATGGACTCCGACCACTTCTCCGTCAACACGGCGGTGGGCGCGTGCCCCGGCTGCGGCGGCCTCGGCGTGCGGCACGTGCCGACCGAGGCCTCGATGGTCCCCGACCCGTCGCTGACCATCGCGGAGGGCGCCGTCGCCGCCTGGCCCGGCGCGTGGCTGGGCAAGAACTACCGCGACATCGTCGCCGCCCTCGGCCACGACATCGACGTCCCGTGGCGCGACCTGCCGCCCGAGAGCCGTGACTTCATCCTCTTCAGCGACGAACAGCCGGTCGTCACCGTCCACCCCGTCCGCGACGCCACGCGCGTCCAGGCCCCGTACCAGGGCACGTTCTCCTCCGCACGCCGCTACCTGCTGCGCACCCTCGCCGAGACGCAGTCCGCCAGCCAGCGCCGCCGCGCCCTGCGGTATGTGGAGTCCGTCCCCTGCGGAGTCTGCGGCGGGCGTCGCCTGCGCCCGGAGGCCCTGCGGGTCACCTGGTCCGGGCTCGCCGTCGACGAGGCCGCGACCCTGCCGGTGTCCCGGCTGGTCCAGCTGATGGGCGAGCGGCTGGACGCGCTGCGGCAGTGGGGGGCGCGCGCCGACGCCGACAACGCGGACCACGCCGGCCCGTCGGCCGGCCTCTCCGCGCGGGACGAGGCCGAGCGTGTCCTGCTCGACGACCTCGTCGGCCGGCTGCGGCTCATGGACGAGCTCGGGCTCGGTCACCTCGCCCTCGGCCGGCCCGTGTCGACGGTGTCCTCCGGCGAGCTGCAGCGGCTCCGGCTCGCCACGGCGCTGAGGTCGGGGCTGTTCGGGGTCGTCTACGTCCTCGACGAGCCGTCCGCCGGCCTGCACCCCGAGGACACCGACCGCCTCGTCCGGCTGCTGCGCGACCTCGTCGCCGCCGGCAACACCGTGCTCGTCGTCGAGCACGACATGGCCGTGGTGCAGCGCTGCGACTGGGTCGTCGACGTCGGGCCGGGCGCCGGGACCGAGGGCGGCGAGGTGCTGTGGTCCGGACCGCTGGACGGCCTGCGGGGTGTCGAGGACTCGGTCACCGCCCGCTATCTCGACCAACCCGTCCACCGCCAGGAGATCCGCTCGGGCGCGGCCCGGGAGCCGCGGGGCAGGCTCGTCCTGACCGGACTCACGCGGCACACCGTCCGGGACGTCGCCCTGGACCTCTCGCTCGGCACCCTCACCGTCGTGACCGGCGTCTCCGGCGCGGGCAAGACCAGCCTGCTCGACGCCGTGCACGACGTCGTCGGTGCCCGGCTCGCCCGGGTCGAGGACGAGCGGGAGCCGGAGGGAGAGACTGCGGACGGCATACCCGCCGACGAGGCGGACGGCCCGGCGCTCGGGTCGGTGTCCGCGGAGGCGCCGGCGGACGTCATCCCGACCCGCGTCGTGCGGATCACCCAGAAGCCAATCGGCCGCTCGCCGAGGTCGACGCTCGCCACCTACACCGGGATGTGGGACCACGTGCGCAGGGCGTTCGCGGCGGCACCCGAGGCGAAGGAGCGCGGCTTCACCGCCAGCCGGTTCAGCTTCAACACGGCGGCGGGACGGTGCCCGACGTGCCAGGGCGAGGGTGCGGTGTCGGTGGAGCTGCTGTTCCTGCCGGGGACCTACTCGACGTGCCCGGACTGCCACGGCGACCGGTTCGGGGCCGAGACGCTGGAGGTGCGCTGGCAGGGGCGGACCGTCGCCGACCTGCTGCGGCTCACCGTGACCGAGGCCAAGGACGTCCTCTCGGGGCTGCCGGCCGCACGGCGGGCGCTGGTGGCGCTCGAGGCGCTGGGGCTGGGTTACCTCACGCTCGGGCAGCCAGCGACCGAGCTGTCGGGCGGCGAGGCGCAGCGGATCAAGCTGGCGACCGAGCTGCAGAAGGAGCGGCGGGCACCCACGCTCTACGTGATGGACGAGCCGACGTCCGGGCTGCACCCTGCCGACGTGCACCGGCTGCTCGCGCAGCTGCACGTCCTGGTCGACGCCGGTCACACCGTGGTGCTGGCCGAGCACGACCCTGCGGCGGTGGCGACCGCCGACCACGTGGTCGAGATCGGACCGGGCGCGGGCGACGAGGGCGGCCGGGTGGTGTCCGTCCGGGCCGGCGCCGGTGCCGGAGGGACGTCGGAGCAGGGCTAGGATCCGGCCATGACGCAGCGTCCACGCGTCCTCGTGGTCCAGCCCGAGGACGTCTGCCCCATCGGGATGTTCGGCACCTGGCTGGACCGGGCAGGGGTCGACTGCGACGTCCTGGCGGTGCAGGAGGGCCGGGCCCTGCCCTCCACGCTCGGCGACCACGCCGGGCTCATCGTCATGGGTGGCCGGATGGGCGCCAACGACGCCGCCGACCACCGGTGGATGGTCCCGACCAAGGGTCTGATCGTCGGCACCGTCGCGGCCGGCACGCCGTTCCTCGGCATCTGCCTGGGGCACCAGCTGGCGACGGTCGCCCTGGGCGGCGAGGTCGTCGTCAACCCGGCCGGCCCCACCATCGGTCTGCGGCCCTGGCGGCCCACGTCCTACGGCACCAGCGACCTGCTCACCGGTGTGCTGCCCTCCGGCACGCCCGTCCTGCACCACAACAACGACATCGCCGCGCGGCTGCCGGACGGGGCCACCACGCTGGGGCACGCGCCCGACGGGTCGGTGCAGGCGGCCCGGTTCGGCCCCCGGGCCTGGGGCGTCCAGTTCCACCCCGAGGTGGACGCCGCGACGGTGGCCGGCTGGGCGCGCGACCCCGAGGACGCCACCTCCCACGAGGCGACCCGGCAGCTGCGGGAGCGGGAGGCCGAGCTGCACCAGGCCTGGGAGCCGCTGGCCACCCGGTTCGCCGCGCTCGTCGGCGGCTAGCTGTACTCGGCTAGCCGGCGCGCACCACCAGCACCGGGCAGGACGCGGTACGCATCATCCGCTGGCTGACCGAGCCCAGCAGCCGGCCCCGGATCCCGCCCAACCCGCGGCTGCCCACGACGAGGACGTCGCACTCCCTGGAGTAGTCGCGCAGGGTCATCACGACGGGCCCCCGGGCGATCTTCACGTCGACCTCCACGCCGGGGTAGGTCTCCCGCAGCGGGGCCAGGACGCCCTCGACGAGCTCGCGCCGGTCGGTCTCCAGCTGGACCCACTCCTGCGAGTCCGGCTCGGTGACCACGAAACCGTTGACCACCTCCAGGTACCAGGTGTTCAGCGCGGTGACCCTGGCCCCGGTGTAGTGGGCCAGCGCGAGCGCGGCCCGGGCGGCCCGTCGGCTGTCGGCACTGCCGTCCACGGCCACGCCGATCCGGCCGTGCGTCAGCGCGTCGAGGTCGACGCCGGGGTTGACCACGACCACCGGGCAGCGGGCGTGCGCCGTCACCCCCAGCGAGGTGCTGCCCAGGACGAACTCCTCGATCGCCCCCTTGGCGCCGGTGCCGACCACGATGACGGCCGCCTCGTCCTGGTGCGCAAGCAGCGCCGACACCGGGCTGCCGCGGACCATCTCGACGCGGGCGGTGATCCCCAGCTCCTGGGCGAGGGCGTCGATCCGCCCCTGCAGCTCGCGCTGCGTCTCCTCCTCGGCATCCAGCACCGCGGACACCGCCATGATCTCCGCCCCCGCCATCCGGGAGGCCACCGCCTCCGGGTCGCTGGCGTGCACGACCACCAGCGAGGTCCCCGTGCGGGCCGCGGTGCGGGCAGCCCAGAGCAGTGCGGAGTCCCCCTCCCCTGCACCTGCTACCCCGACGACGATCGGGCTGGTGAGCGTGCGTGTCTCGTCAACCACCGTTGACCACCTCCACGTGGGGATCCGTACGTCCATCCTACCGAGGCCCTTCCGTAGACTCGGGGGGACGTCCGATCTCGCCGAGGCAAGGAAGACCCCACCTGATGTCCACGATCATCTACACCAAGACCGACGAGGCACCGCTGCTCGCGACCTACTCGCTCAAGCCGATCATCGAGGCCTTCGCCGGCGCCGCCGGGATCGAGGTGGAGACGCGGGACATCTCCCTCGCCGGTCGGATCCTGGCGCAGTTCGCCGACCGCCTGCCCGAGGACCAGCAGGTCCCCGACGCCCTCGGCGAGCTCGGGCAGCTGGCCACCACGCCCGAGGCCAACATCATCAAGCTGCCGAACATCTCCGCCTCCGTGCCGCAGCTCAAGGCCGCGATCGCCGAGCTGCAGGAGCAGGGCTACAACCTCCCGGCATACCCGGAGAACCCCCAGACCGAGGAGGAGCGGGACGTGCGCGCCCGCTACGACCGAGTCAAGGGCTCCGCGGTCAACCCGGTGCTGCGCGAGGGCAACTCCGACCGCCGTGCCCCCGACGCGGTGAAGAACTACGCCCGCAGCCACCCCCACTCCATGGGTGAGTGGTCGGCCGACAGCCGCACCCGGGTGGCGACCATGGCCGAGCGCGACTTCGCGCACAACGAGCAGTCGGTGGTCATCGAGCAGCAGGACGCCCTGACCATCCAGCACGTCGCCGCCGACGGCACGGTGACCGTGCTCAAGGAGTCGGTGCCGGTCCTGGCCGGCGAGGTCGTCGACGCCACCTTCATGGACGTCGCCGCGCTGCGCACCTTCCTGGCCGAGCAGGTCCAGGCCGCCGCGGCCGAGGACGTCCTCTTCAGCCTGCACCTCAAGGCCACCATGATGAAGGTCTCGGACCCGATCATCTTCGGCCACGCCGTGGAGACCTTCTTCGCCGACGTGTTCGAGCGGTATGGCGAGCAGCTCGCCTCCGCCGGCCTGTCCGCCAGCGACGGCCTGGGCGGGATCCTGTCCGGCCTGGACGCCGTCGGCGAGGAGGCCGGCGCGATCCGGGAGGCCATCGAGCAGCGGCTCACGGAGCTGCCGCGGCTGTCGATGGTCAACTCCGACAAGGGCATCAGCAACCTGCACGTGCCCAGCGACGTCATCGTCGACGCGTCGATGCCCGCGATGATCCGCAACGGCGGCAAGGTGTGGGGCCCGCAGGGCGAGGAGGACGACACCATCGCGGTGATCCCGGACTCCTCCTACGCCGGCGTCTACCAGGTCGTCATCGAGGACTGCAAGGCCCACGGCGCCTACGACCCCACGACGATGGGCTCGGTGCCCAACGTTGGCCTGATGGCGCAGAAGGCCGAGGAGTACGGCTCGCACGACAAGACCTTCGAGATCGCCGCGGACGGCGCCGTCCAGGTCGTCGACTCCTCCGGCGCCGTGCTGATGGAGCACCAGGTGAGCGCCGGCGACATCTGGCGCGCCTGCCAGACCAAGGACGAGCCCATCCGCGACTGGGTGAAGCTGGCCGTCACCCGGGCCCGCGCCAGCGGCGACCCGGCCGTCTTCTGGCTGGACCGCGAGCGCGCCCACGACGCCAACCTCATCACCAAGGTCGAGACCTACCTGGCCGACCACGACACTGACGGCCTCGACCTGCAGATCCTCTCCCCCGTCGAGGCCACCCGCCTGTCCGTGGAGCGCATCCGGCAGGGCCTGAACACCATCTCGGTCACCGGCAACGTGCTGCGCGACTACAACACCGACCTGTTCCCCATCCTCGAGGTCGGCACCAGCGCCAAGATGCTCTCGGTCGTACCGCTGATGAACGGCGGCGGCCTCTTCGAGACCGGCGCCGGCGGCTCGGCGCCCAAGCACGTGCAGCAGCTGCAGTCGGAGAACTACCTGCGCTGGGACAGCCTGGGCGAGTTCCTCGCCCTCGCCGAGTCGCTGCGCCACCTGGCCGACCGCCAGGGCAACGCGCGCGCCACGGTGCTCGGTGACGCCCTGGACCGGGCCACCGAGAAGGTCCTCTCCGAGGGCCGCAGCCCGGCCCGCCGGTTGGGCCAGATCGACAACCGGGGCAGCCACTTCTACCTGGCCCTCTACTGGGCCCAGGAGCTGGCCGCCCAGGACCAGGACGCTGAGCTGGCGCGGCTCTTCGGCCCCGTGGCGGAGCAGCTGTCCGCCCAGGCGGACTCGATCGCCCAGGAGCTGATCGACGCCCAGGGCAGCCCCGTCGACCTGGGCGGTTACTACCACCCCGACGACGAGCTGGCCTTCAACGCCATGCGTCCCTCGGCCACCTTCAACGCCATCATCGACGGCCTGGTTGGCCAGCGCGCCTGACCGGGGCCCCGCGCCCGAGGACCGCGGGCGCGGGGCACGGCATACCGTCGCCCCCTGGCTCGTCGTCCTCGCGGTCGTGCTGATCTCGCTCAACCTGCGCCCTGGCGCCTCCTCGGTCGGGCCCGTCCTCGACGAGGTGCGCCAGGGGCTGGGGATGAGCAGCACCACCGCGGGTCTGCTGACCGCGCTGCCCGGCTTCGCCTTCGGCGCGGTCGGCGCGCTGGCCGTGGGCCTGTCCCGTCGGGTCGGCATGACCATGGGCATCTGCCTGGGGCTGGTCGCGATCGTCGCCGGCCTCCTGCTGCGGGTCACCTCCGGGTCCACCGTCCTCTTCCTGGTCTTCTCCACCGTCGCCCTGGCGGGGATGGCGGTCGGCAACGTCCTGGTCCCGGCCTGGGTCAAGCGGCACAGCAGGGACGGCGGGGTCCGGCTGATGAGCCTCTACGGTGCCGGGCTGATCCTCGGCGGCGCCGTCGGGTCGGCGCTCGCGGCCCCGCTCACCGCGGCACCGGGTGGCTGGCGCACGGCGTTGGGCACGTATGGCGTGCTGGCCAGCCTGGCGCTGCTGCCCTGGCTGGTCCTGGCCCGGCGCGAGTTCCGCGCCTCCCGCGGCCAGCCCGCGGCGTTCTTCCCGCCGAACGCCAGGCTGACCGGCTCCCCCACGGCCCTGGCGCTGACCCTGCTCTTCGGCGTCCAGTCGATGAACGCCTACGTGCAGTTCGGGTGGCTGCCGCAGATCTACCGCGACGCGGGTCTGTCAGCGGTCCACGCCGGGGCGCTGCTCTCCCTGCTGACCCTGCTGGGGGTGATCGGCGGGCTGACCATGCCCACGGTCATCGACCGGGCGACCACCCTGGCGCCGCACATCACCGTCATGGGGGCGCTGCTCATCGCCGGGTATGCCGGCCTGCTGGTGGCCCCGGCGACCGTGCCGTGGCTCTGGGCCGGCATGCTGGGGCTGTCCGGTTTTGCCTTCCCGATGGCGATCGGCCTGATCACCGCCCGCACCCGCGACCCGCACGTGACTGCCCAGCTGTCCGGCTTCGTGCAGCCGGTCGGCTACGTCCTGGCCGGGCTGGGGCCACTGGTGGTCGGGGCGATCTATGGCGCGGCCGGCGACTGGACGGTGGTCCTGTGGCTGCTGATGGCCAGCGGTGTGGTCATGGTGCTGGCCGGCCTGCGGGTGGCCCGGCACGTCTACGTGGACGACGAGCTGGCCGCGGGCTGACGCGCACGACCTGCCGACCGAGCGCACGCTCCTCACCGACCAAGCGCACGCTCCTCACCGACCGAGCGCACGCTCCTCACCGACCTGCACCTGCGCCGTGCCGGACCTAGGGTCGGGTCCATGCACACTCTCGAGCCCGGCATCGAGGTTCCCGACCCGCTCGCGCCGTACCTGGAGGTTGACCGGTCCCAGCCGCGCCACGAGTGCTGGGTGACCGGGCACATGGTGGCCGGGCTCGACGGCACGGCCGCCGTCGACGGCCGCGTCGGCCCGCTGTCCACCCGGCCCGACCAGGCCCTCTACCGCGCCATGCGGGAGATCGCAGACGTCGTCATGGTCGGCGCCGAGACGGTGCGCCGGGAGCGGTTCGGGCCGGTCCGCCTCTCCGACGAGGCACAGGGGCGGCGGCGGAGTCTCGGCAAGCCGGCGCTGCCGCCGGTGGCCGTGGTCAGCCGCAGCCTGGACCTGGACTGGACGGCGCGGGTGTTCACCCAGGTGCCCGCCGACGCCCGGACCCACGTCATCACCTGCGCGGCGGCGAACGGCGAGCGCCTGGCGGAGGCGGACCGGGCCGGCGTCGTGGTCATGGCGGGTGAGGAGCGCGTCGAGCCGGCAGCGGCCCTGCGGGCGCTCGCCGACCTGGGCCACCGCGTCGTCCTGTGTGAGGGCGGCCCTACCTGGCTGGGCGAGGTCGTGGCCGCAGACCGCCTGGACGAGCTGTGCCTGTCCCTCTCCCCGCTGATGGGGGGCGACCCGCTGCCGGTGTCGGTGACCCCGCCCGGGGCGGGGATGGCCGCCTTCGAACTGAGGGCGATCCTGGCGGAGGACGACACGGTCTTCCTGCGCTACGAGGCCCGGTCCGCTCCCGGGGTCGAGCGGGGCGAGCGATGAGCGGGGACCCGTTCGACGTCCTGATGGCCGCTGCGGACCCGGCCGCCGTCGTGGTGACCACCGCCCTCGAGGGCGTGCGGGCCGGCTGTCTGGTCGGTTTCCACTCGCAGTCGAGCATGTCGCCGCAGCAGTACTGCGTGTGGCTCTCGAAGGCCAACCACACCTACCGCGTCGGCCTGCGCGCCGACCACTTCGCGGTCCACGTCCTCACCGCGGACGACCTGGCCCTGGCCGAGCGTTTCGGCACCCGGACCGGCGAGGAGGGCGACAAGTTCGAGGGTCTGGCCGTCGACCTCGACGAGCAGGGGGTGCCACTCATCGGGCAGTGCCCGCACCGCTTCGTGATGCATCGGCTGAGCGTGCTCGACGACGGCGGGGACCACGTCTGCGTCACGGGCCGGGTGCGGTCAGCCTCCACCGCGGGAGCGTTCGCACCCCTGCGGCTGTCCGACATCGTCCACCTGAAGCCCGGCCGGCCCAGCGACGGCCACGCTGTCCGTCCGTGAGGAGCGTGCGCTCGGTCGGTGAGGAACATGCGCTCGGTCGGTGAGGAACGTGCGCTCGACGGGTCTGCCGGGTGTCGGGTGGGCTGACCGGGTGACGGGGCGATCAGGACGCCGGCGTCATGTCCGAGGGTGCGAGAGTTCCCAGGGCCCCGATCACACGTTGAAGCGGAACTCCACGACGTCACCGTCGGCCATGACGTAGTCCTTGCCCTCGATCCGGACCCGGCCGGCCTCCTTGGCCTTCTGCATCGACCCGGCGGCGTCGAGGTCGGCGAAGGAGACGACCTCGGCCTTGATGAAGCCGCGCTCGAAGTCGGTGTGGATGACACCGGCGGCCTGCGGCGCGGTCCAGCCCTTGCGGATCGTCCAGGCGCGGGCCTCCTTGGGGCCGGCCGTGAGGTAGGTCTGCAGGCCGAGGGTGTCGAAGCCGATCCGGGCCAGCTGGTCCAGGCCGGGCTCGTCGACGCCGACGGACTCCAGCAGCTCGCGTGCCTCCTCGTCGTCGAGCTCGGCCAGGTCGGACTCGAGCTTGGCGTTGAGGTAGATCGCCTCGGCAGGAGCCACCAGCGCCGCCAGCTCGGCGTGCAGGGCGTCGTCGGTCAGGCCGTCCTCGTCGAGGTTGAAGACGTAGAGGAAGGGCTTGGTGGTCAGCAGCCCCAGGCTCTTGGCGATCGCCATATCCACCCCGGCCGGCTCGCCCGCGGCATACAGGGTGTCCCCGGCCTCGAGCACCTTCTGCGCCGCGAGCGCGGTGTCGAGGACCTCCTTGTCGGCGCGCTTACCCTTGACCTCCTTCTCCAGGCGCGGGATGGCGTTCTCCAGCGTCTGCAGGTCGGCCAGCACCAGTTCGGTGTTGATCGTCTCGATGTCGTCGCCGGGGCTGACCTTGCCGTCGACGTGGACGACGTCGTCGTCGCGGAAGGAGCGCACCACCTGGCAGATGGCGTCCGCCTCGCGGATGTTGGCCAGGAACTTGTTACCCAGCCCCTCCCCCTCGCTCGCGCCGCGGACGATCCCGGCGATGTCGACGAAGCTGACCGTCGCCGGCAGGATCTTGGCCGAGCCGTGGATCTCCGCCAGCCGGCCCAGCCGGTCGTCCTTGAGCGGGACCACCCCGATGTTGGGCTCGATGGTCGCGAACGGGTAGTTCGCCGCGAGCACGGAGTTCTTGGTCAGGGCGTTGAAGAGGGTCGACTTGCCGACGTTGGGCAGGCCGACGATTCCGATGGTGAGTGCCACGGGGTCAGGAGTCTAGTCGCTGGGCGGGGCTTCGCCCGCCGCCCCCGCGTCAGGAGAAGGCGCGGTGCGGCGGAAAGGCCTGGAGCATCGGCGCGGAGGCACGGGCCACGGCGGCGGCCAGCTCCTCGCCAGGCCGGGTGAACAGGCGCCCGGAGCCGGAGGACCGAGACCTCGCGGCCTCGGCCAGCGCCAGGTCCGCGAGCGTGGCGTGCTGCTGGTCGAAGAGACCGAGCGGCAGGGCCTCTTCCACGGCGACGACGTGGCGGCCCTCGGCCAGCCGCTCGGCATCGGCCTCGCCCACGAGCTCGGTCAGGCGCCAGCGGGTCAACCCGTCCAGCTCCATCCCGTGGTGCCCGAACGGGAAGACCAGCCGCGGCGCTCCGATCGCGACGCGACGGTCGCAGGCGGCCATGACCTCCACCCCTCCTCCGGCCGCCCCTCCCTCGACCACGGCGACGACCTCGCGCTCGAGCAGGTGCAGCTGCATCAGGCAGGTGACCACGCCCTCGACGAACTCCCGGGCGGGCTCCTCGCCGCTGCCGGCGAACGCCAGCGCGCCCAGGTCGGCACCGGAGCAGAAGTAGCCGCCAGCGCCGATGAGGTAGACCGGCCCTGGCCTCTCCGCAGCCAGCTCGACCACGCGGGCCCCCAGAGCGCGCCACATGTCGAGGGTCAGGGCGTTGCGGCGCTCGGGGCGGTCGAGCAGCACAGCGGGGCCGAGCGGCGAGTCCACCACCCGGACGCAGTCCTGGGTCGAGGGGGACGGCCTCGGCGAGGTGTTCGACGACATGCGGGCCAATCTACGAACCCCGGGGCCATGACCGGCGGCCGGGACCAGGGCGGCTCAGCCCAGCGCCTCCCGCAGGTGGGGCAGCAGCTGCTGCACGCCGCGGTCCTCGAGGATGACCGTGTAGTGGTTGACGTCCTCGAGCGCCACCAGCTCGATCTGGGGGTAGCGGCCGGTCCACAGCTCGCGCGCGGCGTCCGGGTAGAGAGGAGGCACCTCGTCCATCAGGCCGCGGGGCGCGAGGAACCAGCTGACCGGGTGCCGGAGGTGCTCCAGCGCCTGCTGCACGGACGCCCCGTCCACGAGCTCACGGATGTCCTCCTCCAGCGCGGCCGGGCGGGTCGCCGGGCGCAGCTCGGGCTCGGTGCCGGTGAGGTCGTAGTCGACGTAGGCCGTGGTCAGGTCGCCCCATCCTGGCCCCAGCGCCGGGTGCTCGCGCCAGAACTCCCGGTATGCCGCCTGGCTGGGAAAGGTCATCCGCAGCCGGTCGGCCGCGGGGCCGAGCACGGCCGCGGCGACCGCCTCGGGCGCCACACCGGGCGGCGCCAGCAACGGCATACCCCCGTCGACCAGCAGCAGGTTGGCGACCTGGTCCGGGTGCCGGTCGGCCAGCACCAGGCTGACGAAGCCACCCATCGAGTGGCCGACCACCGTCACCGGACCCGTCCCGAGGTGGTCCAGGGCGGCGGCGACGTCGTCGGCGTGCGTCGGCATCCCGTACGGGCCGGGCAGGTCCCGGGAGCGCCCACGTCCGCGCAGGTCGGGCGCCACCAGCCGGACGCCGGGCAGCGCGGCGGCGACCCCCGCCCAGGAGATGTGCGAGGCGGTGATGCCGTGGATCAGCAGCGCGGTCGGGGTGTCCGGGCCCGCGTCGTCCGGCTCCCACACGCCCACGTGCAGCGCGCCGCCCCGCACGGGGACGTCCACGGCCCGGTAGCCCTCGCCGAGCACCGCCGTGACGGAGGCGGGCAGGGTGTCGACGGTGCTCACTGGGCCGTCCACCCGCCGTCCATCGTGTAGGAGGTGCCGGTCACCATGCCGGCGGCGTCGGAGGCGAGGTAGGCGACGAGGGCGGCGACCTCGTCGGGCTCGACGAGCCGCTTGACGGCGGAACGGGTCAGCATGATCTTCTCCACCACCTCCTCCTCCGGTATGCCGTGCGTCCGGGCCTGGTCGGTGATCTGCTTCTCCACCAGCGGCGTGCGCACATAACCGGGGTTGACGCAGTTGCTCGTCACCCCGTGCGGGGCGCCCTCGAGCGCGACCACCTTGGACAGGCCCTCCAGACCGTGCTTGGCGCTGACGTAGGCCGCCTTGAAGGCGGAGGCCCGCAGCCCGTGCGCGGAGGAGATGTTGACCACCCGCCCCCAACCCCGCTCGTACATGTGCGGCAGCGCGGCGCGCGCCAGCAGGAAGGGCGCCTCGAGCATGAGCCGGTGGATGAGCCGGAAGTCGGCCGGGTCGAACTCGTGGACCGGGGCCACCCGCTGGACCCCGGCGTTGTTGACCAGGACGTCGCACTCCAGCGTGAGGTCCTCCAGCGCCGCGGTGTCGGACAGGTCGGCCACCCAAGGGCGGCCGCCCAGCTCCTGCGCCAGCGCCGTCGCGGCCTGCTCGTCGCGGTCGGCGATGACCACGCTCATCCCGTCGGCGGCGAGCCGGCGGGCGACCGCGGCGCCGATGCCGCTGGCTCCCCCGGTGATCAGGGCGGTCCTGGTCATGGCTGGTGTTCCTCTCTGTCGTCGCCACCGCGGTGCGGCGCGAGCGCCGCCTCGATGACGTCCATGAGACCGTCGAAGACGGCCGGGTCGATCTCGTCGGCGCCGTCCCACAGCACCCACCGCATCCCGATCAGCTCACCGGCGCCCATCAGCGCCCAGGCGGCCACCGTCGGGTCCACCGGGCGGATGTCACCGGCCTCCTGGGCCTGCTGCAGGCCCGCAGCGTAGCCCTCGCAGATGGCGTCGTAGTGGGCGCGCATCACCTCCGGGGAGACGAACTCCGCCTGCCGGATGATGCGGTAGAGCGCCGGGTGCTGGGCGGTGAAGCGGAAGAAGGCGGCGAACCCGGCCCGCTCGGCCTCCAGCCGCGTCGTGCCCTGCAGCGAGCCCTCCCGCATCGCCTGCCGGACCCGGTGGGACAGGTCGCGGACCACCTCGTCGAAGATCTCCTTCTTGCCCGGGAAGTGGACGTAGAAGGTCCCCAGCCCCACGCCCGCCTCCTCGGTGATCTTCACGATGGAGGCGTCGTGGTAGCCGACCGTCGCGAAGACGTGCTCGGCCGCCTCGATCAGCCGGGCCCGGGTCCGCGCCCCGCGGGCCGTGCGCGGTTCGCGCGCCACGCTCATACCTGCCCCCGGTCCATCTGGGCCCGCGCCAGGGCCATCTCCAGGGCCCGGGCGCGGGAGATCTTGCCGATCGAGACGGAGGGCAGCTCCTCGACCAGGTGGATCGCGACGGGGACCTTGAAGGCGGCCAGCCGCTCGCGGCAGTGCTCGACCAGCTCGGTCTCGTCGGTGACGACCCCGGCCCGGGCTACGACCAGGGCCACGCCCCGCTCCCCCCAGGTCGCGTCCGGGACGCCGACGACCACGGCGTCCTCCACCGCCGGGTGGGTCAGCAGCACCGACTCCACCTCGGCCGGAGCGACGTTCTCCCCGCCGCTGATGAAGATGTTGCGCAGCCGGTCCACGATCCGCAGGTAGCCCGACCCGTCCCGGGTGGCCACGTCGCCGGTGGCCAGCCAGCCGTCGCGCCAGACCGCCCGGGTGGCGGCCTCGTCGCGGAAGTAGCCGGCGAACATCCCCGGGCCGCGGACCTGCAGCTCGCCGGTCGCAGCACCAGCCAGCTCCTCCCCGGTCACGGGGTCGGTCAGCCGCACGTCCACGTGCGGGTAGGGCACGCCGGCCCAGCCGACCCGGTGGATCGCCTCGTCCGGCGGGACGCACAGCACGTTGGGGCCGGCCTCGGTGAGCCCGTAGCCCTGGGTGAGCGCCACGCCCCGGGCGTGGAAGATCCGCAGCAGCGGCGCCGGCATCGGCGCCCCGCCCACCACCGCCGAGCGCAGGGCGCCGAAGTCGGTGGTGGCGAAGCGGGGGTGCTCGGCGAGCCGGGCGTAGTGCGTGGGGACCCCCATCATCGTGCTCACCCGGTGCTCCTCGAGCAGGCACAGCACGCGGCCCGGGTCGAAGGAGCGCTCGAGCACCACGGTCGCCCCGGTCCACCACGCCAGCAGCGCCTGGATGTTCCAGCCGCCGACGTGGAACTGGGGCAGCACGCTGAGCACCACGTCGTGCTCGTCCAGCTCCAGGGTCCGCGAGAGCGAGAGGTTGGTCCAGAAGCAGCTGCGGTGGGTCAGCACGGCCGC
The DNA here is from genome assembly GCF_004322775.1 of Ornithinimicrobium sufpigmenti. Taxonomy (NCBI): domain Bacteria; kingdom Bacillati; phylum Actinomycetota; class Actinomycetes; order Micrococcales; family Ornithinimicrobiaceae; genus Ornithinimicrobium; species Ornithinimicrobium sufpigmenti. The sequence goes on from NZ_CP036403.1 coordinate 3,099,103, forward strand.
CTTGGGGCGCGCGGAGCTGCCGGAGGTGAAGACCATGAGCAGGGGGTCCTCGTCCTGCACGGCGCGCGGGGGTCCGTCCGGTGCCGGTGCCGTGGAGGCCCGCCACGGGGCCGGCACGGTGCGCTCGATCCCGTCCTCGCCCAGGTATGCCGTGGGCACGGCCGCCGGGCACCGGGCCAGCGCGCCCCGGGCCAGCGTGCTGGTCTCGTCCTCGACCAGGAGCAGGGCCGGGTCGGACAGCTGGAGCTGGTCGGCCAGCTCGCTCACGGTCAGCCGCCAGGACAGCGGCACCAGGACCAGCCCGGCCCGGGCGCAGGCGAAGAACGCGACGACGTGGTCGGCGCTGTTGCCCACCAGGGTCGCGATCCGCTCCCCCGGCCGGTAGCCGGCCTTCAGCCAGGCCTGCGCCAGGGCCGCGGACCGGGCGTCGAGGTCGGCATACCGCAGCTCGACGCCCCGGTCCACGATCGCGACCCGCTGCGGGTGCAGCCGGGCCCGGTCCGCGGGCCACCGGCCCAGCGTCTGGGCTCCGGCTGCACCGTCGCGGGTCGATGTGCTCACGGCTTCTCTTCCTCCTGGACCACCGAGTCCGGGGTACGGATCTGCAGGTCGGCGGGCTCGGCAGCCCCATCCTCCCCCACCGAGCGGCGGGTGAGGGCGGCGCGCAGCCGCTGTCCCAGGCCGGCCAGGCCACCGGGCAGGAAGAGCACCACGAGCACGAAGATGGCGCCGAGGATGAACAGCGGCTCCGACAGCGGGATGCGCAGCACGTCCGGCAGCTCGTTGATGGTCGGGGACTGGGCCAGCACCGCCAGCCGCTGGCTGAGCACGACGTAGAGCAACGCACCCAGGATGGCGCCCCAGCGGGAGCCCACGCCGCCGAGCACCACCATCAGCAGCAGCGAGATCGTCAGGTCCGCGCTCAAGGTGTGCGGGACCGCGCCGGAGTTGAGGATGAGGTGCACCATCCCCATCCCGGTCGCGATGACGGAGGCGGCCACGAAGATGGTCAGCTTGACCAGGAAGGGACGCATCCCCAGGACCCGCACCCGCAGCTCGTTCTCCCGCACCGCCGCGGCGACGTGCCCGGCCCGGCTGCGCTGGATCCAGGTGACGAGGACGAAGGTGAGCACGAGGGCGGCCAGGGCGAGCCAGTAGACGTTGCGGGTGTCGGCCACCCCGACGAGCCAGTCCGGGACGTGGTCCGTCGGCAGGCGCAGGCCCTCCTCACCGCCGGTCAGGCGGGGGTTGCGCCGCACCAGCACGGACCCGGCCTGGGCGAAGGCCAGGGTGACCATCGCGAACGGGATGCCGGTGACGCGCAGGCTCACCGCGCCGAGCAGGCTGGACATGACGACGCCGGCGACCAGGACCAGCACGGCCGCGGGCACCAGCCCCAGCTCCAGCTCGCGCATGACGATCCCGAGCGCGTAGGCGCCGAAGCCGAAGTACAGCGCGTGCCCGAAGGACAGCAGGCCGGCCACCCCGAAGAGCAGGTGGTAGGAGAGCGCCAGCGCGGCCATGACCATGGCCAGGGCCATCAGGTGCAGGGAGCCGGGGGTGTAGGTCGGTCCCGGCAGGACGCCCGGCAGGCTGAGGTCGAGCAGCGGCAGGCAGGCGAGCAGGACGACCAGCCCCAGCCCCAGGAGGGCGCGGAACGCACCCGAGCGCAGGAACGCGTCGCGTCCCGTCCGCGCAGGCATCGCGGGGGTGCTCATGCTGTCCTCCCCATCAGGCCGGCGGGCCGGGTGAGCAGGACGACCGCGAGCAGCACCACGACGGCGAGGTCACCGGTGCCCCACAGGTAGTAGTTGGCGTACTGCTGCAGGACCGCCACCAGCACCGAGGCGACCGCGGCGCCGGTGAGGCTGCCCAGCCCGCCGATGACGGTGACGATGAAGGCGAAGATGAGCAGCGTCTGGCCCAGCATCGGCGAGACGTAGTTGAAGAAGTGCGAGGCGAGCACGCCGCCGAGGCCGGCCGCCGCACCGCCGATGGTGAAGACGAGGGTGAAGGCGTTGCGGACGTCGATACCGAGCGCGGTGACCATGGACCGGTTCTCCACGCCGGCGCGGATGATCATGCCGTAGCGGGTCTTGCGCAGGAAGAGCACGATGGACACCAGCACGGCGACAGCGACGGCGATGGCCACGAAGCGGTCGTTGGGCACGTTGGCCCCGGCGATCGTCGTCGTCTCGCGCATCCAGCCGGGTTTGACGGTGGTGCGGGCGTCGGTGCCCCAGATGCCGTCGAAGAGCGCCACGGCGGCCAGCGCCAGGCCGACGGTCACCAGGACCTGCTCGATGTGCCGGTTGTAGAGCCGCTGCACCAGGAGGCGTTCGGTCAGGGCGGCGAAGGTGGCCCCGGCAAGGGCCCCGACGAAGAGGGAGACGATGAACCCGCTCCAGGTGCCCGCACCCATCCGGGTCGCGACCTCATACCCGAGGAAGGCACCGAGGGAGAGGAAGGCGCCGTGGGCGAAGTTCAGCACCCCCATCAGCCCGTAGATGAGGCTCAGGCCGGAGGCGACCAGGAAGTAGATGGCTCCCAGACCCACCCCGGTGATCAGCAGCAGGATCGGCGTGCTCATACGGCTCCCTCCGCTCCGGCGTGCACGCCGAGCAGGCGTTGGGTGGCGGCCTCGTCGGCGAGGAACTCCCCGGCGGGGCCGTGGTGGACGCTGCGGCCGTCGGTGAGGACGACCGCGTGCTGGGCCAGGTCGCGCACGACCTGCAGGTTCTGCTCCACGAGCAGGACGGGCACGACCTCGGCGGCGCGTGCCAGGACGCGCCCGACCTCCTGGACGAGCCGGGGGGACAGGCCCTTGGTGGGCTCGTCGACGAGCAGGACGCGGTTGTCGTTGAGCAGTGCACGGGCCAGGGAGACCATCTGCTGCTGCCCGCCGGACAGGGTGCCGGCGGCCTGCGCGCCGCGCTGGCGCAGCTCGGGGAAGAGCTCGTAGACCATGTCGTAGCGGTGGTCGTGGCCCTTGCGCTCGGCGAGCCGGAGGTTCTCGGTGACGCTGAGCCCGGAGAAGACCTCGCGGTCCTCGGGGACGTAGCCGATGCCCAGCTGGGCGATCCGGTGGGTCTCCAGGGCGGAGATGTCGCGGCCGTCCAGCTCGACGGTGCCGGTGCGGGAGATCAGACCCATGATCGCCTTGATCGTGGAGGTCTTGCCCACGCCGTTGCGGCCGAGCAGGGCGGTCACGCCGGTGGCGGAGACCTCGAGGTCGACGTGCTCGACGACCTGCTGGCCGGCGACGTGCGCCTGCAGGTCGCGGACGACGAGGATCGGGGCGGCGCTCGTCATACCGGCTCCCCGAGGTAGGCGCTCTGCACGGTCGGGTCGGCCATGACGGCCTCCGGGGAGTCCAGGGCGAGCAGGTGGCCGAAGTGCAGGACGGCGACGCGCTGGACCAGGCCCAGGATGACCTCCATGTGGTGCTCGACGATGAGGACCGTCTTGCCGTGGTCGCGGTGCAGTGAACGGATCACCTCGGTCAGGCCGGGCACGTCCCCGGAGGCCACGCCGGCCATCGGCTCGTCCAGCAGCACGACCGAGGGGTCGGTGGCCAGCAGCATCGCGATCTCCAGCTTGCGCTTGTCACCGTGCGGCAGGTCACCGGCGCGCACCGTGCGCCGGGCGTCCAGGCCGACCTCCTCGAGCAGGTCACGGGCACGGCGGGAGGCGTCGTCGCCGGGCCGCGGGAAGGTGAACAGGCTGATCGCCTGGCCCTCCTTGACCTGCGCCGCGAGCCGCACGTTCTCCTCCACGGACAGGCCGGGGAAGAGCGAGGAGGTCTGGAAGGTGCGGCCCAGCCCGGCCACCGCGCGGTGGTGGATGGAGCGCGTGGTCACGTCCTGGCTGTCCAGCAGGATCGTGCCGCCGGTCGGGCTCAGGACACCGGAGACCAGGTTGAACAAGGTGGTCTTGCCGGCGCCGTTGGGGCCGATGACGCCCACGATCTCGCCCGCGGGCACGGCGAAGCTGATGTCCTCCAGGATCTGCGCCCCGCCGATGCGCAGGGCCAGCTCCCGGACCTCCAGCGCGGGGGCGGTGGCCGCCCCCGCGCCGGGGTGGTCCTGTGCGGTCACTGGCCGGACGCCTCCGGCGGTGCGGCCTGGTCGGCGGGGACGGTGTCGATGAGCTCCGGCACCCACTCGCCGTCCTCCTCCACGAGGCGGGCGGTGTACATGTCCTGGATGAGCGCGTGGTCGCTCTCCCGGATGGTGGTGGTGCCCTTCGGGCCCTCGAACTCCCAGCCCTCGAGCGCGTCGACCATCGCGTTGACGTCGTCGCCGCCCTCGGCGATCGCCTGGACGATCATCTGACCCGCGACGAAGCCGTCGGGGGTGAACAGGTCGGGGGTGCCGCCGGCCTCGGTGACGTGGTCGACGAGCGCCTGGTTCACCTCGTTGTCGGGGGCGCCCGGGAAGTAGTGCGACAGGAAGCTGATCCGGTCGCTGACCTCGCCGTAGGCGGAGTAGGTGGCGCTGTCGGCCAGGCCGGTGACGACCGGGGCGGCCTCGAAGACGTCCTGCTGGTCCAGCGCCTGCCACATGCTGCCGGCGGTGGCGCCGGCCCAGGCGACGAAGATCAGGTCGGGGTCGGCGTCGACGAGCTGGCGGGCGAAGCCGGTGAACTCGGTCGCGTCCTCGGGGACCATGACCGACTCGACCTCGGTGCCCTCGCCGCCGAGGACGAGCTCGACCGCGCTGAGGTTGCCCTGGCCGAAGGCGTTGTCCTGCGCCAGGACGACGATCTTGCCGCCCCCGTCGGGCAGCATCGCGCCGGCGGTGGCCACGTCCTGCAGGCTCTGCCGGCCGGAGCGGAAGGTGAACTCGTTGATGCCGGTCACCACGTCCGCGGCCGCCGGACCGGAGATGTAGAGGATCTCGTTCTGCTCCGCCTGCTCGGCCATCGCGACGGCGATGCCGGAGACGACGGTGCCGCCCAGGATCTGGAACTCCTGGCCGATCAGGTCCCGGGCCGCCGCCACGGCGGTGTCGGCGTTGCCCGCGTCGTCGCGGTAGGTGATCTCCACCGGACGGCCGTTCACCTCCCCGGTGCCGTCGGTGGCGTAGTCAAGGCCGGCCTCCAGGCCCTCGCGGTACTGCTTGCCGTAGGCGGCCAGCGGCCCGGTCTCGGAGTAGATGATGCCGACCTGGACCGGCTCACCGGAGGCTTCCTCCGCGGCGGTGCCGGTCGAGTCGTTGTCGCCGGTGCTGTCCGCGTTGTTGCCGGAGTTGTTGCCCTCGTTGCCGGAGTCGGAGTCGTTGGTGGGCGCGCAGCCGGCGACCACGAGGGTGCTGGCGGCCACCAGGGCGAGCAGGCGGGCTGGGCGTGAGATCACGGAGACACTCCTTCGTGCACTGTCGAACATGAAAGGTGATTCATGTTTCGAGATGGGACGTTATGGCAGGACGCCGCCTCTGTCAACGACGGGTGCCCGCCGTGACCGGATCGTGACCCGCGCCCACCCACCCCGACCGGCGACACGGTCTGCCCCCCACCGGCGACACGCTCTGCCCCGACCGGGCGCACGGTTCGCACCTCCCCAGGTATGTCGGACCTCGCTGCGAGGGTGTGGCCATGGACCTCTCCCCTCTCGTCCTCACGCTGGCGGCACTCGCGCTCCTGCTCATCGGTATGTCGTGGGGCTGGCTGCTGGCGCAGTCCCGCGGCTCCGCGGCGCGCGCCGAGCGGGACGTCGCCCGCAGCGAGGCAGAAGGCCTGCGGCGCGAGCTCACCCTCGCCCTGGACGCTAGCCAGCAGGACCGCCGGGCCGCGGCCGAGCTGGGTCCGCTGCGGGACTCCCTGGACCGGGTGGAGCGGCAGGTCCGGACCTTGGAGCGCGACCGCGTCGAGCAGTTCGGTCAGGTCGGCGAGCACCTGGCTCAGGTCGCGGAGCAGACCCGTGCGCTGCAGCAACAGACCGCCGCCCTGTCGGGTGCGCTGTCCTCCTCCGGCACGCGCGGAACCTGGGGCGAGGTGCAGCTGCGCCGGGTGCTCGAGCACGCCGGCATGCTGGAGCACTGCGACTTCGACGAGCAGGTGAGCGGCATCAGCCGGCACGACGCCCGGGTCCGTCCCGACGTCGTGGTCCGGCTGCCGGGCGGCAAGACGCTCGTCATCGACAGCAAGGCGCCACTGACCGCCTTCCTCCGGGCCCAGGCCGACGATCTGCCGCCAAAGGAGGTGGCCCGGCAGCTGCGCGAGCACGCCCGAGCCCTGCGGGGCCACGTCGAGGCCCTAGCCGCCAAGGACTACTGGAGCGCCTTCACGACCTCCCCCGAGCTCGTCGTCTGCTTCGTGCCCAGCGACGCGGTGCTGGCCGCCGCGCTGCGGGCGGAACCGGACCTCTACGACAGCGCCCAGGCGCACCGGGTCGTGCTGGCCTCCCCCGCCACCCTGCTGGCGGTGCTGCGCGCCACCGCACTGGCCTGGCAGCAAGACGCCCTGACCAGCAACGCCCAGGAGCTGCTCCGCCTGGGCACCGACCTGCAGCAGCGGTTGGGCACCGTCGGGCGCCATCTCGGCGCCATGGGGACGGCCCTGCGCCGCTCCGTGGAGACCTACAACCAGCTCGTCGGCACCCTGGAGTCCCGGGTCCTGGTCACCGCGCGCAAGATGCAGGAGCTGGGCCTGGCCGACGACGCGCCGGCCCCGACCGAGCCGGTGCAGGTCGCTCCCCGCCCCTTGACCAGTCCCGAGCTGCTTGCCGAGGAACTGGCTCGCGAGCTGACCGAGGCCACGCCCCAGCGCGACCTCGAAGACGCGCTGCCCGCGCCGGAGGCCTCTGAGGACGCCCCAGCGTGGCAGCCCCGCCGCCTGGCCTGAGGCGCCAGCGGCGCCACCGCCGCCGCGCTCCCCTGGACCGAGGCGTCTCCACCGCCTTGGCGGCTCGGGCTCGGGCTACCCCGAAATCAGCTCGCGCAGGAAGGCCCGGCCACGCTCACTGCGCGGTTCGTCCAGCACCTGCTCGGGCGGGCCCTGTTCCGCGATGCCGCCGTCGGCCAGCAGGACGACACGGTCGGCCGCTTGCCGGGCGAACCTCATCTCGTGGGTCACCACAACCATGGTCATGCCCTCGTCGGCCAGGTCCCGCATCACCTTGAGCACCTCGCCGACCAGCTCGGGGTCCAGCGCGGAGGTCGGCTCGTCGAAGAGCATCACCTTCGGGTCCATCGCCAGCGCCCGGGCGATAGCGACCCGCTGCTGCTGGCCGCCGGAGAGGTTGTCCGGGTAGGCGTCGGCCTTGTGCGCCAGCCCCACCCGGGCCAGCAGCCCCTCGGCCTTCTCCCGCGCCTCACCCTTGCTGCGGCCGAGCACCTCCCGCTGAGCGACGGAGACGTTCTCCAGGACCGTCATGTGCGGGAAGAGGTTGAAGGACTGGAAGACCATCCCGATGCGGGAGCGGGTCGCGTTGAGCTGCTTCTCCTCATAGCTCAGCCGGTCGCCGCCGACCTCGATGGTGCCGCCGGAGATCCGCTCCAACCCGTTGATGCACCGCAGCAGGGTGGACTTGCCTGCGCCGGACGGACCGATCAGGCAGACAACCTCTCCCTCGTGCACGTCGAGGTCGATGCCGTCCAGGACGGTGGTCGAGCCGAACTTCTTCACGATCCCGCGCATCCGGACCAGCGGTTCGGCGGCCCGGCTCGGGGCGTTCTCCTCCTGCGTCATCGCATACCCTCCGTAGGCTCCTTGCCGGCCTGGGCGACTGGCTCACCCGGGTCCGCGACGTCGTCCCGCCCGGCCGCCACCGGCCGCCGGTGCTTGCTCAGCCGCCGCTCCAGCCCGTTCACTACCAGTGTCAGCACCAGGACGATCGCCAGGTAGTAGACCGCCACGATGATGTATGCCGTCAGCGGCTGGTAGGTGGAGGCCGCCATGTTCTGCGAGGTGCGGAAGAGCTCGTTCATCCCGATGAACGCGACCAGCGAGGAGTCCTTCACCGCGATGATGTACTGGTTGCCCAGCACCGGCAGCGTCGTGCGCAGCGCGAGCGGTGCCTGCACCCGCTTCAGCGTCTTCACCTTCGACATCCCGAGGGATCTCGAGGCTTCCGTCAGGCCCTTGGGCACCGACTGGAACCCGGCCCGCATGATCTCGGCGATGTAGGCCGAGTTGTGGAAGGCCAGGGCGATCGCACCGGCCCAGAACGCAGGCAGCGTGACGACGTAGGCCAGGCCGAAGTAGATGATGAAGATCTGGGTGATCAGCGGGGTGCCACGGACCAGGCCGATGTAGGCCGTCGCCAGCCACCGCAGGGGCCGCACCCTGCTCATGGCCAGCGCCGCGACCGCGGCGCCGCCGACCATGGCCATGAGCAGGGAGACCGCCGTGAGGCTCAGGGTGAGCCACGTGGCCTCGATGAAGAGCGGTGCGTACTCCGCGAACCGGGAGAAGAACTGCTCCAGTGTGGAGAGAAATCCGTCCACGACGGTCGCGCTCAGCCGTCGGTCTCGGCGTCGTCGTCCGCCGGCGCCCCTGTCTCGGTGGCACCGTCGCCAGAGACATCGGTGACCTCACCCGCCGTGCCGGAGATGTCCTGGCCGAAGTACTCCTCGCTGATCTCCGCGTAGGTGCCGTTCTCCACGATCGCGGCCAGCGCCGCGTTGAGGTCCTCGACCAGGCCGGTGTTGCCCTTCTTGACCGCGAAGGCCGGGGACTCGGTGTAGAGCGGGTCGCCGCACTCGACGACGTCGAGACCGGCCTCCTCGATCTGGTAGAGCCCGACGAGGCGGTCGGTCATCACGGCGTCCAGCCGGCCGGTGCCCAGGTCGCGCAGGGCGACGACGTCGGAGTCGAAGGAGCGGATCTCCCCGACCCACTCCGCGCCCTCGTTCTCCAGGTACTCCATGTAGGTGGTGCCGGTCGCCACACCGACGGCGGGGCTGTCCATCTGGGTGATGTCCGTGCAGTCGGTGCCGCTCTGGACGAAGGCCTGGGCGCCGGAGCTGTAGTAGCCGTCGGTGAACTCGACGGCCTGGGCACGCTCCTCGGTCGGGGTCATCGAGGCCACGAGCACGTCATACCGGTTGGCCTGCAGCCCGCCGATGAGCGAGGCGAAGGTCGCGGACTCGGCCCGGATCTCCAGACCGAGCTCCTCCGCGACAGCAGCGCCGATGTCGTGGTCGAAGCCGGTCAGCGTGTTGCCGTCGAAGTAGCTGAACGGCTGGAACTCGCCGGACATCGCCACGATCAGCGTGCCGTCCTCGATGAGGTCTCCCTGGAGGTCGCCGGCACCGGCCGAACCGGTGTCCGTTCCGGCCGCGCCGTTGGCGTCGCCGCTGTCATCACCGTTGTCGCCGCAGGCGGACAGCACGAGCGCGCCGGAGGCGGCGAGCGCGACGAGAGCCGTGCGGGCAGTGGTCATCGACATCTGATACTCCTCGGTGCGGCGGGAGCCACCGGCTGCGGCTCCCTCGTGCCCCGGGCCGGCGCCTGACCATCCCCCGACGGTGGCCCGACACAGACCCGGTGCGGACCACCATGCCACGACCCGGCGACGTCTTCTGCCCAGATCAGCACCGAGTTGCGAGGTGGCCGGGGGTCCGCTACCCGCGCGCGGACAGGAACGGTGAGAGGGCGGAGCCCTGCTCAAGCCTCGCGAGCCGAAGCGTTACCGAACCGTGACCTCTGGCCAGGCGCACCGACTCCTGAGCTCGGCGGCGCAGCGCGTCAGCGCACCGACTCGGCCGACCGCCTGGCGCTGGGGATCGCGTTCGGGTCGTGCTGGACCTTGACCGACTCCTTGCCGGCCGCCTTGAGGTCACGACGGATCTCCGGCGGCAGGGAGAAGAGCAGCGACTCCTCAGCGGCGGTGACGGCCGAGACGTCGGCATACCCTCGCTCGGCCAGCCAGTCCAGGACGTCGCGCACCAGCACCTCGGGCACGCTGGCCCCGCTGGTCACGCCCACGGTCTGCACGCCGTCGAACCAGGCCTCGTCGATCTCGTCGGCGTAGTCGACCAGGTGCCCGTCGCGGGAGCCGTACTCCAGCGCCACCTCGACCAGTCGCTTGGAGTTGGAGGAGTTCTGGGAGCCCACGACGATCATCAGGTCGCAGTCGGCGGCCATCTGCTTGACCGCGACCTGGCGGTTCTGGGTGGCGTAGCAGATGTCGTCGCTGGGCGGGTCCTGCAGCTTGGGGAACTTCTCGCGAAGTCGGCGAACGGTCTCCATCGTCTCGTCGACGGACAGCGTGGTCTGGGAGAGCCAGACGACCTTCTCCGGGTCGCGCACCTCGACGTGCTCGACGTCCTCGGGGCTCTCGACCAGGGTGATGTGCTCCGGCGCCTCCCCCTGCGTGCCCTCGACCTCCTCGTGGCCCTCGTGGCCGACGAGCAGGATGTCGTAGTCGTCGGACGCGAAGCGCACGGCCTCCCGGTGCACCTTGGTCACCAGGGGGCAGGTGGCGTCGATGGTCTTCAGGCTCAGCTGGCGGGCCTCCTCGTGCACGGCCGGGCTGACGCCGTGGGCGGAGAAGATCACCCGGGCCCCCTCGGGGACCTCCTGGGTCTGGTCGACGAAGATCGCCCCGCGCTTCTCCAGCGTGCGCACCACGTGCTTGTTGTGCACGATCTCCTTGCGCACGTAGACCGGCGGGCCGTAGAGCTCCAGCGCCTTCTCGACGGTGACGACGGCACGGTCGACGCCGGCGCAGTAGCCACGCGGGGCGGCCAGCAGGACTCGCTTGGCCCCGTCGGGTCCCGCGGGCGCGGGGGCGGAGATGTCGGCGGGTCGGGTGGACGGCGTGGTGGAAGTCACAGGGGACAGTCTACGGAAGATCCCTGGCTCTCCCCTGAGCACCGTCGGGCCGGACCCCGCCGACCCGTGCCGCCTGCGCACCTTGAGCCGGGTTGTCATGGGTGCGCCGGCAAGAACCGGCTCCCCCATGACGAGCCAGCTCTCTGTGTGGCTCATGAGGCGCCCCGCTCAGCCGGCCTTGGCCACCGCCTCGCGCAGCACCGCGGCCACCTGCTCGGGGTGGGTCGCCGGCATGAGGTGCGTCGCCCGCGGGACCGTGACCACGTGCGGGTCCGGTGCGGCGGCGGCGAACCTGCGGACGTGGATCCGCATCTGGTCCAGCTGGCCGTTGACCATCCACACCGGGCAGGGCACCTCGCGCAGCAGATCGGGACCGCACTCGTCGATCACCAGCTGCCAGGCCGCTGGGAGCGCGGCGTAGGCCGTCCCGTCCGGGAGCAGCTCCGCGTGCTCCCCCTTGGCACCGAGGCGCCGGAAGATGAGGTTCATCGCGGCCGCCATCCGCTCGGGGTCCACGTAGGGCAGCAGGCGGGCGAAGCCGCGGTAGAGGCCGGTGAGCGGTCCGGCGGGGTCGGCCGTGGCCCCGATGAGCACGAGCGCACCGAGGTCGTGCGGGTGCTGGGCCGCCCACATCGCGCCGAGGTAGCCGCCCAGGCTGTGGCCGGCCAGCACCGGCTTGCCGTCCCCGAGCCGACGCGCCTCGTCCACAGCCTCCTCGACGGTGGTCAGGGCCGCGTCGCGGGTGAACTCCTCGCCCGCCCGGTCCCCGTGACCAGGCAGGTCGCGGACCACCAGCGGCAGGCCGGGCAGCAGCTGCTCGTAGGGACGCCACTGACGCCGGCTCATCCGGGTCCCGTGCAGGAGGATCAGCGCCCGTGTCATGCCTCAAGTGTGAAGGTGCAGCGCCCCGGCACCGGAGCCAGCCTCGGTATGCAGACGCTCGGGTATGCAGACGCTCGGCCCGCTTCCACCGCCGTCCCGGTGCGCCGGCCGCCCTGCGGCGGCACACCGCATACCCTGACGTCGTGTCCTCGCAGCTGCCCGCCACCGCCAGGGAGACCACGGCGTCCACCCCCTGGCCGGTGCGCGTCCTGTCGATGAAGATCGGCGACTACGTGGAGAAGATGTCGCCGCTGTGGGTCGAGGGGCAGATCGTGCAGCTCAACCGTCGGCCCGGGATGTCGACGGCGTTCCTGACCCTGCGCGATCCCGACGTCGACATGTCGCTGTCCGTGGCGATCCCGACCGGTGCGCTTGACGCCATGCCGAGCCCGCCGCAGCAGGGGGCCCGCGTCGTGGTGCACGCCAAGCCGACGTTCTGGGCCAAGCGGGGCACCCTGCAGCTGGAGGCCCGGCAGATGCGCCACGTCGGTGTGGGTGAGCTGCTGGCCCGGCTGGAGCACCTCAAGCAGCTGCTGCGCAGCGAGGGCCTCTTCGAGCCCGACCGCAAGCGGCTGCTGCCCTTCCTGCCCCGCCGGGTGGGGCTGATCACCGGTCGGGCGACGGCCGCCGAGCGCGACGTCCTGGCCGGCGTGGCTCGGCGCTGGCCGGCGGCGCAGGTCGAGGTGCGGCAGGTGGCCGTGCAGGGCACCGAGACGGTCGCGCAGGTGACCGCGGCGCTGCGCGAGCTGGACGCCATGGCCGAGGTCGAGGTCATCGTCGTCGCCCGGGGCGGGGGATCCTTCGAGGACCTCCTGCCCTTCTCCAACGAGACCCTCGTCCGCGCGGCCGCTGCCACGAGGACGCCGGTCGTCTCCGCGATCGGGCACGAGAGCGACACTCCCCTGCTCGACTTCGTCGCCGACCTGCGCGCCTCGACACCGACCCACGCGGCGGCCGCGGTCGTGCCGGACGTCGCCGACGAGCTGCGCGGGCTGGTCACCGTCCGTCGCCGGAGCCGCCGGGCCATCGCCACCCGGATCCGCTCCGAACGTGAACGGCTGGAGGCGCTGCTGTCCCGTCCGGTGATGACCGACCGCGCCGCGATCATCACCCGGCACCGGGACGAGGTCACCGACCTGGTCCAGCGCGGACGCGGACGCCTGGCGGAGCGGCTGGTCCGCGAGCGCGACCGCTCCCACCAGCTGCTGCGTCATCTCCGCGCCGTCTCGCCCCAGCACACCCTGGAGCGCGGGTATGCCGTCGTCCGCCACGCCGACGGCAGCATCGTCCGCGACCGCGAGGAGGTCGACGCCGCCGAGCTGCTACGGGTGACTGTCGCCCGCGGTGACTTCGCCGTCCGGCCGGTGGCTGGCTGACCTCCGGACGAAGCCTGACCCAGAGGACGCCCTGCCGCTGCGGGTCGTCGACGCCGGCCGAGGCAGGCCAGGGGCGGCCCCTCCCTGCCTGGGTTGTGCGGTAGCCCGGTGTCGCGATGGCGACACCGAACTACCGTGGACCCGCGCGTCAAGTAGACCCGCCCCTCAGGCAGACCCGTGCTTCAGGCCGCGGCTGTGGACAAGTCCTGCCCCCGGGCTCCCGGCTCGGACATCCTCGTCCCATGTCGAGACCGCTGCCCCCGGTGATCTCGCGCCAGCAGGCGCTGGCGCGGGGCATCACGCCGTCGATGATCCGGCACCGGCTCAGGACCGGCCGGTGGCAGAGGATCTTCGCCGGGGTCTATGCCACCTACAGCGGGGAGGTGGCCTGGCGAGACAGGGCCAGGGCGGCGACCCTGGCGCGAGGACCGGGAGCAGTCGTCAGCCTGCACTGCGCCCTGCACCTCTGGGGCCTGCACCCGTCCGCGCCGCAGATCCTCACGCTGGCCGAGCCGGAGGCGGTGCACCGGCACGGCCCGCTGCCGGGCGTCCGCACCCGCCGACGTCGGCGGCTGACGGCGGCCATGCGCCATCAGGTCCCCGTGACCTCGCTGGCCCAGACGGTCCTCGACATCCTGGCGCTCCCGGCGACCACCGTCGACGACGCCCTCGCTCTGCTCACCCGTGCCGTGTCGATGAGAAGGATCACCGTCCCCGAGCTGCGCGAAGAGCTGCTCCACCATCCCCGGCACTCGCGCCGAGGGGTGCTGGAGGAGATGCTGGTCGCCGCGGAGTCCGGCCTCGGCAGCGTGGCCGAGGCCCGCTACGTGCGCGATGTCGAGCAGGCCCACGGCCTACCACCGATGGAACGACAGGTGCCGATGGACGGCCCGCAGGCGGTGGCCGACGGCCGGTCGCGCCGCCTGGACTTCATGGACCGGCGGAGGGGGCTGGGTCTGAAGATCGACGGCGACCTCTTCCACTCGACCCGGCAACGTCAGGACCGCAGCCGGGACCGGGAGGCCGCCGGCAAGGGCGAGGTGACGATCCGGGCGGGCTGGGTCGAGGTCGTCGTCCACCCCTGCGACCTCGCCGCCGACGTGGCCGCTGCCCAACAGGCACGGGGATGGGCAGGGCAGCCTCGCTCCTGCGGCCCCGACTGCCGGCTCCCCCATGACCCGCGCTGGCGACACCTTCAACCTCTCGCCGCGTCTGGTTGACCCATAGGTCCGCGGTAGGTAGGTGTTGCGCTGGCGACACCTACCTACCGCGGTCCGGGGGGTCTGATGTCCAGAGTCTCAGAGCACCTCCACCGACAGCACCGTCGGCAGGTGGCGGGCCGCCTCCGCCCAGGTTTTCCCCTCGTCGCGGCTGGCGAAGACCGAGCCGGTGTTGGTGCCGAAGTAGACGCCGGCCGGTTCCAGGCGGTCGACGCCCATCGCCTGCCGGAGCACGGTGAAGTAGCACGCCTCCTGAGGCAGGCCGGCCCGCTGGTCCTGCCAGCTGCGGCCGCCGTCCCGCGAGCGCCAGACCGCAGCTGCGGCGGCGGGCGGGTACCGACCCTCCATGTCACCGTTGAGCGGGATCGTCCAGACGGTCTGCGGGTCCTGCGGGTGCACCTGGATCGGGAAGCCGAAGGTCGAGGGCAGCCCGTCAGTGATGTCCAGCCAGGTCTGGCCTCCGTCGTCCGAGCGCCATACCCCCACGTGGTTCTGCTGGTAGAGCACGTCGGCGGGGCCCGGAGCGCGCACCAGGTTGTGCACGCAGTGACCCACCTCGCCGTCGCCCGGACCGCCCGGATGGTCCGCACCGGAGGCGCCGCCGGTCAGCCCGCCGTCCACCAGGGCGTTGCGCCGCTCCCAGGCACCCCCACCGTCCTTGCTGGCGAAGACCCCCGCGGCTGAGATCCCGAGCCAGAGCTTCTCCGGGGCGGCCGGGTCGCTGATGATCGTGTGCAGCACCAGACCCGCGGCGCCCGGTGACCACCCGGGAACCGACGGGTGCTCGGTGAGCGACTCCACCTCGCTCCAGGTCAGTCCGTCGTCCTCGCTCACCAGGAGCGCAGCCGGCTTGGTGCCGGCGTAGAGACGGTCACCCACCCGGGCCAGCGACCAGACCTGGGCGAACCGGTCGCCGAACGGCATGGGTTGCGCACGCCAACCGATCGACGCGGCGAAGTCCGGGTCCTTCTCCGCCCACCGGTCGACCTCTCCGACGGTCAGCTTGCTCAGCGTCCACGACGTGCCGCCGTCCGTGGAGCGGAAGACGCCCGCACCGTTCCACTCGCTCCCGCCCCCGGCCCAGACGGTGCCCGACCGCGGGTCCCCCACGACGTGGTTGATCGGCCACCCGTCGCACAGCGGCCCCCGGACCGACCACCGTTCGCGACCGGCCGTGCCGGTGAGGATGAAGGCGCCCTTGGTCGTGCCCACCAACAGGCGCGGAGCAGGCTCGGACATGACAGCTCCCCTCGTGCGAGGGGGTCGGTCGAGCTCACGGAGCGGGTGAGAGTCGGCCGACCCGGCCCGGGAGGACGGGCCGTTCTCAGTGTGCTGCCGTCGACGCCGCGCCCGCAACCGCCTGCCCGGGTCGCCACCGATGGGTGGGGAGGCCCGGCACAGGGGCCGACTACAGTGGAGCGGGTGAGCACTCCAGACGCCGACGCCCCGACGCCCGTGGCCGACCTGTCCTACGAGCAGGCGCGTGACGAGCTGGTCCGGCTGGTCTCCCGCATCGAGTCGGGCCAGGTGCCGCTGGAGGAGTCGATGCTGCTCTGGGAGCGGGGCGAGGAGCTCGCTGCGCACTGCCAGGCCAAGCTGGACGCCGCGCAGTCGACCCTGGACCGGGCGACGGGCGAGGGAGAGCCCGTCGCGCAAGCCGCCCCCGACGGCGACGGGACCACGGACCCGGCGCCGGATGCGCGTGCGGACCAGCCGGACGCGGCCGAGGGCTCCTCGGCCGGCACCTGAGACGACCCGGCCTCAGTCGCGAGCCTGCACCGACTCCAGGAACTCGGGCAGCTCGGCCAACGCCCCGGCGGTGCCGTGCACGACGACGGTCGAGCCGCCGGTGTCCTCGGGCCCGAGCAGCCAGGCGAGCTCGGCGTTGCTGGGGCGGGGCCCCTGGAACTGCATGAACGCTTGCTCGCCGTCCGGCCCGGTGAGCTCCACCTCGCGGTCCTCGGTGCCGTCACGCAGCACCTCGTCGAGCCAGCGGTCGCTGACGTCCGCGGCCTGCGTCAGCGCGAGGTACTCCCCCTCCGGGGTCTCGTAGGAGATGTGCCAGGTCGGCATCTCGTCGTACCGCGCCTCGTACCAGGCGACCGTCGGGATCCACTCCTCCGGCGGCTGCGGGACCCACACCGGGAAGTCCGACTGCTCAGCGACATACTGCGCGGTCGCCTCCGTCTCGACGTGCGGCCGCACCGGCTCAGAGGGGTTGAAGGGGATGGCCCACCACACCAGAGCCAGCGCCCCCACGGGCAGAACCGAGAGCACCATGTTGCGCACCGAGTAGGACGCGAGCCGCTTGCGCCGCTTGTCCTGCGGGCTCTGCGAGCTCGGGCTCTGTGGGCCCGCAGAGGATCCGGGCTGTCGGTCCGGTGTCTGGGTAGGGGGTGTCGCCGTGCTCACCCCTCCATGGTCCCACCTTCTGGGGCTGCCTCGTCCCGCCTGCGCCCTCCACCGCCCTGAAGAGGCCGGGATAGGCTGGGATCCGCCTGACCGTCCAGACGAAGGAGTCGCCCCCATGGCCGCCGACCGCTCCCCCAAGCCCACCGACCAGGTGCTGCCCGACCGCAACCTTGCCCTAGAGCTGGTGCGGGTCACCGAGGCTGCCGCCCTGGCCGCTGGCCGCTGGGTGGGCCGGGGCGACAAGAACCTCGCCGACAACGCCGCCGTCGAGGCGATGCGCAAGGTGATCAGCCAGGTCGCCATGGACGGCATCGTCGTCATCGGCGAGGGCGAGAAGGACGAGGCGCCGATGCTCTACAACGGCGAGCACGTCGGCGACGGCGAGGGCCCGCAGGCGGACGTGGCCGTCGACCCGGTCGAGGGCACCACCCCCACCGCCAAGGGGATGGACAACGCGATCTCGGTCATCGCCGTCTCCGAGCGCGGCACGATGTACGACCCCTCGGCCGTCTTCTACATGGACAAGCTCGTCGTGGGCCCCGACGCGGCCGACCGGGTCGACATCCGCCTGCCGATCCGGGAGAACCTGCGCCGTCTGGCCCGCGCCAAGAAGAAGCACGTCGAGGACGTCACCGTCGTCATGCTCGACCGCCCCCGTCACGCCGACTACGTGCAGCAGGTGCGCGACGCCGGCGCCCGCCTCCGGTTCATCACCGACGGCGACGTGGCCGGCGCGCTCTCGGCCGCGCGCGAGGAGGGCTCGGCGGACATCCTGCTCGGCATCGGCGGCACCCCGGAGGGGATCATCACCGCCTGCGCGATGCGCGCGATGGGCGGGGTCATCCAGGGCCGGCTCTGGCCCCAGGACGACGACGAGCGGCAGAAGGCGATCGACGCCGGCCACGACCTGGACCGGGTGCTGACCACCGAGGACCTCGTCACCAGCGACAACTGCTTCTTCGCCGCCACCGGCATCACCAGCGGGCCGCTGCTGCGCGGCGTCCGCTACGGCGGGGGCGCGGCGGTCACCCAGTCCCTCGTCATGCGCTCCCGGTCCGGCACGATCCGGGAGATCACCTCCCACCACCGCCTGGACAAGGTGGCCGCGATCGCCGACGCGCACGCCCCGGACGCCGTGTGAGCCAGCGCCCCGACGACCTCGTGCTGACCGTCGGCGAGGCGTTGATCGACGTCGTCGTCTCCCCCGACGGGCAGCGCACCGAGCACGTGGGCGGCTCCCCCGCCAACGTCGCCGTCGGCCTGGCCTCCCTGGGCCACCCCAGCCGGCTCACGGCATACCTGGCCGACGACGAGCGCGGTCGGCACCTGCGCACCCACCTGGAGGGGTATGGCGTGCAGCTCACCGAGGGCTCGCTCGCGGCCGAGCGCACCTCGACCGCCACGGCGCACCTGGACGGCGAGGGCGTGGCCACCTACGACTTCGACCTGGCCTGGCGGCTCGGCGAGCAGGACCTGGGTGGGGTGGGACACCTGCACACCGGGTCGCTCGCGGCGACCGTCGAGCCCGGCGGCAGCGCGGTCGTCGACCTCATGGCGCGGGCGCGGATGGCGGGCGCGACCGTCTCCTACGACCCGAACTGCCGACCCACCCTCATGGGCCGGCCGGAGGACGCCCGGCAGCGGATCGAGGAGTGCGTGGGCCGCAGCGACGTGGTCAAGGCCAGCCTGGAGGACCTGGAGTGGCTGTATGCCGACGCGCCCGCGCTGGACGTGGCGCGCGAGTGGGGCCGGCTCTCCCCCGTGCTGGTCGTGGTGACCCGGGGCGCCGACGGCCCGCTGGTGCACCTGCCCGCCACCGGGACGACCCTGGAGCTTCCCGCGCAGCAGGTGGAGGTGGTCGACACCGTGGGGGCCGGTGACTCCTTCATGGCCGGGCTGCTCTCCGGGCTGCTCGACACCGGGTTGCTGGGCGACGCCGCCGCCAGGGAACGTCTACGCCGTGCGACGGGCCCGGACCTCGATCCAGCCCTAGGACGGGCGGTCGCCGCCGCCTCCTGGACGGTGGGGCGCTCCGGCGCGGCGGCACCCACGCGCGCGGACCTCCACCTGACCTCGACCTGAGTCCGGCTCACCTCCACCGCAAGGCTGCCCAGCAGACGGCCTCGGCCCGAACGCCTACCCGGCTCGGACGGAGAGTGACCGACCCGGACGGGCGTGACCACGGTCGACCCTGACCCTGCCGGAGCCCGCGCTAGGGTGCACCTGACCCGGACCGGGACTGCACCGTCCCCTGACGAGAGGCCTTGCCCATGACCGACGCCTTCGCGGACCTCCTTGCGGCCAACGCCGACTACTCCGCCTCGCACGCCGAGGAGCTGAAGGGATTCGACGGGATCGCCCGCGCCGGGGTGGCGATCGTCACCTGCATGGACAGCCGGATCGAGCCGCTGCAGATGGTGGGGCTGACCCACGGGGACGCCAAGATCTTCCGCAACCCCGGCGGGCGGGTCACCGAGGCGGCCCTGGAGGCGCTGGTGCTCGGGGTGCACCTGCTGGGGGTCGAGCGGGTCCTCATCGTGCCGCACACCCGGTGCGCGATGACGAAGTTCAGCGAGAACGAGCTGCGGGAGAAGGTCACCGAGGTCTCCGGGCAGGATGCCTGGTGGCAGCACTTCCACGTCGTCGCCGACCAGAAGGCTGCCCTCGTGGAGGACGTCCGCCGGGTGACCACCCACCCGCTCATCGCCGGCCGCGTCGAGGCGGGCGGCTTCCTCTACGACGTGGACACCGGTGCCCTGACCCAGCTGGTCTGACCCTGGCCGCCCGGGCAGGAAGCCCGGCGCGTTCCGCGGAACGTTTTCGCACGGTTCCCGGCCACGGTTCTGGCTGTGCGTTCCGCGGAACGTTTCGCGCCCCCGTACGCACCTGGCGCGACCGAGGGGCCATTAGCGGGTCACGTAGCCTGGCTGTCATGCCCCCTGCGTTCGCGCTGGCTCCCCTCGCACTGGCGGCCGTGCTGGTCCTCAGCGGCGTGGCCAAGCTGCCGGACCCGAGGTCGACGCACAGCATGATGACGTCTCTCCGGCTGCCGGGGAGGGCGGCCCACCGCACGGTCGCCCGCCTGCTGCCGTGGGCAGAGCTCGCGGTCGCGGCGCTGCTGCTCACGCCGTGGCGGTGGACCTTCGCCCTCGGCTCGCTGGCCGCGGTCCTGCTGTTCCTCGCCTTCTGGGTGGTCGTGGCGCGGGCCATGACCTTCGACCCCCGCCCCACCTGCTCCTGCTTCGGACGCGTGGGTGACCACCGGGTCACCGGCCGGACGGTGGTCCGCAACAGCGTCCTGCTGGCGCTCGCGCTCCTGACCGCGGCGGTCGCGCTGCAGGGTGAGAGCGGCACCGGGCTGCTGGCGGAATTCGGGGCCGGTGACTGGACATGGCTCGTGCTCGCGGTCGTGCTGGCCACGGTGTCGACCCTCGTCCTCGGCGGCGGTCCCCCCGCGGACCTGGCCGCCGACACCGCCGGCACGCACGGCAGCGCCCACACCGCCGACACCCACCTCGGGGCCTCCCCCGCCGGCGGGACGGGCTCCCAGGACGGCTCGCCCGTCGACGACGGGCTGCTCGTCGGCAGCGACCACGAGGTCGTCCCCGTGCGGCGGCTGGCCGCCCAGCAACCCCAGCTGCTGGTGCTGGCCAGCTGCTGGTGCGGCTCGACGATGGTCACCATCGACCGCCTGCCCGACTGGCGCACCCAGCTGCCGGGCCTCGGCGTGCAGCTGGTCCACACCCACGCCCCGTGGGAGGAGCCCCGGCTCGCCCGCGTCCCGGGGGTCTGGTGGGACCCCGGCGCGCGGGTCTACTCGGCCCTGCAGGCCGGCCCCAGCCCGGCCGCGGTCCTGCTCGACACCGGCGGGCAGGTCGTGGACGGGCCGGTCAACGGCGTCGAGGCGATCGAGCGCCTCGTCGCCCGACTCGCAGGCGACCGGGTCAGAGCGCCAGGCGCTCCTTGACCACACCGGCGAGGCGGTCGGCATACCCCTGAGCACGCTGCTCGGAGTCGGCCTCGACCATGACCCGGACCACCGGCTCGGTGCCGGACTTGCGCAGCAGGACCCGGCCCTCCCCGGCGAGCTCGGCCTCGATGGCGGCCACCTCGGCCTGCAGCGCCTCGTCGCTGCCCACCCGGTCCTTGTCGACGCCCCGGACGTTGGTCAGCACCTGCGGCAGCCGGGTCATGACGGCGGCCAGGTCGTGCAGCGGGCGACCGCTGGAGACGACGCGCTCGGCCAGCGCCAGCGCCGTCAGCACGCCGTCGCCCGTCGTGCCGTGGTCCAGCATGATCACGTGGCCGGACTGCTCCCCGCCGAGCGACAGGCCCCTGGCGCGCATCTCCTCCAGCACGTAGCGGTCGCCCACCGCGGTCTGGACGACCGAGATCCCTTCGCGCCGCAGCGCCTGCAGCAGGCCCAGGTTGCTCATCACGGTGGCCACGAGCGTGTCCTGGCGCAACTGGCCCTGCTCACGCAGAGAGACGGCGAGGATGGCCATGATCTGGTCGCCGTCCACCTGCCCGCCCTGGGCGTCCACGGCCAGGCAGCGGTCCGCGTCGCCGTCGAAGGCCACGCCCATGTCGGCGCCCCGCAGCCGCACGGCCTCCTGGAGCAGCTCCAGGTGGGTGGAGCCGGCCCCGTCGTTGATGTTGAGCCCGTCGGGGTCCCCACCGATGACGTCCACGGTGGCACCGGCGCGCCGGAGCACCTCGGGGCCCACCACGGAGGCGGCGCCGTGCGCGGCGTCGACCACGATCCGCAGCCCGTCCAGCCGACCGGGGACGGCGTTCAACAGGTGCTCCATGTAGAACTCGGCGCCCGCGGGGAAGGGGCGGATGCGACCGACGGCGGCGCCGGTCGGGCGCTCCCAGTCGACCCCCAGCCGTTCGGAGATCCGGTCCTCGATCTCGTCGGCGAGCTTGTGCCCGCCACGGGCGAAGAACTTCAGCCCGTTGTCCGGCATCGCATTGTGCGAGGCCGAGAGCATGGCCCCCATCTCGGCGTTCATCCGGCCGGTGAGGTAGGCGATGGCCGGCGTGGGCAGCACGCCGGCGTCCAGCACGTCCACCCCGGCCGAGGCCAGACCGGCCATGACGGCGGCGGAGAGGAACTCGCCGGAGGCCCGGGGGTCGCGACCGACCACCGCGGTGGCCCGCTGGCCGCCGAACACGCTCTGGCCACCGAGCTCGTGCGCCACCGCGACCGACAGGTCGAGCGCCAGCTCTGCGGTGATGTCCTTGTTGGCCAGGCCCCGCACGCCGTCGGTGCCGAAGAGTCGTCCCATCCTGGGTCCTTAGTGTCGAGAAGGTGCTGTGGTCTCGCGTGCCGGCCAGGCGGCCGCAGTCGACTTGGCAGTATGCCGCACGCGAAAGGGGGCGCGACAGATGTCGCGCCCCCTTCGTGGTCGGTCCAGCAGGACCGGGAGGATCAGCGCTTGCTGTACTGCGGCGCCTTACGGGCCTTCTTCAGACCAGCCTTCTTGCGCTCCGGCACGCGGGCGTCACGGGTGAGCAGGCCGGCCTTCTTCAGGGCCGGGCGGTTCAGCTCCGGGTCCACGCCGTTGAGCGAGCGGGCCACGCCGAGACGGACCGCGCCGGCCTGACCGGAGGGGCCTCCGCCGTGCACGCGGACCAGCACGTCGTAGGCGCCGTCCAGCTCGAGCAGGGCCAGGGCCTCGCCGGCGATCTGCTGGTGCACCTTGTTGGGGAAGTACTCCTCCAGCGTGCGGCCGTTGATCCGCCACTCGCCGGTGCCCGGGATGATCCGGACGCGAGCCACGGCCTGCTTGCGGCGACCGGTGCCGGCGCCGGGGACCGAGGCGCTGCGGCGCTGGGCCTGCTCCTCGGTGGGAGCCTCGGACTCGGTGGTGTACTCGGAGATCGCGTTCTCGTCGAACTCGTCGGTGTCGACGTCAAGGGTGGTGTCAGTCATCGTCATGTTCCTTACTGCGCGACCTGGGAGATCTCATAGGGCACCGGCTGCTGGGCCGCGTGCGGGTGGGCGTCGCCGGCGTAGACCTTGAGCTTGGTGATCACCTGTCGACCCAGGGAGTTCTTGGGGAGCATGCCGCGCACGGCCTTCTCCACGGCCCGGGCGGGGTTCTTCTCGAGCAGCTGCTCGTAGCTCTCGGCCTTCAGGCCACCGGGGTAGCCGGAGTGCCGGTAGGCCTTCTTCTGCTCCAGCTTGGCGCCGGTCAGGGCCACCTTGTCGGCGTTGATGATGATGACGTGGTCACCGGTGTCGAGGTGCGGGGCAAAGATCGTCTTGTGCTTGCCGCGCAGGAGGATCGCCGTCTGGGACGCCAGCCGACCCAGGACGACGTCCGTGGCATCGATGACGTGCCAGGCGCGAGTGATCTCGCCGGCCTTGGGGGTGTAGGTTCGCATCTGCCTAACCTTCGTCTGGTGTGTGATTGGGCAACCCCTCAAGTCTACCGACGCTGTCGGCACCACCCAAAACGGGCAAATCTGCAGGTCAGAGCACCCTGGAGGGGTGGCCCAGGACGCGATGCCGAGTGTTTGTGCATAACTATTGTGCATCCGCGTCGCGCCGCGTAGGCTGCGGGCATGACCGCCCGAGACGACGCCGGGGCCGCCCGCCGTCCTGAGCGCGGCGGGGAGCGCACCAGCCCCCGCACCTCGGAGCGGTCCGCGCTGCGGACCCTGGCCCATCCCCTGCGCAGCCGGATCCTGGCCGAGCTGCGCGTGCACGGCCGGGCCACCGCCAGCGACCTGGCCCGGGCCCTCGACACGCACACCGGCGCCACGTCATACCACCTGCGTCAGCTCGAGGCCGTCGGCCTGGTCCAGGACACTGCCACTGGCACCGGCCGGCGCAGGGTGTGGGAGGCGGTGGCGCAGGAGGACGTCGGCCTGGTCACCGTGAGCTCCGGGGGCGGCGAGGAGGACGTCGACGAGGACGACGCACATGCCGTGGACTGGCTCGCGCTGGACTACCTCGCCCACTTCGGGGACCGAGCGCGGTCCTGGCTGACCGAGCAGCACGCCTGGGACCCGGTCTGGCAGGACGTGTGCGGCCTGCAGGACCACACGGTGCAGGTCACCGCCGAACAGGCCACCGCGCTGCGCGCCGAGCTGCTGGAGGTGCTGGAGCGCTATCGCCGGGTCGGTCAGGGCAACCCCCAGGCCAAGCGGGTGGTCGTCTACACCTGCGCCCTGCCGGTCGACCGCCGCTCACCCTGACCGGCTCCGCCCCGATCCGTCCTGATCCGTCCCGCTCTCACCGCGATCCCGGCATACCGCTCAGCCCGGCCGCACCAGCACGACGGCCGAGAGCCCCGGGACGCTGGCCCGGCCCTCAGCCACATCCCACAGCGCGCCTGTGACCACCTCGTCCACCCCCGTCCGCTGCACCGGGGAGAGCTGCCACCGCTGACCCGCGAGCGCGGGCAGCCTCACCTCACGCCCGCCGCCCGCGTTGAGGATGACGAGGACGCCGGACTCCGGTGCGTCGCTGCGTGGCCCGCGCAGGTCGTCGACCAGCATCACCACCAGGTCGTCCGCCCCGTCCGCCGTGCCGGAGACGGGGAAGGTGACCTTCTCCAGGATCGCCGTCGCGGAGCCCAGCCGCAGCAGCGGGTGAGCCGCGCGCAGTCGCAGCAGGTCGTGGGCGCACGCCACCGCATGGGCCTGGTCCTGCGCGGACGGCAGCAGGGCGGGGTCGGCCAGCAACGGACGCATGACCGGCCACCGCGTCCCGTTGTCCGGCTCCGGAGGCAGCCCGCGGCCGAAGCCGTTGTCGCCGAGGGCGAAGTCAAGATGGTTGAACCAGTCGCCGGAGGCGTAGCTGTTGCGGTCCAGGCTCTTGCTGCGCAGCAGCTCGGCCCCCGCGTGCCAGAAGCAGATGCCCTGCGACAGGGTCACGGTGGCCAGCGCCAGGGTGTTGCGCCGGAGCCGCTCCCTCATCGACGTCCCCTGCGGGAGCTTGAGCACCAGGGTGTCCCACAGCGTCTCGTTGTCGTGGGCGTCGACGTAGTTGACCACCTCCTCGGGCGACTCGGCATACCCGGTGGGCGCCTGGCCGTAGGGCACCCGCTCGCCGGTCACCTGCTGCCCCGTGGCCT
This sequence comes from Ornithinimicrobium sufpigmenti, assembly GCF_004322775.1. Lineage (NCBI taxonomy): Bacteria > Bacillati > Actinomycetota > Actinomycetes > Micrococcales > Ornithinimicrobiaceae > Ornithinimicrobium > Ornithinimicrobium sufpigmenti. The sequence goes on from NZ_CP036403.1 coordinate 3,123,862, forward strand.
GGGACCGGAAGCTGATCCGGCGCAACCCGCCGGCGAGGCCGACCTGGATCTGGTCGACGCGCTCCCCCGTCGGCCCACCCGTGACGAAACCCAGCCCGGTCCGCGGGTCCGGGTCGTGGACCGAGCCTCCCCGCACGGCGTCGCGCAGGCGGTCGTTGAAGGTGCCGATCCCGGTGCCGGCCAGCTGCCCCTGCACAGCCTGGTGGAAGCGGGCGTTGTCGGCGACCTCGCCGAAGTTCCAGCCCTCGCCGTAGAGGAGGACCGCGCTGCCGTCGACGCCGTGCTCGGCGACGGTGAGTGCGTCCAGCGCCCGTCGCACGGCCATCATGGTGGCGCGGCTGTGGTGTCCCATGAGGTCGAAGCGGAAGCCGTCGACCCGGTAGTGCCGCACCCACAGCACGCAGCCGTCCACCATGAGCCGCTCCGCCATGGCGTGCTCGGTCGCCACGTTCTGGCAGCACGTGGAGGTCTCCACCCGCCCGTCCCCGTCGAGCCGGTGGTAGTAGCCGGGCACCACGCGGTCCAGCACCGAGGTGCGGTGCAGCCCGGAGTCGGTGGTGTGGTTGTAGACCTGGTCCAGCACCACCCTGAGGCCGAGCTCGTGCAGGACGCCGACCATGTCCCGGAACTGCGCGGTCCGGCGGCCACCGTGGGCCTCGCCCGGCGTGGACGTGTAGGACCCCTCCGGAACCAGGAAGTGCCAGGGGTCGTAACCCCAGTTGAACGGGTCCCGGCCCGCCACCGCGCGCACCCGCCTCTGCTGCTCCGCCGAGTCCGGTGGCAGCGCGGCGAGCTCGTCAGGGTCGGCGTGCAGCTGTTCGGCAGGGTCCTCCGGGATCGAGGTCAGGTCGAAGGTGGGCAGCAGGTGCACGGTGCTCAGCCCCGCCTCGGCCAGCGCGCGCAGGTGGTCGCGGCCGTGCCCCGGCTGCCCGAACGCCAGGTAGCTGCCACGGAGCCCGTCGGGCACCCGGTCATCGCCCCGGGAGAAGTCACGCACGTGCAGCTCGTAGATCGCCTGGTCGACGGCACGGATCGGCGGCGGCAGCGGGGCCTCGCGCCACCGTGCCGGTGCGTGGACGGGATCCTCCAGGTCCACGATGACCGACCACCTGGAGTCGAGGGCCAGACCGACGGACCAGGGGTCGGTGCTGCGGACGGTCCGGCGCGCGCCACTGCCGGGTATGACGTGCTCCAGCTCGTACAGGTAGCACCGGTCGGTCCACTCCGGGGTGCCGGTCACCGTCCAGGCGCCGTCCTGCTGCCGGTGCATCGCCACCCGGACCGGCTCGCCGACGGGGAAGGAGGCCTCGGCCGGGTGCTGCGCCTGCACCTCCTCCCAGAGCAGGAGGGTCACCCCGCGGGCGGTGGGGGCCCACAGGGTCAGGGTGGGCACGCGGAGCCCGTGGCCGTCGGTGGTCCAGCTGGGGCCGTAGGAACGGCCGGTGGCGGACGCGGCATACAGGTCGTCCAGCACGCCTGGGACCTGGACGGACGTGGCGACCATCACGGCCCCGGTCGGGTCACGGACGAGCAGCGCGGTCTGGCCGCGCAGGAGGTCCTCGGCACGGGCCGCGTCCGGGTCGGCCAGGTGAAGCGGGTAGGCACCCTTCAGGTGAGGCCAGGCGTCGGCCACGGACTCAGGCAGGGGCCCCGCCTGGAGCCGCAGCGGCAGCTCCTCGGCACCATCCTGCGACCCGGCGACCAGGCGGTCGAGGTCCAGGCCACCGTCCGCCGCGACCACCAGCGACCAGGACAGGTGCTCGACCGGGCACCCGGTGGGCAGCGCACCGGGCGGCAGGGCCACCAGGTCCCGCCGGATCCAGTGCGCGCGGGCTCGCGACAGGTCAAGGGGCTCGCCCGACATGCCCGCTCCTCAGCTGCCGCCGACGACGGGCACACCGACGACAGGGGTCGTGGCATGCCGGTCGGAGACGACGGAGCCCACCGGTCGCAGGTCGAGCCACCACTGGCTGCGTGGCCGGTCCAGCGTGGGCTCCATCTCCTCGGCGAGGTGGTCGATGGGGGTGATCCGCTCCTGTCCGTCGACCTCGCCGATGTAGCAGGCGCTGGCTGCTCCGGCGGTCAGCTCGTGGTCGATGTGCGCCAGGGCTGCGCGGACGAGCCGGGTGGCGAGCAACCGGTCGTAGGGCGTGGGTTCCCCGCCGGTCTGCACGTGGCCGAGGGCGATCCGTCGGACGTCGAAGTGGTCGCCGCCCTCCTCCTCGAAGATCCGGGTCATCAGCTCGGCCGAGTAGTTCGCGTTGGCCTGCTCCCCACGGATGGCCAGCCACAGCTGCCGGCCCTGCCCGAAGGTGCGGGTCATCCGCTCCGCATCCTCGGCCAGGTCCACGATCCCGATCTCCTCCTCCGGCAGGTAGACCCGCTCGGCCCCGGCTGCGAGACCGCTCATCATCGCCAGGTAGCCGCAGGGACCGCCCATCGTCTCCACCACGAAGCACCGCTGGGTCGCCGAGGCGGACATGCGCAGCTTGTCCAGCGCGGCGGTGATGGTGTTGAGGGCGGTGTCGGCACCGATGGACAGCTCGGCGCCCGGGAGGTTGTTGTCGATGGCGGCCGGGACGCACACCATCGGGATCCCCAACGCAGGGTGCGCGTCCCGGGCCCCGTGCAGCACGGCTGCGGTCCGGTAGGCCTCGATGCCTCCGACCAGGACGAGTGCGTCGACGCCTTCCCGGGCCAACGTCTCGGCGATCTGCAGCGTCTGAGTAGCGTCCGGGACGATCCTGCGGGTCCCGAGCTCGGCGCCCGCCCGCCCGACCCAGTCGTCGACCTCCGCCCAGTCCAGGGCGGCGACCCGGCCGGCGACGAGGCCGGGGACCGAGCCGCGCACTCCCAGCACCACGTCGCCCGTCACGGACGCGGACCGCACGAGGGTACGCACCGCGGTGTTCATGCCGGGCGCGACGCCCCCGGCGTGCAGCACCGCGATGCGGCGTGGTGCCCGCGTCGGGCTCGGCGGGTATGCGGTGCCGTGCGGGTCAGCGAGTCGCCCGGGCACCCGCGGCGGGGCACAGAGCTCGGCGACGACCTCGCTGAGTGCGGAGAAGGAGCGGCCGCGCGCCGTCCGTGCGGCGGCGAAGTCTCCGCCCTCGAGCGCGGTCTTGACCGCCGTAGTGTCCTCGACCGCGCTGCCGAGAGGCAGCGGTACGAGGCGGTTGTCGCGGACCCCGACCACCTGGGCGGGGATGTCTGTGCCGTGCAGCACCTGCTGCACGGCGGCATACCCCAGCAGGGTGGGCATCCAGCGGTCATAGGCAGAGGGGCGCCCGCCGCGCTGTACGTGGCCGAGGATGGTGACCCTGGCTCCTTCGCCGCCCAGGCGTTCGGTGATGACCTCCCCGACCTGGCCGCTCGTGATCCGGTGCCCCTCCGAGTCGGTCGCGCCTTCGGCCACCACCACGATGAGGTCTCGGAGGCCGGCCTCGCGGGAGGCCTCCAGCCGGCTGACCAGCGCATCGCGCCAGTCCGGCCCCGGCGGATCCTCCGGGACGAGGACCGCGTCGGCGGCGCCCGCGACGGCGGCCATCAGGGCGAGGTACCCGCAGTGTCTCCCCATCACCTCCACCACGAACGTGCGTTGATGGCTGGCGGCCGTGGACCGCAGGGCGTCGATGGCGTCCACGATGCGGTGCAGGGCCGTGTCTGCACCGATCGTCATGTCGGTGCCGGCCATGTCGTTGTCGATGGAGCCCACGAGACCGGCGACGGTCAGCACCGGATGGGCCTGCGGCTGCTCCGTGGTGATCGCCCCCTGCTCGAGCAGCTCGCTCAGCAGCGAGGGCCACTCGTGACGGAACTCCTCGGTCCCGCGCAGGGACCCGTCCCCGCCGATGACGACGAGCCGGTCGATGCCGTGCTGCACGAGATTGCGCGCCGCCGCCCGCATCCCCTCCCGGGTGCGGAACTCGGGGCACCGGGCCGTGCCCAGCACGGTCCCGCCCATGTGCAGGATGCCACCGACGTCGTCCCAGGTGAGCGCGCGGATCGCGACTCCACCCGCAACCGCGCCGGCCCACCCCTCGTGGATGGCGTATGGCTGACCCCCGAGCCGGAGGGTCGCCCGCACGACGGCGCGGATGGCCGCGTTCATCCCCTGCGAGTCGCCGCCCGAGGTGAGCACCGCCACCCGAGGCCCCAGCTCGGTCGGCGGGTGGGACGTGGAGGCGGCAGCGACGGTCACCGCCCCATCTTGGCATGACCGAAGCCGGAGCCGATCGTTCCGGGGCATGCCAAAGGCCCGCCCGGATTGCTCCAGGCGGGCCTTTGAAAAGAGGTCCGGCGGTGTCCTACTCTCCCACACCGTCTCCAGTGCAGTACCATCGGCGCTGTCAGGCTTAGCTTCCGGGTTCGGAATGTGACCGGGCGTTTCCCTGACGCTATGACCGCCGTAACACGATCAACCCTTGTTCAACTCTGTCCTTGTGCCACGGCTGGACGTGGACACAGGGGTGGTTGTGGGTCGGGAACCGTACAGTGGACGCAGATCTTGTCTTGTCTTTGCGGGGTACACGGGGCGGAGCCCCGTGGGATTGTTAAGTTGTCGGCTTATTAGTACCGGTCAGCTTCACACATTACTGTGCTTCCACGTCCGGCCTATCAACCCAGTAGTCTAGCTGGGAGCCTCTCACACCAAAGGTGCATGGAAACCTCATCTTGAAGTGTGCTTCCCGCTTAGATGCTTTCAGCGGTTATCACGTCCGAACGTAGCTAATCAGCGGTGCCCTTGGCAGGACAACTGACACACCAGAGGTTCGTCCATCCCGGTCCTCTCGTACTAGGGACAGCTCTTCTCAAGTTTCCTCCGCGCGCAGCGGATAGGGACCGAACTGTCTCACGACGTTCTAAACCCAGCTCGCGTACCGCTTTAATGGGCGAACAGCCCAACCCTTGGGACCGACTCCAGCCCCAGGATGCGACGAGCCGACATCGAGGTGCCAAACCATGCCGTCGATATGAGCTCTTGGGCAGGATCAGCCTGTTATCCCCGGGGTACCTTTTATCCGTTGAGCGACGGCGCTTCCACAAGCCACCGTCGGGTCACTAGTCCCGACTTTCGTCTCTGCTCGACATGTCTGTCTCACAGTCAAGCTCCCTTGTGCACTTACACTCGACACCTGATTACCAACCAGGCTGAGGGAACCTTTGGGCGCCTCCGTTACCCTTTAGGAGGCAACCGCCCCAGTTAAACTACCCACCAGACACTGTCCCTGATCCGGATCACGGACCGAGGTTAGACATTCAGAACGACCAGAGTGGTATTTCAACGATGACTCCACAACCACTGGCGTGGCTGCTTCACAGTCTCCCACCTATCCTACACAAGCCGTACCGAACACCAATATCAAGCTATAGTAAAGGTCCCGGGGTCTTTCCGTCCTGCTGCGCGTAACGAGCATCTTTACTCGTAGTGCAATTTCGCCGAGTTCGCGGTTGAGACAGTGGAGAAGTCGTTACGCCATTCGTGCAGGTCGGAACTTACCCGACAAGGAATTTCGCTACCTTAGGATGGTTATAGTTACCACCGCCGTTTACTGGCGCTTAAGTTCAGAGCTTCGCCTTGCGGCTAACCCGTCCCCTTAACGTTCCAGCACCGGGCAGGCGTCAGTCCGTATACATCGTCTTGCGACTTCGCACGGACCTGTGTTTTTAGTAAACAGTCGCTTCTCCCTGGTCTCTGCGGCCATCAGCGCTAACCCGCAAAGGGGTTTCACGCGTCCGGCCCCCCTTCTCCCGAAGTTACGGGGGCATTTTGCCGAGTTCCTTAACCACGATTCACTCGATCGCCTTGGTATTCTCTACCTAACCACCTGAGTCGGTTTGGGGTACGGGCGGCTAGAACCTCGCTAGGAACTTTTCTTGGCAGCATAGGATCACCCTACTTCCCACATACGTGGTCACTATCAAGCCTGAGGCACTGATGGGGCGGATTTACCACTCCCCGGCCCTGCGCTCTTAGACGTGGACAACCATCGCCACGCGGAGGCTACCTTCCTGCGTCCTTCCATCGCTTACCTACTACCGGCTCGGGTCACGCGCTCACCGCCCAAAGCCACACACCCGAAGGTGCGTGACCGGCTGGACGGCTCGGGCGCTTAGCATCACCGGACTCGGTATTGGGCGGTCCTTCGCCGGTTCCGGAATATCAACCGGATGTCCATCGACTACGCCTGTCGGCCTCGCCTTAGGTCCCGACTTACCCAGGGCAGATTAGCTTGACCCTGGAACCCTTGGTTATTCGGCGGAAGAGTTTCTCACTCTTCATTCGCTACTCATGCCTGCATTCTCACTCGTGCCGGATCCACACCTCGATCACTCGGATGCTTCACTCCCGGCACGACGCTCCCCTACCCACCAACACGCCTGGACCCACCCCCACAAGGAGGACAGGCCGAGCAAAAATGTTGGTGCCACAGCTTCGGTGGTGTGCTTGAGCCCCGCTACATTGTCGGCGCGGAATCACTTGACCAGTGAGCTATTACGCACTCTTTCAAGGGTGGCTGCTTCTAAGCCAACCTCCTGGTTGTCTTCGCAACTCCACATCCTTTCCCACTTAGCACACGCTTAGGGACCTTAGCTGGTGATCTGGGCTGTTTCCCTCTCGACTACGAAGCTTATCCCCCGCAGTCTCACTGCCATGCTCTCACTTACCGGCATTCGGAGTTTGGCTGACGTCAGTAACCCGGTAAGGCCCATCAGCCATCCAGTAGCTCTACCTCCGGCAAGAAACACATGACGCTGCACCTAAATGCATTTCGGGGAGAACCAGCTATCACGGAGTTTGATTGGCCTTTCACCCCTACCCACAGCTCATCCCCTCAGTTTTCAACCTAAGTGGGTTCGGGCCTCCACGCGGTCTTACCCGCGCTTCACCCTGGCCATGGGTAGATCACTCCGCTTCGGGTCTAGACCCAGCGACTCAAACGCCCTATTCGGACTCGCTTTCGCTACGGCTACCCCACACGGGTTAACCTCGCCACTGAGCACTAACTCGCAGGCTCATTCTTCAAAAGGCACGCCGTCACCCACACAAGGCAGGCTCCGACGGATTGTAAGCGCACGGTTTCAGGAACTATTTCACTCCCCTCCCGGGGTACTTTTCACCTTTCCCTCACGGTACTTGTCCGCTATCGGTCACCAAGTAATATTTAGGCTTAGCAGGTGGTCCTGCCAGATTCGTACGGGATTTCTCGGGCCCCGTACTACTCGGGTGGCATCACACACAGTCCCACATGTTTCGGCTACCGGGGTCTCACCGTCTTCGCCAGGCCGTTCCAGACCTTTCACCTACACGCAGAATTTCTTACTGTGCACCGGGCTGGTAGACCCGGAACGTGACACTCCCACAACCCCGACACTGCAACCCCTACCAGGTATCACACAGTGCTCGGTTTAGCCTCATCCGCTTTCGCTCGCCACTACTCACGGAATCACATGTTGTTTTCTCTTCCTGTGGGTACTGAGATGTTTCACTTCCCCACGTTCCCTCCACACACCCTATATATTCAGGTGCGGGTGACCAGCGATGAAGCTGGCCGGGTTTCCCCATTCGGACACCCTCGGATCACAGTCTGGTTATCGACTCCCCGAGGCTTATCGCAGATTCCTACGTCCTTCTTCGGTTCTTGGTGCCAAGGCATCCACCGTGCGCTCTTAAAAACTTAACAAAAGTCACACAAAGACTTAAGATGCTCGCGTCCACTGTACAGTTCTCAACCAACAACCAGGCCAACCACCAACCCACACCAGCACAACCGGCGTACGTCAACGGCCCCAGCAACCAAAGGACACCCGACCCACCCCCTGCACACCCACGCACACAGTGCGCGCATGTCCAGGAAGACAGGGCCCGATCCTTCAGGACCCAACAGCGTGCCAAGCACCACACCCCCACCACCACACCCCACTTTCCACACCCACCCCCCACCAACAGCAGAGGACGAGCCGTACTCACGACATGCAGCACCAGAAGGCGCAGCAACTGACCTATCGATGTTCCACCCAGAGCAACCACGGGCACCACACTCGGGTGCACCACGCGGCCACCAACCCCACCCACCAGCAGCGGGCGAGGCCGTTGAGCTCCTTAGAAAGGAGGTGATCCAGCCGCACCTTCCGGTACGGCTACCTTGTTACGACTTAGTCCCAATCACCAGTCCCACCTTCGACAGCTCCCTCCCACAAGGGGTTGGGCCACCGGCTTCGGGTGTTACCGACTTTCGTGACTTGACGGGCGGTGTGTACAAGGCCCGGGAACGTATTCACCGCAGCGTTGCTGATCTGCGATTACTAGCGACTCCGACTTCATGGGGTCGAGTTGCAGACCCCAATCCGAACTGAGACCGGCTTTCTGGGATTCGCTCCCCCTCACGGGATCGCAGCCCTTTGTACCGGCCATTGTAGCATGCGTGAAGCCCAAGACGTAAGGGGCATGATGATTTGACGTCATCCCCACCTTCCTCCGAGTTGACCCCGGCAGTCTCCTATGAGTCCCCGGCCGAACCGCTGGCAACATAGAACGAGGGTTGCGCTCGTTGCGGGACTTAACCCAACATCTCACGACACGAGCTGACGACAACCATGCACCACCTGTGCACCAGCCACAAAGGGAAACCACATCTCTGCAGTCGTCCGGTGCATGTCAAGCCTTGGTAAGGTTCTTCGCGTTGCATCGAATTAATCCGCATGCTCCGCCGCTTGTGCGGGCCCCCGTCAATTCCTTTGAGTTTTAGCCTTGCGGCCGTACTCCCCAGGCGGGGCGCTTAATGCGTTAGCTGCGGCACGGACCCCGTGGAATGGGACCCACACCTAGCGCCCAACGTTTACGGCGTGGACTACCAGGGTATCTAATCCTGTTCGCTCCCCACGCTTTCGCTTCTCAGCGTCAGTAATGGCCCAGAGACCTGCCTTCGCCATCGGTGTTCCTCCTGATATCTGCGCATTCCACCGCTACACCAGGAATTCCAGTCTCCCCTACCACACTCTAGCCTGCCCGTACCCACTGCAGACCCGGGGTTAAGCCCCGGGCTTTCACAGCAGACGCGACAAGCCGCCTACAAGCTCTTTACGCCCAATAATTCCGGACAACGCTCGCACCCTACGTATTACCGCGGCTGCTGGCACGTAGTTAGCCGGTGCTTCTTCTGCTCCTACCGTCACAAAAAGCTTCGTCAGAGCTGAAAGCGGTTTACAACCCGAAGGCCGTCATCCCGCACGCGGCGTCGCTGCATCAGGCTTTCGCCCATTGTGCAATATTCCCCACTGCTGCCTCCCGTAGGAGTCTGGGCCGTGTCTCAGTCCCAGTGTGGCCGGTCACCCTCTCAGGCCGGCTACCCGTCGTCGCCTTGGTAGGCCATTACCCCACCAACAAGCTGATAGGCCGCGAGTCCATCCACCACCGATAAATCTTTCCACCACCACCCATGCGAGTGACAGTCATATCCAGTATTAGCACCGGTTTCCCGGAGTTATCCCAGAGTGGAGGGCAGGTTACTCACGTGTTACTCACCCGTTCGCCACTAATCCACGCAGCAAGCTGCGCTTCATCGTTCGACTTGCATGTGTTAAGCACGCCGCCAGCGTTCGTCCTGAGCCAGGATCAAACTCTCCGATAAAAACCTAAACCCTTATCAAGAGCCAGATCACAAGCAAAACCACCACACCCCAACGGGGGGTCAAGACATGGCAGTCAAAAAACGCCGCACCCAACCCAGCCAAAACCAGACCAGGCACGACAAACAAACAATTGGCATCAATAAATCTGACACGCTGTTGAGTTCTCAAGAATCGGACACACACCGACGAGTCGGGCCTGGTGGCCTTCCCCGTCCGGGGCAACCTCTCCAGCCTACATGCTCTGCTCCGCTGCTCCAAATCGTCATCCTGGCGGATGTGAGTGGAGGTGGGTGCCGAGCGGCTGGGCCACCTCCGCTTTCGCGTCCGGCAGCGAGATAGAACAGTACAGCGTCCTCGGCCCACGAGGCAAATCGGCGCCCACGGTGGCCGCCAGCCGGCCGGTCGAGCGGACATCGCCGCAGGTCAGCGCGCTGATGAGGCCCTGAAGGGCTCAGCCGACGGTGATGCCGATCTTGCCCACGACGTCTCCGCGCTCCATCTTCGCCAGGGCCTCGCGCGTCTGCGCCAGGGGGTAGGTGCTGTCTACCTCGGGCCGGAGCCCGCTGGTCTGCACGAACCGGCTCAGGGCGGTCAGCTCCTCCAGGCTTCCCATCGTGGAGCCGAGCACCCGCAGCTGCTTGAAGAAGATCTTGGTCAGCTCCGCCCTGGGCGGGGCGTCGCCGGACGTCGCCCCGCAGATGACGATCGCCCCACCGGGACGCAGTGCGTTGACCGAGTGGGACCAGGTCGCCGCACCCACGCTCTCGAGCACCGCGTCGACCCGCGCCGGCAGCCGCTCCCCCACCTCGAAGGCGCGCGCAGCGCCGAGGTCCTGCGCCCTGCGCAGCTTGGTCTCGTCTCGGCCGGTGACCCAGACGGTCAGGCCCGCCGCGTGACCGAGCTGGATCAGGGCCGTCGAGACGGCGCCGCCGGCTCCCTGGACGAGCACCGTGTCGCCGGGCCGCACGTCGGCTCGGGTGAACAGCATCCGGTAGGCCGTGAGCCACGAGGTGGACAGGGCGGCCGCCTCGACCGCGCCCAGGTGCTCGGGCTTGGGCACCCACTGTCCCTCGGGCACTGTCACCAGCTCGGCCAGGGTGCCCTGGTGCACCTCCGACAGCAGCGAGCGGCGGGGGTCGAGGGTGAGGTCGCCAGTCCAGCCCGGAGTCCCGGACAGCACCGGGTAGATGACCACCTCACCGTGCTCGGGGTGCTGGGCCACCGCGTCGCAGCCCAGGATCATCGGCAGCCGCTCCTCCGGCAGGCCCACCCCCCGCAACGACCACAGGTCGTGGTGGTTCAGCCCTGCTGCCACGACGGGAAGGACCGCCCAACCGGGCCGCTCCTGCGGCTCGGGACGCTCGTCGACCCGTAGACCGGCCAGCGGGTCGTCGGGGTGGAGGGACTCGGCATACGCAGCCAGCATGCCCGTCACCCTAGCGCCCGGGCAGCGAGCGCACCGCGCGACTCTCCAGGTCCCGGGCGGCCAGCGCCTGCTCCCCCTCGGGGTAGGTGATCTCCTCCAGGCACAACCCGTGGGCGGGCATCACCTGGACGTTCGGGTCGCGCACCGCGCGGTCGGCGACCTCCTCGGGCCAGGTCACCGGACGCCTCCCCTCCCCCACCGGGACGACGGAGCCGACCAGGGCCCGGACCATGCTGTGGCAGAAGGCGTCGGCCTCCACCGTCCCCACCACGATGCCGTCCTGGTCCCGGCGCCAGGTATGCCGCAGCAGGGTCCGCACCGTGCTGGCGCCCTCCCGGGGCCGGCAGAACGCCGCGAAGTTGCGCAGCCCCTCCAGCGATCGGGCTGCGGCATCCATGGCGGAGACCTCCAGCGGCCGTCGCACGATGACGGTGTCCCTGCGCCGCAGCGGGTCCAGCTGGGCGGGCCGGTCGCAGATGCGGTAGGTGTACCGGCGGCGAAGGGCCGAGAACCGGGCGTCGAAGGCGTCCGGGACCTCCGTGGCGGCCCGCACCACGACGTCCTCGGGGAGCACTCCGCGCAGGCGGGTGACCAGCGCGGCACCCGGGGTGCGGTCCGAGCGCCCGGGCAGGGCACCCCATACCTGCGGGGTGACGTCGAGATGGCACACGGAGCCGCGGGCGTGCACCCCGGCGTCGGTCCGTCCGCCCACGGTCAGCCGCGGCGGTGGGACGCGCAGCACCCTCCCCAGCGCAGCGGCCAGCTCCTCCTCGACCGTGCGCAGGCCCGGCTGCCGGGCCCAGCCGGAGAAGTCGGTCCCGTCGTAGGCGAAGTCCAGGCGCACACGCACGGGGCCCATCCTGCCACCCGCCACGCGCCGTTCTGTGGGCGCGAGGGACGGGAAGCGAGGGACGGGAAGCGAGGGACGGGAAGCGAGGCACGGGAAGCGAGGCAAGGAGGCGGGTGGATCGACAGGACGCCCTGGACAGACCACAGGGCCGCCTCCCCGTGGGGAGACGGCCCTGGATGAGCGCGCCGTGACGGGCGCGGTCAGCTCACTTCTGGTCGGCGTCCTCGCCGTCGGCAGCAGCCTCGTCGGCAGCGTCCGCGGCGGCGTCGTCCGCCTGAGCGTCGTCGGCACCGGCAGAGACCATGGCGGCCTCGGTGGTGTCCTCGGCGCTCTCGGTGTCCGCGACCTCGACGGTCTCGGCCGGAGCCGCGACCCCGGCGCCCTGCTCGGCGGCGGCGTCGGCGGCCTCCACCTCGGCCTGGGCCTGGTCGACGGCGGCGTCGTCACTGGTCGGCTCCTCGGCGGCCAGCTCGGCGTCGCTCACCGGCGCGGCGGGGGCGCTGTCCTTGGCGGCACGGGTGGTCGCGCCCTCGGCCTGACGCACGACGGCCTTCCTGGCGACGGGCTCGCGGACGAGCTCGATGACCGCCATCGGGGCGTTGTCGCCCTTGCGGGGAGCGATCTTGGTGATCCGGGTGTAACCACCCTCGCGGTCGGCGACGTCGGGACCGATCTCGGTGAAGAGTCGGTGCACGACACCCTTGTCCCGGATGATCGCCATCACCTTGCGGCGGTTGTGCAGGTCACCGCGCTTGGCGAAAGTCACCAGGCGCTCGGCCAGCGGGCGCAGGCGCTTGGCCTTGGCCTCGGTGGTGGTGATGCGGTCGTGCTCGAACAGCGCGGTCGCGAGGTTGGACAGGATCAGGCGCTCGTGCGCCGGACCGCCGCCGAGGCGCGGACCCTTCTTGGGGGCAGGCATGGGTTCTCCTTCGTCAGTTTCTTATCTGCCGTACTGACTGCTCAGTACTGCTCGTCCTCGGCGAAGGCGGCGTCACCCTCGTCGTCGTAGCTGCCGTCCTCGTAGCTGCTCGCGCCCTCGAACCCGGGCGGGCTGTCCTTCAGGGCCAGGCTCATCTCGGCGAGCTTGTCCTTGACCTCGTCGATGGACTTGGCGCCGAAGTTGCGGATGTCCAGCAGGTCGGCCTCGCTGCGGCCCACGAGCTCACCCACGCTGTGGATGCCCTCGCGCTTGAGGCAGTTGTAGGACCGGACGGTCAGGTCCAGTTCCTCGATCGGCAGCGCCAGGTCGGAGGCGAGCGCGCCCTCCCCGGACGAGGGGCCGATCTCGATGCCCTCGGCCTCGACGTTCAGCTCCCGGGCCAGGCCGAACAGCTCGACCAGGGTGCGGCCGGCGGAGGCGACGGCGTCGCGGGGGGCCATCGAGTTCTTGGTCTCGACGTCGAGGACGAGACGGTCGAAGTCGGTGCGCTGCTCGACACGGGTGGCCTCGACCTTGTAGGTCACGGCCAGCACCGGGGAGTAGATGGAGTCGACGGGGATCCGCCCGATCTCCTGCTCACCAGACTTGTTCTGGGCCGCGGAGACGTAGCCACGGCCACGCTCGACGGTCATCTCCATCTCGATCTTTCCCGACTCACCGAGGGTGGCCAGGTGCAGGTCCTGGTTGTGCACCTCCACGCCGGCCGGCGGGGCGATGTCGGCGGCGGTGACCGGGCCGGGACCCTGCTTGCGCAGGTACATCACGACCGGCTCGTCGTGCTCGCTGGAGACGACCAGGCCCTTGAGGTTGAGGATGATCTCGGTGACGTCCTCCTTCACCCCCGGGATCGTGGAGAACTCGTGCAGCACGCCGTCGATGCGGATGCTGGTCAGCGAGGCGCCGGGGATGCTGGAGAGCAGGGTCCGGCGCATGGAGTTGCCGAGGGTGTAGCCGAATCCGGGCTCGAGGGGCTCCAGGATGAACCGGGAGCGGGTCTCGGAGACGACTTCCTCGGAGAGGATGGGGCGCTGTGCGATGAGCACTGTTCTTTGTCCTTCCCACGGGCGACCGCTATATGACGCCGCGTGAACGTGGAGCCTCTCGGCTCCTGCCCGGACCATCTCTGTCCACGGTCCGGACGGACCGGTGCAGGTATGGCGTGGACACGCCATACCTGCACCGGAATCTGGGGCGAAGCCCCAGCGGGTCAGTTCTTGGAGTAGAACTCGACGATGAGCTGCTCGGTGAGGATCGTGTCGATCTGCTCACGCGTGGGCAGCTGGTGGATGAGGATCCTCAGCGAGCCGGGGACGACCTTCATCCAGGCCGGGATCGGGCGGTCGCCGAAGGTCTGGCGGGCCAGCTCGAACGGGAAGGTCTCCACCGACTGCGGACGGACCTCGATGATGTCGTACTGCTCGACGCGGTAGGACGGCACGTCGACGCGCTGGCCGTTGACCAGGAAGTGACCGTGGGTCACCAGCTGGCGGGCGGCGCGGCGGGTGCGGGCCAGGCCGGCACGGTAGACGACGTTGTCGAGGCGGGACTCGAGGATGACCAGCAGGTTGGCGCCGGTGCGACCGGGGCGGCGGGCCGCCTCGGCGTAGTAGCGACGGAACTGCTTCTCCATGACGCCGTAGGTGAAGCGGGCCTTCTGCTTCTCCTGCAGCTGGGTCAGGTACTCCTTCTCCTGGCTGCGGCGACGGCCGTGCTGCCCCGGGGGGAACGGGCGCAGGTCGAAGCTCTTGTCGCCGCCGACGAGGTCGACCTTGAGCCGGCGGGACTTCTTGGTGATGGGTCCGGTGTAACGGGCCATGATGTTCTACCTAGTTCCTTCCGGTGCTCAGTTGCGGCGCTTCTTGGGCGGACGAACGCCGTTGTGGGCCTGGGGGGTGACGTCGCTGATCGCGCCGACCTCCAGGCCTGCGGCGGTCAGGGAGCGGATCGCGGTCTCGCGACCCGAACCCGGCCCCTTGACGAAGACGTCCACCTTGCGCATGCCGTGGTCCATCGCCCGGCGGGCGGCGGCCTCGGCAGCCATCTGGGCGGCGTACGGGGTCGACTTGCGGGATCCCTTGAAACCGACCTGGCCCGAGGAGGACCAGGCGATGACGGCACCGGTGGGGTCGGTGATGCTGATGATGGTGTTGCTGAACGTGCTCTTGATGTGAGCCTGCCCGAGGGCAACGTTCTTCTTCTCCTTGCGGCGCACCTTGCGCGCACCGCTGGCCTGACGGCTCTTGGGGGGCATGTGGTTTCTCCTGATGAGGTATGCAGTGTGGGCGGCAACTGGGCCGAGTAGTCGCAGGGGGTGGGCCCTGCGGGATCACGAGGACGTGAGTCCGCGCACCTCCGGGGTCTGGGGCGGAGCCCCAGCGGGGTGCACGGGGGCAGCGCCCCCGTGTGACTTGGTTACTTGGCCTTCTTCTTGCCGGCGACGGTGCGCTTGGGGCCCTTGCGGGTGCGCGCGTTGGTCTTGGTGCGCTGACCGTGCACGGGCAGACCGCGGCGGTGCCGCAGGCCCTGGTAGCTGCCGATCTCCTGCTTGCGACGGATGTCGGCGGCCACCTCACGGCGCAGGTCACCCTCGAGGCGGTAACTGCCCTCGAGGTGGTCGCGCAGAGCGACCAGCTGCTCCTCCGTCAGGTCCTTGACGCGGACGGACGGGTCGACACCCGTCGCGGTCAGCGTCTGGACGGCGCGGGTACGGCCCACGCCGAAGATGTAGGTGAGAGCGACCTCGACGCGCTTGTCGCGCGGCAGGTCGACACCGATGAGTCGTGCCATGTGGCAGTGCTCCTTGGATTCTTGCGAGAGTCTGGTGCAACACCGGTCCGCATCCTCTGTGGTGGGCCTGCGCCCGCGGTCCCCGGCTCTCGCGGCCGGGGGTGACGTCCCGTGTCGACGGGGGTCGGGTGTTGCGTGCTACGTCGTGACGATCTTCAGTTGTGTGCGTGCACTGCCGGGCGGGAACCGCCCCACAGCTCTTGCATGTCAGCTCAATGCTGACTCGGTGTGTCGAGGTGCGCTCGTCGCGCTCTGCGACGCGTGCTGGTCGCTCTGCTCAGCCCTGGCGCTGCTTGTGGCGCAGGTTCTCGCAGATCACCATGACCCGGCCGTGACGGCGGATCACCTTGCACTTGTCGCAGATCTTCTTCACGCTCGGCTGAACCTTCATGGCAACCTGCCTTGAGTCGATCTGTACGGGTGTGGTCGTGCGACGCGGACCGTCCCGGGCATGCCCGGCCGGTCCGCTGGGGCCTGACGGCCCCGTTCGTCAGCGGTAGCGGAAGACGATCCGTCCGCGGGTCAGGTCGTACGGGCTGAGCTCCACGACCACCCGGTCCTCAGGGAGGATCCGGATGTAGTGCTGACGCATCTTGCCGGAGATGTGAGCCAGCACAACGTGACCGTTGGTCAGCTCAACCCGGAAGTTCGCGTTCGGGAGGGCTTCGACAACTGTGCCCTCGATCTCAATGACGCCGTCCTTCTTCGCCATGTCCTCCACTTTTCGCGTGACGAGTACTGCCATCAGCCCACGGGGGCCGACGCACCATCCTACGCGAGAATCAACCCCCAAGGCCAATCCGTCAGCGTACCCGGTCTGCCGCTCTCCTCCGGCACGACCCGCGGCGGCTGTGACCGTGTCGCCGCACTACCGCAGGACCCTCGGTCTCTCCCCTCCCACCTCATGCCGGTCTGTCATGGGTGAGCCGGTTCTTGCCGGCCCACCCATGACGAACCGGCTCAGGGTATGCGGCACGGGCGCGGCCGCGGGTCCCCGCCGGCTCCGTTCGCTCCGCGTTTGTCCACAGCCTGCGCGCCGGCCACTGCGGGGCCCCGCCCGCCTGCGCCACGGTAGACGCTATGTCTCCCGAGCTCGCAGCGTTCCTGGCCAGCCACGGCCAGGTGGTGACCACCGCCGAGGCCAGTGCTCTGGGCGTCAACCGGGAGACCCTGCGCTCCCTCGTCCGTGCCGGGGTGCTGACGCGCGTGGCGAGGGGCGCCTACGTGCTGACCTCGGCGTTGGCGGCGATGGACCACGAGTCGGGGCGTCACCTGCTCGCAGCCCGGGCCATCCTGCGCTCGCGCCCCGGTGCCTGGGCCGCCAGCCATGCCACGGCCGCGGTCGTCTGGGGCCTGCCCGTGCTTGAGAGGACGCTGGACCGGATCCATGTCGTCCATGCCATGCCCGTCGGGAGCGTGCGTCGCCACGACGCCTTCACCGTGCACCGGTGCCCGGGGACGGCATACCTGATCGAGCGTGCGGGGGTCCCCACGGTCACTCCCGAGGTCGCGGTGGTCGGTGTGGCGCTGCTCGGCCCCCTGGTCTCCGCGGTGATGGCTATGGACGCTGCGTTGCGTGGCGGTTTCTGCACCCGCACATCCCTCGAGGACGCGGTTGGCCGCGCAGCCCACGTCGCCGGCGTGGGACGCGCACGTCGGGCGCTGGCGGCGGCGGACCCGACCGCGGAGTCGCCCGGCGAGTCGTGGCTGCGGGTGATCCTGCAGGCCCTGGGCTACGGGGTGGTGGCACAGCACCCGCTGCGGGACGAGCAGGGACTCATCGGGTACGTCGACTTCTACCTGCCCGAGCTCGGTGTCGTCGTGGAGTTCGACGGCAGGGTGAAGTACCAGGGTCGCCTGGGCGACGGGCTCAGCCCCTCAGACGCGGTCCTGGCCGAACGAGCCCGCGAGCGCAGGATCCGCAAGCTCGGCTATGGCGTCGCCAGGGTGGTGTGGGCCGAGCTCTTCGACCAGGAGAAGGTGCGCCGCGAGGTCGACCTGGCGGCGCGCACCGCTCGCCGTGACCTGATCGCCAGGCACGAGCGGGCCCGCGGAGGGCGGCGCTAGCGAGACGGACCGACCCGAGCGGGGGGTCGGAGTCCCAGCCGACGCACGAGTCACACCTCCGGCCGCTTCGTCATGGGTGAGCCGGAACGAACCGGCTCACCCATGACATACCGGATCTGGGTGTGTCGCGAGCGACAGGTGGGGACGACTCAGTCGGCGAGCGGGGCGAAGGGGGCGCCGCGGGCCGTCAGCTGGGCCTCGCCGCCGTCGTGGGCGGTGAGCACCCACAGGCCGGCGTCGGTGACCGCGACGGTGTGCTCCCAGTGGGCGGCGTGGCTGCCGTCGGTGGTGATGACGGTCCACTCGTCGTCGAGGGTGCGGGTCTGGATCGTGCCCAGGGTGACCATCGGCTCGACGGCGAAGGTGGCGCCGCCGGGGACCAGGGGCCCCTTCGCGGCGACGCCGTAGTTGGGCACGTGCGGGTCCATGTGCATCTGGCGCCCGATGCCGTGGCCGACGAACTCCTCCAGGATGCCGTACTCGTGCACGGGGGCACCTTCGGCACGACGCCGTTCCAGCGCCGCCTGGACACTGTCCTCCACGGCGTCCCCCACCGCGAAGAGCCGGCCGCCGACGCGCAGGGCGGCCAGCCCGTCCCAGAGCGAGGCCTCGGTGTCGTCCATCAGCGCGAGGTCGGCCGCGCTCCCCCGCTCACGGCCGCCGACGACGAGGGTGATCGCCGCGTCGCCGTGCCAGCCGTCGACGATGGCGCCGCAGTCGATGGACACGAGGTCACCGTCCTGCAGCACCCGGTCGCCGGGGACGCCGTGGACGACCTCGTCGTTCACCGAGATGCACAGGCTGCCGGTGAAGCCGTGGTAGCCCAGGAAGCTGGGCACGGCGCCGGCGCCGCGGATCGCGTCCTCGGCGGCCGCGTCCAGCTCTCGGGTGGTGGTGCCGGCGACGGCACGCTCACGGGCCAGGGCCAGGGTGTCGGCGACGACGAGCCCGGCGCGGCGCATGGCGCGCAGCTGGTCGTCGGTCTTGGACTCGATGCGGGGTCCGCGGCGGAAGATCGACATGGTCGGCCGGGTCAGCGGTCGTCGTGGCCGTCGACCGGACCGGCCGGCGGCGCCACGTGGCCCTCGGCCGGACGCCCGACCCTGCCCTCGGTCGACCGGGCCTGTATCGCCGCGGACAGCGCCTGCTCGATGCGGGCGTTGACCTCCTTGACCGAGCCCATGCCGTCGACCTCGTGCAGCAGGCCCCGCTCGCGGTAGACGGCGGCCAGCGGCGCGGTCTCCTCGGCGTAGATGCGCATGCGCGCGCGGATGACGTCTTCGGTGTCGTCGGCCCGGCCCTGCTCCTGGGCCCGGGTGAGGAGCCGCTGCACGACCTCGTCGGTGTCGACGGTCAGCTCGATGACGGCGTCCAGCCGGCGCCCGGCGTCGCCGAGCATCTCGTCCAGGGCGTCCACCTGGCCGGTGGTCCGGGGGTAGCCGTCGAGCAGGAAGCCCATGGCCGCATCGGACTGGGCCAGCCGGTCCTTGACGATCGCGTTGGTGATCTCGTCGGGGACGTAGCCGCCGGAGGCGGTGATCTCCTTGACCTGCAGGCCCAGCGGCGTCTCGTCCTTGATGTTCGCCCGGAAGATGTCACCGGTGGAGATGGCCGGGATGCCGTGGGTGTCGGCGACGAGGGCTGCCTGGGTGCCCTTACCGGCACCGGGAGGGCCGAGCATGATCAGACGCATCAGCGGAGGAACCCTTCGTAGTCGTGCTGCTGGAGCTGGGACTCGATCTGCTTGATGGTCTGCAGACCCACGCCCACGATGATGATGATGGAGGCGCCGCCCAGCGGGAAGTCCTGGATCTGCAGGACGTTGAAGGCGATCAGCGGGATGAGCGCCAGCCCGGCCAGGTACAGCGAGCCGGGGGTGGTGATCCGGGTGATGACGTACTGCAGGTACTCCGCCGTGGGCCGGCCGGCACGGATGCCGGGGATGAACCCGCCGTAGCGCTTCATGTTGTCGGCGACGTCGGTGGGGTTGAAGGTCACCGAGGTGTAGAAGAAGGCGAAGAAGATGATCATCGCGACGTAGATGACCATGTAGAGCCAGTGCGTGCCCTGACCGGTCATCCCCATCGACAGGTAGCGGTCGACGAAGGTGACCCAGCCAGGCGCCTGCTCCCCCACCGCCACGGGCCGGTTGAAGTTGGCGACCAGCATCGGCAGCATGAGGATCGAGCTGGCGAAGATGATCGGGATGACGTTGGCCATGTTCAGCTTCAGCGGGATGTAGGTCGAGGTCCCGCCGTACTGGCGCCGCCCGATCATCCGCTTGGCGTACTGCACCGGGATCCGGCGCTGGGACTGCTCGACGTAGACGACCAGGGTCATGATCGCCAGGCCCAGCAGCATGACGAGGACGAAGGTCATCACGTCGCGCTGGAAGATCGAGGTCAGCGCGCCGGGGAAGCTGGCGGCGATGGAGACGAAGATCAGCAGCGACATACCGTTGCCGACGCCGCGCTCGGTGATCTGCTCGCCCAGCCACATGATCAGCCCGGTGCCGGCGGTCATCGTCAGCACGATGAGCAGCATGGTGCCGATCCCGTCGTCCTGGAGCACGCGCGCGCAGGTGCCGCCGAACAGCCGCGCTGGTTCACGGGCGATGGTGACCAGGGTGGATGCCTGCAGCACCGCCAGACCGATGGTCATGTAGCGGGTGTACTGCGTCATCTTGGTCTGCCCGGCCTGGCCCTCCTTCTTCAGCTGCTCGAACCGCGGGATGACCACGGTGAGCAGCTGGGTGATGATGGCCGCCGTGATGTACGGCATGATCCCCAGCGCGAAGATCGACAGCTGGACCATCGCCCCGCCGGAGAAGAGGTTGACCATCCCCAGCACGTTGCCCGAGAGCTCGGCGTTGGAGAGGCACTGCTGGACCAGTCCGTAGTCGACGCCCGGGCTGGGGATGTGTGTCCCGAGCCGGTAGATCGCCATGATCGCGAGCGTGAAGAGGATCTTCGTCCGAAGATCCGGCGTCTTGAACGCACGCACGAAGGCGGAGAGCATTCAGGTCCTCCTGTGGGTCCCCTGGGTGCCACGGTCCACGAGACGGGCACCGGGGAGCGGGCATCGATCCGGATGACGATAACACCCTCGTCGGTGGGGGCGGTAAGCGTCGGTGTCTGACGAATGTGTGTGGTGCAGGTATGTCGGGCACGAAGCCGTGCCCGACGTCAGTGCGGGACCTGCGGCTCGACCCGGCGTGGTGCGCCGGGACGCGCGGGCCCGCCTGGGACGGAACAGGCCCCGGGTCGCGCGTGCGACCCGGGGCCTAGTCCGCGTTGGTGCTGCTCAGGCCTGCGTGACGGTCCCGCCGGCGGCCTGGATCTTCTCCTGGGCGGAGGTCGAGAACCGGTCTGCGGTCACGTCGACCTTCACGGAGATCTCGCCGTT
This sequence comes from Ornithinimicrobium sufpigmenti, assembly GCF_004322775.1. Classification (NCBI taxonomy): domain Bacteria; kingdom Bacillati; phylum Actinomycetota; class Actinomycetes; order Micrococcales; family Ornithinimicrobiaceae; genus Ornithinimicrobium; species Ornithinimicrobium sufpigmenti. The sequence goes on from NZ_CP036403.1 coordinate 3,144,970, forward strand.
GCCCAGGACCTTGACCGGCTGGCCCTTGCGGACCGCGCCCTTGGCCACCAGGTCCGCGGGGGTGACGGTGCCACCCTCGGGGAACAGCTCGGAGAGGGTGTCGAGGTTCACGACCTGGTAGGTGGTCTTGAACCGGTTCTTGAAGCCACGCAGCTTGGGCAGCCGCATGTGCATCGGGGTCTGGCCGCCCTCGAAGGTCGCGGGCACCTGGTAGCGGGCACTGGTGCCCTTGGTGCCGCGCCCGGCGGTCTTGCCCCGCTTACCGCCCTCACCGCGACCGACGCGGATCTTGGCGGTCTTGGCGCCGGGGGCGGGCCGGAGGTGGTGCACCTTCAGCGCGCGCCCGGGGGTGTTGTCGGCGCCGGTGGCAGAAGTCTGCTCACTCATGGTCAGTCAACCTCCTCGACGGTCACCAGGTGGGCGACCGTGCGGACCATACCCCGGAACTCGGGGCGGTCCTCCTTGATGACGGTGTCACCGATCCGCTTCAGGCCCAGGCTGCGCACGGTCTCCCGGTGCATGTGCTTGGTCCCCACGGTGGACTTGATCTGGGTCACCTTGAGCTTGGCCATCAGGCACCCGCCTTCGCCTCGGCCGCCGCGGCGGCGCGGGCCCGCAGCATCGCGGCCGGGGCCACGTGCTCCAGCGACATACCCCGACGGGCGGCGACCGCCTCCGGCTGCTCCAGGCCCTTCAGGGCGGCCACCGTGGCGTGCACGATGTTGATGGAGTTGCTGGAGCCGAGCGACTTGCTCAGCACGTCGTGGATGCCGGCGCACTCGAGCACGGCGCGCACCGGGCCACCGGCGATGACACCGGTACCCGGGCTGGCCGGCTTGAGCATGACGACGCCTGCCGCCTTCTCACCCTGGATGGGGTGCGGGATGGTGCCGGCGATGCGGGGGACGCGGAAGAAGTTCTTCTTCGCCTCCTCCACGCCCTTGGCGATGGCCGCGGGCACCTCCTTGGCCTTGCCGTAGCCGACGCCGACGGTGCCGTCGCCGTCACCCACCACGACGAGCGCGGTGAAGCTGAAGCGGCGGCCACCCTTGACGACCTTGGCCACCCGGTTGATGGTCACGACGCGCTCCAGGTACTGGTTGCGGTCGTCTTCACGGCCGCGGCCAGAAGACCTGTCGCGGCGGTCGTTGCTGTTGCTGTCGCGGCCGCCCCGACGGTTGTCGCGGGCGCCACCGGCGGACGCTGTGTCACCGGTGCCGCGGCGCTGGAAGTCACCAGCCATAGGAATGGTTCCTCTTTCCTTGTCGGATTACAGCGACAGGCCGCCCTCGCGGGCGCCCTCCGCGATCGCAGCCACGCGGCCGGCGTAGCGGTTGCCACCCCGGTCGAACACGGCGGTGTCCACGCCCAGGGCCTTGGCGCGCTCGGCGAGCAGCTCGCCCACGCGCTTGGCCTTGGCCGTCTTGTCGCCCTCGAGCGCGCGCAGGTCTGCCTCCATGGTGGACGCGGACGCGAGCGTCTTGCTCTCGGTGTCGTCGACCAGCTGGACGAAGACGTGGCGCGAGGACCGGTTGACCACCAGGCGCGGACGCGCCGGGGTGCCGGTGACCTTCTTGCGCAGCCGCAGGTGCCGCCGCTGACGGGCCGCAACCTTGGTCTTGGAGCGCTTGACGATCTGTGCCATGGCTTACTTACCAGCCTTTCCGACCTTGCGGCGGATGTGCTCACCCTCGTAGCGCACGCCCTTGCCCTTGTACGGGTCGGGCTTACGCAGCTTGCGGATGTTCGCAGCGACCTCGCCGACCTGCTGCTTGTCGATGCCCGTGATCGAGAACCGGGTGGGGTTCTCGACCTGGAAGGTGATGCCCTCCGGGGCCTTGATCGTGATGGGGTGGCTGTAGCCGAGCGCGAACTCCAGGTCGCTGCCCTTGGCCACCACGCGGTAACCGGTGCCGTGGATCTCCAGCTTCTTGGTGTAACCGTTGGTCACACCCTCGACCATGTTGGCGATGAGGCTGCGGGTCAGACCGTGGCGGGCGCGGGACTCGCGCTCGTCGTTGGGCCGGCTGACCTGCACGGTGCCGTCCTCGCCCTTGCCGACGGAGATGGGCTGGGCCACGTTCAGCGCCAGCTGGCCCTTGGGCCCCTTGACCGTGACGGTCGCGCCGTCGATGGCCACGTCCACACCGGAGGGGATGGTGATCGGAAGTCGTCCAATACGAGACATATCTAGTTCAGCTCCTTCCAGGTCACCAGACGTAGGCGAGCACTTCGCCGCCGACGCCCTTGGCGGCTGCCTGGCGGTCGGTGAGCAGGCCGGAGGACGTGGAGATGATCGCCACGCCCAGGCCGCCCAGCACGCGGGGCAGGTTGGTGGACTTCGCGTAGACGCGCAGGCCGGGCTTGGACACCCGGCGCACGCCCGCGATCGAACGCTCGCGGTTCGGACCGTACTTCAGGTCGATGGTCAGCGTGCTGCCGACCTCGGCGTCCTGCGTGGTCCAGGAGGCGATGTAGCCCTCCGCCTTGAGGATGTCGGCGATGTTCGCCTTCAGCTTGGAGTACGGCATGGAGACCTGGTCCTTGTGCGCCGAGTTGGCGTTCCGGATCCGCGTCAGCATGTCCGCGATCGGGTCGGTCATGGTCATGGGGCTTCGTGCCCTTTCTCATCGCGGTTTCCCCCGGGACCCTCAGGGCCCGGGCGACCTTCGATGGTCAGGATGGTTCTGGCTTCGGTGGTGGGGTGGGTATGCCGTGCGCGCAGCAGGCTGCTCACCAGCTGGACTTGGTCACGCCGGGCAGCTCGCCGCGGTGGGCCATCTCCCGCAGGCAGATCCGGCACAGGCCGAACTTGCGGTAGACCGAGTGCGGACGGCCGCAGCGCTGGCAGCGGGTGTAGCCACGAACCTTGAACTTCGGCTTGCGGTTGGCCTTGTTGATCAGAGCGGTCTTCGCCATCGGCTCAGTTCTCCTTGAACGGGAAGCCCAGACGCTTCAGCAGCGCCCGGCCCTCGTCGTCGTTCTTCGCGGTGGTGACGACCGTGATGTCCATGCCGCGGACCCGGTCGATCTTGTCCTGGTCGATCTCGTGGAACATGGACTGCTCGTTGAGACCGAAGGTGTAGTTGCCGTTGCCGTCGAACTGCCGCGGCGAGAGGCCGCGGAAGTCACGGATACGGGGCAGCGCCAGGGACAGCAGGCGGTCCAGGAACTCCCACATCCGGTCGCCGCGCAGGGTGACGTGTGCACCGATCGGCATGCCCTCGCGCAGCTTGAACTGCGCGATGGACTTGCGGGCCTTGGTGACCGCCGGCTTCTGGCCGGTGATGGTGGCCAGGTCGCGGATGGCGCCCTCGATGAGCTTGCTGTCGCGAGCGGCCTCGCCGACACCCATGTTCACCGTGATCTTGACCAGGCCGGGGACCTGCATCACGTTGCCGTGGCCGAACTCGGCCTGCAGGGCGGGCTTGATCTCCTCGTGGTAGCGCGCCTTGAGCCGCGGGGCGGCAGGCGTGCCGTGGGTGCTCGTCTCGGTGCCCGTCTCGGGGCTGATCGTCTCGGTCATGCTCACAGGTCCTTACCCGAGCGCACCGCGACGCGGGTGCGCACAGTCTTGTTGCGGCCATCGCGCTCGACGGTCTCGACGCGGGTCCTGGTCCGGGTCGGCGTCTTGGTCTCCGGGTCGACCACCATCACGTTGGACACGTGGATGGGGGCCTCCTGGACCTGGATGCCGCCGGTGTTCACACCACGGTCGCCACCGGCACGGGTGTGCTTGGTGATGCGGTTGACACCCTCGACCAGGACGCGGTCGGTCTCGCGGTAGACCGCGATGACGCGACCCTGCAGACCCTTGTCCTTGCCGGCGATGACCTGCACGAGGTCATTCTTCTTGATCTTCATCTTCGCCATGGCTCAGATCACCTCCGGCGCGAGCGAAACGATCTTCATGAATCGCTTGTCGCGCAGCTCACGACCCACCGGGCCGAAGATACGGGTGCCGCGGGGGTCACCGTCGGTCTTGAGGATGACCGCGGCATTCTCGTCAAAACGGATGTAGCTACCGTCGGGGCGACGGCGCTCCTTCTTGGTGCGCACGATGACAGCCTTGACGACGTCGCCCTTCTTGACGTTGCCGCCGGGGATGGCGTCCTTCACGGTCGCCACGATGGTGTCACCGATGCCCGCGTAGCGGCGGCCGGAACCGCCGAGCACGCGGATGCACAGGATCTCCTTGGCACCGGTGTTGTCGGCGACGCGCAGTCGCGACTCCTGCTGGATCACAGTTCGTTCTCCTACTGCCGGCGGGTTCTCGTCCCGGTGACCGGGGCGAGCCTTGCCGAACGTCGTGGATTGGTATGGCGTTATGCCGGTGTGTTCGTGCCCCTCGCCCCAGCCTGTCGGTGGGTCCGGGGGGCGGAGCCCTCCGGTGGGGGGTACCCGGGGGCGAAGCCCCCGGGCGAGGTGTTACTTGGCCTTCTCCAGGATGTCCACCAGACGCCAGCGCTTGGTGGCGCTCAGCGGGCGGGTCTCCATGATCAGGACGCGGTCACCGACGCCGGCCGCGTTGGCCTCGTCGTGCACCTTGACCTTCTCGCTGCGGCGCAGGACCTTGCCGTACAGCGCGTGCTTGACGCGGTCCTCCACCATGACGGTGATGGTCTTGTCCATCTTGTCGCTGACCACGTAACCCTGGCGGGTCTTGCGGTAGTTACGGTCGCCGCCGTGGCCCAGCGAAGCCTCGCTGGCCTCGTGCGCGACGTGGGTGCTGGTCTCGGTGGAAGTCTCGGTGGCTGCGGTCTCCTGCGAGTCCACCTCGACCTCGGGGTTCTCGGTCGTGTTCTGGCTCATCCTCAGCCCACCTTCTCGTTCTCGTCCGCGCTCGCTTCGGCGCTGTCATCGGCGCCCTGGGGGGCCCGGCCGATACCGAGCTCACGCTCGCGCATCTCGGTGTAGATGCGCGCGATGTCCTTCTTGACCGCGCGCAGGCGGCCGTGGCTCTCCAGCTGGCCGGTGGCCGACTGGAAGCGCAGGTTGAACAGCTCCTTCTTGGCCTCGACCAGGGCGTCCGCGAGCGGACCGTCCTCGAGACCGCGCAGCTGCTCGGGGGTCAGGTTCTTGGAACCGACTGCCATCAGATGTCACCACCCTCACGCGTGACGAAACGGGTCTTCATGGGGAGCTTGTGCTGCGCCAGGCGCATGGCCTCGCGAGCGACCTCCTCGGTGACGCCGGAGAGCTCGAACATGACGCGTCCGGGCTTGACGTTGGCCACCCACCACTCGGGGGAGCCCTTACCCGAACCCATGCGGGTCTCGGCCGGCTTCTTGGTCAGCGGGCGGTCGGGGTAGATGTTGATCCACACCTTGCCACCACGCTTGATGTAGCGGGTCATCGCGATACGCGCGGACTCGATCTGCCGGTTGGTGATGTAGGCCGGCGCGAGCGCCTGGATGCCGTAGTCACCGAACGCCAGCGCGGTGCCGCCCTTGGCCATGCCGGAGCGGCCGGGGTGGTGCTGCTTGCGGTGCTTGACGCGACGGGGAATCAACATCAGGACTGCTCTCCCTCGGTGGTAGCAGGAGCGGCGGCGGCCGGAGCACCGGAGGCCGGGGCCTCGTCGCGACGCGGCGCACGGCCGCGACGCTCGCCACGCTCAGCGCGCGGGCCACGGTCCCCACGACCGCCGCGGCGGTCGCCACGGCTGCCGGCGGACTGGGCCTCTTCGCGGGCCAGCTCCTTGGCGGTCAGGTCACCCTTGTAGATCCAGACCTTCACGCCGATCCGGCCGAAGGTGGTCTTGGCCTCGTAGAAGCCGTAGTCGATGTTCGCGCGCAGGGTGTGCAGCGGCACGCGGCCCTCGCGGTAGAACTCCGACCGGGACATCTCGGCGCCGCCGAGACGACCGGAGCACTGGATCCGGATGCCCTTGGCACCGGCGCGCAGCGCGGACTGCATACCCTTGCGCATCGCGCGCCGGAAGGTGACGCGGGCGGCGAGCTGCTCGGCGATGCCCTGGGCGACCAGCTGGGCGTCCACCTCGGGGTTCTTCACCTCGAGGATGTTCAGCTGGACCTGCTTGGCGGTCAGCTTCTCCAGCGCGCTGCGCAGGCGGTCGGCCTCCGCGCCGCGACGGCCGATGACGATGCCCGGCCGGGCGGTGTGGATGTCGACGCGGACCCGGTCACGGGTGCGCTCGATCTCGACCTTGGAGATGCCGGCGCGGTCCATGCCGGTGGAGAGGAGCTCGCGGATCGCGACATCCTCCTTGACGTAGTCGCGGTAACGCTGACCCGGCTTGGTCGAGTCGGCGAACCAGCGGCTGCGGTGGTCGGTGGTGATGCCGAGGCGGTAGCCGTTCGGGTTGATCTTCTGCCCCATCAGCGGGCACCTCCCTTGGCGGTGGTCTTGCGGGGACGCTCAGCGAGCACCACGGTGATGTGGCTCGTGCGCTTGTTGATGCGGCTGGCGCGGCCCTGGGCGCGCGGCCGGAACCGCTTCATGGTGGGGCCCTCGTCGACGAACGCCTCCTGGACGAACAGGTCCGCCTCGTCGAAGGCGGTGCCGTGCTGGTCCGCGGCGAAACGGGCGTTGGCCACCGCGCTGTTGAGGACCTTGAGCACCGGCTCGCTGGCGCTCTGCGGGGCGAACCGCATCAACGCCTGCGCCTCCGGGACGGACTTGCCCCGGATGAGGTCCACGACGCGCCGGGACTTCATCGGCGTCACGCGGACGTACCGCGCCACGGCCTTGGCTTCCATGGTGTTTCCTTCGGTCTGGGTAGTCATCAGCGACGGCGACCCTTCTTGTCGTCCTTCTCGTGACCCTTGAACGTGCGGGTCGGAGCGAACTCACCGAGCTTGTGGCCGACCATCGACTCGGTCACGAAGACCGGGACGTGCTTGCGGCCGTCGTGCACGGCCAGGGTGTGGCCGAGCATGTCGGGGGTGATCATCGACCGGCGGGACCAGGTCTTGATGACGTTCTTGGTGCCGGCCTCGTTCTGCGCGTCCACCTTCTTGACGAGGTGGTCATCGACGAACGGGCCCTTCTTCAGGCTGCGAGGCATTGTTGTCTAACTCCCTGCTCAGCGCTTCTTGCCGGTCCGGCGACGACGCACGATGAGGTTGTCGCTCGGCTTGTTGGGCTTACGGGTGCGGCCTTCTTTCTGGCCCCAGGGGCTCACCGGGTGACGCCCACCGGAGGTGCGGCCCTCGCCACCACCGTGCGGGTGGTCGATCGGGTTCATCACCACACCACGCACGCTGGGGCGCTTGCCCTTCCAGCGCATGCGGCCGGCCTTGCCCCAGTTGATGTTGCTCTGCTCGGCGTTGCCGACCTCGCCGATCGTGGCGCGGCAGCGTGCGTCGACGTTGCGGATCTCACCGGAGGGCATGCGCAGCTGAGCCATCGCGCCCTCCTTGGCGACCAGCTGCACGCGGGCGCCGGCGGAGCGGGCGATCTTGGCTCCACCGCCGGGGCGCAGCTCGATCGCGTGCACGACCGTACCGACCGGGATGTTGCGCAGCGGCAGGTTGTTGCCCACCTTGATGTCCGCGGATGGGCCGTTCTCGACCACGTCGCCCTGCTTGAGCCGGTTCGGCGCGATGATGTAACGCTTCTCGCCGTCGGTGTAGTGCAGCAGCGCGATGCGTGCCGTCCGGTTGGGGTCGTACTCGATGTGCGCGACCTTGGCGTTGACGCCGTCCTTGTCCGCCCGGCGGAAGTCGATGACGCGGTAGGCACGCTTGTGCCCGCCACCGATATGCCGGGTGGTGATGCGCCCGGAGGCGTTGCGGCCACCAGACTTGGACAGCGGCTTGACCAGCGACTTCTCCGGGGTGGTGCGGGTCACCTCGACGAAGTCGGCCACGCTGCTGCCGCGACGCCCAGGCGTCGTCGGCTTGTACTTGCGAATAGCCATGTCTAAAAGTTCCTCTACTCGTCCAGGCTCAGAGCGTGCCGAAGATGTCGATGGTGCCCTCGCGCAGCGTCACGATGGCGCGCTTGGTGTCCTTGCGCTTGCCCGTGCCGAAGCGGGTCCGACGGGTCTTGCCCGGCCGGTTGAGGGTGTGGACCGACTCGACCTTGACCCCGAAGATGCTCTCCACGGCCCGCTTGATCTCGGACTTGTTCGACCGGGGGTCCACCACGAAGGTGTACTTGCCCTGGTCGAGCAGCGCGTAGGACTTCTCGGAGACGACCGGCGAGAGCAAGATGTCGCGCGGGTCCTTGCTGGTGTTGAAGGCTGCGGTGCTCACTTGCTCTCCTCCTCGGCCTGGGTGGTGGCGCGGGTCCCGCGCGCACCAGACAGGTAGGCGTCCAGGGCGGCCTCGGTGAAGACCACGTCGTCGGCGCAGAGCACGTCGTAGGTGTTCAGCTGGTCGGCGAACAGCACGTGCACCTGCTCCAGGTTGCGCACGCTGCGCAGGCCGACCTCGTCCGCGCGGTCCAGGACCACGAGGAAGTTGGGCCGGTCGGACAGGGCGGCGATCGCGGTCCAGGCGGTCTTGGTGGAGGGGGTGTCCCCCTCGACCAGTGCGCTGAGGACGTGGATGCGGCCGTGGCGGGCCCGGTCGGAGAGGGCACCGCGCAGGGCGGCGGCCTTCATCTTCTTGGGGGTCCGCTGGCTGTAGTCGCGCGGCTGCGGGCCGTGGACGACGCCACCGCCGGCGAACTGCGGGGCGCGGGTCGAGCCCTGGCGGGCGCGGCCGGTGCCCTTCTGGCGGTACGGCTTGCGCCCACCGCCACGGACCTCGCCGCGGGTCTTGGTCGAGTGGGTGCCCTGGCGGGCCGCGGCCAGCTGGGCCACGACGACCTGGTGGATCAGCGGCACGTTGGTCTGCACGTCGAAGATCTCGGCGGGCAGGTCCACGGTGCCGGCGTCACCGCCGGTGGGCGTGTGTACGGAGATGGTGGGAAGTGACATAGGAGGCTCACGCACCCTTCGCGGCCGTGCGCACGAGGACGACGCTGCCTCGGGGGCCGGGGACGGCACCCTTGATCAGCAGTAGGCCCTTCTCGGCGTCCACGGCGTGGACGGTCAGGTTCGGGGTGGTCTGGCGCACGCCGCCCATCCGGCCCGCCATCCGCATGCCCTTGAACACGCGGCCGGGGGTGGAGGCGCCGCCGATGGAACCGGGCTTGCGGTGGTTGCGGTGGGAGCCGTGCGAGGCCGAGACACCGGCGAAGTTGTGGCGCTTCATCACACCGGCGAAGCCCTTGCCCTTGGTGGTGCCGGTGACGTCGACCGTCTGGCCGTCCTCGAAGACGTCAGCCGTGATCTCCTGGCCCAGCTCGTAGGTCTCGGCGTCGGCGGTGCGCAGCTCCACCACGTGGCGGCGGGGGGTGACCCCCACCTTGGCGAAGTGGCCCTTCAGCGGCTGGGTGACCTTGCGGGGGTCGATCGCACCGAAGGCGATCTGCACCGCGTTGTACCCGTCGGTCTCGGCGTTGCGCAACTGGGTCACGACGGCCGGCCCGGCCTTGATCACGGTGACGGGGACGAGGCGGTTGTCCGCGTCCCACACCTGGGTCATGCCGAGCTTTTCGCCGAGGATGCCCTTGACGCTGCGCTCTGTCGTAGCAGTCATTGGTCTGTGGTCCTTACAGCTTGATCTCGATGTTGACGTCGGCCGGCAGGTCGAGACGCATCAACGAGTCGACCGCCTTGGGGGTGGGGTCGACGATGTCGATCAGGCGCTTGTGCGTGCGCATCTCGAAGTGCTCGCGGCTGTCCTTGTACTTGTGAGGCGACCGGATGACGACGAAGACGTTCTTCTCCGTCGGGAGCGGCACCGGGCCGACCACCGTGGCGCCGGCACGGGTCACCGTGTCGACAATTTTGCGCGCCGAGCTGTCGATGACCTCGTGGTCATAAGACTTCAGCCGGATGCGGATCTTCTGTCCCGCCATCGCTTGTCTGACTCTCTCTCGTCGTCCTGCTGGAACATTCGTGGTTACCGTCCCTGCCTGGCTCGGATTCCTCCGACCCCCGCGGTCGGGCGTGTCGCCCTCTCCGCGGACGCGGCTGATGACAGACCTTCTCGTCATCGGCGGTGTCCGTGCCCGGCCGGTGCCGGGGCTTGCGCTGCCGTCGCCCGCCCCGTTCGTCCGACCGGCCCGGGTGAGACCCGGATCAGCCAGCTCGTGCTGGGGCGTGCCGGACGGCCGGCGGCGCGCACTCGGATGCACACCACGCGTCAAGCAACCTGTCTAGTGTGCCATGGATCCGGCCATGGCCCCAAATCGGGCCGGGTCGGGCCGGACTCAGCGCGTGGACAGCCTGGTCAGGACGTCCGGGTCGACGGGGCGCGCGTAGGGGTCCGGCTCGTCGTCCGGGAGGTCGGGCGAGGCCCAGGCGAGCAGCGCGTGCAGGTGCTCGTCGTCGAACTCGCTCTCCCCGTCCCGCAGCCCGGACGGCACCCCGAGCTCGTCCAGGCAGGTGGCGACACCCTCGGTCTCCCCCAGCGCCAGCGGCAGGTAGTAGGCCGCCCACGCGGCGAGGAAGCCCGCCAGCGAGGTGCCCAGGACGGCCATGGCCGGCCGTCCGTCCAGCGACATGACGGCCTGCACCACCGTGCTGCGGCGGGCCCCCGCCGGCGTCCACACCCCGATCGCCCCGTCCCCGCCGTCGCTGCCCAGCAGGACCAGCTCCTGGGGGATCACCCAGTCCCAGGAGCGGTAGGTGGCCGCCGCCTCCACGACCCCGAGCTCCTCGTCGGTGCCCAGGAGCGGGTAGAGCTGCAGCTCTCCCCCGCCCAGCTCCAGCCCGTCGGCAGCCCGGTACAGCTCGACAACCTCGGAAGGTAGTGCGCGCCCCACGGCGCTCTCGGCTGCGGCCACCGTCTGCGCCGAGGCGCCGGGTGCGAGACGTACGGCCTGGCCCACGCGGGACAGCGCGGACAGCACCTGCGGGACGGTGTGGCTGGACGAGCGGGTCACAGCTCAGACCTTAGGACAGCGGCCTACCCGGCATGCACGAGGCCCCCGCCACCAGGTGGTGGCGGGGGCCTCGCGAGCCGTGCGGCGGGTCCGGGTCCTCCTCGGGGGGAGGACCCGGTCAGATCACTTCAGGATCTTGGTGACCCGGCCGGCGCCGACGGTGCGGCCACCCTCACGGATGTTGAACATCAGGCCGTCCTCCATGGCGATCGGCTGGATCAGCTCGACGCGCATGTCGGTGTTGTCGCCCGGCATGACCATCTCGGTGCCCTCGGGGAGGTGCACGACGCCGGTCACGTCCGTGGTGCGGAAGTAGAACTGCGGGCGGTAGTTGTCGTAGAACGGGGTGTGCCGGCCACCCTCGTCCTTGGACAGGATGTAGGCCTGCGCCTCGAACTCGGTGTGCGGGGTGATCGTGCCCGGCTTGACGATGACCTGGCCGCGCTCGACGTCCTCGCGCTTGGTGCCGCGGAGCAGCAGGCCGACGTTCTCACCGGCGCGCCCCTCGTCGAGCAGCTTGCGGAACATCTCGATGCCCGTGACGGTCGTCTTGGAGGAGGTCGGGCGGATGCCGACGATCTCGATCTCCTCGTTGACCTTCAGGATGCCGCGCTCGATGCGGCCGGTGACCACGGTGCCGCGGCCGGTGATGGTGAAGACGTCCTCGACGGGCATCATGAACGGCTTGTCCAGGTCGCGCTCGGGCTCCGGGATGTAGCTGTCCACGGTGTCCATGAGCTCCAGGACGGAGTTGGCCCACTTCTCGTCGCCCTCGAGCGCCTTCAGCGCCGAGACGCGCACGACCGGCAGGTCGTCACCGGGGAACTCGTAGGAGGACAGCAGCTCGCGGACCTCCATCTCGACGAGCTCCATGATCTCCTCGTCGTCGACCATGTCGGACTTGTTCAGGGCCACGACGATGTAGGGGACGCCGACCTGGCGGGCCAGGAGGACGTGCTCCTTGGTCTGCGGCATGGGGCCGTCGGTGGCGGCGACCACGAGGATCGCACCATCCATCTGGGCCGCGCCGGTGATCATGTTCTTGACGTAGTCGGCGTGACCGGGGCAGTCGACGTGCGCGTAGTGGCGCTTGTCGGTCTGGTACTCGATGTGCGAGATGGAGATGGTGATGCCGCGCTGACGCTCTTCGGGGGCCTTGTCGATCTTGTCGAACGGCGAGGCCTCGTTGAGGTCCGGGTACTTGTCGTGCAGCACCTTCGAGATGGCAGCCGTGAGCGTGGTCTTGCCGTGGTCGATGTGACCGATGGTTCCGATGTTGACGTGCGGCTTGCTCCGCTCGAACTTGGCCTTAGCCACTGGGTCCTCCTGTTGGACTTTCGTTGTGCGTTCGTCACCGGCTGGGTGCCGCGACGACGTTCATGGGTTGGATGGTGATAGTTGCTCAGGTCCATCACTCCGCAGGCGGAGTGAGTCAGCTCACTCGCCGCGAACCTTCTTGATGATCTCCTCGGCCACGTTCCGAGGAACCTCGGCGTAGGAGTCGAACTGCATGGTGTAGTTGGCACGACCCTGCGTCTTGGACCGCAGGTCACCAACGTACCCGAACATCTCCGACAGCGGCACCACGGCCCGGACGACCTTGGCGCCGGACACGTCCTCCATGGCCTGGATCTGGCCACGGCGGGAGTTGAGGTCGCCGATGACGTCGCCCATGTAGTCCTCGGGCGTGCGCACCTCGACGGCCATGACCGGCTCCAGCAGGACCGGGTCGGCCTTGCGGGCAGCCTCCTTAAAGGCCATCGAACCGGCGATCTTGAACGCCATCTCCGAGGAGTCGACGTCGTGGTAGGCACCGTCGATCAGGGTGGCCTTCACGCCCACGAGCGGGTAGCCGGCGAGGATGCCCAGCTGCATCGCGTCCTGGATGCCCTGGTCCACGGAGGGGATGTACTCGCGCGGGACGCGACCACCGGTGACCGTGTTGTCGAAGGTGTACAGCTCGCCCTCGGAGGTGTCCATCGGCTCGATGCTGATCTGGATCTTGGCGAACTGGCCCGACCCACCGGTCTGCTTCTTGTGGGTGTAGTCCAGCTTCTCGACCTTGCGGCGGATGGTCTCACGGTAGGCCACCTGCGGGGCGCCCACGTTGGCCTCGACCTTGAACTCGCGCTTCATCCGGTCCACCAGGATGTCCAGGTGCAGCTCGCCCATCCCGCCGATGACGGTCTGGCCGGTCTCCTCGTCCAGGCGGACGGTGAAGGTCGGGTCCTCCTGGGCCAGCTTCTGGATCGCGGTGCCCAGCTTCTCCTGGTCGCCCTTGGTCTTGGGCTCGATGGCGACGTGGATGACCGGCTCCGGGAAGGTCATCGACTCCAGGATGATCTGCTCGCTCATGTCGCAGAGCGTGTCACCGGTGGTGGTGTCCTTCAGCCCGATCACCGCGTAGATGTGGCCCGCGGAGACCTTCTCGACCGGGTTCTCCTTGTTGGCGTGCATCTGGAACAGCTTGCCCAGGCGCTCGCGCTTGCCCTTCGTCGCGTTCATCACCGGCTGACCGGCGGAGATCTCGCCGGAGTAGACCCGGATGTAGGTCAGGGTGCCGAAGAAGGGGTGCGTGGCGATCTTGAAGGCCAGCGCCGCGAACGGCTCGTCGGTGCTGGGCCTGCGGGTGACCGTGGTCTCCTCGTCGCCCGGCTTCAGGCCCTCGGTGGGAGGCAGGTCCAGCGGGGAGGGCAGGTAGTCCACGATCGCGTCCAGCAGCGGCTGGACGCCCTTGTTCTTGAAGGCGGTGCCGCAGAAGACCGGGTTGACCTCGCCGGCCAGGGTCAGCGCGCGCACACCCTTCTTGATCTCCTCCTCGGTCAGCTCCTCGCCGCCCAGGTACTTGTCGAGCAGCTCCTCGTCCGCCTCGGCGACCTTCTCGACCAGGGCGTTGCGGTACTCCTCGGCCCTCTCCTGCAGGTCGGCCGGGATGTCCCCGGTGTCGTAGGCCTCGCCCAGGGCGGTGTCCACCGACCAGGTCAGGGCCTTCATGCTGATCAGGTCGACGACGCCGATGAAGTCGGACTCGGCGCCGATGGGCAGCTGCATCACCAGCGGGGTGGCGCCGAGGCGGTCCACCATGGTCTGCACGGAGAAGTAGAAGTCCGCGCCCATCTTGTCCATCTTGTTGATGAAGCACATGCGCGGGACGCCGTACTTGTCGGCCTGGCGCCACACGGTCTCGGACTGGGGCTCGACACCCTCCTTGCCGTCGAAGACGGCGACGGCACCGTCCAGGACGCGCAGGTTGCGCTCCACCTCGACGGTGAAGTCGACGTGGCCGGGGGTGTCGATCAGGTTGATCTGCGTGCCGTGCCAGAAGCTGGTGACGGCTGCGGAGGTGATGGTGATCCCCCGCTCCTTCTCCTGCTCCATCCAGTCGGTGGTCGAGGCGCCGTCGTGCGTCTCGCCCATCTTGTGGTTGCGACCCGTGTAGAACAGGATGCGCTCGGTGGTCGTCGTCTTGCCGGCATCGATGTGCGCCATGATGCCGATGTTGCGGACCTTGCGTAGGTCCGTCAGGACGTCCTGTGCCACAGTTTCTTCTCTCTGCTGCTGTGCGTGGTCAGTGGTGGTGCTGATGCTGGGTGGTGGGGCCTGCGCGTGCGTACCAGGTACGCCGGGCAGGCGACGGGGAGGTGAGGGCGTGCGGGCACGCCATACCTCACCTCCCGGTCATCACCAGCGGTAGTGCGCGAACGCCTTGTTGGCGTCGGCCATCTTGTGGGTGTCCTCGCGACGCTTCACCGCGGCGCCCAGGCCGTTGCTCGCGTCGAGGATCTCGTTCATCAGCCGCTCGGTCATCGTCTTCTCGCGGCGCTGACGGGCGTAGCCGGTCAGCCAGCGCAGGGCGAGGGTGGTGGACCGGCCGGGCTTGACCTCGATCGGCACCTGGTAGGTCGCACCGCCGACGCGGCGGGACTTGACCTCGAGGCTGGGCTTGACGTTGTCGAGCGCACGCTTGAGCGTCTGCACGGGGTCGGTGCCGGTCTTGGCGCGGCAGCCCTCGAGGGCGCCGTAGACGATGCGCTCGGCCGTCGACTTCTTGCCGTCGGTCAGGATCTTGTTGACCAGCTGGGTGACCAGCTGGCTGCCGTAGACCGGGTCCTGGATGAGGGGGCGCTTCGGAGCTGGGCCCTTACGAGGCATTACTTCTTCTCCTTCTTGGCGCCGTACCGGGAGCGGGCCTGGTTGCGGCCCTTGACGCCCTGGGTGTCCAGGGAGCCGCGGATGATCTTGTAGCGCACGCCGGGCAGGTCCTTCACGCGGCCGCCGCGGACGAGCACGATCGAGTGCTCCTGCAGGTTGTGGCCGACGCCCGGGATGTAGGCCGTCACCTCGACGCCGCTGGTCAGGCGCACACGGGCGACCTTGCGCAGGGCGGAGTTCGGCTTCTTGGGGGTGGTCGTGTAGACGCGGGTGCAGACGCCACGGCGCTGCGGGTTGCCCTTGAGCGCGGGCGAGTTGGTCTTCTTGACCTTGTCGGCCCTGCCCTTGCGGACAAGCTGGTTGATCGTAGGCACTGAATCTCTCTCAGTCGTCGTCGTTGTCTGTGCTCCGGCCGCGGCGTGGACCGCAGGTCGCACTCCTTGGGTTGTGCCTGCCCCACGCACCCGAGGTCGGGTGTGTCGGACACGCTGCTCTCCCCCGCACTTCCCGCAGCCGGCCCGCCCGTGGTGCATGATGTGCATCGACGGGGTGGGCCGGGCGGACTGCCCGGCGAGAGGGTGTACGGGCGACGTGCTGCTCGTGCCGTCCCGCGAGCGCGCAGGACTGCAGGACAGCCCACGCACAGTTCTCCAGACTACCGGGAACCGGGGGATGCGACCAAATCAGCCCGCCGACGCCAAGGGGCGGGTATGCCGTGCGGTACGGCATACCCGCCCCTGGCGGTGATCAGCGGGTGATCAGTAGCGCTGCTCGTCCATCGGCAGGTCGTCCAGACGCACGGCCTCGCCCGAGCCGGCCCCGAAGGCACCGGCGTAGTCGAAGTCCTCGTAGTCCGGCACGGCGTAGGCCGCGGCCTTGGCCTCCTCCGTGGGCTCCACGGTGAGGTTGCGGTAGCGGGTCAGGCCGGTCCCCGCGGGGATCAGCTTGCCGAGGATGACGTTCTCCTTCAGGCCCAGCAGCGGGTCGCTCTTGGCTTCCATCGCGGCCTCGGTGAGGACGCGGGTGGTCTCCTGGAAGGAGGCCGCGGAGAGCCAGGAGTCGGTCGCCAGCGAGGCCTTGGTGATGCCCATCAGCTCCGGACGACCCGAGGCGGGGCGACCGCCCTCGGAGACGACCCGGCGGTTCTCACCCTCGAACCGGCCGCGCTCGACCAGCGTGCCGGGCAGCAGCTCGGCGTCGCCAGCCTCGATGACCGTGATCCGGCGCAGCATCTGCCGGACGATGACCTCGATGTGCTTGTCGTGGATCGAGACACCCTGCTGGCGGTAGACGCCCTGCACCTGGTCGACCAGGTGCTGCTGGGTGGCACGGGGGCCCAGGATCCGCAGGACCTGCTTGGGGTCGATCGCGCCGACGATCAGCTGGGTGCCGACCTCGACGTGCTCGCCGTCGCTGACCAGCAGGCGCGAACGCTTGCTGACCGGGTAGGCCTGCTCCTCGGAGCCGTCGTCCGGGGTGAGGATGATCCGACGGGTCTTGTCGGTGTCCTCGATCTCCACGCGCCCGGTGGCCTCGGCGATCGGGGCGACCGCCTTGGGGGTGCGCGCCTCGAACAGCTCCACGACACGCGGCAGACCCTGAGTGATGTCGTCACCGGCCACACCACCGGTGTGGAAGGTGCGCATCGTCAGCTGGGTGCCGGGCTCACCGATCGACTGGGCGGCGATGATGCCGACGGCCTCGCCGATGTCGACCAGCTTGCCGGTCGCCAGGCTGCGGCCGTAGCACTTGGCGCAGGTGCCGACGAGGGACTCGCAGGTCAGGACCGAACGGACCTTGACCTCCTCGACCCCGGCCTCGACCAGGCGGTCGATGACCACGTCGCCCAGGTCGATGCCGGCCTGCGCCAGCATCTCCCCGTCGCGCTCCACCGACTCCGCCAGCGTGCGGGCGTAGACGGAGGTCTCGACGTCGTCGTGCAGACGCAGCGCACCGCTGACGCCCATCTGGGCGATCGGCATGATGAAGCCACGCTCGGTGCCGCAGTCGTCCTCACGGATGATGACGTCCTGGCTGACGTCCACCAGGCGACGGGTCAGGTAGCCCGAGTCCGCGGTCCGCAGCGCGGTGTCCGCCAGACCCTTGCGGGCGCCGTGCGTGGAGATGAAGAACTCCAGCACGGACAGACCCTCGCGGAAGTTGGACTTGATCGGCCGCGGGATGATCTCACCCTTGGGGTTGGCCATGAGGCCGCGCATGCCGGCGATCTGCCGCAGCTGGAACCAGTTACCACGGGCGCCCGAGGTGACCATCCGGTAGATGGTGTTGTCCTTGGGCATCGTGGTCTCCAGCTCCCGGGCCACCTCGTTGGTGGCCTGGGTCCAGATCTCGATGAGCTCCTGACGGCGCTCGTCGTCGGTGATCAGGCCCCGCTCGTACTGCAGCTGGACCTTGCTCGCCTTGGCCTCGTAGGCGGACAGGATCTCCGCCTTGCGCTCCGGCGTCTGCACGTCGGAGACGGCCACGGTGGTGCCCGAGCGGGTCGCCCAGTAGAAGCCGGAGTCCTTCAGCGAGTCCAGGCTGGCCGCGACCTGCACCTTGGTGTAGCGCTCGGCGAGGTCGTTGACGATCCCGGAGAGCCGCTTCTTGTCCACCACGTCGGTGACGTAGGGGTAGTTCGGCGGCAGGGAGTCGTTGAAGATCGCCCGACCCAGGGTCGTCTCCAGGGTGAAGCTGGAGGCGACCCCGTCCTCGGTGACCTCGGTGCCCTCGGGCAGCTCGAAGTCGACCGGGGGCGCGGTGTGGACCAGCCGCAGGGAGATCGTGCTGCCCAGCGCGATCTGGCCGGCGTCGAAGGCCATCCGGGCCTCGGCGACCGAGCCGAAGGAGCGCAGGTGGCGGTTGCCGTCCTCGTCGACCAGGTGGGCCGTCTCCGGCTCCTCCCAGGCGTCGCTCGTCAGGTGGAAGAGGCCGATGACCATGTCCTGGGTGGGCATGGTGACCGGGCGACCGTCCGCCGGCTTGAGGATGTTGTTGGAGGACAGCATCAGGATGCGGGCCTCGGCCTGCGCCTCCGCGGACAGCGGCAGGTGCACGGCCATCTGGTCGCCGTCGAAGTCGGCGTTGAAGGCGGTGCAGACCAGCGGGTGGATCTGGATCGCCTTGCCCTCGACCAGCTGCGGCTCGAAGGCCTGGATGCCCAGGCGGTGCAGGGTGGGTGCCCGGTTCAGCAGCACGGGGTGGTCGGTGATGACCTCCTCGAGCACGTCCCAGACCACGCTGCGGCCCCGCTCGACCATCCGCTTGGCGGACTTGATGTTCTGCGCGTGGTCCAGGTCGACCAGACGCTTCATCACGAACGGCTTGAACAGCTCCAGCGCCATCTGCTTGGGCAGACCGCACTGGTGCAGGCGCAGCTGCGGACCGACCACGATGACCGAACGGCCCGAGTAGTCCACGCGCTTGCCCAGCAGGTTCTGGCGGAACCGGCCCTGCTTGCCCTTGAGCATGTCGGACAGCGACTTCAGCGGCCGGTTGCCCGGGCCGGTGACCGCACGACCGCGGCGGCCGTTGTCGAACAGGCTGTCCACGGCCTCCTGCAGCATCCGCTTCTCGTTGTTGACGATGATCTCCGGCGCGCCCAGGTCCAGCAGCCGCTTGAGGCGGTTGTTGCGGTTGATGACGCGACGGTAGAGGTCGTTCAGGTCCGAGGTCGCGAACCGGCCACCGTCCAGCTGCACCATCGGGCGCAGGTCCGGCGGGATGACCGGGACGGCGTCCAGCACCATGCCGGCCGGCTCGTTCTTGGTCTGCAGGAAGCTGGTGACGACCTTGAGCCGCTTGATCGCGCGGGTCTTGCGCTGGCCCTTGCCGGTCGCGATGATCTCGCGCAGCTTCTCGGCCTCGGCGGTCAGGTCGAAGGTCTGCAGACGCTTCTGCAGCGCTGCCGCACCCATGCCGCCCTCGAAGTACATGCCGAAGCGGTCACGCATCTCGCGGTAGAGGATCTCATCACCCTCCAGGTCCTGGACCTTGAGGTTGCGGAAGCGGTCCCAGACCTGCTCCAGGCGCTCGATCTGCTGGTCGGCGCGGCGGCGGATCTGGTTCATCTCCCGCTCGGCGCCGTCGCGGACCTTGCGCTTGGCGTCGGCGCGGGCGCCCTCGGCCTCCAGCTCGGCCAGGTCGGTCTCGAGCTTCTTGGCCCGCTCCTCCACGTCGGCGTCGCGGCGGTTCTCCAGGACCTTCTTCTCGTTCTGGATCTGCGCCTCGAGGCTGGGCAGGTCGCTGTGCCGGCCGTCCTCGTCGACGTGGGTGATCATGTAGGCCGCGAAGTAGATGACCTTCTCCAGGTCCTTCGGGGCCAGGTCGAGCAGGTAGCCCAGACGCGACGGGACACCCTTGAAGTACCAGATGTGGGTCACGGGGGCGGCCAGCTCGATGTGGCCCATCCGCTCCCGTCGCACGCCGGCGCGGGTCACCTCGACGCCGCAGCGCTCACAGATGATGCCCTTGAAGCGGACGCGCTTGTACTTGCCGCAGTAGCACTCCCAGTCCCGGGTGGGGCCGAAGATCTTCTCGCAGAAGAGGCCGTCCTTCTCGGGCTTGAGGGTGCGGTAGTTGATGGTCTCGGGCTTCTTGACCTCGCCGTGGCTCCAGCCACGGATGTCCTCCGCCGTGGCCAGGCCGATGCGTAGCTCGTCAAAGAAGTTAACGTCAAGCACTTCGTGCTTCCTTCTCTCGTATGCAGTGAAAGCTCTGTAATTCTGGTGGTCGCCGGCCGGAGCGGTGGGGCCCCGCCCGGCGACCAGACGTCCCGGTCGACCACGCTCGCTTCGCTGGCGGTCGACCGGCATACCTGACTAGACCTCTTCGACCGAGCTCGGCTCGCGCCGGCTCAGGTCGATCCCGAGCTCCTCGGCGGCCCGGAACACCTCGGTGTCGGACTCGCGCAGGTCGATCTGCGTGCCGTCGGAGGAGAGCACCTCCACGTTCAGGCACAGCGACTGCATCTCCTTGATGAGCACCTTGAAGGACTCGGGGATGCCGGGCTCGGGCACGTTGTCGCCCTTGACGATCGACTCGTAGACCTTCACCCGGCCGGTGACGTCGTCGGACTTGATCGTCAGCAGCTCCTGCAGGGCGTAGGCGGCGCCGTAGGCCTCCAGGGCCCAGACCTCCATCTCGCCGAAGCGCTGGCCACCGAACTGGGCCTTACCGCCGAGCGGCTGCTGGGTGATCATCGAGTACGGCCCCGTGCTGCGGGCGTGGATCTTGTCGTCCACCAGGTGGTGCAGCTTGAGGATGTACATGTAGCCGACCGAGATCTCCTCCGGGAAGGGCTCGCCGGAGCGGCCGTCGAACAGCTTGGCCTTGCCCTTGTCGCCGATCAGCCGCTCACCGTCGCGGGTGGGGGTGGTCGAGTTCAGCAGACCGGCGATCTCCTCCTCACGGGCGCCGTCGAAGACGGGGCTGGCGACGCGGGTGTGGGGACCGGCCTCGCGGGCGTCGCCCGGGATGAGCTCGGCCCACTCCGGCTCGCCCTCGATCTTCCAGCCCTGCGCCGCGGCCCAGCCGAGGTGCAGCTCCAGGATCTGACCGATGTTCATCCGGCCGGGCACGCCCAGCGGGTTGAGGATGACGTCGACCGGGGTGCCGTCCTCGAGGAACGGCATGTCCTCCACCGGCAGGATCCGGGAGATGACGCCCTTGTTGCCGTGACGGCCGGCGAGCTTGTCACCGTCGGTGATCTTGCGCTTGTTCGCCACGTAGACGCGGACCAGCTGGTTGACGCCCGGGGGCAGCTCGTCGCCGTCCTCGCGGTCGAAGACCTTGACGCCGATGACCGTGCCGGTCTCGCCGTGCGGGACCTTCATCGAGGTGTCGCGGACCTCACGGGCCTTCTCACCGAAGATGGCGCGCAGCAGGCGCTCCTCCGGGGTCAGCTCGGTCTCACCCTTGGGCGTGACCTTGCCGACGAGCAGGTCGCCGTCGCGGACCTCGGCACCGATGCGGATGATGCCGCGCTCGTCCAGGTCGGCCAGGACCTCCTCGGAGACGTTCGGGATGTCCCGCGTGATCTCCTCCGGGCCCAGCTTGGTGTCGCGGGCGTCGATCTCGTGCTCCTCGATGTGGATCGAGGACAGGACGTCGTCCTGCACCAGACGCTGGGAGAGGATGATCGCGTCCTCGTAGTTGTAGCCCTCCCACGGCATGAACGCCACGAGCAGGTTGCGGCCCAGCGCCATCTCGCCACCGTCGGTCGCGGGACCGTCGGCCAGCAGCTGGCCCTCCTCGACCCGGTCGCCCACGTCGACCCGGACCACCTGGTTGTAGCAGTTGCCCTGGTTGGAGCGGGTGAACTTGGCGATCTTGTAGGTGATGTAGGTGCCGTCGTCGTTGGCCACGGTGACCAGGTCGGCGGAGACCTCCTGGACCACGCCGGCCTTGGTGGCGCGCACCACGTCGCCGGAGTCCAGCGCGGCGCGCCACTCCATACCGGTGCCGACCAGCGGAGCCTCGGCCCGCACCAGCGGGACGGCCTGACGCTGCATGTTGGCGCCCATGAGCGCACGGTTGGCGTCGTCGTGCTCCAGGAAGGGGATCATCGCGGTGGCCGCGGAGACCATCTGCCGCGCCGAGACGTCCATGTAGTCGACGTCACCGGCGGGCACGTCGACGGCCTCGCCCTCACGGGCCCGGACCAGGACGCGCTCGTCGAGGAAGGTGCCGTCGTCACCCAGGCTGGCGTTCGCCTGGGCGATGACGAAGCGGTCCTCCTCGTCGGCGGACAGGTAGTCCACCTCGTCGGTGACCTTGCCGTCGACGACGCGACGGTAGGGGGTCTCGACGAAGCCGAAGGGGTTGATCCGGCCGTAGGAGGCCAGCGAGCCGATCAGACCGATGTTGGGACCCTCGGGGGTCTCGATCGGGCACATGCGGCCGTAGTGCGAGGGGTGGACGTCACGGACCTCCATGCCCGCGCGGTCACGGGACAGACCACCGGGGCCCAGCGCGGACAGACGCCGCTTGTGCGTCAGGCCGGCCAGCGGGTTGTTCTGGTCCATGAACTGCGAGAGCTGGCTGGTGCCGAAGAACTCCTTGATGGAGGCGACGACCGGCCGGATGTTGATCAGGGTCTGCGGCGTGATCGCCTCGACGTCCTGGGTGGTCATCCGCTCGCGGACGACGCGCTCCATCCGGGACAGGCCGGTACGGACCTGGTTCTGGATGAGCTCGCCGACGCTGCGCAGTCGACGGTTGCCGAAGTGGTCGATGTCGTCGGTCTCCACGAGGGTGTCACCGGCCGGCATGTCCAGCGTGGTCTCCCCCGCGTGCAGCGCGACCATGTACTTGATCGTCGCCACGACGTCGTCGATGCCGAGGACGGACTCCTCCAGCGGCGCCTGCAGCCCCAGCTTCTTGTTGAGCTTGTAGCGACCGACCTTGGCCAGGTCGTAGCGCTTGGGGTTGAAGTAGAGGTTGTCCAGCAGGGTCTGGGCGGCCTCCTTCGTCGGGGGCTCGCCCGGGCGCAGCTTGCGGTAGATGTCGAGCAGCGCCTCGTCCTGGGTGGTGGTGTGGTCCTTCTCCAGGGTCAGGCGGATCGACTCGTACTCGCCGAACTCCTCCAGGATGCGCTCGTTGCTCCAGCCCAGGGCCTTGAGCAGCACGGTGACGCTCTGCTTGCGCTTGCGGTCCACGCGCACGCCGACCTGGTCGCGCTTGTCGATCTCGAACTCCAGCCAGGCGCCCCGGCTGGGGATGACCTTGGCGGAGAAGACGTCCTTGTCGGAGGTCTTGTCCAGGCTGCGCTCGAAGTAGACCCCCGGGCTGCGGACCAGCTGGGAGACGACGACACGCTCGGTGCCGTTGACGATGAAGGTGCCGCGCGGGGTCATGAGCGGGAAGTCGCCCATGAAGACCGTCTGGCTCTTGATCTCGCCGGTGGAGTTGTTGATGAACTCCGCGGTGACGAAGAGCGGGGCGGAGTAGGTCATGTCCTTCTCCTGGCACTCCTCGACGGAGTACTTCTGCTCCTCGAACCGGTGGTCGCGGAAGCTCAGCGACATGGAGCCGGAGAAGTCCTCGATCGGGGAGATCTCCTCGAAGATCTCCTCCAGACCGGAGGTGGTGGGGATGTCGGTGCGTCCATCGGCCTGGGCGGCGGCGACACGCGCCTGCCAGGCCTCGTTACCAAGAAGCCAGTCGAAGCTCTCCGTCTGGAGGGCAAGCAGGTCGGGTACCTCGAGGGGCTCCCGGATCTTGGCGAAGCTCAGGCGGCCGGAAGCCGTCCGAGCGGTGGACACAGTCTTCTTCGCAGTGCGCGAGGCAGCCAAGGATGGGTCCTTCCACGGGCCTTAATATTGTGCAGCGGTCAAGCGAGCCCAGGACCGGCTCTCAGTAGCGGCCGTGAGGGCGCGGCGCCCGCGATCGGGGAGGATGCGGCGCGCAGAGTGCTCACTGGGTCGACTGGGGGCAGGTGCAGGGTAGCGCAAAGTACTACTTTAGCGCCTTGAAGGCCCGTCGTCCAATCCAGGTCACGACGGGTCGTCCGGGGCTCCTGCGCCGACATCGGGAGCGGCCGCGCTCCCGGTCTACTCGGCACCGCCACGGGCGGTTGCACCCCATGATGGTGCGCCCTGACCGGCCTCGACGTCAAGCCGGACACACCTGTGCGCGGATCTGCCGGCGCCGATCGCGTCGCGCCGGCGACCCCGGCAGGGTGTCGGCCGCGGTGCCCGCCGACGACAACGGGCGGGGCCGCATACCGATCGGTATGCAGCCCCGCCCGCGGCGAGGTGAAGCGTCCCTCAGGACGACGCCGGCAGCGCCGCCCTGGAAGGGCTCACTTGAGCGTGACGGTGGCGCCAGCGCCCTCGAGCTGCTCCTTGGCCTTGTTCGCGGCCTCCTTGTCGACCTTCTCCAGGACGGGCTTGGGGGCGCCGTCCACGAGGTCCTTGGCCTCCTTCAGGCCCAGGGAGGTCAGCGCACGGACCTCCTTGATGACCTGGATCTTCTTGTCGCCAGCGGACTCGAGGACGACGTCGAACTCGTCCTGCTCCTCCTCGGCGGCGGCGTCGCCACCGCCGGCGGCGGGGGCCCCGGCAGCTGCGACGGCGACCGGCGCGGCGGCGGTGACCTCGAAGGTGTCCTCGAAGGCCTTGACGAACTCGGACAGCTCGATCAGGGTCATCTCCTTGAACTGGTCAAGGAGCTCCTCGGTGCTCAGCTTCGCCATGATGGGCGTTCCTTCCTAGTTGGTGCCGTGAGTGGCGTTGTGGTGGTGCGCTGGGTGCCGTGCGGCACTCAGCTCTCGTCGCCACCCTCGGCGACGTCGGTGCTCGCCTCGGCGTCAGCCTCGGCGGGGGTGGCCTCGGCGTCAGCCTCGGCGGGCGCGTCCTGCGACGCGGGGAGCGAACCGCCCTGCTCCTCGACCTTCGCGCGCAGCTGCTCGACCACACGGGCGGTGGCGGACAGCGGTGCGGCGAACAGGCCGGCGGCCTTGGACAGGTTGCCCTTCATGGCACCTGCCAGCTTGGCCAGCAGAACCTCGCGGGACTCCAGGTCCGCGAGCTTGGTGATCTCCTCGGGGGTCAACGGCTTGCCGTCGAGCACACCCGCCTTGATGACCAGGGCCGGGTTGGCCTTGGCGAAGTCACGCAGACCCTTGGCTGCCTCCACCGGATCACCGGTGACGAAGGCGATGGCCGTGGGGCCTACCAGGTGCTCGTCGAGGCCCTCGATGCCGGCCTCGGCAGCTGCACGCTTGGTCAGCGTGTTCTTCACCACGGCGTAGGTGGCGTGCTCACGCATGGAAGTGCGCAGCTCGGTGATCTGACTCACCTTCAGGCCGCGGTACTCCGTCAGCACGGCCGCGCCCGAGCTGCGGAACTTCTCCGTCAGCTCGACGATGGCTGCTGCCTTCTGGGGCGTCGCCATATGGCCTCCTTCACGTCGTGGTGCCGGCTACCCCCTGGCCCGACACGACAAGAGCCCCGGCGCAGGCGCACCGGGGCTCGACATGCTGCATACACGGGGTATGCCGTCTCGCTGGGTCACCTACGCTGGTCGCCCCTGTCGTGGGGACCTTCGGCCGACGCGATCCGGAGTCTGCACTCCGGGCACGCCGACAACCGGCGGTCTATGGGTAGAGCCTCAGACTACGGCATGCCCTCCCCCGCCCCCAAATCACGGGCGACGGGACCCCGTCCGGTCTCGGGACGTCTCTCTCCGTCGGCCTGCCGACCCTCGGTCGGGCCGTCCCGTCGGCGGAGACGTGAGGCGGCGCAGGGCAGGATGGGCCGGTGACCTCTTCTCCCTCCGTGCGATGGTTCCACCGCCTGGTCGACGAGGACCCCGAGGCCGAGGCCGAGCTCGGCGGCCCGCAGCGGGTGGCCTCGGGCGGTCTGCGGCTGATCGGCGCCAACGCGCTGCAGAGCGCGGGCGACCAGGTCGTCAACGCGAAGACCGTGCTGCCCTGGCTGCTGTCCCTCCTGGGGGCGCCGGCAGCCCTGGTCGCGCTGCTGGTGCCCATCCGCGAGTCCGGGTCGATGCTCCCCCAGGCGGCCCTGACGCCGTGGGTGCTGCGGGCACCGCGACGCACGCGGGTCTGGATGCTGGGCGCCTCCGTCCAGGGGCTCAGCGTGCTGGCCATGGCCACCGCCGCCCTGACGCTCACCGGGGCGGTCGCGGGTGTCGCCGTGCTGGCCGCGCTGGCCGTCTTCGCGGTGGGGCGGGCGCTGTGCTCGATGGCCAGCAAGGACGTCCAGGGGCGGACGGTGCCCAAGGGTCAGCGTGGCCAGGTCACCGGCATCGCGACGGCGGTCTCGGGTGTGGTCGCGGTGGGCGTGGGGGTGCTGCTGCACCTGCTCGGTCCCGATCTCAACGCCGGCGCTCTCGCGGCTTTCCTGGGCGCCGCGGCGCTGACGTGGATCGTCGGGGTGTTCGTCTACGCCGGGATCCCCGAGGACGCCCCGAAGGCCGGCGCCCATCGCGAGCGTACTCCTTGGTTGCGGGACCTGATCGACCTGGTGCGGCAGGACGGGACCTTCCGGCACTTCGTCGCGGCCCGGGCCCTCCTGCTCGTCTCGGCGCTGGCGCCACCGTTCCTGGTCACGCTGGCCGTGGCGCAGGGCAGCTCGCTGCTGGCGGGGCTCGGATCGTTCGTCATCGCCCAGGGCGTCGCCTCGGTGGTCGGCGGGCGGGTGTTCGGTCGTTGGTCGGACCGGTCCAGCCGGCTGGTGATGACCTACGGCTCGGTGGTGGCCTCGCTCACCGTGCTGGCCGTGGTCGCCGTGGTGCTGCTCGACCGGCCGGGCCTGACCGTGGCGGGCCTGGTCGCTGGCTACTTCGTCATCAGCCTGGTCCACGTCGGCGTCCGGGTGGCGCGCAAGACCTACGTCATCGACATGGCCGAGGGTGACCAGCGCACCCGCTACGTCGCGGTCGCCAACACCGCGATGGGCGTCATCCTGCTGGTGACCGGCGCCATCAGCGCCGGCCTGGCCACCTTCGGCGAGCTCCCGGCCCTGGTCTTCCTCGCCGTGCTCGGCCTGGTCGGCGCCGCGGTCAGCTGGCGCCTGCCCGAGGTCTCGCGCGGGGCCTGAGCGCACAACCTGGGATCAGGGTGGCGCCCCGGAACCACGCCTGCCGCATGCCCCAGGGTCGTGCATAACCTTGCCTCCAGATTGTGCTGAGAAATCACCCTGGCGCACGTGGTATCCCCGGCAAAACCTGGGATCAAGGTTGTGCGACCTGCGACCTGCCACGCCTGCGACCTGCGGCGTTTGACCCCCGCCGCCCGCACCGCCCCCGTGAACTTCGGCCCGCGTCCTCGAGACCGGATCGCGTGACTTTCTCAGTGGCACACTCACGCGGTCGCGCGGGCCGCGGCCTCGGCACGGGCGATCGCGGCCAGGATCTTGCGCCGAACCACCCGAGGGTTCCCCACATCCTCCCAGCTCAGCCGCACGACCTCGTAGCCGAGGGAGCGTAGGGCGTCCTCTCGCAGCTTCTCGGCGTGCAGGGCGTCAGGGCTGACGTACTTGCCCTTGCCGTCAAACTCCACGAGCACCCGCCAGCGCCCCAGCTTGAGGTCGGCGTAGACCGTGCGGTCGCCCAGATCCACCGGGTACTGCGGGAGGAGCGGGCCGAACCCCAGCATCTGCAGCAGCCATCGTGACCGGCTCTCGCCGACCGACTCGCTACGACCGTCGGCCAGCTCCACCACCTCGCGCACCACGCCGCTGGCGATGCCGAAACCCTCCTGCAGGCCTCGTTCGATGTCCTCCTCGACTCGTGCACGCGCCGGTCCTCGCCGTTGCCCCATCCTCTTGCGGTCCGTCGTCTCGGCCAGGTGCAGCACCCCGTCGAGGCAGACCAACCCGGCCTCGGCCCCATGCAGGGCCGCCACCTGCAGGGCCGCCAGTGCCGGGCGCACGACGTGGAGGCCGTCGACCTCGACGACCCAGCCGTGCTCGACCGGCCGATGGACGAAGATCGTCTCGTCGTGGCGCCCACGCCCCCCGTCGGTCCTGACCAGGTGCACCAGGCCGTCGGAGCCGAAGTACGCAAGCTCGTGCACCATCAGTGCGCTCTCGTGGCTCAGCGCGTGATGCCCAGCGGGATGAGCAGCCAGAGTGTGCCCCACCGCTCGCGTCCGCAGCTCCGCCCGCTCCCAGGGCGTGGCAGCCGCGTAGGCGCTGCCCAGCACGAACGCCCCTCGGCGCACCCGCACGAGCACCTTGGTCCTCACCAGCGCGTCCACGATGTGCCGGGTCACCCCCGGCAGCGCCAGGAGCTCAGCGCTGCTGGCCACCCCACCCTGAGCCTTCATGAGCTCGACGATCGCAGTCTCCATGGCTGCCAGTCTGCCGCCGTGCTGATGCTTCGACCGGGTTATCCACAGGTTGCAGCTGGATGACGACGCACCGGGGCCCTGTGCACTCTGCACGACCTTGATCCCAGAAAAGGCGGGTGGTGCCACGCGCTCGGCGGTGAATCCTCAGCACAACCCGGGTTCAAGGAGATGCGGGACGGGTCGTGAGGAGGCGAGGGAGCGAGCGCACCCGGCACAGCAACGGGCCCCCGACCAGATCGGTCGGGGGCCCGTCGACAGCTTCTGCCGGCTCTCTCGAGCGCGGTGCTCAGTGCAGCGGGGTGGGGCTCACTCCGAGGTGGCGTCCGCCACGGTGCCCACGCGAGCCGGGTCCACGGGGATGCCGGGGCCCATCGTCGTGCTGACGGTCGCCTTGGTGACGTAGCGACCCTTGGAGGAGGACGGCTTCAGCCGCAGGATCTCGTCGATCGCCGCGCTGTAGTTCTCCACCAGCTTGGCCTCGTCGAAGGAGGCCTTGCCGATGATGAAGTGCAGGTTGCTGTGCTTGTCGACGCGGAACTCGATCTTGCCGCCCTTGATGTCGGACACGGCCTTGCCGGTGTCCATCGTCACGGTGCCGGTCTTGGGGTTCGGCATCAGGCCGCGGGGGCCCAGGATCTTGCCCAGCCGACCGACCTTGCCCATCAGGTCCGGGGTGGCCACGACCGCGTCGAAGTCGGTCCAGCCGCCGCCGATCCGCTCGATCAGGTCGTCCGAGCCGACGTAGTCGGCGCCGGCCTCGCGGGCGGCCTCGGCCTTGTCACCGTTGGCGAGCACGACCACGCGGGCGGTCTTGCCGGTGCCGTTGGGCAGGTTGACGGTGCCGCGGACGAGCTGGTCGGCCTTGCGGGGGTCGACGCCGAGCCGCAGGGCGACCTCGACGGTCGAGTCGTACTTGGTGGAGGCGGTCTCCTTGGCCAGGCGGACAGCCTCGCGGGGGGCGTAGAACTTGCCCTCCTCGATCTTGTCCGCCGCGGCGCGGTAGGCCTTGCTGCGCTTCATGGTGACTCCTTGGTGTTCTGGTGGGAGCTGTGGTCAGGCGGGCCAGCGCAGGCCCTGCCACAGGCGGGACGGTGGGGCACATCGCCCAAGGCCCGTCCCTGGCCAGGTATGCCGCCGGCCGGGCGGGCGGCATACCTGGCCTGGGGGTGATCAGGGGGTGGTGATGCCCATCGAGCGGGCGGTGCCAGCGATGATCCGCTTGGCCATGTCCACGTCGACGGCGTTGAGGTCCTTCATCTTCATCTCGGCGATCTCGGTGAGCTGCGCGTCGGTCAGCGAGGCGACCTTCGTCTTGTGCGGCTCGCCCGAGCCCTTGGCGACGCCGGCAGCCTTCTTGATCAGCTCGGCGGCCGGAGGGGTCTTGGTGATGAAGGTGAACGAGCGGTCCTCGTAGACCGTGATCTCGACGGGGATGACGTTGCCACGCTGGGACTCCGTCGCGGCGTTGTACGCCTTGACGAACTCCATGATGTTGACGCCGTGCTGACCCAGCGCGGGGCCGACGGGCGGGGCGGGCGTGGCGGCACCGGCCTGGATCTGCAGCTTGATGAAGCCGGAGACCTTCTTCTTGGGGGGCATGGGTGTCTTCTTCCTTGGTTATGGGCCGACGCCGTGGGCGATGACCCGGTTGCATGCCGAAAGACGGAGTCTTTCGGCATCCCAGGACGGAGTCCTGGGAAATCTATGAAGTTACGCGGGCGAAGCCCGCTCCGTGCCGGGCGCAGCCCTCAGAGCTTGGCGACCTGGTTGTAGGACAGCTCGACGGGGGTCTCGCGGCCGAAGATGGAGACCAGCACCTTGAGCTTGTTGCTCTCGGGCAGGATCTCGGAGATGGTGGCGGGCAGGGTCTCGAACGGACCCTCCATGACGGTGACCGACTCGCCGACCTCGAAGTCGACCTGCGGCGCGCCGGCCGGCAGCCCGAAGGCGGCGGCGTCCTCGCCCTTGGCCTCGGCGGCGACCGGGGCCTCGAAGACGGGGGCCAGCATGGAGACGACCTCGTCGATCGACAGCGGCACCGGCTGGTGGGCGTTGCCGACGAAGCCGGTCACGCCGGGGGTGTGCCGCACGGCGCCCCAGGACTCGTCGGTGAGCTCCATCCGGACCAGCACGTAGCCAGGCATTCGCACGCGGCGGACCTGCTTGCGCTGGCCGTTCTTGATCTCGGTCACCTCCTCCATGGGGACCTCCACCTCGAAGATGTAGTCCTCCATGTTGAGGCTGACGATCCGGGTCTCCAGGTTGTGCTTGACCCGGTTCTCATAGCCCGCGTAGGAGTGGATGACGTACCAGTCGCCGAACTTGCCGCGCAGGCTCTGCTTGAACTCCTCCAGCGGGTCGACCGGCTCGGCGGCCTCGGCCGCGGGCGCCTCGTCGATCTCGGCGGCGTCAGCGTCGTCGGCCGGTGCCTCGGTGGTGATGTCGTCGGCCTCGCCGTAGACCTCGTCCTCGACGTCGGTCGGGGCGGCCTCGTCGGTCTCGACGGCGTCGACGGCACCGTCGAATCGCTCGGCGGCCTCCAGGTCGGCGTCCTGGACGGACTGCTCGGCCGTGACCTCGTCGTGGTCAGGGGTCTGCTGGGACATGGCCTACTTCCTCATGTGATCGGTGCGTGCCGGCGTCGAGCGCCGGCAACGGGGTGCGTGGCTCAGCCCGCGAAGACGAGGGCGACGAGCCGCTGGAAGACCTGGTCCAGGCCGAAGATGAAGCCGATCATCACCACGACGAAGACGAAGACGACGATCGTGTAGGTGATCAGCTCCTGCCGCGTCGGCTGGACGACCTTGCGCAGCTCGGCCATGACCTGGGCGACGAAGGTCGCCGGTCGCGGCGGCTGGCCAGAGCCAGGCTGGTTGCGCGCGACACCCTCGGTGTCGTGGGCCGGGTTCGCCACGGATCGCCTTCCTGTCTGCAGGTCAAGTGGTCATCAAGTGGTCACGACCGCATACCGTCCGGTCTGCGGTGCCGCTCGCGCAGGGCATGAGGGACTCGAACCCCCAACCGCCGGTTTTGGAGACCGGTGCTCTACCAATTGAGCTAATGCCCTTCACCGGGTGTCCCGCGCTCGCCTACCGTTGGGGGGCAGGCTCACGCACGGTGCGAACACCCGAAGTGGCAGTCTACGGGACGGTGCGGACTGGTGCAAAGATGGTCCGCGTGAGCGAGCACACGCAGAGGACCCGTATCTCCCGCCGGATCGGCGCGATCGCCGAGTCGGCCACCCTGGCGGTCGACGCCCGCGCCAAGGAGCTGAAGGCGCAGGGCCGGCCGGTCATCGGCTTCGGTGCCGGTGAGCCGGACGCCCCGACCCCCGACTACATCGTGCAGGCGGCGATCGAGGCGGCCAGCAACCCGGTCAACCACCGCTACTCCCCCGCGGGCGGCCTGCCCGACCTCAAGGCCGCGATCGTGGCCAAGACGGCGCGCGACTCCGGGTATGCCGTGGAACCGGCGCAGGTGATGGTCACCAACGGTGGCAAGCAGGCGGTGTACAACGCCTTCGCCACGCTGCTGGACCCGGGCGACGAGGTGCTCCTGCCGGCGCCGTACTGGACCACCTACCCCGAGGCGATCCGGCTGGCGGGCGGAGAGCCGGTCGAGGTCTTCGCCGGCGCGGACCAGGGCTACCTGGTCACCGTGGAGCAGCTGGAGTCCGCGCGCACCGAGCGGACGAAGGTCCTGCTCTTCTGCTCCCCCTCCAACCCCACCGGTGCGGTCTACCCGCCGGAGCAGGTCGAGCAGGTCGGCCGCTGGGCGCTGGAGCACGGCATCTGGGTGGTCACCGACGAGATCTACGAGCACCTGGTCTACGACGGTGCGCAGGCGACGTCGATGCCGGTCCTGGTGCCCGAGCTCGCGGACACCTGCGTGGTGCTCAACGGGGTGGCCAAGACCTATGCGATGACCGGCTGGCGGGTCGGCTGGATGATCGGCCCCAAGGACGTCATCAGGGCCGCGACCAACCTGCAGAGCCACGCGACCTCCAACGTCGCCAACGTCTCCCAGCGCGCGGCGATCGCCGCCCTGGAGGGCTCGCTGGAGGCCGTCGAGACGATGCGGTCGGCGTTCGACCGTCGGCGGGCCACCATGGTGGAGATGCTCAACGCCATCGAGGGCGTGCACTGCCCGGTGCCGCAGGGCGCGTTCTACGCCTACCCCAACGTCGAGGGCGTCCTCGGCCGGACGATCCGGGGGCGCACCCCGCAGACCAGCGCCGAGCTCGCCGCACTGATCCTCGACGAGGTCGAGGTCGCGGTGGTGCCGGGCGAGGCCTTCGGCCCCTCCGGCTACCTGCGGCTGTCCTACGCCCTGGGCGACGACGACCTCGTCGAGGGCGTCGGCCGGATCCAGGCCCTGCTGGCCGAGGCTCGCTGACCCGCAGACCGGGGGTCCGGTCACCGCAGTCGGCGCGTCCGGGCACCGCACGGCGCGCGCTCTGTCACCGCAGAGCGCGCGCCCGGCGTGCAGGAGGCCCGGGTGCTAGTCGGTGCCGGACTCCATCGCGGCGCGGTCCAGCGCCTCCTCCTCGTCCTCGGTCGGGCCGACGCCGCCGGCGATGCGCTCGGCGCCGCCCGGGGTCAGCTCGCCCACCAGCGAGGTGGTGGCCAGGCCCATGGCCGACGCGGCGGCGCCGCCGGACCCGAGGAGGCCCATCCCGACATACTGCTCCAGCCGCGCACGGGAGTCGGCGATGTCCAGGTTGCGCATGGTCAGCTGGCCGATCCGGTCCGTCGGCCCGAACGCGGCGTTGGTCACCCGCTCCATGGACAGCTTGTCCGGGTGGTAGGAGAAGGTCGACCCGTCCGTGGAGACGATCGTGTAGTCGTCGCCGCGGCGCAGCCGCAGGGTGACCTCGCCGGTGATGGCTGAGGCCACCCAGCGCTGCAGGGACTCGCGGATCATCAGGGCCTGCGGGTCCAGCCAGCGGCCCTCGTAGAGCAGGCGACCCAGGACGCGGCCCTGGTTGTGGTAGGCCGCGATCGTGTCCTCGTTGTGGATGGCGTTGACCAGCCGCTCGTAGACGATGTGCAGCAGCGCGATCCCCGGGGCCTCGTAGATCCCGCGCGACTTGGCCTCGATGATCCGGTTCTCGATCTGGTCGGCCATCCCCAGCCCGTGCCGGCCCCCGATCTCGTTGGCCCGCATCACCAGGCGGACGGGGTCGCCACCGAAGTCGTCGCCGTTGATCGCGACCGGCCGGCCGTGCTGGAAGGTCACGGTGACCGTCTCCGCCTGGATGTGCTCCGCCTCGTCCCAGAAGGGCACGCCCATGATCGGCTCGACGATCTCCATCGAGGTGTCGAGGTGCTCCAGCTTCTTGGCCTCGTGGGTGGCGCCCCAGATGTTGGCGTCGGTGGAGTAGGCCTTCTCCTGGCTGGCGCGGTAGGGCAGGTCGCGCTCGGAGAGCCACTGGCTCATCTCGTCGCGCCCGCCGAGCTCGTCGACGAAGGCCTCGTCGAGCCAGGGCTTGTAGATGCGCAGGTTGGAGTTGGCCAACAGCCCGTAGCGGTAGAACCGCTCGATGTCGTTGCCCTTGAAGGTGGAGCCGTCGCCCCAGATGTTGACGTCGTCCTCCTTCATCGCCTTGATGAGCATGGTGCCGGTCACGGCCCGGCCCAGCGGGGTGGTGTTGAAGTAGGTGCGGCCGCCGGAGCGCAGGTGGAAGGCGCCGCAGGCCAGGGCGACCAGGCCCTCCTCGACCAGCTCGGCGCGGCAGTCCACCAGCCGGGCGATCTCCGAGCCGTACTCCAGCGCGCGGCTGGGCACGGTGTCGATCTCCGGCTCGTCGTACTGACCGATGTCTGCCGTGTAGGTGCAGGGCACGGCGCCCTTCTCACGCATCCACGCGACTGCGACAGAGGTGTCGAGACCGCCGGAGAAGGCGATCCCGACCCGTTCACCGACGGGGATGCTCGTCAAGACCTTGGACATGCAGATGAGTGTATGCGGTGAGCCGCATAGATATGCAATCCGCTGGTCAGGGCCCTATTCATCACCGCGCAACTGGAAGCGCTGCAGGCGCCACCCGGCGGCACCGACGCCGGCGACAAGGATGACGAGCCCCGCCACCACGGCATACCCCAGGCCCATGTCCACACCGAGGTCCAGCGCGGAGAGGGCCTCGGTCAGCCGCTGGGTGATCGAGTACACCGAGACGTAGCGCAGGCCGCTGAGCAGCGCGCCCATCGCCCCCTCGAGGATCAGCACGTAGACGAGTCCGGCGATCATCCCGTGCCGGGTCGCGGCCGAGAACGCGGTGAAGAGCGCGGTGTAGAGCACGGCCCCGACCGCGCCGGCCACGACGGAGCCCAGCGCCCAGTCTGCCCCGAGCCCGCCGGCGAGCGCGGCCGCGGCGAGCCCGACCGCGCTGAGCAGCACGGAGACGCCGGCGGCGGTGGCCCACTTGGAGACGGCCATGGCATACCGGGACACGGGGGTGGAGAGCAGGTAGACGACCGAGCCGTCGTCGATCTCGGGTCCGAGCACGCCGTTGGCGGCCAGGAGCGCCACGACCGGCACGACGATGCCCAGCCCGACCTCGACGATGATCGTCTGCCCGTCGACGGCCGCACCGGTGAGCATCCGCACGGTGGCCGCCAGAGCAACCAGCAGAAGCGGCAGCGCCAGGAGGACCAGGCCTCGGCGCTGGCCGACGAGGGCCCGCAGGGCAAGGCGGCTGATCGTCGCGTTCATGACTGCACCAGGTAGGTGAAGACCGACTCCAGCGACTCGTCGGTGGGGGTGAGCTCGCGGACGGTGATCCCCGCGGCGCGGGCCAGGGCCGGCAGGGCGCGGGCGAAGTCGCCCATGTCAGTGACCTCCACGTGCACCTCGCTGGAGCCGGCCGGGGTCTCCAGGCTGACGCCGCGCACGCTGGGCTGGCCCATGAGGGCCGCGGCCAGGGCGCGGTCGTCGCTGCTGCGCACCGTGTAGCGGGTGGGCCGGTCGGTCATCAGCCGCCGGATGGCGCCGAAGTCGCCGCTGGCGGCGTGCCGTCCCGCGACGACCACCTCGACGTGCCGGGCGATGTGCTCGACCTCCTCCAGGATGTGGCTGGAGAAGAGCACCGTGCGGCCCTGCTCCCCCATCCGGGTGAGCAGGTCCATCAGGTGCATCCGCTGCCGGGGGTCGACACCGTTGAACGGCTCGTCCAGGAGCAGCACCTGGGGCTCGTGCACCAGCGCACTGGCCAGCTTGGCCCGCTGGCGCATCCCCTTGGAGTAGGTGCTGATCGCCCGGTCCGCGGCGTCGACGAGGTCGACCTCCTCCAGCGCTCGCTGGGTGGCGGCGCGCGGATCGGGCAGCTTGTGCAGCTCGGCGTTGGCCTGCACGAACTGGCGGCCGGTGAGGTAGGCGAAGCTGACCTCGCGCTCGGGGACGAGCCCGAGCCTGCGGTAGACCTCGACGTTGCGCCAGACCCGCTCCCCGTCCAGGGTGACGGTCCCGGCGGAGGCCTCCAGGAAGCCGGACATCAGGGCGATCAGCGTCGACTTGCCGGCCCCGTTGGGCCCCAGCAGGCCGGTGACCCCCGGGCCGATCGTCATCGTGACGTCGTTGACCGCGACCACGTTGCCGTACCAGCGGCTGACGCTGTCCAGGACGAGCTCACTCATCGGGCACCCCTGTTCCGGTAGCGGCGGACGAGGAAGAGCAGCCCGAGGGCGGCCAGACCCAGGGCGATCAGGAGCATCGCGAGGGCGGTGAGCGTGTCCTCGGGCGGGGCCTCGAAGGCGGCGGTCGCATCCCCGAGCCCGTGCTGCACGGCGTCGACGAGGACGAACGGCGAGAGCAGCCCGAGCCAGGTCGCGATGCCCTGCTGTCCCTGCTCGTTGGCCACCTCCTGCAGGATCGCCGTCATGCCCAGGCCGAAGAGCAGCACGACGATCGAGCCGCCGATCGCCAGCCCGCGCCGCATGGTCAGGCACGACGCCACCGCCCCGACGGTGGCCAGCAGGACCGCCAGGAGCACCGCCCCGGCCATCGCGACCAGCCAACGGGGCAGCTCCTCGGTGAAGTCGGTCCCCGCCGTCAGACCACCGATCAACATGACGACCAGCGGGGTGATGACGAAGGCCAGGATGGCCAGCACCAGCGAGGCCCAGCGGACCAGCGCGAAGGTGGTCGACCCCAGCGGGCGGGCCAGGTAGAGGCTGATCACCCCCGAGCGCAGGTCCCGGGTGAAGAGCACCGGCGCCTGGGCGGCGACGAAGAGGATGACGAAGAAGGAGATGTTCTGCTGGTAGCCGGCGTAGTCCAGCAGCGCGGAGCTGAGCCCGAGGAAGCTGACGATCCCGACGAGCACGAGGGCCGGCACGAGCGACATGAAGAGCAGGGCGAACGGCAGCACCTTGGCCTTACCGGAGCGGCCGAAGCCGAACGTCGACAGCGCCCCGTGCCGCAGCAGGCCGGCGATGATGCCCCACCTGCTCTGGCGCGGCCCGCGGTAGGGGCGGTAGCCGATGTCGTGGATGACGCTGCCATGTCCGTCGGTCGTCACGGGGTCACCTCCTCGCGGAAGACGTCTTCGAGGCGGCCGGTCTCCGGCTGGACGCGCACCAGACCCAGGCCGAGATCGGCGGCGGTGTCGCGCACGAGGTCGCGCAGCCGGTCGTAGGCGAGGGCGGCGGCACGCGCGTCCGCCGTGTCTGCCGCGGCCTCTTCGCGTGTCCTGTCCGGCCCTTCCGCGTGTCCTGTCGGGACCTCTGCCGTGTCCTGTGGGTCCTTCTCGCGTGTCCTGTCGGGGGTGGGTGGGTCAGGGGTGGGTGGGTCGGGGGTCGCCCGTGGGTCGGGGGTCGCCCGTGGGTCGGCCGGGAGCGGGTCGATCTCGATGAGACCTCCCCGCGGCCGGCAGGACAGGCCGCGGGCGGCCAGCGCGTGCCCCATCCGGGTCTGTGCGTCGGTGCCGTCCGGACCCGGGTCCCCCAGGACCTCGACCAGGACGAGGCCGGTGTCGCCGAGGAAGGACCGGGTGGCCTGGGAGCGCAGCAGGTGCCCGCCGTCGAGGACGACCACGTGGTCGCTGATTCGCTCCAGCTCGCCCAGCAGGTGGGAGGTGACCAGGACCGGGATGCCGAAGTCGTGGCCGATCCGGCGCACCAGGGAGAGCATGTCGTCGCGGGCGGCAGGGTCCAGGCCGTTGGTCGGCTCGTCGAGCATGACGAGCCGGGGGTCGTGGACGAGGGCCTGGGCCAGCTTGGCCCGCTGCTTCATCCCGGTGGAGTAGCCGCCCATGAGGCGGTAGCGCTCCTCGGCCAGCCCCACGTGCCGCAGCACGTCGGCGGCCCGCTCGCGCGCCGCTGCCGGGGGGAGCCCCGAGACGCGCCCCATGTGCACCACGAAGTCGATGGCGCGCATGTCGGGAGGCAGGCAGTCGTGCTCGGGCATGTAGCCGACCGCCTCGCGGATCTGCATCCCCTCCGTGCGGATGTCGTGCCCCAGCACCTGCGCGCCACCGGAGGTGGGCGTGAGCAGGCCCAGCAGGATCTTGATCAGCGTGGACTTGCCCGCCCCGTTGGCCCCGACCAGACCGGTCACGCCGTCCCCGATCTCCACGCTCAGGTCGCTGAGCGCAGCGACCTGAGCGGCGCCGTAGCGCATCCCGAGCGTCTGTGTCTGGATCACCCCCACCTGGTCGACTCTAGACCGCGCAGGGTGGGACCGACAGTGGGTTAGCCCCCGTGTCGCGCCGTCTAGGGTGGGCGCATGCCAGACCGCACGCGCTCCGTCCACGCGCTGCCGAAGGCCCACCTGCACCTGCACTTCACCGGGTCGATGCGGGTGCAGACCGTGCGGGAGATGGCCGCCAAGCACGGGCTGCGGCTGCCGCCGGCGCTCACGACGCAGTGGCCTCCGCAGCTCTCGGCCCGGGACGAGCGGGGCTGGTTCCGCTTCCAGCGGCTCTACGACTCCGCCCGCGCCTGCGTCCGGGACGAGGAGGACCTGCGCCGGATCGTCCGCGAGGCGGCCGAGGACGACGCCGCGGAGGGGTCGCGCTGGCTGGAGCTGCAGGTGGACCCCACCTCCTACGCCCCGTCCGTCGGCGGGCTGACCCCGGCGATGGAGATCATCCTGGACGAGGCCCGCCTCGCCAGCGAGACGACCGGCACCCAGGTCGCCATCGTCGTGGCCGCCAGCCGGATGCGGCACCC
The DNA here is from genome assembly GCF_004322775.1 of Ornithinimicrobium sufpigmenti. Classification (NCBI taxonomy): domain Bacteria; kingdom Bacillati; phylum Actinomycetota; class Actinomycetes; order Micrococcales; family Ornithinimicrobiaceae; genus Ornithinimicrobium; species Ornithinimicrobium sufpigmenti. The sequence goes on from NZ_CP036403.1 coordinate 3,183,013, forward strand.
CCTCGATGCGCGGACGCTGGCGCGGCTGGCCTCCCAGTACGCCGGCTACGGCCCCGGCTCGGTCGTCGGCTTCGGGCTGTCCAACGACGAGCGTCGGGGAATGACAGCTGAGTTCGAGGGCGCCTTCCGGATCGCCCGGCGCGCCGGCCTGGTCAGCGTCCCGCACGCCGGGGAGCTCCTCGGCGCCGACCACGTGCAGGTCGCTCTCGACCACCTCCGCCCGCACCGGCTCGGCCACGGGGTGCGCGCCGTCGAGGACCCCGAGGTGCTGCGTCAGGTGGTGGAGCGGGAGATCGTCCTCGAGGTCTGCCCGGGCAGCAACGTCGCCCTCGGCGTCTACCCGACCCTGGCCGACGTCCCGCTGAGCCGGTTGCTGGACGCCCGCGCGAAGGTGGCGCTCGGCGCCGACGACCCGTTGCTCTTCGGAACCCGCCTGGCCGACCAGTACCTCTCGGCGAGGGAGGACCACGGCCTGTCCGACGAGGTGCTGGCCGACCTGGCCCGGGCCTCCATCGAGGGCGCCCGCGCACCTGCGGACGTGCGCCGCGAGGTGCTGCAGGGCATCGACGCCTGGCTCGCCGACGAGCCTGCCTGACGCGCCAGGGCGTCGTGCGTGGTCGCCGTCACAGCTCGAGGCCGACGAGGACCGGCTCGTTCACCAGCCGCACGCCGAAGGCCTCCTCCACCCCGTCCCGCACCTCGCGGGCCAGCGCGAGCAGGTCTGCCGCCCGGGCGGAGCCACGGTTCGTCAGGGCGAGGGTGTGCTTGGTGGACAGGCCGGCGGGAGCGCCCTGGAGGGTGCGGTGTCCCTTGCGGAAACCGGCCTTGTCGATGAGCCACGCCGCCGAGGTCTTGACGTGCGTGTCGTCGGTCGTCGGGAACTGCGGTGGCACAGGCCCGTCCGGACCGAGCTGGCGCCGGGCCCGCTCGGTGACGTGCTCCATCTGCTCGACAGTGATGATCGGGTTGGTGAAGAACGAGCCGCAGGACCAGGTGTCGTGGTCGTCGGCGTCGAGCACCATCCCGCGCCGCCGACGCTGCTCCAGCACCGCCTCACGCGCGGCGGCGAGCGGAACCCGGTCACCGACCTTGACGCCGAGGCCGGTGGCCAGGTCGGCATACCCGATCGGCTGGGAGAGCTCGGTGGGCCGCAGCGAGAAGGTGACGGTGAGCACGACGTGGCGCGGCGTCACCGCCCCGGGCACGGCGTCCGGGCCGACCATCGAGTCCTTGAGCACGGAGTGACGGTAGGAGAAGCGCAGGTCACTCGCGAAGAGGGTGCGGATGCGCTGCTCGGCGCGGTCCCAGACGCGGACCGACGCGATCGTCTGGGCCACCTCCTGCCCGTAGGCGCCGACGTTCTGCACCGGGGTCGCGCCGGTCGCGCCGGGGATGCCGGAGAGCGCCTCGATGCCGGACCACCCTTGCGCGCACGCGTGCGCGCACAGGTCGTCCCAGTTCTCCCCGGCCGCGACGGTGACGCTGACGCCACCGCAGGCGCTGGCGTGCGGCACCTCGACGCCGCTGGTACGGACCAGCACCACCGTCCCGGGAAAGCCCTCGTCGGCGACGAGCAGGTTCGAGCCGCCGCCCACGACGAGCAGCGGCTCCCCCGTCTCGTCCACCTCGCGGACCGCCTCGACCAGCTCGGCCTCGGTGGTCGCCGTCACCAGTCGCCGGGGCGGGCCGCCGACGCGGACCGTCGTGAGCTCGGACAGAGAGGGGTATGCCGAGCCGGTCCCGGGGTTTACGGGAGCGGAGCCGGTGGGGTTCGCCTCGGTGGAGCCGGTGCGGGGGTTCACGGGGGCGGAGCCCGTGGTCTCGGCGGAGCCGGTGCGGGGGTTCACGGGGGCGGAGCCCGTGGTCTCGGCGGAGCCGGTGCGGGGGTTCACGGGGGCGGAGCCCGTGGTCTCGGCGGAGCCGGTGCGGGGGTTCACGGGGGCGGAGCCCGTGGTCTCGGCGGAGCCGGTGCGGGGGTTCACGGGGGCGGAGCCCCTGTGTGACGTCATACCCGGACCACGGCCTGGCAGCGCCCGAGCACCTTCTCCCCGTCGCAGGTGGCCGTGATCGCGATCGTCTCGGTGCCGGCCTCCTCGTCCTTCTTGGTCACCGTGCCCACCACCAAGACCTCGACGGTCTCCCCCTCGGGCACGACCACCATGCCGGTGAACCGGGTCTGGCAGGACAGCACGCGAGCCGGGTCGCCGCCGACGTAGGCGGTGACGACGTCCAGCGCTGCCCCCATGGTCCACATGCCGTGCGCGATGACGTCCGGGAGGCCGACGGAGCGGGCGACGTCTGCGTCCTGGTGGATGGGGTTCTGGTCGTCCGAGGCGTCGGCGTAGGCGACGAGCCGGGCCCGGTCGACGGTGACGGTGCGGGTCAGTGCGGCAGGGTCGGTGGCGGGCACGCTCATGAGCCCTCCCCTCGCACGACGATCGTGGACCGCACGGTGGTCACCGGCCGTCCCTCGTCGTCGGCGAGCTCGACCCGGGTGGAGACCATCCCGCTGCCCCCGGCCTCGCGCATCCGGTCCACGTGCAGCACCCCGGTGAGGACGTCACCGGCGACGATCGGGCGGTGGTGGACGAAGGCTTCCTCCCCGTGCACCACCCGGGCGAAGTCGATGCCGGCCGCGGGATCGCCGATGAGCTGGGCCTCGCACTGCTGGGCCAGGCGCACCGCGAAGGTGGTGGGCGCGACGACGTCGCGGTAGCCCAGGGCCTGCGCCGCGGCCTGGTCGTGGTGGGCCACGCCGGTCGCGCCGATCGCCTCGGCGAAGGCGACGATCTCCTCGCGGCTGACGGTGAACGGGCCGGCGGGCGGGTACTCCCGGCCGGCGTAGTCCGGGTTGATGGGCATGCCGGCCAGACTATCGGTGGAGTCGCGCTGCGATGACGGCGTCCTGCGTTCCGGGTCCTGCACTTCTCGCGCTCTGACACCTGGACCGCAGGACCCAGACCGCAGGACCGCACAACGACGAAGGCCGCCACCCGGAGGGGTGACGGCCTGCGTGGTCGAGCCTCGCGTCAGCGGGTCTCGCGGTGTGCGGTGTGCTTGCCGCAGCGCGGGCAGAACTTCGCCATCTCGAGCCGGTCGGGGTTGTTCCGCCGGTTCTTCTTGGTGATGTAGTTGCGCTCCTTGCACTCCGTGCACGCCATGGTGATCTTGGGGCGGATGTCAGCTGACTTGCTGGCCACGGTTGCAACCTGCTCTCGGATTCGGGATGGATCTGCGGGTGGTAGCGGGAGCGGGGCTCGATCCCGCGACCTCACGATTATGAGTCGTGCGCTCTAACCAGCTGAGCTATCCCGCCTCGGGAGGCGACCCAGGTGGGCCAGCCTGCCAGAGCCCCCAAACGGAATCGAACCGTTGACCTTCTCCTTACCATGGAGACGCTCTACCGACTGAGCTATAGGGGCCAGCTGTGAATCCTGCACGGGCCGAGGGCCCCGCAGGCAGCGAGAAGCAACTTTACACGGGCGTCGCGGCGGAGACAAAATCGCTGACGCAGGCCCGGGACCGGGCCCGGAATCGAGCTCGGAACCACCCTAGGCATCAGGGCTGCGGATCAGGCTGCGCATCGGACTCGCGATCCGTCCGTCGAACCGACTGGGGGCCTGACTGGGGATCCGTCTGTGGATCAAGCAGCAGCTGCAGCGCCGCACGGTGCCGCCGGTAGGCCTGCCGCCCCTCCGCGGTGCTGGCGTAGGTGGTGGTCGCCCCAGGCCCGCGCCCCGACTTGGCCACCGTCAGGTACCCGGCATCCGCCAGTGCGGTCATCTGCTTGGACAGGTCTGAGTCACTGAGCCCCAGGCGGGCCCGCACGTAGCCGAAGTCGACGCTCTCGGCCGAGTTCAGCAGCGCCAGCGCCGCCAGCCTCTTGGGTGCGTTCAGCACAGGGTCGAGGGCGGACAGCGGCGAGGTCACCGCAGCCGCTCCCGCACCTCTGCCGCGGCGCGCGGGTAGAGCCACCGCCCGTAGAGGGAATGCACCAGCGCCGTCGCGCATGCCGCCGCGATGACACCAGCGAGCCACCCGAGCAGCCACCACAGCACCGCAGCGACGACCCCGGCGGCCACCAGCCCGAGCAGGAACAGTCGGTGCGCAGCCCTCACTTCCGGCGGCGCCTCGGTCATGCGGGGCCATACTCCCCACCGGCGACGCAGGCCGGCGACCATGGCGATCTGCAGCACGATGAGGGCTGCGAGCACCGCGGAGGCCTCGCTCGACCGGCCCTGCGCGTACAGGTGGACCACCACGGCCAGGGCGCCCCACAGCAGCCCTGCCACGGCTTCGTACCACCACGGGGTCTTCGGACGGTCGACGAACGGTGAGGCCGCGGCCCGGTCCGCCTCTCGGAGCAGCTCAGAACTTTCCATACTGGAAACTCTACCCAGAGCTTTCCGTCTGCGCAAGTACTCTGCCGCGCGCGGGCCACCGCGACTCAGGGTCGAGGACCCACCTGCATCGTCATGTGCACCCGCTCACCGTCGCGGGAGGTGACGGCGAGGTCGCCGCCCGCGAGCTGCATACCGCCCCGGAGCACCACCGTGGACGGCAGCAGGACCGGCTTGACGAACTGCGCGTCGATCCCGCACGCCTCCGGCAGGCGCGGCTGCACCGCCGCGAGCGCCCGGGCGTGGGTCCACATACCGTGCGCGATGGCGCGGGGGAAGCCGAGCGCCTTCGCTGTGGGGGCCGTCAGGTGGATCGGGTTGGCGTCGCCGGAGACCTTCGCGTAGTCGCGGCCCAGGTCCTTGGGCAGGCGCCAGGTGGCCAGCTCGGTCCGCGGTATGTCGTGCCGCTCACCAGAAGACGCCTCGGCAGCGTTCTCGTCGCCCTGGCCGCGGACCAGGTAGGTCGACCGTCCCTCCCAGACCACCTCGTCCCCGACCCGGGCCTCCCCGTGCAGGTCGACGGTGTGGCCCTTGCGGTGCGGGGCCAGGCCGTCGGCCCAGGAGGACAGGGTGAGGATCTCGTCGACGGTCACCGACCGATGTTGGGTCATCGCGTTGGCGACGTGGACCATGCCCATCATCGGGAACGGGAAGGCCCGGTCGGCCATCAGCTGGACCTGCAGCGGGAAGGTCAGCACGTGCAGCCAGGTGGTGGGCAGCCGGTCGGACAGCGTGGCGCCGATGACCTCGCAGTAGTCGGCCAGGCGCCGGACGTCCTGCTCGACGCCGGTGAGCATCACCCGGCGCCGCGGGAGGCTGCCCCGTGCGCCGGGTCGTCCGCGGCTGGTCGCGACCGCCTTGGCGAAGAGCGGTGCGATGCGCGGGGTGGCGTCGAGGAGGTGGACGTCCAGGTCAGCGGCGGGTCCGTCCTGCGGGTGGGGGGCGGGAGTGGTGTCGGTCATGCTCATGCTCCCAGCTGGGACTGGCCGCAGACGCGCAGCACCTGGCCGGTGACGGCGGCGGAGGCGGGTTGGGAGAGGTAGCCGATCGCCTCGGCGACGTCGACCGGACGGCCACCCTGCTGCAGGGAGTTGATCCGGCGGGCCACCTCGCGGGTGCCCATCGGCATCCGGGCGGTCATCTCGGTCTCGATGAAGCCGGGGGCGACCGCGTTGACGGTGATGCCGCGCTCGGCCAGCCTGGGGTCGGCGCTCATGGCGCGGACCAGCCCGATGACGCCGGCCTTGGAGGCGGCGTAGTTGGTCTGGCCGCGGTTGCCGGCGATGCCGGAGGTGGAGGCGACGCCGATGATCCGGCCGCCGTCGTCCAGGCCGCCGGGCAGGTCCGGGTCGAGCAGGACGTCGTTGATGCGGATCTGGGCGGCCAGGTTGACCTCCAGGACGCTGGCCCACCGCTCCTCGTCGGTGTTGGCCAGCAGCTTGTCGCGGGTGATCCCGGCGTTGTGCACGATGGTGTGGATCCGGGCGGCGTCGCCGAACCGCTGGGCCACGTGGGCAGCGATCCGCTGGCCGGCGTCGGGTGCGGTGATGTCCAGCTGCAGGGCGGTGCCGCCGATGCGGTTGGTCACCGCGGTCAGCCCCTCGCCGCCGGCGGGGACGTCGACCGCCACGACGAGGGCGCCGTCCCGGGCGTAGGTCTCGGCGATGGCGGCACCGATCCCACGGCCCGCGCCGGTCACGACGACCACCTGGCCCTCGAACGGGCGGGGGGTGGTGAGGTCGTCGACCGCGACCGGGCTGGTGGCGGCGCCGACGTGCAGGACCTGGCCGGAGACGTAGGCGGACCGTCCCTCGAGGAGGAAGGACAGCGTGGAGCCCAGGTCCGCCGCAGTGGTCGGGGTGCCGGTGAACAGGTCGACCCGCACCAGGTTGGCGGTGGCGCCCGCCCGCAGCTCCTTGCCGACGCTGCGGACGATGCCCTCCAGCGCCTGCTGGGCCGCGACGGCCGTCGGCGCGCCGGAGGTCTCCGGCTCGACGCCGACGACGATGACGCGGCCCGAGGTCTCCAGTCCCTTCATCGCCGGCCGCAGGAGCCCGCGCACCGACTCCAGGTCGGCGATCGAGGTCACCTGGGTGGCGTCGACGACCAGGGCACCGATCGTGGCGGGGTACGGGGCCGGCACCTCGCGGGTGCGGCCCTTGTCGTCGGTCTGGCTCACCCGGGTGTCCGGGGTGTCGACGAGGGCGTCCTGGGGCTCGACGCCCAGCAGGCCGAGCGCGTCCCGGACCAGGTGGGCCGCACCCCCTGCTCCCCCGGCCACGCCGAGCACGACCGGCCCGGTCGGCAGCGCGCGACCGCGGCGCAGCCTGGCCGCCTGCGGCACGCCCAGCTGCTTGGCCAGCGGGTTGGTGGTCAGCATCTGCATGAGGTCGGCCATGGTCAGCACCCTTCCAGGATCGCGACGACACCCTGGCCGCCGGCAGCACAGATCGAGATGAGGCCACGGCTCCCCGGGCCCTTCTCGTGCAGCATCTTGGCCAGCGTGGCCACGATGCGCCCGCCGGTCGCGGCGAACGGGTGGCCGGCGGCCAGCGAGGAGCCGTTGACGTTGAGCCTGCTGCGGTCGAGGGAACCCAGGGGGGCCTCGAGGCCGAGCCGCTCCCGGCAGTACTCCTCCGACTCCCAGGCCCTCAGCACGCTGAGGACGGTGGAGGCGAAGGCCTCGTGGATCTCGTAGTAGTCGAAGTCCTGCAGGGTCAGGCCCTGGCGCGCCAGGAGGCGTGGCACGGCATACGCACCGGCCATCAGGAGCCCTTCCTCACCGGAGACGTAGTCCACGGCGGCGACCTCGGCGTCGACGAACCGGGCCAGCTGCGGGAGCCGGTGCGCCTCGGCCCAGTCCGGCGATCCCAGCAGCACCACCGCCGCACCGTCGGAGAGGGGGGTGGAGTTGCCGGCGGTCATCGTCGCGCCCTCGCCCTTGCCGAAGACCGGGGAGAGCGTGGCCAGCTTCTCCACCGAGGTGTCGGGCCGCAGACCCTGGTCGCGGGAGAGCTTGAGGAAGCTGGTGGCGAGGTCGTCGAAGAAGCCGGAGTCCCAGGCGCGGGCCAGGTTGTGGTGGCTCGCGGCGGCCAGCTCGTCCTGGGCCTCGCGGGTGATGCCCCACTCCTTGGTGGTGCGGGCCTGGTGCTCGCCCATCGACAGGCCGGTGCGCGGCTCGGAGTTGCGCGGGGTCTCGGGTGCGAGGTCGCCGGGTCGGATGGTGGCCAGGGCCTTGATCCGCTGCATGGGTGACCTGGCGGCGTTGGCCTTGATCAGCGCCTTGCGCAGACCCTCCCCCACGGCGATCGGGGCGTCGCTGGCGGAGTCGACGCCGCCGGCGACGGCGGAGTCGATCTGACCGAGCTTGATCTTGTTGGCGACCTGGATGACGGTCTCCAGGCCGGTGCCGCAGGCCTGGGTCAGGTCATAGGCCGGGGTCGTCGGCGACAGGGCCGAGCCGAGCACGGCCTCGCGGGTCAGGTTGAAGTCACGGGAGTGCTTGAGCACGGCGCCGGCCGCCACCTCACCGACCTGCTGACCGGCCAGCCCGAAGCGGGCCACCAGCCCGTCCAGGGCGGCGGTGAGCATGGCCTGGTTGGAGGCTGCGGCATACGCGCCCCCGGCCTTGCCGAAGGGGATCCGGTTGCCGCCGACGACGACGGCGTCTCGCACGGTGGGCTGGTCGGGCATCGGGTGCTCCTTGGCTATGCAGGGAAAATCGATCGGCATGTATCCGATACCGACTGTAGCCGATACGAGGTGTACCCGGTACCCTGACGCTATGAGGTCACCTGGCCAGTCCCCCACGATCCTGCCCAACGGTGCTCGCGACGGTCGCGACATGCGTTGGGAGGCGCACCGGGCCAAGCGGCGCCGGCAGCTGGTGGAGGCTGCCCTCAAGGCGATCCGCAAGCACGGCGCGGGTGTGGGCATGGACGAGATCGCAGCCACGGCGGGCACCAGCAAGACCGTGCTCTACCGGCACCTGGGCGACCGGTCCGGGCTCTACCACGCGGTCGTGGCCTCGGTCGACGAGACCATCCTGGCCGACCTGGCGGCGGCCCGGGAGAGCGGCGAGGACGTCGTCAGCCGGATCGCCGCGATGGTCAGCTCCTACCTGCACATGGTGGAGCGCGACCCGGCGATCTACCGGTTCGTCATGACCCGGCCCCTGGAGACGACCGAGGGCGACCCCAGCGACCCCATCCGACAGATCACCGGGCACATCGGTGAGCAGCTGACGCAGGTGCTGCACCAGCACCTGTCCACGACCGGACGGGCCGCCGAGGCCGACCTGCTGGCCCCGGTATGGGGTCACGGCATCGTCGGCCTCGTGCGCTCCGCGGCGGACCAGTGGCTGACCCGCACGCCACACAGCACGGGCACCCCCACCCCGACCGTCGACGACGTCACCCACGCCGTCGTGGCCCTGATCCGCCCGGCCCTGAGCCACCCTGCACCGGAAGACCCGGACCCGGGGGCGCCTGTCCGCGCAGACCGGGCCAGCCCCATACCGAGCCCCACACCTGAGCCGCACCCGAGCAAAGGACGATGATGACCACCCAGACCCCCACCCACCAGACCCGCCCGCGCACCGATGTGGAGATGCCGGCCGCAGCCTCCGCCGCCGCCACCTCGGCGACCCACCCCGAGCAGCTCACCGAGCTGGGTGAGGCGCTGCGCGAGGCCACCGGCGGCCGCTACGGGCAGGTCCGCGCGCTGGCCAGGGCCACCGTCCCCGCCGAGCTCATGGTGCGCGACCCCGCGCAGAGCATGGCGCAGGCCCGCGAGTGGACGCGGCACACCCTCAAGGAGCTGGTCGACCTCGGCATGGCCGGCAGCGGCTTCCCGGTCGAGCAGGGCGGGCTGGACGACCTCGGCCGCTCCTGCGTCGACTTCGAGATGACCGCGCACGGCGACCTCTCGACCACGGTCAAGAGCGGCGTCCACTTCGGCCTCTTCGGTGGAGCGGTCACCTCGCTGGGCACGCAGTGGCATCACGAGCAGTTCCTGCCCGCCAACCTGGCCATGGAGGAGATCGGCTGCTACGCGATGACCGAGTTCGGGCACGGCTCGGACGTCGCCTCGTTGGAGACGACGATCACCTACGACGGGCAGACCGACGAGCTGGTCGTGCACTCCCCCACCCCGTCCTCGGTCAAGACCTACATCGGTGCCGCGGCGGAGGACGCGCGGATCGCGGCCGTCTACGGCCAGCTCATCGTCGACGGCCAGGGCCAGGGCGTGCACGTGGCCCTGGTGCCGGTGCGGGACGAGGCCGGCGCCCCCCTGCCCGGGGTGACGCTGGGCGACAACGGGCACAAGGGCGGCCTGCTGGGGGTGGACAACGGCACGATCGCCTTCGACCAGGTGCGGGTCCCGCGCCGCATGCTGCTCGACCGGTATGGCGGCATCGACGACTCCGGTGCCTACGTCTCCGACATCGAGGGTGAGAGCAAGCGCTTCTTCACCATGCTGGGGACGCTCGTGCGGGGCCGGATCTGCGTCGCGGCCGGCGCGGCGGTGTCCTCGCGCAAGGCTCTTTCCATCGCGACCCGGTATGCCCTGCGCCGGCGGCAGTTCTCGGCCCCGGGCCACGACGGCGAGGTCGTCCTGATGGACTACCTGGCCCACCAGCGCAAGCTGGTCCCGGCGATCGCCACGGCTTACGCGCACACCTTCGCCCTCAACGAGATCGTGGAGCGGCTGCAGGAGCTGCACGAGATGCCGGGCAAGGACCAGGTGGCCCAGCGCGAGCTGGAGACCCGTGCCGCAGGGCTCAAGGCGCTCATGACCCGCTTCGCCAACGACACGATCCAGGTATGCCGTGAGGCGTGCGGCGGTGCCGGGTACATGTCCGAGAACGGGCTGACCACACTGCGCGCCGACGCCGACGTCTTCGCCACCTTCGAGGGCGACAACACCGTGCTGCTGCAGCTGGTCGCCAAGGGCCTGCTCACCGGCTACCGCGAGATGTGGGGCGACCTCGACATGCGGGGCATGGTGCAGTTCGCCGCCCGCACCTTCGGCGGCCAGGTCGTCGAGGCCACCTCGGTGCGCCCGCTCGTGGAGCGGCTCATCGCCGCGGCGGCCCGCAAGTCCGAGGACGAGACGCTCCTCGACCGGGGCTGGCACCTGTCGATGTTCGCCGACCGCGAGCGCCACGTGCTGGAGACGGCGGTGGGCCGGCTGCGTGGCCGGGCCAAGGACGAGGACTCCTTCGAGGCGTTCAACTTCGCCCAGGACCACGTCCTGCTCGCGGCGCGCACCCACATGGACCGGCTCGTGCTCGAGGCTTTCGTCGCCGGGATCGACGCCTGCGAGGAAGGCGAGGCCCGCGCGGTCCTGGAACGGCTCTGCACCCTCTACGCGCTCAGCTCGATCGAGGCCGACTCCGGGTGGTTCCAGTCGCACAACCGGATGTCCGCCGCCCGCGCCAAGGCGGTCACCGCGCAGATCAACAAGCTGTGCGCCGAGCTGCGTCCCGACGCCCTGAGCCTGGTGGAGGGCATGGGCGTCCCGGAGGCCTGGCTGAACTCCGCGATGCTCGCCGAGGACCCCGAGTCGCTGGCCCGGTGGACCCCGGGCGCCCCCGCCTGACAGAGCACGTCAAAGGGCCCGACAGAGCACGTCAAGAGGCCCGACAGAGCGCGCGAAACGGCCCGTCAGGACACGGGGGCGTGTCCTGACGGGCACGCGACGGGCACCCTCGGGCGACAAGTCGAGGAGGGCACCGCGTGGAGCGCGTCCTCCTCCGGCGCGCGAGCGGTCAGCCGTGGAAGGTGCGGCGCAGGGCCTCGACGAAGTCCCGGTAGTAGGCCCTGGTGATGCGCGCCTCCGGCATCTGGTCGTAGGCGTGGAAGCCGCCCGGGTAGACGTGCAGCTCTGTGGGCACCCCCTCGCAGATGAGCCGTCGGGCGTACTCGATGTCCTCCTCGAGGAAGAGGTCGAGGGACCCGACGCTGATGAAGGTCGGCGGCAGACCCGTCAGCGACTCGGCGCGCGCTGGGGCCGCATACGGCGAGACGTCCTCACCGCCCGGCTCGTGACCCAGGATCGACGCCCAGCCGAACCGGTTGTCCGCCGGCGTCCAGACGAACTCCCCTGCGTGCGGGTGCGGGTCGGTCGTCGAGGCGGTGCGGTCATCCAGCATGGGGTAGATGAGCAGTTGGTAGCTGATCGGGAACTCGTCCCGGTCCCGTGCCAGTAGCGAGAGCGCCGCGGCCAGTCCACCGCCGGCGCTCAGCCCGCCGACGGCGATCCTGCCGGCATCGACTCCGAGGTCCGCGGCGTTGACGTGCAGCCAGCGCAAGGCCGCGTAGCAGTCCTCCACCAATCCCGGTGCCGTGGTCTCCGGCGCGAGCCGGTAGTCGACGGAGGCGACCACCGCGTTGGTCTCGGTGGCGATCCGCCGGCAGAGCATCTCGTCGGCGTCGGCCGAGCCCAGCACGTAGCCACCGCCGTGGACCCAGACGAGGGCGGGGGCTGGCGTCGTCCGGTTCGTGGGCTCGTAGTAGAGGATGCGGACGTCGGGGTCACCCTCGGCGCCGGGCACATGTTTCTCGGTGGTGGTGACATCGGGATAGACCTCTGCGGGATCCGGGGCGCCCTCGACGGGGACGGCCATCCCCTGACGCACCAGGGGCAGGGTCTCCGCGCTGAGGTTGAGCGGGGGGAAGACCTCGAGCATGGGTGCGACCTCGGGGTCGACGAGGTGACGGGTGCTGACGGTGGTCATGCGTTCTCCTTCGGGTGGGGGTGGTGCACGGGGTGCAGACGGGTATGCAGGGTGCTCAGGCGGGCGCGGGGACCGCGGGGGCGGGGTCGCTCGGCACGGGGACGCCCACCCGGGTGAAGCCGGGGTAGCCCTGCTCGGCGACGGTGGCGCAGTGCTCGCGGTAGGCGCCGACCCCGCCCAGGTAGGGCATGAACACCCGAGGCTTGCCCGGGATGTTGGCGCCCATGTACCACGAGGCGGCCTTGGGGTAGAGGGTGTAGGAGGCGACCTCGTTGACGTGCTCGACCCAGGTGTCCTCCGCGTCCTGCTCCGGCTCGACGGCCGCCAGGCCGTCCCGGCGGATCGCGGAGATGTAGTCGCTGATCCAGTCCACGTGCTGCTCGATCGAGACGATCATGTTGCTCAGGACCGAGGGGCTTCCGGGCCCGGTGATCATGAACAGGTTGGGGAAGCCGGCGCTCGCCACCCCGAGGTAGGTCCGGGGACCCTCGGCCCACTTCTCGCGGAGCAGCTGCCCTCCCCGCCCTCGGATCTCGATCTGGTTGAGCGGGCCGGTCATGGCGTCGAAGCCGGTGGCGAAGACGATGACGTCCACGTCGTAGTCGGTGCCGTCGACGCGGACCCCGGCCCGGGTGATTCGCTCGATGGGCGTCTCGCGGATGCTCACCAGGCGGACGTTGTCCCGGTTGTAGGTCTCGTAGTAGTCGGTGTCGATGCAGATCCGCTTGGTGCCGATGGGATGGTCGCGCGGCAGCAGCAGCTCGGCCGTCGTCGGGTCCTTGACGATGCTGCGGATTTGGTCGCGCACGAACTCGGCCGTGACCTCGTTGGCGGTCTCGTCGACCGCGGTGTCGGTGAAGGCGCTCATGATGGTCGCGCCTCCCTCGTCCCAGCGCTTGCGCAGCTCCGCGGCGCGGTCCTGCTCCGGCAGGTCTGCCGTCGCGCCGATGGGGTCGGAGACCAGCACCCCGGCGGGCGAGAACCGTGCCTGCTGACGCAGGGCGGGGAAGTGGGCCTTGACCTCTGCCTGCTCCTCGGGGTCCAGGGGGCGGTTCTGCGCCGGGACCGAGAAGTTCGGGGTCCGCTGGAAGACGGTGACCTGCTCTGCCTGGGCGGCGATCACCGGGATCGCCTGGATCCCGGAGGACCCGGTGCCGATGACAGCGACCTTCTTGCCGGAGAGGTCGACGCCCTCGTGCGGCCACCGGCCGGTGTGGTAGGTCTCGCCGGTGAAGTCCTCCACGCCCTCGAAGTCGGGCACCCGGGAGGCGGACAGACAGCCGACCGCGGTGATGAGGAACTGTGCCTCGTAGCGCTGCCCGTCATCGGTGGTGACCTGCCAGCGGTGACGGTCATCGTCATACACCGCTGACTCGACCGAGGTCTCGAAGCTCATGTCCGGGCGCAGGTCGAACCGGTCGGCGACATGGTTGGCGTAGCGCAGGATCTCGGGCTGGGTGGGGAAGCGCTCGGTCCACTGCCATTCCTGCTGCAGCTGGTCGTCGAACGAGTAGCTGTAGAACAGCGACTCCACGTCGCAGCGGGCGCCCGGGTAGCGGTTCCAGTACCACGTCCCCCCGACCCCCGTGCCTCGCTCGAAGACCCGGACCCGCAGCCCCAGGTCCTCGCGCAGGCGCAGCAGCTGGTACATGCCGGCAAAACCGGCTCCGACGATGATCGCGTCGTACTCCGTCGTCGACTCGCGAGTCATGATCCCACTTCCTCGTGGTGTCCCCCGGGAGGTCCCGGGGCGCTCTGGGACGTCCGCGTCCGAGAGCATCGGTGTGCGGATGGGCATCACCCACCCTGCGCGAGGGTGTGATCTGAGTCACGGTGCAGATGGCGCGACCTGGGCCTGCTGGTGCGCACATCTGGCGCACCGGCCTGCTCCCGAGGTTCGGCCGGCGGGTCAGCCGAGGTCGCGCGAGCCGTACAGCCGACGCAGCACGAGCGCTAGGAACAGCCGGGTGCGCCCGTAGGGCTCGGTGAGCGGGAAGCCCAGGACCTGCTCGGCCCGCTCCACGCGTCGGGCGACCGTGTTGTGGTGCATGTGCACCGCCTGGGCAGCCTTGCGGAGCGAGTCCGTCGCCGCGACGGCCTCGAGGATGTCGAGCATCTCGGTGTCGCCGAGCTCACGACACAGCACGCCGAGGTGCTGCACGTCGGGCACCTGGAGGATGTCGTCCGGGTTGAGCCGGCTGGCCAGCAGGGCGTACCCGCCCAGGTGCTCGCTGCGGACCAGGACCGCCTCACGGGCGGCATACGGCCCGTGGTCGTGACGACTTGGGAGGGCGAACCGGAGGGCGAGCCGCGCCTCGCTCCAGGCAGTCGGTGCCTCCCGGGCCGGGCGTGTGGCGGAGATGGACGAGCGTAGACCGGTCGGGACGTCGAGACCCTCTAAGTCGACTTCGCCGTGGACCAAGCACAGATGAATGCCGTCCACCACCCCGTGGCGGACGAGGTCGGACCGCTCCCGCAGGCCCTCGCACACCCGGCCCGCGCACTTCTCATCACCGACCAGCAGGACCGCGGTGACGGGCGAGTCGGCGCGCAGGTGCAGGTAGCGCAGGGCCCGCTCCCGGCTCATCGGGTCCGCGCGCAGGTCCACGAGAGTGGCCAGCTGGCCGGCCACCGTGGTCACCGGCGGCGTACGGGAGGTGAGAGCCGCGCGGGCGACCAGCGCGAGGTGACGAAGGGTGCCGTCGCCGACCGGGCCGGACGGCGACTGGACCCAGGTCGCGGTGCCGTCGGGCAGGCGGTAGCTGGACGCGTCAGCCGGAGCCGGGGCGTGCCTGAGGCTCCCGTGCTCGCCCAGCGCCAGGCTGCGCCCGTCGGGGAGCAGCACCCCGACCCGGCCACCGAGCGCCGCTGAGGCGGCCGCCAGCACGTGCTCCAGGGGCGCCTCGGACTCGAGGAGGTCGTCGAGCAGCTCCCACAGCGGAGCCCCGTCCGTGGGGTCAGGTCTCACGGACCGAGGGGCTGTCAGGCCGGCTACGTTGCCCGGTGGCCACATGCGAGGCAGATTACTCACCGCGATGAGGGAGCACCAGGGTGGATGTCCAGCCTGAGGTCTGACCATGTTGCCGGTGGAGACCTCGGGCCATGGGCCTACAGGGCCGATCGGCAGAACACGCCACGGCATGTCCTGTCGGGCCCTTTGCCGTGTCCGGTCGGGCCCTTTGCCGTGTCCGGTCGGGCCCTTTGCCGTGTCCGGTCGGGAGGGGGCGGGGGTCAGCGCAGGCCGTGGGCCCAGAGGTCGCGGAGCAGGGCGACCTCGGCCAGGTGGTGGATGCACTCCCGGTTGATGTGCAGGACCAGGGTGATCATCGGTTCCTCGGCGAAGTCACCCTCCGCGGGGCCCACGGGTGCGGCGAGCGCCTCCGGGGTGAGGGCACGCACGCCGGCGGACCAGGCGGCATACGCCGCGTCCAGCTGGCGCAGCGCCTCCTGGGCGGTCCCGGCGTACTCCCAGCGCTCGTAGCTCATCTCCGGACCGCCGAAGTGGCTGGCTGCCCGGCCACCCAGCACCCCGACCACGACGTGCGCGAGCCGCCAGGCGATCGAGGTGAACGGCGCAGGGTCGGGCTCAGGGATGCCGTACTCGAGCACCCGCCGCCCCTCGCCCACGCGCCGGTTCACCGAGGAGGGCGAGTCCTGGTCGCGGTCACGGACGCTCCACGTGCCGGGAACCGGCTCCCACAGGTACTCCTCGTCGGTCAGCCCGTCCAGCCTCGGGCGGGCCAGCGCCTGCCAGTGCCATTCGAGCTGGTCGTGCAGCTGGGTCGTCAGGTCGGCCATGGGGGTCTCGCTCTCTCGGTCGGTCTCGGGTATGCCGAGCCGGATCAGTCGGGGTCAGTCGGGGTCAGTCGGAGTCAGGCGGGATCACACGGTGCCGGGCCGGCCCAGGGCGCGGTCGGCGATGATCTGGGCGAGGTCGGCGGGGCGGCTCCACATCGGCCAGTGGCCGGTGGGCAGGTCGACGACCTCGAGGCGGCGGTACTCCAGCAGCCCGGCCAGGAAGGGCATGCCCTGCTCGGCGTAGCTGCGGTAGTCGGCGCCGCTGTACGCGGTCGCGACGAGGGTCATCGGCACGTCCAGCCGCCGCTCGTCGGTGAGCCGCACCGCCTCGCGCAGGGCCGCACCCGGCTGCGGGACGGCCCGTTCCCTGAAGGTGGCCAGCTGGTCCTCGTCGAGGCCGGCCATCGACCCCTGCTCCAGCTCGTCGTCCCACTGCGCGTCCAGCGGGTGCTCCGTCCCGTCCGCCTCGGGGTCGAGCGCGAAGCCGTCGACCACCGGCGCCGTGTCGACCCACACCACGTGAGTGACCTGCTCGACGTGGCGGTCGAGGGCTGCCGTCACGGGAACGGCGGCGCCGCTGTGGGCGACCAGGACCGTGGACGCCTCCTCGGGCGCCGCGTCGATGGCGTCCTCGACCGCCCGGACGTGGTCCTCCAGGGTCACCGCGGCCCGCGATGCCGCGTCGCCGCTCGGGTCCAGGCCCGGAAGGGTGAGAGCGACCGGCTCCAGGCCGCGCTCGCGCAGGTGGGGCAGGACGTCGTCCCAGGCCCAGGCCCCGAGCCAGAAGCCGGGGACCAGCACGACGTGGGGCGGGGCGGAACGGGTGGGCCGAGAGGAGGTCCGGGATGGAGGTTGGCTGCTCTGCATACCCCGAGCATGTCCGGGCCCGCGGACAGTATCGGTCCGCGATCAGTGGCAAGGTGGGTCGCATGGCCGACACGACCGCACGGGTGCTACGGCTCCTGGGGCTGCTGCAGGGTCGGGCGATGTGGACAGGGCCGGAACTGGCCGAACGGCTGGGGGTCACCACGCGCAGCGTCCGGCGGGACGTCGAACGGCTGCGTGAGCTGGGCTACCCCGTGCGGGCCAGCGCCGGCATCGGCGGCGGGTACCAGCTCGGCGCCGGAGGAACGCTGCCGCCGCTGCTCCTGGACCCCGACGAGGCCGTCGCCGTGACCGTCAGCCTGCGGCTGGCCGCCGGCGGCTCGGTGACCGGCGTGGAGGAGTCCGCGCTGCGGGCGCTGGCCAAGCTGGACCAGGTCCTCCCCAGCCGCCTGCGCGGGGAGGTGGAGGCGCTCAACGAGGCGGTGGTGGCCGTGGAGGGCGTCAGCATGCCGGTGGACGCCCGCCTGCTCAGCACCGTCGCCCGCGCCTGCCGGGACAAGGTGCGGCTCGAGCTGACCTACAGCGCTCGGGACGAGGCCACCACGGCGCGACGGATCGAGCCCTACCGCGTCGTCGCGATGGGGCGACGCTGGTACCTGCTGGCCTACGACCTCGACCGGGATGACTGGCGCTCGTTCCGGCTGGACCGGGTGCATCCCGACTCCCTGCACGTGACGACCTTCCGGTTCACCCCCCGGCCGGCGCCCGACGCGGTGAGCTACGTCCGAGAGTCGGTGATCCGCTCCCCCTACCGGTATGTGGCCCGGCTCCGGCTGCACGCGCCGCTCGACGAGGTCGCCGCGCGCGTGCCGCAGAACGCGGGGACGCTCACCGACCTGGGCGACGACACCTGCGAGCTGGAGACCGGGGCGGAGACGCTGGACCACCTCATCGGCGAGGCGCTCTGGCTCGGTGTGCCCTTCGAGGTGCTCGAACCGCCTGAGCTGCGGGACCGGGTGCGCGAGCTGGCGGAGATCCTGGCCGAGGCTGCCGGGGACGGGGGGTCCGTCCCCGGCGACCAGGAGACCTAGAGTGCTCGAGCTCAGGCCTGCTGCGCCTCGGTGACCACCTCGGTGAGCGCGTCGGTCACGACCTTCAGCTCCTCGGCGGTGATGGTCAGCGGTGGCGCGAGGCGGATCGTGGAGCCGTGGGTGTCCTTGGCCAGGACCCCCTTCTTGGCCAGCTGCTTGCAGGCCTCCTTGCCGGTCATCAGCTCCGGGTCGATGTCGATGCCGGCCCAGAGCCCGCGGACCCGGACCTCGTCGACGCCGTTGCCGACCAGGGCCTGCAGCGCCTGCCGGAACTGGCCCTCCAGCTCTGCGGCGTGGCGCTGGTGCTCACCGGTGGCCAGCAGGTCGCAGACGGCCTTGCCGACGGCCGCGGCCAGCGGGTTGCCGCCGAAGGTCGAGCCGTGGGTGCCCGGGGTGATGACGTTCATCACCTCGGCGTCGGCCGCCACGGCCGACACCGGGACGATGCCGCCGCCGAGCGCCTTGCCCAGCGTGTACAGGTCGGCCTCGACGCCCTCGTACTGGCAGGCCAGAGTGGTCCCGACCCGACCCAGGCCGGCCTGGATCTCGTCGGCGATCATCAGCACCTGGCGCTCGGTGCACAGCTGGCGCAGCCCGGGCAGGAAGCCCTCCGGCGGGATCTTCACGCCCTGCTCGCCCTGGATCGGCTCCACGAGCACGGCCACGGTGTTCTCGGTGATCGCGGCCTCGATCGCGGCGAGGTCGCCGTAGGGCACGGAGGTGAAGCCCGGGGTGTAGGGGCCGTACTCGTCGTGCGCCTCCGGGTCGTCGGAGAAGGAGATGATCGTCGTCGTGCGGCCGTGGAAGTTGCCGTCCATGACGATGATGTGGGCCTGGCCGTCGGCGACACCCTTGACCTGGTAGCCCCACTTGCGGGCGATCTTCAGCGCGGTCTCCACGGCCTCCGCGCCGGTGTTCATCGGCAGGATCATGTCCTTGCCGACGAGCTCGGCGAGCGCGACGCAGAACGGGCCGAGCTGGTCGTTGTGGAAGGCGCGGCTGGTCAGCGTCGAACGGTCCAGCTGCTCCTTGGCGGCCTGCACCAGGGCGGGGTGCCGGTGACCGAAGTTGAGCGCCGAGTAGCCCGACAGCGCGTCGAGGTAGCGGTTGCCCTCGACGTCGGTGACCCAGATGCCCTCGGCCTGCTCGACCACCACCGGCAACGGGCTGTAGTTGTGGGCGGCGACCCGGTCCTCCAGGTCGATGTAGTCCTGGTTGGTGGAGAGGTTGGTCGAGAGGTCGGTCGAGAGGTCGGTCGCAACGTTCGTCGAGAGGTCGGTCATGCGCGTCATCCTAGGTGTGCGGGGGCGGGGCCCGGCCGGAGGTGATCGGACGCCACACCAGGCCGAGAAGTCATACATCCCTCAGTATAACTATGCATCCATTGCCCACGGTCAGTGCACGTCGAGCGCGTCGCCGGCCCGCTCGGGCAGCATGCGGTATGCGGCCACGGCGCCCACCACGAACGCGCCGCCGAAGAGCCCGAACAGGGCCGCACTGCCCCACGTCGCCAGGATCACCGGGACGCTGAGCGGGGCGATGATCGAGGCGATCCGGCCGAAGCCGGCCGCCGCGCCCGCACCAGCGCCGCGCACCGAGGTCGGGTAGATCTCCGGGGTGATGGCGTACAGCGCGCCCCAGGCGCCGAGGTTGAAGAAGCTCATCGCGCACCCGGCCACGATGATCTGCCACACCTGGTCCGAGAGCCCGAAGCCGACCGCGGCCAACGCCGAGCCCAGTAGGAAGGTGGCCAGGGTCGCCCGCCTGCCCCAGACCTCCACCAGGACGGCGGCCACGGCATACCCGGGCAGCTGGGCGAGGGTGATGACCAGCGTGTAGCCGAAGGAGCGGACCAGGTCGAAGCCCTGGTCGTAGAGCAGCGTCGGCAGCCAGATGAACGCCCCGTAGTAGGAGAAGTTCACGCAGAACCAGACCAGCCAGATGCCGGCCGTGCGCACCCGGTAGGTGGAGGACCACAGCACACGGGGCGGCGTCGTCGTGCGGGGCGGGGTGGGTGGCAGCGGCCGGCTCGGTGGGGAGGCCACGCCGGCGGACTCCTCGAAGGAGCGCACCACGGCCTCGGCCTGCTTGACCTTGCCGCGGCGCTCGAGGAACAGCGGCGACTCGGGCATCCCCCAGCGGATGACCGCGGCGTAGAGCGCCGGCACCATCCCCAGCGCGAACGCCCAGCGCCACCCGTCGTCCGACAGGGGCACCACGAAGTAGCCGATGAGGGCGGCCAGGATCCAGCCCAGGGCCCAGAACGACTCCAGCACGACGACCAGACGGCCACGGATCCGGGTCGGCGCGAGCTCGCTCACCAGGGTCGAGGCCACCGGCAGCTCGGCCCCCAGCCCCAGCCCGACGACGAACCGGAGCAGGAGCAGCACGGCCAGGCCGGTGACCAGGGCCGAGGCGCCGGTCGCCAGCCCGTAGATGACCAGCGTGGCGGCGAAGACCGTCCGCCGGCCGTAGCGGTCGGCGAGCAGCCCACCGACGGTCGCCCCCAGGGCCATCCCGACGAAGCCGATGGTCAGCAGCCAGGACTGCTCGGTGCGGCTCAGGTCCCACTGGGTGGCGATGGCCAGCCCGACGAAGGAGATGAGCCCGACGTCCATCGCGTCCAGCGCCCAGCCGGCGCCCGAGCCGAGCAGCACCCGGGTGTGTCTGCGGGTGTAGGGCAGTCCGCCCATCCGTTCCGCACGGGTGGGCCGCAGGTCTGCCGCGGACGCGTCGCTCGTCATGGGCAGCGATGGTATGCCGGGGCCCGGCACACCCCGCAGGTCAGCGGTAGTTGGTGAACTGGATCGCGAAGTCCAGCTCCTTGGACTTCAGCAGCCGCTGGACCTCCTGCAGGTCGTCCCGCGACTTGGAGGTGACCCGCAGCTCCTCGCCCTGGATCTGGGCCTTGACGCCCTTGGGACCCTCCTCCCGGATGATCTTGGAGACCTTCTTGGCGTTCTCGGTCGAGATGCCCTCGGTCAGGGCGGCCTCCAGCCGGTACTCCTTGCCGGAGGCCCGCGGCTCGCCGTCGTTGCTGTAGTCGAGGTGCTTGAGCGAGACCCCCCGCTTGACCAGCTTGGTCTGCAGGACGTCGAGGACGGCCTTGCACCGCTCCTCACTGTTGGCGGTCATCTTGATCGTCTCCCCCGCCAGCTCGACGCTCGCGCCGACGTTCTTGAAGTCGTAGCGCTGGGAGATCTCCTTGGCGGCCTGGTTGACGGCGTTGGCGACCTCCTGGTGGTCGACCTTGCTGACGATGTCGAAGGACGAGTCGGCCATGGTTGTGCCTCCTGCTCTGCGGTGGGGTATGCGGTCTGTGTGCGGTGCTGGGCGCGGTGCTGAGTGCAGCTCGACTGCGGTGGTGCGCGGTTCGGCTGCGGTGGTCCTGCCTGTTATCCTGTCATCCGCGCCCCGCCAGGGACGCACTGGCAGGTTGTCCGAGCGGCCAATGGAAGCGGACTGTAAATCCGTCGGCGTATGCCTACGCAGGTTCGAATCCTGCACCTGCCACCAGCACCGCTCGAGGGGCACCAGGGTCAGACCCCGGTGCCCCTCTTTGCTCATCGAGGAGGAACCGATGGACTGGGGCAGCGTCTTTCTCCCGACCATGCCGGTGGTCGAGCTGGTCGTGCGTGGCACGGTGACCTTCCTGGCCCTCCTCCTGCTGCTGCGGCTCATGGGGCAGCGCGAGTCCGGAGGGCTGAGCCTGGTCGACCTGCTGGTCGTGGTGCTCGCGGCCTACGCCGCCAGCGCCGGGCTGCTCGGTGACTCCGAGAGCATCGGTGACGGCCTGATCCTGGTGCTCACCATCCTGGTATGGAGCGCGGCGCTCGACGCGGTCGCCTACCGCTGGCCGCCCCTGGGCAGGTTGCTCAAGGCCCGCCCGAAGGCCCTGATCCGGGACGGGGAGCTCAACCGCAGGGTCATGCGTCGCGAGCTGATGAACCACGACGAGGTCCTCTCCCAGCTGCGGCTCCACGGCATCACCGACCCGGGCGACGTGTACCGCGCCTACGTCGAGCCCAACGGCATGATCAGCGTCATCGCCAGGCCCGGGGCCGCGGACGACGAGGAGATCGACGGCCCTCCCCGGCCCACGATCGCCTGAGGCACCTGCCGCGGCCGGCGCTGCGCACGGACCACACGGCGTGGCCCGTGCAACACCGGCACCCGTCCGGACATAGTGCCGGTGTGACGTCGCGCAGGACGTCACCTTCGCCGATGGAAGGAAGAGCGATGGCGCTTCGCACGGCCGGGGACGACCCCGGGACGGTGGCGGACCCGGAACCCCGGGACGCCACCTGGTTCGACGGGTTCTTCGCCCTGCACGCGACAGCGATCCACCGCTACTTCGTCCGGCGGGCCGACCGGGTCGACGTCGAGGACCTCTCCGCGGAGGTGTTCGCGACGGCCTGGCGCCGGCGGGACAAGATCCCGGCCGGCTTCGAGCTGCCCTGGTTGTACCGGACTGCGTCGTACGTGCTCGCCAACCACCGCCGCAAGCCCACCCTCACCCTGCTCTCGGACTACGGGAGCGAGGAGGGCGGGCAACCTGCTCGCAGCGTCGACCCGGCCGACCTGGTGATGGCCGACGACGAGGTGCGGCGGGCGCTGGGCCGGCTGAGCGCCAGGGACCGCACGGTGCTCATGCTGCACGCCTGGGAGGGCCTGGACGGTGAGGGTATGGCGCACGCACTGGGGTTGACCCGGGGAGGCGCGGCGGCCGCGCTGTCCCGAGCCCGGGCCCGCCTTCGTGAGGCCTGGGCGGAGGACCATTGAGCCCCCCAGCCCAGACCTCGGCCCCGAACCAGCCTGAACGACACGACTCGCATCCGCTCCAAGGAGAGAGATCATGACCGAGCACGACGAAGCGATGGACCGCCTGCGCATCAGCGACCCCGCCAAGGGGTCCCACCCCGACCTGCACTCCCTGCGGGCCCTCGTGGCCCAGAAGGCGCCGGCGAGCCAGGGGTCGGACGAGGTCACCCGGCTCCACCACGATCCGCTGCGGGCACCCCGTGCCGTGGGGCCGTGGATCGCTGCGGCCGCGGTGGCGGCGATCGGCATGGGTGGAGGCGGCTACGCGCTGGGGGCGCAGCAGGCCGAGCCGACGACCCAGGTGGCCGTCGGCCCGGCGTCCTCCGGGCAGGAGGGTGCCGACTCAGGGCGGGACGGTGCTGGGGACGGTGCCGAGGACAAGGTTGGCGACGTGCCCGTGGACGTGGACCCGCCGGAGGGCGAGGCGGCGGACGGGGCCGGGGCGGACGGCGAGCCCGGACTGATCCCCGGGGGGGCGGACATGGCCATGGGCGGGGAGGACGCCATGGCCGAGGAGTACACCGACGACATGGGGATGGCCTACGACCCGGGACCGGTGCGTCTGGTCCCCGGCGAGGGACTGCCCACGGGACCCGGCACCGGGGAGGTACGGGCGTTGACCAGCGACCAGGACCCACAGGAGCTCGTCGACCGGCTCGTCGACGCGCTAGGGATGGACCCCCGACCGATACCCGAGGACGACGAGTGGAACCCCTACGCCCACGGCGCCGTCGATCCCGGATCCGGAGAGGTGGTCCAGGCCGGCGTGGACGGCGGTCCGCTAAGCTTCCACTACGAGTCGATGTTCATCGGCGAATGGTGCAGCTCGATGTTCGAGGGGCTGGAGGAGCAGGACCTGGAGATCATCCGGGAGGACTGGGCCAGGTCCTACGGCCCTGACATGCCGCTCCCCGGCCCCGAGAGCTGCCGTACCCCCGAGGGCCCCGCACCGTCCGAGGAGGAGGCCAAGTCCATCGCCGCCGAGTTCTTCGCGACGGCGGGCATCGACACCACCGGATACACCGTCGAGGTGTACGCCGACGACACCCAGAGCAGCGTCAACCTGGAGTACTGGCCCGAGGGCATGGAGTACGGCCAGCTCAACCTCAGCGCGGTCGTCGGCCCGGAGGGCGTGACCAGCGCCTACGGCAACGTCGGCGAGTTCACCTCGCTGGGGGACTACCCGGTGATCACCGCGGCCGAGGCCGTGGAGCGGTTCGGCACCCGAGAGTGGGGCATGGACCACTACGTCAGCATCTCGGAGGACTACGCCCCGTATCTGGAGGGTGAGACGAGCATGCCGGTGTATGACGTGCCCGAGCCGGTCACGCTGGCGCCCGGCGACCGGATCCCCGTCCTGATGAAGGACAAGACGGTCACGGGGGCCGAGCTGGTGCAGGGCTCGCTGCACACCCACACCGGCGGGACGATCGAGGTCCCGGTGTGGAAGCTACTGACCGCCGACGGGATGCACTATTCGGTCCTCGCCCTCGCGGAGGAGGCGTTGGACTACCAGTCCTGGGAGTGAGGCACGGCTCCTCCCTTGCTGGGCCGGCCGACGGGCTGGGCCCAGACCACCGCCCCGGGCAGCTGCCCGGGGCGGTGGTGTGTCCGGTGCAGGCCGGCGGGAGGGCACCGACGGGGCGGCAGGTCTTCCAGACTCAGTAGCGGGTGATCCCGGGCTGCTGCCCGTTGGCCATCGCCTCCAGCCTGGCGATCCGCTGGTCCATCGGGGGGTGGGTGGCGAACATCTTGCCGACGTCGCGGGCACGGAAGGGGTTGGCGATCATCATGTGCGCCGCGCTCTGCACGCGGGGCTCGGGCGCGAGCGGCGCACGCTGGGTGCCGGCCTCCAGCTTGCGCAGCGCGGATGCCAGGGCCAGCGGGTCACCGGTGAGCTCGGCCCCGGACTGGTCCGCGTCGTACTCGCGCGTCCGGCTGATGGCCAGCTGGATGACGCTGGCAGCCAGGGGCGCGAGCAGCGCCATGGCCAGCAGCAGGATCGGGTTTCCTTGACGCTGGCGGCCGCCGAAGATCAGCGCCATCTGCGCCACGGAGGTGATGATGCCGGCGATACCGGCGGCGATCGAGCCGGTGAGGATGTCGCGGTTGTAGACGTGCATCAGCTCGTGGCCGAGCACGCCGCGCAGCTCACGCTCGTCCAGCAGGTGCAGGATCCCCTCGGTGCAGCACACGGCGGCGTTCTCCGGGTTGCGGCCGGTGGCGAAGGCGTTCGGCGCTGCCGTCGGGCTGACGTAGAGCCTGGGCATGGGCTGGCCGGCCTGGGCTGAGAGCTCCTCGACGATCTTGTACATCGTCGGCTGCTGCTCTGGCGTGACCGGCTGGGCCCGCATCGCCCGGATCGCGAGCTTGTCGGAGTTCCAGTAGGTGTAGGCGGTCGAGGCCACGCCGAACAGCGCGAACAGCCACAGGAAGCGACCGCCCTCGATGACGGCTCCGAGACCCAGGAAGAGGGCCCAGATGGCGCCGAAGAGCAGGGCGGTCTTCAGTCCGTTCCGGTGGGTGCGCATGCTTCGACAACGCGGGCGGGACGTCCTGGTGTTCCCAGGTCAGGACGTCGGTGGCCGCACTGCTGCCAGGTCGAGCGCCGGGTCGAGCCTCGGGTCGACTGTCGGGTGGGTGCCGGGTCAGACGATGCCGACGGGCAGGACGCTGCCGGCGACGAGGACAGCCGTGAGGACGCCCACCAGCACCCAGACCCGGGCCGGGGTAGGCGTCGCACCCTTGGGGTCGTGGGCCTCGCGGTCGTCCGCCTCACGGTCGCCGGGCTCGTGGTCGCCGGGATCGTGGTCGTCGCGAAGCGGCGCGGCCCCGACGGCTGCGCGTGCCGGGCCGACAAGCACGGCCAGCCACCGGACGTAGACCGCCACCCCGAGGGCGATGTTGAGCGCCGCCACGACGGCCAGCCACCAGGTCCCGTCGCCCAGCACGGGGCGCAGGGCCACGATCTTGGCGACGACCCCGATGACGGCAGGCGGCAGGCCGGCGAGCGCCAGCAGGGCCAGGGCCAGGGGCAGCGCCAGGAGCGGTCGGGTCCGCAGCAGCCCCCGGTGCGCAGCGAGCGCTGTGGCCGGTGGACGTCCGGCCCGGTCCTCGGCGGGCGTGGCCGCCGCGACCGCGATGACGACGACGAACGCGAGCAGGGTCGCGATGACATAGACCACCAGGTAGGACGTGGCCGCGTGGGCGGCGCGGGAGGACAGCGAGGCCAGCGGCAGCAGGACCCAGCCCGCCTGGGCGACCGTGGACCAGGCCAGCAGCCGGACGGTGTCGGTCTGCGTGAGGGCGACCAGGTTGCCCAGGGTCATCGAGGCGGCCGCGAGGACGGCGATGGCGACCAGGGTGGTGTCGTCGACCACCCCGAGCGCCTGCACGACGACGATGAGGCCCCCGAGGGAGGCCACCTTGGACACGGTGGCCAGGTAGGCCGTCACGGGCAGCGGCGCTGCGGCGTAGGTGATGGGCGTCCAGGAGTGGAAGGGGACGGCCGAGACCTTGAACGCCAGCCCGGCCACGAGGAAGACCGCGGCGAGGACCAGCAGCGCGGGCTCCACCGTGGTGGGGCCCCCGAGCAGCGCCGTCCCGGTCGCGGCCACCCAGAGGCCGGCGCCGAGGGCGAGCAGCGCGAAGGACACCAGGGACGTGGTGAGGAGTGACACCGCGCCCTCCACGGCCCGGGCCCGCCGCTCGGGAGCCCACGTGGTGCGCACCAGGGCGACCAGCGCCACCGTGGGCAGGGTGGCCAGCTCGAGCGCGACCAGCAGGGTGCCCAGGTCACCTGCGGCCGGGACCGCGACGACGCCACCGGTCGCGCCCAGGGCGAGCGCGGCGACCACCGGCGTCCTGCCCGTCACCTCCCCGCCTCCGTCCGGGCCGGTCGCGGTCCAGTCGCGCCAGGCGAGGACCACGACGACGAGCGCGGCCAGCAGCGCGGTGAGCTGGAGGACCGAGACGAGCCGGGACGCGGCATACAGGCACTGGCCGGAGGGGAGGCAGAACGCGCCGCGGGCGTCGCCGGCGGCGAGCCCCAGGCCGGGGAGGGTGGCCACGGCACCCGCGGCCAGGCCGGCAGCGGCCACGGCCAGGTGCGGCTCGCGCCGGTGCGGCACGGCGACGTCCAGGAGCAGCACGACGACCGCGGCCAGCAGCGGGGCCAGGACGGGAAGGGTGGCCGCCAGGTGCAGCTCGAGGCTCATCGGGCCAGGACCTCTGCGACGTAGGGCGCGGTCACCGCGAGCAGGGCGGTCGGCAGGACCCCCACTGCCACCACCAGCACCCCGAGCAGGCCCATGGCCCACCGTTCGGTCACGATCGCGTCGGGGACGCGGGGCTCGAGCCGGTCACCGGTCCAGACCTCGCGCAGGACCCGGACGCTGTAGGCGACGGCCAGGACGGCGCCCAGCGCACCGATGACGGTGAAGGTCCGGAACCAGCCCTCCGGGCGGTCGGCCGCAGGCGCCCAGGAGGCGTAGAGCGCACCGATCTCCCCCCAGAACCCGGCGAGGCCGGGCAGGCCCATGCCGGCGGCGAGCCCGAGCGCGAGGCCGACACCCAGCCGGGGGGCCACCTCGCGCACCGCGGCCCGCGCGACCGCCAGGTCCGCGCTGCCCCACCGGTGCTTCAGGCCGCCGACGACCACGAAGAGCAGCGCGGAGACCAGCCCGTGCGCGACGTTGCCGAAGAGCGCCGCCTGCAGCCCGGTCTGGGTGCCGGTGGCCAGCGCCAGCACGACGAAGCCGAGGTGGGCCACCGAGGCCCAGGCGATGAGCCGCTTCAGGTCGCGCTCCACCAGGCACGCCAGCCCGGCCCACACGATGCCCACCACGGCCAGCCCGCCCAGCAGGGGGGCCCAGAAGGCGAAACCGGTCGGGACCACCGGCACGACGAACCGCGCGATGCCGTAGGTGCCGAGCTTGAGCAGCACCGCCGCGAGCAGCACCGACCCGGCCGTCGGCGCGGTGGCGTGCACCCAGGGCAGCCAGGTATGCAGCGGGAACACCGGGATCTTCAGGGCGAGCCCGGTCAGGAGCAGGGCCGCGACGACGATCTGGGTGCTGCGGTCCAGGGCACCCGGCCCGTGCTGCGCCCACAGGGCCAGGTCGGTGGTGCCGGTGGCGGTCGCCAGGGCGAGCAGGCCGGTGAGCATGAGCGAGGAGCCCACGACGGTGATCACCAGGAACCGCTGGGCGGCACCGCGGGGGTCGCTGGCGGGGTCGCCGTAGCGGCCGATCAGCAGCCACATCGGGATCAGGACCAGCTCGAAGCCGATGAAGAACAGCAGGGCGTCCCCGGCGAGGAAGGCCAGGAGGGAGCCGAGGAGGATGAGCAGCAGGCAGGCGTGGTAGCCCGCCAGGCCGGGGACGTCGGTCCCCCGGACCACAGGGATGGGCGAGGTGGGGGTGGTGCCCTCCAGGGCCGGGTCCGTCGGTCGGGGCGGCGGGGGCACGTGCAGGTGCAGGCTGGTGGCGACGACGCCGACCACGGCGGTGAGCAGGACCAGCGGCACGGACAGCCCGTCGGCCCGCAGGGTGAACCACACACCGAGGCTCTCGATCCAGGGCTGGGCGACCACCGGGCGGTGCAGGGCCGTGCCGAGCACGCCCGCCGCCGACAGCACGGCCGCCAGCATCGAGACCACATGCACCACGCGTCGTCCGGGCGGGGTGGGCCAGCGGCCCGCCGTGAGCAGGGTCACCGCCGCCAGCAGCAGCGGCCCCAGGGCCAGCAGCAGCCACCCGGTGCCCAGGTCCGGGACGAGCTCGCTGAGCTCGTCGCGGACCGCGACCAGAGCCTCGCTGACGCCGCTCACGTGGTGAGCACCCCGATCGCGGCCAGCACGAGGACACCGGCCAGCACGAGCGCCATGCTCGGGGTGGCTCGCCGCGGGCTGGCCAGGTCACCGGCCCGGCCCAGCAGTCGCGGCGCGGCGCCCAGGCCCCGGACCCAGGAGTCCAGCACCTCCCGGTCGAACCAGGTCACCGCCCGGGCCAGCGCCAGCACGGGGGCGCCGACCAGGAGCCGGTAGGCGTAGTCGGCGCCGAGCCCCCGCTCGGCCGCCAGGCTCATCCCCGCCGGGATCCGCGCCGCCGCGTCGCGGGTGCGGACGCCGCGCGCGGCCAGCCGCACCAGCAGCGCGCTGACCAGCATGAGCAGCAGGGTCGCGGCCATCAGCCGCAGGTCGAGGTGCAGCTCGGACCGCCAGACCGGCAGCAGCAGGACGGCCCCGCTGAGCACGGTCATCACCATCAGCAGCGAGGTGCCCAGCCGGGCGGTCGAGCTGATCGCGGCCTCGGCCCGCTCCAGCCCCTCGGCCTCCTGCACCACCTGTGGCTCGTCGAAGAAGTCGTCGATCCGCTCCACGTCCCCCATCTCGTAGGCCTCGGCGAGGCGCTGCTCCAGGGTGGGCCGGCTGAGCACCAGCCAGGCCCGCATGCAGTAGGCGGCGGTCAATGGGGCAGAGGCGCCGACGGCGCCGAGGACGAGGATCGAGGCCAGTCCCCCGCCGGCGGAGGCCGCCGCCTCGGCGGTGCCGAGGATGAGCTCCTTGGCGACGAAGCCGACGAACGGCGGCACCCCGGCGAGCGCCAGCAGGCCCCAGCCGAAGCGGCGCCGCAGCACGCGGTAGCGGCGGGTGCCCGACGCCACCACGGCCATCGCGGTCCCGCCGACCAGCACCCCGAGCCAGCCGGTCGCCAGGAAGAGCAGGGCCTTGAACCAGGCGTGCCCGACGAGGTGCTGCAGCGCCGCGTCCGGCCCGGTCTGCGGGGTCGCCGCGGCCAGCACGGCCAGCATCAGCGCGACCTGGCTGACGGTGGACCAGGCGAGCAGTCGCTTGAGGTCTCCCTGGGCGAAGGCGAGCACGGCGGCGCCCAGCATGGTGAAGCTGGCCAGCACCGCCAGCAGCAGCCGGGCGGGGCCCGTCACGGCCAGCAGCGGGAAGAGCTGGGTCAGCACCACGGTGCCGGCGGCGACCATGGTGGCGGCATGGATGAGTGCGGAGGCCGGCGTGGGGCCCTCCATCGCGTCCGGCAGCCAGTCCTGGAAGGGGAAGAGCGCCGACTTGCCGGCCACGCCGAGGACGACCAGCACCATCGCGGCCGTCAGCGTCGGCCCCGGGCCGTCCACGGCCACCTGGGACCAGTGCGCGACGACCTCCCGCAGGGCGGTGGTCCCGGCACCCGCCGCGAGGATCACCAGACCCACGATGAAGGCGGCGTCGGCCGTGCGGGTGACGATGAGGGCCTTGGCCGCGGCCCGCCTGGCCCCGGCCTTGGTGGAGTGGTGGCCGATGAGCAGGAACGAGCACCAGCCCATCACCTCCCAGCCCACCAGCGTGAGCAGCACGTCGTCGGAGAGCACCGTGAGCAGCATCGCCCCGGTGAACAGCGAGACGGTAGCGGCGAAGGTGCGGTAGCGGGGGTCGTACCAGAGGTACCACCGGGCATACCCCTGGATGACGAGCGCGACCACGGCCACCGTGGCGCTGACCAGGGCCAGGGGCCAGCCGACGACGAGCTGCAGAGGTGCCTGCAGCTCGCCGAGGCTGAGCGGCCCGATCGTCCCTGCCGTGCGCTGGCTGTCCTCGATCCGTGCCAGCGTGTACAGCTGCCACAGGGACACCGCCGCCGTCGCCAGCGCCCCACCGACCGCGATCCAGGCACCCAGCCGGTTGGACCGGCCGGCGAGGGTGACGCCGGCCAGCGCGGCCAGCAGGGGGATGAGCACCAGCCACTGCGACGGGCTGCCCCACAGGTCCGGCACCGGCAGGGAGGGGACGTCGAACGAGGGCAGCTGGAGGTCGTCCCAGGAGAGGGCGGGCAGAGGGGTGGACAGAGCGGCGGCAAGGCTCATCGCGGCTCCACCTCGCTCCGCGGCTCGAGGGGGGTATGCAGGTCCACGTGCCCGCGGGCGCGGAAGAGGGCCAGCAGGATCGCCAGCGCCACGACGACCTCGGCCGCCGCGATGGTGATGAGGAACAGGGTGAGCACCTGGGCCGAGGCGTCGGTGGCCACGCCGGTCTGGCCGACGGTGACCAGCAGCAGGCCGGCGGCGCCGAGCAGCAGCTCGACACCGATCAGCATGAGGACGGCGTGCCGGCGGGCCAGCACGCCGTAGGCACCGAGCCCGGCGAGGACCGCCACGAGGAGGTAGGGCAGGGCCGGACGGATCACGTCTCGTCCTCCCCGCCGACCGGAGCGCGGGCCACGGCGACGGCGGCGACCAGCGCGAGGAGCAGGAGCGCCGAGAGCAGCTCGAAGGGCCAGACGTGGGTGCCGAAGATCGCGGTGGCCACCTCGGTGCCATCGGGTCCGGTGAGCTCCACCTGCCCCCAGCCGAAGGCGGTCAGCAGGGCTCCGCCGAGGACGACGGTCGTCCCGGCACCGACGAGGCCGGCGGCGACCCGGTGCGGGGCGGCGGCCACCGCGGGCACCTTGCCCTGCCGGGTGAGCATGAGGACGAACAGGATCAGCACGACCACGGCCCCGACGTAGACGAGCAGCTGCACCAGGGCCACCAGCTCGGCGCCCAGCACGAGGTAGCAGCCGGCGATCCCGCCAAGCGCCACCACGAGCCACAGCGCCGCGTGCAGCACCTGCCGGGAGATGACCGCGAGCAGGCCGGCGCCCGCGGTGAGCAGTCCGACGGCCACGAAGAGCACGTCCAGACCACTCACGGGCGCTGCTCCCCGGGCTCCTCGGTCGTCCCCGTCCCGCCCGGTGCCGCCTCCTCGGACTCGGTCTGGGTCCCGGTGCCGGTCCTCAGCTCAGCAGCCTTCGTCTCCGCTGCCACCGCCGAGTCCCCCGGCACCCGGGCGGCGGCCCGCCTCTCCACCTCACCGTCGGGCAGCTGCGCCGCCCCCGCGGCGGTCGGGGGGGACTCGGGGGGCGGAGCCCCCCGAGTGACGGCAGCGGTCGGGGGGGACTCGGGGGGCGGAGCCCCCCGAGTGACGGCAGCGGTCGGGGGGGACTCGGGGGGCGGAGCCCCCCGAGTGACGGCATACCCCTCGGGCCAGGCCGACTCCGGCACCCGCCGCATCCAGGTGCCCAGCCGCTCCTTGTCGTGCAGGAGGTTGCGGATGTCGCCCTCGGCGTAGGCGAAGTCGGGCGCCCAGAAGAGGGCGTCGAAGGGGCAGACTTCGATGCAGATCCCGCAGTACATGCACAGCGAGTAGTCGATCTCGAAGCGGTCCAGGACGTTCTTCTGCCGGGCTCGGCCACCCTCCTTCTCCGGCGGGACCTCCTCCTTGTGCGAGTCGATGTAGATGCACCAGTCCGGGCACTCGCGGGCGCAGAGCATGCAGGAGGTGCAGTTGTCCTCGAGCAGGGCGATAACGCCGCGGGAGCGCTCGGGCAGCTCCGGCTCCACGTGGGGGTACTGCGCCGTGTGCGGGCGGCGGGTCAGGGTACGCAGGGTCGTGCGCAGTCCGCGCAGCAGGCCTTTCATCCGAGCACCACCACCCCGACGCCGGTGACCGCCAGCTGGGCCAGGGCCAGCGGCAGCAGCACCAGCCAGGCCAGCCGCTGCAGCTGGTCCTCCCGTACCCGCGGCCAGGCCACCCGCAGCCAGAGGATGAACGCCCCGACCACGGTGGCCTTGAGCAGCGTCCAGAGGGCGCCGACGCCGCCGATGTCGGCGAACGGGCCGCGCCACCCGCCGAGGAAGAGCACGGTGAACAGCAGGGACATCACCACGATCCCGGCATACTCGGCCAGCAGGAAGAAGGCGAAACGCAGGCCGGTGTACTCGGTGAGCGGACCGAAGACGATCTCTGAGTCGGCGATCGGCGCGTCGAAGGGGGTGCGCTGCAGCTCGGCGACCGTGGCGGTGAGGAAGACGACGGCTGCAGGCGCCTGCCACAGCAGCCACCACCAGGACCACTCCTGGACGATCCCGGTCAGGGAGAGGGTGCCGGCCGCCATCGCGACCGAGGCGGCGGCCAGCAGGAGCGGGATCTCGTAGGAGACCAGCTGGGCACCGGCCCGCAGGCCGCCCAGCAGCGAGTACTTGTTGCCCGAGCCCCAGCCGGCCATGAGCGTGCCGATGACGCCCACGCTGGTCACCGCCAGCACGAGCAGGAGGCTGGCGGGGACGTCAGCAGCCACCCAGGCCGCGCTCCACGGGATGACGGCCAGGGCGACCAGGTAGGGGATGAGGGCGACGGCGGGGGCCAGCCGGAAGACCGGCCGGTCGGCGGCCGCCGGCGTCACGTCCTCCTTCTGGGCGAACTTGATGCCGTCCGCGACCAGCTGCAGCATCCCGTGCGGCCCGGCCTCCATCGGGCCGAGGCGGCCCTGCATGTGCCCCATCAGCTTGTGCTCCAGCTGACCCAGCGCCAGGGGCAGGGTGAGGAAGGCCGCCACCACGACGACGGCCTTCAGCGCGACCTCGAGGGCCACCGGGAGTTCAGCGAGCATCGCCGCCACCCTAACGACAACTGGCTACCCGCGTCTGGCGGCGCTCCGTGGGGCGTGAGGGCAGGGACGAGGACGAGCGGTGAGGAACGACGGCCAGCAAGGACGGAAAAGGAAGGGCGAGGCAAACGGGCCGGACCAGAAACGGGCCGGGCCGTCCGGCTGGACGGCCCGGCTTGGACGCAGGGCGTGAAGGGTGCCTGGGGGGTGCCTGGTGTGTGCCTGGTGGGTGAGGGGCAGGAGCGGCGCGTGAGCCACCCCGGGCAGCTCACGCGTGGGCGACCACCGGGGTGGCGCCCCGGTGCGGCCGGGGCGGGTTCTGCCGCCGGCGGTCCGCCGGCTCGGCCCGGCGCTGGCGGGCCTGGAGGGCCAGGGCTCGTTCGCGCTCCTGGGCGATGCTGCGCCCGACGAGCTGGTTCATCAGGTGTTCCATGACGGTCGTCCTTCGTGGTGGTGGGTGGGCGGTGCGGGAGGGGAGGTGATGCGGGTATGCCGTGGTGGGCCAGCCGGCATGACGGGATGGCGGACCGGCGCAGGCGCCGTCCTAGAGGCGTGGGTATGGGGTTGAGCGTCGTGGTGCGTCGTGGTGCGTCGTGGTGCCTCAGGGTGCGCCGGGGGCCCGCGGAGCGTGGGCCGTGACGTCAGTGGGTGATGACGATGTCGCCCGTGCCGCTGCGCACGCTGACCGAGAGGTGCTCCTGGCCCTCCTCGGGCGGTCCCGCCGGGTAGATCCGCTGGGTGACGTCACCGAGCCCGGTGTGCAGGTCGAGCCAGAGGGGCACGCCCCGCGGCACCTGCACCTGCACGTCGCCCGTGCCGGTGCGCACGGTGGCCTGGCCGGCCTGCAGGTCGAGCTCGACATCGCCGGAGCCGGTGACCGCGGCAGTCTCCTCGGTGCGGGTGTGCACCTCGAGGTCACCGCTGCCGCTGCGCAGCTGGAGGGTGCCGGGCCCGGTGGCCTGGTCGACACGCACGTCGCCGGAGCCAGTGGTCACGGTGCCCTCGGTGCACCTGCCCACCGTGATGTCGCCCGAGCCGCTGCTGGCCTTGAGCGATCCGCTCTCCTGGACGCGCAGGTCGCCGCTGCCGGTGGTGACCCGCGTCGTGCCGGTGGTGCCGGTCGTGGAGACGTCACCGGCGCGCGTCTTGGCCTCGACGTCCGCGCCCTGGGGCAGGTGCACGACGACGTCGATGCAGGCGCTGTCCCCGGAGGAGAGCTTGAGCGGCCCCAGGCTGAAGGAGAAGCCGCGCGATCCCTCACCGCCGATCAGGGCCGGGATGTCGACCGTGACCCGCCCGTCCCGGCAGCTGAGCTCGACGCCGTCGAAGTCGACCTCGCGGTCGGCGCGCAGCGCGACGGTGGCGGTGCCCGGGGCGGCGTCGGCGTGGATGGCGACATCGCCGCGGGCGTTGTCCAGCAGCAGCGAGATCGGCGCGTCGTCGGAGAAGGTCCGGGAGAGGCTGGTGGCGGTGGTCTGGTTCATCACGGGCTCCTTGAGAGTCGAGCGTGGGTCAGGCTGGCGGGGCTGGCGGGGCTGGGTTCCGAGGGTCGGCATGGCTGGCTGGGTCAGGCCCAGCCGGTGACGCGGCGGGCGCTGTGGGTGCTCTGGGCGGTGGGCGTGCCGTCCCCGGACGCAGGCGCGGTGGCGCGGCGCAGGGTCTGCACGATCCAGGTGTTGAGGGAGACCTCCGCGTCGGTGGCCAGGCGGTCCAGGTGGCTCTTGAGCGACTGCGGCAGCCGCACGGTCACCCGAGCGGTCTCCCCGTCGTCCGGGTCGACCGGCGGGTCGGGAACCAGGACGGGCGGCGCCGGGGGCGCAGGCGGTGCCGGAGGGGCAGCCTCCGTGCGGTGCACGGCGAGCACCGGGTCCCGGCCCTCCATCCGCACCACGACCGCGGAGTCGGTCAGCTCGCTGGTGATGGTCGCGGCCGCGTCGGAGAGGACCTGCACCAGCGCCAGCCGCAGGGCCGGCTCCACTGCCGTGGCCACCCGAGCGGCGACGGAGCGGGTCTGTTCGTCAGCGAGGGCGGTGGCCCGGTCGAGGTCGGCCGCGACGGAGGCGAGGTAGGGATCGAGGTTCATGACGCCATACTGACATCATCATGACGTCACTGTCAACAGTCCTGACACCACTGTGACGCCATCACGGC
The DNA here is from genome assembly GCF_004322775.1 of Ornithinimicrobium sufpigmenti. Classification (NCBI taxonomy): domain Bacteria; kingdom Bacillati; phylum Actinomycetota; class Actinomycetes; order Micrococcales; family Ornithinimicrobiaceae; genus Ornithinimicrobium; species Ornithinimicrobium sufpigmenti. The sequence continues at coordinate 3,218,273 of NZ_CP036403.1, forward strand.
GTCACGCGTCCTGCTCGGCTCCGTCCCAGGCGCCTGCATACCCCGCACGGCGCCTCCATCGCCGAGGCGCGATGACCTCGTCCTCAGTGCTCGCGCGGCCCCCAGGACGGGTCGGGCACGCCCGGCGGCAGGAGCCGGCGGCGGGAGGGCGAACGGCGAGCGGTGGCTCCCTCGCCCTCGCCGGGTTCCTTGGCGCCCGGCCACGGCTTGGAGGCCCGCGCACCGAGCATGAAGTCCTTGCGCAACGGCGTGCCCTCGAAGCCCTCGGGCAGCAGAAGAGGGCGCAGACCCAGCCCGGTGCCGTCGTCGAAGCCCTCGACATCCACGCCGAACATCTCGGCGAGCTCACGCTCGTGCCACGCGGCTCCTCGGAACATCCCGGTCACCGAGGGCAGTCGTTCCCCCGCTCGGAGCCGTGTCCGCAGCAGGAGGCTGCGCAGCCCCTCCCCCGCGGTGGGCCGGGTCACGTCCAGCAGGCGGCAGACGACCTCCAGGCCGGGGCCGGGCAGTCCCTCACCCTCCTCGGCGTCGCTCTCGTCCACGGCCGACAGCCAGTCGAAGAAGGCGAAGCCCCCGTCCCGGGCGTTCCGGACCGCCTCGACCCAGCCCGACGGCTCGACGCGTCGCTCCTCGCTGCCCAGCCCAGTCACCAGCCCAGTCATGGCCCAAGCCTATGCCGCGCGCCCGAATCGGCTCGCGTCATCGGGCGTCCTCCGGGTGGGGCGGCACGTCGTCGGCGACCGTGGCCTCCCGCCGGCCGGGCGGCCGGTCCGGCCCCACCGTGGAGTCACGGGCCGTCTGCCGCTCGCTCTCGGCGTTGAGGACGGCACCCACCACCACGAGCAGGACGGTCAGCCAGAGCCAGAACATGCTGATCGCCACCCCTGCCAGGGAGCCGTAGGTGCGCTCGTAGGTGCCGAGGTTCTGCACGTAGAGGAAGAGCGCGGCAGAGGCCCCCAGCCACAGGGCGGTCGCGACGGTGGCTCCCAGGCTGATCCAGCGCCACCTGGCCCGCCCCCGCCGGTCCGGCGCGAACCGGTAGAGCACGGCCAGACCCACCGCCATCAGCACGGCGAGCAGCACCCACACCAGGGCCAGGGCAGTGGCGCGGAACCAGCCGGGGGCGTCCGACAGCGAGCGGGTGAGCAAGGCAGTGCCGGTGATCACTGCTCCCAGCGCCAGGGCGCCGCCCACCACGAACGCCAGAGCCAGGCCACCCCGGCGCAGGGCGCCACGGGTCTCCTCCTCGCGGTAGGCGACGGTCAGGGCTTCCATCAGGAAGGTCATCGCGGTCATCGCCGTCCCGAGGGCGACCAGGAGCGCGAACAGTCCGCGCAGGGTCAGCAGCTGGGTCGAGGCGGCGGTGATGGACACCAGCTGGTCGGCCAGCACCTCCCCGAGCGCCGGGGGCAGCAGGTCGGCGATCCCGGAGAGATGGTCGAGGGCCTGCTCGGGGGTGTTGATGGCGCCGTAGACGGACAGCGCGGTGAGCAGCACGGGCGCGACCGACAGCACGGCGAAGAAGGCGACGGACGCGCTGTGCATCGCGAGCCGGTCGCGACCGACCCGCAGGAGCACCCGACGGAGGATCAGCAGCCACCCGCGCCCGGGGATCTGCGTCGGCGCGTCGGAGTCAGCGCCGGGGTCAGGAGCCGGGCACGGCGTCATACCTCAGGCCGCCGGGGCGAGGTCGGCCGGCTGGGTGGGGCGGCGGCTCATGACCGCCACCTCAGGCAGGGGTAGGGGCGGAGAGGGGGAACCTGAGCCGGAACGGTGACAGCAGCGAGGGAAGCCTGCCCGGCTCCAGCCCCGCGGTGGAGCTGAAGCTCCGCGACCCGATGAGGTGACCCACGGCCGTGCTGGCGACCAGCAGCACGACGTTGCGGCCCGGGCACATCGCGGGGCCACCGCTGAACGGCACCAAGGGCCAGTCCTCGTTGGTGCGCTCCTGCAGCCACTGGTCGGGGTCGAAGGCGTGGGCCTGGCGCAGGCGCTGGTCGTCGCGGTGGAAGAAGGGCGCGAAGATCACGAGGGAGGTCCCCTCGGGCAGGGTGCCGTTCCGCCAGGAGGTCTCCCGGGTCGCCTCCCGCAGGATGAGCGGCGTGGTCGGCCACAGCCGCAGCGACTCCAGCACCGCGGACCGCACGAAGGGCAGGTCCGGTGCCTGACCCAGCTCTGCCCGAGCCCGGTCCGCGGCGCCGGGGTGGTCGGTCAGCAGTGCCAGCGCCCGGTAGCTGGCCCAGGTGGCGGCGTCGAAGGCGAACAGCCACTGCGGGATCTGCTGGTGCGGCTCGGTCCCGGGAGGGGCCGGCGTCCGCGCGACCACCTCGGCCAGGCTGCCCGGCTCGGCCCGGTCGACATACCCGCGCAGCCGCTCCAGGAACCGGGCTCGCAAGCGCGGCCGCCGCGGCGCCAGGTAGGACAGATTGCCCATCCGGCGCAGGGCCAGCAGCTCATCGGTCACCGCCTCGTCCTCCCGCGCACCGTCCCCCAGCACCGCCCGGCGCACGACCCGCATCCACGCGCGGGCATAGCTGTCCCAGTCCAGCTCGCCGGCGAAGTCGACGTGCCCCAGCAGCGCGTCCATCTCCTCCTGGGCGATCTGCGCCATCCGCAGGCCCACCCGCGGGTGCACGGTGGTGCCGGCTGCCAGCACCTCCTCGTTGAAGGGTCGACGCCGCAGCCGGTCCTCGTTGCTCGACGCGAGCACGCCGGCCGGCTGGAAGTGGCCGAGCGCGCCCCGCTTCTCCAGGGAGGCGGGCGCGAACGACTCGGGGCTCTCGTCGAGCACCCGGTGGACGTCCTCGGGGTCCAGCACGAAGGCCATCCGGCGGCCGGCGAGATTCATCTGGACGGGGTCCGGGCCGTACCTCTCCCGCAGCCGATGCATCTGGGTCAGCGCATGGGTCTCGGCGTCGAGGCGTTCCAGCATGGTCACGGCCCGGGGTCGACGGACGATCGGGCCCTTGACCACCGGCGGCAGCATCACCGCGCCCAGGGTGCGGACGAGGTCGGGTGGGCTGACGGTCGTGAGCTGTCCCATGCCTCCTACCGTGTCAGGTCAGGCCACGTCCCTCACGTCGGAGGGCCCACCGTCGGCCCACAGTCGACCTCCGGCGGGGCCACCAGGCCTCGGGTGACCTCGTCGGCGGACACCGGGCGGTCGGCATACCGCGCGCCGGGGCGGCGGGCGCGGGCCTGCCCGGCCACCTCACCGGCGATCTGCTGCTGGAGCTGCACGATCCCCGCCAGCAGGGCCTCGGGGCGCGGCGGGCAGCCGGGGACGTAGACGTCGACCGGGATCAGCTGGTCCACGCCCTTGGTCACGCAGTAGGAGTCCCAGTAGGGGCCGCCGGAGTTGGAGCAGGCGCCGAAGGAGATGACGTACTTCGGCTCGGGCATCTGCTCGTAGAGGCGGCGGATGGACGGCGCCATCTTGTCCGTGACGGTGCCGGAGACCACCATGAGGTCGGACTGACGCGGGCCGGGGGCGAACGGGATGACCCCGAGCCGGATGAAGTCGTGCCGGGCCATCGAGGCGCTGATGAACTCGATCGCGCAGCAGGCCAGGCCGAAGTTGAACACCCACAGCGAGTACTTGCGCCCCCAGTTGAGGACGACCTGGACGGCACGGGGCGCCTTCTCCACGGGGGCCCCCACGCGAGGGACGGGCAGGTCGACCATCACCACCACCTCAGCAGACCGCGCCGCCACACGTGCAGCAGCGCCACGACGAGCACCCCGATGAAGATCGCCATCTCGACCAGCGAGGCCAGGCCCAGCTCGGTGCGGATGACCAGCGCCCAGGGGAAGAGGTAGACGGCGTCGACCGCGAAGATCACGTAGAGCAGCGCGAAGACGACATACCGGACGCTGCCCTGCTCCCACCCCGACCCGACGGGGTCGACGCCGGACTCGTAGGTCGCCAGCTTGGCGGCCGACGGGTCGACGGGCGCGAGCAGGCGCCGGCCACCCATGGCGGCCGCCACGACGGCGATGCCCGCCAGCAGGGCGAGGGCGACGACGAGATACTCACGCATCGCGCCTCACCCTAGTCCTCGTCACCCGCCAGGTGCCGCAGGCCGGCCTCGACGATCGTGCTCATCCGCAGCTGGTCGATCATCGACCCGCTCCGCGTCTGCACCGTGAGTACGAACCCGTCGGGAGCGTCCTGCGCCGACGTCCCGGAGGCGGTGCCGGTCTCGACGTAGTAGCTCAGCGCCAGGACGCCGGGGGCCGAGCCACCCTTGAAGCCCTGGTAGGTCACCCCGTCCGGCACCTGCCCGCCCGGGTTGGCCGCCAGGATGTCCCGCACCGGTGCGCCCGCCCCGGTGCTCGCCTGGTGCTGCAGCCGGGCGTGTATGGAGCACACCTCGCCCCCGGTGAGCGGCCAGTCCACGCCGTCCTGCCAGACCGGGGTGGTGACGGCGGCGACGTCCACCACCGACAGGTCCTGCGGCAGGTCGTCGAGGACGGCCTGACGTTCCTGCGGGGCGGTCGCCCGGGACCACCGGTCCCGGACGTCCTGCCCCACGCCCCAGCCGAGGATGAACAGCTCGCGCGTCGTCTGCAGCGGCGTGAGGCGCTCGGCGTCGACGCCTGCCTGCTCCGCCGAGGAGCGCAGCCGGTCCTGGCCGACGGCGGCGATGAGCAGGTCGGTGGCGGTGTTGTCGCTGATCGAGATCATCAGCTCGGCGGCCTCCTGCACGGTCACCGTCGAGCCGGCCTCCCGGTCCTGCAGGACGCCCGAGGGCAGGCTCTTGACGCCCTCGGTGACCTCCAGGTCGTCGTCCCAGGCCAGCTCGCCCGCCTCGACGGCGTCCACGAGCCCGGCCAGCACGAGCAGCTTGAAGACGGAGCCGGTCGGCCAGGCCTCCCCGCCCTCCGGGAGACCCTCGGTGGTGTGGACCGTCTGGCAGGTGCCGTCCCGGACCTCGCCGACCACGACCTGGGCCTCTGCACCGAGCTCGGTCAGCGCGGCGTCCAGGTCGGCCCACGCGCCGATGACCGGCGGCTCCCCCGAGGTGTCGTCCTGGTAGAAGAGCGTCTCGATCCGGCCCTCGTCGTCGAGGACGATCGACAGGATGAGCGGGCGCTGGTCGGAGTGCAGGGACAGGCTCGCGGCGCGCCCCACGCCTTCGGCGACGACGACGTCGGTGACCGTGTAGGGACCAGCGAGGCGCAAGGGGCCGATCCCGACGGAGAGCTCGAAGGCGCTGATCTGGTCCTGGAAGGCCTGGTCGAACCGCTCGGCGAACTCCTCCTCGGAGACGACACCTTCCTCTTCCAGCAGCCCCAGCGCCCACTGGGTCTGCTCGAGCAGGACCTCGTCGCTGATCACCGCGGCCGGGTCCACCTCGGACGGTGGGGTCGAGCCCGGCGCGGTGGTCGCCGCTGCGTCGTCCGGCCCCGCGGTCATCGAGTCGGGGGCGGGTGCCGCGGTCGTGGTCGACAGCTCGGTGGTGGTCGCTGTCGCGCTCGTCGGGTCCTGGCTCATCGGGTCCTCCTCGCCTCCGGTGCAGGCGGTGAGCAGCAGCGCGGCGGCGGCGGCGACGGCAACGGCCCCCGTTGAGCCGCGGCCAGCGGTGGCGCGGCCAGCGGTGGCGCGGTGGGCGCCTGCGGTGCGGGTCGGCATACCTGTCCCCCTCGTGTCCTGCGTGCGGTGGTCTTCCTGCGTGCGGTGGTCGACGCTGCGGACACCCATCCCACCACGACGCGGGTGCTGGCATCATCCGGGCATGGGCACGCCACGCTTCCTCCCTCTCGCTGACCCGGCCTTCGACGTGACCGGCGAGGAGGTCATCGCCGCGCGCGAGGAGGGGACGTGGGCGCGTACTGACTACGGCTATGCGCTCCTGCGGCACGCGGAGGTCACCGCGCTGCTGAAGGACCGGCGGTTCCGGCAGGGCAACGCCCGGTGGCCCTCGCAGAACGGCATCCACTCCGGGATGTTCAGCGACTGGTGGCAGCGGACCCTGCTGTCCCTGGAGGGGCAGGAGCATCTTCGGCTGCGGCGGCTGCTCAACCCGGCGTTCAAGCAGGGCGCGGTGAGCGCGATGGTGCCGGGCTTCACCGAGCTGGCCCACGAGCTCGTCGACGCGTTCAGCGAGCGCGGACGTGTCGAGCTGGTCACAGAGTTCGCCGAGCCCTACTCCAGCCGGATCCTGTGCCGCCTGCTCGGGCTGCCGGAGACCGAGTGGGAGCAGGTGGCGCACTGGGCCGACGACCTGGGCAAGAGCTTCGGGGTGCGGGTCAAGGAGGACCTCCCGCGGATCGAGGCGGCGCTGGAAGGGCTCTACGGCTACTGCGACGCCGTGGTCCAGGACCGCGCGGCGCACCCCCGGGACGACCTGGTCACCCGCCTGGTGGAGCACCAGCAGGCCGGCGACCTGACCGCGGAGGAGCTGTCGGTGGCGCTGGTCTTCCTCGCGTTCGCCGGGATGGAGACCACCCGCAACCAGATCACCCTCGCGCTCCGCACGCTGCTGGCGCACCCGGACCAGTGGCGGCTGCTCGGCGAGCAGCCGGAGCTCGGCCGCAACGCCGTCGAGGAGGTGATGCGGGTCAACCCGACCGTCACCTGGATCACCCGGGAGGCCGTCGACGACGTCGACCTGGGCGACGGCCTGGTGCTCAACGCCGGCGACATCGTGCAGGTCCTCTCGCACAGCGCCGGCACCGACCCCCGGGCCCAGCCCGACCCCGCCTTCGACATCACCGTCGAACACCCCATGCACATGGGTTTCGGCGGCGGCGTCCACCACTGCCTGGGCCACTGGGTGGCGCGGATGGACATGGCGGTCGCGCTGCCGGTCCTCGCCGCCCGGATGCCCGACGCCCGGCCCGACGGCCCCGGCGAGTGGCTGCCGATGTCGGGCAACACCGGCGCGATCCGCTACCCGATCGTCTTCACCCCGACACCGCGCCGCTGACCGACCGAGCGCGCCTGCTGCGATCACCGAGCGCACGCTCTGCACGCTGCACGCCGCGGTGCGCCCAGGCGCTAGCCGAGGACCCGCTCGGCGAGCAGACGCCGGCCGTTGTGCCACAGCACGTCCCGCAGCCACTCCTCCCCCAGCCCCCAGCGGTGCAGCGCCTCCAGCTGGTGGGCGTACGGGTAGGGGATCGTGGGGAAGTCCGAGCCCAGCACCACGCGGGAGCGCAGCTCCTGCAGGCGGCCCAGGAAATGCGGTGGTACCGGCGCCGAGCGCTCCATGAAGTCGGTGCCGACCATGGTGGTGTCCAGGTGCACCCGGGGGTGGCGCTCCACCAGGTCGGCGAACTCGTCATACTCCGGCATCCCCATGTGGGCGATGACCAGGGTTAGGTCGGGATGGGTGGCGAGCAGCCGTGCCACACCCTCCGGGCCGGCCTTGCCGGTGTCGCGCCCCTGCACCCGCGGGCCGGTGCCGGCGTGGATGATGACCGGCACGCGAGCACGGGCGAGCAGCTCCCACGAGCCACCCAGGAGGTCGTCGTCGGGAGCCAGGTTGCTGACCGTCACGTGCACCTTGACCAGGGCGAGGTCGCCTTTGACCGCGTCGCGGATCTGCTCGGTCATGCCCGGTTCGGGGTAGAGGGTGGCGCAGCGCAGCACCTGGGGGTGCGCCGCCGCGAAGTCGGCGCACCAGGCGTTGAGGTCGGCCACCATCCCCGGCTTGTGCGCGTAGGTCAGCGCGGGGACCTGGTGCACCCCGAGGCGCGCCAGCGTCGCCAGCCGATCCTCGGCGGAGGTCCGGTAGTGGATCGGCCAGGGCATGCCGTAGTGCTCCTCGGCCTTGTCGAAGTAGCCCCAGATCGCTCGCGTGAGCCGCTCCGGGTGGAAGTGGATGTGCAGGTCCGCCAGTCCCGGAATGCCCAGGACATCCAGGTAGGCGGATACCTCCTCGTCGGACCGCGGCGGACGCAGGTCACCGGCCGGCTGGCTCACGGGCGTGCTCATCCGGCCGCCTCCCGCAGAGCATCGCCGGCCTGCACGCCATACCCGCCGCCGAAGAGGATGGCGTGCACCAGCAGCGGCACCGTCTGGTAGACCGCGACCCGTTCTTGCCAGCCGTCGGCCAGCGGGTGCGCCTCGACGTACGCCGCGAACACCCGCCCGCTGAAGCCGCCGAAGAGCTGCATCATCGCCAGGTCCACCTCGCGGTGCCCGAGCTGGGCGCACGGGTCGATCAGCCAGCTGCGGCCGCGGCTGTCGACCAGGCGGTTGCCGCCCCAGAGGTCGCCGTGCAGCAGTGCGGCCGGCTCCGACGGGCCGAGGTGGTCGGGGCTGATCCGCTCGGCCAGCGCCGCAGCGGCCGGGTTCAGCGCCCCCTGCTCGGCCGCCCGCCGCGCCAGCGGGACGACCCTGCGCTCCACCCAGGACTCGTGCCAGGTCTCGGTGGTGGTGAGGTCGACCGGACAGGCCCCCAGGTATGCCGTGGGCTCGCCGTCCACCGACCCGAAGGTCGGCGACGGTTCAGGGTCAGGCGCGCTGACGTCCGGTGCGCTGGGGCCCTGCGCGCTGTCCAGGTGCAGCGCAGCGAGCTCCTGGCCGAACTGCTCCTCCGAGGCGGCCGTGCGCTCGCCGCCCTGCTCCACCCACGACAGCGTGATCGCCTCGTCGGTGACGTCGAGCACCTCGGGCACCCGGGCACCTGCCGCCCGCAAGGCTCGCAGTCCGGCCGCCTCTCGTCGGAAGAACAGCGGCGGGGCGTCCGCGAGCGTCTTGGTGAAGACCGCCTCCCCGTCGGGGCCTGTGCCGCGGTGGGCGGTGCCGGTGATCGCCATACCGCCCATCCTGTCAGGGCAGGTGTCCTGCGGTCACGGTCCTGCGATCTTCGCGCTGCAACGCGAGAATCGCAGGACCGGAACCGCGGGACCTTCGCGCCGCGACCGCTTGTCCACAGGGCTGTGTAGAGAGCTCCCGCCCCGGACCACCGCTCCGGCAGGGTCGACCCATGACGACGCAGCCCGACCACGACGACGCGGCCGATGGCGGCCTCCACACGCCTCGCGGCCACCGCCGTCAGCGTGGCCTCGACCGGCGGGCCCGGGTGCGCTCGGCCGCGAATGCCACCGGCGGGGTCCTCACGTTGACCCACCTGCGTGAGCTGGGGGTGAGCTACGACGAGACCCGCGCGGAGGTCGACGCCGCCCGGTGGCACCGCGTCGGACGACGCACCATCAGCGTCGTGGGTCCGCTGCCGGCGAGCGACGTGGCGCTGGGGTGGCGGGCCGTGTGGGACGTCGGTGGTGACGCGTGCCTGGATGGCGTCTCCTCGCTGCTGGCCTGGGGGCTCACTCGGTGGAGCACCGACCGCGTGCACGTGAGCGTGCCGAGAACAGCGCGCTACCACCGGGTCGACGGGGTCACGGTCCATGTCCTACGCCGTCGGGGCCGGGTGGTCGTCGGTTCGGGCGTGCCCAGGACCCCGCCGGAGGTGGCCGCGCTGAGGGCGGCGATGTGGGCCCGCACCGACCGGGAGGCGGCCACCGTCCTGGCGATCGGCGTGCAGCAGCGGATCGTCCACCCCGCCCGCATGCTGGCCGCCTGGAGCGCGATCGCCCGCTGCCCGCGCCAGCCGCTGCTGTCGCGGCTGGTGCCGCTCGTCGCGGACGGCGCGCAGGCGCTGTCCGAGCTCGACTTCGCCGAGCTGGGGCGCGCACGCGGGTGGCCCGAGCCGGACCGCCAGGTGGTCGTGACAACACCTCGGGGACGCCGCTACCTCGACGTGCGGTTCACGCGCTACAGCACCATCTGCGAGGTCAACGGGGTCCAGCACTACGAGGGCATGGCCACCATGGACGACGCTCTGCGCCGCAACGCCCACGCGATCGGCGGAGACACCGCGCTGGAGATCCCGGCCGTGGCGCTGGTCCTCGACCCCGACCCGCTGCTGGACCAGGTCGAGCAGGCGCTGCGCAGAGGAGGCTGGCAGGGGCCGACGCATGTCCTGCGGTGACGGTCCTGCGCTTCTCGCGTTGTGACCCGAGAAGTGCAGGACCGCATCCGCAGGACGCACCGTGGAGCGTCAGCCGGTCCGGTGCTCGGCCAGCACTCGCTCCAGCGAGTCCTCCCGCAGGGCGCGCACGAGGCCGGCGACGGCGTCCTCGATCTGGTCGTACATGGTCGTGTAGCCCTCGCGCGGGCCGTTGTAGGGGTCGGGCACGTCGCGGACCCCCTCAGCAGCGTCGCTGGCGAAGGCGCCGAGGCGGACCACCTTGGCCGCGTCCTGCGAGGTGCGGGCCAGCTCCAGGATGTCCTGCTCGTTGGTGGAGTCCATCGCCAGGACGAGGTCCGCCTCGTCGAAGAGCTCGGGCAGGAACTGGATGCCCACCGTGCTGAAGGTGTAGCCCCGGCCCTGGCCCTCCTCGATCGTCATCTCGTGCGGCCGGTTGCCCACGTGCCACGGCGCGGTCCCCGCCGACGTGACGCTCACGTGGTCCATCCCGGCCTTCTCCAGCTCGTGGATCAGCACCGCCTCGGCGGCGGGCGAGCGGCAGATGTTTCCCAGGCAGACGGTCATGATGCGCATGGCTCCAGCCTCTCAGAGCCGCCCCGGCGCCCGAAGCTGGCACCGACCCACCACCTCCCGCCGTTCGAGAGCAGGCCCTCCCCTCGAAGATGAGCCCGGTCTCATCCGGCCATGGTCGGATGAGGGGTATGCAGCGTCGCGTCGCCTTCCTCCTGGGCAAGAAGCCCCGCCCGGGCACGATCGTGGCCGAGGTCATCGATCTGCTCACGGCCTCGGACGTCTTCTGCCAGGTGCTGCTCCCGCACGACCAGCGGGTGCGGCCCGGTGACACCCAGGACGTCGACCTCGTCGTGCATCGTGGCCTGTCCGGCGCGGACGAGGACCTGCTGTCGACCCTCGACGCCATGGGGGCCCCGCTGTGCAACCCGTGGTCGGGAAGCACCCACCTCCGCGACCGGGCAGCCCTGCACGACGCCTTGGTGCGCGCGGGCGTGCCCTCGCCGCAGGGCGTCGTGCACGCGACCTGGGCGGAGGTTCTGGCGGAGGAGAGCCGACGGCGGGTCGTGGTCAAGGCGGTCGCCGGCCCGGGCCGCGGCCGCGGCGTGCTCGCCAGCCCTCTGCCGCCGGACCCGCGCATGGACGGCCCTTATCTCGTGGAGGAGCTCATCGAGCACGACGGCGTCGACCGCAAGCTCTACGTGGCCGGCGAGTACATCTCCGGCTTGCTCAAGCCGTCCACGCTGACCCGTGGGCACACCACGGCAGGGACGCCCTTCACGGTGGACTCCGAGCTCGACCGGCTGGCCAGGCGCACCCTGCAGCACCTGGACCTGCACCTGGCCGGCGTCGACGTGGTGATCGGCCCCGACGGGCCGGTCGTGGTCGACGTCAACGCCTTCCCCGGCTACCGCGGCGTCGCAGGGGCGGCCCCCGCGGTGGCTGCGCACCTCGTGGCACACGTGGACCGGCTCCGGTCGGTCCCCTGAAGAGACGCCCCCCGAGACCGGCCCGCGGCAGTGAGCTGAGCGACCTACCGCGCCGCCGCGAGCCGACGGTGGGCCACCACCAGGACGAGGGCGGCCACCACAGGGAGCACCACCACAGCACCCGCACCGTGGACGACCACCAGCCCCCCGACGAGGACGGGCGTCACGGTGGCGATCAGCAGGGCGTCGACCTGCCACAGGGCGATGACGACACCCGAGGCGTCTCCCGCCGCCGTCGGCATGGGCGTCTGGAGGACCAACGGCATCGGCGGCTTGGCGGCGTCGTAGATGCGCACGGCCACGGCCAGCAGAAGCGCCGCCACGCCGAGGCCTGCAGACCATGACGCTCCTCCGAGCAGCGCCGACAGCATCAGGCCGCAGACACCGAGCACGCCTGCCGCGGCCAGGGGCAGCAGTGCGTGCAGGCCGACCAGCTGCAGGTCCCCCACCCCGTAGAGGACCGGCGCCGCCCCCGCCTCGACCGCGTGCCGGACGCCGTCCGTGAGCACCCCCAGCCCCAGGTACCCCAGGCCCGACCCCACGCCGATGGCCAACCACCACAACCCGCCGGGCAACAGGGTCGTCGCCCCGGCGACGACCACGGCCAGGAGGATGGCGACCGTCCCGGCGAGCAGTCTCCACGGCGTGCGCAGCGCCGCGACCAGGTCACGGGTGAGGAAGAGGAGCGGCATACCGGCGGAGCGGGTGCGCAGGGCTCGGCCGGGTCGGGGCGTGGACGGCACGGCTCGGTATGTCTCGACCGCAGCCGACGCCTCCCCCGCACCCAGTGCCGTGGTCGCCGCCTGCCAGCGGCGCGCCTGCCGCAGCAGCACCGGGCCGCTCAACGCGTCGAGCAGACCGGACACGGACGGACCGGTCCCGCTGGCACGCCACCCCGCACCGACCGACACCTGCCCGGCGAGCCAGCACACGGCCACCAGCACCCCGGCCAGGACGCCGAGGACGGGGGCACCCAGGACCAGCCAGCCGGCGATCTCGCCCCGCCGGGCCAGAGCCACCACCGGCAGGGCCGCGAGGAGCGCGCCGACGCCGACCGGCAGGGCGGCAGCCAGCCAGAACGGCCCGCGCAGGCTGTGCCGACGGGGAGAGGGACCCTGGGCGACCAGGTGGGTGCGGAACGGGCTGAGGACCACCGGCCCACGTGCACGTCCGGCGAGGAGGGCCGCGAGCGCCGTGATGGCGACGGCGGAGAGCGCCAGCGTCCAGAACGCCGGGGTGCCCAGTGCGGCCAGGACACCTGGGGCGTCGAGGGCCGCCAGAGCTGCCCAGACGACCGGCCCGAGAACGACGCCGGTCAGCAGCACCGCGACGTAGACGCGGTAGACCCGGTCCCCCATCAGGCCGCTTCCCGCAGGACCAGCTCGTCGGCGCCGAGCGCCACCACCAGCCCGCGGTGGTGCGTGGCCACGACCAAGGTCGTCCCCTCGCGGCGTCGTCGGTCGAGCAGGCGGCTGACGGCGGCCAGCCGGTCCTCGTCCAGCCGCTGCTCGGGCTCGTCGAGAAGCAGCACGTCCGCGGGACGGACCAGGGTCAGGGCGAGCGCGCACAGCTGCGCCTGGCCGGACGAGAGCTGGTGCGGGAAGCGTTGCGCCAGCCGGGTGAGCCCGAGCTCGGCGAGCAGCTGATCGGCGGTCCGCCGGGCCGTCACCGCGTCGCTGCCCCACGTCCTGGCTACGAGCTCCAGGTGCTCGAGGACCGTGAGGTCCCGGGCGGTCGGGGGCGGGCCGACCAGAGCGGCGACCGCCCGGCGAAAGGCGGGGTCACGCTCGTCCACCGGACGCCCGGCGACCTGGCACCGGCCGGCGCTCGGCCGTTCCAGCCCGGCCAGGACCCGCAGCAGCGTGGTCTTGCCGGAGCCGTTGGCACCGGTGATGGCCAGCACCGTGCCGGGGTCCACGCAGAAGGTCGTGGGCGCCAGCACCAGGTGTCCCCCTCGCTGCACCTGCATCTCGGTGACCTCCACCTGCCCCATACCGTCAGCGTAGACGGCGCACCCAGTCACCGCGCCGGCCTCGCCGGCCTGACACTCGCAGCCGTCGATGAGACGGTGTGGTGATGCACGACCAGGCACGGAAGCAGCTGGCCGAACGGGAGAGGCAGATCCGGGCGCAGATGGAGGCGCTGCTGGCCCCGGACGCCGAGCTGACGCAGGCAGCGCTGGCACGCTGCCTGGGTGAGAGCGAGGCGATCATCGTCGAGCAGCAGACGGCCGGCACCGCGCACGCCGCGCTCCAGGAGCAGCTGGAGCAGGTGCAGCGGGCGCAGCAGCGGATCGCCGAGGGGCAGTACGGGGTGTGCGAGGTGTGCGGCACGGCCATCCCGCAGGAGCGGCTCGAGGTGCGGCCCTGGTCGACCCGCTGCGTGCAGCACGGTTGACGCGCCTGACAGCCGGCGGGCACGACCCCGGTGGCCGTGCGAGAGTGGGTCGATGCACGAGGACGTCAGGTCGCAGCTGGAGGCGAAGGAGCGCGAGCTCGTGGACCAGATGGGGCAGCTGACCCGGCCGCAGCAGGACCAGGGCAGCATCTCCTTCGGCAAGCGGGTCGGGGACGGGACGGCGATGGCGGTCGACCGGCTGGCGGCGGTGAGCGCCCATGACAACCTGCAGGGCCTGCTGAACGAGGTGCGGCACGCCCGCACGCGCCTGGACGAGGGCCGGTACGGCGTGTGCGAGGAGTGCGGAGAGCCGATCCCCGAGGGCCGGCTGGAGGCCCGGCCGTGGGCCACGCGGTGCGTCCGGCACAGTTGAGGGTCGGCGTGTCCTGACGGGCCGTTCCCCGTGTCCGGACCGTCGCCCCGCCGGTGCTCGAATCATTTCGGACAGGGGGTGTGCCCTAATTAGGGTGAGGGCCCACGAAGGCGTAGGCTGATCCGTGACATGTCTAGCACCCCCTTGCACCAGCTCGACCGCGTCGTCATCCGTTTCGCCGGGGACTCCGGCGACGGGATGCAGCTGACCGGCGACCGCTTCACCAGCGACACCGCCAGCCTCGGCAACGACCTGTCGACCCTGCCGAACTTCCCGGCCGAGATCCGTGCCCCCCAGGGCACCCTGCCGGGCGTCAGCAGCTTCCAGCTGCACTTCGCCAACCACGAGATCGCGACCCCCGGCGACGCCCCCGACGTCCTGGTCGCGATGAACCCCGCGGCGCTGAAGGCCAACCTCGCCGACCTGCCCCGCGGGGCGACGGTCATCGCGGACGCGGACCAGTTCACCAAGCGCAACCTGGCCAAGGTCGGGTATGCCGTGAACCCCCTCGAGGACGGCTCGCTCACCGCGGCGGGCTACCACCTGCACGCGCTGCCGCTGACCTCGATGACGGTCGACGCCCTGGCCCCCTTCGACGAGCTGACCCGCAAGGAGAAGGAGCGGGCCAAGAACATGCTGGCCCTGGGGCTGCTGTCCTGGCTCTACTCCCGCGACACCGACTCGACCGAGGCCTTCCTGCGGGCCAAGTTCGGCACCGCCCCGCAGATCCTCGAGGCCAACCTCACCGCGCTGCGCACGGGCCACGCCTACGGCGAGACGACCGAGGACTTCGCGGTCCGCTACGAGGTCGCGCCGGCGCCGATGCCCCCGGGCACCTACCGGACGATCACCGGCAACCAGGCGCTGGCCCTCGGCCTGGTCGCCGCGGCCGAGCGCACCCGCCTGCCGCTGGTCCTGGGGTCCTACCCGATCACCCCGGCCTCGGACATCCTGCACCAGCTCTCCACGCTCAAGCGCTACGACGTCACCACCCTGCAGGCCGAGGACGAGATCGCGGCGGTCGGGATGGCGCTCGGCGCCAGCTTCGGCGGCGCCCTGGGCGTCACCACCACCTCCGGTCCCGGGCTGGCGCTGAAGTCGGAGACCATCGGTCTGGCGGTCTCCACCGAGCTGCCGCTGGTGGTCATCGACATCCAGCGCGGCGGTCCCTCGACCGGTCTGCCGACCAAGACCGAGCAGGCCGACCTGCTGCAGGCGATGTACGGCCGCAACGGTGAGTCCCCGGTCGCCGTGGTCGCCGCCCAGTCCCCCACCGACTGCTTCGACGCGGCGCTGGAGGCGGTGCGGATCGCCACCACCTACCGCACCCCGGTCATCCTGCTCTCCGACGGCTACCTCGGCAACGGCTCTGAGCCGTGGCGGATCCCGAGCGCGGCCGAGCTGCCCGACCTGACCGTCGCGCACGCCACCGAGCCCAACGACCTGGACGCCGAGGGCCGGCCCGTCTTCCACCCCTACCGCCGCGACGAGGACACCCTCGCCCGACCGTGGGCGGTCCCGGGCACGCCCGGCCTGGAGCACCGGATCGGCGGCATCGAGAAGGCCGACATCACCGGCAACATCTCCTACGACCCGGCCAACCACGACAAGATGGTGCGGCTGCGGCAGGCCAAGATCGACCGGATCGCCGACTCCATACCGCCCCTGGAGGTGGACGACCCCACGGGCGACGCCCGCGTCCTGGTGCTCGGCTGGGGCTCGACCTACGGCCCGATCGCGGCCGCCACCCGGCTGGTCCGCGCCACCGGCGCCAAGGTGGCCCGTGCCCACCTGCGCCACCTCAACCCGTTCCCGGCTGACCTGGGTGAGGTGCTGCGCCGCTACGAGCGCGTCGTGCTGCCCGAGATGAACCTCGGCCAGCTCGCGCTCCTGCTGCGCGGCCGCTACCTCGTCGACGTGCGCAGCCACACGGCCGTGCGCGGCCTGCCGTTCACCGCCGGCGAGCTGGCCCAGGTGATCCACGAGCACCTGCTGGCCACCGACCGTGAGGAGGTCCTGGTATGAGCTCACACAGAGGCTCCGCCCCCGTGAACCCCCGCACCGCCCCTCCCGAGACGCACGAGGCGACCGTGGGTATGCCGCTCCGCTCCGGCCTGGCCGGGGTGCCGACGCTGCCCCTGGAGGTCAAGCAGACCAAGAAGGACTTCACCTCCGACCAGGAGGTGCGCTGGTGCCCCGGGTGCGGCGACTACGCCGTGCTGGCCGCCGTCCAGGGCTTCCTGCCCGACCTGGGGCTGCGGCGGGAGAACATCGTCTTCGTCTCCGGCATCGGCTGCTCCAGCCGGTTCCCGTACTACCTGGACACCTACGGGATGCACTCCATCCACGGGCGGGCCCCGGCGATCGCCACCGGCCTGGCCACCGCCCGCGAGGACCTGTCGGTCTGGGTCGTCACCGGTGACGGCGACGCGCTGTCGATCGGCGGGAACCACCTCATCCACGCGATGCGGCGCAACGTCAACATGACGATCCTGCTGTTCAACAACAAGATCTACGGCCTGACCAAGGGCCAGTACTCCCCCACCTCCGAGATCGGCTCGGTGACCAAGTCGACCCCAGCCGGCTCGGTGGACCACCCGTTCAACCCGGTGTCGCTGGCGCTCGGCGCCGAGGCCTCCTTCGTGGCCCGGACCATGGACTCCGACCGGGCGCACCTGACCGAGGTGATCCGGGCCGCCGCGGAGCACCGCGGCACCTCCCTGGTGGAGATCTACCAGAACTGCCCGATCTTCAACGACGGCGCCTTCCAGCTGCTCAAGGACCGCGACGAGAAGACCGCCCGCATCGCGCACCTGCGCGCCGGCGAGCCGGTCCGGATCGGCACCGAGGGCGCCGAGGGTGCCCGGGTCGTCGTGCGGCGCCCCGACGGCGCCCTGCAGGTCGTGGACGAGGCCGACGCCGGCGAGATCGGGACGGTGCTGGTGCACGACCCGGCCGAGCCAAACCCGGCCACCGCGTTCGCGCTGTCCCGCCTGGACGACCCGAGCATGCAGCAGGTGCCGATGGGCATCTTCCGCCAGGTGTCCCGACCGACCTACGACGACGCGGTGCGCGAGCAGGTGCGCGACGCCGTCGTGCAGGCCACCCCCGGCCAGCCCGGGCCGTCCGGCGACGCGGGACCGACGCTGGATGAGCTGCTGCGCGGCAAGGACACCTGGACAGTAGACGGCACCATCCCCGGCGACGTCGAGCAGACCCTCGACGGCGAGATCACCGACGGCCCGCACGGTGCCGCCGGTGACGCCCTGATGGACGAGGCCGGAAGCACGCAGCCGAAGTGATCCCCGGTGAGCCCTTCACGTGCCCGTCCACGGGGCGTCGGGTGAGCGTCCAGTGGCGTCCAGCCAGCGTCGACATGAGCGTCCAGTGAGCACCGAGGAGTGAGCGAGGACGCGAGACGGAGCCGGGAAGGCACGGCATACGGCTTCCTCGCCTATCTGATCTGGGGCGCTTTCCCCCTCTACTTCGCCACCCTGCGCCCGGCCGGGCCGTGGGAGATCCTCGCCCACCGGATCGTGTGGACGCTGGCCGTCTGCGCGCTGGTCCTGCTGGTCACCCGCGACCTGCGCTGGCTGCTGGCCCTGGCGAAGACGCCGCGCCGGCTCGGGGGCCTCATGCTCGCCGGCCTGCTCATCGCGGCGAACTGGGGCATCTACACCTACGCGGTGCTCTCCGGCCACATCACCGAGGCCGCGCTCGGCTACTTCCTCAACCCGCTGGTCACCGTCGCCCTGGGGGTCGTCATCCTGCGGGAGCGGTTGCGCCGCCTGCAGTGGGTGGCGGTGGGCGTGGGCGTGGTGGCCGCGATCTACCTCACCATCGACTACGGCGAGCCGCCGTGGATCTCGTTCGCGCTGGCCGCCAGCTTCGCCTCCTACTCGCTGCTGAAGAACCGGCTGGGCGTCTCGCTGTCCCCCTTCCGCTCCCTCTTCGCCGAGAGCCTGACCGTGGCCCCGATCGCGGTCGGCATCCTGGTCTGGCTCTCCCTGAGCGGCGGGACCACCTGGGGCGGGCACGGCGCCGGGCACACCGTGCTGCTGATGTCGACCGGCATCGCCACCGCGATCCCGCTGCTGCTCTTCGCCGCCGCCGCCAGCCGGGTCCCGCTCTCCACGATCGGCCTGCTGCAGTTCCTCACCCCGGTGCTCCAGCTGCTCTCCGGGATCGTCATGGGCGAGACCGTCCCGGCCTCGCGGTGGCTCGGCTTCGCCATGGTCTGGGTGGCGCTGGTGCTGCTGAGCATCGACATGGTGCGGCAGGTGCACCGCTCTCGACGGGCCCGCGCCGGCCAGGCGTTGACCGCCGCCCCCGGCGAGCAGCCGGCCCACCCGTGACCGCCCACCCGTGACGACCGCGCTCGCTACACCCTGAAGGACAACAGCGCAACGCGAACCCTGCACGAGGTGCAGATTTGCACTCCGTGCACCGTTTTTCTACGCTGACTCGGTGACCGAGATCCTCACCCGCCGCGAGGCCAACAAGGCTCGCACCCGGGAGGCCGTCACGGGGGCCCTGCGCAGGCTGCTGGAGCAGCGTCCGGTCCACGAGATCACCGTGGACCAGCTGTCCGAGGCCGCCGGGATCTCCCGCCGGACCTTCTTCAACTACTACGCCGGCATCCCGGCCGTCCTCATCGAGGTGTTCGCCGAGTATGCCGCCGACCTCCTCACCCACCTCGACCGGGACCGGCTGGCGCACGGGCCGGTGCAGGCGATGCGGGCCGTCGTGCAGCCCTCCGTCCTGCCCCGGGAGTTCCTCGGCTGGCTGGCGGTCCTGAACTGCCACGACGTCCACGACACCGAGGGCTTCGCGCTGGTCGAGCGGGCCGTGTGGGCCGAGATGGGCAGCTGGCTGCAGGAGGTCCTGCGCGACCTCATGCCCGCGGGCACCGACCCGCTCTACATCGCCACCCTGGCCCCCAGCGTGATGCACTCCTTCGCCGCGGCGGAGCAGGAGTGGGTCCACGGCCTGACCAGGCCGGGCTCGGTCGCCGACTCCGACATCGTCACCTTCTGCGAGCACCTGGACCGGGCCCTGGCCTACCTCGAGGTCGGCTGGCAGCACCCCCGCCCCGTGACCGCAGGTTGACCCTCACCCCGAGCTCGTCCTGCACGTCCCTCTGAACCTCCTTCTGAACCCTCACCGTCTCACTTCCCTGCTGACCCTTTCGGAAAGGACCACCTCTCGTGGCCATCCTTCTGCACAAGCTCGGGCGCTGGTGCGCCCAGCACCGGTGGACCGTCATCGGCATCTGGGCCGCCGTGCTCGTGCTCGTCTCGGCCAGCGCCGTGACCTTCATGCGGCCGCTGACCAACGACATCTCGATCCCGGACAGCCGCTTCGAGGCGGTGCTGGACACCCTGCGCGAGGAGATCCCCGAGACCTCCGGCACGACCGGCACGGTGGTCTTCACCAGCGACGCACCGTTCACCGACGACCAGCAGGACTCCATCACCGACGTCGTCGAGCAGTGGAACGCCATGGGCAACGTCGAGGCCGTCGACCCCTTCGAGAGCCAGCAGCAGCTGGACGACACCCAGCAGCAGATCGTCAACGGCCGGGCCGAGCTCGAGTCCGGTGCCGAGGAGCTGGACGCGGGCGAGGCGGAGCTGGCCGAGGCACGCGAGCAGCTCGAGGCCGGGCGGGAGCAGCTGGAGGCCGGGGAGGCCGAGATCGCCAGCCAGGCGCAGGTGCTCGACCAGGGGCAGGCCGAGCTCGACGCACAGTCCGAGCAGCTCGAGGGTGCGGTCGCCGCGGGGCTGATCCCGCCGGCGCAGGCCGACGCGGCCCGGGCCGAGATCGCCGCCGCGCAGGCCCAGCTCGACGCCGGACGCCAGCAGCTCGAGGCCGGAGAGGCGCAGCTGGCCGAGAGCCGCGAGGAGCTCGAGGCGGCCGAGCAGCAGATCACCGACGGCGAGGCCGAGATCGCCGAAGGGCGCGAGGCGCTCGAGGAGGGTGAGCGCGAGCTCACGGCCGGGCAGCGCATGGCCGACCTCACCGACGGCATGCGCGTGGTCAACGAGGAGGGCACCGTCGCCATGACGCAGGTGTCCGTCACCGGTGGCGAGGTCGCCTCCATCGACCCGGACGTCGCCGAGGAGATCCAGACGATCGGCGACTCCATCGAGGACGGCAGCGGCGTGCAGGTCGACTTCTCCGGGGAGTTCTCGATGGACCTCAACTCCATCTTCGGCCCCTCCGAGGCGGTCGGCCTGGCGGTGGCCGCCGTGGTCCTGCTCGTCATGCTCGGGACCCTGCTGGCCGCGGGGCTGCCGCTCCTCATGGCGCTGGTCGGCGTCGGGGTCGGCGTCGCCGGCTCCCTGGCGCTCTCCCCGTTCTTCGAGATGCAGTCGATCACCCCGGTGCTGGCCCTCATGCTGGGCCTGGCCGTGGGCATCGACTACTCGCTCTTCCTCATCAACCGCCACCGTGAGCAACTGCGGCACGGTATGCCGCTGCAAGACTCGCTCGCGCTCGCTGTGGGCACCTCCGGCAACGCCGTCACCTTCGCCGGGCTGACCGTGATCATCGCCCTGTCCGCGCTCACCCTCACCGGTATGCCGTTCCTGGGCACCATGGGACTGGTCGCCGCGGCCACGGTCGGTCTGGCCGTCCTGGTCGCGATCACCCTGACCCCGGCGATGCTCTCCCTCATGGGCCCGCGGGTGCTCCCCCGCAAGGCACGGGCGGCGCTGGCCGCAGGGGATGTCTCGGAGACCAGCGCCCAGGACGCGCTGCAGTCGGACACCGGGCGTGGCTGGGCCGCCAAGGTCCAGCGCCACCCCTGGCTGGCGATCCTGGGCGTCGTCGCGATCGTCGCCGCCTTGGGCTACCCCACCGGCCAGCTGCGGCTGGGTCTGCCGGACAGCAGCTCGGAGCCGGCGGACTCCACGGCATACCAGACCTATGACACGATCCGCAGCGAGTTCGGCGCCGGCGCCACCGGCCCCATCCTGGCCGTGGCCGAGCTGGACCAGCCGGTCGCCGACGGCGACGTCGAGATGATCGAGGCCCAGGCAGACATCGCCGAGGACCTCGCCGAGATCGACGGCGTGCTCCGGGTGCTGCCGGCCGGGGTGAACGAGGGCCGGGACGTGCTGGCCTTCCAGATCCAGCCCGAGGGCGGCCCCACCGAGGAGTCGACGGTCCAGCTGGTGGACGAGCTGGACGCGACCCTGCCCACGCTCGGGTCGGAGCACGGCGCGAGCATCGACATCACCGGTCAGACGGTCGCCAACATCGACATCTCCGAGCAGCTGGCCGACGCGTTGCCGGTCTACCTGGCGGTGGTGGTGGGGCTCTCGCTCATCCTGCTGCTGCTGGTGTTCCGCTCGATCTGGGTGCCGCTGCTGGCCACGGCAGGCTTCCTGCTCTCGATCGTCGCCGCTTTCGGCGCGGTCGTGGCCATCTACCAGCTGGGCCACCTGTCGTTCCTCTTCGGGGTCCACGAGCCGGGGCCGGTGCTGTCGTTCCTGCCGATCCTGCTCATCGGCATCCTCTTCGGGCTGGCCATGGACTACCAGCTGTTCCTGGTCTCCTCGATGCGGGAGATGTTCGTGCACGGCAAGAGCGCGAAGGAGGCCGTGGTCAGCGGCTTCAACCTGTCCGCGCGCGTGGTGACGGCCGCCGCGATCATCATGATCTCCGTCTTCGCCGGCTTCATCGGCGCGCACCTGACCATGGTCCGCCCGATCGGTCTGGGCCTGGCGGTCGGCGTGCTCGTCGACGCCTTCCTGGTCCGGATGACCCTGACCCCGGCCGTGCTCAGCCTGCTGGGCGAAAAGGCGTGGTGGCTGCCGCGCTGGCTGGACCGGCTGCTGCCCAACGTGGACGTCGAGGGCGTGGGCCTGGAGCAGTCCCTGGCGCAGGCCGGGTCCGGCGGCGGCTCAGCCGCTCAGGAGCCCGAGCCCGCCGGACGGGCCTGAGGCTCCTGCCCCAGCCGCTGCCCGGCGACCTGGAGCAGCGTGCGGGCGCCGGCCCGTGCCGCGGTGTCACCCTCGGTGACCTGCAGCGCGAGCCGGCGCCCGTCGTCCTGGTGGACCACGATGCCCGGCCCCCCGGCCTGGTCGACGATGTAGGAGGTGCGGTCCGGCAGCGGGCGCAGCCCGACCCCGCCCCAGCGCATCGGGTCGAGCTCCTGCACCTCCACCCCGACCACGCGCTCGGCCGCGACGTGGGAGACCTGCACCGGCAGCACCCGTGAGCGGATCCGCAGCCCGTCCACGTCGACGGTGAGGACCACCGAGGACCACGCCAGCGCGAGCAGACCTGTCCCCAGGCCGACCAGGACCAGCAGCACCGTCAGCACCAGGCTCCCCGCCACCAGCTGCCACGCCGCCGCGGCGCCGAGCACCACCAGCACGCCCACGCCGATCACCCGCAGCGTCCGCGAGTCCAGCTCGGTGCTCCACGGCTGCACCGGGCGCACCGCCCGGCCCCGCTGCGCCTGGACGCGGGCCCGCTCAGGCACCCGGGCCAGCACCTCGGCGCGAGCGGGCCAGCGGCGACCGTGCACGGCATACCCCACCCAGCCTGCACCCAGCCCGAGCAGGACCGCCAGCAGCGTCCACCACTCACGCACCTGCCCCACCCCGTCGGCCCCGACCCGCCAGACGGTGAACAGGTAGAGGAAGACGGCGCCCCAGCCCAGCGCGCCGAGGAACGCCAGCGCCCACCGGGACCAGGCCGGCGGCACGACCCGCTGCAGCAGCGCGGTGCCCGCCGCGAGGAGCGCGACGAGCACCACCGTGGACAGCAGCGCGGAGGCGAAGCCCGGCCCGGTCGCGTAGCCGTCCGCCGTGGGCCCCGACCAGTGACGCGGCACGACGGCCGGCACGGGGAGCAGGGTGAGGGCGGCCAGCAGCGCGGGCAGGGGCAGGATCGCCCAAAGCCCGGCCAGCGCACGGCGGTGACGCATCACGGTCCTTCCGGTTCGGTTCGGACCAGGGTATGCGGTGGGGCGCCGCCGCCTGGCACCTGACGAGGCCTTTCGTTGCGGCGGTAGCGTGGTCGTCCACCATGACCGCACCCGATGCCCCCTCCCCCGCCCGCGACCTGCCTGCCGCGCCCGACCGGCGCGGTGTGCCCGACGTCGACGCTGGCCACGATGTGCAGGCCGTCCTGCGCGCCGCCCGGGACCTGGTCCAGATCGAGGACGCCCACGAGCTGCTGGACCGCACCCTGGCCCTGTCCTGCCGGCTCACCGGCGCCGCCGCGGGGGTGCTGCTGGTCGTGGACGAGGACCTCGACCGGTCCCGGGGCGACGTCCTGCGGTACGGCGGCGCCGACCATCCCACCCTGGCCCAGGGGCTCATCCGGGGCGGGCCGGAGACCGTGGCGCTGAGCGCGGACGTCGTGGCGGACGGCCGGGTCCGCGCGACGATCCGCCTGGGCGCCCTGCCCTCCCAGCACACCGGGCAGGCGGCACAGGCGGGGCTGTCGGGGGCGCAGCGCGCCACCGCGCTGACCCTGGCCGCGGCCGCCGGCGCCCGGCTGGAGACGCTTCGCCAGCGCGAGGCGGCCCGGCTGTACCAGGCGGTCAGCCAGGCGCTGTGGGAGCTGGACCGGACGCTGACCAGCAGCGTGGACCTGGAGGACACGCTCCCGCTGCTGACGCGGCGGGTGCGGGAGGTGCTGCACGCCGGGACGGTCGCGCTGGTGGCCCGCCCGGACGAGACCACCCTGCGGGTCCTGGCCGCGGCCGGGGAAGGTTCGGGGGCCGCCCTGGCCGACCTGCGGACCGATCTGCACGAGGTGCTCGACCACCGTGAGCCGCGGCACTGGGCGGTCCAGCGGGACGCGGGCCTGGTCTACGTGAGCATCGTCCCCCTCGAGAACCGCGGGCCGGAGCCGGCCGTGCTGCTGGTCCAGCACTGGCGCTCCCCCCAGGGTGTGCTGCGGCAGGAGGTCCAGGACGTGATCAGCGCGATGGCCCTGCACGCCTCCCTCGTGCTGGACCGGGAGCTGGGCGAGCGGGAGCACGACCTGCTCATGCTGCTGGAGGACCGGGACCGGATCGCGCGCGACCTGCACGACCTGGTCATCCAGCGACTGTTCGCGGTCGGGCTGACGCTGCAGGGAGCCACCCGCCGGGCCGTGCTGCCGGAGGTGGTGGAACGCCTGGAGGGTGCGGTGAACGAGCTGGACCAGACGATCCGGGACATCCGGGCCACCATCTTCCAGCTCCGCCACCGCCCCGGCGAGGGCTCCTTCCGCGCCGACCTGCGGGCCCTCGTGGAGTCCTATGCGCCGACCCTGGGTCTCGCGCCGGTGCTGCACCTGCACGGCCCGCTGGACGCGGTGGCCGACGACGAGACCCACTCCCAGGTGCTCATGGTGGTGCGGGAGGCGCTGTCCAACGTCGCACGGCACGCCCGGGCCAGCAGCGTCGAGGTCACCGCCGTCGCGACCGCCGACGAGCTGTCCCTGACGGTCACCGACGACGGTGTGGGCATCCCGCCGGCCGCGGTCGAGAGCGGGCTGGGCAACGTCCGCGCCCGCGCCGCCGACCGGGGCGGCCGGGTGCAGCTGCGCGCCGTCGAGCCGCACGGCACCCAGCTGTGCTGGACCGTGCCGCTCTGAGCGCGTTCTCGGCGGTCCCGGGTGCCTGCGTCAGACGAGGGCGACCGGACCGTCGGCATACTCCATCACCGCGCAGGCGCGGGGACCGCGCGGCATGACGAGGAGCTCGACCCCCTCGGCGTGAGCCAGCAGCGCCAGCACCGGGCTGCGGTCGGTCGCGACGCCGGTGAGCAGGACCTCGGGGTAGAGCGTGCGCCAGGGCGCCAGCAGGTCCTCCAGGACCTGCCTGGCCCGGTCCGCGTGCTCGGCCCATACCTCGCGGATGGCCCGCGCCTGGCCGGCGACCGAGACGGGCACCGACCAGCTGGCCACGGCCAGCACCCGGTGCCCATTCCGGAGGGCCCGGGCCACAGCGAAGGCCAGGGCCCGGTCGGCCTGCTCTGCCTGCGCTGCCTGATCGGGCTGACCTGCTTGACCTGCTTGACCTGCCTGCTCTACCCGGTCGGTGCTCGTGCGCTGGCTGTCAGGCGCTGCGACGGTCGCCGACGAGAGGGTGCCGACGTCGACGACGATCGGGGCGTCCGGGAGGACCAGCTCCTGGGTCCAGCCGTCGGGGACGACGACGAGCGCAGGACCGTCCTGGTGGGTGAGGGTGCGTGCGGTCCGGCCGAGGCTGATGCGCCGGTTGGCGCCCTGCCCGCGGCGGCCGACGACGACGAGCGCGGTGCCGGGTGCACGCTCCAGCGCTCGCTCCCAGGTGTGAGCGGCGGCCGAGAGGGTGGCGGCTGGTCCCCCAGCGACCAGCTCGCTGGAGGGGGTGAGCTGCGGGTAGCGGCTGCTGGCCTCGGTGGTGGCCCGTTCCAGGATGGCGCGGCCGGCCGAGGGGCCCGCGGTCTCCACGTCGTGGACGAGCACCAGCGGGGCCGTGGCGCAGGACGCGGAAGCCTCCGCGGCCGCCCAGGCGACCGCGGAGGCGTTCTGTGTCGAGCCGTCCACGCCCACCAGTACCGGCCCGGGAGCCGTCATGGTGGCGGTCACGGCTCACCTCACCAGAGGTACTTGGGGGCGGTGCGGGTCCACAGCCTGCCCAGGCCCAGGTAGGCCCAGGAGGCCGGGATGAGGGCGATGGCGATGAGGACCATCGCGCCGGTGACGTGGTCGTCCAGGACCGGGTTGGTCACCATCGGCAGCGACGCGCCGTACATGAAGACGTACATCAGCGCACCGGCCAGGGCACCGACCCGGGCACCCATGCCCAGCAGCAGCGTCAGGCCGACACCGAGCAGACCCAGCATGAACAGCACGTCGATGACGACGTTGCCGGCCAGGGCGTTGTAGAAACCGGCCAGCGGACCCTCCACGCCGGACAGGTAGCCGGTGGTGGGGCTGCCGCCGTTGAGCCAGGCCCGCTCGGCAGGGGTGGCGAAGCCCAGGCCGAAGGTCTTGTCCAGGAACGCCCACAGGAAGTAGAACCCGAACGCGATCCGCACCGCGCCCAGGGCGTACCCGCCCGCGGTCGGCAGGACGTGCTCGCCGGTGCTGCGCTCCCCGGTGTGCCCCAGGGTGTGCTCGACGGTGTGCTCGACGGTGTGCTCGCGAGGGTTGCGGGCGATGTCGGGACGGGGGGCGGTGGTGGTCATGTCAGCCAGCTCCTTGAGTGGTGTGTTTCTTGGTGGCTGACTCCAGCATCCCAACATCCGACAAGCCGTAGTAGAGGCGAGAGTCCGGACCTTCACGGGACCAAGGTCCCGACCCCTCGCCCACCGCCGCGAGCAAAGCCTGTCCCCGGTCGCGGGCAAAGCCTGTCGCCGGTCGCGGGCAACGCCTGTCGCCGGTCGCGGGCAAACCGTGTCGCCGGTCGCGGGCAAACCGTGTCGCCGGTCGGGCAGAGGGGGTGCACGGGGGCGAAGCCCCCGTGGGAAGGGTTACTTGTCGAAGAGCTTGGCGCCCAGCACCGCTGCCTGGGTGCGGCGCTCCAGCCCCAGCTTGGCCAGGACCGAGGAGACGTAGTTCTTCACCGTCTTCTCGGCGAGGTACATCTTCTCCCCGATCTGCCGGTTGGTCAGGCCGTCGGCGATGAGCTCCAGGATCCGCCGCTCCTGGTCGGTAAGCATGGCCAGCTTGTCGGCCTGGCGGTCGCCACGGCGCAGTCGGTCCATCACCCGGGCCACCAGGCTCGGGTCCAGGAGCGACCGGCCCGCCGCGATCGAGCGGATGCCGTCGATGAGGTCGTTCCCGGCGATCTGCTTCAGGACGTAGCCGTCGGCGCCGGCCATGATCGCCGAGAACAGCGCCTGGTCGTCGTCGTAGCTGGTCAGGATCAGCGCCCGGATGTGCGGGTTCTGGGCGCGGACGTCACGGCATACCTCGATCCCGGAGCCGTCCGGCAGCCGGCCGTCCAGGACGGCGACGTCCGGGGCCAGCTCGAGGATGTCAGGGACGGCCTCCACGGCCGAGCCGGACTCCCCCACGATCTGCAGGTCCGGCTCCGCCGAGAGCAGGTCGCGCAGCCCGCGGCGCACCAGCTCGTGGTCGTCGAGGAGGTAGACGCGGACGGGCTGGGTCATCGGCGCCTCAGCTGGACCGCGCGGCGACACCGTCGACCAGGGCGCGCAGAGCGTCCACGGCCGGCCCGTCCGGGAGCCCGTCGAGCAGGGCGCGCGCCTCGGCGGCCACCCGCAGGGTGTGCTCACGGGCCTGCTGCATGGCCGGGTGGGCGCGCAGCAGGGTCAGCGCCTCGGCGAGCTCGTCGGGGTCCTCGATGGGTCCCCGGGTCAGGGTGAGCAGGCGCTCGTCGGCGGGGTCGGTGGAGGTGCGGGCGTAGAGCACCGGCAGCGTGGCCTTGCCCTCCCGCAGGTCCGCACCGGGGGTCTTGCCGGAGTCGTCGGCGTCGGAGGCGACGTCGAGGACGTCGTCGGCCAGCTGGAAGACGACGCCGAGCTGCTCGGCATAGTCGGTGAGCGTGCGCACCGTCTCCGGGTCGCACCCGCCGAACATCGCGCCGTAGCGGGCGGCCGTCGCGATCAGCGAGCCGGTCTTGTCGGCCAGGATGGACAGGTAGGCCGAGACCGCCTCGTGCGGGTCGGCGACCACCCCGGTCTGCCGGTCGTCGCGGATCTGGCCCGCGCAGAGCCGCACGAAGGTGTCGGCCTGGATCCGGACCGCCTCGGCGCCGAGCCCGGCGACCACCGAGCTCGCGGTGCCGAAGAGCAGGTCGCCGATGAGGATGGCGGTCGAGTTGCCGTAGCGCGAGTTGGCACTCTCCACGCCCCGGCGCAGGTCCGCCTCGTCCATGACGTCGTCGTGGTAGAGCGAGGCCAGGTGGGTCAGCTCCACGCCGACCGCGGCGTCCACGACCTTCTCGTCCCACCCGGAGCCCACCTCGCTGGCCAGCAGGGTGAGCAGCGGCCGGAACCGTTTGCCGCCGGCGCGGACCAGGTGGCCGGAGGCCTCCGCGATGAACGGGTCGTGATGGTCCACGACCTCGTCCATGCGGGACGCGACCGCGGCCATGCCGGCCTCGACCCGGTCCTGCAGGTCCTCCTGGACCCCGGGAATGGATGCGACCGTCACCGCACGAACGCCGCCGCGCTCTGGGCCAGCTCCAGGACCGGCGCGGGCATGACCCCCAGGGCCAGGGTGACTGCGACCCCGAACAGGATCGCGAAGGACGTCATCCACGACGGGGACACCACCGTGGTGCTGCTGACCCGGTCACCGGTGTACATCAGCACGATCAGCTTGAAGTAGATGTAGGCCGTCACGGCGCTGGCCAGCACACCGACCACGGCCAGCCACGCCCAGCCCTGGCTCACCGCCGCGGAGAAGACCGCGAACTTGCCGGTGAAGCCGGAGGTGAGCGGGATGCCCGCCATCGCCATCAGCAAGAAGCTGAAGGCCGCCGCCAGCCAGGGCGAGCGCTTGGCCAGGCCCGACCACTGGTCGACGTGGGTGGCCTCGGTGCCGGCGGAGCGCACCAGGAAGACGATGGCGAAGGCCGGGATGGTCATGAAGCCGTAGGTGGCCAGGTAGAAGATCGTGCTGGAGATCCCGACCTCGCTGAGCGCGATGACACCGGTGAGGATGAACCCGGCGTGCGCGATCGAGGAGTAGGCCAGGATCCGCTTGACGTCGGTCTGCACGATCGCCAGCAGGGCACCGACCACCATCGACAGGGTCGCCACCACGGCCAGGGCCGGCTGCCAGTCCAGGGCCGCACCCTCGAGCGCGACGTAGAGGACCCGCAGCATGGCGCCGAAGGCGGCCACCTTGGTCACGGCCGCCATGAAGCCGGTGACCGGGGTCGGGGCGCCCTGGTAGACGTCCGGGGTCCAGGCGTGGAACGGGACCGCGCCGACCTTGAACAGCAGGCCCACGGCGACGAGCAGCACCCCGGGGACCAGCAGGGCGTCCATCCCCACGTTGGTGCCGACGGCGGCGGCGATGTCCGCGAACCGCATCGAGCCGGCGAAGCCGTAGAGCAGGACGGCACCGAAGAGGAAGAACGCCGAGGCGAAGCTGCCCAGCAGGAAGTACTTCAGCGAGGCCTCCTGCGAGAGCAGGCGGCGACGCCGGGCCAGGCCGGCCAGGACGTACAGCGGCAGGGAGAGGATCTCCAGGGCGATGAACAGCAGCAGCAGGTCGTTGGCCGAGACGAAGAGCATCATGCCGCCGACCGAGAGCAGCGTCAGCGGGAAGACCTCGGTGGTGGTCGCGCCGACCCGGACCGACAACGCCTCGTCCTCCGAGCCGGGCACCGAGGCGCCGGACTGGGTGAAGGCGTCCGGCTGTCCCCCACCGAGCCGCTCGCCCATGACGAGCAGACCGACGACGGACAGCACGAGGATGAGCCCCTGCAGGACCAGGGCGGGGCCGTCGAGGGCGACGGTCTCCACGGCGGTCAGCCCCTGGTTGTCCTGACCCAGCAGGACCAGGGCGGCCAGGGCCAGGACCAGCGTGGCCACGGCCAGTGGCAGCTGCACGGTGTAGCGCAGCTCCTTCTTGACGAAGCCCTCGACGAGGCAGCCGAGCAGCCCACCGACGAAGACGATGATCAGCGGCAGCAGCGCCAGGTAGTTGATCTCGGGCGCGACGAACATAGAGCCACCCATCAGCGGCCCCTCCCCTCGGCGTTGGCGGTGTCGACGGCCGGCACGGGGTCAGCGACCCCCACCGACTGCAGCGTCTGCTGCACGGCCGGCTCGAGCACGTCGAGGACCGGCTTGGGGTAGAACCCGAGGATCAGGAAGGCGGCGATGAGCGGCGCCACGACCCACTTCTCCCGGCCTGTCATGTCGGGGACGTCCAGACCCTCGGGCCGTGGCCCGGTGGCGACCTTGCGGTACATCACCAGCACGTAGACCGCAGCCAGGACCACGCCCAAGGTGGCGATCAGCCCCAGCCAGGCGTTGCGCTGGAAGGTGCCCACGATGACCAGGAACTCGCTGACGAAGGAGTTCAGGCCCGGGAGCGACAGGGCGGAGAGACCGGAGATCAGCAGGGCTCCGGCGATGAGCGGGGTGACCCGCTGCCAGCCGCCGAAGTCGCGCAGGTCGCGGCTGCCGCGGCGCACGATGAGCATGCCAGCCACCAGGAACAGCCCGGCGGTGGTGAAGCCGTGGTTGACCATGTACAGCGTGGCGCCGGTGTGGCTGACCGTGGTGAAGGCGAAGATGCCCAGCACGATGAACCCGAAGTGGCTGATCGAGGTGTAGCTGATCAGCCGGAGGATGTCGGTGGAGCCGATGGCCATGAACGCGCCCCAGAACAGCGAGATCAGGGCGAGGGTGATCACCACCGGTGTGGCCCACTGGCTGGCCTCGGGGAACAGGCTCAGGCAGAACCGGATCATGCCGTAGGTGCCGACCTTGTCCAGGACGCCGACCAGCAGGACCGAGGTCGCGGGGCGGGACTGCTCCGCGGCCAGGGGCAGCCAGGTGTGCACCGGCCACATGGGGGCCTTGATCGCGAAGGCGATGAAGAAACCGAGGAACAGCCAGCGGCCGGCCTCCACGGACAGGTCCATCCCGGCCAGGTTGGTCAGCAGGAACCCGTCGGCGCCGCGCGGACCGGCCAGGTAGACCCCGATCACCGCGACGAGCATGATCAGCCCGCCGGCCAGGGAGTACAGCAGGAAGGTGGTCGCTGCCCTCGCCCGGCGAGACCCGCCGAAGATCCCGATCAGGAAGTAGACCGGGATGAGCATGACCTCGAAGAAGATGTAGAAGAGGAAGACGTCGATCGCGGCGAAGACGCCGACGATCGTCGAGGTCAGGGCCAGCATCAGGGCGAAGTACAGGTGCTGGCGACGGCCGACCGCAGGGACGTCGTCCCATGCCGCGATGAGGCAGATCGGGACCAGGATCAGCGCCAGCAGGATCATCGTCAGCGAGATGCCGTCGACGCCGAGGGCGTAGGAGACGCCGAACTGCGGGATCCACGCGTGGACCTCGGTCAGCTGGAACTGCCCGCTCCCGCCGCCGAGCTGGTACTGGGTCAGGGCGGCGATCCCGACGCCGAGGGTCAGCAGCGAGGTGCCGAGCGCCACGGGGCGCACCAGCGTGCTGGCCTTCGGCAGCACCGCCACCACCAGGGCCCCGACGAGCGGGAGCACCAGCAGGGTGGTCAACCAGGGGAAGTTCATCACTGCATCACCCACACTGCACCGAGGATGGCGACGACACCGAACAGCATCGTCAGGGCATAGGAGCGGACGAACCCGTTCTGGGCGCGCCGCAGGACCGACGACAGGCCGGTCAGGCTGGCGGTGGTGCCGCCGGTGACGGTCCCCTCGACGAGGGTCTCGTCAGCTTCGGTCAGGCCCTTGACCAGGGTCCCGGTCGGGCTGACGAAGAGGGCGTCGTTGACCTCGTCCTGGTAGAGGTCGCGACGGGCAGCGCGGGTCAGCGCGTTCGCCTCGGGAGCCTCGACAGGGACGTCCGTGGCGGCATACATCCGCCAGGCCAGGAGGACACCGATGGCCATGAGCACGAAGACCGAGATCTGGATGGCCAGCAGCGGGATCAGCGGCTCGGCGTGGTCGGCCGTGCCGAACACCGGCTCCAGCCAGCCGGTGAGGATCCCGGTCGGGTAGAGCGCGGCGCCGAGGACCAGCGAGCCGACCGCGAGGACCATCATCGGGATGGTCATCGTCAGCGGCGACTCGTGCGGGTGCTGGTCGTCCTCCCAGCGGGCCTTGCCGTGGAAGGTCATGAAGAACAGCCGCGACATGTAGAAGGCGGTGATCCCGGCGCCCAGCAGGGTGACCAGGCCGAAGACCCAGCCCTGCCAGCCCGGCGCGGAGAAGGCGGACTCGATGATGTGGTCCTTGGAGTACCAGCCGGCCGTGAACGGGAAGCCGATGATGGCCAGCCACCCCGCCGCGAAGGTGATCCAGGTGATCTTCACCTCGCGGGACAGGGCCCCGAAGCGGCGCATGTCGACCCGGTCCTTCATGGCGTGCATGACCGAGCCGGCGCCCAGGAACATCCCGGCCTTGAAGAAGCCGTGGGTGATCAGGTGGAAGATCGCGTAGACGTAGCCGATCGGCCCCAGGCCGACGGCCAGCATCATGTAGCCGATCTGCGACATCGTGGAGGCGGCCAGCGCCTTCTTGATGTCGTCCTTGGCACACCCCACGATCGCGCCGTAGAGCAGCGTGACGGCGCCGACCACCGCGACCGCGAGGCGCGCGTCGGGGGTCAGGTCGTAGATCGCCTGGCTGCGCGCGACCAGGTAGACACCGGCGGTGACCATCGTCGCGGCGTGGATCAGGGCCGACACCGGGGTCGGGCCGGCCATCGCGTCACCCAGCCAGCTCTGCAGCGGGAACTGGGCCGACTTGCCGCAGGCGCCGAGCAGCAGGGCCAGCCCGATCAGGGTCAGCATCATCGTGCTGGCCCCGTCGACGCTGGCGAAGACCGTCGCGAAGTCGAGCGAGCCGAAGGTCGCCAGCATCAGACCCATGGCGGTGATGAGTCCCACGTCACCGACGCGGTTGACGATGAACGCCTTGTTGGCCGCGGCCGCGTAGGCCGGGTTGTGGTTCCAGAAACCGATGAGCAGGTAGGAGGCCAGACCCACGCCCTCCCAGCCCACGAAGAGCAGGACGAAGGAGTCGGCCAGCACCAGCACCAGCATCGCCGCCACGAACAGGTTGAGGTAGGCGAAGAAGCGGCGCTTGTCCGGGTCGCCCTCCATGTACCCGAGGGAGTACACGTGGATCAGCGACCCGACGAAGGTGATGAGCATGACGAACGCCAGGGACAACGGGTCCATCAGCAGGCCGGCGTGCAGGGTGAAGTCGCCGAAGCTGATCCAGTCCCACAGGGGCAGCTGCAGCGCGCGCTCCCCCGGGGCCAGGCCGGTGAGCTGGACGATGACCAGCACCCCGACCACGAAGGAGGCCCAGGACAGTGCGGTGGCCAGCAACGGGCCCCACGAGTTGGTGGCGCGCCCGCCGAGCAGCAGGACCGCCGCACCGAGCAGGGGCAGCGCGATCATCAGCCAGCCGTACTGGGCCACGCCGCCGGAGACAGCGTGGTAGGCCATGGGCTGGCTGGCCGCGAGGTTCGCGGCCGTGGTGAACGGAGTCACTCGCTGCCTCCCTTAGAGCTTCAGCAGGTTGGCGTCGTCGACCGAGGCCGAGCGACGCGCACGGAAGATGGACATGATGATCCCCAGGCCGATCACGACCTCCGCGGCGGCCACGACCATGACGAACAGGGCGTAGACCTGGGCGTCGAGGTTGCCGTGGATGCGGGCGAAGGTGATCAGCGCCAGGTTGCAGGCGTTGAGCATGAGCTCGATGCCCATGAAGACGATGATCGTGTTGCGGCGGGTCAGCACCGTGAGGGCACCGATCGCGAACAGGACCACCGAGAGGTAGACCCAGGCCTCCAGACCCATCAGCGCTCATCCTCCTGCGTGTCGACCGGCTCTCCGGACGCCTGGTCCGGCGCGTGCCCGACCTCCTGGGACGCCACGGTGCCGCTGGGCATGTCGTCGGCGTCCAGGTCGCCGGCGGGCTCGCCCGCCGGGGTGCCCGCCTGCGGCGGCAGCCGGTAGGCACTGGGGTTGGTGACCTGACCGCGGGCCACCAGCGCGCGCGGCACGGACTCCTCGACCGGGGTGCCGTCCGGAGCCAGGGCCGGGGTGTCGGCGGCGTTGTGGCGGGCGTAGACGCCCGGGCCGGGCTTGCCGGACAGCCAACGGCCGGAGCGCAGCTTGTCCTGCGAGGCCTGGCGCTGGTTGGTCTTGGGCAGCAGCCGGTCGCCGTGGGCGAGCACCATGGCGCCCATCACCGCGATGACGAGCAGGGTGCCCAGAACCTCGAACGGCAGCACCTGGCGCTCGAAGATCTCCCGGGCGAGCGCGGTCACGCTGCCCTCGGCCTGCGCCTGCTCCAGACCGGCGGGCGCGGGCCAGGCGACGCGGGACAGGCCGTACACCGCGAAGCCGAGGAAGACCAGCCCGACGGCGAAGGCCCAGCCGCGGTGGCCGCGGATGGTCTCGACCATGGAGTCGGAGGCGTCGACGCCGATCATCATGACGACGAAGAGGAAGAGCATCATCACCGCGCCGGAGTACACGAAGATCTGGATGATGCCGACGAACTCGGCGCTCTGGACGATGTAGATGATGCCGAGCGTGACCATGACCACGGCCATGGACATCGCGGCGTGCACGGCCTTGCGGGCGAACAGCAGCCCCATGCCGCCGCCGACCGCGAGGGCGGACAGCAGCCAGAAGACGGCCGTCTCCATGCCGGTGATCGCCTCGGTCCCCTCGACCGGGGTCATCGCGTGACCTCCTCGGCCTGGGTCGCGGTGGCCTCGGCGTCGCGCTGGGCGACGTAGTCCTTCTGCTGCTGGGTCGGGCCGGTGACCTGGCCGCGGTAGTAGTCGCGCTCGGTCATGCCCTCGGCGTACGGGAACGGCGGGGCCAGCATCTCCGGGCCCAGCGGCGCCAGCAGCTGGTGCTTCTCGTAGATCAGCGGCTCGCGCTCGGCGTCGGCCATCTCGTACTCGTTGGTCATCGTCAGCGCACGCGTCGGGCACGCCTCGATGCACAGGCCGCAGAAGATGCAGCGCAGGTAGTTGATCTGGTAGACGCGGCCGTAGCGCTCACCGGGGCTGAACCGCGCCGCCTCGGTGTTGTCCGCGCCCTCGACGTAGATCGCGTCGGCCGGGCAGGCCCAGGCGCACAGCTCGCAGCCCACGCACTTCTCCAGCCCGTCGGGGTGGCGGTTGAGCTGGTGCCGCCCGTGGTACCGCTTCTGGGTGGGTCGCACGACCTCCGGGTACTCCTGGGTGCGCACCTTGCGGAACATGGTCGCGAAGGTCACGCCGAACCCGGCGACCGGGGCGAAGAGCTGGGACAGGAAGCCCGGCTCCGGCTTGCCGCCGGTCGGGTCGGCCTGGGTCTGCGCCGGTGCCGGTGCCGGCTCCCGCCGGCTCGGCTGCCCAGCTGCTGTCGGGTCGTTCTGGTCAGCCACGGCTGTCCTCCGCAGGGTCGGTGGTGGTCGTGCTGGGGGTAGAGCTCACCGGGGGCGCCTGGTCCAGGGCGGTCGGGCGCTCCACCAGTCGCTGTCCGGGCAGCGGGGGCACCGGGTAGCCGTCGGCGAAGGGGTCGACCTCCTCGGGGACGGCGAGGCGTTCCTCCCGCTCCTCGGCCTTGCGCCGCGAGGCGGCCTCCCAGAAGAAGATGGCGCCGATGACGACGAGGCCGATGCCGACCATGGTGTAGACCAGCACGAACCGGCCGTCACCGAAGAAGCCCTCCTGGGCGCTGCGGATGAGCATGACCGCGATCACCCAGACCAGCGAGATCGGGATGAGGACCTTCCAGCCCAGGGCCATGAACTGGTCGTAGCGCACGCGCGGCAGCGAGCCCCGCAGCCAGACGTAGAAGAAGATGAACATCCACATCTTCAGCGTGAACCACAGCAGGCCCCACCAGCCCTCGTCGAGGAAGGTGCCGTTCAGCGGCCACGGTGCGTGCCAGCCACCCAGGAACAGGGTGGTCGCCAGGGCGGAGACGGTGAACATGTTGATGTACTCGCCGAGGAAGAACATGCCGAACTTCATCGAGGAGTACTCGGTGTGGAACCCGCCACCGAGCTCGCCCTCGCCCTCGGCCAGGTCGAAGGGCAGACGGTTGGTCTCCCCCACCATGGTGATGACGTAGACCACGAAGCTGACGAAGAGCGGCACGACATACCACAGGGGTATGCCGAACCAGCCGGTCTGCTGCTGGGCGGCGACGATCTGGCTGGTCGACATGGACCCGGAGAAGAGGAAGACCGCGACCAGGGACAGGCCCATCGCGATCTCGTAGGAGATCACCTGGGCGGTCGAGCGCAGACCGCCCAGCAGCGGGTAGGTCGAGCCCGAGGCCCAGCCGGCGAGCACGAACCCGTAGGCGCCGACGCCGGCGACCGCCAGGACGAGCAGCACCGCGACCGGGGTGTCGGTCAGCTGCAGCGGCGTGGTGTGGCCGAACATCCGCACCTCGCCACCCAGCGGGATGATCGCGAAGGAGACGAACGCCAGCGTGGCCACCGTCAGCGGCGCCACGAAGAACATCAGCTTGTCGGCACCCTTGGGGGTGACGTCCTCCTTGAAGAAGAGCTTGATGCCGTCGGCGGCGGTCTGCAGGATGCCCAGCGGGCCGAGCCGGTTGGGACCGGGGCGCTGCTGCATCCGGCCGATGATCCGCCGCTCGGCCCAGATGACCAGGACGACCGAGATCATCACGTAGACGAACAGGAAGAAGGCCTTGACGAACGACAGCCACATCGGGGTGTCGCTGAAGTCGGCCGCCGGCAGGTCGCTCGCGGCGTGCACGCTCAGGCCGTTGGCCAGCATGCCGAGCTCGGGGTAGGCCAGGGCCAGGCTGGCGCTCATACCTCACCTCGCGGGGTGTCGGAGTGGTCGGTGCTCGCCTGTGTGGTCACCTTGGCGTTCGCCGGGGCGATCCGGACGACAGCGCCCGCGTCGACGCCGAGCGTCGGGCGGACGGCCGAGCCGGGCGAGTTCGTGGGGACCCACACGACGCCGTCGTGCATCTCGGTGACGACCACCGGCAGGGTGATCGCCCCGCGGGCGGTGGAGACGGTCACCGGGGCGTCGTCCGCCACGCCCAGCAGGGCGGCGGTGCCGGCGGAGACGCGGGCCACCGGCCGGGGCGCGGTGCCGGCCAGGAACGGCTCGCCGTCCTGCAGCCGGCCGGCGTCCAGCAGGTGGTGCCAGGTGGCCAGGACCGCCTCGCCCACGCCGGGCGCGGCGGGCCCGGCCGGGGAGACCTGCGGCGACGGGGCGCGGGTGCCGCTGTGCTGGTCGAGACCGGCGAGCTCGCGCTGCACCGATCCCAGCGCCTCGGTGCCGAGCCGGACGCCCATGGCGTCCGCGAGCCGGTGCAGGATGACGTGGTCGGAGACCGCCGTGGAGTCGATGGCCTGCTCGAAGGGCCGCAGGCGGCCCTCCCAGGTGGCGTAGGAGCCGGCCTTCTCCTGCTGCGGGGCGACCGGCAGGATGACGTCGGCGAACTCGTGCACGTCGCTCTCGCGGACCTCCAGGGAGACCACGAAGGCGCGGGCCAGGGCCCGGCGGGCCAGCTGGGGGTCGGGCAGGTCGTCGATCTCGACGCCCCCGACGACCAGTGCGCCCAGCTCGCCGTCCGCGGCCGCCTGCAGGATCGCGGTGGTGTCCCGGCCGCTGCCGACCGGGAGCGCGGACGCGTCCAGGCCCCAGCGGGCGGCGACGTCGGCCCGGCCGGCGTCGTCGGTCACCGGGCGGCCCCCGGGCAGCAGCGCCGGCAGGGCGCCCACCTCGACCGCGCCACGCTCGCCGGCACGCCGGGGCACCCAGGCCAGGGCGGCACCGGTCTGCTGGGCGAGCGCGGCCGCTGCGGACAGCGCGCCGGGCACGCCGGCCAGACGCTCGCCGACCAGGATCACCGAGGCGTCGGTGAGGGAGTCGGAGGCTGCGTGGTAGTCGTTGGCGACCATCGGCTCGGTGGTGCCGTCGACGGGGCGGGCCGCGCGGCTCCTGCGGTGCTCGGCCAACGCCTGCAGCACCTCGGCCTCGGTGCCCGGCGCGGAGGCGAGCAGCGTGCCGCCCAGCTTGCGCAGACCCTGGGTGGCGAACGGGGCCACCGCGTAGACCTTCAGACCCTTCTTGCGCATCGCCTTGCGCAGGCGCAGGAAGACGATCGGGCTCTCGTCCTCGGGCTCGAAGCCGACGAGGAGGACCGAGCCGGCCCGCTCCAGGGAGCTGTACGTCACGTCGTGCACGCCCGCGACGTGGGCGGCCAGGAAGTCGGTCTCCTCCGCGCTGTGCGGGCGGGCCCGCGCATCGACGTCGTTGGTGCCCAGGGCGACCCTGGCGAACTTGGCGTAGGCGTAGGCGTCCTCGACGCTGACGCGGCCACCGGGCAGCACACCCACCCGGCCCTGGGCCTGGGCCAGGCCGCGCGCGGCGGCGCGGTAGGCGTCGCCCCAGGAGGTGACGGCATACTGCCCGTCCGTCCCGCGCACGACCGGGTCGCGCAGGCGGTCCGGCAGGGCGGCGTAGGCGAACGCCCAGCGACCCTTGTCGCAGTTCCACTCCTCGTTGACCTCGGGGTCGTCCAGCGCCATCCGCCGCAGCACGACGCCACGACGGTGGTCGGTGCGGATCGCGCAGCCGGAGGCGCAGTGCTCGCACACGCTCTGCGTGGAGACCAGGTCGAAGGGGCGGGACCGGAAGCGGTAGGCCGCCCCGGTGAGCGCCCCGACGGGGCAGATCTGGACGGTGTTGCCGGAGAAGTAGGACTCGAACGGCTTCTCCTCGTAGATGGCCACCTGCTGCAGCGCACCCCGCTCGGCGAGCGCGATGAACGGGTCACCGGCGATCTCGTCGGAGAAGCGGGTGCACCGGGCGCACAGCACGCAACGCTCCCGGTCCAGCAGCACCTGGGAGGAGATGTTGACCGGCTTGGGGAAGGTGCGCTTGACGTCGGTGAACCGGGAGGTGGGCCGGCCGTCGGACATGGCCTGGTTCTGCAGCGGGCACTCCCCGCCCTTGTCGCAGACCGGGCAGTCCAGCGGGTGGTTGATCAGCAGCAGCTCCATCACCCCGGTCTGCGCCTTGTCGGCGACCGGGGAGGTGTGCTGGGTCTTGACGACCATGCCGGGGCTGACCGTCATGGTGCAGGAGGCCTGCGGCTTGGGCATCGGCTTGACGTTGCCCTCCCGGTCGGGCATGGCGACGTCGACCAGGCACTGGCGGCAGGCGCCGACCGGGTCCAGCAGCGGGTGGTCGCAGAACCGGGGGATGTGGATCCCGACCTGCTCGGCGGCCCGGATCACCAGGGTGCCCTCGGGCACGCGGACGGGGACGTCGTCGATGGTCAGGTCGATCATCTTGACGTCGGGCTCGGGGGCCGGGATGCGCGCGTCTCCGCCGTCGGTGACGGAGTTACCGCCAGCGGCCGGCGAGGTGTGGACGGTCATGCGGGCTGGCTCTCCTTCGCGAACAGGGTGCTCCGCTCGGGCGGGAAGAGCTCGTGCCAGGGGGTGTGCATCCCCTGCTCGAACTCCTCGCGGAAGTACTGGATGGCCGAGGTGATGGGGCTCGTGGCGCCGTCACCGAGCGCGCAGAACGCGCGGCCGAGGATGTTGTCGCAGATGTCGACCAGCTTCTCGATGTCGCCGGGCTGGCCCTTGCCGTGCTCCAGCCGGTTCATCACCTGCTTGAGCCAGTAGGTGCCCTCACGGCAGGGGGTGCACTTGCCGCAGGACTCGTGGGCGTAGAAGTCGGTCCACCGGGAGACGGCGCGCACCACGGAGGTGGTCTCGTCGAAGATCTGCAGCGCCCGGGTGCCGAGCATCGAGCCCTCGGCGGCCACCGACTCGAAGTCGAGCGGTACGTCCAGGTGGGCGTCGGTGAAGATCGGCGTCGAGGAGCCGCCGGGGGTCCAGAACTTCAGCTTGCGCCCGCCGCGCATCCCGCCGGCCATGTCGAGCAGCTCGCGCAGGGTGATGCCCAGCGGGGCCTCGTACTGACCGGGCCGGGTGACGTGGCCGGAGAGGCTGAACAGGCCGAACCCGGTCGACTTCTCGGTGCCCATGTCGGCGAACCAGTCGGCGCCGTGCAGCAGGATCGAGGGGATCGAGGCGATCGACTCGACGTTGTTGACGACGGTCGGCCGGGCGTAGAGGCCGGCGACGGCCGGGAACGGCGGCTTGAGGCGTGGCTGGCCGCGGCGCCCCTCCAGGGAGTCCAGCAGCGCGGTCTCCTCCCCGCAGATGTAGGCGCCGGCGCCGGCGTGCACGGTGATCTCCAGGTCGAAGCCGGAGCCCAGGATGTTCTGGCCCAGGTAGCCCGCGGCCTTGGCCTCCTCGACCGCGCGCAGCAGGCGGCGGTAGACGTGCACGGTCTCCCCGCGCAGGTAGATGAAGGCGTGGTGGCAGCCGATGGCGAAGCTGGTGATGATCATGCCCTCGATGAGGAACTGGGGGGCCGCCATCAGCAGCGGGATGTCCTTGCACGTGCCCGGCTCGGACTCGTCGGCGTTGACCACCAGGTAGCGGGGCCCACCGTCCGGCGGGGGCAGGAAGCCCCACTTCATCCCGGTCGGGAACCCGGCGCCGCCGCGGCCGCGCAGACCCGATCCCTTGGCCAGGTCCACCAGCTCGGCGGGATCCTTGGACAGCGCGGTGCGCAGACCCTGGTACCCCTCGTTGGCCTCGTACGTGGCCAGCGTCCAGGACTGCGGGTCGTCCCAGAACTTGGACAGGACCGGCGTCAGTCGGGTGCTCACCGCTCCTCCTCCTTCGTGTTCTCGCCGATGTTCTCGCCGATGTTGTCGCCGGCGGGTCGGGCGTCGCCAGCCCGGCGGTCGGCGCCCTGGCCGCCGCCCGGCTGCTCGTCGGGCCGGTTGCTCGGGGTGTCGACCGAGCTCGGACGGCCGGCGTCGAGGCCGCCTTCCTGCCCGGCCGGGGTGGCGCTGGTCTGCTGCGCCTCGGGCGCCGCGTCGTCCCCGGCTCCGCCGGGGGCGCTCCAGCCCATCTTCTTGGCCAGGAGGGTGCCCTGGAGCGAGGCGGGGCCGGCGCTCACGCCTTCGTCGGCGCGGCCGTCGGTGAACCCGGCCAGCACCCGGGAGACCTCCTTGAAGGTGCCCACGCGGGAGGGCCCCCTGGTCGGCGCGACCGGCTCACCGGCGCGCAGCCGGTCCACGACCTGCTTGGAGGACTCGGGGGTCTGGTTGTCGAAGAACTCCCAGTTGACCATCACCACGGGCGCGAAGTCGCAGGCCGCGTTGCACTCGACCCGCTCGAGGGTGATCCTGCCGTCCTCGGTGGTCTCGTCGTGACCGATCCCGAGGTACTCGCTGAGCTCCTCGAAGATCTGGTCGCCGCCCATGATCGCGCACAGGGTGTTGGTGCAGACACCGACGGTGTAGTCGCCGTTGGGGTGGCGCTTGTACTGGGTGTAGAAGGTCGCGACCCCGCTGACCTCGGCGGTGGTCAGCCCCAGCTGCTCCGCGCAGAAGTGCACCCCTCGGCCGGTGATGTACCCGTCCACGGACTGGACCAGGTGCAGGAGCGGCAGCAGCGCGGAGCGCGCCTGCGGGTAGCGGGAGATGATCTCGGCCGCGTCGGCCGACATCCGCGCCAGCACCTCCGGTGCGTACGGCTCGTCCGAGGCGCGCAGCGGGGCCTGCGGGTGCAGCGGTGACGGGGCGAACATCGACTCGTGGGTGCTCCGCATCCCCCGGCCCTCGCCGGTGTCCGCCGCGGCCCTGGCCACGTTCTGGTGCTCACCACCTGGGGAGATACTCATCGGTCCACCCCTCCCATCACCGGGTCGATCGAGGCGACGGCGACGATCACGTCGGCGACGAGACCGCCCTCGGACAGCGCCGAGGCCGCCTGCAGGTTGTTGAAGCTCGGGTCACGGAAGTGGGCACGGTAGGGCCGGGTGCCACCGTCGGACACGGCATGCACGCCCAGCTCACCCTTGGGCGACTCCACCGCCGCGTAGGCCTGGCCGGGCGGGACCCGGAAGCCCTCGGTGACCAGCTTGAAGTGGTGGATCAGGCTCTCCATGGACTCGCCCATGATCTCCCGGATGTGGTCCAGGCTGTTGCCCTGGCCGTCCGCACCGATCGAGAGCTGCGCCGGCCAGGCGATCTTGCGGTCGGCGACCATCACCGGCGCGCCCTGGCTGGCCCGCAGCCGCGCGATCGCCTGGTCCACGATCCGCAGCGACTGCCAGATCTCGTCCAGGCGGATCACGGTCCGGCCGTAGGCGTCGTGGTCGGGCCGGGTGATGACGTCGAACTCGTAGGTCTCGTAGCCGCAGTAGGGGTCGACCTTGCGCAGGTCGTGCGGCAGGCCGGTCGAGCGCAGGATCGGGCCGGTGACGCCCAGCGCCATGCAGGAGGCCAGCGACAGGTAGCCCACGTCGACGGTGCGGCCCTTGTAGATGGGGTTCTCCAGCAGCATCAGCTCCAGCTCACGGATACCCCTGCGCAGGTCGGGCAGCTCGTCCTCCAGCGCGTCCAGGTGCTCGGGCAGCACGTCCTGCGCCACCCCGCCCGGGCGCACGTAGGCGTGGTTCATCCGCGTCCCGGTGACGGCCTCCATGAACCGCAGGATGCGCTCGCGCTCCCGGAAGCCCATGGTCATGATGGTCGTGGCGCCCAGCTCCATCCCGCCGGTCGCCAGGGCGATCAGGTGCGAGGCGATGCGGTACAGCTCCATCACCAGCACCCGGATGTCGCTGGCGCGCTGCGGGATCTGGTCGGTGATGCCGAGCAGCTTCTCGATCGCCAGGCAGTAGGCGGTCTCGTTGAAGACCGGCATGAGGTAGTCCATCCGGGTGCAGAACGTGGTCCCCTGCACCCAGGTGCGGTACTCCATGTTCTTCTCGATGCCGGTGTGCAGGAAGCCGATGCCGGCTCGGGCCTCCGTGACGGTCTCGCCGTCCAGCTCCAGCACCAGGCGCAGCACGCCGTGGGTGGAGGGGTGCTGCGGACCCATGTTGACGACGATGCGCTCGGCACCGAGGTTCGCCGCCTCCCGGGCGATGTCGTCCCAGTCGCCTCCGCCGGCGGTGAAGACGGCCTCGCCGTCCACCATGTGGGCACCCTCGGTGGTTGCCCCGGTGTTGGCCCCGGTGTGGGGGCCGGTGTTGTGGTCGGTGGTGGTCACGAGTAGCTCCTCCGTCCATCGGGCGCCGGGATGGTGGCGCCCTTGTACTCGACCGGGATGCCGCCGAGCGGGTAGTCCTTGCGCTGGGGGTGGCCCGGCCAGTCGTCCGGCATCATGATGCGGGTCAGGCCGGGGCGGCCCTCGAAGACGATGCCGAACATGTCCCAGGTCTCCCGCTCGTGCCAGTCGACGGCCGGGTAGACGTGCACGATCGACGGGATGCGCGGGTCGGCGTCGGGACAGGTGACCTCGAAGCGGACCCGGCGCCCGCCGTGCGTGACGGACAGGAAGTGGTAGACGGCGTGCAGTTCGGCGCCCGTCTGCTCGGGCCAGTGCACCCCGGAGACGCCCGAGCACATCTCGAAGCGCAGCCGGGCGTCGTCCCGCAGGGGCTGGACCAGCTCGACCAGGTGCTCACGGCGCACGTGCAGGGTCAGCTCGCCGCGGTCGACGACGACCTGCTCCACACCGGCCGCGAACGCCTCGGGCGCTGCGGCCTCGAGCGCGTCGACGACCTCGTCGAAGTAGGACCCGTAGGGCCGCTCGGCCTCACCGGGGAAGAGGATCGGCACCTCGAGGTGGCCGTACCCGGAGGTGTCGTTGCCGATCGAGCTGCCGAACAGCCCCTTGCGGCGTGCCACCTCCACCGGCTCACCCGGCGTGCCGCGCCGGGCTGCGACCGCGCCGCCGCCCGACCCCTGCGCGTGCGTGGTGTCGACGATCTGCTCCTCCGTGCGCGGAGGCTGCGCGACAGGGTCGCGGGTGGTCTCGTGCGCGGGAGCTGCCTTGTCGGGGGTCTCCGGTCCGGTGCTCGTCACGCCAGCCCCCTTTCGGCGCGAGTCCGCGCTCGCTCCGGGCCTTGCCCCGCTGCGGGTCCCCGCTTCGCTGTCATCACGCCAGCAGCCCCTTCATCTCGTGCGTCGGCGTCGCGCGCAGCGCGGCGGCCTCGGCGGCACGGGCGGCCTGCTCCCGGTCGACGCCGAACTTGAACTCCCGGATCTGCTTGTGCAGCTCCAGGACGGCGTTCAGCAGCATCTCCGGACGCGGGGGGCAGCCGGGCAGATAGACATCCACGGGGACGATGTGGTCCACGCCCTGGACGATCGCGTAGTTGTTGAACATCCCGCCGGAGCTGGCGCACACCCCCATGGCGATGACCCACTTGGGGTTGGGCATCTGGTCGTAGACCTGCCGCACGACCGGCGCCATCTTCTGCGACACCCGACCGGCCACGATCATCAGGTCGGCCTGGCGGGGGGTGGCGGCGAAGCGCTCCATACCGAAGCGGGCGATGTCGTAGTCGGGCGTGCCGACGGCCATCATCTCGATGGCGCAGCAGGCCAGGCCGAAGGTCGCCGGCCACACGGAGTGCTGGCGCAGGTGACCGGCCAGCCCCTCGACGGTGGACA
This sequence comes from Ornithinimicrobium sufpigmenti, assembly GCF_004322775.1. Taxonomy (NCBI): domain Bacteria; kingdom Bacillati; phylum Actinomycetota; class Actinomycetes; order Micrococcales; family Ornithinimicrobiaceae; genus Ornithinimicrobium; species Ornithinimicrobium sufpigmenti. Next base: position 3,262,636 of record NZ_CP036403.1, read on the forward strand.
GCATGAAGCCACCGGGAATCTTGTCCTCAAGACCCATGGGTCACACCTCTTTCACGCGAGCGGTCGAAGTCTGCTGCTGGTCTGGTGACGATCTGCTGGGTCAGTCCCACTCCAGGCCTCCCCTGCTCCACTCGTAGACGAACGGGACGGAGACGACGAGGAGGAAGAGCAGCATCGCCAGCACGGAGAACAGTCCGACCTGCTCGAACGCCACCGCGAAGGGGTAGAGGAAGAGCACCTCCACGTCGAAGACGATGAAGAGCATCGCGGTCAGGTAGAACTTGACCGGCACCCGACCGCCCTGGTGGGCCTGCGGCGTGGGCTGGATGCCGCACTCGTAGGCCTCGGCCTTGGCCCGGTTGTAGGTGACCCTGCCCAGGAGGCCTCCGCCGAAGACCGAGCCGAAGGCGAAGAGGAGGCCGAAGAGCAGGAAGAAGAGGACCGGCACATAGGGGTGGTAGTCCATCATTGCCAGGACTCCTTTCGGGACGTGCTCGGCGTGCTCGAGACGGAGGACACCAGCTTCAGGGTCGGGCGCACGACCATCCTAGGCTCAGGCTGGGTGCTCATGCCGCAGGGGTCAGTCGGCTCAGCGCGTTGATCACGCGGTCGTCCAGACGGCCGCCGCGCTCCTGCGGCAGGTTGGCCATGATCTTGATCAGCAGCCGCATCAGGGCCTTGCGGGGCAGTCCGTAGCGGACCGCCAGGCGCATCACCTCGGGGTGCCCGATGAGGGTGGCGAACTGCTTGCCGAGCATGAAGTACCCGCCGAGCGCGTCCTTCATCACCTTGGGGTAGGAGCGCAGGACGGCCTCGGTCTCCCCCGGCGTGGCGCGGGCCAGGGCGGAGGCGATGATCTCGGCACCGTAACGGCCGGCCTCCATCGCCTCGGCGATCCCCTCGCCGTTGAACGGGTTCACCATGCCACCGGCGTCACCCACCAGCAGCAGGCCGCGGTCGTAGAGGGGCTGGCGGTTGAAGCACATCGGCAGGGCGGCCCCGCGGATCGGCGCCAGCCGGGTCTCCTCGGAGAAGCCCCACTCCTCGGGCATCTCGGCCACCCAGCGCCGCATGACCTCGCGCGAGTCGAAGTTGCCGAAGTCCTTGAAGGTGTCCAGGATGCCCAGGCCGACGTTGGCGGTGCCGTCGCCGAGCGGGAAGATCCAGCCGTAGCCGGGCATGAGGTGGCGTGCGCCGTCCTCGTCCTGCGTCCACAGCTCCAGCCAGGACTCCAGGTAGCCGTCGTCGTGGCGGGGGGTGCTGAAGTAGCTGCGGACCGCCACCCCCATCGGGCGGTCGTCCCGCTTGGGCCGGTCCATGGCCAGCGAGAGACGGCTGGAGTTGCCGTCCGCGGCGACGACGACGCGGGCCCGGAACTCCCGGGTCTCCCCCGTCGCGCGGCCGTTCGGCCCCATCACCTTGGCGGTCACGCCCACGATGTGGTCACGGTGGTCGAGGACGGGGCCGGAGACGTTCATCCCTTCCAGCAGCCGCGCGCCGCGGCGCTCGGCGTGCCGGGCCAGGGTCTCGTCCAGGTCCATCCGGGTGCGGACCAGACCGTAGGGCGGGAAGGTCTCGTTGCCGGGCCAGTCGAGCTCCATCCGGACCCCGCCGCCGACGATGCGCAGGCCGCGGGTGCGGTGCCAGCCGTCCTCGGGACGGGTGGGGACGCCGAGGTTGATCAGCTCGCGGACCGCCCGCGGGGTCAGCCCGTCGCCGCAGATCTTGTCCCGGGGGAAGGTGGCCTTCTCCAGCAGCAGGACGTCCAGTCCGTGCTGCGCCAGGTATGCGGCGGTGGCGGAACCGCCGGGGCCTGCGCCGACGACGATCACGTCAGCCGTCTCGACCTGCTCACTCACGATGCGCTCTGACACCTTCGCTTGTGACAACTTTCACGAACTCAGCAAGTCTAGGCCTGCGGTCCCCTGCGCCCGGCATAGGCATCCCTTCGCCGGATTAGGGCAGACGACCCTCGCCATATCGGTCGGAGGGCTTCCGCCGTGGCCTAGCGCAGCCCCCGCTCCAGCACGTCCGCCAGGACCAGCGGGCGTCCGCGCACCTGCTCCAGCTCGGCGGTCTGGGCGAGGAACAGCTCGGCGCAGGCCACGGCGTCCGTCACCGCCGAATGGGCCCGGTAGCGCGGCAGCCCGTGCCGCCGCCGGCAGGCATCGAGCCGGACCGTGCCGGCCTGCAGCTCGTGGTGGTGGGCCCGCAGCAGGCGCCTGGCGATCTCCAGGGTGTCCGCGACGGGGACGCCCACGGACGCGCCGTACACCTGGCGGCAGGCAGCCGCCAGGAAGGTGGTCTCGACCTGGGCGAAGTGGGCGAGGAGCACCCGGCGGGGTCGCGGTGCGGCGGCGGGGTCGTGGTGGTCAGCAGCGTCGGCGGCGGCACCCGGCGGCGGGGTGACGTGGACGAGGGCGGCCAGCACCTGCGGGAGGACCTGCTCGATCGTGGGCGCCTGGGCCAGGGCGTCGTCGGTGAGCCCGTGCACCACGGCGGAGTCGCCGACCTGGCCACGGGGCCGTACCGGCAGGTGGCGGGCCGTCCCCAGATGCACCTGACCTCCGCGGACCACCACCATCCCGACCGACAGCAGCTCGTCACGGCGCGGGTCCAGACCGGTCGTCTCCAGGTCGACGGCGAGCAGCTCGACGAGGCCCAGCGGTGTCTGCGGGTCCGGCAGGGGGGCCTTCGCCAAGGCCGCGAGCGGGGTCCCGGGGGGCACCTCCCGGCCGCCCGGGACCAGCCGCTGCCACCAGCCCATCAGCTCACCTGCGGCAGGCGGGCGCTCAGCAGCTGCTGCGCGGACCGGACGATCTGGAAGGCGTCGCGCAGGTGTCGCCGGTCCAGGCTGCCCAGGCCGCCGGGGTTGAGGTGGTTGTCCGGCAGGTCCCCCGCCCGCACCTGCCGCACCTGGTGACGCACCCGCAGGTAGGACATCAGCTCGAAGGCGTCGGCGAGGTCGGTCGCCGTCTGGGCCGACAGACCGCCCCGGGCGGCAGCGGCCTCCAGCCGCACCCGGGTGCCCAGGGCGAGGGATCCGGCCCGGAGCGCGTGCACGCGCGCCAGCTGGACCACCGCCGTGACCCCCCGTTTGATGTCGAGGGTGTCCCGGTGCTCCCCCGCGTCCTCCAGGACGAAGCCGCGGAAGAAGCCGATCGGGGGTCGCATCCGCGCCGCCTGCCCCGCCAGGTAGGCCATCAGCAGGTCCGAACGACCACCCATGGGCACGACGTCGGCACGCAGCCCCTCGACCAGGGCGTGGTCCCCGAAGACGCTGCGCATGTCGTAGAAGATCGCCGCCCACAGCACCGCGTCGGGCTCCGGGTCGTGGCTCCAGCGGGCGAACTGCTCGCGCCACTGCGACACCGTCATCCGCCACCGCGGGTTGGTGGCCATGATGTCGCCGTCACACCGGGGCCAGCCGGCGGCCTCCAGGGCGGCGGTCACCCGCTCGGCCAGCCGGCCCCACCACGGGTCCGAGGGGTCGGCGTCGTCCGCGAGCACCAGCGCGTGGTCCTGGTCGCCGCCCAGCCCCATCTCCTCCCGGGCTGCGGACCCCAGCCAGACCCAGGAGTACCGGCCCGGCGCCTCGCCGTGGCCGGCGCCGCGCAGCTCGTCGGTCGCCAGCTCGAGCAGACGCACCACCACGGCGTCCGCGAGCGCGGTGGTCACCCGTCCGATGTCCTCGGCGCTGGCCTCCTCGGCGACGAGCTGCTCGACGACCGTGGGGATCCGGCTGGCCTGTTCGACCACTCCCTCGACGTGGCCGCGGTCGGTGATGTCGGCGACGAGGTAGACGGGGTTGGACCGTTCCAGGCGCACCAGGTCCGTGGTGGTGACCAGGCCGAGCACCCGTCCGGACGCGTCCTGCACCGGGAGGTGGTGGATGTTGCGCCCGGTCATCTCCAGGAGGACCTCCAGAGCCAGTGCCTCGGCACCGATGGTGACCGGGTCAGGAGTCATCACCTCGGACACCGGGCGGTCCGGTGTTACGCCCGCCGCGAGCACGCGGCGGCGCAGGTCGCGGTCGGTGAGGATGCCCAGGAGCTGCTCCCCCCGCATGATGAGCAGCGAGGAGACCCCTGCCCGGGTCATCACCTGCGCCGCCTCGGCGATCGCCACCTCCGGCTCGGCCCGGACCGGCTCGACCGTGATCAGGTCGCGTACCGCGGTGCGCAGCACCGAGGAACCCCGGCTCGGCGCCTGGAGCTGGCCGATCGCGGTCCTGATCCGGTCGTGGTGGGTCGCGGCGAAGTGGACGGCCACGGCGGGGTGGTGCGCACTCAGCTCGTCGAACACCTCCTGGGGCAGCTGGATGAGCAGCGTGTCCTCCCGGGCGGTCGCCTCGTACCGGACGGGCACCCCCTCGACCACCGAGGACATCCCGAAAGCGCCCCCGGCCCCGACCCGGTCCACCAGCTGGCCCTGGTCGCTGACGTCGACGGCCCCGGAGCGGACCACGAAGAGCTGATCGTTGCGCTGCCCCGCCCGCAGCACCGTCGAGCCGCGGCGGGCATAGCTCAGCGTGCAGCGCCCGGGCAGCGTGTCGAGCACCTCCGCGGGCAGGGCGTCGAACGGCGGGTGCTGGGCCAAAAAGTCCCTGATCTCGGCGAGCTCGACGTCCATGTCCGGGCCTAGGTCAGCCCACCGGCAGGGGCGGGGGCGAGCGCGTGGTGCAGGGCCACGATGCCGCCCGTCAGGTTGCGCCAGCGCACCTGCTCCCAGCCGGCCTCGCGGACCGTCTCGGCGAGCTGGCGCTGGTCGGGCCAGGCCCTGATCGACTCGGTGAGGTACTCGTAGGACTCCGGGTTGGAGCTGGTGCGCCGCGCCACGGCGGGCAGCAGGTTGAGCGCGACCCTGTCGTAGAGCTGGGCGAGACCGGGGACGGTGGGGGTGGAGAACTCGACGACGAGCAACCGCCCCCCGGGGCGGGTGACCCGCAGGAACTCACGGAGCGCCTGCCCGACGTCCTTGACGTTGCGCAGGCCGAAGCTCATCGTCACCACGTCGAAGGACCCGTCGGCGAACGGCAGCGCCATCGCGTCGGCCGCGGTGAACGGCAGGTCCGGTCGGCGCCGGTGGCCCTCGCGGAGCATGCCGAGGGAGAAGTCGGCGGGGACGACCGCCACCTCCCGGTCGGCGTAGGGGACGCTGGAGACGCCGGTGCCGGCGGCGATGTCGAGCACCCGCTCCCCCGGTCGGGCGTCCACGACCCGGGCGGCGACGCGACGCCAGTGCCCGTCCAGACCGCCGGTCAGCACGGTGTTGGTGAGGTCGTAGCGCCTCGCGACTCCGTCGAACATGCCCGCGACCTCGTGCGGTGCCTTGTCCAGGTGGGCGCGGTTGGGGTTCATGGGTGCCATCCTCGCACCACGGCCTACAGTGGTCGGCTGTGTCCCCCGCCCCGCCCCGTCTGCGCGCCCGCACGGTCGCCGTCGACGCCACCGGTGACCTGCTGACCCGGATCCCTGACGAGGTGGACCCGCGGGAGGTCGTCGCCTGGCTGCGTGAGGGCGACGGCATGGTCGGCTGGGGACGGGTGGCCCATTTCGAGACCCGGGGGCCGCGGCGCTTCGCCGAGGCCGAGGACTGGTGGACCCGGCTGCGCGAGGAGGCCACGGTCGAGGACGAGGTGCGCCTGGCGGGCACCGGCCTGGTCGCGTTCGGTTCCTTCGCCTTCGCGGACGGCTCCGCGGACGCCAGTGTGCTCACCGTCCCGCAGGTGGTCATCGGTCGCCGGGACGGGCTGGCCTGGATCACCCAGGTCGTGCGGGACGACGAGCCGTGGCCGGACAGCCACCCGGCTGAGGTCCTCACCCGCACGAACCCGCTCATCGACGTCCTCGACCCGCTCGTCGAGGAGCCGGGCAGCGTGCCGGCCCAGCGTTGGCCGGAGGTCATCGCCCGGGGCATCTCCCGGATCGCCGAGGGGGAGGTGGACAAGGTCGTGCTCGCCCGGGACGTCGCGGTGCGGCACCGGGACGGGCAGCCGGTCCGGATCGCCCCGGTGCTGGAGCGACTGGAGAAGCGGTATGGCGCGACCTGGACCTTCGCGGTCGCCGGCCTGGTCGGCGCCACCCCGGAGATGCTGGTGCGCCTGCAGGGGGGCCGGGCCCGCTCCCGGGTGCTGGCCGGCACCATCCGCCGCCCGAACGGCGTGCCTGTCCCCGCCGGGGCCGCCCCGCACGGTGACCCCCGGCTGCGGCTGGTGAGCAGCGAGAAGGACCTGGAGGAGCACGCCTACGCGGTGCGGTCGGTCGCCGAGGCGCTGGCGCCGCACTGCGAGGACCTGGTGGTACCGGAGACGCCCTACGTCCTGGAGCTGCCCGACGTCTACCACCTGGCCAGCGACCTCACCGGCACCATGCACAGCAGGGCCACCTCGCTACGCCTGGCCGCGGCGCTGCACCCTTCGGCAGCGGTCTGCGGCACGCCCACCGTGGACGCCTTCCGGGTCATCGCGGAGCTGGAGGGGATGGACCGAGGTCGGTATGCCGGCCCGGTCGGCTGGATGGACGCCTCCGGGGACGGCGACTGGTGCATCGCCCTGCGCTGCGGCGAGCTGGCAGAGGACCGGGCCTCGATGCGGATCTTCGCCGGCGGCGGGATCGTCGCCGCCTCCGACCCGCAGGCCGAGCTGGCCGAGACGGAGGTCAAGCTCAGCGCGATGCGGCACGCCCTCGGCCTGGCCTGACGCGGCCGGCCGGTCAGCGGGCCTGGATCCAGTACCGCCGCTTGGCCGGGCCGGAGGCGGTGGGTCGGATGTCCTCCAGCACCCCACCGGCCTTCTCGATGGTCCCCGCCGAGGCGTGGTTGCCGTCGTCGCAGGTGATGAGCACCCTGTCCACCCCCAGCGCGGCGAGCCGCTTCACGGCCTCGCGGACGATCTGGGTGGCGTAGCCGCGGCGGCGGAACCTCGGTGCGACGGCATACCCGATGTGCCCGCCCTCCTGCAGGAGGAAGTCGTTGAGCCGGTGCCGGATCGAGACCCGGCCGACCGGCTCGCCGTCGACCTCGGCGACGAGGAAGTCCGCGGGGACGCGTCCTTCGGGCAGGCCCACCCCCCTGGACTCCCACTCGATCTGGGCCAGCACATGCGGCCACGGGCCGTCGGCGAGCAGGAACTGGAAGCCCTCCTCGGCCAGCTGCTCGTGCATGCGCCGCATCGCGGCCTCGTCGGCAGCGGTGGGCGGACGCAGGGTCAACGACATACCTCCCTATCCTGCCATCCTGGCACCTTCATCACGGGGGCCAGCAGCACCATCAGCGCCAGGAAGCCCACCACCAGGAACAGCGCCCGGTCCAGCCCGGCCCACTCGGCGAGCAGCCCGATCATCGGGGCACCGAAGAGGAAGGCCCCGTAGGCGATGGTGGAGACCACGGTGATCGCCCGGTTGCCCCGGCCGGGCACCTCGCCGGCCGCGGACATCGCCGCCGGGAAGATCGTGGAGATGCCCAGGCCCCAGAGCAGACCCCCGGCCAGCGCCACCGCCAGGGAGGGCACCAGCACCACCAGGAGGATGCCCAGCACCGCCAGGACGCCTCCGGCCCGGACGACCACGTCCCGGCCGAACCGGTCGGTCGCGGGCCCACCCAGCAGTCGGCCGACCATCATCGTCAGGTTGAACGCGGTCAGCGTCAGCGCCCCGAAGGCCTCCGGCGCGTCGTGCACGTCGACGAGGAGCAGGGCCAGCCAGTCGTTGGCCGCGCCCTCGGCGAGCGCCGCCGCCAGGGCCACCACGCCGATGAGGATCTCGGGGCGGGTGATGCTCGAGCGTCCAGACGCCGACGCTGCCGCGGACACCGGCTCGGACACCGGGTCGGACCCCGCCGCGGACACCGGCACGGGCTCCCCGGCCTGCAGCGGCGGCTCGGGGGTGTGGTCCTCCCGGACGAAGCGCTGCGCCCCGGCCAGCGCGACGACGGCCGCGACCGCCGCCAGGACGGGCAGCTGGACCAGCCCCACGCCGACGAACGCGGCGAGCGCCCCGGATCCCGCCCCCAGGACGGCACCGCCGGAGAAGGCGGCGTGGAACTGCGGCATCCAGGCCCGCGGGCGCAGCTGCTCCACGTGCGAGGCCTGGATGTTCATCGTGACGTCCCAGAGGCCGACGTTGACGCCGGTCAGGACCAGCACGGCGAACAGGAGCGGCACCGAGGGCACCACCGCGAGGCTGGCCCACCCCAGGCAGGCCAGGACGGCCGTCGTGCTGACCACGGCGCGGCTGCCGAACCGGTCGGCGAGCCGGCCGGAGAACGGCATCGCCAGCAGCGACCCGGCACCCATCCCCATGAGCGCCAGCCCCAGCTCCCCCGGCCCGGCGCCCAGCTGGTCCCGCACCGCGGGGAGCCGCGAGAGCGCCTGCCCCATGACGAATCCGGCGGCGGCGAAGACGGCGAGGACGGCGGGCACGCTGCCGCGGGGGGTGGGGGGCACAGCGGGACACTAGAGGTATGCGGCCCGGCCCGGAAATCCGCTGGCGCGTCGACGACGCCCGGCCCCAGACTGACCCGGTGAGCGACGAACCCCGCCTGATCGACCTGACCCCCGACGACCTCCCCCGCATCCAGGAGCTGGAGGACACCGTCTGGTTCGAGGTGCAGCCCGGTGTCACCGCGCAGGACCTGGCGGACCGCCTCGACTTCCGGCACGCCCGGGCGGCCGAGCGGGCCGTGGACCCCCTGCCTGGCGAGCCGGCCCTGGACCGGCCCCCGCTCGTGGGGATCTACAGCGCCTACGACCTCACGGTGAGCGTGCCCGGCCGGGGCGGCGCGATCACCAGGCTGCCGATGGACGGCCTGACGTGGGTGGGGGTGCACCCGGACGCCCGGCGCCGCGGGCTGCTCACCCGGCTCATGCGCGACCACCTGCACCGGGTGCACGACCGCGGCGAGGCGGCGATCGCCGGGCTCATGGCGAGCGAGACCGGCATCTACGGGCGGTTCGGCTACGGCTGCGCCAGCCTGGACGTCAAGCTCGAGCTGGGCCGCGGGACCGAGCTCAAGGCCCCGGCGTGGGTGGCGCAGGAGGCCGACGAGGTCCTCACCCACGTCGTCACCCTGCCGACGCCCGAGGGCATGGCCGCCCTGCACGAGGCCCACCTGGCCTGCGCCGCGACGACGCTGGGCGCGGTCACCCGACCGGGGGCCATGGCGGGCACCTGGTTCCGCGACTTCCCCAAGGCCCGCGGCGCCAAGGAGCCACGTCGCCTCCTGCTCGCCCGCCGGGACGGGCAGCTCAGCGGGTATGCTGTCTTCCGCCGTGAGGCCAAGTGGGAGGACGGCTCGCCGCAGGGCGAGGTGTCGGTCGGCGAGCTCGGCGCGGTCGACCTGCCCAGCCTGCTGGCGCTGGCCCGCCGCCTGCTCGACCTCGACCTGACCACGAAGGTGACCTTCTGGGCCCGGCGGCTGGACGACCCGCTGCTGTGGTGGACGGGCGGGCCGCGCGCGGCCGGTCCCCGCATCTACGACTCGCTGTGGATCCGGCCGGTCGACCTGCCGCGGGCGCTCACCGACCGGGGGTATGCCGCACCGTGCGACCTGGTCCTCCAGGTGGAGGACGAGCTGTGCCCGTGGAACGCCGGCCGCTGGCGGCTCACCACCGACCCCTCGGGAACCGCCACGTGCGAACGGACCGAGGACGAGCCCGACCTGGAGGTCCCGGTCGCGGCACTGGGTGCGGCCTACCTGGGTGGGCGGGCACTGGCCTCGATGGTGCCGGCACTGCACGGGCGCGAGCTGCGTCCGGGGGCGGTCGGCGAGCTGTCCCGGGCGCTGCGGGCCGACGTCGACCCGGTCGGCACGATCGACTTCTAGACGGGCTCGCGGCTGGAGGCTGCGCGCAGCGCGTCCCGCAGTGCCCGGTGCCCGGACCGGTCCACCCGGACCTCGAGCACGCGGATCCCCTCGGCCGGCCGGGCCAGCTGCCCGGCCAGCTCGGCCACCGAAGGGACGAGACGGTGCTCGACCCGGTACCCGGCGCACAGCGCACCCAGGTCGGTGCCGTGGGGTGTGCCGAAGATCCGCTCGGTCGCCGCCGCGGTCTCGGCGGTCGCCGACCGTGCGGGCTCGCCGTACTCCAGCGTGGAGAAGATCCCTCCCCCGTCGTCGTTGACCACGACCACCGTCAGGTCGGGACGAGGCTCGCCGGGGCCGAGGAGCAGGCCGCCCACGTCGTGCAGGAAGGTCAGGTCGCCCATGAGCGCGACGGTGCGGGTGGGACGGTGCTGCCGGGGAGCGGCGAGGGCGATGCCGACCGCGGTGGAGACGGTGCCGTCGATGCCGGCCAGGCCACGGCCGGCGTGCACGACGGGGGCGCCGGTCTGCGGCACGGCGCCCAGTCCGACGGCCAGGTCGCGGGGGGCGTTGGAGGAGCCGAGCACGAGGACGTCCTCGTCACTCAGCCCGGCGGCGACGGTGGTGGCCACGGCGACCCCGGTGGGGGGTGCGGGGACGGCGCCATCGGTGCGCGGCGTGGAGACGGCGTCAGGGGTGGACGCCTGGCCCGCCTGGTCCGCCTGACCGAGACCGGCCACCGACCGCACCCGGGGAGCCCAGGACCGTCCGGCCTCGACCCAGCGCTGCGCCCAGCCCTCCTCGGCCGACGTCGACGGCCGGTGCAGGGCCAGCGTGCTGTGCACCCGCTGCACCACGTGTGACGGGTCGGTCCAGGACGGGACTGCGCTGACCTGCTCGACGACGACATCCGGCCGGCGCAGCAGCGCACCGAGCTCACGGAAGAGCGTGAGCCGGCCCACGACCACGATCCGTTCGGGCGCCAGCGCGTCGACGGTGGCGACGTCGGCCGCCACGAGCACGCCGTGCGGCACCACGGTCGAGCCGTGCGGCAGCCGACCGAACGGCTCGGCCAGGACGGGGTAGCCGTGCCGTTCCGCCCAGGCCAGAGCCAGGTCGTGCAGGTGCGGCCGCCCGAGGTCGCCGAGCAGCACCACGGCACGGCCGCGGTCCACCCCCCCGTCGACGCCTTCTTCCCCCAGGTCGTCCCGCGCCAGACCCTCGCTGGCCAGGTCGTTCCTCGCCAGGCCCGCGACGGACAGGTCATCCGGCCGCACCACCGTCCACGGCCCGCCGCCCGGCCGCCCGGCGAGCTCGGTCGGGAGACCGGCGTGGCCCTCCCCTGCCGCCCCGGTGTCCGCGGCCAGGATCTGCGGGGCCAGCGGGTCCCGGAAGGAGACGTTGAGGTGGACGGGCCCGGACCGGAACCACCCCGCCACGCCCCCGGAGGAGGCATGGTCGAGCGCGGCGGCCAGGGCACGGCATACCGTCGACCGCCAGGAGGCGGCAGCCCTGGGTGCGGCCGACTCCGGGGCGGGCAGGTCGACCTCCCAGCGCACCGCGCCGGCGAAGATCCCGGGCTGGTGGGTGGTCTGGTTCGCGCCGGTCCCCCGCAGCTCGGCAGGCCGGTCGGCGGAGAGCACCACGAGCGGGAGGTGGCTGTGGTGCGCCTCGAGCACAGCCGGGTGCAGGTTGGCCACCGCGGTGCCCGAGGTGGTGACCACCAGCACGGGGGCGCCGGAGGCGCGCGCCAGCCCCAGCGCCAGGAAGCCCGCGGACCGCTCGTCCACGCGCACGTGCAGCCGCAGCCGCCCCCGCCGGTCGGCCTCCTCCAAGGCGTAGGCGAGGGGCGCCGACCGCGAGCCGGGAGCCAGCACCGCCTCCCGGACCCCACCCCGGACCAGCTCGTCGACGAGCACGGTGGCCAGCGCGGTGGAGGGATGCACGGGCACGATGGTGCCACGCTCGGCCGTACAGTGAGCCGTATGGCCTCGAACTTCGACATCGAGCTCGCAGACGCCGTGCACCCTCTCGTGCTCGCCCTGGACGTGGGTTCGACCGCCAGCCGCGGGATGGTCTACGACGCCCACGGCCGGCCGGTCGGCAGGCGGGCCAAGGTGCCGCACGCCTTCACCACCGCCTCCGACGGGACCTCCGAGATCGACCCGGACCAGGTGGTCGAGGAGATCCGGCAGATCATCGGTGAGCTGGTGACCGCCCTCGACGGGGAGCAGGTCGCCGGCGTGGCGCTGGACACCTTCGCCTCCTCCCTCGTCGTGCTGGACGCCGACGGTGCCCCGCTGACGCCGTGCTTCACCTACGCCGACGGCCGCCCTTCCTCGCAGGTGGACCGGTTGCGGGAGGAGCTGTCGGAGGAGAAGCTGCAGCAGCGCACCGGCACGCGGGTGCACGGCAGCTACTGGCCGGCCCGGCTGCGCTGGCTCGCGGCCGACCGCCCCGAGGTGATGGAGCGGGCCGCGCACTACGTCTCCCTCGGCGACTACCTGCTCCTGCAGCTCACCGGCACCCTCGCCACCGGCACCTCCACCGCGGCCTGGACCGGGCTGGTCGACCGGCACACGGCCGACTGGTACCCGGAGCTGGTCGAGATCTGCGGTGTCCGCCTGGACCAGCTGCCGCCGATCCACCACCTGGACCAGCCGGTCCAGGTGCGGCAGAAGCAGCTGTCCCGGATCGGCAAACGGTGGCCGGCGCTGGCCGGGGCGCAGTGGTTCGCGCCGATCACCGACGGCCTGGCCGCCAACGTCGGGCTCGGTGCCCACGACGAGACCGCGATCGGCGCCTCGTGCGCGACCTCCGGGGCACTGCGCGTGGTGGTCAGCGAGATGCCCGAGGAGCTGCCACCGGGGCTGTGGTGCTACCGCGTCTCGCACGACCGCGCGCTGATCGGTGGCGCTCTCAACGACGTCGGCAGGGCCCTGGCCTGGGCCGACGTCACGCTGGCCGTCGACCAGGTCGAGCCGGAGGACCTGGCGCAGGCTCTCGCCGCGGAGCCGCACCCGACCACCCCCCTGGTGCTGCCCTTCTTCACCGGAGAGCGCAGCACCGGCTGGGCCGCCGACGCCCACGCCGTCCTCACCGGGGTCACCGCGGCGTCGGCCCCGGTCGAGGTCTACCGGGGCGTGATGGAGGGCATCGCCCTGTCCTACGCCCGGATCGGGGCGCAGCTGCGCCAGGTGGCCCCCCAGCCGGAGAAGCTCTACGCCGGCGGCTCGGTCGCCGCCGACCACCCCGAGCTGATGCAGATCATGGCCGACGCTATGCGCACCCCGGTCACCCCGGTCCAGCTCAAGCGCTCGACCCTGCACGGGACCGCCCTGCTCGCGCTGGAGACGCTCGCCCCGCGCGTGCGGCGCGCCAAGCCCGACCGCGGCCCCACCCTCACCCCCGACTACGGGCGCCGCCGCTACTACACCGAGCGCTTCCAGCGGTTCGAGCGCGTGTATGACGCTCTCTACGGCTGACCCGGGGTGGCCGTGCCGGAGGTGAGATCGCTCGCGGACGACCTGCGCGGCCGGACCGACGAGCAGCTGGCGGCGCTCGTGCGGGCCCGTCCCGACCTGGCGCGGCCCGCGCCGGCCGACCTCTCGGCGCTGGCCGCCCGCGCCACCACCCGGACCAGCATCCAGCGCGCCCTGGACGGGCTGGACCTGGCCCACCTGCACGCCCTGGAGGCGGTCGTCGTGGCCGCGCCGGCCTCGGTCGACCGCATCGCCACCCTGCTGGACACCCCGGTGCAGGTGGCCGGGCGGCTCGTCGACCGCCTGCGCGAGCTGGCCCTGGTCTGGGCGGCCCCGGAGGGCATCCGCCCTGCCCGTCCCGTCGCCGACGTGGTCGGGAACCCCGCCGGGCTGGCGCCGGACGGGGGTGGCCACGTACTCGCCGCGGGCGACACCCCGCACAGCACCCAGCGAGACCCCCGGGCAGGCAGGGAGGAGATCCTGGCCGGGCTGGAGCCCACCCAGCGGCAGCTCCTGGAGGCGCTGACCTGGGGCCCGCCGACCGGGTCGGTGTCGTCGGACAGCTCGGCCCCCATGACCCGTGCCGCGCACGCCCTGGTCGAGGCCGGGCTCCTGCATCGCCTCGACGACACGCACGTGCTGCTGCCACGGCCGGTCGCGCTCGCCCTGCGGGACGGCCGGCTGCACCGCGATCCGGCGACGCAACACCCGCAGGTCGAGCTGACCAGCCTCGGCGACGACGTGGTCGACGCCGCGGCCGGGGGCCGGGCGGCAGAGCTCATCACCCTGGTCACCGAGCTCATCGACGAGTGGGGTGCCCGCCCGCCCCGGGTGCTGCGCTCCGGCGGGCTGGCCGTGCGCGACCACGGCCGCGTCTCGACGCACCTGGGGATCGAGTCCGACGAGGCGGCCTGGCTGCTGGAGACGGTCCACGCCGCCGGCCTCGTCGCCGTCGACGACGGCGCTCACCGCCCCGGCGTGGAGTCCGCCTGGGTGCCCACCACCGCCGCCGACGACTGGCTGGCCGACGAGCCTGGCCGCCGGTGGGCGACCCTGGCCCGCGCCTGGTGGGCCACGTCAGCCGCCCCCAGCCTGGTCGGCAACGCCGAGGGCAGCCGGGTCAACGTCCTGTCCGCGCAGACGTCATACCCCCTGGCGCGGCAGCGGCGGCACGACGCGCTGGCCGCCCTCGCCACCCTGCCCGGCGGCTCGGTGCCGACCGAGGCCGGGCTGGAGACCCTGCTGCGGTGGCAGCACCCGCTGCGGATGTCCCGCGCCACCGAGCACGGCATCCCGCTGGCGGTGACCCTGCGCGAGGCCGAGTGGGCCGGGGTGACCGGCCGCGGTGCGTTGTCCGCGCCCGGCCGGGCCGTGGTGACCGGCGAGGAGGACCCCTCGGCGCTCATGGATCCCCTGGTGCCGCCCGCGGTCGACCACGTCCTGCTCCAGGCCGACCTGACCGCGATCGCGCCGGGCCGCCTGGACGGCCCGGTGCGCACCCTCATGCACCTGGTCAGCGACGTCGAGTCCCGGGGCGGGGCCAGCGTGCACCGGTTCACCGAGAACAGCGTCCGCCGCGCCCTCGACCTGGGCTGGTCGGCCGACCGGGTGCTGGCGGACCTGGCCGCGGCCTCCCGCACGGGCGTCCCGCAACCGCTGGACTACCTGGTGCGCGACGTCGCCCGGCGGCACGGGCAGGCACGGGTCGGCGCCTGCGCCGCCTATCTGCGCTCCGACGACCCGGCCCTGCTGGACCGGGTCGAGCGGGACCGGGCGCTGGGCATGCTGCAGTGGCGGCGCATCGCGCCGACGGTGCTCGTCTCCCCCGTCCCGGCGCCGACGGTGCTGGACCTGCTGCGCGAGGAGCAGTACGGCCCGGTCGTCGAGGGCGCCGACGGCGGCCTCGAGGTCGCCGCGCCCGCGTGGCGGCGCACCACCGCCCGACCGCCGTCGCCGGTCCAGGTCAGCTCCGTGGACGAGACGGTCGCGCGGCACGTGGTCGGGCTGATGCGCCGCGGCGAAGGGGCTCGTGCGTCCGGCATCGGTGAGGAGGGCACGCAGACCGACCCCGTGGTGATCACCGCGACCCTGCGCGAGGCCGCGACGACCGGGGCCGCGGTGTGGATCGGCTACGCTGACGACACCGGCGGCGTGTCCACCCACCTCATCCGGCCGCTGCACGTCGAGGCCGGACGGGCCCGTGCCGCCGTCGGCGAGAGCGACGCGACCCGCACCTTCCTGGTCCACCGGGTCACCCAGGTCCGTCCCGCAGAGCCGTGAGCCGGGTCGCGATCGTCGGTGGCGGGATCGCCGGGCTCACCCTGGCCGCCGCGCTGGACCTGCGACGGCACGAGGTGACCCTCTTCGAGGAGCAGCCGCAGCGGGCCGACGCGGGCGCGGCCCTGGCCCTGTGGCCGTCGGCGGTACGGGCGCTCGACCGGATCGGCGTGCAGATCGGGCAGGACGAGGGTGACGGGGTCACGGAGGTCGCCCTCCCGTCCGCGGCCCTCTTCGACCTCCGGACCGGGGACCGCCTCGTCGGTGTCCCTCGCCGCCTCCCCGATCATCTCTCTCGACGCGCAGGGGCACTGGCGCTCGTCCCTCGACCGACGCTGCTGGCGGCGCTGGAGGACGCGGTCCCGGACAGCGTCCGACGGGTGCACCGGGCCGTTACGGACCCCACGACCCTGGACGCCGACCTCGTGGTGGGCGCGGACGGTGTCCGCAGCCGGGTCCGTGCGCTCGTCCACCCCCCGGCGGCCGAACGCCGTGCGACGCCCTGGCTGGCCCTGCGCGGCATCCACCCCGAGCCACCGCTCCCGGGCACCGTCGGGGAGTACTGGGGTCCGGGAGGGCTCGCCGGCATCACGCCGCTCGGTGCCGGGACCTACTGGTTCACCACCCACCGCAGCACCCTCGGCCCCGAGCCGCTCGACGTCCGCGAGGCCCTCACCGAGGCCCGCGAGCGCTTCGCCGACGCTGCACCCGCGGTGCGGGAGACGCTCGCGGCAGCGCTCACCACAGAACTCACGGCAGAGCTCACCACGGAGCTCACCGCAGAGCTCACCACAGGGCTCACTGCAGCGGGACCGCATACCCTCGCCACCCGGCTCTGGCTCACGCCGCCCATGCCCCGCTACGCCCGGGACCGGTATGTCGTGATCGGCGACGCCGCGCACGCCACCACGCCCAACCTGGGCCGGGGGGCCGTCGACGGCATCCTCGACGCGGCGTCGCTGGCCGACACGCTCAACCGCGGGGCCGGGCTCGGTGCGTGGCAGCTGCGTCGACTGCCCGCCACGCAGGCCGTCCGCACGCTCGCGCCGCTCGTGATGCGGCTCGCCCTGTCGGAGACCGCCGCGGCCTCCCGGGACCGGGTGCTGCGCGCGGTCGGCCGACGCTAGAAGACCCGCACCCGCTCCTCCGGCGCCAGCCACAGCCCGTCGCCCTCGGTCGTCCCGAACGCCTCGTGGAAGGCGTCGACGTTGCGCACCGTGTTCGCCCGCAGGTCGGCGGGGGCGTGGGGGTCGACGGACAGCAGCCGGCGGGCCTCCTCCTCGCGGGCGATCGTGCGCCACACCGAGCCCCAGCCCAGGAAGAAGCGCTGGTCGCCGGTCCAGCCGTCGATCTGCGGGGCGGTGCCGCCGTGGGAGATGGTGTACGCCAGGTGGGCCAGCTCCAGCCCGCACAGGTCACCGATGTTCTCGCCGACGGTCAGGCCGCCGTTCACCGTCACCCCGTCCTCGGGGATGTCGCGGGGCGACAGCCGGGAGAACTGGGCGATCAGCTGCTGGCTGCGCTCGTCGAACCGGGCCCGGTCCTCTTGCGTCCACCAGTCGGTGAGGGACCCGTCGCCGGCGTAGCGGCTGCCCTGGTCGTCGAAGCCGTGCCCGATCTCGTGGGCGATGACCGCGCCGATCCCGCCGTAGTTCGCCGCGTCATCGGCCTCCACGTCGAAGAACGGCGGCTGCAGGATCGCCGCCGGGAAGACGATCTCGTTGAGCATCGGGTGGTAGTAGGCGTTGACCGTCTGCGGGGTCATCAGCCACTCGTCACGGTCGATCGGGCGGCCGATCTTGGCCAGCTGCCGGTCGGTCTCGAAGGCGGCGCCGCGGCGGACGTTGCCGACCAGGTCCGTCGGCTCCAGCTGGTATGCGGTGTAGTCGCGGAAGACGGGCGGGTGACCGATCTTGGGGCGGAAGGCGGCCAGCTTGTCCAGCGCCTTGGCCTTGGTCTCCTCCCCCATCCACTCCAGCTCCCCGATCCGCTGCCGGAACGCCTCGGTGACGTTCTGCACCAGCTGGGCCATCTTGTCGTGGGCCGCGGGCGGGTAGTGGGCGGCCACGTACATCTCCCCCGCCGCCTCGCCGAGCAGCGCCTCGACCAGGCCGACACCGCGCTTCCAGCGCTCCTTGTTGCTCGGCGTGCCGGACAGCGTGCGGCCGTGGAAGTCGAAGTGCGCCTCGACGAGGACGGCGGACAGGTAGGGCGCCAGGCCGTCGAGCACGCGCACGGCCAGGTAGGCCTGCCAGTCGGCGACGGGCACCTCGGCGAGCGCGGCCCCGACCGCGGTCAGCGCCTCGGGCTGCCGGGCGACGACGTGCGCGAGGTGGTCCTCGCCGGCGCCGAGGCCGGCGTGGAACGCGGCCCAGTCCCAGCCGGGGGTCTGCTCGGCGAGCTCGTCGGCGGTCCACCGGGTGTAGGACTTCACGGCGTCGCGGGCGGTGACCCGGTCCCGGTGCGCGGCGGCTATCCGCTCCTCCAGGGCGTAGACCCGGTCCACGGCACCGTCGCCGAGGGCGAGCCCTGCCTCGGCCAGCGCCGGCGCGCCCAGCTCGAGCAGACGGCTCAGGTAGGCGCGGTAGGCCTCGCGCACGCCGGCGTGCTCGGCGGCCGTGTAGTAGGCCTCGTCCGGCAGCCCGATGCCGCCCTGGTGCAGGTAGGCGATGTACTCCTCGGGGTTGCCCGCGTCGGCGGTGACCCACAGGTGGACGATCCCCTCGACACCCTCGCGCTGCAGGGCACCCGCCACCCGGGCCACGTCGGAGCCGGTGGTGATCGCGGCGACCGTGGTCAGCGGCTCCACCGCAGGCCCGACGCCGAGCTGCTCGACGCGGTCCTCGTCCATGAAGCTGGCGTAGAGGGCACCGACCTTGCCGGTCGGCGTGTCCAGCGCCGGCTGCTGCTCGGCCGCACGCTCGATGAGCTGGCGCACCGCCTCCTCCGCGCTCTCGCGCAGCTGGTCGAAGGAGCCGTACCGCGCCCGGTCGGCCGGGATCTGGGCCGAGGCCAGCCAGGCGCCGTTGACGTGCACGAAGAGGTCGTCCTGCGGACGGACATCGGTGTTCATCAGGTGAGGGTCGATCCCGGAGTGCATGAGCACACGGTATGCGCCGCGGACGCGTCGCCTGGACGCAGGGCAGCCCTCAGGGCAGCTCTTGCAGGATCCTGCCGACCACGCGCAGCGGCAGCGTCGCCAGCTTGAGCACCACGCCCACGGCCTCCAGCACCTCGAAGGCCGAGTCGATGCCCTCCAGCGTCGAGCCCGGGTCGCCCGCGGCGCGGGCCTGCGCGGACGCGTCCTGCTGCAGGGTGGTCGGGAAGTAGTGCTGGTCCTCCCTCAGCTGCTCGGCGATCGCCGCGGCCCGGGCGGTGAGCGCGTGGTGGTCCTGCTCGGGAAAGAGGCGGCCGAGCAGGTCGAGCTCGTGGACCAGGGCGACCAGCAGCGCCGTGTGCCGGTCAGGACGCTGCTCGACCTGCAGCGCCCGCAGGACGCGGGTGCGCACCGCGGCCTCTGGCTGGTGGTCCCGGGCCAGGTGCCGACGGCGGCGGACCACCCCGCGACGCAGCACCCCGCGGTCGCGCAGCCGGCGCAGCAGGGCCCGCAGCTCACGGTCGGGGGCGTCGGTGGCGGCGATCACCTGCTTGCCCTGGACGTCCTGCGCGGCGCGGTCCAGCACCTGGTCGCCGCCGGTGGTGCCGGACAGGCCGGGGACCAGCACACCGTGGTCGTCGAGGGCCACGGTGCGCCGGGCGAGCAGCTCGACGAGCAGCGCCACGCGCACCGCGCGGGGCACCGCCTGGCGACGGACCAGCCAGGTCCCCTTCTCGTCGTCGAGGAGCAGCAGGATCAGTTCTTCCCCCAGGAGCATGAAGGTATGGTGCCACGCCCCCGCCCCGGCCTACGATCGAGTCCACAGGAAGGTCTCGCGGGAGGTCCCATGAGCACCGCTGCCCACCGCCGCCCGGGCTACCTCGCCGGGGTGCGCCCGCTGGTCGGGCTGTCGCTGCGCCGCAGCCGATGGTTCTACGCCTCCTGGGTGCTGGGCCTCACCGCGCTCCCGCCGCTCACGGCCGCGGCCTACGAGACGGTCGTGGACCCCGCCAGCGCGCCGCTGCTGATCGCCGCGACGGAGGGCAACCCGGCGCTGCGGGCCCTGATGGGGCCGCCGACCGACCTGACGACGGCGGGCGGCTTCACGGTCTGGCGGTCGGGCACCTTCGTCGTCGCCCTGGCGGCCGTCATGGCCGCCCTGGGGGTGGTGCGCTCCACCCGGGCCGAGGAGGAGGACGGCCGCACCGAGCTGCTGCGCTCGGCGGTGGTCGGCCGGCACGCCCCGCTCGTCGCTGGTGTGCTGGCCGCGGTGGCAGCCTGCCTGGCGCTGGGCCTGCTCATCACGGTGGCCATGGTGGCCGTGGGTGAACCCCTGGCCGGCTCGGTCGTCCTGGGCCTCGGGACGGGCCTCGTCGCAGCCACCTTCGCGGGGGTGGCCGCGGTAGCGGCCCAGGTGACCGCCTCCGCCCGGGGCGCGCGGGCGGTGGCCCTGTGGGCCGTCGCGGCGGCATACACGGTCCGGGCTGTGGCCGACGGAGCCTCTGCGCAGGATCCGCTCCACCGGTGGGGCTGGGCCTCCCCCGTGCAGTGGATGGCCCTGTCCCGGCCCTACGCCGGCGAGCGCTGGTGGGTCCTGCTGCTGCCCGTCGCCCTGACGTTGGTGCTGGTGGGCGGTGCTCTGGCGCTCGAGGCGCGGCGCGACCACGGTGCGGGTCTGTGGCCGGTCCGGCCGGGCCGCCCGACCGCTCCAGCGTCGCTCGGCTCCCCGCTCGGGCTGTCCTGGCGGCTGCTGCGCGGCGGGCTGCTGGGCTGGACGGTCGGGATCGTCCTGTTCGCGCTGGCGATGGGGTCGGTCTCGGCCGGCTTCGGAGCCGTCCTCGACGGCACCCCGCGGCTGGCGGCCGTCGTCGAGCGGCTCGGCGGCGGCACGCAGCAGCTCAGCGAGGCGTTCTACGTCGCGCTCGTCTCCCTGGTGGCCATCCTCATGGGGATGCTGGCGGTGCAGCTCCTGCAGCGGCTGCAGGCGGAGGAGCAGCGCGGCCGGGTCGACCTGGTGCTGTCCACGGCGGTCAGCCGGACCCGGCTGCTGGGGTCCTACCTGTTGTGGGCGGCGCTCGCGCCGGTGGTCCTGCTGGTGCTCTCGGCCGCGGTGCTCACCCTCGACCAGGCGGTCGCCGACGACGACTGGGGCTGGCCGGTCAGGATGGCGGCCGCTGCCCTCGCCCTGGCGCCGGGAGGGCTCCTCGTGCTGGGCCTGGCCGTCTTCCTCCACGGCTGGGCACCCCGCCAGTCCTGGTTGGCCTGGGCGACGGTCGGCTGGAGCCTGGTCGTCGTCTGGCTGGGAGCCGTGCTGGGCCTGCCGGAGTGGGTCACCGAGCTCACGCCCTGGTCGGCGCTGCCGCAGCTGCCCGTCGAGCCGATGGACTGGCCGCCGGTGCTGGCCACCTCGACCGTGGCGGTCGTCCTGGCGGTGCTCGGGGTATGGGGCTTCCGGCGACGGGACCTCGGCGCCGGGTAGTCGGCCCACCACTAGGGTGGGGCTGGCCTCGACGGCCCAGGCACGAGCGATGCGAAGGAGCTTCATGGACGGCGCCACGGACAGGTTCGCGGACGAGCTGGGCACCCGGCAGACGTTCCGCGACGGCCACGGCTGGGAGGAGTCGGCCGGGTACGCCCGGGCGGTCCGGGTGGGGAGCTGGATCCACGTCAGCGGCACCACCGCCACCGGGCCGGACGGCACCGCGTCACCGGTCGGTGACGTGCACGGCCAGACCCTCGCGGCGCTGCGGCGCAGCGTGGAGGCGGTGACCGCCCTCGGCGGCACCCGGTCCGACGTGGTGCGCAGCCGGATCTACCTCGTCCCGGGCAGCGACTGGGAAGCGGCTGGCCGCGCGCACGCGGAGGTCCTGGGGGATGTCGCCCCGGCGAACACCACCCTGTACGTGCACAGCCTCGTCGGTCCGCAGTTCCTCGTCGAGGTCGAGCTGGACGCGCACTGCGGGGGTACGTCATGAGCCCGCTGCGGTTCAGCGTCCGGGTGAACAACGACGTGCCGGCCGCCGAGCTGATCGAGCTGGCGCGCGCGGTCGAGGACGCGGGGTTCGACCAGCTGTGGGTCTCCAACGACCTGTTCCTCCGCTCCGCACCCGCCCTGGTCGGGCGGCTCAGCGCGCACACCAGCCGCCTCCACCTGGGGATCGGCGTGGTCAACCCCTACTCCATGCACACGGCCGAGATCGCGATGGCGGCCGCGACGCTGCAGGAGCTGACGCAGGGCCGCTTCCTGCTGGGGCTGGGCGCCGGCGCCGCCGAGTTCCTGGGCTGGGTGGGCCTGCACCAGGACAGCCCTCTCGCCGGGTCCCGGCGGGCGCTGGAGGAGCTGACCGCCGCACGGCACGGGCAGGTTCCTGCCGGTTGGAACCGGGCCGCCCACCTGCGTTTCGAGGCGGCGCCCTTCCCGGTCTACGTCGGGGCCATGGGCCCCCGGATGCTGGCGCTGGCGGGCGAGCTGGCCGACGGGGCGCTTCCGCTGCTCTACCCCCCGGAGCACTACGCCGCTGCCGCGGCGCAGATCGCCAGGGGTGCGGAGCGGGCCGGTCGGCCGGTGGAGGAGCTGGACATCGCCGCCTGTATCTGGGTCTCGATCGATGACGACCCGGAGCGGGCGGCGCGGCCGCTGGCCGAGAAGATCGCCTACTACGGCGCGTCTTTCTCCCCCGTCCTGCTGCAGCAGGCCGGCCTGACCCCGGCGGACTTCGCCCCCATCCAGCAGGCGATGAACGAGGGCCGCAGCGAGGAGGGGATCGCGATGGTGACCGAGACGATGCTGCAGCTGGGGATCGCCGGCACGACCCAGGACGTCGTCGAGCGCTGCCGGGGCCTGGTCGCCCGAGGTGCCCGGCACCTCTCCTTCGGCCCGCCTCTCGGTCCGGACCTGCTGCAGGCGGTCGACCGGCTGGGCTCGGAGGTCCTCCCGGCTCTCCGAGCCCAGCCCGAGGTCAGCCGTTGACCTGGACCGCCTCGACCCTGACGTAGGTGCGGGGGTCGACGATGACGTTGCCGACGTTCTGGCTGTGCACGGTGTGCGTCAGGCCGTACCACATCGGGATGACCGGCATGTCCTCCAGCAGCACGTCCTCCGCCTCCTGGTAGAGGGAGGCCGCCTCGTCGGCGTCCGCCGCGGCGTTGGCGGCCGTGATCAGCTCGTCGAACTCGGGGTTGCTGTACTCCATGTTGTTCGACGGTGCGTCCGTGGTGTAGATCGGCTCCATCGCGTACTGCGGGCTGGGGTAGCTCAGCACCCAGCCCAGCCGGAACGGGCCGGCCACCTCACGGGCCAGCAGCAGGTCGAGGTACTGGGCGAACTCCAGCGACTCGAAGGTGACGCTGTCGATGGGCAGGTGCTGCTGCCACATGTTCGCCACCGCCTCGGTCCACTCCTCGTGCCCCGCGCCGGAGTTGTACCAGATCGTCAGCTCGGAGGGGCCGCCGGCCGCCTCGTACAGCTCGGCCGCCGCCTCCGGGTCGAACTCGCAGTACTGGCAGGCGTCACCGCGGTACTCCGGCAGCACCGGCGGGATGACCCCCGTGGCCTGGGTCAGGGACCCGTTGAAGACGGTCTCGATGATCGCCGGACGGTCGATCGCCATGGAGAGGGCGTGCCGCACGTCCGGGTGGTCATACCCCTCGACGTGCATCGGCATACCCAGGTAGGTGAAGCTGCTGCTCGCGGACTCCACGACCTGGCCGGCGAAGTCGGAGTCGACGCTCGGCAGCCGCTCCGGCGGGATCCCCGACAGGATGTCCAGCTCCCCGGCCTGCGCGTCGAGGTATGCGGTGTTGAGGTCGCTGTAGATGCGCCACTGGATGCGCTCGGCGACCCCGGGCTCCTCGCCCGGCCAGTCCTCGTAGCGGACCATCGAGATCTGGACGTCGTGCTCCCAGGCGCCGTCCATCATGTACCGGCCGTTGCCGATCGGCTCTTCCTGGAAGGCGTTGATGTCCTCGAACGCCACCTCCGGCAGCGGGTAGAAGGCGGTGTAGCTGAGCAGGGAGGGCAGTGGGGAGAACGGCTCGGTGAGGGTGATCTCCAGGGTGGTGTCGTCGGGGGCGCTCACCCCGGACAGCTCGGTGGCCCCGCCCTCGGTGACCTCGGTGTAGCCCTCGATCTTGTCGAAGAAGGAGACCGCCTCCTGGGCGTTCTCCGGGTTCACGATCCAGTTCCAGGTGTCGACGAAGGTCTGCGCCGTGACGGGGTCGCCGTTGTGGAAGGTGAAGTCGTCGCGCAGGGTGAAGGTCCAGGTCTGTGCGTCCTCGGTCTCCCAGTCGGTCGCCACCATGCCGACCACCTCACCGGTGTCGTAGTCCACGGTGGTCAGGCCGCTGAAGAGCTGGTCCATGACCCGGCCGCCGCAGACCTCACCCTGGGCGCCGGTGTTGAGGGACCGGGGCTCGCAGTTGTGGATGGTGAACGAGCCACCCGAGGCGGCTGCTGCCTCCTCCGACGTCTGCCCGGGCTCGTCGCCGGCGTCGGAACCGGTCTGCCCAGCCTCCGGTGCTGGGTCCGATGCCGGGTCCGGGTCCTCGTCCTGGCCGCTGCACGCGGCCAGCAGAAGCGCGGCCGCGGCCAGGGTGGCGATCGTCGGGCGGCGATATCCGGGGGTGGGTGTCATGGGCAGCTCCTTCGCTGTGGCCCCGGCGGCACTCCCGTCCGGGATCGCGTCACCTTACAACGGGTCGTTCGGCCCGGTCAGCGGTCTGCGGGCGACGCGCCGTGCAGCCGCTCGAGCAGCTCGGCGGTGAACCGGACGTGCTCGGCGAACAGCTCCAGCGAGCCCCGTTCGTCGGCCACGTGGATGCCGCCGCCCGGCTCCAGGGTGCCGGAGGGCGAGGCGACGGGGCAGCCGTACCGTTCGGTGAAGACGTGACCCGGGCCGGCGCCGGTCATCAGGGGGTAGAGCACGCACGAGCTGCGCACCGCCACCCACGCCTCGCGCACGTGGTCCACGAACGACGACGCGGGGTCCGTGTAGGCCGGGGGGATGGCCCGCACCCGACGGACGTGGACCCGCGGGTCCGTCTCGTGGATGAGTGTCGTCAGGGCGTCCTGGACCTCGTCGACGTCCAGGCCGGGGACGATGCCGACGCGCAGCGACAGCGAGGCCGAGGACGGGATCGAGGTGCGGACCTGGGCCGTCTCGGGCATCGAGGCGAGGGTGATCCGGGGCGTGTAGATGAAGTCGCTCGTCAGCTGGTCGATCTGCGCCTGCGTGTGGCCGGCCCGGCTCTTGCCGACCTCGTCCCAGGGCAGCTGGATGCCGGACTGTGCCAGGGCCGTCCGGTCCGGCGTGACCGGCTGCTGCTGCAGGCGGTCGAGCAGTGCGGCCGGGTAGGGCCCGAGCAGCGGCGCGACGACCCGCAGCAGGTCGGCGACCGGGTCCTCGACGATGGCGGCGTAGGAGGGGTGGATGGGCTTGCGGGCCTCCTCGCGGGTGAGCTCGAGCTCCAGCGCCCCCCGGCTGCCCAGTCCGACGACGGCGCCGCCGCCGGTCTCGCGCAGGTAGCTCTCCCAGAGGACGCCCTCGGGACGGGCGCCCGGCAGCAGCTGGTCCAGGGCAGTGCCGAGGCCGGGACTGCCGACCTCCTCCGCCCCGTCCAGCACGAGATGGATGGTGCAGGTCGGCGGGGAGGTCAGTGCGGAGGCGGCCCACGCCTGGTGCAGCACGGCGATCCGCGCCGCGACGTCCGCCTTGTCGTCGCAGGCTCCCGGTCCGTACAGGTACCCGTCGGCCTCGACCGCCGCGTGCGGCTCGTGCGTCCAGTCGGCGGGATCGGTCTGCACCACGTCGTAGTGCTGGTAGAAGACGTACTCCGGGCCGTCCTGGCTGGTCCCCTCGAAGGTCGCGCAGACCACCGGCCCGTGCCCCGCCACCTCGGCGAGCCGGACCTCCCGGGCCGGTCCCGCGCGGAGGAGGTCGACGAGCTGGTGCGCCAGTGCGGTGCAGGCCTCGGCGTCGGTGGACGGGCTGGGGGTCGCGATGAGCCGGCGCCACAGCGCCGTGGCCTCGGGCAGGGCAGCCTCGGCGACGACGGCGGCGGACGGCGCCCGAGTCAGGTCGCCGCTCAGGTCGCCGCTCAGGTCGCCGCTCATGTCGCCGCGACCGGCGTCAGCTCGAAGGGGTGCTCGGTGAGGACCTCGTTGCCGTCCTCGGTCAGCACGATGCAGTCCTCCAGGCGGACCCCGCCGAAGCCCTGGCGGTAGCAACCGGGCTCTACCGCCAGGATCTCGCCCGCCTGGAGCACCGTGTCGTTCTGGTTCAGCGCCGGGAACTCGTGGATGTCCAGCCCGATCCCGTGACCGAGGGAGTGGAAGTAGCCCTCGAGCAGCACCTCGCCCGGCTGACGGTCCAGCTGGGTGCGGAAGCCTGCCTGGGCGATCGGCTCCGCGGAGATGCGGTGCAGCTCGGCGGCGGTGATCCCCGGCCGGGCGTGCTCGATGACGAGGTCGTAGGACTGTTTGACGACCTCGTAGTAGGTCCTCAGCTCATCGTTCACCTCGCCGTGCACGAAGGTCCGGGTGACGTCGGAGTAGATCCCGGTCGCCAGGTCGCGCGGGCAGATGTCGACGGTGACGGGCTCACCGGTGCGGATGGTCCCGGAGCCGGAGTGGTGACCGATGCAGGTCTGCGGACCGTGGGCGACGATCATCTCCGAGCCCTCGCAGCCCAGGTCGAGCCAGACGTGCCGGATGGCCACCTTGAGCCGCTCACAGGTCAACGGCTCACCCTCCAGGTAGAGCCGGCCGCCCTCGCGCACGTCGGCCCGTGCGAGGGCGTCGGAGACCAGGGACACGCCGGCCATGGCGGCCCGCCCGGCCCGTCTGGCCCCCTCGACCTGGGTGTCGGACTTGCGCCGGCGGCGCTCGACGAAGAGGTCGGCGGCCACCTCCAGGCCCACCCCCAGGGCGCGGAGCTCGTCAGCGAGTGCCACCGGGAAGTCCGGTGGCACCGCCAGCGCGCTCGCGCCGAGATCGCGCAGCGCCTCGGCATACAGCTCGGCGTTGCCCGCACCCGGCCGCACCCCTGGCCGGCCCGAGAGGGCCTCGATGGTGTGCACCCGCAGGCCTGGCACCGCCTCCATCCGCTGGGACTCCAGGGCCCGGACGACCACGGCGCGGGCGCCGGCGGACTCGAGCACGGGCACGGACTCGAGGTACAGGAACGGGTCAGCGACCGAGTGCTCGATCCCCTGGCGCATGTTCGGGTCCGCAGTGGAGGCATGGACGGCGAGAAACCTGGTCAAGGCGCATCCTCTCGGTCGACTGCCGGACGACGCTGGTCCCGGCCCGCTGAACGTTAGCAAGCCGCGGCCGGAAGACGCGGCAGGCGACGAGCGCCCTGAGAGTCGGCTGGATGCTTCCTGGCCGCGGCACCCAGGAGCGGCGCGTAACGTCGCCCGGATGCGACCCACCACGCCCGTCCGCCTGTCGGCCCTCGCGCTCGCCGGCGCCCTGATCCTCGGTGGCTGCTCGGACTCCTCGTCTGACACCGCCCCGACCGGCGACAACGCCGGCACCACGGCGACGGAGGGCTCCTCGGCCACAGCTGGCCCCGGTGGCGACCCGGTGGACGGCTCCGTCGAGTCCGGTGACTCCGCGCCCGACCAGGCCTCGGTCACGCTCGACACCGAGGACCTGCCCGACCCGGTCGCCGAGGTCAACGGGGAGCAGATCAGCAAGGACGCCTTCCTGACCGCCTTCGAGACGCAGCGGGACGGCGCCCGGCAGCAGGCCGAGATGAGCGGCATGCCGGTCGACGAGACCGCGCTGCGCGACGACGTCCTCGACCTGCTGGTGGACTCCGAGCTGCTGGAGCAGGAGAGCGAGCGGCTTGGCCTGACGGCGACCGAGCAGGAGATCGACGCCGAGCTCGAGACGCTCGCCGGGCAGGCCGGCACCCCGTCCACCGACGAGCTGCTGGCTCTGCTCGCGGAGCAGGGCTTCGACGAGGAGGCGGTGCGCGAGGAGCTCGGGCGCGTCGTCCTCGTCGACAAGCTCGTCGAGGAGCGCGGCGGCATCGAGGAGCCCGACGAGCAGGAGCTCAAGGACTACTACGAGGAGCTGACCGGCCAGTCCGCCGACGAGGAGCAGGCCACGAGCGACCCCGGCGCCCCCGGCTACGACGAGCTGCGCGACATGCTGGCGGACCAGCTGGTCCAGGAGCAGGAGTTCGCCTCACTCACGGCCCTGCTGGAGGAGCTGCGGCAGGACGCCGACATCGTCACCCACCTCTGAGCGGCGCCGCCTCCGGGTCGAGCAGGTCGGCCAACCCGGGCGGCACGAGGGTGGGTAGCCCGGGACCGCCCCAGGGACGCCATACCCCCACGTCGGTCGGGGCGTCCAGGACCGGGAAGGGTCCCTCCCCCAGGAGCCGGTCGTCGCACAGCCGCGCCGCGTGGACGACGGCCCACTCGTGCCCCGGGGCGCCGTTGAAGGTGAACAGGCTCTCGATCACCGCCAGTCGCTCACCGACCTCCACCTCGGTGGCGAACTCCTCGCGCATCTCCCGGCGGAGCGCCTCCTGGGCCGTCTCACCGAACTCGATGCCTCCGCCGGGCGGACGGTGCAGCACCAGCCCACGCGCGGAGTCGATGAACTCGGTCATCAGGTACGCCCCGGTCTGGGGGTGCCGCACGAGCGCCAGCGCCAGGACCCGGATGCGGCCAGGCGGGACGTAGTCGGACGGCTGAGCCGCGGTCATCCGCCGGCGAGCGCCCGGACCACCCTGGAGGGCGCCGGACGGCCCAGCTGCTCGGCCATCCAGGTGCTGGCCGCGACCAGCTGGGTCAGGTCGGCGCCGTGCTCGATGCCCAGACCGTCCAGCGCCCAGACGAGGTCCTCGGTGGCCAGGTTGCCGGTCGCGGACCGGGCGTAGGGGCAGCCGCCGAGGCCGCCGGTGGAGGCGTCGACGACCCGGACCCCTCGGCGGATCGCGGCCATCGTGTTGGCCAGGGCCTGGCCGTAGGTGTCGTGGAAGTGGACGGCGGTCTGGTCCGGCCCGATGCCGGCGTCGTCGAGGGCGTCGAGCAGGCGCAGCACGTGGCCCGGTGTGCCGACCCCGATGGTGTCGCCGAGAGAGAGCTGGTCGCAGCCCAGGTCCATCAGCCGTTGGCAGACGTCGACCACCTGCTCGACCGGCACCGGGCCCTCCCACGGGTCGCCGAAGCACATCGAGACGTAGGCGCGCACCCAGGCACCCGCGTCGAGCGCGCGCTTGACCACGGGGGCGAACATCTGGACCGACTCGGCGACGGAGCGGTTGAGGTTCTTGCGCGCGAAGGTCTCGGTGGCGCTGCCGAAGATGGCCACGGAGGTGACGCCGCACTCCACGGCCCGGTCCAGGCCGCGCTCGTTGGGCACCAGCACGGGCCGCTGCTGACCCAACCCCTGCGCCCCGAGCAGCTCGAGCAGCTCCTCGGCGTCGCCCAGCTGCGGGACCCATTTCTGCGGCACGAAGCTGGTCAGCTCGACCGTCTCCAGACCCGCCGCGAGCAGGCGACGGACGAACTCGGCCTTGACCTCGACGGGCACCGCCGTCTTCTCGTTCTGCAGCCCGTCGCGGGGGCCGACCTCGTAGATCGTCACCCGGTCGGGCATCCCCGGCATCGGCTCGGTCATCGGCAGCGACGGCGTGGTCATGTGACCATCCTCCCGCATCTCGGACGGCATCTCGGACGGCATCTAGGTCGAGGGCTCTCGACCGACCGGCTGCCGCGGCTCCGGCAGGAGCGGCTCGGGCACCACCAGCGGGCGGGTGACGGGGGCACCGACGTCGACCTGCACCTGGGTCCCGTCGATGCGCACGGTCACCGGTCCCTCGCCCCGCCGGACGGACACGGTGGTGCCGTCCCGCGTCGTCTCCACGCGCAGCAGGGTGCCCCGCCAGGTCACGTGGTATGCCGTGCGCTCCAGCCCTGCGGGCAGGCGCGGGGCGAGCTCGAGCTCGGGCTGGTCGTCGCGCAGACCGCCCAGCCCCTGGACCAGCGCGAGCCAGGACCCGGCGACAGCCGCCAGGTGCAGGCCGTTCCCGGTGTCGCCCTGGACGTCGCGCAGGTCGACGAGGGCGCACTCGCGCAGGTAGCGCAGGGCCAGGTCCAGATGACCGGCGTGGGCGCAGACCACCGCCTGGACGGCCGCCGAGAGGGAGGAGTCGCGCACGGTGCGGGCCTCGTAGTAGTCCAGGTCGCGGGCCACCTGGTCGTCGGTGAAGTCCTCCCGGCACCACCACAGCGCCAGGGCCAGGTCGGCCTGCTTGAGCACCTGGCGGCGGTAGATCTTGGCGTAGTGGTGGTGCTGCTGCAGCGGGTAGCTGTCCCGGTGGTCCTCGAACCGCCACTCCCGGTAGGTGGTGAACCCGGTGTTCGACGGGTGCACGCCCAGCCGGTCGTCCCACGGGACGTGCACGCGGCGGGCCGCGTCCCGCCAGCGCTCGACCTCCTCCGCCTCGACCCGCAGCTGCTCCGCGAGCGCCGGCTCGTGCTCCACCGCCTCGGCCGCGCGGACCAGGTTGCGCCGGGCCATGAGGTTGGTGAAGACGTTGTCGTCGACGACACCGGTGTACTCGTCGGGACCGGTCATCCCCAGCAGGTGCCAACCACCGTCCGCGTCCTCGTGCCCCATCGACATCCACAGCCGCGCGGTCTCGACCAGGACCTCGAGGACCGACAGGTCACCGAACCGGGACGCGGTGACGTTGTGGTGCAGCCAGAAGGCGCGGGCGATGTCGGCGTTGACGTGCATGGCCGCGGTGCTGGCGGGCCAGTAGGGCGAGCACTCGCGGCCGTCGATGGTCCGCCAGGCGAAGGAGGCCCCCTGCAGGTCGAGCACCTCGGCGCGGTGCCGTGCCTCGTCCAGGGTCGCTGCCCGCCAGCGCAGCAGCTCGGCCGCGGCCTGCGGCCGCAGCAGGCTCAGCGCGGGGACCACGAAGCCCTCGACGTCCCAGAAGGTGTGGCCGTCGTAGCCCAGCCCGGTCAGCCCCTTGGCCCCGACCGGCGCCCCGCTGATCCTGGCGGCAGCGCAGAACAGCTGGAACAGTCCATAGCGCAGGGCCTGCTGCAACGCCATGCTGTCGTCGTCCCCGTCGACCTCGACGTCGGCGCTCTCCCAGAACTCCTCGAGCACCGCCCGCTGCTCCTCCAGCAGCCGGTCCCAGCCCCGGTCCAGGGCCGAGGCCACGGCCGCCTCGGCGACGTCGAGCTGGCCGTCGGGCTGCCCGTCCCGCTGCCAGGCGTAGCCCAGCACCTTGGTGAGCACCACCTCCTCCCCCGCCGCCAGGTCCGCGCTGACCGTCGTGCGGAGGGCGTGGTCGCGCAGCTCGGTGCCCTCCACCTCGCCGCCCTCGACCGTGTGGTCGACGACCGCGGCGGCCGCGATCCCGGACCGGTGCGTGCACCCCGCCATCCCGCCGCCGCTGCGGTGGTGGTGGTCGGCCATCAGCTCGAACGGCTCCGACAGCGCCTCGGCCACCCGCGGGTCCCCCTTGGTCACCGCCGGCCGGCCCACCATCCGCGCCAGCTCCGAGCTCAGGACGACGTGCGCCGGGCCGTCGACCGCGCGCACGGCATACCGGATGAGGCACACCGAGCGCTCGGCGAGCGAGACCATCCGCCGGGAGCGCACCTCCAGCGTGGTGCCCGACGGCAGCCGCCAGCGCACCACCCGGTCCAGGGTGCCGGCCCGGAGGTCGAGGGTGCGTTCATGGCGCTCGGGCGGCACCCCGGTCACGTCCAGGGCCGTGCCGTCGGCGACGGTCCTGATCACGGTGCCGTCGGCGACCGAGACCAGCGCCTGGCCCTCCTCCGGGTGGCCGTAGCCGCCCTCGGGGTAGGACAGCGGGAAGGTCTCGAAGACCCCCGAGCAGTAGGTGCCGCGCAGCTGGCTCGGGGTGTCCTCGTCCAGGGTGCCGCGCACGCCGAGGTAGCCGTTGGACAGGGCGAAGACCGACTCCGTGGCCGCCAGCCGGTCCGGATCGACGTCGATCCGGGGTTCTCGCACCTGCCAGGGGTCCACCTCGAGGTCAGCGGCGGTCATGGCCTTGTTCCTACCTCCTGCGTGCCCGTCCGGCGACCTGACCCGGGAGCAGGCCGGGCCGTCGGCGGGCCCTGGCAGTGACGCTGCGGGTGGCCACCGGAATGTTGCGACCCCCGCCCGTCGTTGACGTCCCTGATGAATGGCCCCCTGATCGTCCAGTCCGACAAGACCCTGCTGCTCGAGGTCGACCATCCCGACGCCGAGGCGGCGCGGCGCGACATCGCGCCGTTCGCCGAGCTCGAGCGTGCCCCCGAGCACATTCACACCTACCGCGTCACCCCGCTGGGACTGTGGAACGCCCGTGCCGCCGGCCACGACGCCGAGCAGGTCGTGCACGCGCTGATCACCCACAGCCGCTACCCGGTGCCGCAGGCGCTGCTGGTCGACGTCGCCGAGACGATGGACCGCTACGGCCGGCTGACCCTGCTCAAGGAGCCGGTCGACGGTGAGAACGACCCCGAGACCGGGCTGCCGATGACGCGGCTCGTCCTGCGCACCACCGACCGTGCCGTGCTGGCAGAAGTTCTGCGGCACAAGAAGATCAAGCCGCTGACGGGCGACCGGGTCGACGAGGACACGGTCGTCGTCCACCCCTCCGAGCGTGGCCACCTCAAGCAGGAGCTGCTCAAGGTCGGCTGGCCCGCCGAGGACCTCGCCGGCTACGTGGACGGTGAGGCGCACACCATCGAGCTCGACCATGGAGGCCACGACCAGCTCAAGGCGTGGGAGCTGCGGCCCTACCAGCAGCAGGCCGTGGACGGGTTCTGGGACGGCGGTTCCGGGGTCGTGGTGCTGCCCTGCGGTGCGGGCAAGACGCTGGTCGGGGCCGGGGCGATGGCCCGCTCGCAGACCACCACGCTCATCCTGGTGACGAACACGGTCAGCGCCCGTCAGTGGCGCGAGGAGCTGCTGCGGCGGACCAGCCTCACCGAGGACGAGATCGGCGAGTACTCCGGGTCCCGCAAGGAGATCCGGCCGGTGACGATCGCGACCTACCAGGTGCTCACCACGCGCCGCAAGGGCGTCTACACCCACCTGGACCTGCTGGACGCCCGGGACTGGGGCCTCGTGGTCTACGACGAGGTGCACCTGCTGCCGGCCCCGATCTTCCGGATGACCGCCGACCTGCAGGCGCGGCGTCGCCTGGGCCTGACCGCCACGCTGGTGCGCGAGGACGGCCGGGAGTCCGACGTCTTCTCCCTCATCGGGCCCAAGCGCTACGACGCGCCGTGGAAGGACATCGAGGCGCAGGGCTGGATCGCGCCGGCCGACTGCGTCGAGGTCCGGGTCACCATGCCGGAGTCGATGCGGATGGCGTATGCCGTGGCCGAGCCGGACGAGCGCTACCGGTTCGCCGCCTGCGCCCCCGCCAAGGACACGGTCGTGGACGAGCTCGTCGCCCGCCACGCCGGTAACCAGACGCTGGTCATCGGCCAGTACCTGGACCAGCTCGAGCAGCTCTCCCAGCGGCTGGACGCCCCGCTCATCACCGGGGAGACCAGCGTGCCCCGGCGCCAGGAGCTGTTCCGCCAGTTCCGCGAGGGCGAGATCTCGCTGCTCGTGGTGAGCAAGGTGGCCAACTTCAGCATCGACCTGCCGGAGGCCTCGGTCGCCATCCAGGTCAGCGGCACCTTCGGCTCGCGGCAGGAGGAGGCGCAACGACTCGGCCGGGTGCTGCGGCCCAAGGAGGACGGGCGCACGGCGCACTTCTACACCGTCGTGGCCCGCGACACCGTGGACGCCGAGTTCGCGGCGCACCGCCAGCGGTTCCTCGCCGAGCAGGGCTACGCCTACCGCATCGTCGACGCCGACGACCTCGAGACCCTGGAGACCACATGAGCCCGACGCACGACACCGTCATCCTCGACGTCGACGGCACCCTGGCCGACACCAACTACCTGCACACCCTGGCCTGGGCCCGGGCCTTCGCCCGCGTCGACCTGCACCCGCCGATGTGGCAGCTGCACCGGGCCATCGGCATGGGCGGGGACAAGCTGGTGGCGGCCGTGGCCGGCGACGGGGCCGAGCAGGAGCACGGTGACGCGCTGCGCGAGGCCTGGGAGGAGGAGTATGCCGAGCTGCTGCCGGAGGTGCGCCTGCTCCCTGGTGCCCGCGACCTCGTCCTGGCGCTGGCCGACCGCGGGCTGACGGTGGTCCTGGCCTCCTCGGGCAAGGAGCAGTTCACCCAGCACGTCCTCGACCTGCTCGACCTGCCGGAGGGCGCGCTCGCGGCCCAGGCCAGCAGCGACGAGGCCGAGGAGTCCAAGCCGGAGCCCGACGTCCTCGAGGTGGCCCTGGACAAGGTCGGCGAGGGCTCTGCCCTGCTCGTCGGGGACACCCCGTACGACGTCGCGGCCGCGGCGAAGGTCGGTGCCCCGTGCGCGGCGGTCCTGACGGGCGGGTTCGGGGACGAGGAGCTGTCCCGCGCGGGGGCGGTGATCGTGGTGGACTCCCCCGCCGCCCTGGTGGACCTCCCGTCGCAGACCTGGGCCGACCTGTTGCACGCCGTCCCACCCGAGCACGCGGCCACCACGTTCTCGCCGCTGCCGGACCCTCCCTCGAAGGCTGGCTCGGGATCCTGAGGGGGCGCGACGAGGGCGTGGCCCCGTACCCGCCTCCCCTCCATGCCCCTTGAGTGAATCCCTACGCCCTCAGCGAACTCCCAGACAGTTTTCAGGCCGGGTGGGCAGACTAGACGGATGAGCGCCTCCAGCACCACGCACGAGCCCGAGGCCACCCTGCTGGTGGTCGAGGACGAGACGAACATCCGTGAGCTGCTGACGACGAGCCTGCGCTTCGCCGGGTTCGCCGTGCACGCAGCACCCGACGGCCGGACGGCCCTGCAGCTGGCCGGCGAGCACGACATCGACCTGGCCGTGCTCGACATCATGCTGCCGGACATGGACGGGTTCACCGTCACCCGCACCCTGCGCGAGCGGGGGACGGACCTGCCGATCGTCTTCCTCACCGCCCGTGACTCCCTCGACGACAAGGTCAAGGGGCTGACCGTGGGCGGGGACGACTACGTGACCAAGCCGTTCAGCCTCGAGGAGGTCGTGGCCCGGATCCGTGCCGTCCTGCGGCGGACCCGGATGGTCGACGAGGAGGACGGCCACGTGCTGCGCGTCGCCGACCTGGAGCTGGACGAGGACAGCCACGAGGTGCGTCGTGCCGGCAAGGTGATCGAGGTCTCGCCCACCGAGTTCAAGCTCCTGCGCTACCTCATGCTCAACCCCGGCCGGGTGCTGTCCAAGAGCCAGATCCTGGACCACGTCTGGGACTACGACTTCCGGGGCGAGATGAACATCGTCGAGTCCTACATCTCCTACCTGCGCCGCAAGATCGACGTCGTCGGTGAGCCGATGATCCACACCAAGCGCGGCGTCGGCTACGTCCTGCGCGCCCCGCGCCCGGCGTGACCGGCGGCTGACCGCGGCCTCGCCCAGACTTGTGATCTCCCGCCTGCGCCGGTTCGCCTACGCCCGTCTGCACGGGCTGTCGCTGACGCGACGGCTGGTGACGGTGGTGGTCCTGCTGGTGCTCGCGGCCTACCTGCTCACCACCTCCGTCACCATGATGATGATGCGGAACTACCTCGTCGACCGCATCGACGAGGACCTGGTCAACTACAGCCAGCCGCTGGCGGACAACGCGTACGCGGCCATCCTCTCCGCGGCCGGCCAGGGCCCCGTGGCGCGCCCGCAGCCGCTCATCCCGCCCAGCCCGTACTACGTGCTGGTCACCCCGGCCGACGACGACGTCAACTCCATCTCCCTGGCCTATCCGCAGGTCCGGTCGGTCCCGCCCGACCTGCAGCGCATCGAGCCCGGTGACGAGCGGCTCGGCGAGCCGTTCACCGCCCCGGCCGGCGACGGCGACGGGACCTGGCGGGTGCTGGCCCGGACCGCCACCAACCCGTCGGGTCAGGTCGTGGGCACCGTCGCGGTGGCCCTGCCGCTGGACACGGCGGAGAGCACGGTGCGCCAGCTGGCGGTCATCATCACCGTCATCGGGCTCACCACGCTGGTGCTGGTCGGGGTCCTCGGCTTCTTCGCGGTGCGCCGCGCCTTCCGGCCGCTGACCCGCATCGAGGACACGGCCGCGGCCATCGCGGCGGGGGACCTCTCGCGGCGGGTGCCGCCCGGTGGGGCCCGGGACGAGATCGCCTCCCTCTCGGAGTCGGTGAACGCCATGCTCGCCCAGATCGAGCAGTCGTTCGCGGTGCGGGAGGCCTCTGAGCAGCGGATGCGCGACTTCGTCGCCGACGCCTCGCACGAGCTGCGCACACCGCTGGCGACGGTCAAGGGGTATGCCGAGCTGCACCGGTTCGGCGCGATGACCGACTCCGAGGACGTGGCCGGGGCGATGCGGCGGATCGAGGGTGAGGCCACCCGGATGACCACGCTCGTGGAGGACCTGCTCACCCTCACCCGCTGGGACAGCCAGCCCACGATGTCGCCCACCCGGGTCGACCTGACCGTGCTGGCCTCCGACGTCGTGCAGGACGCGACCGTGCGCGCCCCGGACCGCAGGGTCACCTTGGTGCCGCTCGTGCCGCCGGCTCGGGGAGAGTCCGTCGACCCGCCGGCGCCCGTGGTGGTGGGTGAGGACGGTGCGCTGCGCCAGGTGCTGACCAACCTCGTCGCCAACGCGCTGGCGCACACGCCTGCCGGGACACCGGTCGAGGTGGCGGTGGGCCATGTCGATGACCGGGTGGTCGTCGAGGTGCGCGACCACGGCACCGGCCTGACCCCCGACGCCGCCGAGCGGGTCTTCGAGCGGTTCTACCGGGCGGACAAGTCCCGCAGCCGCGCCTCGGGCGGCACCGGCCTGGGCCTGGCCATCGTCGCCGCGATCGTGGGGCGGCACCGGGGCAGCGTCCGGCACGTGCCGACGCCTGGCGGCGGGGCGACCTTCCGGGTCGACCTGCCCGCGGCGGCACCGATGCTGTCAGACGACTCCGACGATCACGACGAGATCGACCACCCCGACCAGATCGACTAGGACTCCTGAGTTGGGTCACAAGTCGCTGATTCTTCGGGGCGCGGGGCTGTGACCTGCGGTGATGTAGTGGCTTGGTGCGTCGTTTAGGCACTAACCGGGGCCCTAGGATCGGGTGATGGCGTGGATTCGGCGGGTGCGGACGGCCTCGGGTGCGACCGCGGTGCAGATCGCCGAGTCCGTGGGCGGGCGGCGGCGCATCGTGCGGCACGTGGGGTCGGCGCACGATGAGACCGAGCTCGGGCTGCTGATGGATCGGGCGCGCAAGCTGCTCGAGGACGACGCCCAGGGGCAGCTGGACCTGGGACTGTCGCTGCCGGTGACCAGGGCGGCCATGGTGCCGGCCCCGACCCAGACGCTGTTCGACGAGCCAGCCACCGTCCCGGCACGGCGCCCGGTGGTGGCCGCGCCGCAGGTGCTGCGCACGTCTTCGGCGGTGCTGTATGACGCCCTGGCCGGGGTGTACACCGACCTGGGCCTCGACGCCCTGGAGGATGAGGTGTTCCGCGACCTGGTCATCGCCCGGGTGGTGGAGCCGACCAGCCTGCTGGACGTCGACCGGGTGCTGGCCGACCTGGGCCGGACCTCGGCGAGCCTGTCGACCCGCAAACGCACGCTGGGCCGTTGCCAGGACGGGGCCTACCGTGACCAGATCGCCGAGCTCTGCTTCCAGCACGCCCGGGCCAGCGGAGACGTGTCGCTGTGTCTGTACGACGTGACCACGCTGCACTTCGAAGCCGCCGAGGAAGACGCCTTGCGCAAGGTCGGCTACTCCAAGGAGCGTCGGGTCGACCCACAGATCATCGTCGGCCTGCTGGTCGACCGACACGGCTTCCCTCTGGAGATCGGCTGCTGGGAGGGCAACAAGGCCGAGACCCACACCATCGTGCCGATCATCGAGGCGTTCGCCGCGCGGCACGGCATCACCGACCTGGTCGTTGTCGCGGATGCCGGGATGCTGTCCGCGGCCAACCTGAGAGCCCTGGACGAGGCCGGGCACACCTTCATCGTCGGGTCCAAGACCGCCAAGGCCCCGATCGACCTGATCTCTCACTTCCGCTGGCACGGGGATGCGTTCACCGATGGCCAGATCATCGACACCGTGACCCCCAAGGTCGGCAAGAACACCGACAACGACCCCGCCCTGCGTCGCGAGCCGGCCTGGGACCCCGAGCAGCACCCCAGCTCCTGGCGGGCGGTGTGGTCCTACTCGGCCAAGCGGTTCGCGAGGGACAACAAGACCCTCACCGCCCAGGAGAACCGAGCCCGCGCGGCCATCGAGGGCGACAAACCAGCCCGCACCCCCAGGTTCGTCAAGACCCAGAGCGACGGCCTGGTCCTGGACGAAGCGGCGCTGGCCAGAGCCCGCCGGCTGGCCGGGCTCAAGGGCTTCGTCACCAACATCCCGGCCACGGCCCTGCCCGCGGCCGAGGTGATCGACTCCTACCGAGACCTATGGCACGTGGAGCAGACGTTCCGGATGTCCAAGAGCGACCTGCGAGCCCGTCCCTTGTTCGCCCGACGACGCGACTCGATCGAGGCGCACCTGACCATCGTGTTCACCGCCCTGGCGATCGCTCGCACCGTCCAGGCCCGGACCGGACTCTCCCTGCGCCGATTCCTGCGCCAGATCCGCCCACTGCGCTCAGCCACCATCGAGGCCAACGGCGCCGTCCAGACCCTGCCACCAGCCCTCAGCTCCAGCGATCAAGCCGTCCTCAACGACCTCAAGAACGGCGCGACCTAGGCACTAAGCCTTTTGACCCAACTCAGGTCCGGCACGTGCCGACGCCTGGCGGCGGGGCGACCTTCCGGGTCGACCTGCCCGCGGCGGCACCGATGCTGTCAGACGACTCCGACGATCACGACGAGATCGACCACCCCGACCAGATCGACTAGGACTGCCTAGACCACGGCCTCCAGGAACTTCTGGGTCCGTTCGTGGCGCGGGTTGGTGAACATCTCGTCGGGCGAGGCCTCCTCGATGATCCGGCCGCCGTCGAACATCATCACGCGCTGGGAGACGTCGCGGGCGAACTGCATCTCGTGGGTGACGATGAGCATCGTGATGTCGGTGTTGGCGGCCACGTCCTCCAGGACGCGCAGCACCTCCCCCACCAGCTCCGGGTCCAGCGCGGAGGTCACCTCGTCCAGCAGCAGGATCTCCGGATCCATGGCCAGGGCCCTGGCGATCGCGACGCGCTGCTGCTGACCGCCGGACAGCTCGGTCGGGTGGGCGTCCGCCCGGTGCCGCAGCCCGACCCGGTCCAGCAGGGTGAGGGCCTTCTCCTTGGCCTCCTCCTCGGGAAGGCCCAGGACGTGGACCGGTGCCTCGGTGATGTTCTGCAGCACGTTCATGTTGGGGAACAGGTTGAACTGCTGGAAGACCATGCCGATCCGCTTGCGCACCTGGGAGACCTCGCGCGGCTTGAGCTCCACCCGCTTGCCGTCGCGACGGTCGTGGGTCAGCGGCTGGCCGTCGATCCAGATGTAGCCGCCGGACAGCCGCTCCAGAGTCATCACCAGCCGCAGGATCGTGGTCTTGCCCGACCCCGACGGGCCGATGAGGGTGACGCGCTCGCCGCGGTCCACCGAGAAGTTGAGGTCCTCGAGCACCGTGGTCCGGCCGAACTTCTTCAGCACGTCCTCGAAGCGGATCCGCGGCTGGCCGTTGACGTTGGTGGCGTCGGCGCTGGCGTTGGCGCGGGCCGGATCGGTGGGGTTGGGATCAGTAGGCAAGTTTCTTCTCCAGCTTTCGCATGAGGATCGCGGTCGGGTAGCTGGCCACGAGGAACAGGATGCCGGCCACGGTGAAGGCCTCGATGTAGGTGAAGTGCTTCCCGCCGAACTCGCGGGCCGCGGTGACCATCTCCGGGACGGAGATGAAGATCAGGAACGGGGTGTCCTTGAACATCGCGATCGCCCAGTTGCCCAGGGAGGGCAGGGTGTTGCGCACGGCCTGCGGCATGATCACCGCCCGCCAGGTCCGGCTGCGGGGCAGCGAGAGAGCGGTGGCCGCCTCCCACTGACCCCTGCCGATCGACTCGATCCCCGAGCGGTAGGACTCGGCCATGTAGGTCGAGTAGTGGATCCCGATCACCACGACCCCGACGGTCATCGCGGAGATCCCGGGGAAGCCGTGGTAGATGACGAGCAGGTGGACCGGCAGAGGGGTCATCCGGATGAAGTCCAGGACCCAGCCCAGCGGCTTGGCCAGCCAGCTCGGGAGCTCGCGCTGGGCGATGGCCCAGACCAGCCCGAGGATGGCGGCGATCAGGGACCCCAGCACCGTGACCACGAGGGTGATCTCCACGAACTGCCGGAGCAGGATCGGGAAGGCTTCGAGGAAGAGCTCGGTCTCCCACATCAGGAACTCCCCCCCTTGCGTCCCACATCGTCATCCGGGCCCGGCGTGCTACCGACGCCGCCTGCGACACCCATGGACCCGCCGGCTGCGGCAGCGCCGGCCATGGCCTGGGCGGCATCCTTCTTCGCCTGGGCCAGCTGGGAGTCACGCAGCCCGAGGCGCTGCTGCGCGTGCCGCTCCATCCGGCGCAGGACCAGGGAGACCGCCAGCGCGATGAGGAAGTAGAGGATGAGGACGGCGAGGTATGCCGGCCAGGTGCCGTAGAGGCGTCGGGCGCGGTCGGCCTCGAAGGTGAGGTCGGCCACCAGCACCAGGCTCACCACGGCGGTGCCCTTGACGAGCATCACCAGCAGGTTGTTGAAGCCGGGCAGCATCAGGGCCCAGGCCTGGGGCCAGATGACCCGGCGCATCTTGGTCAGCCAGGGCATCGACAGCGCGGTGCTCGACTCCCACTGCACCTTGGGCACGGCGTTGAGGGAGCCACGGACGATCTCGGCGCCGTAGGCACCGTAGTTGAGGCCGAGCCCCAGGATGGCCGCGCCCGTGGAGCCCAGGTCGAAACCGGTCAGGGTGGGGATGACGTAGAAGAGGAAGAACAGCTGGACGACGAGGCTGGTGCCGCGGAAGAGCTCGACGATGACGCGGGCGATCCCCCGCATCCAGGCGGGTCCCTGGTGGAGTGCGAGCCCGAGCAGGACGGCCAGCAGGACCGTCAGCACGGCACCGCCGCCGAAGGCGGTGAGGGTGGCCAGCAGGCCCTCCCTCACCAGCCTCGGCAGCACCTCGCCGATGTCGGCGAGTAGGTCGATCACGGGAGGGGTCTGCTCAGCCGTCGCTCTGGAGCGCCTCGTTGGCCGCCTCCAGGTCACCCTCGCAGAGCATCTCGGTGGTCAGGCCCTCCGGCGGGCGCTCGGCCTCGGTGAAGCCGAACTCGCCGACGATGGACTCAAAGCGCTCCGGGTCGCTGACGATCTTGGCCAGCTCCTCGTTGTAGGCCTCGAGCAGCTCGGTGTCGTCCGGGCGGAAGACGGTGGCGCCGGCGCTGACCTGGGCCACGCCGTTGACCTCGGCGACGAAGGCATCGGTGGCCTCCAGGCCCTCGCCCTGGTCGGCGAGCGCGTTCATCGTGATGGCGGTCAGCGCGAAGGCGTCGGCCCGCCCGCTGGTGACCGCGTCCATCCCGTCGGTGGAGGAGTTCACCGTCATCGTGTTCTCCAGGCCCATCTCGTCGGCGTAGCCCTGCTCGATGGCGCCGGACTGCACCGCCAGGACGGCGTCGGAGCCCTCGAAGGAGGACATGTCCGTCAGGCCCATCGGGTTGCCCTCCGGCACCAGCAGCGCGGTGGTGTACATCAGGCTGGGGTGGGAGAAGGCCGCGCGCTCGCACCGGTCCGGCAGGATCGACATACCTGCCGACACCGAGTCGTAGGAGCCGCGGTTGAGGCCCGGGATCAGCGCGTCCCACTCGACGAGCTGGCCGTTGACCTCCTCGATGCCGAGGGCGGCGTAGATCTCCCGGTCCAGCGCGATGGTCGCGCCGGTGAGCTCGCCGTTCTCGTCCTCGTAGCTGTAGGGGATCTCGCCGGCGAACGCGACGGTGATCGATCCCTCTTCGCGCAGGCGCTCCAGCGTGGAGCCGGCCTCGCCGTCCCCGTCCCCGTTGCCGCTGTCACCGCAGGCGGCGAGCAGAAGGGAGGCCGCCGAGACGGTCGCCAGCGCAGTCATCCTGAAATTGGCCATGGTTGACCAGGTCCTTTCGGTTGGACGAGGCACATGCCTCCTACACCGCATGCGTGCACGCCGCAGGCAACACGTCGCCCCGATTGGACGGTTGTGACTAGGCCTTGAACATAGCGAGGACGCGGGGTCAACCTCAATCGCCGTCCCCCGATTGAGGCGATTCATCCGGTTTCGTTACGCCTTCGATACCGTTCCGAGATCTTGTCGTAATCAACTACTACCCACCTCCCCTCCCAGCGATCCCTCAGCGGCTCGTCAGGAACCGTGGACCTGCGCGGTGTTGGATATGGCTATGACCAGCCCCCTCGACCCCACGCCGGGCAACCAGGCGCACCACACGGCGTCGCAGCCCACCCCTGCCCAGACCACCGCCCCGCAGGCCACCGCCCCGCAGACCCCGGCCCCTGCGCGCGGACCCCGGACCGGTCGCCGTCCCTTCACCGACCTGCTGGCGGTCGGCTTCATCTCCGCGGCGCTGGCCACGGGCGGCACGTATGCCGCGGTGCGGATCGGGGAGAACGTCGGGGACGACGGCCCGGGGGTCGTGCAGAGCGACTCCTCTGCGGACGCGCCGGCGCTCAGCGCCGAACCGGTCGCCGACGCGACGGGTGAGGACATGACGGATGCCGACGGCACGTCGCCGGTGGGCCAGGGCGACTGGGCCGCCGTGGCGGAGGCCGTCTCCCCGGGCGTGGTGTCCATCGCCGTCCTGGGCCAGCAGGGTCAGGGCTCCGGCTCCGGGGTGGTCTGGGACGCCGAGGGCCACGTGGTCACCAACGCCCACGTCGTCGCGGGCGCGCAGCTCGTCGAGGTGACCCTGGCCGACGGCCGCACCTACGCCGCCGACGTGGTGGGCAGCGACACGGCCAGCGACCTGGCCGTCGTCCGGCTGCAGACCGTCCCCGAGGACCTGGCGCCGCTCGACGTCGGCCCGGCGTCGGAGCTGGCCGTCGGCGACCCGGTCATGGCCATCGGCAACCCGCTCGGCCTGTCCGGGACCGTCACCACCGGCATCGTCAGTGCTCTGGACAGGCCGGTCACGACCCGTTCGGCCGGGTCGACCCCCGGCTCGCCGTCGGTCCCCGTGGTGACCAACGCCAT
Organism: Ornithinimicrobium sufpigmenti; assembly: GCF_004322775.1. Classification (NCBI taxonomy): domain Bacteria; kingdom Bacillati; phylum Actinomycetota; class Actinomycetes; order Micrococcales; family Ornithinimicrobiaceae; genus Ornithinimicrobium; species Ornithinimicrobium sufpigmenti. The sequence continues at coordinate 3,305,550 of NZ_CP036403.1, forward strand.
CCAGACCTCCGCGGCGATCAACCCGGGCAACTCCGGTGGTGCCCTGGTCAACGCGGCCGGCGAGCTGATCGGGATCAACACCGCCATCGCCACCCTCTCCCAGGGGGCCGCCGGCCAGGGCGGGTCCATCGGCATCGGCTTCGCCATCCCCTCCGAGGCCGTCCAGCGGGTCGCCGACCAGCTCATCACCACCGGACGAGCCAGCCACGCATTCCTGGGGGTTGGCCTCTCCGACGGCCGCACCGAGGTCGACGGGGCCGCCCTGTCCGGCGCGCAGGTGGAGCAGGTCGAGCCCGGCTCGCCCGCCGACGAGGCGGGCCTGCAGCGGGGCGACCTGGTCACCGCGGTGGACGGCGACCAGGTGTCGAGCGCGACCGCCCTCGTCGGCCAGGTCCGCGAGCGCGGCGCCGAGGACACCGCCACGCTCACGATCGTGCGTGACGGCGTCCTGCAGGAGGTCCCGGTCACCTTCGCGACACGACCCGACGAAGGCTGAGCCGCAGGCAGGCCTGGTTACCCTCGACCCTGGGCCTGGGCGCCGGTTGATACCTTGACCTGCGGCGCCCACCCAGCGGCGGCGCCCGCGCGCAGGCCGACAGCAGCCAGCCCCAGCCCCATCCCAGCCAACCCGCGAGGAGTGACCCTGTGCGGATCGCCATCTTCACCGAGGTCTTCCTCCCCAAGGTTGATGGCGTCGTCACCCGCCTGCAGCGCACACTGGAGGAGCTGGAGCAGCTCGGCCACGAGGCCATCGTCTTCGCCCCCGGCCACCCGCCCCGGCGCTTCGGTACCCACCGGATCTTCCCGGTCCGGTCGGTGTCCTTCCGTCCGTGGTACCCCGAGATCCGCGTCGGCCTGCCCACCGGCCGGATCGGCCGGGAGATGCACGCCTTCCGCCCGGACGTGGTGCACGCCGTCAACCCCGTCTGGCTCGCCGCCTACGGGGTGCTCTCCGCCCGCCGCCGCGACCTGCCGCTGCTGGCCAGCTTCCACACCGACGTGCCCACCTACACCACCCGGCTCGGTCTCTCCCTGCTCCGGGCGCCGTCGCAGTCCTGGATCGTGCACCTGCACAACCTCGCCGACGTCAACCTCTGCCCCTCCCCCCAGCTCGTGGACTGGGCGCTGTCCGCGGGGGTGCGCGAGATCGGGCTGTGGCCCAAGGCGGTCGACACCGTCGGCTACCACCCGTCCCGACGGACCCGGGAGATGCGCGAGCGGCTGACCGGCGGCCACCCCGAGGCGCCGCTGCTGCTCTACGTGGGTCGGCTGTCCCGTGAGAAGGACCTGGACCAGCTGCTCGAGCCGGTCCGGCGGCTGGCACCGCAGGGGGTGCGGCTGGCCATGGTCGGGTCGGGCCCGGCGAAGGCCGAGCTGGAGCGCGCCTTCGCCGGCACGCCGACGGTGTTCACCGGCTACCTGGCCGGTGAGGAGCTGGCCCAGGCCTTCGCCTCCGCCGACGTCTTCGCCTTCCCCTCGACCACCGACACCCTGGGGCTGGTCGGGCTCGAGGCGATGGCCAGCGGCGTGCCCGTCGTGGGCGCCGACGCCGGCGGCATCCCTTTCGTGGTCCAGGACGGCGTGACCGGTTACCTGGTGCAGCCCGGTGACACCGACGGCTGGACCGACCGGCTCAGGCACCTGCTGCTCGACCCGCAGGCCCGGCAGCAGATGTCCCAGGCTGCTCGCCGGGACGCCGAGCGCTACTCCTGGCGCACGGCAACCGAGTCGGTCGTCGAGTCCTACCAGCTCGCGATCGATCGCCAGCGGGACCGGCCCAAGACGCTCAAGCCGCTCCGCGTCATCCGCAAGCCCTGAGCCCCGGGCCGCCTGCCCGCAGCCCGGGGCCCTCGCCCCACCGCCCCGCCGTCCCTCAGCCCCGCAGGCGCAGGCCTTCGAGCACGCTGGCCGCGGCCGTCGCATCGTCCACGGTGATGATGAAGGTGCGTCCTGCCTCCCGCTCCACCTGCAGAGCCGACCCGTGCCGGGTGACGATCGCGGTCGCCCCGGGCACCGACCGGACGCCATATCCGCCGTAGTCACCCGGACGCACCTGCACCACGCTCACCTGGGTCACGTCCTCGAGCGGCACGTGCCCGCGGGGCACGCCGAGGGCCGAGCGCCAGGTGAGGCCGCCGCGGTCGACGGTCACCGTGAAGACCGTCGTGGCCGGGAAGAGCAGCAGCAGGAGCACCGCGACCAGCCACAGCCACCAGACCCCGGTGGCCAGGAACGCGAGCACCACGAGCACCACCGCGGCCAGCAGAGCCAGGAGCACCGACTGGGCGCTGCGCGCACGCCCGAACCACGACACCCGGTCGCTCGGGGAGATGGCCAGCGGCTCGGCGCGCTCGGGTATCGGCTGCGGCAGCGGGGGCGGCAGCAGCGCGACCACCACCAGCCCGACGCCGACCGCGACGGCCAGCGGGCCCAGCAGCAGCCACGGGCTCATCCGCACCTCCCCGGCGTCCGGCCCGCTCCGCAGTGCGTCGAGTCCGGCTCCCCCGGCCGCGGACCAGAGCAGCCAGGCGAACATCGCCACGAGACCGACGGCCACCCCGCAGACGAGCGCCGTGACGAACCGCGCGGACGAGCCCCGCCACCACTCGCCGGCCGCGAAGATCACCAGCAGCAGCACCGGCAGCCCCAGGCCGACGAGGCCGAACGCGACCAGCGCGACCCCCCGGTCCAGCCAGCCGTCAGCCACACCGTCCACCCCGAAGTGCACAGGTACCTGCGCCGGCAGGTCGCTCGCGACCAGTGCGGCCACCGCCAGGTAGCCGACCGCCAGAACGGCCAGCAGAGCGCAGCACGCCACCAGGTGCGCCCGGCGCACGCGCTGCTCCTGCCGGGTGAGGGTCGGGGTTCGGGGCTGGGCATCGGTCATCGGATGCCTCCTTCGTCGTCGAGGGCTCGGTGCAGGTCAGCCAGGGGTATGTCGTGCCGCCGGGCCAGGGCGACCAGGTCGCGCAGCGCGGCGCTCACCTCGCTCGGGGTGTTCGGCGCGGCGGTCACCACCGCGCCCCGGCCCCGGCGCAGCTCGATCACGCCGTCGTCGCGCAGCTCGGCGTAGGCCCGGAGGACGGTATGCATGTTGACGTCCAGCGACCGGGCCAGCTCACGGGCCGCGGGGAGCCGGTCCCCCACGCCGACCTCGCCGGCCGTGACCGCACGGCGGATCTCCCGCACCAGCTGTGCGTAGATCGGCTCGGCGGCCTGCGGGTCGATGCGGATGAGCATGCTCGCACCCTATAGTTATAGTTGCTCTATAACAAGCCTCTGGCTGAAGTTAACCTGACGACCCCGTTCCGGACCCTTCCAGCGCGGTCGCGGAGCGTGTAGCCTCTTCTCCCGCCCTTTCCCGCCGCCCCCTCTTGTGGTCTGGCCTGTCCGCCGATCTCCTCCCGGCCACCCCTCCCTCGCCACCCCTCCCTCCCCACCCCTCCCTCGCCACCCCCTGCCCGATGCTCCGGTGCATCCCGGACGGAGGCCTATCGTGCCCGCGCGCCCACCGCATACCTCCACTGCCAGCCCCGCGGCCCCCGCCGCCACCTCCCACGCCACCACCGCCCTCGACACCACCGATCTCGACACCACCGATCGCGTCATGGACTCTCCGACGAACCCCGTCACCGAGCTGGCGCACGAGCGTGCCCACCTGGTCCGGGCCCGGACCGAGCTGGCGCGGATGCGCGAGCACACCCTGTCCCTGGCGGCCGACGGCGGTGACGCGATCGCCGGGGAGGCACTGGCGCGGACGCTGTGGCTGCGCGCCAAGGCGTTGCAGGACGACCCGGGCACCACGCTGTTCTTCGGCCGCGTCGACGGCGAGGAGGCGCTGTACATCGGCCGTCGGCACGTCTCCGACGGCGAGGGTGACCCGGTCGTGCTCGACTGGCGGGCTGAGGTCTCGCGGCCCTTCTACCGCGCCAGCGTGGCCGACCCGATGGGCCTGGTCCGGCGGCGCAGGTTCGGTGTCGAGGGCGGCGAGATCACAGCCTACGAGGACGAGTGGCTGGCGAGCGCGGACAGCGGTGCCGGCGACAGCGCGGACAGGGCAGGGGACAGGGGTGGCAGCCCACGCACCAGCGCGCTGCTCGCCCGGGAGATCGAGCGGCCCCGCGTGGGACCCATGCGGGACATCGTGGCCACCATCCAGCCCGAGCAGGACGAGATCGTCCGGGCGGATGTCACGACGACCGTGTGCGTGCAGGGAGCACCCGGCACCGGCAAGACCGCGGTCGGGCTGCACCGGGCCGCCTGGCTGCTCTACGCCTACCGCGACCGGCTCTCCCGCTCCGGGGTCCTGGTCGTCGGACCCAACCGGGCCTTCCTGGAGCACGTGGGCGCCGTGCTGCCCTCGCTGGGCGAGGTGACCGTCCGGCACACCACCGTGGAGGAGCTCGTCGCGCACGCGCAGGTCCGGGCCGTCGACACCCCGCACGTCGCCAGGCTCAAGGGCGAGGCCCGGATGGCCGAGGTGCTGCGGGACGCTCTGTGGGCGAACGTCCGGCCGGCGACCGAGGCGCTCGTCGTGCCGCGCGGGTCGCGCAAGTGGCGGGTGCCGGCCTACGAGGTGCAGGACATGCTCGACGAGCTGCGCACCCGCGGGGTCCGGTATGCCGCGGCCCGCGCCATGCTGCCCCAGCGGCTCGCGCACGCCGTGCTGGTCGCCATGGAGCGCTCCGGCGACTCCCCCGACGACCGGGTGCAGGACGCCGTGGCTCGGTCGGTCGCGGTGAAGGCGTACGTGAAGAGCCTGTGGCCGGACCTGCGACCGACCGCGGTGCTCGCGCACCTCCTGTCGACCGGCGAGGGCCTGGCGCAGGACCAGCGGGCGATGGTCTGGGACAAGGCCCCTCGCTCCCCCGGGTCGGCCCGGTGGAGCGCCGCGGACCTCGTGCTGCTGGACGAGCTGAGCGACCTCATCGAGCGCACTCCCAGCCTGGGGCACGTCATCCTCGACGAGGCGCAGGACCTGTCCCCCATGCAGCTGCGCGCGGTGGGCCGCCGGGCCTCGACCGGCTCGCTCACCGTGCTCGGGGACCTCGCCCAGGGCACCACCCCCTGGGCCACCGGGTCGTGGGCCGAGTCCCTGCGCCACCTCGGCAAGGACCTCGCGGCGCCCGGCACCCACCTGGAGGAGCTGGTCCGCGGCTTCCGGGTGCCCGGAGCCGTCATCGACTTCGCCGCCCGACTGCTGCCCTCGATCGCGCCGGGTCTCACCCCGCCGGAGTCGGTGCGGAGCAACCCCGGACGGCTGGACGTCCTCCCGGTCTCCGACGCCGTCAGCGGCGCTGCCCGTGCCGCGCACGAGGCGTCCACCGCCCACCCCGGCACGGTCGGCGTGATCGTCCCGGACGGGTGGACCGGGCGGGTGTCTGACGCCCTGCGGTCGGTCGGCCTCGAGCACGAGGTGCTGGACGGCGCGCACGCGGGTGAGCGGGTCCTGCGCGTCCACCTCGTGCCGGCGACCGTCGCCAAGGGCCTGGAGTTCGACCAGGTCGTCGTCGTGGAGCCGGCAGCCATCGCGGCGGCGGAGCCGGACGAGCGCACGGGCCTGAGACGGCTCTACGTGGTGCTCACCCGGGCGGTGTCCGGGCTCACCGTGGTCCACGCCGAACCGCTTCCCGAGGCGCTGGTCAGCACGTCGCAACGGCCTGACCGGGCACCCCTCACGGGCTAGGTCTGCTGCCCCGGTGTCTCCGGGCGCCCCGACGTGAGCTCCGCCGAGTCGTGCGCCACGTAGTAGGTCGGCCGGGCCAGCTGGGCGGTGTACATGCGGCCGACGTACTCACCCAGGATGCCCAGGCACAGCAGCTGGGTGCCGCCGACGAAGGTGACGATCACGATGGTGGAGGCCCACCCGGGGACGGTGAGGCCGACGGCATACCCGATCAGGGCGTAGGCGAGCAGCAGCATCGCGACCACGAAGCCCAGCACGCCGGTCCACGTCGCCAGCCGCAGGGGCGCGATGCTGGCGCCGGTGATGCTGTCGACCGCCAGGCGCAGCATCTTGGCCAGCGGGTACTTGGACCGCCCGGCTGCCCGCTGCTCGCGGCGGTAGGTGAGCACGCCGCTGGGGAAGCCGAGCTGGGGCACGACCAGCCGGAGCACCCGGTGGTGCTCGGGCAGCGCGTTGACGGCGTCCACCGTCGCGCGCGACATCAACCGGTAGTCCCCGGCGTGCCTGGGCCCGTGGTCGGCGCCGAGGCGGCGCATCGTGTCGTAGTAGCCACGGGCGGTGACCCGCTTGAAGGCGGTGTCGGTCGTGCGGTCCGAACGCGCGCCGTAGACGACGTCGAGCTGCTCGTCCCGGGCGAGTCGCAGCATGTCGCCGATCAGCTCCGGCGGGTCCTGCAGGTCGGCGTCGATGGTGACCACGTAGTCACCCCGCGACCGGGCCAGCCCTGCGGAGATCGCTGCCTGGTGCCCGGCGTTCGCGCGTAGCCGCAGCACCCGCAGCTCGGGCCAGGTATGCCGGTGCTGCTGCAGCAGGATCGGGGTGCGGTCGCGGCTGCCGTCGTCGACGACGAGGACCTCGTAGGGCACACCCAGCCCGTCGACCACGGGGCGTAGCCGTTCCACGAACAGCGGCAGCACGTCCTCCTCGTCGAACATGGGCACGACGACCGTCAGCACCGGCTGCGGCATGGCTGCTCCGTTCGACGTGCGGTGGGCGGACGTGCACGCCTGGTCCTGCCAGGGTGGTCGAGGGGCGGGAGCGGCGTGATTCACCCGGCATCTTACGTGGGGCCGGGTCGCAGGCCGGGGCCACAAGGCATACGGTGGGACCACGGACCCCCTCCCCTCCACAGAAGGAGCGACCATGCACCCCACCCATGTCCCGCTGCGCGTCGCCACCGGCGCCTACATCCTGAACTCCGGCATCAACAAGCTCAAGGCCGAGCCGGAGGAGCAGGAGCAGATGCACGGGTGGGCGTCCGGTGTCTACCCGATCCTCAAGGACCTGAAGCCGGCCGAGTTCGGCAAGCTGCTCGCCTACGGCGAGATCGGCCTGGGTGCGGCGCTGCTCATCCCCAAGGTGCCGTCCGCCGTGGCCGGCGCTGGCCTGGCCGGCTTCGGTGCCGCGCTGACCGGGATGTACCTGAAGACCCCGGGCATGACCCAGGACGACGGGATCCGCCCGACCGCCGAGGGCACCTCGCTGGCCAAGGACGTCTGGCTGGTGGGCGCCGGTCTGACCCTGGCGCTGCAGTCCTTCCTCTCCGGCACCAAGAGCGCGGCCAAGAACGTCGTGGGCGGCGTCACCGGCGCGGCCGGTGCGGTGGCCGGCGGCGTCACCGGCGCGGCGAGCTCGGTGGGCCACGGCATCACCGGCGCGCTGAGCTCCGGCAGCTCCAAGAGCAAGAGCGGGGTGTCCGGCCTGATCGGCTCGGCCATGTCGACCGCGCACGACAAGCGCGAGGACCTGGCCGACGCCCTGGCCGACCTCGCCGACTCCCTCGTGCGTCGCTGACCCGACCTCTCCTCCGTCGCTGACCCGACCTCCTCGCGCCCCCGTGACCCTCGTTCCGGGGGCGCTTGGTCGTGCCCCCGCTCGCGTGGCCGCCTCGCTCACCACGCTGTCCTCGGAGCACTGACCGCCGGGGACGCCCAGGTCCCGAAGGAACCGGACAGCCCCGACACCTCCGACACCCCCGACACCCCCGACACCCCGAGAGCAACCCTGTCTACGCCGCCTCGTCCGGTTCCGCAGAGACCTGCCGATCCGTCACCACCTCCCAGGTACCGCGTCGGGGGTCGTCCCACGCCACCTCGTCACCGAAGGCGTCATCCCAGGTGTCGGACGACCCGCCGCCGGTCATGACGGAGGCTGACGCCGGATCCTGCTGCCTCCAGTAGGCGATCAGCTCCGCCGTCACTGCGCTGATGTCCAGAGGCTCGCCGAACCAGCCGCCGGTCACGGTCCGAGGACCGATGGTCCGCTGCGCGAGGATGCGGTCCGCCTGCCCAGCGACGGCGGGAGCAGGGTGGATGACGTCGTCGGAGGTCGCGTCGACGAACTCGAACTGCTGGTCGCCGAGGGCGGTGATCCGCAGTCGACCTAGGTGCACCGCACGATGGCACGCGCTGCACAGCAGGACGGCGTTGTCGAGGTCGGTCAGTCCGCCGTGCCACCAGTACACGACATGGTGGGCGTGCAGGAAGCGGGTCCGACCGCATCCGGGGGTCTGGCAGCAGCCGTCCCCCAGCCGCAGTGCCTTGAGCTGGGTCGCGGAGAACAGGCGACGTCTGCGGCCGTACGCCAACACCGAGCCCTTCGCTCCCTGCACCACGCACCGGGCGGAGGCTCCGCACAGCACCTCCTCCCCGGCGTCCTTGTCGAGGACCGGCCCCTCGTCCGCGCTGACCCGGCCGGTTCGACCGCCGTCCACCTCTGATGCCTGTCCCCCGTCGTCCGCGACGTGCAGGTAGATGACCTCGGCGGCCGCAGCGTGGGCAGGAGCATGCTGAGCGGCCAGTCCTATCTGCGCCAGCGCGATCAGGGCCGGCCCGGCGTCCGACGGCGGCGGGGCGGTGCGGTCCACGGCGTCCGAGGATCCACCCGGATCGACCGGCTCACCCCTCCCGCCCCTATCCTGCTGCTGACCTTCTTCGGCCCTTCCTCCGTCCTCGTGCTGCTGCGTCCGGATGCGCTCCAGCTCCGCCCTGGTCAGGGCCGCCAGGAGGACCTTCCCGTCGGCTCCCCCGAAACGGCCCCACACGACAAGTTCGTCCGTCTCCTCATCCCACCGCCATCGAAGCCGTTGCGACGGGGCCGTTCGCGGCTCGCCGACCGCGCCGGGCTCAGCGGAAGGCTGGCCTGATCCGCCGGGCCTCGTCTCGGCCGCCGCCCCGTGACCCGGCTCCTGCGCTCGAGCCCCCTGTTGATCCGGCTCCTGCGTTGGTGGCCTTTCCTCACCCGATCCCTGCGCTCCAGGCTCCGGCTCCTCCGGTGTCGGCGCCTCACCCTCCGCGCCGCTGTCTCGCCCTTCCACGCCCTCCTCGCCCGGCTCGCCGCGTGTTGGACCGGCACCACCTGACTGCGGGTCCCATGGCCGCGGCTTCGGCAGCGGCACCTTGCGAAGGCCCGCCACGACCCGCTCGACGTGGGCCGCGGGCGCGTTCTTGGCCATCCTGGCCAGGCTGTCCTCGTTCATCGGCGTCGCCACCCGCGTCAGCGCCCGCACCTTGGAGAAGGACAGCTCCCCCGCCTCGAACGCTCGGCTGATCGACGGTAGCCGCCGGAGCGCTCGCGCCATGCGGATGTGCTCCTGAGCAGTGCGCAAACTCATCCCGGCTCGCCACGACAACCACTGTGCGAGGGAGCGGATTCCCGGGCCACCCCAGCCGCCCCAGGCGTCGAACTCCCCCAGCAGCCGGAGAAACCGGGCCTCGGCCGCAGCGATCTGTCCCGCCAGCTGGGCGATCTCATCACCCAGGGCTGCCAGGTCGTCCTGGGTCGGGCGTGCTGAGCCCATCCCGGCGGTGACGCGGCGTCCGGCCTCTCCCCCAGTATCGGCCGACTCGGCAGCGCTCTTCTCGATCCTCTTCTCCATCTCGCCCCTCCTTCCCCACCCGGCCCCTCCGGGCTGTGCCTGCACGCTAGCGGCGAGGCCCGACATACCCTCCAGAACGGGCTGCCAACGCCGTGACCTGCGGTGATGAGGCGTTCCGCGGAACGTTATCTCCTCGGCCCTCCCACCTCGGCGCTGTCACCTCGACCTTCGCGACCGCCCAACCCGCACGGCTCGACCATCAGTGCCGGGCCCGGCCGCCCGCATGGCACAGTGGAGTCTCCGCCTGCCACAAGGAGCCCCGCACGATGACCTCGCCCGTCGCGGCACTCGCCGAACCGCTGCTGGACCGGTGGCTCTCCGACGCGGCCCAGCTGGCGCCGGACGCCGGGCGAGACCTGTGGCTGGCCGAAGGCTCGCTGCTGCTACGCGGCTGGTCCGAGCCGCACCGGAGCTACCACACCGCCGAGCACCTCGCCGAGACGCTGGCCGCGGTGGACGAGCTGGAGGAAGCAGGCGAGGTGGACGCCGACGAGGCGCTGGTGGTGCGGGGAGTCCTCTGGTACCACGACCTCGTCTACGACCCTCGCGCCGCGGCGGGCAGCAACGAGCACCGCTCGGCCATGATGGCGCGCGACCACCTCCACCGGCTGGGGGTGCACACCGCGACCGTCGAGGTCATCGAGGCGGGGGTGCTGATGACCTTCGGCCACGAGGTCCCGTCGCGCGCGGCGACGCCCCGGGTGCTGGACGCCGTGCACGACGCGGACCTGTGGATCCTCGGTGCCCCCGTCGAGCGCTACGCGGCCTACCGCAGGCAGGTGCGTCGGGAGTACGCCCACGTGCCCGACCCTGACTTCGCTCGCGGCCGGGCCGCGATCATGGGTCCCTTCCTGCACCGCGAGCGCCTCTACCGCACCTCGCACGCCCACCTGGCCTGGACCGACCGGGCTCGTGCCAACCTCGCCGCCGAGCTCGCCGACCTCTCCACCGACCCCGGAGCACCACCCGATGGGGTATGACGTCGCGTTCGGCTATGACGTCGCGCTCGTCGACGCGGTCCGCTCGGCCCTGACCGAGGCGGCGGACCCTGACCGCGCCGCCGGGCAGCAGGCCTACATGAAGAGCGCGATGCCCTTCCACGGCATCACCACCCCCGACCTGCGGCGGATCCTCGTCCCGGTCCTGCGGCAGCATGCCCCCGACGACCGACTGGTCTGGGAGGCCACCGTGCGCGAACTGTGGGACGGCGCCACCCATCGTGAGCAGCGGTATGCCGCGCTCGCCCTCGCCCAGCACCGGTCAGCGCGGGCGTGGCAGGACCCCTCCGTGCTCACGCTCCACCGGCACCTCGTCGTGACCGGTGCATGGTGGGACCTGGTCGACCAGATCGCCACCCGCCTGGTCGGGCCGGTGCTGCTGAGGCACCGGAGGAGTGTCACACCGGTCATCGAGGCGTGGGCCGGTGCGGACGACCTCTGGCTTCGCCGCACGGCGATCCTGTCCCAGCTGGGGCACCGCGAGGAGACCGACACCGCCCTGCTGGAGCGCTGCATCGCGGCGAACCTCACCGACAGCGACTTCGGTGACCGGTTCTTCGTGCGGAAAGCGATCGGCTGGGCGCTACGCCAGCACGCGAGGACCGACCCAGCCTGGGTCGTAAACCTCCTCGAGCGGTATGCCGACCGGCTGAGCCCGCTCAGCCGCCGCGAGGCGCTGAAGCACCTGGGGTGACGCGTGGGCGCCCCGGCCGGTCGGCTCTGGTCAGGGTCCCTGCGGCCGGTCGCGCCACCGGGCCAGGAGCGGCCAGAACACCTGCCCGCCGGCGCGCCGCTCCGCCTCTGTCCAGGACAGCCACTCTGCCTCGGCGATCTCGGTCGGGTCTGGGCGCAGCGGCTCGGGCGCGGGCAGCGGGGCACCGAAGACAGCCAGGTGGTTGGTCTGGTCCCAGGGCGGGGGTGCCGCGGCCTGGGAGGGGAAGAGGATCCGCTGGTAGCCGACCGGCACCAAGTGGTCGGGGTCCAGGCTCAGGCCCACCTCCTCGCGGAGCTCACGGACGGCGGTCTGTCGGACGGTCTCGCCGGGGTCACGCTTACCTCCGGGCGCGGCCCAGCCCTGTCGGCTGGTGTTGCGCACGAGCAGGAGCAGGTCGGCGGTGGTCACCAGGATCACGGCGGCCCCGGCCGACGAGGGTGGCTCCAGTGCCGAGGCCACGACCTCGACGACGTGCTCGTCGGGGATCCACTCCAGCCCGTTCGGGCGCCGCCCCAGGGGCCGCTCGCCCCGCCGCTTGCGGAAGCGCAGCCCGCTGTCCCGCAGGCGTCGGGCCAGCTCGCCCGCCGGCACCGGCACGGCGCCCGCGGCGACGGCGTCGGCATACCGCTCCTGCGGCACGTCGTAGTGGTCGCCCTCGAAGGCCTGCGGCGGCAGTCCCGCCCGCCGGGCAACCTCGTGCAGCTCCTCGAGGGAGGTGTCGCTGGCGAGGTGGGAGAAGAGGCGCCCGTGCGCGGCCCAGGCTGGCGGGTCGATGAGCACGGTCACGCAGCGACCTTACCCGCGGGCAGGTGCGGTGCTGCCGTCAAGCCTCACCCATGGACAGCCGAGCATCCGGGCCGTCGACGCCGTCGTCGATCGCTGTCGACCGAGCAGCACTGTGGATAACTCCTGCGGGACGTGACCACCCCGGCCTAGCGTCAGGTGCACCGGGTGGCAGACCGTCGCCCACCACTGGAGGGGATGAACCATGAGCAACACCTTTGCCGTCGACACCGCCCGGATCGCTGCCGCGTCCGGGGACATCGAGCGCATCGCGGCCAGCATCGAGTCCGAGGTCCGCGCGATGATGGCCAAGCTCAACGCGCTGCAGGACTGCTGGCGGGGCTCGGCCGCGGGTCAGTTCCACACGGTGACCCAGGACTGGAGCGCCACGCAGGAACGGGTGCGGACGAGCCTGCAGCAGATCTCCACGACGCTGCGCACCGCGGGCCAGGACTACGAGCTGGTCGAGCAGACCAACCGGATGCGCTTCACGCCGGCCTGACCCGGCTCCCGCCCCGACCCCCGACCCCCGGCGGCGTGGCTGCCCCTGGCGTCACCCCGAGCCATGGCCCCGGGACGCCGCAGGGCGGCCCCCGCAGCAGATCTGCGAGGGCCGCCCTGTCGTGCTCGTCGCCGGGCTCCGGTCGAGCCGCCCGGCGGGAGGCTGGATCAGAAGTCCATGCCGCCCATGCCACCGTCGGCGCCGGCCGGCATGGCCGGGGTCTTCTCCGGCTTGTCGGCGATGACGGCCTCGGTGGTGAGGAAGAGCGCCGCGATGGAGGCGGCGTTCTGCAGGGCAGAACGGGTCACCTTCACCGGGTCGGCGATGCCGAAGGACAGCATGTTGCCGTACTCGCCGTTGGCGGCGTTCAGGCCTTCGCCGGCGGGCAGGTTGCGCACCTTCTCCGCGATGACGCCGCCCTCGAGGCCCGCGTTGATGGCGATCTGCTTCAGCGGGGCCTCGATCGCGACCTTGACGATGTTCGCGCCGGTCGCCTCGTCACCCTCCAGGGACAGACCGTCGAAGGCGCCGGAGGCCTGGATGAGGGCCACGCCACCACCGGCGACGATGCCCTCCTCGACGGCCGCCTTGGCGTTGCGCACGGCGTCCTCGATGCGGTGCTTGCGCTCCTTGAGCTCCACCTCGGTCGCGGCGCCGGCCTTGATGACGGCGACCCCACCGGCGAGCTTGGCCAGGCGCTCCTGGAGCTTCTCGCGGTCGTAGTCGGAGTCGGAGTTGTCGATCTCGGCACGGATCTGCGCGACGCGACCGGCGATCTGGTCGGCGTCGCCGCCGCCCTCGACGATCGTGGTCTCGTCCTTGGTGACGACCACCTTGCGGGCGGTGCCCAGCAGGTCGAGCTCGGCGGTCTCCAGCTTCAGGCCGACCTCCTCGGAGATGACCTGGCCACCGGTGAGGATGGCGATGTCGCCGAGCATGGCCTTGCGGCGGTCACCGAAGCCCGGCGCCTTGACGGCGACGGACTTGAAGTTGCCGCGGATCTTGTTGACCACCAGGGTCGCCAGGGCCTCGCCCTCGACGTCCTCGGCGATGATCGCCAGCGGCTTGCCGGACTGCATGACCTTCTCCAGCAGCGGCAGCAGGTCCTTGACCGAGGAGATCTTGGAGTTCACGACGAGGACGTAGGGGTCCTCGAGGACGGACTCCATGCGCTCGGTGTCGGTGACGAAGTAGGGGCTGATGTAGCCCTTGTCGAACCGCATACCCTCGGTGAGCTCCAGCTCCAGGCCGAAAGTGTTGGACTCCTCGACGGTGATGACACCCTCGTTGCCCACCTTGTCCATGGCCTCGGCGATCATCTCGCCGATCTCGTTGTCGGCCGCGGAGATGGACGCGGACTGCGCGATCTGCTCCTTGGTCTCCACCGGCTTGGCCTGGGCCAGCAGCTCGTCGTTGACCGCCTTCACGGCGACCTCGATGCCGCGCTTGAGGGCCATCGGGTTGGCGCCGGCGGCGACGTTGCGCAGGCCCTCCTTGACCATGGCCTGGGCCAGGACGGTCGCGGTGGTGGTGCCGTCACCCGCGACGTCGTCGGTCTTCTTGGCGACCTCCTTGACCAGCTCGGCGCCGATCTTCTCGTAGGGCTCCTCGAGCTCGATCTCCTTGGCGATGCTCACGCCATCGTTGGTGATGGTGGGCGCACCCCACTTCTTCTCGAGCACGACGTTGCGGCCCTTGGGGCCAAGGGTCACCTTGACGGCGTCGGCCAGGGTGTTCATACCCTTTTCGAGACCCCGGCGAGCCTCCTCGTCGAATGCAATGGTCTTAGCCATCTGCGCTGGTTCCTCCACACGTGGACGATCGGATGACCGGGTGCCGCCCGCGACGGACGAACCGGGCGGACGGGGCTCAGGTCGTCCCGCCACCCGGCCCTCGACAGGCCGGTCAGGATTATCACTCTCACCATGAGAGTGCTAGGTCCATCATTAGCACTCGACCCCCTTGAGTGCAAATGCCAGGCGGGCTAGTGCCGCAGCTCCAGGACCCGCACCGCCGCCTCGCGCAGGGTGTGCGTCTCCAGCCCGATCCCCCGGCACGCGCTGACGAAGGCCTCGACCCCGACGCCGCCGTCCGAGACGACCTCGGAGCACCGTGCGGCCAGCTCGGCCAGGACGTCCGCCTGCTCGTCGACGAAGGCGCGGTCCACCACGTCACCGTGCCCCGGGACCCAGAGGTCGGCGTCCGCCGCAGGGGCCTTGGCCGCCAGCCCACGCAGGGTCTGCGCCCACTCCAGCGGGAAGGAGTCCTCCATCGCCGGGTCCGCGCCCTCCTCGACGAGGTCGCCGGCGAAGACCACCCCGACGTCCGGCGCCGCCACCGCCAGGTCGTGGTCGGTGTGCCCGCGGCCGGCGTAGAGCAGCTCCACGCTGCGCCCGCCCAGGTCGACCGTGGTGTCCCCCTCGACCAGGTAGAAGGGCAGGACGATCTCGGTGGCGGCCATCGCGTTGGCCATGTCGTCGCGCTGCGTGCGACGCAGATGGGCGACGACCTGCTCGCGCTGGTCCTCCCCCGAGCGGCGCAGCTCCTCGGCCGCACCGACGTGAGCGTAGATCTGGGAGTCGCGGAAGGCGGAGTTGCCGAAGCAGTGGTCGTAGTGCGCGTGCGTGTTGACCACGACGACCTCCCGGTCGGTGACCTCGCGCACCGCGGCGAGCAGCTCCATACCGTGCTCGTGGAAGCTGCGCGTGTCCACGAGCAGCGCCCGCTGCTCGCCCACGACGAGGCCGCAGTTGAGGTTGAGCTCCTCGTGCCGGCGCACGTACACGCCGGTCGCGATCTGCCGGAAGGTCACCTCAGCCATGCCTTCCAGTGTATGAAGGGGCGCGCGCGCCCCGGGCGGGAGCGGGCCGCGAGGACGGGTGGGAGGACGGGGCGGTGGGGAGGCCGCGCATCAGGACAGCCCGACGATCGTGCCGTCGTCGAAGACGTCCATGCCGTTGGCCGCGGGCACCCTGGGCAGGCCGGGCATCCGCAGGATGTCGCCGGTCAGGGCCACGACGAAGCCCGCCCCGGCGTTGACGACGAGGTCGCGGACGGTGATCCGGAAACCTCGTGGCGCGCCGAGCAGGGTGGGGTCGTCAGAGAAGGAGTACTGGGTCTTGGCCATGCACACCGGCAAGTTGCCGTAGCCCTCCTGCTCGATCTGGGTCAGCTGGGCCACCGCCGGCCCGACGAAGTCGACGCCGTCGGCGCGGTAGACCTCGGTGGCGATCTTCTCGATCTTGGTCCGCAGGCTGTCGGCGCTGTCGTAGATCGGGGCGAAGGAGCTGTTCTGCTCGCACAGCTCGACCACCTTGCGGGCCAGGTCCTCGCCCCCCTCGCCGCCCTGGGCGAAGACCTCGGAGAGGGCGACGTCGGCGCCGAGCTGGGCGCAGCGCTCCCGGACCAGGTCCAGCTCGGCATCGGTGTCCGTGGGGAAACGGTTGAGCGCGACCACGGCGGGGACGCCGAACTTCTGCAGGTTCTCCAGGTGCTGCTCCAGGTTGACCAGCCCGGCTCCGAGCGCCTCGAGGTCCTCCTCGGCCAGCTGCTTCTTGTCCCGGCCGCCGTTGAGCTTCAGGGCACGGACGGTCGCGACGACCACGACGGCGTCCGGCGTGAGATTCCCTGCCGGGCAGACGATGTCGAAGAACTTCTCGGCGCCCAGGTCGGCGCCGAAGCCGGCCTCGGTGACCACGTAGTCGGCGAGCTTGAGGGCGGTCTGGGTGGCGACCACGGAGTTGTTGCCGTGTGCGATGTTGGCGAACGGGCCGCCGTGGATGATCGCGGGCGTGTTCTCCAGGGTCTGCACCAGGTTCGGCTTGATCGCGTCCTTCATCAGCAGCGCCATCGCGCCGGGGGCCTCGAGCTGGGCGGCGGTCACCGGCTGCTTGTCGTAGGTGTAGGCCACGATCATCCGGCCGAACCGCTCCTTGAGGTCCTCCAGCCCGGAAGCCAGGCAGAGCGCGGCCATGATCTCGCTGGCCACGGTGATCTCGAAGCCTGACTCCCGCACCACCCCGTCGCCGACCTTGCCCATGCCGATGACGATGTTGCGCAGGGCGCGGTCGTTCATGTCCAGGACGCGCTTCCAGACGATCCGCTTGGGGTTGATGCCCAGCGGGTTGCCCTGGTGGATCGAGTTGTCGAGCAGCGCGGAGAGCAGGTTGTGGGCCGAGGTGATGGCGTGGAAGTCGCCGGTGAAGTGCAGGTTGATGTCGTCCATCGGCACGACCTGGGCGTAGCCGCCACCGGCCGCGCCGCCCTTCATCCCGAAGCAGGGCCCCAGGGAGGGCTCGCGCAGGGTGGTCATCGCCTTCTTGCCGATGCGGTTGAGCGCCATGCTCAAACCGACATTGGTCGTGGTCTTGCCCTCCCCCGCGGCGGTCGGGTTGATCCCCGTGCACAGGATGAGCTTGCCGTCCGGCTGGTCCTTGCGCCGGGCGAGCACGTCCAGGTTGATCTTGGCCTTGTCGTGGCCGTACGGCTCGTAGTCGCTGACGTCCAGCCCCAGCCCCGCCGCGATCTCACCGATCGGCTTCAGTGTGGCTGCCTGCGCGATCTGGACATCGGTCTGCATCGACCCGGTCTCCTCGCCGTCCACGGGCCCAGTGCGGCCCTCCCAGGCACAAACTACCCCGCGGACTGGGGCGGTATGACGTGAGTGGGTCAGACCTGCATGCCCAGCCGGCGCATCGAGCGGGTGCGCTGGCGGCGGGCACGCTCCCGGCGCAGCCGCTTGACCAGCAGCGGCTTGTGGGCCAGGGCGGCCTCGGTGTCGATGAGCTGGTTGAGGATCTGGTAGTACCGCGTCGTGGAGAGGTCGAAGAGGTCCTTGATGGACTCCTCCTTCGACCCCGGGTAGGTCCAGTGCCGGCCCTCGAACTCCAGGATCTGCCGGTCTCGCTCGGAGAGGCCGGAAGAAGGGTCGGCCTGCTCCACGCGGGTGACGGCGCCCATGCAGATGTCCTTTCGTCGCACGACTCGGCAGTGGTTTCCCCATCCTAGGCCACCGGACTTACACGCGTGTCATTCGACGCGCGGCCGATCCCGACCGGCGACACGCTCTGCTTCCGACCGGGGACACGCTGTGCCCCCGACCGGCGACACGCTCTGCCGCCACAGCCGGCACGGCACGTCATACAGTGACCGGCGTGAAGCCCGCCACTCCCCTGCGTGACCTGGTGCACCCGAGCTGGGCGGAGGCGCTGGCCCCCGCCGAGCAGACCGTCGCCGCCCTGGGCGAGTTCCTGCGCTCCGAGATGGCGGCCGGGCGCAGCTATCTGCCTGCGGGGCAGCACGTCCTCCGGGTCTTCGAGCAGCCGCTGGACCAGGTGCGGGTCCTCATCGTCGGGCAGGACCCGTACCCGACACCGGGCCATGCCGTCGGCCTGAGCTTCTCGGTCGCGCCCGACGTCACGCCGATCCCCCGCAGCCTGGCCAACATCTACTCCGAGCTCGTCGACGACCTCGGCGTGGCGCGCCCCTCGACCGGTGACCTCTCCCCGTGGGCGGAGCGCGGGGTCATGCTGCTCAACCGGGTGCTCACGGTGCGCCCCGGAGCCCCGGCCAGCCATCGCGGCAAGGGTTGGGAGGAGGTCACCGACCTGGCGATCGAGGCTCTCGTCGCCCGCGGCGGGCCACTGGTCGCGATCCTCTGGGGCCGCGACGCCCGCACCCTGGGGCCACGACTCGGTGAGGTCCCTCGCGTCGAGTCCGCCCACCCTTCTCCGCTGTCCGCCCGTGGCGGCTTCTTCGGCAGCCGTCCGTTCAGCCGGACCAACGACCTGCTCGCCCGCCAGGGCGCCGACCCGATCGACTGGAGCCTGCCGTGACCCGATCCTCCGAACCCGCCGACAAGCAGAGTCCGCTCCTGCTGGTCCACGGTGACGCAGGCCCGACGGTGCACGGCCTGGCCGGCAGCGTCCGGCCGCAGCCGCGGGCCTGGAGCCGCTACGTCGCGATCGGCGACTCGTTCACCGAGGGGATGAGCGACCCCGACCCGGCCACCCCCGGGGCGTACATTGGCTGGGCCGACCGGCTCGCGGCGCTCCTGTCGTCGCACGCCCCCGACTTCGCCTACGCCAACCTGGCCGTGCGCGGCCGCAAGCTCGCCGACGTCGCCGGTCCCCAGCTCGAGGCGGCCCTCGACCTGGGGCCGGACCTGGTCAGCATCGTCGGGGGCGGCAACGACATACTGCGTCCCCGCGCCGATATCGACGCGCTCGCCGTCCAGCTCGACCACGCCGTCGCACGGATCCGCGCCACCGGGGCGGACGTGCTCATGGCCACCCCCACCGACCCGATCGGCGCGCCGATCATCGGCCGCACCCGCGGCCGCGTGGGCACCTACATCTCCCACATCTGGTCCATCGCCCAGCGGCACGGCTGCTACGTGCTCAACCAGTGGGCCTGCGACTTCCTCAAGGACTGGCGCATGTGGTCCGAGGACCGCATCCACATGACGCCGGAGGGGCACCGCCGGGTCGCGCTCACGGCATACCTCGCGCTGGGGCACACGGCCGAGGAGGCGGACTGGCGCGCCCCGCTCCCGCCGCAGGCCCCGGCCCGGACGATCGAGACACTGCGGGGCCACGCCCAGTGGGCCCGGGTGTATGCCGGGCCGTGGGTCCAGCGGCGGCTGCAGGGCCGGTCCTCGGGCGACCTGATCAGCCCCAAGCGGCCTGTGTGGGAGCCCGTGGGCGGCGAGATGAGCGCGGGTCAGCCGCCGGACGACAGCTCTGCGGGTGACGGTCCTGCGGGTGACGGTGGGACCGACAGGGGGACGCTGCGATGACTGACCTGACCTCCCCGATGGGCCTGTGGTTGGGGCTGCTCGGGCCGGACTCGCTGGAGGCGCTCCCCACCGAAGGCCTGGGCTGGCTGGGTGTCGACCTGCAGCACGGGAGGTATGACGTCGCGGACCTCACGGGGCTGCTGCGGGTGGCCAGGGTGCCGGTCCTGGCGCGGGCGGCCTCGCAGGCGGCGGACCACCTGGCGCGTGTGCTGGACACCGGGGTGGACGGGGTGATCGTGCCGGGGGTCGAGTCGACCGCGCAGGCTGCGGCCCTCGTGCAGGCGGTCCGCTTCCCGCCCGAAGGCGTGCGCAGCACCGGGGTGACCCGCTCGGTGCTGACCGGAGGCCCGGCGCGGCCGCTCCTGCTGCCGATGGTGGAGACCCGCGGGGCGCTGGACGACGTGGAGGCCATCGCCTCCCTGCCGGGGGTCGACGGGGTGTTCGTCGGCCCGTACGACCTGTCCCTGTCGCTGGCACGGCCCTCCGTGGTGGACGACGAGGTCGTCGGTGCGATCGGCCGGGTGCACCGCGCTGCCCGGGAGGCCGGGGTGCTGTGCGGGGCCTTCTCAGGAAACCGGGACCTGGATCCTCTCCTACCTGCCGACCTGGACCTGGTAGCCGTCGACACCGACGTCTCGG
Organism: Ornithinimicrobium sufpigmenti; assembly: GCF_004322775.1. Taxonomy (NCBI): domain Bacteria; kingdom Bacillati; phylum Actinomycetota; class Actinomycetes; order Micrococcales; family Ornithinimicrobiaceae; genus Ornithinimicrobium; species Ornithinimicrobium sufpigmenti. Next base: position 3,325,546 of record NZ_CP036403.1, read on the forward strand.
TGGTCCGGGAGGGTGCGCGGGCCGTCCTTGAGCGCCGCGTCCGACGTTAAGTGCGTAGGCACCCGCTGCATGGGTGAGCGGACCCGTCGACTGCCGACGCCACTGTCGCAGATGCGGCAGATAGACTGCATTCATGACGCAGATGCGGGTGAGCGAGGCTGCTGAGCTCCTCGGGGTGTCCTCCGACACCGTGCGGCGGGCGATCGAGGCCGGTCGGCTGCCCGCTGCCAAGGACGCTGCAGGACGCACCGTGGTCGAGGGCAGGGACGTCGCCGCCCTCGCCCAGGACCAGGCGCACCCGGCCGAGGTCGGGACGGTCGGGTCCAGCTCGGCCCGCAACCGCATGCGCGGCATCGTCACCCGAGTCAAGAGCGACGCGGTGATGTCGCAGGTCGACATCCAGGCCGGGCCGTTCCGGCTGGTGTCCCTCCTGTCCACCGAGGCCGTCGAGGAGATGGGGCTGGAGCCGGGCAGCGTGGTGATCGCCTCGGTCAAGGCCACGCATGTGACCGTCGGCACCCCGTCATGAGCCCCATCCCCCGACAGGACACCCGGAAACCCCCGACAGGGCACGGGGAAGGGCCCCACCGAGCACGTCATACTCTCCGGGTCGTCGCGCTGGGCGCCCTGCTGGGCCTGTGCGGCTGCTCCGCCGAGGGCCCCGCGGACTCCCCCGGGCCGCAGACGCTCACCGTGCTCGCGGCCGCGTCGCTGACCGACGCCTTTCGGCTCGTCGCCGACGACTTCGAGGCCGACCACCCCGGGGTGAGCGTCGAGCAGAGCTTCGCGGCCAGCTCCACCATTGTCCAGCAGGTCAACGAAGGCGCACCGGCCGATGTCATCGCGCTGGCCGGGATGAGCTCTCTGGAGCCTCTCGCCGAGGAGCACCGGGTCGGCGAGGTGCACGAGTTCACCAGCAACAGCCTCCAGCTGGCGGTGCCACCGGACAACCCGGCCGGGATCAACGGCGTCGACGACCTCACCGACGACGGCATCCGGCTCGTCGTCTGCGCCGAGCAGGTCCCGTGCGGCGCGGCCACCGCGACCCTGTTCGAGACCCTCGGCATCGACCCGGCCGTCGCCTCCCTCGAGCACGACGTGCGGGCGACGCTGACCAAGGTCGAGCTCGGCGAGGCCGACGTGGGGATCGTCTACCGCACCGACGTCGCCACGGCCGGCGACCGCGTGCTGGGTGTGGAGATCCCCGACGACGTCAACGCCGTCAACAGCTACCCCATCCTCGCCGTCTCCGACGCTCCCCTGGCCCAGGCGTTCGTCGGGGAGGTGCTGTCCGAGCGAGGCCAGCAGCACCTGACCGACGCGGGGTTCGTCGCACCGTGAGCAGCCTGCGCACCCGGGGGGCGACCCGGACCCGCCGCGCGCCCCGAGCCCGCCGCGCGCCCCGAGCCCGCCGCGCGCCCCGGGCCTGCGGCGCGACCCGGGCCCGCCTGCCGCTCCTGGTGCCGGCTTGGCTGGGTGTGGCCTTCATCGTGCTGCCGCTCCTCGCCCTGTTCATCCGGGCCGACTGGGCCAACATCACCACCCATCTCGCGGCACCGGTCGTCGGCCAGGCGCTGCGGCTGTCGGCCATCACCACGGTCATCACCATGGTGGTGGTCTGGGTCGTCGGCACCCCGCTGGCCTGGCTCCTCGCCCGCTCCGACCACCCCCTCACCGCCTGGGGACGGGCGCTGATCACGGTCCCGCTCGTCCTGCCCCCCGTGGTCGGCGGCGTGGCGTTGCTCATGACCTGGGGACGCCGCGGGGTGCTGGGCGGCTGGCTCGACGAGACCTTCGGGATCACCCTGCCGTTCACCACCGCCGCGGTGATCATGGCCGAGATCTTTGTCGCGATGCCGTTCTACGTCATCTCCGTCGAGGGCTCCATGCGCAGCCTGGACCGCCGCTACGACGAGATCGCCGCCACCCTCGGCGCCGGACCCGTCCGCACCTTCTCCACCGTCGCTCTCCCGATGGTGCTGCCCGGCATCGCCGCCGGGTCAGCGCTGGCCTGGGCACGGGCCCTCGGCGAGTTCGGGGCGACGATCACCTTCGCCGGCAACTTCCCGGGCCGGACCCAGACCGCCCCGCTCGGGGTCTACTCCGCCCTGGAGAGCGACCCGCAGGCGGCGATCGCGCTGTCGCTGGTGATGCTGCTCGTCAGCGTCCTGGTGCTGAGCCTGCTCCGCAGCAGGTGGTTGCGATGAGCCGGCTGGAGGCCCAGCTCGCCGTCGACCTGGGCGACTTCCACCTCGACCTCGACCTGCGCTGTGACCGGGGCGTCACCGCGGTGCTCGGCCCCAACGGGTCGGGCAAGACGACCGCGCTCAAGGCGGTGGCGGGGCTGCATACCCTCACCTCCGGGCAGGTGCGGGTGGACGGCCAGACCTGGGCCGACCACGGCGCCCGCCTGCACCTGCCGCCCGAGGCCCGCAGCGTCGGGATGCTGCTCGCCGACCCCCTGCTCTTCCCGCACCTGAGCCTGCTGGACAACGTCGCCTACGGCCCCCGGTCACGCGGTATGCCGCGCCGCGCCGCCCGCGAGCGCGCCGCCGCCGAGCTGGGCCGGGTCGGCCTGGCCGAGCTCGCCGACCGCCGGCCCGCGCAGGTCTCCCAGGGCCAGGCGCAGCGCGCGGCGCTGGCCCGGGCGCTGGCCACCGACCCCGCCGTGCTGCTGCTGGACGAGCCGCTGTCGGCGCTCGACCCGCAGACCCGGTCCGCGACCCGCGCCGAGCTGTCGCACCGGCTGCGGGAGTTCGACGGGGTGACGGTGCTGGTCACCCACGACGCGCTGGACGCGCTCACCCTCGGCGACCGGCTGGTCTTCGTCGAGGAGGGACGGGAGGTGCAGTCCGGGACGCCGGCGGAGGTCATCTCCCGGCCACGTTCGCCCTACGTCGCCGGGGTGGTCGGGCTCAACCTGCTGCGCGGGACCCTGGTGCACGAGACCCCGGTGCACGAGACCCTGGTGCACGAGACCTTGGTGCACGAACGGTGCGACACATCCGTCGCTGCGACCACGGATGTGTCACACCGTTCCGGCACAGGGCTCGCGAGCGAGGGTCAGGCACCGGCCAACATCATCGACCTCGGCGACGGCGCGCACCTGGTGCTCGCCGAGGTGCCCGAGGACGTGCGCCACGGTGAGGCGGTCTGGGCCACCGTCGCCCCCGAGGCGGTCGCCCTGTTCACCCGGCGTCCGCAGACCTCGGCGCGCAATGTCTGGCCGCTCACGGTCGCCGCGGTCACGGTGACCGGCCCGCGGGCCCGGATCCACCTCACCGGAGCCGTCCACCTCGTCGCGGAGGTGACGCTGGGCGCGGTGGCCGAGCTGGAGCTCATCGCCGGCCGGGAGGTGTGGGCGAGCGTGAAGGCCACGGAGGTGACCGCATACCCGGCCTGAGGTGCTGTGCACCTGCGCGGTTATCGGCTGACGCCACGTCCACGTCTACCCTGCCGCCATGGCCCTGACCGTGTCGCCCCAGCGCGTCCTCCCGACCGAGGAGGCCCGTGACCTGCTCGCGCTCGTCCGGGAGATCGCCGACGAGCAGCTGCTGCCCCAGGTGGACCAGGCGGAGGCCGAGCACCGCTTCCCGCGGGAGGTCTTCACCATGCTCGGCCAGACCGGGCTGCTCTCGCTGGCCTACCCCGAGGAGTTCGGTGGCGGCGCGCAGCCCTACGAGGTGTACCTGCAGGTCGTCGAGGAGATCGCCCGGGCCTGGATGTCGGTCGCGGTCGGTGTCTCCGTGCACTCGCTGACCGCCTTCCCGATGGCCACCTTCGGCAGCCCCGAGCAGCAGCAGCGCTGGCTGCCCGGCATGCTCGGCGGCGAGCAGCTCGGCGCCTACTGCCTCTCCGAGCCGCAGGCCGGCTCCGACGTGGCCGCGATCCGGACCCGCGCGGTCCGCGACGGTGAGGACTACGTCCTGACCGGCGGCAAGGCGTGGATCAGCCATGCCGGGCACGCCGACTTCTACACCACCTTCGTGCGCACCTCCGACGACGGCGGGCGGGGCCTGTCCTGCTTCCACATCCCTGCGGGCACGCCCGGCCTGAGCTTCGCCGAGCCCGAGCGCAAGATGGGCCTGCACAGCGACACAGTCGGCGAGGTGCTCCTGGAGGGGGTGCGGCTGCCGGCCGACCACCTCATCGGCCAGGAGGGGCAGGGTATGCCGATCGCCCTCGCCGCGCTCGACTCCGGCCGGCTCGGCATCGCCGCGGCCGCGACGGGGCTGGCTCAGCGGGCACTGGAGGTCGCGTCGACGTACGCCACCGAGCGGGAGCAGTTCGGCCGCCCGATCGCCGACAACCAGGGGCTGGCCTTCCTCATCGCCGACATGGCTGCGGCGGTGGGGTCGGCGCGCGCGACGTACCTGCACGCCGCTCGGCTCAAGGACGCCGGCCAGCCGCACACGCAGGAGGCCTCGATCGCCAAGCTGGTCTGCACCGACGCCGCGATGAAGGTCACGACCGACGCCGTCCAGGTCCTCGGCGGCTACGGCTACACCACCGACTTCCCGGTCGAGCGGATGATGCGCGAGGCCAAGGTGACCCAGATCTTCGAGGGCACCAACCAGATCCAGCGGCTGGTCATCAGCCGTCAGCAGCTGGCCAGGGTCGCCGGACGCTGAGCCGCCGGTCTGCTGTACTCGTGTCACCGCACCCGCACGCGTTGGCCCACCCCTAGCGCGCACGCAGACGCACCGCACTCGCACGGAGGAAGCATGCAGATCACCGACTCGACCGTCGCCCTCATCACCGGGGCCGCCAGCGGCCTGGGCGAGCAGACCGCCCGCCGCCTGCTCGACGCCGGCGCCCGCGTGCTGCTGGTCGACCTGCCCGGTGGGCGCGGCCAGGAGCTGTCCGACGAGCTCGGCGAGCGCACCCACTTCGCCGGCGCCGACGTCCGTGACCCGGAGCAGGTCACCGCCGCCGTGGCCGCCGCCACCGCGATGGGCGAGCTGCGGATCGTGGTCAACTGCGCCGGCGTCGCGACCCCAGGACGGATCCTGTCCCGCCGCGGCGTGCTCGACCTGGACGCCTACCGCACCGTGATCGAGATCAACCTCATCGGCACCTTCAACGTCCTGCGCCTGGCCGCCGAGGCGATGGCGTCCAACGAGCCGGCGGGCGGCACCGGTGGAGACCGCGGCGTGATCGTGATGACCGCCAGCGTCGCCGCCTTCGACGGTCAGATCGGCCAGGCCGCCTACGCCAGCTCCAAGGCCGGCGTCGTCGGCCTCACCCTCACCGCCGCCCGCGACCTGGCCGACAAGGCCATCCGGGTCATGACCATCGCCCCGGGCGTCTTCGAGACCCCCATGATGGCCGGCCTCGGCGAGGACGTGAAGTCCTCCCTGGAGGCCCTCGTCCCCCACCCCTCGCGGCTCGGCAAGCCCGAGGAGTACGCCTCCCTCGTGGCCCACATCGTCGACAACCCCCTCCTCAACGGCGAGGTCATCCGCCTCGACGGCGCGCTGCGGATGCCGCCGCGCTGACGGCCGAGCGCCGCACCCCTAGGCGACGCGGCGCGCCTCCAACTGGTCGAGCTCCTCGACCAGCACGCCGGGCAGCACCACGGCCCTGCCGTCGACGAGAGCGGTGACCCTGCGGGCGTCCGCGCCGGGCTGGTCGGTGCCCAGACGCTCGACCCGCTCCCAGCGGAGGCGGCGCGTGGTCAGGCCGTTCGACAACGTCATACCCGTCCGGTCCACGGTGGTGCCGGCCCGCATGGCGCCGATCCAGAAGAGCACCATCCCGAGGATGAAGACGGCGCGCACGACTGTCCCGGCCGTCCACCCGTCCTCCAGCACCCCGACCACGCCGACCGCGACTGAGGTCAGGATCAGCACCAGCACGGCCCAGAAGAGGAAGGTCCGATGTGGTGGGCGCAGCGTGAGGTATGTCGTGCCGGCGTCGGTCATGCTCTCAGGGTACGGACGCTTTGGAGTGGGTCGGTCGGCCTGTGCGCCGGTAGCGCCGTAGACATCACTCGTATGGGTCGGGACTCTCCCCTCCCCAGGTCGAGGGGTCGCGGGGTCGCCGGCTACTGCTCACCGACACCCGGCGGGTCACCGATCCGGCGCAGAATCTCCTCCGCATCCAAACCTTTGGCGACGGCCGCCCCCAGTGCGTAGGTGGCGATCGGCGCCAGCGGCCTGGCCCGCCCGTGCGCGGTGCGCTTGGCCAGCCCCAGGATGCGGGTGACCACCTCGAGGTCGAGCGGCTCCCCCGTCACCTCGGAGACCCAGGTCAGCCACTCACGATGCTCGGCCTCGATCTCCGCCGGGGTGCTCATCGCCCCATTGTGCCGAGGTCGTGGGACGGACACCACACGGTGAACGCACAACAGGGTGGCCGAGGGGACGACGTGGAGCAGACCGGCGAGCGCAGACCGAATCAACTCGGCGTGGTGGAGCCGCCCCGCCCAGGCCGGACGGCACGGCGGGATGCCGGGGATCAGGCCTCGCCGGGGACGGCCTCCGCGATCTCGGCCTGGATGCCGGCGGCGAGGCCAGCGAGCCAGGCCATGAAGTTGAAGCCGCCGACGAAGCTGCCGTCCGGGTTCCACACCATCGTGTCCAGCTCAGTCGGCTCGGGCGACGGCGCCTCCAGCACCTCCGGTGTCAGCCGCACCCCGCCGCCGCGGGTGGACAGGGTCCGCACCGCACGCACCAGCTGCTCGGGGTCCTCGGGCAGCAGCGTGGGGGCCAGCCCGAGCCGGCCGGCGATGAGCGCCCGGCGGAACGCGACCACCTCGGACGGGCGGCCCCGGTCGAGCCGCTCGTCGAACACCGCCACCGCCAGGGAGGTGTCGAAAGACAGCCCTCGCCGCCACAGGTGGGTGCCGCCGGTGAGCGCCCAGGCGTCGTCGACCACGACCGAGGTCGCGTCCAGGTGCAGCGAGCGGCCCGGCCCGGTCACAGGCGTGAACGCCGCGACCCGGTGCCCGCCCGCCTGCCGCAGTGCCGCCAACCCCGCCATCACCCCGGCGTTGCGCACGCGGCCCAGCTTGCTCGGAGCTCCGGGCGGCAGCCGCATCGGCACGCACACCAGCACGTGCAGTGCGGGGTTCGCCGCCAACCGCGCGGTCAGCGACCCCATCACGTCGAGCTCGTCGTCGCCCGACCCCAGCGGCAGCGCGTCCAGCGCTGGTGTCTCGAGGTAGACGAAGTCCTGCGCGCCCGCGAGCCGTGCCGCCAGCGCTGTCGCGGTCTCCCGGTAGCCCCACCGCGCTCCCAGCATCCTCCGGTTCAGTGCCCGCTGCATGCTGGTCGCAGCCTGGTCCACCACGTCCGGCACCGGGATGCCTTGACCCACCAGCCAGGTCCTCAGGTCGGCCAGCGGCTGCTCCCACGGAAAGTCGCCCAGGCCGAGGGTGTCCATCACCTCGACCACACCTGGCTCACACTCCACCCGCGCCGCGACCGTGCGCAGCGTTGCTGCCCAGGACCCGGCGATGGTCGGCGCCGCCGGTGCGGGCAGAGGGGTCGCCGAGGCCAGGGCCAGCGCCGGCGTCTCGGGCGAGGTCCGTTCCCGAGCCAGCTCCGCGACCGCCACCACCGCCGGTCCACGCAGCCGAGCCGCCGTGCCGTGCCGCTCGTCATCGGCCGGCGCTCCTGGGTGGCCGGCTTGGTGCGTGCCCAGCTCGTGGTGCGTGCCGAGCGGTCGCACCCCTGCCACCGTCGCCTCTGCCACCCCAGACGACAGCGCAACCGCGACCACTTCGTCGCGTGCCTGCGTCGGCAGCGGTGAGGCGACCACGGGTGGTCGCAGCAGGAGGGTCCGGGCCAGCGCTCGGACGCTGGCCCCGGTGCCGGCCAGCGCTGCGTCCGTCTCGCCGCCGCGCCACCCGCGCCACGCGGGCTCGGTCAGCACGACGGTGTCTCCCGCGCCCAGCGCCTGCCCCACGGCGGGAGCGGCCCATGCCGAGGCGGGTATGGAGGTCGGGTCCACCAGGCTGGGCGGCGTCGCCAGTGCCACGAGTGTGGAGCCGGACGGCACGGAACCGGCAGCCACCGGACCGGTCAGCTCGGTTCCGGTCTCACACACCAGGACGCTCCCGCCGGCCGAACCCAGGGCGACCATCGCGCCACCGACCGGCGCCGGCCGCTCGAGCCGCACCTCCGGGTAGCGCGTGGTGGCGGCCGCGGTCACGACCATGATGTCGAGTCCCATCCGGTTGTTCGGCGCGACTGCCCCGTCAGCCAGACGCACCACGACGCGGGCGTTCCCGGCCGCGTCGACCAGTCCGCCGCCGCCCGCGCCCCGCAGGTGCCGACCCTTGGTCGGGTCGAAGTACTGCGGCCACACCCGGACCCAGGCCCCGGCGAGCGCCGGTCCCGTCGGCACCGTCACCAGGATCCGCTGCCCCAGGACCACGCCACCGTCGGCCGTGCCGCCCCCGGTCAGCGGTGTCGCCGTCACCCCGGTGATCGACGCCGGTGGCGGGTCGGTCGGCAGCGACGGCGCGGTGAGCGCGCCGGCACCCCGGTCGAGCACCGGCGCCAGCACGGTCGCCGGGCCTGCGTCGATCGCCGCAACGATGCTGGCCATGGCTGCGTCCGCGCTCGCCAGCAGCACAGTGTCAGCAGCCTCCACCGTGGCGCGCGCGACGAGCGTCGACGTCGATGCTCGTGCTTGGTCAGCCGCCCGGCGCGTCACCGCGTCCGAGGCACCCGAGGGCGCCGCCCGTCGCTGCCCCGTCAGGTGCTCCTCGACGTCGACCAGCGCAATGCGCACACAGTCCCGCGTCACGCCACCGACCGCGCTGCCACCTGCCCACAGCGAGGCCGACGGACCATAGGTGCCCCTCGGCAGGACTGCCACCCGCGGCAGTGCCGCGTCCGCCTGGCCACCCGCGGTGAGGGCGACCGTCGCTGTCTCGCTGCCCGCCACCCGAACAGCGCCGGCGCCGGTCATCCCCGTGGCCGAGAGTCGCGCGAGCACGCCTTCAGCCGCCGGCGACTCGTCGGGCCCGCACAGGATGACGGTGCGCTGGGCGTCGACGGTCGCGGTCCGCTCGTCCGCGCCGGATGCCCACAGGTTGGTGAACGACGTCGCCAGCCGCGCCCACCACGCCGCCACCGCACCGGGGTCGATCGCACGGCCGCGGGCGTCGAACGCGAACAGCCGCACCGTGGCCTCGGTGTCGAAGTCGAGCACCGCGTCGGTGCCGCCCAGGAAGGTGCCCGGCCGCTTGAGGTCGGCGATCGGGGTGCCCTCCAGCCCCAGGTAGCGGCGCTTCTCCTCATCGCTCATCGACCCCGGCAGCGGCGGCACCAGCCTGTCCTCCAGGCTGCTCAGCGATCCCGGGTCACCGGGCAGCTCGAGCGCGAACGTGCGCACCACCGCCCGGGTGACGCCGGTGCTCGACCCGTCGGCCGCGGGGACGTCGGCCAGCAGCGCCCCGAGCCGGGCCTCCACCTCGGGGAGCAGCCGGAACGTCGCCACGTACCGTCCGTCCTGGAACGGCGGTGTCCCGGCAGGGCCCCGCATCCCGGCGAGCGGTGTCGTGCCGGCCACCGCGAAGGACAGCAGCCCAGTCGCCGGAGGCAGCCAGCTGGTGCCGTCCGGGATGGTCAGGGTCACCCCGAGGTCGTCGGACGAGGGCACCGGCAGCGTGAGGTCGGTGGAGAACCAGGGTCCGAGCAGCGGCGCCTCGAGGCCGAGCTGCCCGGGTGCCGGCACGAGCGCGGTCATGGTGCGACCACCTCCTCGCTCGGTGCGGCGCGGCGGCCGATCGGGTCGGTCACGACCACCCGGTATGCCGTGCCCACCGGAACCGTCGGGTCCGGGTCGACGACGTCGAAGACGCCGCCGGTCCCGGCCATCCCCGGCACGGCTGTCGCCAGGCGCGCTGTTCCGCCCGGAGGTCGCCGGTACACGTCGATCGTGTAACCAGCGCTCGCACCCGGTGCCAACGGCCCCGGATGGGTGAACCGCACGTGCACGCCGGCCGCGTCACGGACGACGGACAGCCCGGTCACCCCGGCGGGCGGCTCTGCGGGCATCACCGTCGTCGACGCGGGTGCCGAGGCCGGTGACCATTCACCCTCCGGGCCGCCGCCGGGCAGGTCCGGACCCGCCACCTCGACCCGCCAGGCGTAGCGAACCCACCCCGAGAGCGAGGTCCGGGTCACGCCGGGTGCGGCACCGACGTCCACGATCTCGAAGCTCTGCTGGCCGCCGCTGGGCGCGCCGGGCGGGACCACCCCTTCGGCGACGATCGGCATGAGGGCCGGGTCGGTCGTGGCAGTCGCGCGCCGCATCCGCCAGCGCGCCGCGAGCGTGGGGCCGACGGGCACGGTCACCGTGATTCGAGCATGCAGCTCGCCCGCGGCGGTCGTGGTCGGCCGCACCCCGATGGCCGGTGTCCGCGGCGCCAGCGCGTTCGGGACCGCGCGCGGCAGGATCGGCGAGCTGCGGAAGTCGGACTCGACGCTCGCGGCGCTGACCGCGACCACCCGGTAGAGCACCAGCACCGTCAGTGACCCGGAGACCTGGTGCCGGAACGTGGTGGTGGGGGTGGCAGGGAGTGGCTCGGCCGTGAGCTGGAGGAACCACCGTCGCGGGAGTATCTCCTTGTGGACCTCCCACGCCTGGGCCCGCTCGGGAGTCCCGGGAGCCCCCGAGAGGTCGTCCAGCAGTGCCTGCGCCTGCGCGGCCGAGGGCGCCTCGCCGGCATCCCCCTCCGCGAGGATGCCGGCCGCGATCTCCTCGAGCTTGGACCGCATCGTGGACTCGTCGGCCACGAACACCCGGAACGACGCCTGGCCCGGCTGCGACGTCCAGGACAACGTGGTCTGTGCCCATCCGGTCACGTCCGGTCGAGCGGTGTAGGTCAGGTCTGCCGGCAGCAGCACCGGGGCAGGTGCACGCGGGTCGTGCAGAGTGGCGCTGCGTGGCTCGCTGGCCTCCGAGGCCACACCGGCCGTGTCGAACCATCGCGCGGTCACGGTCACCGTCCCTGACGTGGTGGGCAGCAGCGCGGGCCCGGGCACCGTCACCACGACGGTGTCCCCCGAGACCGGGTGCACTGACACGGTGGGACCGCCGGTGCTCGGCGTCACGGTCAGCTCGGCCTGCGCGAGTGCGCGGCCACCGGGCGGCAGCGAGGAGATCGGTGGCACCGGCACCTCGATCCGCACCGTCCCTGCGAGGGGCCCGGTCGGTGGGGGGAGGGGGACGACAGGGGGCGAGCTGGCCAGCAGGACCACCGGCCGTGGCGGCCTCGGGCGCGGTGCGGGGCCGAACGGCCGCCGCCTCCAGCCCGACCATCGGCCGAACCAGTCCGCCTGCGCGATCTGCCACGTGCCGTCGTCCTCGCTGACGCCGCGGTCGGTCAGTCGCCCCTGCATGGGCGAGGTCGCCGTCGGTGGCTGGCTGGGGCCGAGCAGCGTCATGCGGCCGCTGCCGTCGTCCAGGTGCCGGCTCTGCGGGTCCTTGCCGTTCGGCTGGGCGATCGCGGAGGCGAGTGCCGCCGCGGCGACGAGTCCGTCGAGGTCGGCGGTCAGCCGGCGGGAGGCGGTGGGTGGGGCGACCGACTGCCAGGTGCCGTCCCAGGTGACGTTCATCGCCGGGGGGCTGGGCACGTCGAGCGGTTCGAAGGCGGGCGCCACGAGCACCATCGTGAGGCGGACGGTCGGCCCCGTCTCGTCCCCGCCGTCCCAGGACTCGTCCACCTCCGTGGCCAGCTCCTCGACCACCTCGCGCGGCTTCTGCGCATCCGGCAGCGATCCGCTCAGCCCGAGCTTGCCGATGGTGTCCAGGTCGGCCGCGAACGCGCCGGTGACGTGGTAGACGGCGACCACCGTCTGGTCCATCTCCTCCAGGTCGATGTCGCCGAACGGCAGCCACCGGGCGACGCCGGGGTCGAGGGTCGCCTGCAGCAGCGTGGCCAGCAGGCTCCGGTCGGAGGTGCCGGCTGCTGGACCGACCCCGGTGAGGGGCGCGGCGTCGACCAGGTCCTGCTGGCTGGCCGAGGTGTCGTTGACGAGCCGGTCCAGATCCTTGCGCAGGGCGTGACCGAGGTGGTTGACGCGCGCCTCCTCCTCGCCGGGGCCGGCGGGGTCACAGGCGGCCGGTCCGGCGGCCAACGGTTGCTCGTGCAGACCGTAGCGGGTGGGTGACGCGTCGCGCGCCCTGGCGATGCCGCGGTCCCAGCCGTCCGACGGCCCGGCGTACCGGGCACCGGGGCCGCAGGGCAGCGGCAGCGTGCGTGCGGGCCTGCCCACCGGCAGGTCTGCGGGCCGCAGCCACCGGATTCCGTTCACGGTGCCGGACCCGCTGAGCACCACGCGCTCCAGGTGAGAGGCATACACGAGGTATGGGGCCCGCGAGCGCTGGGCGACCGACGCGTCACCCAGGGCCGTGCCGACCACACCCTGCACCCGCAGCCCCGCCTGCCGCGTCCGCGCCGGATCGCGTCCCGGCGTCACGACCGGGGGTCGCGTCGGCTCCACCACGAGGTCGTCTGCGGACCGGACCAGGTCGAGCGGACGCAGGATCGGGCGGACCGGTCCGCGGATCGGTCCGCTGGGGCCATCGCCGACCGTCTTGCCCGGCCTGGCCTCCACCCACGCCCAGCACGCCGACTGCGGCAGATGCCCGGTCACCGGGTTGTCCGGGGTGACGGTGAAGGGCGGGGTGAGGATCGTGCCGTTGCTGGCGACCCAGATGACGTCCGTGCGGGCGAGTCGCACCAGGTGGGCGAGGGTGGTCCGCTCCTGGTGCACGACGATCGGGCACACCGGTAGCCCGAGCAGCGGGTTGGTGACGATGCGCAGGTGGGTGCCCTCGGCCAGGTGGGTGTCACCGTGGCCGTGCAGAGCCTGGCCGCTCATCGCCCAGGAGGGTGAGAGGTTCACGTCCCGACCTCCTGGTAGACGGTCCGGGGAGCCACGAGCGCCGACCGGGCGCCGGTGACGACGGTCGACGACGTGCCACCGGTGCGGTCGGTGACGGTGCGGGTCAGCTGCACCACGAGCGGGCCGGCCTGGAACGCGTCGGTCCCGGAGGGACTGACGGCGGTGGGTGCGGCGGGCGCGAGCAGCACCCGGGTGCCGTTGGTGTTGCGTCGGCGTGCGGTGAGCGGCACCCCTCCGTGCACGCAGGAGGTGACCTCCAGTGCGCGTCGACCGGTGCGCACGATGGGCTCCGGCAGCTCCAGGACCACGCCCGCCAGCAGCCAGTCGTCACCGTCGCGCCACCACAGCACGCTCGTGCGCCCGGCCTCCGGCAGCGGCCAGGGGTCGAGCCCGACCGCAGCCATCGCCTCGTCGAGCTCACGGTCACCGACCACGAGCGGTCCCGGCGGCACCGGGCCGGTGACGATCGCGTCCGGGGCCACCAGCGGGTTGGGATCCGCGGTGAGACCCAGGGCGGCGAGCAGCTCGCGGGTGTCGCGGTGCCAGGACGCCTGGAAGTGCGCCCGCTGCACCACGAGGTCCTCGGAGTCGGGGTCAGCGCTCGGTGTCGCCATCAGCATGAGGTCGTACCAGGCACCGGGGACGAGGTCGGCCGTGATCTCCCCGGTGCTGCCGCCCAGTGGTGGCTCCTCCAGGCACGGCGCGTCCCGTACCGCCTCGAGGAACCGTTTCTGCCCCAGCGGCCGGTAGGCGTCGTGCAAGGGTCCCCAGGTGACGTCGATCGGCTCGTCCGGTGCGTGCGGCAGGCCGGCGAGGGAGCCCGGCGGCGGGTCGGTGCGGCGCAGCCGCATCCCCAGCCGGCGCCCGTACAACGCCGCCAGCTGGTCGAGGTGGTCCACCGCCAGGTGCACCCGCAGCTCGTCGTCGAGCAGGTGCGGGGCCTGCCCGGTGTCCGGCTCGAACGCCAGCAGGTAGCGCATCAGCGAGCGCGGGTCGAAGCTCTTCTCATCGGTGAGCTCGGTGGGCGGGTTGCCGCTGGTCGTCGCGTGCGACGCGGTCCGGAACCGGCGGACCACGTCTGGCCCGTCCTGCCACTCGGACGGGCTGGGGAGGGCGTCCGGTTGGGGCTTGGCCTCGGACTTCGCCCAGCCCTGCCACTGCCACCTGACCCTGACCCGGTATGCCGTGCCGGCGGCGAGCAGGCTACGGTGCGGCGCCACCAGGCTGTCACCGCCCAGCCCGTTGATGACGGCGGTGAGCCCGTCGGCGTAGGCGGCGTTGCCGTCGGCCAGCAGCTGCGCCGAGCCGCTGACCCCGCACAGCCGCTGCCAGCCGACCCGGGCCGGCGGCCGCCTGCCGCCCGCCCACTCGTGGACCCTCACACCGCGCCAGGGGCCGGGCTCCCGCGGCCGGTACACGACGACTGCGCAGGTCCCGGTGCCGTTCCGGTAGACGTGCTCGACCGTGGGTTCCCACTCCCGCTCGCCGCCGCCCACCGGCGACCCGGTGACCCGCGGCAGCTCGCTGCCCTCGGGCTGCTCGGGCGATGAGGAGCCCCAGCAGATGCGCTCGATCCCGAGCCAGGTGGCGCCATACAGCTCGACCGCCACGATGCCGGCGCCGGTCAGCACGATCGTCTGCTCCCAGTCGCCCTGCGGGTCGACAAACCCGCTGTCCACCCCGTGGCCGTGCTCATCGAGGGCGTTGAGCTTGACCGACCCGTTGTCCCACATCCGGATCCGCACCTCGACACGGTCGGACGTCTGCGGCAGGTGGGCGATCATGCCGCCCTCGGGCACCAGCACGGTGACCGGGTGGCCGCGCGTGGTGAACGTCCCGCCGTGGGAGTCGATCTTGACGCCGTCGATCGAGCTGGAGGTCCCCAGGTCCAGGTCGGCCCGGTGGTGGTCGGCCACGATCGCGCAACGTCCGGCGCGGGGCTGCTGCGGACGCTCGCGATGGTCGTCGCAGACGACGAGCACCAGCTCGGGGTCGATCACCTCGGGCGCGAGCGTCACCCGCAGCTCGGTCGTCCTCTCGGTGAAGCCGAGCCGGGTGGCGGCGGCGAGCCAGAAGACGTCCTCGGCGACGTGACCGGGGACCAGGGCGAGGCCCTGCTCGGTCAGCCACGGCGCGGCGAGCTCCAGCAGCCGGCCGGCGATCCGTTCCCGGGCGTGGCCCGCGAACCGGGACGGGAACGGTGGGAGGCCGAGGTCCTCGGGCGGCAGGTGCACCGCGTCGATGCCGGTGCGTTCGGCGTGCTGGCCGAGCAGGCACGCGCGGGTCGGCTGCGGCCGTGGCTCGCACAGCCGGCCGGGGGTCTGAGCCGGGTCGCCGTCGGTGCCGGCGCCACCGTCGGTGAGCCAGTACGTCCACGGCGCCGGGTCCCACGACATCAGCGCGAGAAACATCGCCTCTTCGGCGGAGACGGCGACGTCGCCGCCGGCCAGGACGCCTGGGCGGTGGGTGGGCAGCCACCAGCCCGAGGCCAGCGGTCCGTCCAGCGCTGCTCCGCCGTCGGGCACGATCTCGACGCCGGTCAGCCGATAGGCGTACTTCATCTCTGAGGTGCCCGACCACACCGGTCCCGGCGGGGGCGCACCGGGCGCGAACGCCGATCCTGACAGGTCGAGGGCCATGTGGTGGGTCAGCTCGATCACGGGCACCGTGTCCGGCCAGACCGTCTGCTCCGGTCCAGGTGCGCCGCTGGTCGCCTCGGCGGTCGTGTGGCCGCGCCGGTCGGTGAGCGAGACCTTCCCGACCGGGGGTGGCGGTGGCGGCGCGGTGGGTGTCAGCGGGTCGCCGATCGAGATCCCGACGCACCCGGAGACGGAGAAGAAGAAGAAGGAGACCTTGCCGCAGAACTTCCCGGAGAGGTTGACCTTGACCCCGCCTTGCTCCCAGACCGTGCAGATCAGCTCGCCAGAGACCTCCAGCTCGACGATGACCAGCGACAGGGTGCCCCATACCTCGAACAGGCCCTTGAGCAGGAACGGGCTGGTGCCCAGGCCCACGAGCATCCGGGCGCCGGCTGCGAGCTTGAGCGGTCCCGCCTCCCAGCCGATCTCGATGCCGGCCCCGAAACCGATCGAGAACCCGTCGAAGCTGAAGCGGGGGTCCCCGCCCAGCTTGTGCAGCTTCTTCTCCTCGACCATGAGGAAGGAGTACGCCTCGATGTCGAGGGTGCCGGGCAGCAGGATGATCTGCACCGGGTCGCCGCCGCGACCCTCGGAGATCACGCCGTCGGAACCGACCCGCACGAACGCGTCCTGGGGGGTGCTCGGGTAGGGGAAGTAGCCGTCGATCGGGACGTTGAGGGTGAGCACCTTGGGGATCTCGTACCGGCCGCGGATCCCGACGAGCACAGCCGTATCGTCGATGACCACCAGCCCCAGGATCTCCAGCCCGCTGCCGGGGGCGCTGCCTTGGGCCTTGGGCACCAGGTCCGGCTTGCTCGCCAGCTTTGCGTCGATCGCGAAGATCACCTCCGGGTCGGGGAACGCGACCACGAGCATCCCGACCGCGTTGAAGGTGAAGGCCTGGTCGGGCATGGTTCCGACCACGACCCCCAGCCCGATCGCCCACTGTCCGCGCTCGGGTCCGAACTTGTCGAGCAGCGGGGTGTTGCGGTACCAGGCGATCTCCCGGCCGACAGGGTCGTGCTCGAAGCCGCTCGGCAGCTGCCGGGCCCCGTTGGAGACGAACATCCCGAGGAAGCCGTAGATGCCGAGCCCGGTCGCGCCCAGCGGGATCCCGACCGGGAGCAGCAGCCCGAGCTGGATCGAGAGGTAGTCGTGCGCCGGGTAGAACTCCAGCGCGCCCATGCCCTTGGCACCCACCGAGACCAGCTCGAGCTCCAGCGAGGCCCCGAAGGCGCCGCCCTCGCCGAGCACCACCTGTCCGCTGCCGCGGAGCACGCCCGGGATGTCCACGCCCAGGGCGAGGCCGCGCACCTCGGCCGAGATGCCGCCGTCGGCGAAGATCACCCGCACCGTGGCGCCCTGGATGCTCACCACCCCGAGGTCGAGCGCGAACGCCAGGTCGCACTCGAACCACGACGAGCCGGAACCGGCCCGGGTGGCGGTGATCGCCAGCAGGTCGCCGAGCGGGCCGTCGATCTTCCACCGGCCGGGGTCGGAGACCTCGAACGAGACGTCCTCGAAGACGAAGCCGACCTTGTCGTACCACTCGGTGGCCGTGTCGTCATACTCGAGCCCGACCTTGGTGTACCGGACCTTGAGCGGGTGCCCGTCCGCGGTGGCGATGGAGCCGAGGCCGGCAGCAGGCACGTTGAGGCCGACGGCGGCCGTGTAGTCGACCGTGACCCGCAGCTTCATCCCCCGTGTCGACTCGATCGACGGGGCCCGGTACTCGGCCGAGACGGTATGCAGGACGATCCAACCCTCCTTGGTGATGGTCGCCATCACGGCACTCGCGATGGCCAGGGCCGACATCTGCACCACGCCGTCGGCCGCTCCCCCGCCGCCGATGCCGCCGAGCAGCGCGGGTGCGAGCGCGAGGGCGACCGCGAGGAAGGACGACTCGAGCTTCGCGATGCCCTCCGGGTCGCCCTCCGAGGCGACCGACACCGAGAACAGCGTCTGACCTGACCGGTTGTCGTAGGCCCAGCGTCCGGTGATGATCCAGATCTCGGTCGAGGGCGTGCCAGCGGATCCGGACGGCGACGTGACCGGCACATCGGTCTCGTTGTCGTTCTCGTCGGTCATCGTCACGTGGTCGCTGGACCAGGCGAGCGTGATCTCGGCCAGGGTCGGGACGGCGTCGGCCCAGCTGGTGACGGTCGGCGAGTCCCACGCCACGTGCAGCCGCACGAGGTAGCCGAGCCGGCTGTTGGGGTCCCCCGGCGGGGCGATCACGGTCGCGTCGGGACCGGGCACGTAGGAGCGGCGCAGCGCCGGATCGGTGGTCTGCGGGGCGGTCGAGGCCTGCTGCCCCTGGGCCGGGGCGTCCGCCGGCGGGGTGTAGGTGCCGCCGACGGCGTAGACGTCGACGCGACGGTAGCGCTCCCGGACCGGGTGGGGGCGGATGGCCTGGCCGTTGGCGTCGACCCAGGTGTCCCGGGTGGCCTGCGAGTGGTCCAGCATGATCGTGCGGCCGGCGGCCCGCTCGCTCGCGCTCATCTCCGAGATGGGCACACTCTGCTGGGTGGTCAGCACGGCACCGGTGGCGGCCTCCTGCTCGCCCCGTGCGTCCACGACGCCGCTGGGCAGATGCTGGGCGATCGAGGCGATACGGCTGCGGGCCAGACCCCGGTTCTGGTCGTCGCTGCCGATGTCGCAGCAGTGCCCCACGACGAGGAACCGGGCGCCCGGGAAGCAGCGTGCCCACTGCCGGATCTCGACCGGGACGTTGCCGGTGGTGCTGTTGGGCGCATAGCTGCCCCAGCCCTCGGGGTCGGCGCTGTTGAAGCCGTAGCGCACCGACAGGTGCCGGATCTCCGCCTCGGTGACCGGGGGCGGCGGCGTGCTCGGGTCGGTGCCGGCGCCCCGCCCGAGGGTGACGGCGGCCAACGCCCCCTCCGGGACGGTGACGCCGACCGTGCCGCCCAGCGTCGCCGGCTCGCCGGCCGTGACATAGCTGCCGTCGCGGTGGAAGCGGGTGAGGTCGTAGGTGGACTCCACACCGCGGACCTCGACCAGTGCCCCGTTGGCGTCGCGGACCCCGTCCTCGCAGCCGATCAGCAGCTCGCCGTCCTCGAGCACGTCCACGCGGATCCGGCGCGTGCGGTCCTCGATGCTGACCTCGACGTAGGAGGTGCCGACCTCCTCGACCAGCACGACGAAGTCGTCCCCGCGGCGGACCCGGGCGTCGGCGCCGGTGCCGTGCTGCCAGGTGACCTGGGACTCCTCGCCGGGCTGCGGAGGGTCGACCATGGCGGCGAGGCTGACCAGGTTGACGGCCTCCCGTGAGCCGGAGATCGACACCACGTTGGGGTGGCTGTGCGCCTCGGTGCTGACCTGCGGGCCGTGCTGGGGGTCGCCGGCCTCCTGGGTGAAGGTGTAGGTGATCGGGAGGTCGTCACGGCGTTCGCCCTCCACCACCTCGGAGTAGACGGCCTTCATGTTCTCGCCGACCGAGGTGGCGAACCAGCCGGTGTCCGGCTCCTCCACCCTGGTCGTGTCCGGCAGCGTCCAGCTGATGCGGGGCTGGGTCGGTTGACCCTGCACCGCGTCGGAGAGCTGGGCGCGCATCCGCCCGGTCTGCGGGGTGTCGGTGACGAACGGCACCGTCAGCTCACGTCCGCTGCCGGCGGGGCTGCGCGGATGTTCGGTGCCCTCGACGTCCTGGGTGAACTGCACGGCGGCACCCGAGATCGGGGTGCGGCCCAGTTCGACCGAGACGCTGCCCTGCAGGCCTGCGGGGCTGCCGAGGATGACGTCCTTCACCGAGACGTTGATCTGCTCGACGGCCGTGCCCTTGATCGGCAGCATCACGGTCGCCTCGGCGATGGCGATGCCCTGCCAGCCGGCGGTCTGGCCGCGCGCGGTCACCTCCGGCGGCGAGATCTGCTCGGTCGCGTCATACACGACCCGATCCACGACCATGCCGTAGTCGGAGTCACCGAAGGTAAAGCTGATCGGGTCGAAGGTCAGGGTGCCGACCGTGCCGTTCGGTGCAGCGGGGTCGAACGGGTCAGGAAAGTCGACGAACCGCATGAGCTCTGCTGCACCGGTGAGGTCGATCCGCAGCACGCCGGAGCCGACGAGCCGGACGACGCCCCCTGCCCGGTTCGGGATCAGGTGGGCGGGCGAGCTGCTGGTCGCCGGCACCAGCGTCGCGGGCCGCAGGCCCGGGAAGGTGACGGCAACCCGGTCGACCACCAGGTCGAGGTATGCGGAGTCGGCGGCCGGCTCCAGCGTCTGGCCTGCGGAGGGCTGTCGCCTGACCCGCACAAGCCGGAACGGCAGCCCGGTGTTGAGGCCAGGGATCTCGACGGGCCAGCTGCGCAGGGTCACCGGGTCGACGTCGAGCAAGGGCCGCACCACGCCCTCGTGGATGAAGGTGCCGGGGCTGGTCGAACTGTGCAGGTCGGTGACCGCGAGGTTCTCCAGCCACGTCGCGATCTCATCCGGCAGCAGCGCCTGCCCGCCCCCCGGCGCGAACAGGTCGAGCAACGTGACACCGCGCTTCGCCATGGTCGACCCCCGGCGTTGGAATAGTGCTGCGAACGTAACACCGGGCCGACCAGCGCGTCAGGAGAATGCCTGAGCCGCCGCTGAAGCCGTCGCCCTGGCCGTGCCGCTCCCCCGCTCGGCGACGTTCAGGTGAGGTAGGCGTCGGCGAAGAGCTCGACGGACCGTAGCCGCTCCTCCACCCGAGGGCCTTGGTGGGCGACGATGAGCTCATCGGCGCCGGTCTGCTCCGCGAACTCAGTCACCTTCTCGCGGACGACACCGGGTGTGCCGACCGCGGTGTAGGTCATCATCTGGTGCAGATGCTGGGCCTGCGGCAGGGCCAGCAGTTCGTCGGCCTGCTCGTCGGTGTACTGGGTGCCTGGACGCACGAGCAGTGCCACGCGGCTGCGCATGAGCTCCTGCAGCTGGCGCTCGGCCTCGGCCTGGTCGTCAGCGGCAACGACGTTGTACGCGGCCATGACGTAGGGCTTCTCGAGCTGCTCGGATGGCTGGAACTCACGCCGGTAGAGCGCGATCGCCTCCTGGAGGGCGGCCGGGGCGAAGTGCGAGGCAAAGGCGTAGGGCAGCCCGAGGGCAGCGGCCAACCCGGCTCCGAACAGTGATGAGCCGAGGATGTACAGCGGCACCCCGGTGCCCTTGCCCGGGTAGGCGTCGACATTGGGGATGAGTGACTGTCCACGCAGGTAGCCCTGGAGCTCGAGCACGTCCTGGGGGAAGCTGTTGGCGGAGGCGGCATCCCGCCGCAGAGCGCGCATCGTGTTCTGGTCACTGCCCGGCGCACGGCCCAGGCCCAGGTCGATCCGGCCGGGGTGGAGGGTCTCGAGCGTGCCGTACTGCTCGGCGATGATCAGCGGGGCGTGGTTGGGCAGCATGACCCCGCCGGAGCCGAGCCTGATGGTCTTGGTCTGGGCTGCGACGTGGGCGATGAGCACCGAGGTCGCGGAGGACGCGATCGAGGCCATGTTGTGGTGCTCGGCATACCAGACCCTCCCGTAGCCGGTCTCCTCCGCCTTCTGTGCCAGGGCCACCATGCCGGCCAGGGACTCGGCGACCGTCTGGTCTCGGGCGACGGTGGCGAGGTCGAGCATGGAGATGGGGAGAGGCATCGAGCACCCTTCTGTTCAGGAGGAGGCGCCGGCTGTGCCGGCAGACGTTCAGCTACCGGGACAACCCGTCAGGAGGCGCTTCTCATCCCGCTGCGCGCTCCTCAGTGTCAGAACTGGTGGTGCTTTTTGTGCCGCGACTGGGCCGGGCTCCGCCCAGAACTCCATTGCGACGAAGGCCCGGCCCAGGGTGGACGGGATCGCGAGGCGCCAGTTTGTCGGTCTGCGGGACGTCCACACCCGCGGGACGGCGATTGGCGTCATTACCAACACCGTGAGCCAGCACGATCGACACCCCTATGAGGCCTAGGTGTACTGACCACGGAGGTTAGGTACGGGACCGGGGTGTCGACGTGACATGAGGAAGACCTCCGAGTGAGGTGTGGAGCTGTCTAGGAACACACCCCTCATCCCGGAGGTCTTCATGGTCCACGCTAACGCTCCGCTGTCTCCTGCTGGCCGGTTGCGGCTGGCTCGGTGCGTCGTCGATGACGGCTGGGCACCAGCTCGTGCTGCCGAGCGGTTCAACGTCTCGCTCACTACGGCCAGGCGGTGGGCCGGCCGGTACCGCGCCGAGGGGGTGGCGGGGATGGTGGACCGCTCGAGCCGGCCGACCAGCTGCCCGTACCGCACCCCACGCCGACAGGAGCGGCGGGTGGTCGGGCTGCGGGTGTCCCGCCGCTGGGGACCGGCCCGGATCGCCTACCGCCTGGGCATGCACCCCTCGACCGTGCACAAGATCCTGACCCGCTACCGGTGCCTGCGGCTGTCCTGGACCGACCCGGCCACCGGGGCACCGGTGCGCGCGCAACGGCGCAAGGTCCGCCGCTACGAGCACGCCGCGGCCGGTGACCTGGTCCACGTGGACATCAAGAAGCTGGGCCGCATCCCCGACGGCGGCGGCCACAAGGTCGCCGGCCGCCAGGCCGGCAAGAAGAACCGCAAGGGCATCAGGCACGGCTACTGGTACATCCACAACGCCGTGGACGACCACAGCCGTCTGGCCTACAGCGAGCTGCTGCCCGATGAGCGCAAGGAGACCGCCGCGGGGTTCTGGGCTCGCGCGAACGCCTACTTCGCCGCGGCCGGGATCACCGTGGCCAGGGTGCTGACCGACAACGGAGCCTGTTACCGCTCACACGCCTTCGCCGCCGCCCTCGGCGAGGACATCAAGCACAAGCGAACCCGGCCCTACCGACCGCAGACCAACGGCAAGGTCGAGCGGTTCAACCGCACCATGCTGGAGGAGTGGGCCTACGCCCGCCCGTACACCAGCGAGACCGAACGCGTCGCCGCCTTCCCGACCTTCCTTCATCACTACAATCACCACCGCGGCCACACCGCACTCAAGGGCGCCCCACCGGCTGACCGCGTACCTAACCTCCGTGGGCAGAACACCTAGGGAAGGCCTACGCAGGTTCGCCTGGTGGCTGCGGCTTGCCCCAGGAGTACGGCTGTGATGACGACGACGGGTTAGCGGCGCGACGCAACATGAGTCGGCGCAGGCGTCTTGTCAGGGGGGCCGGCTAGTTCGCAGTGTCTATGAACTCAGCCTGCCCCTTCAGGCGCTGCGCGGGGCAGGATGCCGTTGAGGGCGAGATCAGTGAAGACGTCGGCGATCTCGTCAGGCGACATGGGCCCGTCTGGCCGCACCCAGATGTAGGTGTAGTGATGCAGGCCGAGAAGAGCCTTGACTGCGAGGTGGCCTGAGAACGAGGGCGCAAACGTCCCGTCGTCGACGCCGCGCTGCAGCATCTGGGCCCATACCTGCTCATACTCTCGGTGCAGGTCTAGCACCTGGCCCCGCCGCCCCTCGGATACTCCGTGCAGGTCACGGAAGCAGACCGTCATCTCAGGCAGGTGCTCCACGATCTCCTGCAGCACCCTGCGGGAGAACAGCCGCAGGCGCTCAGCGGCCGGCAGTGCCTGGGCCAGGAGCTCATTGCCCGACTCGATCAGGCGGCGCAGGTACTCCGTCGTGATGCCGAAGAGGAGGTCATCCTTCCCCTTCACGTGGTGATAGATGCTTCCGCGGCTCAACCCGGTAGCTCGCTCGAGATCGGCGATGCCGGTCCCGTGATAGCCGTTCGCGGCGAACAGTTCGGCAGCTCCGCGAAACAGCGTCTCGCGACTGCGGTCTCCTCGCTCCATGTCTTCCCATCTGCGCGTTCCCTGCGGACTGTTTACAGACCGTCATCAGGAGTGTACTGTACCGACCGTTCGGTCTAATTGGACCGATCGGTCGGTACAGGACCGCGTCCCAAGGGCGGGACGTGGCGGACGTGAGGAGATCCCGATGGCTGACGACCTAGACACCAGGCCGCCCAAGAAGAGCAGGACGAACGACCGCCGATCTATGGAAGCGGTTATGGGTCCGCTCAACGCTGTGGTCGAGAAGTACATGCCCAGCGCCTTCCTCTTTGCCGTCGCGCTGACCGCGGTCGTCGCTGTCGCGGCGCTTATCGTGACCGACTCCGGGCCGGCCGAGGTCGTTGATGGCTGGGGCGACGGCCTATCCGGGCTGCTGGCCTTCACCATGCAGATGGTGCTGATCCTTCTGCTTGGCTACATGCTGGCGCACACCGGACCGGTGCACCGCCTCCTCGTCAAGCTGGGCTCTGTCCCCCGCAGCGAGGGACAGGCCTACGTCTTCGTCGTGGTCGTCACTGCGGTCGCCTCGCTCCTCACCTGGGGTCTCGGGCTGGTCGTCGGTGCAGTCATCGCCAAGGAGGTCGCACGCCAGGGAAAGGCCAAGGGTCTCCGGCTGCACTTCCCCCTCCTCGTGGCCGCCGGTTACTCGGGCTGGGTCGTCTGGCACATGGGCTATTCCGGCTCCGGCCCGCTCGCTGCCGCATCGGAGGGTTCCTTTGTCACAGAGCTCACCGGCCAAGTGATTCCCATGTCGGAGACGACGTTCAGCCTCTGGAATATCACTGGGGCGGTGCTGACCGTGGTGGCCATCGCCACAGCGATGTACCTCATCCGTCCCCGCTCCACCTCGAGAATCGTCGAGGTGGACGCTGAACAGGAGAGCGCTGCCTACATCCGGGAGGACATCAACACCCCTGCCGACCGCTTGGATGCCAGCCGCTGGCCGACCACGCTGCTCGGTCTCGCCCTCGCCTCATACCTGGTGATGCACTTCGCGGGTGGCGGAACGCTGACGCTGGATATCGTCAACTGGTCGTTCATGATGCTCATCCTCCTGCTGGTCAGCTGCTCCAGCGAGATGCTCGCACTGGTCCGCAGCTCGGCCAGCAACGTCGGTGACGTGGTTTTCCAGTACCCGCTGTACGCCGGCATCCTCGGCATCATGGCCAGCACCGGCCTCATGGAGTGGCTGACGCAGCAGATGGTTCGGATATCCACCGAGGCGACCTTCCCCATCATCGCCCTGATGTCCGCGGGACTGGTCAACATCTTCGTTCCCTCAGGCGGGGCGCAGTTCGCGGTGCAGGGGCCGATCGTGCTCGACGCTGCGCAGGCCCTCGGCGTAGATCCGGCCATCGCGATCATGGCCGTCTCGTACGGCGACCAGTGGACCAACATGATCCAGCCGTTCTGGGCGCTGCCGCTCCTCGCGATCGCCGGGTTGAAGATCAGAGACATCATGGGCTACACCACGATTACCTTCCTCGTCTCTGGCGTGTTCTTCGCCGGCACCCTCTTCATCGCCAATCTCATTCTCTGACGAGACCCGACAAAGGAACTCCATGTCGCACCTCCCACGCACAGTCTGGTCGCCGACGCCCGAAGGGGCCGCGCAGACCCTCATGCACACCTTCATGACGGACAACGGTTTCGCCGACTACGACTCCATGCACCGTTGGTCGGTTGCCGACCCGGGCGCGTTCTGGTCGGCGCTGTGGCAGTACGCCGGCGTCGTTGGCGATCCGGGAAGTACAGATTTCATTCGGGACGAGCAGCACCCGATGACAGGGTCACGGTTCTTCCCCGAAGCCAAGGTCAACCTTGCGGAGAACTTCCTCCAGGGGCCAGCAGGCGATGTCGTCATCATTGAGGCGGACGAGACGGGTGTGCGTGCAGAGCTGACCCGTGAGCAGCTGCGCAGGCAGGTGGCTCAGGCTCAGCAGGTCCTCCTCCGACTCGGAATCGCCGAGGGGGACAGGGTTGCGGGGATCGTCCCCAACACTGCTCCTGCGTTGGCCTACACGCTCGGCGCGCTGTCGATCGGCGCAGTGTGGACGTCATGCGCGCCGGAGTTCGGGCCGGCCGGGGTCCTTGACCGCTTCGGACAGGTGTCACCTTCCGTCCTCGTCATCGCGGAGGACTACCTCTACAACGCCAAACGACACTCTCTCGTCGGTAAAGGCCTTGAGATCGCCGAGCAGCTATCCGGCCTGGACCACGTCCTGGTGCTGGGCGCCGCACCCACGGACCGGGCTGGGGACGCCGTGGTGCATGCCGTCGAGGACCTGGTCGACGAGTCGGCCACGAAACCAATGTTCCGACCGTTGCCCTTCGACCACCCGACCTACATCGTGTACACCTCGGGCACAACCGGACTGCCGAAGTCCATCGTGCACCGCACCGGTGGGATCCTGCTGAACCTCCTCAAGGAGCACCTCCTGCACGGCGACGTCCGCACAGGCGACCGCATGCTTTACTTCACCAACACCGCGTGGATGATGTACCACTGGTCGATCGCCGCGCTGGGGTGTGGAGCCTCTCTGGTGCTCTACGACGGAGCTGCCATTCCCTCAGGGCGGCAGGACCTCCTGTGGCAATTGATAGACGAGCTGGATGTGAGCCATTTCGGGACCAGCCCGAAATACCTGTCGATGATGGCCAAGCTGGGCGTCCAGCCGAGCCGAGACCTCGACCTAGCCCGACTCCGTTGCATTCTCTCCGCCGGAGCCCCCCTGACCGACGACAACTTCGACTGGGTTTACGGCGAGGTCAAGTCAGACCTGCTCCTGGCGTCGATTTCCGGAGGAACAGAGATCCTCGGCTGCTTCGTGCTCGGGAACCCCTTGCGGCCGGTGCGCAGCGGGGAGATCCAGGGCCCCGCTTTGGGCATGGCTGTCGCAGCGCTCGACGATCGCCAGCTACCCGTTCTCGGTCGCCCCGGTGACCTGGTCTGCACCGAGCCCTTCCCCAGTATGCCGCTCAAGTTCTGGGGTGATGGCGGGGACGAACGCTACCGACAGGCGTATTTCGCGACCAAGGACGAGGTCTGGTACCACGGTGACCTGGCTGAGTTTCGCCCTTCTGGAGGCGTTGTCATCTCCGGTCGGACGGACACGACCCTCAAACCGGGCGGGGTGCGGATCGGGACGAGCGAGATCTACCGCGTCGTGGAACGCATGCCAGGAGTGCGCGACTCACTGGTCATCGGTTATCCGGTCGAGGACGACATGGAGATCTGGCTCTTCGTGGTCCCCGACGGGACGGTCGGAGTCGATGTCGACCAGATCCGCCGAACGCTGCGTGCCGAGGCCTCACCGCGACATGTGCCATCGAAGATCTTCTCGGTGCCCGAGATCCCCTACAACCTGGCCGGCAAGAAGGTCGAGGGCGCGGTGCTCAAGACCGTCACCGGCCGGCCCGTAGGCAATAGGGAGTCCTTGAGCAACCCAGCGTGTCTCGACCTGTTCGCGGTCGAATCTCTACTGGTGCACGAGGTGGTGTCATGAGCAAGGCTGCCATCGTCGGGATCGGCGAACTGGCTCCCCAGCGCTACTCAAGCGGCGAGACAACTCTCAGCATGCTTGCGGCGGCGTCGATCGAGGCCGTAGGGGACGCTGGGCTGGGCCCCCAGGACGTGGACGGGCTACTCGTCGGTCCGCAGGTGGGTGAGACCCCCCAGCACGTGCCGGCCACGGTCGCGGAGTACCTGGGGCTGCGTCCGACCATGGCCAACGTGGTTGATCTCGGCGGTGCGACCGGGGCCGGTATGGCGTGGCGCGCGGCCGCGGCGATCCAGGCGGGCATGTGCGACACCGTGCTGTGTGTGCTCGGCAACATCAACGAGCGTGGTCGTACGCCCAGGTCGCCCAACCGCAACCCCATCCGTGAGTTCGACGTACCGTTCGGCGCCTCCGGCGCCAACACCTCGTACGCGTTCCTGGCTCGTCGACACATCGCCGAGTACGGCACCACACCCGAACAGCTAGCCCTGCCGGTCGTGGCGCAGCGGGCCAACGCGCAGCTGAACCCCAAGGCGGTTTTCCACGGCACGCCCCTGAGCGTCGACGATGTTCTGTCCTCCCCGATGGTCATCGACCCCCTACGGCTGCTCGAGATCGTGATGCCCTGCGCGGGTGCCGCTGCCTTCGTGGTGACGAGCGAGGAACGCGCACGCGGCCTGGCCCACCCGGTCGTGACGATCGCGGGGGCTGGCGAGAAGATCACCCACCGTGCCATGTCACAGGCCCCCTCACTGACGTCCGGCCCGCTCAAGGACGCGATCGCCCGCGCCTACCGACAGAGCGGCGTCGGACCCGGCGACCTGGACCTGCTCCAGCTCTACGACTGCTACTCCATCGTCATCGCGATCACGCTCGAGGACGCAGGCATCTGTCCTCCCGGGGAGAGCGGACGGTGGATGGCGGACCACGACCTGACGTGGCAGGGAGACCTGCCGCTCAACACCCACGGCGGCCAGCTGTCCTTCGGACAGGCCGACCTCGCCGGCGGGATCTCGCACATCACCGAGGCTGTTCTGCAACTGCGGGGCCAGGCCGGAGACCGGCAGGTGCGCGATGTGGAAAACGCCTTGGTCACAGGAAACGGAGCGACGTTGAGCGAGGCGACCGCCCTCGTCCTGCGCCGCGGCGCATGAGGCAGGAGACGAACATGACTACACCTCCCTTCCCTGGCCTGACGGTCACGCCACAAAGCGAGCCGTTCTGGCGGGGAGTCTCCGAGGCACGGCTGATGTTTCAGCGGTGCACCGCCTGCGAGTGCGCGGTCTTCCCGCCGCGCGGGCACTGCCCGCGGTGCTGGGCACGTGATCTGGAATGGCGGGAGAGTGACGGACAGGGCGCGCTCGCGTCCTTCGCCGCCGTTCACCGCCCGGGCCATCCTGCCTTCGCTGAGCTCACTCCCTACACCCTGGCCCTCGTGGACTTGGACGAAGGCTTCCGCATGCTGACGCGCATCGTCCAGACCGATGGGCGAGGACCCCTTGTGGGGTCCCGCGTGGCCCTGTCCTGGCACACCCAGGGCGACACCCAGCTCCCGTTCTTCACGGTGAAGGAGAAGTCATGAACCGCCCCAACGGCCCTGATGTGCCGGTCCTTCTCGACGGGGTCCGTACTCCGTTCGGCCGCTACCTGAAAGGCCTGCGCACGCTGAGCTCTCGGCAACTCGGGGCCCACGCGGTGACCGCGCTGCTCGACCGCCTGCCTCAGATGGCCCACTGCGACGGGGTCATACTCGCCCAGGTCGTGCAGGGCGGGCTGGGACAAAACCCAGCACGCCAGGCCGCCGTGGACGGGGGTGTCTCGATGAGCGTTCCCGCTTTGACGCTCAACAATGTTTGCCTCGGTGGGATGACTGCCATGGCGGACGCCACGCGACGCATCCGCCTCGGCGAAGGGCGTTCGTACCTCGTGGGGGGAATGGACTCCATGAGTCAGGCGCCCCACGCGGGTCTCTTGCGCAACGGCGCGTCGATGGCCTCCGTCGGCCTCGTCGACACCTTGTCAAAGGATGGCTTGTGGTGTTCCCTGGACGACGAGTCCATGGGGGTCCTCTCCGACAGGGTCAACCACGACCTCGGGATCGACCGGGATGTCCAAGACGAGATCGCACTGCACAGCCATCAGCGAGCCCGGGCGGCGCGAGACTCCGGCGTATTCGGCGACGAGATCGTCCCAATCACCGTGGACGGCGCAGAGGTGATGCACGACGAGGGCATCCGCGACGAGACGAGCCTTGAGTCGTTGGCTCGGCTGCGCACAGTCTTCGATCGAGCGGGAACGATCACCGCTGGCAACGCCTCGCAGATGACTGACGGCGCATCGGTCGGAGCCATCGTCGGCCACTCGGTCGCCGAGGAGTGGGGCGTCGAGCCGTTGGCCCTCGTCCGCGGATACGCCGAGGTCGCCGGACCCGACGCAAGCCTGCACCTCAAGCCGGCTGCTGCCATCGAAGAGGTGCTCCATCGTGCAGACCTGAGCGTCGCCGACCTGTCCCTCATCGAGGTCAACGAAGCATTTGCGGGCGTCGTCGAGGCCAGCCGGCGTCAGTTGTCGGTACCGCTTGACGTGGTGAACGTCAATGGAGGTGCCATTGCTCTTGGTCACCCGCTCGGTGGTACCGGTTTCCGCCTAGTCCTCACCGCCGCCCACGAACTGCGCCGCCGCGGAGGCAGGTACGCAGTCGCCAGCATGTGCGGCGGAGGTGGTCAGGGCTCAGCGGTCCTGATCGAGAACGTCAACGCACACTGAAACGAAGACGAGAAGGAGTCACCATGACAAACCAAGCAACCGCTCAGAAGGGCTGGGCCGGCACGCGGTTCGGCCAGCCGCAGATCGGCGCTACGGCCAGCGTCAGCCGCACATTCGGCCCGCGCGATGTAGAGCTTTTCAGCGAGATCAGCGGCGACCGCAACCCACTGCACGTCGACGAGGAAGCCGCCAAGGCCTCGACCTTCGGAGGCCTCATCACTCAGGGCGGCGTGACGACCGGACTGCTTAACGCTGTAGTCGCAGAGCAGTTGCCCGGCCCCGGGACGGTTTTCCTGTCCGTGTCCTGGTCGTTCCGCCGTCCTACGTATTTCGGCGAGACGATGACGGCCAGAGTCACTGTCGAAAAGGTCCGTGACGACAAGCCGATCTGCCACCTCCGCACGGAGGTCGTGAACGCCGAAGGTGAGGTGTGCGTCGAGGGCGAAGCAGTGACGTATACCGCGGCTCTTGGATGAGTGACCGTGTCTGAGGCTGGCGGGCGCCCCCCGGGAGCCGGGTGGGCGCTCGCCTCGCTGGCTACGGCCATGCTTCTGGGCATGGCCACGTGGTTCTCGGCGGGTGCCGTCGTGCCACAGCTTGTGGCGGAGTTCTCCCTCACTGGGTCGCAAACAGCGTGGCTAACTCTCGGCGTGCAGGTCGGCTTCGTCCTCGGAGCACTCACGCTGGCCATTAGCAGCCTTGCAGACCGTATTGGACCCAGACAGCTCCTGGCTCTGGGTGCTGCGGCGGCCGGGTTTGTCAACCTGCTCCTGCTGGTCGCGACCGAGGGCTGGCAGGTGATCGCCATCCGCGTGCTGACGGGCGCCTGCCTCGCGGCGGTCTACCCGCCCGCCACGAAGGCAATCGCGACCTGGTTCAGGACTTCCCGAGCGCTTGCCATCGGCGTCATGCTAGGGGCCCTGACGCTCGGGTCCGCTTCCCCTCATCTCGTGGCCACTGCCGGCGGGCTGAGCTGGACTTTCGTGGTGGTCGGCACCAGTACATTGAGCCTTCTGGCGTGTCTCGTGGCTGCTCTCGTCGCCAAGGATGGGCCGTACCCCTTCCCGGAGGCCCAGTTCAGCTTCTCTCAGGCCCGCAAGGCGTTCTCCTCGCGGCCTGTGCTCCTGACCTCTATTGGCTACTTCGGGCACATGTGGGAGCTCTACGCCATGTGGTCGTGGTTCGGCCTCTTCATCGGCACGATCCTGACCTCGGACAGCGGTCAGCCGGCCAGCCGTAGCGCCAGCCTGGTCACCTTCCTGGTCATCGGCATTGGCGCCTTGGGCTGCTTACTGGGTGGCTGGCTGGCTGAGAAGCGTGGGAGCGCCTGGGTCGCCTCTCTGTCCATGTGGGTCTCCGGCTCGTGCGCGCTCGTCATCGGCTGGCTTGCAGACGGGCCAGTGTGGCTCGTCATCGCGATCGGCCTCATCTGGGGATTCTCGATCATTCCCGATTCTCCGCAGTACTCGGCGTTGGTGACGCAAGTCGCCGACCAGCGATACGTCGGCAGCACGCTCACGTTGCAGATGGCTTTGGGGTACATCGTCACGATCCCCGTGGTTTGGCTGACACCACTCCTCTACGCGCGGGTCGGGTGGGGCTGGACCTTCACCCTGCTGGCGCTCGGCCCCATGGTGGGTCTGATCGCTATGCGCAGGCTTGCCGCAGAACTCGCAAATCGGCAGCAGCCAAGCCGAGCGACACAACCTTCCTAGATCCTCGGGTCTGTCGATCTCGACGCCACGCTCTGGAGCTGGCGAAGGGGACTCGAAACGCTCAACCACCTGTTTACAAGACATCCGGGCAGAACCCGCTGACCTGCGAAGATTGCATGAGACAGGGACTTTTCGCGGGATCCGTGCAACATACGTGCATCAGTGATGGCCACCCGAGTCGGATTCTGACCGTATGGCGCCCACACGGGGCCAGTCGCGTACTAGGACGGATCGCGCAGTCTGCCGCTCCTGGCAAGGGCGGGGTCAGTGCACGATGACAGGTCGAAGCAGCACGGCCGCCGCTTCCCGTCGTCCATCTTCGAGACGCTGGCCTCCACTCGGCGCTGCCGTGTCGCGGGGTTTCTCGTCGCCCGGACCCAGCGGACCCACTCCCACCGGGCCATCGGCGTGAAGTCCTGCCACAACTCTCGGATCCGTGCGGGGGCCTCGTCCAGGGCAGCCCTCAAGTCCGGAGGCACGTCAGGCTCTGGCCAGTCGGGCACGACCTCCAGCGTCAGGTCGGCGGTGTCCCCGAGGCCGATCCCGGCGTTGTCGGGCAACGCCTGGTCCAGGCGGATCCAGTGACCCCGGCGTCCGTCCGGCTCTACGACGGTCGCGAACGGATGCCCATCAAGGGTTCCCCGCACCGCGACCTGCCCGCGCGACGGCAGTTCCTCGCTCGCAGAGGTTGGCAAGGTCACCAACGTGATCCCGTCGATGGCAGACAGCTCGGCCGTGAACCGGATGGGCGCCTGCTCTGCGTCTTGAGTGGCCCGCGACATGCCTTGAGCGACCTCCATCGGTTCGAAGCTCAGGACCGGGTGCGTCCACGCCCAGCACGGGCCCTTCCGAGGCGTCAAGCATACTGCGGGACCTCTCATCTCATGGACGCCACGACGCCACTGCTCACCGCCGACGCAGATGCTGTCCGCCGCAGCACCCACTACGTGCGTGACAGCGCCCTCGCGCCGAGGTGCGTGACATCGCGACTCCGCAGATGAGCGGACCCTATATAACAATCCGACGTGACGACCCAGTCAGACATGCAGAAGGTGCGGTTTGCGCCCAGATTGACGCGAGCATCGTGTGATACAGGTCCTCGTGAAATGGCCGAGTCGCCCTCTAAGGGCAGCGTGCTGTGCTGTTCAAGTGGTCTGTATATCGCGCCTGCGCTGGTAACGTGACGGCCCGATGGGCTCATGCGGTCACTCTTCTAGTTGTTGCAGGGCGACTGCGGCGGAATCACCGGACGCGGCAAGGCCATCGACGATTCTGCGGTACCGAGCGATGGCCGGACCCTCGACCGCGCTGGCCGATCTGAGTTCTCTCAGCCAGTTCGTGACAAACCATGTCCGGTTGGCGAAGGCGCTGAACCGGCCGTCAAGCACAGTCTCGAGCCAGTCGAGACCGGTAGCCGCCTGCCATTCCAGTGATGCGGTTCTCGCGAACTGCGCTACTGCCTCGGCTGCCTTCGGCTCGCCTTGCGCGAGGCTGAGCCACCTGTTGATATTGGCGTCAAATGCTTCTGGAGGCGCCCATGAACTCCTGCAGCTGTTCAGCGTGGCATCTGGGTCCATGTCCTCTGATCGGATTTGGGGTGTCGGGAGGAGGGCGGAAATGGCGTAGCCGTACCAAGATGTCGAGCCATTGATGAGGCTGGCGCCCGCATCAAGCTCGTCCAAAACGGTTGTGAGCATCGGTGACCAGAAGCCTGCGAGAAGTGGTCGCAGGTCGGCGTCGTAACTGAACACAGTCGCGAAGCTGTGCAGGAACGAATGCAGGGCGTGCGCGTTGGAGGCAAAGGTCCTGAGGTGCTTGTCGAGGGCGTCGCGTTCGCCTTCAGTAGCGAGCGAGATGAAGAGTCGGGCCACCAATTCGTGATGTCGCTCGCCGAGGTGGTCATAGTTCCTTCGCCAGGCGTGGTCGAGCCCGCGAAGGTGGGCGTCCCACAAAGGATCGCTAAGCTCCGTCGCCCTGCTCGACGTGCATGGCGCGGTACGAGCTGCGTGGGTCGCGACGACGGGTAGTCGGATGCGGTTTACGAGTATCTCGCCGCTGGGAACGTCGCCCAGTGTTCGGGCGAATGGACCTTCGAGAATGACCGACTGGCGGCGTTGTGTTTCGTATTGCCAGGGCCCGAGGCGGCTGGTTGCCAGGCAGGCCTCCAACGCCTCCCAGAGCGGTTCGTGTCGCTGGCAGCGCCCGTCTTGTGCTTTGCAAGGTGCATGCCAGACAGGAACTGACCCCTTGGCGAGCGCGGTACGGACCTCGTCGTACACACTCGTCGATAATGCGACGAGTGCCAGCCGGACTCGGTCGGCGTCCAGGGCCGAGGAGTCGAAGGCAGGGAGTAGCAGGAGCGGTACCGCGATGGCAGCGGCTCGATCAGCGCCGATTGAGAAGAGACTCGATGAAGAACTGGCACCGTCGCCCCAGGGATCCTCTGCGCCTGTCAGGACCAAGTCTGCGGCCCAGTGCAGGTCGTCGGCAGGCAGGTCAGCGAGGCCGGTCCCATGTGCCCTGACGGCTGCTGCAGCGACCGCGACGAGCGGATTCTCTGGTCTGTCCAGCATCGATGACGGGCCTTCGTAACTGAGCCGGCGTGCCTCAGCGATGTCGTCGGCAAGTGTTGTCACTGGCCACTGTTCGGGTGTTTCGTTCTTCAAGGCGTAGTTGACCTGAAGACGCAGCAGGATAGAGACCGCGTCCATTTGAGCGTTGCCCTGGGCCAGTACCTCGTTCAGCTCTGCTGGGCGCTCGAACTGGATGACGACCCCGTCGTCGGCGATCGAGGCTTCGTAGTTTCCGGCACGGAACTCGGCAGCCCAACTACTCACCATGGCCAAGTACTGTTCTGCGCCTTCTGTACTGAACGCTTGTACACCCCCTGGCTCGTCCTCGACGGGATCATGCTCTCGTCCAGCCTTTATGTACTTGCGAGCTGAAGCCAGGAGGCGCTCGCCTACAGATTCGAGCTCGGCGAGGCGGCTCTCGTTGCCGGAAACTCGGGCATTCACGACCATCCAACCAACGGTGGCGTGCGGTGAGTACCGGCGCTTGTCCTGACCCACCAAGGTGTCGGCTTCGCGATCACGCACGCTGAAAGCACCTTCTGTCGTCACACGCCCGATCTCGAGGTGCCAGACGGTCACATCGCTGAGGAACGGGTCGAGAAGGTCCCCGGCTTCGTCGAGGCGTCTGGTGAGAAAACCGCACAGCAGCCCTGGGATCGCAAGGTTGTGACAGTCCTTGAGGAGCAGTTCGACGATGGCGTTGAGCGGAACTCCTGCTTCACTGTGCAGCGCGTCGATGTATCTCTCGAGTGCCAGCAGGGCGCTCATGCAGGCGTATGGGCCCACGCTGGTTCCTCTGTACCAACTCCAGACATGAGCGTCGCCAACGTAGTGCTGGGGACCGATTCGATCGCTGAGTTCAAGGGTCGCGCCCTCGTACTCGCTCCACGAAATGTGGTCGGTCAGTGGCTGTGACTCGTCGGTTACGCGGTAGAAGGCTGCCTGGTCGAGCATGCGGTTGATGAATTCGATTGTGGCGACGGGAGTTAGTCTCAGCAGCCGGTAGAACGGCCCGTAGTACCAAGCAGCACCGGGCGCACCTAAGCCCAATCCGTCGCCATGCCGGTAGTCACGAATGCCGTCGTCGAGGTGTCTGCGACCTCGTGCACCACCCCATCCGACGTCGTCATCGTCGTCGTCGGGCTTTTCGATGTAGTAGGCCTCTGACAGTTCAAGGAGTAGATCAGGGTTCACGGCTGAGAGGGCAAGAACGACTGCCGGCGATTCGGGGACGTTGTGGAGCGAGTCTGGCCGTTCTTCAGCAACCCTGCGCAGCCAGGTGACCGCGGCGTCGTCGAGGTCTCGGCCAAGGCTGGCCAGTGCTTCGATCGCGAAGTTGTCGTAGAGCGGATGGTCTTGTTCAAGGATGGTGTCGCGCACGCGTTGACGAAGAGGGTCGGGGTCTCGCTCCGCCCGTGCCATCCCTCGCAACCAGGCAAGCACAAGCTCTTGGACCCGTTCTCGGGGCGACTTCCTCTGTCCGCGAGGAGTTTGGCCCAGGTCTCGGCCTTCGCAGAAGGCAACCTCCACGATCGGAGCCAGCGCAAATTGGTCTCCGAAGTCGAATCGAACGTATCTACTGGCAGCAAGTCGCAAGAGGGTGTTGAGGCCGTCACCAGCGACCAGTACGTCCCAGAGTTCGGCGATGCTGTCTCGTGCGTTTCCGAGGGTCATGAGCGCCTCGACAGGGATCTCCGCCCATCTCACGCCGTCGCCCTCGGCGATGCCTTGGAACTCGTCGACAAGTTCCTGCCATAGATCGAGCCGCGTACGCCCGCTCGGATGTCCAAGCCGCGCCTGACAGGCGAGTCGAACCGAACGAATCGTCCAACGGGGCGATGATTGCGCGGTCAGTGGATCCCACCCAGAGAACAGGAACAGCTTGCACAGGGCGAAATCTCGGTAGAGGTCGGTCGAAAAATCAGGCCCCTGGGAGAAGGCTGCGTTCGTTTCGGCGCGGAGAACACCATCCGACCGAAGCTCGCGAACGGCTGGGCTGGCAGGTGGAGCCTCTTCTTGGAAGCCAAGTCGACGGCGCGCCACGCTGAGGGCGGCCGCCTCGCGCTCTTCCGGCGTGGCGAAGCCAGCAGGATGCGCCCCGTCGCGAAGTATCAGGCCGTTCCAGACGGCTGCAAAGACGTCCGCCTCGCAGAGGAGTTCGGCCGGGTTGAGCGGGCGGCCAGATCGGAGGATTGCATCAACCAGCCCGGGACGACCGAGAAGCCAGCTGGCCTTGGGGTCTGACAGCACCCGGCCCAGCTGTGGAATGATCGCCGCGAGTTCCTCTCGCTCCCTGGGTTCCAGTTCGTCAACCGCGTGAACCTCGACGCCCGGGGTCGAATCCAGCCCTGTTAGGGCAGCCCTGATCGCTTTCTCAACAAACCGTGCACCGTCGCTCCTGGTTACAGCCACAACACCCAAGCCCTGACGCAGTGCAGCTCTGGATAGCTCGACGAACAGTGCGTCTTGGCCCTCGAGCACCGCTTCGCAGCCATCCAACACGAGGAGCCGGGCTACCGCCGGCTCAGCTCCAGCGAAGAGCTGCGGCAAGGTCACTCCACCTAGGAGGTGTTCAAGCTCCAAGACTGTCCCACGGACATCGCGGAGGCTCAGTCTGACTATGGCGGCACCATTCTGTTCCAGAGCCGCGCACGTGGCCAGCACGAGAGCCGACTTGCCAACATCAGGTTCACCTGTGACGACCAGCGCGCTGGCCGTCGAACCTGCTGCCTCCAACGCCGCGCGAAGAGAGTCCGCTGCGTCCTCTCGGGCGAGGTGAACCGATTCTTGGCTCGAGGAGATCGTCGATCCAGTCTGCTGCCTCAGCAAGTCACCCAGACGGTCCAGGACTTCCCACGCTCCCTCGTGTGGACCGAACCTCTTCAGAGGATGGGTGCTTAGCCGGCGTCGAAGCATTCCGCCCGTCACCACAGCGCCGGCTGCGGCGTACTCGTTCGCGAGCTCGGAAAGACGTGAAAAGACCGTGTCAGCCTCGGCAGTTGTGGCGCCTTTCACCGCGGGTTGCAGCAGCGCAACGGCGGTACTTCGATCTGCTGTGTCAGTCCCCTCCAGGCGGAGCATGCGGACTCGAAGGCTCGAAAGCAATCGCCACAGCAAGACATCCACACCTACGGAGCCGAGTTCTTCGTCGCCCTCTGCTGCGGCCTCAACTAGGTTTCTGAGATGGCCAAGCCGCTCTACCGTCCTGGTATTGGCAGCTCCTGGCCGTGCGACTGCCGCAGCGAATGCTTGAGCGCTATCGACCGAGCGGGCAATCACTGCGAGCGAGTCCACTTGCTGAAACGCCTGGCGAGCGACGGCAACCGCAAGTGTCAGAGTCCAGCGGCCGGCCGCGACCTCGCCCCAGTTCTCGGTCACGACCTGTAGGAACGCTCTGATGAGCGGAACAGATGCCGAATCGCTTGAGCTCAGCCGCGGATCGCGGCGCACCCCAATGGATGCACGGTGGATAGCACCATCGACTGACTTGCCTTCCAGAACAATGTCGTCGACAGGACTGACGTTGCCCGCTTGCAGTCGCACGCTCGAGACTTCGACCCGATCGCCTATCTCGGAACACGGTGCACCGACTAGCATCCGCGCCAACAGCATGGCCGCGTACTGGTGCTCTAGAGAGACGCCTCCTCCACCAGTCGCGTATGCGCTTGCGCCCGCTTCAGACATGCTCAAAGCCTATGGGACCGTTCGGACAACCATCGACTCTCAACCACCCAGGCTCATCTCTGCGGGTGACGCAACCGTCAGAGCCTTAGCCACCGGCCGGGACGTGGGTGTGCCCCCACACAGCGGGCAAATCACTGTGGACCTGGAGTTCGTCCCGCATCCGCTCATGCCGCTCGTAGCGTGGACCGGGCGATGTGAGCGGTGGCAGCCGCCCGGCCCGTTTGTATGTGACGTGTCCCGAGCCGCCAAGTCCAGATCACCCCTGAGCCGGCTCTGCGACGTTGGGAGGAGAGTCTCGGGTTGTCGGCCGAGACACGGCGAGGGCGGGGACATGATCTTCGGCCGTACCGCGCAAGGTGCCGCGTCGCTGGCTGAGCTAACCTCTCCGCTCCGGCTGCTGGTCATGGTCCGTATGGAGCCGTAGGCGCCCGAGGGTTGTATCGGTCAAGATCACGCGGGCCGCCTTTCTAGTCGCCGGCTGACCCTCACTTGGCGGCTGCGGCTCTAGAGTCACGGCTCCGTGGATCTCGAGGAGGAACGTGAACTCGAAGTCCTCACCGAAGGGCGGGAACGGGACGGACCACGGCACCTGGAGAGACCCCGACGAGGCTCTTTGCGTTAGATCCGCGTATGCCTCAGGGTGGTCCTCGTACCACAGGACGACCTCGTCGACCCGGACACCGACTTCGAGCCCGGACACGACGTCTGCAATGGTGCGGAGGCTGGAGCCGCCTCGGCCAGCGATCGTACTTAAATCCTCGGGCAACTCGATCGGACGCCTGGTCGCCGCGCTGATCCGGACGAGATCCTCGACGACCGACACGACGACCGCTGGGACAGGGGGGTCGCCATGCAGGGTTCTGACGAACACCGGGTCGCCGAGCCGGAACTCGTCTTGCATTTTGAGATGATTTCCGTTGCCCCAAGCGGCGCAAAAGCGAAGCGCGGGTAGGACGCGTTGAACGGGCTCGCCGACCCAACGCTCGCTGCGCAGACTTAGACCACCTTCCATCGTGCCCCCTGCCGCACTCGTCATCTGTATGTACATGTCGGCGGTGATGTATCCGTCCGTGTCGCCGCCCTGACGGTGCTCGCCGCCTTCATGGCCGCGTGCAGCGAGGCGGAAGTTGAACGTCCTCTCCGCCAGCCTCACGCCATTGGGGTCCTCGATGACCCACAAGACGGGCGTCGTCGGCTCGTCTTCGAAATACCCGAACGCCGGGCCGAGTTTCAACACGCTTTCGTTTCCGCCGCCTGGGGGGGCAAGGCCACCAGGCAGGTCCAGGGTGACCTCTGCAACGGCGTCGCCTCCCAGGACGACAGGTGTGCCGTACTTGCGCCACCGTTCCCAGGCTGTGCGCTGCTCCGGGCTCATACGGTCTGGGTAAACCGTGTAGCTCCCAGGGATTGGTCGGTCCTCCAGAGCGGCGTCGTATTTGGCGAAGACGTGCCAGGTGACGTGGGTTGACCCGTGACCGGTGTGCGAGATCACGCTGGCGATGAGGCCAGGCTCCTGCGTGACAGGGGGAAGCCCGGTGGTCACCTGGTAGTTGTATTCGAAGTGCGGATCTGCGGCGTTGATGTGGGCATGAAGATCTGCGAGAGAGCCGGTGGCGTCAGC
This sequence comes from Ornithinimicrobium sufpigmenti, assembly GCF_004322775.1. Taxonomy (NCBI): domain Bacteria; kingdom Bacillati; phylum Actinomycetota; class Actinomycetes; order Micrococcales; family Ornithinimicrobiaceae; genus Ornithinimicrobium; species Ornithinimicrobium sufpigmenti. Next base: position 3,364,685 of record NZ_CP036403.1, read on the forward strand.
TGGTGCCACTTTCGGGGGATCAGTTACGAGGTTCCGCAGCCCCGCGAGGGTGGACATCTGCGACAGCAGCTGGCTGACTCTCTCCATGCCGTCGCCGAGGTAGTACTCGCGAACGTTGGGCGCGTCGAGCAGCAGTTCCTCGACGGCGGTCAGCCCGAAGACCTCGACGGGGAACGGCGCCTCAAGCTCATCCGCCAGGTCCAGAAGCCACCTCTCCTGCTCGCGGGTCAGGTCCATAGGTAGAGCCAGGTACCACTTGGCGATCTTGTAGTCGAAGGTCGTCTCGTTGTGCGTCGCGATGGCCCTCGCCAGGGACTTCTTGATTTGTTGTTTGCGTGAGTCGTTGAGCTCGTCAGCGAACTTCTTCACCTGGTAGTTCTCAACGTGCAGCGGCAGGTGCGTCTGACCGGGGACAGGGACCAGGACGTCCAACCCGCCATCGCCCTGGGAGGGCTTGATGCGCCTGGCATGCTTGTGTCTCCGACACAGGCCGACGGCGATTATCCGCTCGATCGTGTCTGGGTCGATGACTGTCCACGCGATAGGAGTCATTGTTGAAGCCGCGGGCGTTGCTCGTGCTTCATCGCCGACCTCTCACTCCGGGGGCTTCGTTACTGACCGAACCTACTGGCTAACGGACGATCCCAGTCCTAGGAAACGCCGATGTCAACTTCCCGCCGAATCCACGTACGACCATAGGACAGTGGTCATGGCCGACAGAAGCGCCATCCCCTACGACGAAGCGCTACCTCGCTGTCTCCCTCGGATGGCGGCCTCTGACTTCTTCCAAGGGGCGGGAAGCAACCCGTCCGCTCCTGCCGATGGTCGCGAGGCACAGGGCCCCTGCTCCCCATCGCCCCACGAACTGGTCGTGGTGGCCGAGAGGAAAGATTACAAGTAAGTCGGATATGCAGTCTCCCGGCGGTTCTGGATGCTTCCTGCGTAGGTCCAGGCCCAAGTTGGGCGCGGGGGCTTTCGAGACGCAGCGGGACAACGTCCGGTGACGGGGCGACTGCCGTCGGCTCGCCGGCCGGTGGAGGATGCTGCCATGGACGAGAACAAGCCTGTGCTGCAGCTCCGCGTCGTTGTCGAGGCCGAGGACTTCGACGCCGCAGTGCGGTTCTACCGCGACGTGCTCGGCCTGCCCGAGCGGATCGCCTACGCCCAGGGCGGCGACGACCGGGTGTCGATCCTCGAGGCAGGCCGGGCCACGCTGGAGATCGCCTCCCCCGGCCACAAGAAGGTCATCGACGAGATCGAAGCCGGCGGTCAAGAGAGCCAGCGCATCCGCCTGGCCTTCGAGGTCACCGACTCCGAGGGGATGACCCGTCGTCTGGAGTCCGCGGGAGCACGCGTCGTCGCCGAGCCGGTGCTGACACCGTGGCAGTCGCTGAACTCGCGGCTCGACGCGCCCGGCGACCTCCAGATCACGCTGTTCCAGGAGACGATGGCAGAGGAGCAGCTGCCGCAGCTCGAGGGCTTCGCAACCGACGCGGAGCGCGACTGACCTCCGTCGCCCAGCACGCCGAGTGTCCACCACGAAGCGTTGTCCCAGGCGCAGCGACTCCGGGGGCGACCATCCACTGGCTTGAAGATGATTCCTGTGTGAGCCAGTGCCGAAACCGACGCTAGCACCCGCCACACCTAGATGCAGAACCCGACCTCAGGGACGCACCACATCGACTCACCCCTCCCGACCAGCCGTGCCGAACACGCCCCACGCAGACCGACCGGCCTGAGCATGACCAAACCATCCCTGAGGCTGACCGAGTGCGACCCTGAGTCTGATCGAAACCGCCCCGCTCATGTCCCACACACCTCTTGCATTCGCGGCCCTGGTATATCGTTGGCACGATAAACACTCGCGTAGTAGCGACTCACCGGAGACGCCCATGGACACCACGGCCAGCAATGTGCCCAGCGTAGGGGACGCACCATCAGCGCCTCGCAGACCAGGGCAGAAGGTCGTCTGCGGATGGTGCCGGGCAGAGGTGCCCGTTCCTCCCCGCGGGCGCGTCCCGAAGTGGTGCTCCAGTTCCTGCCGCCACCGCGCGTGGGAGCAACGGCGCGCCGCTGACGCCGGCCTCGCCGCAGTCGAAGTCGTCGACCGCGTGGTCGAGGTGGTGAGAGTCGAGAAGGTCGTCGAGGAGCGTCGGGTGCAAGTGCCAGTGTCCCGGTCCCCTCGGTCGACGCGAGAGTGGGTTGACGTGCTGAACCGTCTCGACTGGGCGCTGCAGAGCAACCGCATGGAGCTTGACGACCTGGCCGAGATAGAGCCGGCTCTGGCTCGAGTCATCGCCGCCTACCGCGCTCGCAGCGACAAGCTACACCTGCGTCGGGGCCGTCGGTAGCTTCTCCAAGCACAGCCTCCCGACGTCGTCATTACAGACGCCACGACGTTGCTCGCCGGCGGGGCCAAGGCACAACCCCCATCAAGCGGATTGCCGCGCGGGGGGTGTGTCAATCGCGGCGGAATGACGCATCTGGTCGTAGTTCGGGCCGCCGCAGTACCGGGCCACCGCAGTACCGGGTGGCCGCCGACCAGTGACCTGCCGCCGGGCGGAGTTGGTTGGTGGTATGGGATGCGCGGATAGACCAACCCGCGGGATGGGCCGCTGCGAGGCCTCTGACACCGGGCGCTTCATGGCACGAGCACGCCGTCCGCCGCGCTGCCTCCTCTACGAGCCATCTAACTGCTGACTGAACTGATTCGTCACGCTCTGCGGGTCATCCAGCTCGCGATCCAGATCGGCCTTGAGCGCTGCACGTAGTTCCGGCAACTCCGGCCCGGCGTACGCCGGGTTCTCCATAAAGCTGACAACCTCCTTGAGCGCCGCGTTCCACCACTTCTGCGTTCCCCGCTCACCACGCTGACCCTTCCGGTCCTTGAGCAAGTCCTGCCAGATCCTCAGCTCCCAACTGTTGCGTGCAGCGTCGAGTGAGACTTCGCTCGTCAGCAATTCGCGCAGTCGGCTCTCCAACTGATCCGCGCGCGCGGAGGTGTGCTCCCAGGTGTCCAGTGTGAAGTTCCACCAGACCTCTCGGCGTAGCCGAATGACGCGGTACGCCAAGTTCTGCAGCGAGTCGTTCTGGAGTTCCACGACCACCTCCTGCAGGTCTCGGACGAGGCGCTGCACGTGCTCTATCTCGTACGCCGCCGAGTCCGCGGAGGACGCGGCAGAATCGGCGGAGGACGCGGCGGAGTCAGCGGCATCAGCCGCCCCCTGAGTCGTCGCCGACAGGTGCTGAATCGGCTGGGCGATCTTCTCCTCGATTCCCTCGGCGATCTGGTCCACTTGGCTGCCAACTGCGCCGACGGCTGACTGAAGTTCCGAACTGGTTTGCCGGAAGCGGACGGCGAAGCTGCCAGCCTCCCGGTCGAGGTAGATTCTCAGCAGTTCGTCGTCTGTCAGAGCACGGATCGACCGACCTTGGCGCGTCTGGCGACGACCCTCGTCGTCAAAGTGCGGCGCCATGGCCGGGCGAATCTCCACCCGCACGAACGGCACATCAGTGGAGACCCCCTCCTCCACGATTTGCACGTTGACAGGGATGGGCCGTGTCTTGCTCGCCATGTCCTGGATCCGAGCGACCGCCTTGTCTAGCCCCCTGGCTAGCCCGAACGGCTTGCCATAAACGAGGCCCGTGGTCTTGTCCTCGATCTCCTCGACCCCGATGACCAGATGCGCGGCATCACGCGCCGGGTCGAGCGCAACCCAGTTCGCGAGCGCTGCCAACAGCTTCGGACTCACGACTTCAACGTCCCGCTTGAACTCATACCGGTCGGATTCGCCGAGCGCGAGTATCCGCTGAGCTACGGTGCTGATTTCCTGGTACCGCGACGGCTCGGGATCCACATCCATCTCGCAGTTCTAGCATCGAGCACCGACGCGCGTGTTGAGCCTCAGCCCGGTGCCCGGGTCTTGTCCGTCTCCGGGCGGGGTGGCGCACATGCTCATCAGGCGACTCGCGGCGGTAAGGCGCAGCCCGGACGACCGACCGGCGGCAGTAGCGTGCGGTCGCGAGGCGGAGCCAGGCGCCGCTGAATAGTTTACGGTTGCGTGACGTGGGTGTGCGCGCAGAGCCATTCCCGGGGGGACCCGACCTCGGTGCACAGAACGTAATCCCCTTCAGCCCGCGGCGGAACGGTCAGTAGGTCTGGTCCGCGCCCAGTTTTTCCCAAACTGATGCCGGCGCGTTCTGGCTCGTATGGGTACCACGCGGGGCGGTTGCCGGGGGACTCCCCGCTGTAGGCGGTCGTTAGCTGATACCTGGGCAGCCACTCTTGACCATTGGCCTCATGGAGCAGGTAGTGGATCCCACGGTCGGTCGACTCGTCGAAGTGAACTTCGAAGTCTTGACCGGCCTCAAGCACTGCTGGGATGGAGAGAGCATCAGGGAGTACGCGAGCGTCGTCAGCTCTCAGCGACCCTGCCGTCTCCTTGGTGCTCTCACGATCGCCGCAAGCGGTCACGCTGAAGACGATGGCGCAGGCGAGTAAGGGCACCACGTATCGACGATGCTGTCCCATACGTGTTCTGACGGCCACCGGCGCCCTTTCGTTCCCAGCGTGCAACCTTCATGCGTCTGCAGCCTGCTTGATCGAGAAGACCAAGGTAGTCCAGAGGCACGTGGCCGTGTCGGGTGCAGACAGCCGGGCTGATTCCAGACCGACGTGGCGACCCTGGTAGCCGAAGCACACAAGGAGCAGGACGTCATTGGGTGTGATTGCCCGCCGCGCCGGACTCAAGCCGGTATGCGGCAATAGCGTGCGACCACGCTCCTGGCGGCAGATGAGCGAGAAGGTGCTCGGTCGCTGGTGCTCTTGAACCTACCTTCGATGCCGCGTTCGGGTCGGCCGGCAATCAGTCGCGCTTCTTCAGTTCTGCAGTGATGCCCTCGACAGCCCGCGTCAGTTTGTGAAGCGTTCCCGCCGGGCGATCCTGCGATTCGCGAAAGTCTGCCAGGTTGATCTCATATGCGAGGGTCGGGATGGGGCCGAACGGCCCGTCTGCGTCGATGGTCACCGAGTGGAGCTGCGCCATGTCCGACTCTAGAAGCGTTGCCGACGCTCCGAGAACCCAGGCGAGCATGTGTCCGGGCGCAAGCGACGACATCCCCGTCTGCATTCGTTCTAGCGCTGTCCCGGTCAGGCTATCGACCCGGTCTTCGAACGGCAAAGGTGGGTCGAACACGACGCGAACGTTCTCTGCGACCGTGGGGCCGGAGTTTCCGACTACGAGTTGCAGCCAATGGCCTTGGGTGTCGTCAGCCCGTACATCAGCCCACACGTACGGCTGAGCGGCCGCGATGCTGCTCTCGCGCTGTCCAACGACCTGCGCTTCAGCCGCATCAGCCGATCGTTTGGCTTGTCGGACGCTAGCCCTAGCGAACCAGGCCGAGGCGAGTGCCACTAGAGCTGCGAGTCCGGAGATGGTGATGTTGACGTCCATAACCCCCATTCTTGGCCGGACCTCTGACATGCTCTTCGGCTCGGCAGTTGTCGCCCCGGTCCGGACTACTGAGCGCGAGTTGCTGGAACGCTCCGTCGACCACCATGATCGCCGAAGCGAACGGCCTGCGGCAGAAGCGGACGGAAGGGCCGTCCTCCAGGCGGTCGAATCCGACGCCTCGGCAAGGTGACGGCGGTACCGTGCGATGGGCGGGTCCGAGCGCAGGGGGCTCGTGCGTCGACCGTTGAGAGGATGGTGGTGAGCCACAATGTCTGGGATCCAGCAGGGTGACAGAGTGCGACGGAGAGGCTGCCGGGGGTGAGGTCGGCATTGTGTACATAGTCAGAGATCACAATGGGGACGCTCACGTTAGGTTCCCGACCGACGGCATGAACATCATCCCAACATCAGAACTGATTCCCGTCGCCGAAGACGAGATTGACGACTAGGACCTTGCCCGGTGACAACTACGTCGACAGGTAGCACCTGACACGCCGAGGCCAAGAGGCCCGTGTTGCACGAACAAGCCGGCGCGACGGAGGCTGACGAGCGTGGCGGACCTCCACGCGGCAGTTGCGGATGTCCCGCGCAAGCGTTCGTCAGGTCAGAGTTTCATGGCGACGTCTGCGACCGGCCCGTACAGGTACGACCTTTGCTGGACGTCAGAGGTATGGGCCCCACTTCGCCAATGTGTTCTCAAACGATTGGTACGCGCTATAACGAGAGCCCATCTTAGCAGCGCACTCGTCCGACATGGCGGGAGGATCGAACGGAGGACCACACCACTCTTCAAGGTCCACACTAGCAATCCGTTCCAGAGCTTCGACCGTCTCTTCCACAAGATCGTTCATGCTGGTCGGTGGCATCAGTTCCTTTAGATCTCTGGCTGCATTGCTCGCAGTGATTCCCATCGTCACCTCCTCGGTGTAGCAGAGGCGTGCTTCCATGCTCGACAGGACATCGTCTTCGTCGTATCGGACGTACCGTAGCCGGCAGGTACCAGCCTCATCGATTACGCCCTGCCAATCCTCCTGCTCACCGGCAATGATCGAGGCCAACTGCTGGGGCGTGGCTGTTTCCTCCGCCGTCTCTTCTGTGCGGGCCTCCTCGTGCCCTTCCTCGGCCGCGTCCCCACCGTCATTGGCAGTGCCTGTAGTTTCGGGTTCGACTGCGTTGTCGGTGGCAACCACCGGCGTTGGAGTCGCGCTCGACGGAGTCTCTGCACCGGAGCAGCCCGCTGTTGCCAGTAGCACCGCCAGGGCAGCGATAGTTCTCTTCACGCGCGATGTCTATCAGACAGGGGTTGTCGTCCTGCTCTTGGGGGGGCACTCGCCCCACCTAGCGGGAACAGCAGCAGGTAGCAGCCACGTTTGGGCGATACGCGGGCGACCACCCACGAGGAGCGACAGGCGGGCGCTGCCGTGCCCGCAGTGCGGCATAGGGAGGCGTTAGCGCCAGCTGGCGTGGGTGCGTTTCGCGACCCGCCGATGTGCTTAGCGACCAGTCTCTGCGAGGATTCGGTGGTCGCTGGTGCACCACTGCGTCTGTCATGCGCTGACACTACCCAAGGCGAAAACCCGTACCTCAACGATGCCCATCTACCCCAAGCAAACGCCGGCGCTAGAGAAGCGCTCACGGCATCACAGCGCAGCTCTGGCCGGAATGCGGTTAGCTTTGTTGCAGGATCTTCTGAATGCGATCCCCAAGCTTCAACTTCAAACGCTTTAGACCGATTTCAGATGGCTCGTACATCAAGGTCCGAAGGTGTCGCAAGTCGAATGGGATCTCGTCAGCAGGTTGCGTGAGCGGGATGCAATGCTTACCCAAAGTATGTGCAATTCCCGTCTCGTAGAAGACGTTGGCGTTGTGGCTAGTGTAGTCGGTTATGACGATTTGTGCCCGCCACAATAATCCGACGATGTCATCCATGATCGAGTCTTTGTCCCAGATGGAGTCGGCGCGCTCACAATTCAACCCAGCGTCGTAGACTACGCTCTGTATCGCCTGCCAGACCGGCTCGAACTCGGCCCGAAACGGCATCATCACAACAACCAAGCCGGGGTCAACGGGCCCCTCTGGAAAGTTGAGGTACCTGCGGCTCGGCCGGACCGCCTCACGGGACTGACCTAGCTCCAGCAGTGTGCGGTAGAGGTCGATTTCTTTGACCGTCAGCCTAGTTCGGTGGAAGCCCCACTCGCCTTCGACATCAAACGTCTCGCGATTGGCGAGGATTTCATTGACGGGGATGGGAAGGATGTGCGGATTGGGCGTGAACTGCAGCAGGACGTTGGCGCCGCTGGGCGTTATGCGGCTCAGCGTTCCGACCCTTGCCACATCGGATGAACCGTGTGGGCCCACTTCGGGCATCGCGAGGGTCGGAAGGTCCAAGAGTCTGTTGAAATTTCCATCCGCTACGCCTAGGAATTCCTGGACGTGAGATAAGGTCCCCTCCAGCATGCGGTTCCTAGGGAGTGCCCCGCCATTGGGCATACCGACGAGCAAGTTGAACACGACAACCCTTCCTAACTCTTGTCAGACCTCAGTGTTTTCGCATATGACCTCTGCGCTGTGGCCGCTAACTCCTTGTCCCGCTCACAGGGGGACATTCGTTCCGCTGCGTCCGCGAGGTGAGGCGGGGACTCCGCCGCGGGACAGGCCTACCCATCCTCGAGGCGTGCGAGCGCCCTAGCCGTCGGTCCTCGGGGCTAGGGCCACGCGCATCTTCCGGCGAGATCTAGGCTAAGGCTGCCACCCCCCTTGGAAGTAGGTTGAGGATCGTACGACAACTGTGTCCTGGTGAGAGTCCTACTTGCTTCGCGGCGGGGTTGGCCCATGGCGCTGGGTCGCGCCAGGCACGTCGTGCGAACACGAGCACGGAGCGCCGAGCCGGGATGCGCTGGCCGGCGATGAGCGGTTGCGCCCCAGCGTTCATGCAGCCGGGCCCGTTCCTAGCCGACTTGCGATCGCGTTGCGCCCGCTCCCCGGTGCCATGCCCATAGGATGGGGCCATGGCCAGAGTTTTCGTTAGTCACGCATCCGCGGACAAAGAGTTCGTGGACCTGTTCGTCGACTATGTCCTTCGTATAGGCTTAGGCCTCAATGGCGAGAAAGTGTTTTACTCCAGCGAACGCGATACGGGGGTGCCATCGGGTGCTGATCTAATGGCGCACTTGCGTACGGAGGTCAGTGAAGCCACCCTCGTGATCGCCGTGATTACGCCTATGTACCAAACGCGTCCCGTGTGCATCGCTGAACTCGGCGCCGCTTGGGGGCGCACCTCGCCCGAGCACTTCTTCCCACTCCTAGCACCCAACCTCAGTCGCACGGAACTAGAAGGCATCCTTCCCTCTGCGCTGACTTTACGCATTGACGACGCTGCCGCCCTCGACGAGCTATCGGATCGGGCCGAGGAGGCGCTGGGGTCGCAGGTGACCAAAACTCAATGGGGCGTGGGCAAGCAAAAGTGGCTAAGCGTAGTCGGCAGCGTGGCCACATCACTGCAGGAGCCAGAAATACCAACCATCGACGAGTACAAGACCGCAATGCGCGAGCTCGCGGAACTTCGGGAGGCGCTGGATTACACGGAACGGGAGGTGGATGAATGGAAGCAAAAGTTCGAACTCGTGGCAGAGGTCAAAGACCAAGCAGAAGTGACGCGAATACGAGTTGGCGACAAGCCGATTGACGTGTTCCAAAACGCTCTGACGGCAGCCAGAAATACTGTGGGCAAACTGCCATCCTGTGTTCGCGAAGCAATTTTTCAATCGCTCAGGGGAGAGGGGATCTACGGGCCGAACCGGTTCGATGATCCAGATTCTGCCGACGCATTCGAGGATGCGATCGAGCGAAAGTTGCTGGTCGAAAATCACGAGAACGAATATTTCCCGAATCCTGAGAAGTCGAGAGTTGGTGAAGCGCTCGAAGCGGTCGACCAACTTGAAGAGGCCATGGATCCCGCGAAGACAGGTCCGGAGTTCGACGATTGGTTCAGGTCCGAGTACGGCGGAAACGCTCCGGACTTGCGAGATCGTGATTGTTGGGAAGAGCTCATGAACTGACTCCCGTGACGAGGGTTCCTGTTGGCAGGGGCGACGCGTCTACGCATTTCGATGGCTGGACGCCGTTTCAGAAGTAGGTTGACGCAACGTCCCGTCGCACGCGCTTGCTCAGAGCAACAGGCTGCGAGCCCGCATCAGGCGGCGCATTGGGGCGTGGGACCTGAACCTTTCTGCCACGCGCGCCCCGGCATCCGGTCATCGGCGATACAGCGATGTACCGACCGTTGGCCTCTCTGGGCGCCAGGCAGGACTCGCCGATCATCGGGATCAATGGATGCGCGCGGGCGCCCTTCGTGCCGCGTCCTTCTGGGCGAAGTGACGCACCGGCGAGGGCTGATGCACCAATCGCCCCTGCTTCGCCTTGTCCGATTGCGCGGTAACTTTCGCTGAGGACCTGTCGGCGGCGGAGCTGGCTGTGACGCCCTCCCAAGTCGGTGACCCCTCCGAATCTCACTCCCCCTGGGGAGGGCGGGCGAGATCGGAGAGCTTCGCGGCGATCTCTGCGTCGCGACCCTGGGCTGCATGCTGGTAGCGCAGCGCGGCAGCGACAGTGGAGTGCCCAAGGCGGGCCTGTAGCTCGGCGAGGGTCGCGCCGGTCATGGCAGCCATCGTTGCGCCCGTGTGCCGCAGGTCGTGGATCCTCAGATCCTCCCGTCCGGCGACGGCGCGGGCCTTCCGCCAGGCGGTGTGCAGTACGGTCGGCTGGAGGTGGCGTTGCGGGTCGCGCAGGGCTGGGAAGAGCAGCGCATCGGTTCCCGTCCGCACGTGTTCTTCGAGGTGCTGCTCCAGGGCAGGAACGATGTGCGGCGGCACGCTCACCTCGCGGGTCCCGGCGGCCGACTTCGGGGTGCCGACAATCGGTTGGCCGCGAACCCATGACACGGCGCGGGTCACCTTGACGACGCCGCGATTCAGGTCGAGGTCACGCCGGCGCAGCTCGAGCACCTCCCCCACGCGCAGTGCGCACCAGGCGCACAGCAGGACTAATGCGCCGAGCTGGGCCGGCATCTCCCGCACGAGCACGTCCAGCTCGGCGACCGTCGCTGGGCGGATCTCCTTCTTGGTCGGAGGGTTCGACGCAGACCTAACCCGGCAGGGGTTGCTGGCGAGGAGCTCGTCAGTGACCGCTGTGGTCAGGATGGCACGCAGCAGTGCGTAGGCGCGGGCGTTGACCGTCGGGTGTTTGGTTGACAGCCCGGCCCACCACCGGCGCACGAGGGCCGGTGTGAGGTCGGGGACGAGCAGATCGCCGAACTCCGGCTCGAGGTAGCGCCGCAGAAGGTGCTGGTAGCCCTCGCGGGTCCGCGGCTTGAGGGTCCGGTCGGCCAGCCACTGCCGGGCGTACTCGTCGAAGGTGGGCGGCGCCAACCGCTCGGCGATCTCGACCCGACGCTTCGGGGCGACCCAACCGTCGCCGCTCGCGAGCGTCCGCTCCTGGGCCAGCCAGACCTCGGCATCCATTTTCGAGGAGAAGGTGTGCGGAGCCGAGTGCCTCTGCAGGTCGGGCCCAACGTAGGTCGCCTGCCAGCGCTTGCTCGGCAGCCGCCGCAGTGTCCCGAAGCCCCGTCTCGATGCCATCATGCCCTCATTTCGTGCATCATACGTGCACTAAGGGTGTCACTTCGTGCATCATCCTGACAACACGTGACAGCCTCGGCTAAGAGCCGGTAGATCGCGTTTCCGCAGGTCAGATGGGTGAAACTGCTGGTCAAGAAGAGAGCTGGCGAAGGGACTCGAACCCTCAACCACCTGTTTACAAGACAGGTGCGCTACCAATTGCGCCACGCCAGCGGGGCCGACCGAGGTCGGCCGAGTGCGATGCTACCTGCGCCCAGCGCGAGGCCCGGCATCCGCAACGAGCCAGGTGCCGGGCCTCGGGCGCAGGACGGGGAGGTCAGCCGATCTTCGTGACGATCCCGCTGTAGACGAACCCGCTGCGGTCGGCCAGCTTGATCCAGCCGTTGCTCTGCGGCGTGCCGCGCAGCTGGGTGCCGTGGCCGGCCCCGCCGATCACCGAGTGGTTGGTGCCGGGGCCGGAGCGGATGTTGGCACCGACGGATGCGGACACCCGGTAGGTGGAGACCTCGCCCGGCGGGGCGGGCGACGGCGGCGGGGTCGGCGCGGAGTTGACGGGGGCCAGCGTGGTCAGGCTGATGAAGCCCCGACCGTCGGAGAGCTTGACCCAGCCGTTGCTCGCGGCCCCGGTGACCTGGCTGCCGTGACCGGCGCCACCGACGACCCGGTGGTTCAGGCCCGGGCCGGAGCGGATGTTGGCGCCCACGCTCGCGGACACCTTCCACGTGCTGGTCTCGCCCGGCGGGGTGGGATCGGCGGGCGGCGGGGTCGGCGGAGCCGGCGGCGGCGTCGGGGTGCCCGGGTTGCTGGTGGTCAGCGTGGTCAGGCTGATCCAGCCACGGCCGTCGGAGATCTTGACCCAGCCGTTGCTGGCCGCTCCGATGATCTGCGTGCCACGGGCGACACCGCCGACGACGGCGTGGTGGGTGCCGGGCCCGGAGCGGATGTTCGCTCCCGCACCTGCGGAGACCCACCAGGTGCCGGACTCACCCGGCGGCGGGGTCGGCGGAGCGGGCGGGGCCGGGTCCTCGGTGCCCGGGTAGGGCGCGCTGCCGTTCTGCATGTTGAGGCCGGCCCGCACCGAGCACACCGGCCACGCGCCCGGGCCCTGCACCTGCAGGACCCGCTGGGCGACCTGGATCTGCTGCAGCTTGGTGGCCTGGTGGGCATAGGAGGCGAACTCCTGGCCGCCGAAACCGACCCAGGTGGGCTGGTAGAACTGCAGGCCCCCGTAGTAGCCGTTGCCGGTGTTGATGTGCCAGTTGCCGGTGGACTCGCACTGGGCGACGCGGTCCCACACATTGTGGTTGTGGGCCGACGCGGCAGGGGCGGTCAGGCCGACGGCGGCCAGGGAGGCAGCGCCCGCCAGGCCGAGGTGGCCCGCTCGGCGGACGGTGGAGCGGGCGCGGGTCGCAGGGGCGCGATGTTGAGCGGGGCGGGCCATGGAGGTCCTTCCGGCGAAGTTGTGTGGTGCGTGGGACGTCTGGGACTGACGCCCGGACCAAGGTAGGCCATGCGCACCGTCACAGGGAACCCGATGTGACCAGTGTCACGTACACGCCTCCCCCAAATCCTTGCCCTTCTGCGCTATCAGGGGTATGCCGTACTGGTCGCCGGGGCGCATCCCGCCGCGCGTCAGGGCAGCGTGAACGGCACCAGGTCGAGCAGGGTGGTCCCCGGCGCCAGCGGCCACCAGGAGACGTGGTCACCGCCCTGGTAGGCCGCGAACCCCAGCGCCGCCGCGCCGAGCAGGCAGCCCACCACCAGCACGACCGTGGGCGCACCTTCGGGGACGGTGGCGCGGACCGTGGTCCGCGACCCGCGGCGCAGCGAGGTGCTGGCCAGGCCCCACCAGCTCAACCCGCCTCCCACGAGCGCCCCCAACGCCATCGACAAGGGGTGCTCCGGCCCCACGCCGGCGAGCAGCTCGGTGCTCGTCACCAGCCCCGAGAACACCAGTGCCACGACCGCCGCCATCGCCACGGGCAGCAGGAGCGAGAACACCGTCGACACCGTCGCCACCACCAGGTGGACCGGCGAGGCCAGCACGGTGACCGGCACGTCGGTCGCCCGCTTGCCGGCCCGGTGCCGGCGCAGGACCAGCCCGGTCAGGGTGCGGTCGACGGTGCGGGCACTCACACCCCACACCGCATACAGCCCCCACGCCACGAGCGGCACCACGGCGGCCAGCCCCACGAAGGCGGCCAGCATCGCCGTCAGCGTCCCGGTGCGCGCGCGCCGTCCGATGCGGGGGTCGAGCGGCTCAGCCTCCACCGGGCCGTAGGCCTCGTCGTACCCGTACGGCTCCGCCGCGCCATAGGGCTCGTCCGCGCCATACGGCTCCCCGACGCCGTAAGGCTCGACGGCGCCATAGGCCTCCGGCCCCCCGCGGTGCTCCGCACGGCTGTGGTGCTCCCCCTCCCCATACGGCTCCGCGTCCCCGTAAGGCTCCGTCACCGGAGACCGCTGCGTCCGCGCCACCGTCCGCTGCGGCGCCACCCGGGTCGGGTCGGTCACCTCGTGCAGGAGGGTGTGGTCCGCACCGTCCCTCCAGTCGCCAGGCGGGGGCAGCATGGGCAGCGCCCCGGTCACGTCCTCCTGCCGCGCGTACCGCTCCAGACCGTCCAGCACCTGGGCCTCCGTCGGCCGTCGGGCCGGGTCCGGGTCCAGGGCAGCGGCCAGCAGGGGTCGCAGCGCCGGGTCGACGCCGTCCAGCTGCAGCCGCCCGCGGGCCACGCGGTCCAGCACGACGGTCACCGGCCCGCGGCCGAAGGGCGGGTGCCCGGAGGCGGCATACGCCAGCGTCGCGGCCCAGCCCCACCAGTCCGTGGCGCGGCTGACCGCCGCCCCCTCGGCGATCTCCGGCGACAGGTAGCCGGGCGTGCCCATGACCAGCCCGGTCGAGGTCAGCCGCACGTCGTCGGCGAGCTGGGCGATGCCGAAGTCGATGACGATCGGCTCGCGCTCCCCGGGCTCCCCCACCAGCAGCACATTCCCGGGCTTGAGGTCGCGGTGCACGATCCCCACCTCGTGGATGGCGTGCAGCGCGTTGGCCAGGCCCCGGGCCACGCCCAGCAGTTCCTCCCCGTGCAGCGGCCCCTCCTCGTCCACCACGACGTCCAGGGGCGGACCGGGGACGAACTCGGTGACGATGTACGGCGCCGGGCCGTCCACGTCGGCGTCGATCACCGCCGCCACCTGCGGGTGGTGCACGCGGGCCAGCGTGTGCACCTCCCGGCGCAGCCGCTCACGGGCCCCCTGGTCGTGGGCGATGTGCGGCCGCAGCACCTTGATCGCGACGTCACGGTCGGGGTGGCGCAGGTCGGCGGCCCGCCAGACCACCCCCATACCTCCCTCCCCGACGCGCTCGACCAGCTCGTAGCGGCCCAGCCTGCGCGGCACCACCACGGCCTCGGTCGGCTCCGCGCCCGGTGCCGGGCGGGACGAACGGGGCAGCTCGGTGGTCACGGGCTCCACGGTATGCCGTCTCCATGAGTCAGGGGTGCGAAGGGGCCGGGCGAGCCGTCGCCCGGTGCGGCCTACCTCTAGGGTGTGGAGGGAGATCCGCTCCAGAGCCTGACGAACGAAGGGGTCAGATGGTTCCCGCATCCAGCAGCTCGGGTTTCGACTTTGTCATCGCCGCCAACCGGCTGCCGGTGGACCGGCACGTGCACCCCGACGGCAGCGTCGAGTGGCGCACCAGCCCCGGCGGCCTGGTCACCGCCATGGAGTCGGTGATGCAGAACCGGGAGGCCGCCTGGGTCGGGTGGGCCGGCTTCGCCGGCGAGGCGCCGGAGCCGTTCGACGACGGGCCGCTGCGGCTGTGCCCGGTGCCCCTGTCGACCGAGGAGGTCGCCGACTACTACGAGGGCTTCTCCAACGACACCCTCTGGCCGATCTACCACGACGTCATCGTGCCGCCCACCTTCCACCGCTCCTGGTGGCACGCTTACCGGCGGGTCAACGAGCGCTTCGCGGACGCCGTCGCGGACGTGGCGGCCGAGGGCGCGACCGTGTGGGTGCACGACTACCAGCTGCAGCTGGTGCCGGCGCTGCTGCGCGACCGCCGCCCGGACCTGCGCATCGGGTGGTTCAACCACATCCCCTTCCCCCCGGTCGAGCTGTTCTCCCAGCTGCCCTGGCGCGGCTCGATCCTGCGCGGCCTGCTGGGCGCCGACTTCCTGGGCTTCCAGCGCCCCGACGACGCCCGCAACTTCATGCGCGCCTGCCGCTCCGTGCTCCGCGCCACCGCCAAGGGTGATGTCGTGACCTGGGCGGGCGCGGACGACAACCATCTGGGCGCTGCGCCCCGGCGCGTCCGGGCGGCGGCGGTGCCGATCTCCATCGACGCCCAGGGTCTGCGTGAGCTGTCCGAGACCCCGGAGGTCAAGGAGCGGGTCAAGGAGATCCGCGAGTCACTGGGCGACCCCAAGGTCGTGCTCCTCGGCGTCGACCGGCTCGACTACACCAAGGGCATCCGGCACCGCCTGCGCGCCATCGGTGAGCTGCTGGAGGACGGGGAGATCGCCCCGCCGGACGTCGTCTTCGTCCAGATCGCCACGCCCAGCCGCGAGCGGGTCGAGGCCTACCGACTGCTGCGCGAGGAGATCGAGGGCACGGTCGGCCGCATCAACGGCGACTTCTCCCACCTCGGCGACACCGCGGTCCACTACCTGCACCAGTCCTTCGGCCGCGCGGAGATCGCCGCCTTCTTCCAGGTGGCCGACGTCATGCTGGTCACCCCCCTGCGCGACGGGATGAACCTCGTCGCCAAGGAGTACGTCACCGCCCGCCACGACGGCGGCGGTGCCCTGGTGCTCTCGGAGTTCACCGGCGCGGCCGAGGAGCTGCGCCAGGCCTACATGTGCAACCCGCACGACCTCACCGGGCTGAAGGAGACCATCCTGCGCGCGATCCGCGACGACCCGGCCGCCAAGCGCCGCCGGATGTCCGCGCTGCGCCGCCGGGTGCGCAACCACGACGTCCAGACCTGGGCCGAGGAGTTCCTCGCCGCCCTCGCCGCCGCCCCCGCCCGTCCCACGAAGAACGCGTCCCGCCTCCAGGAGTCCTGATGCCCCTCTCCCCCGACCTGCTCGCCGCCGTGGAGGCCTTCGCCGGCCGCCCGACCCTGCTGGTCGCCACCGACTTCGACGGTGCGCTGGCGCCGTTGGTGGTGGACCCCAGCGACTCCCGCCCGGTCGAGGGAGGTATGGAGCTCCTCACCGAGCTCGCCGCCCTCCCCGGGGTGACGGTCGCCCTGGTCAGCGGGCGGGCGATGCGCGACCTCGCCGTGCTGTCCGGCGCGCCGCCGGAGATGGTGCTCATCGGCTCGCACGGGGCGGAGGACTCCCGGCACCCCGAGGGGCTGGCGCTCTCCGAGCAGCAGCAGGGCCTGCTGGACACGCTGGACGAGGAGCTGGCCGAGCTGGTCGAGGACCATCCCGGCGCCTGGGTCGAGCACAAGCCCGCGGGCCGGGTGGTGCACACCCGCCGGATGGACCCCGTGGCGGGGCCTGCCGCCCTGGACGCGGCCTCCGCCCTCGGGGCACGGCATACCGCGCTGGTCGCCACCCCCGGCAAGGAGGTCGTCGAGCTCGCCGTCGCCCACGTCGGCAAGGGCGCGGCGCTGGTCGGGCTGGCGGAGGAGCTCGGGGTGGACGCCGTCTTCTACGCCGGTGACGACGTCACCGACGAGCACGGCTTCGCCGCGCTGGCCGCGAACGACCGCGAGGAGCGCGCCGCCCGCCGGCTCACCGTCCGGGTCGGCGACGGCGAGACCGCCGCGCAGCACCGGGTGGCCGACGAGCACGAGCTCGTCGAGGTCTTCCAGGCGCTGCTGGACGCCCGCCGCTGAGGCGACGGCCGGGATCGCAGGCTGCTTCAGCCGGGCGGCGCCGTCGAGCCGCGGAGGATGAGCTCGGGGGCGAAGAGGTACTCCCGGTGCTCGACCTCCTCGCCGGCGATCTCGCCGAGCACCGCGCCCACGGCGACCTCGGCCATCGCGTTGACGTTCATCCGCAGGGTGGTCAGCGGCGGGTCGACGAACCCGACGAAGGGCACGTCGTCGCTGCCGATGACCGACAGCTCACCGGGCACGGTGTAGCCGAGCTGGCCGGCGCTGCGCAGCACGCCCAGCGCCATGACGTCGGAGCCGGCGATGATCGCGGTCGCGCCGGCCTCGATCAGCTGCTTGCCGGCGGCCGCACCGCCCTCGACCGTGAACAGCGTGGTGCTGACCATCTCCTCGCCGTCGAAGCCGGGCACGTCGGCCATCAGCTCGTGGAAGGCCTCGGCCCGTCGCTGGACCGGGACGTAGCGGGCCGGGCCCGTCCCGAAGCCGATCCGGGTATGCCCCAGGTCGCGCAGGTGGCGCACCGCCAGCTGCATCGCGGCCCGGTCGTCGTGGCTGACGAAGGTGGCGTCCACGTCGTCGCGGTAGCCGTTGATGAGCACCATCGGCAGCCCGCGGTCCCGCAGCTCGGCATACCGCTCCGTGCTCGCCACGGTGTCGGCGTGCTGGCCGCTGACGAAGACGATCCCGGACACGCCCCGGTCCAGGAGCATCTGGACGTACTCGTCCTCGTGCACCCCGCCCGGGGTCTGCGTGCACAGCACCGGGGTGTAGCCGGCTCCCGCCAGCTGGGTTTCCACAATCTGGGCGAACATCGGGAAGACCGGGTTGGTCAGCTCGGGCACGACCAGCCCGATGAGGCCGGCGCTGCTGCGGCGCAGCTTGCTCGGCCGCTCGTAGCCGAGCACGTCCAGCGCGGTGAGCACCGACTGCCGGGTGGTGGTGGCCACACCGGGCTTGTCGTTGAGCACCCGGCTCACAGTCGCCTCGCTGACGCCGGCGTAGGCGGCCAGGTCGGCGAGACGTCCTCGGGGCCTGGCTGGGCTCACGGTGCTCACTTCACCGAGCCGGCGGTGAGGCCACCGATGAGCTGCTTCTGCAGGCCTAGGTAGACCAGCACCGGCGGGATCGAGGCGATCAGCGCACCGGCGGCGAACATGCCGAAGTAGCGGTTGCGGTCGGCCATGTTCAGCGAGTACAGCCCGACGCCGAGCGTGCGCTGGTCCTGGTCGACCAGGAAGATGCTGGCCAGCATGAACTCGCCCCACAGGGTGACGAAGGCCAGGATCCCGACCGTGGCCAGGATCGGGGCGACCAGGCGCAGGGTCATGGTGAAGAAGATCCGCGCGTGGCCGGCGCCGTCCATCTTGGCGGCCTCGTCCATCTCCTTGGGCACCGTGTCGAAGTAGCCCTTGAGCAGCCACACGTTGGAGCCCATCGCGCCGCCAAGGTAGACGAGCAGCAGGCCCCAGATGGTGTTGAGGCCGACCTGCGGGATGACGTCACCGATGCGCAGGAACATGATGTAGAGCGCCGGGAAGGCCAGCATCACGGGGAACATCTGCGCCAGCAGCAGCGCCATCAGGCCGGGCCTGCGACCGGCCCACCGCAGCCGGGAGAAGGCGTAGGCCGCCGAGGCGCCGATGAAGACCTGGAAGACCGTGCCCAGGCCGGCGACGATGAGGCTGTTGCGGAACCATGTCCAGAACGGGAACGTCGTGGAGCTGAACAGGTCGGTGAAGTTCTTCGCCGAGAAGGTCTGCGGCAGCGGCGAGGTGGCGCTGAGGGTGCCGACCGGGTTGAGCGCGGCCGAGAGGATGTAGAGCACGGGGAACAGCGCCCAGGCCAGCGCGACGATCGCCAGGGCGTGCCGCCACCAGACGCCGGAGCGAGGGCGGGTCACCGTGGAGGTGCTCTCCTGCCGACGCTGCCGGCGCGGCTTCGGGGCCATCGCGGCGGTGGTGTTCGCGGCGGTCGTGGACTGAGTCATATCAGTTCACCTCTTCCAGGGCCTTGGACTGGCGGAACCCGACGTAGCTGATGGCGCCGACCAGCATGAAGATGACGATGCTCACGGCCGAGGCGAGCCCGATGTTGGGGTTGCCCGACTCCAGCGCGATCCGGTAGGCGAAGTTGATCAGCAGGTCGGTGCTGCCCACGAGGCTGTTGCCGTCGACGAACGGCCCGCCGCGCGTGACCAGGTAGATCAACGTGAAGTTGTTGAAGTTGAAGGCGAAGCTGGCGATGAGCAGCGGCCCGACGGCGACCAGCAGCAGCGGCAGGGTCACCGAGACCAGGGTGCGCACCGGCCCGGCACCGTCCACCGCCGCCGCCTCCTTGACGTCCGAGGGGATCGACTGCAGGGCACCGGTGCAGATGAGGAACATGTAGGGGAAGCCCAGCCACAAGTTGGTGATGACCAGCGCCAGCCGCGCGGCCCACGGGTCACCGAGCCAGTTAGTGTTCAGTCCCGTCAACTCGTTGATCAGCCCGAACTGCTGGTTGAACATGGCGGCCCAGATCAGGCCGGTGACGAAGACGGGGAGCGCGTAGGGCAGGACCAGCAGCGAGCGGTAGACCGCCTTGCCCTTCAGCCGCGGGTCGTTGAACAGCAGCGCCAGCAGCATGCCGAGCAGGAAGGTGCTCGCGACCGAGATGACCGGGAAGGCGAGGTTCCAGGCGAAGATCTTCAGGAAGCCGCCGCGGAACGCCGGGTCGGTGAAGATGGTGAGGAAGTTGCCGAAGCCGACGTTGACCGTCCAGCCGGCCGGCAGGGGTGAACCCTCCCCGTCCTCGGGGACGAAGTTGCCGTCCTCGGTGGCGACGTAGACCTTGCCCTCGGCGTTGGTCATCGTGTCGGCCTCCTCGTCGTAGACCATCGTCGGCTGCCCGACGAAGGCCTGCGAGGTGGTGGCGGCCTTGACGGCCGACCCGTCCTCCCCGACCGGCACCGCGAGGTCGGTCACCTCCGCCGAGCGCTCGTTGGCCTCGAGCAGGTTCAGCACGCGGTAGCCCGGCGCGGTCTCGACCGTGCCGTTGGCACGCACGCTGACACCTTCGGCGGCCAGCGGCTCCAGGCCCTCCTCGGTGCCGACGAAGAGCTGGTAGCCGTCGGCCGTGACGTTCTCCCCCGTGTCCCCCGTCTCCTCGGCGCCTTCCTCCAGCTCGTCGCCGTCCGCGGTGGGCGCGACGGTGAGCAGGAAGGACAGGTCGCCGCTCTCGATCGGCTCGCCCTCCGGCACGGCCACCGACATCCCGAACCGAGGGGCGTCCGGGTCCTGGCGCACGGACTGCGCCTGGATCGCGACGATCGCCTCGTCCTTGGACAGGGTGTGGCCGTCGCCGTAGTTGGTGAAGGCGGTCGCCGCGGTGTAGACGATCGGCCACATCTGGAAGAGCAGCAGCAGGACCAGGCCGGGCAGCAGGTACTTGGCGGGGATGAACCGCTGGGTGGAGTAGACCACCAGGACCGCCATCGCGATGAAGGCCACCACGGTGACGATCAGCCAGGAGCCGGCCTCGATGGCCTGCTGCGCGGCATACCCCAGACCCAGCAGCGCGGCCGCGATCAGCGCCCACCGGGTGACGTGCACCCAGGCGGGGGTGCGGACGCCCTCCCCCGTGCCGGGAGCCGGCGGCTCACCGGTGCTGCGCGGGGGGTCGATGACGGACTGGGACATCGATGTCTCCTGACGGGGTGAGGGTGGGAGCGGGTATGCCGAAGGGTCCCGGATGGCCGGAGGTCAGACCGGCGGGTGGGGTGGGTGCCCACCCGCCCGTCTGGGCTAGTGGTCTCGCGCGTGGCTCAGAGCGCCGACTCGACCTCGGACTGCGCGGTGGCCATCTGCTCGGCCGGGTCCTCGCCGTTGACGATACTGGCGGTGGCGATGCCCAGCGGTCCCCACACGGCGTTCATCGCGGGGATGTTCGGCATCGGGGTGCCACCCTCGGCGGCCAGGCCCCAGGCCTCGATGTCCGCATTGGTCTCGGCGACCTGGTCGTAGGCCTCGATCAGGGCCGGCGGACGGTCGCCCGCCTCGAATAGCGCGACCTGGACGTCCGGGCGGGAGACGTACTCCTGCACGAAGGTCTGGGCGATCTGCGGGTTCTGCGAGGCGGCGGAGACGTAGAAGCCGTTGACGCCCAGGAGCGGGGACGGGTCGCCACCGTCCTCGAAGTCGGGCAGCGGGCTGATCGCGTAGTCGATCCCGGCCTCGGTGGCCTGCTGGATCGCCCACGGGCCGGAGACGAGGAAGGCGGTGTTGCCCTCGACGAACTGCGGGATGGTGTTGGAGCCGTCCAGGTTGACGGTCAGCGCGTCCTGCTCGGCCAGCCAGGCGATCTTCTCGGCGCCCTGCAGGGTCTCCTCGCTGTCCAGGATGGCCTGGCTGCCGTCGAAGCCACCCTCCTCCAGCAGCGGGAAGATGCCGCCGCCGTAGGCCGCGAGGTAGGGGTACATGTTGTAGGCGTTGCCCTCCTGGCCCACCTCCTGGGCCATGACCAGCTCGGCCTCACCGTCCTCGACCAGCTGCTGGCCGGTCGCGACGAGCTCCTCGAAGGTCGCCGGCTCCTCCGGCGCCATCTCCACGTTGCGGATGAGGGCGAGGGACTCCACGGAGTAGGGGACGCCGTAGGTCTGGCCCTCGAACATGAAGGCCTCAACGCTCTCCGGGGAGAACCGCTCGACCAGGTCGGAAGACAGCTGGATGGGGGCGACGACGTTGTTCTGGACCAGCTCGCCGAGCCAGTCGTGGGCGCCGACGGCGATGTCCGGGCCGGCGCCGGCGCTGACGGCGTCACCAAACTGCTCGCGCAGGTTCTCGTTGGCCACGACCTGCAGGGTGACCGGCACGCCGGTCTCCTCCTCGAAGAGGGCGGCGACGTCCTCGAGCGCGGCGGCCCGCAGGTCGTCGGCCCAGATCACCAGGCTGGTGCCGTCGCTGGCGGCCGGCTCCCCACCGGCCTCCGCGGTGGACTCCTCGCCGTCAGCGGGGGCCTCCTCCGTGGTCTCCGCGGACTCGCCGTCCTCGGTTGCGGTGTCCTCCGCGGCCGGGGTCTCCTCGGTGTCCGCGTCGCTGTCGCCGCAGGCGGCCAGCAGCAGGGCTGCGACGGCTGCCGAGGCGATGACGCCGGTGGTGCGCTTCATGCGTTCTCCTTCGAACCGGGGGCGGGACGCTGATGCACCGGGTGCGCCGAGGGCCCGCTGAGCAACCGATCCTTGCTGCCGGTTGCCGGATGGTCGCTTCAGTATGTGCCTGATTTCAGGTTTTTGCAAGTTCTTGCAACGACTCTTGCGGAGGGGTGCTACTGTCAGATCCGTCACCTGCAACGGCGCCGGGAACGCCATACCTCGTCGTCGCCGCAGCGACACCTCCACCCCGCACCCGCGGGTGGGTCCTTTACGACGGATCGTCCGGCACGTACCTGCCGGTGAAGGAGATGGATGATGGCAACGGTGACCTTCGACGAGGCCACGCGCATCTACCCCGGGGCCGAGACCCCCTCGGTGGACAAGCTCAACATCGAGATCGCAGACGGAGAGTTCCTCGTGCTCGTCGGGCCCTCGGGCTGCGGCAAGTCGACCTCCCTGCGCATGCTCGCCGGGCTGGAGGAGGTGAACGACGGCCGCATCCTCATCGGCGACCGCGACGTCACCCACATGCCGCCCAAGGACCGCGACGTGGCGATGGTCTTCCAGAACTACGCCCTCTACCCGCACATGACCGTCGCGGACAACATGGGCTTCGCGCTGAAGATCGCCGGTCGGCCCAAGTCGGAGATCCGCGAGCGGGTCGAGGAGGCAGCCAAGATCCTGGACCTCACCGACTACCTGGAGCGCAAGCCCAAGGCCCTCTCCGGCGGCCAGCGCCAGCGCGTGGCCATGGGTCGCGCCATCGTCCGCCAGCCGCAGGTCTTCCTCATGGACGAGCCGCTGTCCAACCTGGACGCCAAGCTGCGCGTGCAGACCCGCACCCAGATCGCCTCGCTGCAGCGGCGGCTGGGGGTCACCACCGTCTACGTCACCCACGACCAGGTCGAGGCGATGACGATGGGCGACCGCGTGGCCGTGCTCAAGGACGGCATCCTGCAGCAGGTGGACAGCCCCCGCCGCATGTACGACCACCCCAACAACGTCTTCGTCGCGGGCTTCATCGGCTCCCCCGCGATGAACCTGATGACGGTGCCGGTGACCGACGGCGGGCTCAAGCTGGGCGACTACACCCACCCGGTCGAGCGGGGCACCCTCGCCTCCGCCGGCAGCGAGGTCGTCCTGGGCGTGCGGCCCGAGGACGTCGAGCTCTCCGACTCCGGCCGCGGCCTGCCGATCGAGATCGACGTGGTCGAGGAGTTGGGCGCCGACGCCTACATCTACGGCCAGCTGCCCGGCCACGGGGCGGTGGACAAGCCGTTCATCGCCCGCGTCGACGGCCGCACCCCGCCGAAGAAGGGCGAGGTCGTCCACTTCCAGCCCAAGGGCGACCACATCCACGTCTTCCACGCCGAGACCGGCGAGCGCCTGAGCGTTTGACCCTCACGCGCCACCGCGCACCACCCGCCCCGACCGGCCGGCGTCGCACGACGCCAGCCGGTCAGCGCGTCCGGACCTAGGCTGGGCCCATGCCGCTCGACATCAGCGCCATCAACCCCGACCCGGCGATGCTGGACCTGCCCTGGGACCAGCCGCTGGAGGACTGGCCGGAGAGTCACCTGGCCGCGCTCCCCCGCGGCATCAGCCGGCACGTGGTGCGCTTCGTGCGGCTCTCGGGCCGGGTGGTGGCGATCAAGGAGATCACCGAGCACCTGGCGCGTCGGGAGTTCCAGACCCTGCGCACGCTGCGCCGGATGGACCTGCCGGCCGTCAAGCCCCTGGCCGTGGTCGCCGGACGCCTCGACGCCGACGGCCAGCCGCTGGACGCCTGCCTGGTCACCCAGCACCTGCGCTTCTCCCTGCCCTACCGGGCGGTCTTCAGCCAGCGCATGCGGCCGGACACCGCCCGCCGCACCCTGGACGCGCTGGCGGTGCTGCTCGTGCGCCTGCACCTGGCCGGCATCTTCTGGGGCGACGTCTCGCTGTCCAACACGCTGTTCCGCCGCGACGCCGGCGACTTCGCGGCATACCTCGTCGACGCCGAGACCGCGGAGATCCACCCCCAGCTCTCCGACGGCCAGCGCCAGCACGACCTCATCATCGCGCACGGCAACATCGCCGGGGAGCTGATGGACCTGGAGGCGGCCGGGCTGCTCGACGAGGGCGAGGACCCGGTCGAGATCGCCAACCGGATCATGTTCCGCTACGACCTGCTCTGGGGGGAGCTGACCGGCGAGGAGCGTTTCGAGCAGGGCGACCGGTGGCGGGTGGAGGAGCGGATCCGACGCCTCAACAACCTCGGCTTCGACGTCGACGAGCTGGAGATGACGACCGACGTGGACGGCACCTCGCTGCGCATCCAGCCGCGGATCGTGGACGCCGGGCACCACTCCCGCCGGCTCATGCGGCTCACCGGCCTGGACGTGGAGGAGAACCAGGCCCGGCGCCTGCTCAACGACCTCGACTCCTACCGCGCGGCCACCGACCGCCAGGGCGACGACGAGAGCCTGGTCGCCCACGACTGGGTGACCCAGATCTATGAGCCGGTCACCCGGTCCGTGCCGCCGGAGCTGCGCGGCAAGCTGGAGCCGGCGGAGTTCTTCCACGAGATCCTCGAGCACCGGTGGTACCTGTCCGAGCGCGCCGGCCAGGACATCCTGATCGACGACGCGGTGCAGGACTACGTGCAGACCGTCCTGCCGGGCAAGCCCGACGAGGACGCCGTGCTCGGGGTCGACACCCAGGAGATCCCGATCCGGGCGCACCTCGGCGGTCCCTCCTGACCGGTCCCGGTGCCCGGGCTGCCGCCATCCGCGCAGGTCGGCCGGTTGGGCCGGTGAGAACCGCAGCTGAGGGCCATACTTCCCGTGTGCTGATGACTCGCCTGTGGCCCACCGTGCTCGCCGGCGCGCTGCTGCTGACCGGGTGCGGGGTGGACATCCCCGTCGACCCGGACGGCACCCTGGATGCGATCGTCGCGTCCGGCGAGCTGACCGTCGGTGTCTCCCCCAACCCACCGTTCACCACGCTCCCGGAGTCGCCGGACGGGCCGCCCGGTGGCACCGAGGTCGCCCGGGTGACCGGCTTCGCCGAGTCCCTCGGCGTCGAGCCGGTCTGGGTCGTCGGCGGCGAGGAGGAGCTGGTCCGCCAGCTCGAGGAGGGCGAGATCCAGGTCCTCATCGGCGGGTTGACCGACAAGAACCCGCACCTGACGAAGGCCGGCACCACCCGCCCCTACGTGACGACCCCCGAGCACGGCGAGCAGGTGAAGCACGTGATGGCCGTCGTCCCCGGCGAGAACGCCCTGCTCAGCGCCCTGGAGCGCTTCCTCGACGGGGAGAGCCCCCGATGAGCTCCCGCCACGGCTCCTACTTCGGTGCCACCGAGCTGCCCGAGGACATGCAGGACGTCCTGCGCAAGGCCCGGCGGCTGGAGGTCGTCTCGATCATCTACATGGCCACGGTCATCGCCGTCATCTACCTGGTCATGGGCAGCTCCCAGGCGATGAGGGCGGCGTGGGTGGAGGACCTGCTCTCCCTCGTCCCGCCGATCTCCTTCCTCGTCGCGGTGCGGGTCGCCGCCAGCAAGCCCGACCGTCAGCACCCCTATGGTCGGCACCGTGCCGTCGCCGTCGGTCACCTCGTGGCCTCCGTCGCGCTCGCGGCCATGGGCCTGCTGCTCACCTACGAGTCGCTCTCCGGGCTGCTCATGCGCGAGCACCCGCCGATCGGCACGATGCAGGTCTTCGGTCACACGGTCTGGGCCGGCTGGCTGATGATCGCGGCGCTGATCTACGGCGGCATCGGGCCGGTCATCCTCGGCCGGCTGAAGAAGCCGCTGGCCGAGCAGTTGCACGACAAGGTGCTGCACGCCGACGCGGACATGAACAAGGCCGACTGGATGACCGCCGGGGCCGGCATCCTCGGCATCCTGGGCATCGGTATGGGGCTCTGGTGGGCGGACGCCGCGGCCGCCCTGGTGATCTCGTTGTCCATCCTCAAGGACGGCTGGAGCAACCTCAGGGCCGCCGTCGGCGGGCTGACCGACACGACCGCGCGCACGGTGGACGACAAGGCGGAGCACCCTCTGGTCGGGCGGATCGAGGACTACCTGGAGTCGCAACCCTGGATCGCCGAGCACCGCAGCCGAGTGCGGGACATGGGCCACGTCTTCCAGGTCGAGGTCCGCGTCGTCCCTCGGGGCGGTGAGGTCGAGCTCGCGCGGCTGCACCAGGTCACCGAGGACCTGCGGGCCATGGACTGGAAGCTCGACGACGTCACGGTGAGTCCGGCCCTGCGCATCGACGAGGGCGAGACGACGTCGCCGCCCGCCGACTGAGCGGGCCGTCGGTCAGCGCTTCCGGGAGCGTGCGATCTCGTAGAGCGTCACTGCGGCGGCGATCCCGGCGTTGAGCGACTCGGTCGCGCCGGCCATCGGGATGGAGACGATCTGGTCACAGGTCTCCCCGACCAGCCGGGACAGCCCCTTGCCCTCGGAGCCGACGACGACCACCAGCGGCTGGTCGGCCAGCGCCAGGCCGGGCAGCTCCACGTCGCCGTCGGCGTCCAGGCCGATGACGAAGAAGCCGGCCTTGCGGTAGTCCTCCAGGGTCCGGGTGAGGTTGGTCGCCTGGGCCACCGGCACTCGGGCTGCCGCGCCGGCGGAGGTCTTCCAGGCGGCCGCGGTCATGCCGGCCGAGCGCCGGGCGGGCACCACGACGCCGTGCCCGCCGAAGGCGCCGACCGAGCGGATGATGGCGCCCAGGTTGCGCGGGTCGGTGATCCCGTCCAGCGCGACGATGAGCGGCACGCCCGGCAGCTGCTGG
This sequence comes from Ornithinimicrobium sufpigmenti, assembly GCF_004322775.1. Taxonomy (NCBI): domain Bacteria; kingdom Bacillati; phylum Actinomycetota; class Actinomycetes; order Micrococcales; family Ornithinimicrobiaceae; genus Ornithinimicrobium; species Ornithinimicrobium sufpigmenti. Next base: position 3,391,536 of record NZ_CP036403.1, read on the forward strand.
GAGAGCAGGTCGTCGGGGTGGGCGTAGTCGTAGGGCGGCACGGTCAGCGCGAGCCCCTGGTGCACCGCGCCGTCGGTGATCCGGTCCAGCTCGCCGCGCGGGGTCTCCAGCAGCGCGATCCCCGCCTCGGTGGCCAGGGTGATGGCCTCCTTGACGCGGTCATCGCTCTCCATCCGGGTGCCGACGTGCAGCGCCGTGCCGGGCACGCCGGTCCGCAGCGCCTCGAGCACGCTGTTGCGCCCCGCCACGACCTCGGTCACCGCGCCACGGCCCGGCCCCGAGCGCCGTCCCGCCGGCCGGCCCCCGCCGTCCTTCGACGACCGTGCCGCCCGGCGCGCAGCCGGGTGCCCGGTCCGCTCCTCGGCCTTGGGCGTGGGACCCCTGCCCTTGAGCTGCTTGCGCCGCTGGCCGCCGGAGCCGACGGTCATGCCCTTCTTGTTGGTCGTGCGGGCCGCACGTCGCTGCTGGTTGCCTGCCATGTCGCTTCCGTTCCTCAGCCCAGCGACCAGCGGGCGCCGGCCGGGGTGTCCTCGATGACCACGCCGAGCGCGGTCAGCTGGTCGCGGATGGCGTCGGCCGCCGCGAAGTCCTTGTCGGCCCGTGCCTGCGCCCGCGCCGCCAGTCGTTCCTCCACGAGTGCGGCCAGCACCTCGCCCGCCCGTCCACCCTCGTCCGTGCCGCCCCACCGGGGGTCGAGGGGGTTGACGCCGAGCACGTCCAGCATGGCGACCAGCTGCAGCAGGGTATGCCGCACCCCGCCGGCCGGCTCGCCGCCCTCCAGCGCCTTGTTGCCCTCGCGCACCGCCCCGAAGACCACGGCGAGCGCCTCGGGCACGTTGACGTCGTCGTCCAGCGCCGCGCGGAACTCCGCCGGGAAGGCCTCGTCGACCGACAGGGCTCGGGACTCCTGCACCAGCTGCTCCGCCGGGGCCCCCACAACCTCCAGGGCGCGCGCCACATACCCCTCGATCCGCTCCACCGCGGCGAGCGCCTCGTCCAGCGAGCCCTCGCCGTACTCGATCGTGGAGCGGTAGTGCGCGGCGCCGAGGTAGTAGCGCAGCACGAGCGGGCGGACGGTCCTGGTCAGCTCGGTGACCGCGAGCGCGTTGCCGAGCGACTTGCCCATCTTGGCGCCCTTGACCGTGACCCAGGCGTTGTGCAGCCAGAAGCTGGCGAAGTCGAGGCCGGCGGCGCGCGACTGGGCCTGCTCGTTCTCGTGGTGCGGGAAGCGCAGGTCGACGCCGCCGCCGTGGATGTCGAAGGCGTCGCCGAGGTACTTGCGCGCCATCGCGGAGCACTCCAGGTGCCAGCCGGGCCGGCCGCGGCCGTAGGGCGTCGGCCAGGAGGCGGTCTCCGGCTCGCCGGGCTTGTGCCCCTTCCAGAGCGCGAAGTCGCGCGGGTCGCGCTTGCCGCGGGGGTCGGCGTCGCCGGCCCCCTCCATGTCCTCGATCTTCTGCCGGGTCAGCTCGCCGTAGGCCGGCCAGGAGCGGACGTCGAAGTAGACGTCGCCGGAGCCGTCCTCGGCGGCGTAGGCGTGGCCCCGCTCGATGAGCAGCTCGATGAGCTCGACCTGCTCGGTGATGTGGCCGGTCGCCCGCGGCTCGTAGGTCGGCGGCAGGACCCCGAGCAGGTCGAGCGCGCGCGTGGTCTCGCGCTCGTGCAGGTAGGACCACGCCCACCAGGGCTGACCGGCCTCGGCGGACTTGGCCAGGATCTTGTCGTCGATGTCGGTGACGTTGCGGACCAGGGTCACGTCGTACCCGTGTCCGCGCTCCAGCCACCGCCGCAGGATGTCGAAGGAGACCGCGAAGCGCACGTGCCCGATGTGCGGGCTGCCCTGCGTGGTGAGGCCACAGATGTAGATGCCGACCTTGCCGGGCTCGAGCGGTTCGAACGGCCGTAGCTCGCGGGAGGCGGTGTCGTACAGGTGCAGGCTCACCTGGTCAAGGTTACCGGGGGTATGCCGCACCGCCCGCCACCCGCCGTCTGGCTCAACCTCCGTCTGCCGCCCGCGCGTGCTGCACCCCGCGACCCCGCCTCATGCGTTCTCCCGCCCGCGACCCCGCCTCCCGCCCGAGACAGGCAACGTCCTGCACGACAGACCACGTCGACGACGCTGCATGTCGTGCAGGATGTTGTCTCTCCCCAGCTCGACCTCTGTCCTCAGCCCGACCTCGCGGCGGGTCCGCGCATCCCGCACCTCCAGCCCTGCCCTCGCCCCCTGTGGACAGTCCCAGCATCGAGGTGACTACCCCCGGCACACTCGGACCATGTCGATGGCGGGGATCATCCAGTTGCTCGAGGCGCAGGGCGGGGCGGGGAGCAGGCGCCAGCTGCACGACGCTGGATTCTCGCGCCGGACGGTCGAGGCGATGGTGCGCAACCGTGACCTGGTCGTCGTCCGCCGTGATGCCGTGATCCTGGCCGAGGCTCTGGTCGACCTCAGTCCTTGGGCAAGGCGTGCGCTGGAGGCGAGGGCGGTCGGTCACAGCCTTGCGGCTGCGGCCGGTAGCACCCCGCGCCCGGCTGTCCACGCGCTGAGCCACGAGAGTGCGCTGATGGTCCACGGGTTCCCCTACTTCGGCGAGGACGGGCTGGTCCATCTCGTCCGGACCGATGGGCACCGGGGTCGCCGCGACGGCACGATCTGGGTGCACAGCGCGGTCGACCTCAGCTGGGTGGTGGAGATCGATGGACTCCGGGTGATGAAGCCGGTGATGGCTGCCCTACAGGTCGCGGCCACGCATGGCGAGGAGGCCGGACTGGTCGCCCTCGACGGCGTCCTGCACGAGGCACGGCTCCGGGACCAGGACGAGGTCGGCCGCTCGGACGGTCCCGCGACCGCCCAGACTCGAAGCGAGATCGAGTCGGCCCTCACCCTCACCTGGGGGCCGGGCACCCCGGTGGTCGAGAGTGTCGCCGAGCTCGCCGACGGGCGCAGCGAGTCTGCGGGTGAGAGCCGAAGCCGTTGGCTGCTGCGCCTCCTCCGGTTCGGCCCGGTGACCCCTCAGTTCCCGGTGCGCGACGGTGCAGTGCTGGTGGGTCTTGCCGACCTGAAGCTCGACCGCTGGACGGTACTGATCGAGTTCGACGGGACCGGCAAGTACACCGGACCCGCCGCGCTCCTGGCCGAGAAGGACCGCGAGGACCGGATGCGAGCGCTGGGGTATGAGGTGGTCAGACTCCGCTGGGCCGATCTCGCTCGGCCGCACGTGGTCCGCCAGCGCGTCCTCGCCGCGATCGCCCGGGCGGAAACTCGCGCCGCGACGACCGCCCACGCTGCGCCGACCGGGTGACGACAGCGATGACGACGGCCCCGCACACCGGCACCGGACAGGCAACGTCCTGCACGACAGACCACGTCGACAGCGCTGCATGTCGTGCACCACGTTGCCTACCTCGGCACCGGCGTCGTCGACGCGGAGTGTTCATTGGCATTCATCGGCGCCCGGAATGCCGGATCGCCCGTCACCACCCCTGCCCTAGCCCTAACCTTGAGCCATGCACATCGCCGAAGAACTGGTGTTGGTCGGGACCAGCGTGGAGGGGCGAAACCTGCTGGGCACCGGCCGCAACCTGGTCCTGGCGGGCGCCTTCCTGACCGAGCTGGCGGTCATGGAGCGCCTGGACGTGCAGGACAAGCGGCTGCGGGTGCTCGACGCCGGCTCGATCGGTGACCACCTGCTCGACGACGCGCTGGTGCGCTTCGCCCAGTACGAGGGCAAGAAGCCCAAGGATGTGCTGGACAAGGTCGGCAAGCACCTCCTGGAGCCGGTGCTGGAGAGCCTGGTCACCCAGGAGCTGGTCCGGCCCGAGCCGGTGTCGGTGGTCGGCCTGACCCTGTGGACCCGTTGGCCGGTGGTTGTGGACGGCCCGCGGCAGGCCGTGCTGGACGACCTGGCCCGCGTGCTGACCGGTGCGCAGGAGGCGGACTCGCGCACCGGGGCGCTGATCTCGCTGCTGCACGCCGTCAACATCCTGCACACGGTGGTCCCCCAGGAGCTGCGGCCCGGCATGACCAACCGCGACGTCAAGCGCCGCGGCAAGGAGGTCCTCAAGGGTCGGTGGGCCCCCGAGGCGGTCGCCAAGGCCATCGAGGAGGCGGCCACCGCGACCACGCTCGCGGCCGCCGCGGCGGCAGGTGGTGCGTCCAGCTGAGCGCCGCTGGCGGGTGGCTGAGCCAATAGCGTGGGGCCATGCCCGTCGTCCACCAGACCGACCGCGCCCGCCTGAGCGTGCTCACGCCATACCTCGTCCGTTTCGAGTGGTCACCGTCCGGGACCTTCACCGACGAACCGACGCAGGTGGTGCTGCACCGCGACCTCGGGCCGGTGCCGGCCACCGTGACCCCGGTCGGCGAGGGCGTGGAGGTCGTGACCGACGGGTTCGAGCTGGTCTACGACGGGGGGTCGCCGACACCGTCCGGCCTGTCGCTGCAGGTCAGGGGCGGGGTCACCACCTACCACTCCGTGTGGCGGTATGGCGTGCCCGTCCGGGAGAAGAGCCGGCTGGGCGGCACCGCCCGCACCCTGGACGAGGTGGACGGGCGCACGCCGCTGGAGCCGGGGGTGATCTCCCGGGACGGTTACGAGGTGCTCGACGACTCCGTCAGCCTGGTCCGGACCGGCCCCGGCGCCACCGACCTGCGACCCCGCGAGGAGGGGGCGGTCGACCTCTACGTCTTCGCGCACGGGCTGGACTTCCGCGGCGCGCTGCGCGACTTCTACCGGCTGACCGGGCCCGTGCCACGGGTGCCGCGCTACGTGCTGGGCAACTGGTGGAGCCGCTACCACCCCTACTCCGCGCAGGAGTACTCCGCGCTGCTGGACCGGTTCGCCGCTGACCGGTTGCCGTTCTCGGTCGCGGTGCTGGACATGGACTGGCACATCACCGACCCGGAGAGCCGGTTCGGCAGCGGCTGGACCGGCTACACCTGGGACCCCCGGCTCTTCCCCGACCCCCAAGGCTTCCTCAAGGAGCTGCACGACCGTGGCCTGAAGGTCACCCTGAACGACCACCCGGCGGACGGGGTGCGGGCCTTCGAGACGGCATACCCGGCGATGGCGCGGGCCCTCTACGTGGACCCCTCGACCGAGGCACCGCTGGCCTTCGACGTCACCGACCCCGCGTGGCTGCGGGCCTTCTTCGACCACGTCGCGCACCCGCTGGAGGAGCAGGGGGTGGACTTCTGGTGGATCGACTGGCAGTCCGGCCCCTGGTCGCGCCTGCCGGGGCTGGACCCGCTGCGGGTGCTCAACGAGGTGCACTTCGCCGAGCAGTCCCGGCGGGCGGCGCGGACCCCGCTGCGGCTGCGTCGAGGGGTCCTTACGATCGGTCCGGCCGAGGGCGACCTGTCTGTGCTCCCCGCGGCGCGGACCTGGACGGTGCACGTGGCCGGAGTCGCCCCCGCGGTGGCGGTGCACGCGGACATCCCCGTCGGCGAACAGGTCAGCGTCGACCTCTCGACCGTCGAGCCCACCGCGCGGGAGCTCGGCACCTGCTTCGACATCCTCGACGCGGCGGAGATCGAGCACGCCACCAAGGACGAGGTATGGCGTCTGCTCACCCGGGCGGACCTGGCGGCATACCGTGCCGGGCTGGTGGGTGAGCTGACCTCGCTCGGCCTGGACCCGTCGCTGCTCGGCGCGCTGGTGGAGGTGCTGACCGCCGAGGGGCGGTGAGGGCTGGTCCGGCTCCGCCTGCCACGCCCGGGAGAACGCTCGCGATCACCTTTCTGGCGTCCGCGCGGCGCACGCCCGCCCTCTCGCCCGTGCACCATCACCACCGGTGCGCGACGTCGATCAAGAGCCTTGACCCGCTGCCCGGGCCGTCGAGCACGAGGACACGCATCGGCAGCCGGGCGCGCACGCCCACCCCGAAGGTCGTCTGTCCCTCGTAGGATCCCGCGATCGCAACCTGGCGCAGCGTGTCGTAGCCGGTGACGTCGACGACCCTGGCTCTGTCCTTCGGTGAGTAGGTCGGCTCGCCGGAGGAGTCGTAGGCCGGGACGGTGACGTCCACCTGCATCCGCGCGCCGCCGTCCAACGGCACCGGCCGGCCGGACCCGGGCTCGCTGACCGTGTCGACATACCTCACCCGGTAGCCGACCTTGCCGGCCGCGACCCCCGCGATGTCGACGACCACGCGGTCGAAGCAGGTATGCCGTCCCGACCGGACGTTGGTGATCGTGCCGTCGCCGACGTGGCTGTCGCTGCGCGCCTTCTCCAGTGACCCCCACGTCACCCCGCAGCTGACGCCGGCCGTTCCAGCCGAGGCGCTCGTCGCGCCGGTCGGCACGTGGCTCGACGTCATGGCCGCGGCGGGCACGACCCCGCCGAGCATGACGAGCGCAGCCAGCGTGGCCGCGGCCCTCCGATTGGTCCCCACGGTCGTTCCCATGATCTTTCCCCTGCCCCTGTGGGCGTTCCGGCGGAGCGCCTTCGTCAGGTAGTCGCACGCGCGGCTGAGAAGGTTCAGGAGACGGGACGGGGGCGGGTGTGCACCCGCCCCCGTCATCACGGCATACCGGTCATGGTCGCCTCGGTGACCGGTCGGTCACCGGCCGGAATCCTCAGCTGCCCCGGTCGATCCAGTCCTGGCGCTGCGGTGCCTCCGCGCCGATCGTGGTGGTGCCGCCGTGGCCGGTGCGCACGACGGTCTCCTCCGGCAGGGTCAGCAGCTTGTGGGTGATCGACTCGATGATGGTGTCGAAGTTGCTGAACGAACGGCCGGTGGCCCCCGGCCCGCCCTCGAAGAGCGTGTCGCCGGTGAAGACGGTCGCCATGCCGGGGACGTAGAAGGAGCAGGCGCCAGGCGAGTGACCCGGGGTATGCAGCACCTGGATGGTCTGCCCGGCCACCTCGATCGTCATGCCGTCGGCCAGATCCTGGTCCCAGGTGCGGCCCGGGTGAGTGAGCTCCCAGACCTCCTTGTCGTCGGGGTGCAGGTAGATCGGGGCGTCGACCCAGTCCTTGAGGTCGAAGACGGCGTCGACGTGGTCGCTGTGGGCGTGGGTGAGCAGGATCCCGACCACCTTGCGGTCGGCCGCGATGTCGGCGATCTTCTGGGCGTCGTGCGGCGCGTCGAAGATCACGCACTCCTCGTCGTTGCCCAGCACCCAGATGTTGTTGTCCACCTCCCAGGTGCCGCCGTCCAGCTCGAAGTTGCCGGTGGTGATCCCGTGGTCGATCCGCACGTTCATACCTTGCTCTCCTCCCTCTCAGGGGCACCCGCAGGCGCCTGGGTCTGGCTGTCGATGACGACGACGCTACGCAGCACGTCGCCGCCGTGCATCTTGTCGAAGGCGGCCTCGACGTCGCCCAGCCCGATGGTCTCGGTGACGAAGGCGTCAAGGTCGAAGCGGCCCTGGCGGTAGAGGTCGATGAGCATCGGGAAGTCGCGCGAGGGCAGGCAGTCGCCGTACCAGCTGGACTTCAGCGCCCCACCCCGGCCGAAGATGTCGGCCAGCGGGAGGGTGACCTCCATGTCGGGGGTCGGCACCCCGACCAGGACGACGGTGCCGGCGAGGTCACGGGCGTAGAAGGCCTGCTTGTAGGTCTCCGGCCGGCCCACCGCCTCGACCACGACGTCGGCGCCGTGGCCGCCCGTGAGGGCCTGGATGGCCTCGACCGGGTCGCTCTCCTTGCTGTTGACGGTGTGGGTGGCACCGAAGCGCTTGGCCGTCTCCAGCTTCCGGTCGTCGATGTCGACGGCGATGATCGTCGTGGCGCCGGCGATGGCGGCACCGGCGATGGCGGCGTCACCCACGCCGCCGCAGCCGATGACGGCGACCGAGTCGCCGCGGGTGACGGCGCCGGTGTTGACGGCGGCACCGAAGCCGGCCATCACGCCGCAGCCCAGCAGGCCGGCGGCCACGGGCGAGGCCTCTCGGTCGACCTTGGTGCACTGGCCGGCCGCCACCAGCGTCTTCTCGATGAACGCGCCGATCCCGAGGGCGGGGCTCAGCTCCGCGCCGGCCATCGGGTCACCCTCGGCCAGGGTCATCTTCTGCGTGGCGTTGTGGGTGGCGAAGCAGTACCACGGCTCACCCTTGGCGCAGGCCCGGCACTGGCCGCAGACGGCGCGCCAGTTGAGGATGACGTAGTCACCCGGCTGGACCTCGGTGACGCCCTCGCCGACGGCCTCGACGGTGCCCGCCGCCTCGTGGCCGAGCAGGAACGGGAACTCGTCGTTGATGCCGCCCTGGCGGTAGTGCAGGTCGGTGTGGCAGACGCCGCAGGCCTCGACCTTGACCACCGCCTCCCCCGGTCCGGGGTCCGGCACGACGATGTCGACGACCTCGACGTCGGCGTCCTTGCTGCGGGCGATGACGCCCTTGACGATCTGGGACATGGGCGATCCTCCTTGGTCGGGGACGGGAACTGCTCTCCAATCTAGGCACTCCGCTCCGCCCGGTCATCCAGCGGGGTGGGAGTGGGCACCGCGCCGATGAGGTATGTGCGAGAACGGTGTGTCACATCCGTGGTGCCAGCGACGGATGCGACACACCGTTTCCGCACCTGCGTGCGCTCAGGCGGGTCCGCGCCCTCCTGGCCCGCAGGTTCCTGGCTCGACCCAAGGCCCTCCTTACCCGCAGGTTCCTGGCTCGACCCAAGGCCCTCCTTGTCCGCAGGTTCCTGGCTCGACCCAAGGCCCTCCTTGTCCGCAGGTTCCTGGCTCGACCCAAGGCCCTCCTTGTCCACAGGTTCGTCCTCGGCCCAGGCGGATGAGGCGCCGGACCGGGGACGCTGGGCCCATGAAGCAGCTGGCTGAGAACCCCGACGAGTCCTCCAGCACCTTTGAGGCGCAACCCCGCGTCAGACCGACCTTCCCCACCATGCCGGGGCAGCGGGGCCTGGCGACATACCCGCAGTTGCGAACCGCGGGCTGGACCGAGGCCCAGATCCGACACGCCAGGACCACCCTCTGGCAGGTCCCCTTCCCGTCGGTCGTGGCCCCTCACCGTGGACCGTTGGACGGCACGACGCAGCTCATCGCGGCGACGCTGTGGGCGGGACCGCGCGCCGTCCTGTCCGGCCTGACGGCCCTCCGGGGTCATGGTCTGCAGGTGCCGGGAAGCCACCAGCATCTCTTTGTCGTCCCCGCGTCGGGGCGCGCGAGGCAGCACGGCCAGGCCCGCGTCATCCGTTCGAGCCGTCCGATGACGGGGGCGCAGACCGCCGGTCTCGTCGCCCTCGCGTCTGCTCCCCGAGCCCTCGCCGACGCCGCGGTCTACCAGCACGTGCCCGATCAGGACCTGGTGGCACTGGCGATCGCGGTACTCCAGCGAGGTCTCTGCACCGCCGAGGAGCTGAGAGAGGAGCTCTGGCAGCGACCGCAGGACACGGTGCGGGGCATCGACGCCGGTGTGGAAGCGTTCGTGGGCGGGGCGTGGTCCCGCCCCGAGGCGGCCCTGCGACGTGTCGTGGACCTGGAGCCGGGCCTGCCGCAGATGCTGACGAACGTCGGGCTGGAGCGCCTCTCGGACGGAAAGCTCGTGGGCTACCCGGACGGCTTCTTCCCTAACCTCGGGTTGGTGATCCAGGTGCACTCCCGACAGCACCACCAGGGCATCGATGACCAGGGTGGTGACCGCTGGGCCGGCACGGTGGAGAAGGACTCGGACTACGTGGCGGTCGGAGCACGGGTGCTGGGGGTCACCCCCTGGACGCTGTACTCCCAGCCAGAGCGCTTCCTCATCAGACTCCGTCGGACTGTAGCCCTCGGACCCGCTTCCCCCCTGCCCGCCGTGCGGGTCGTCGCGGCGCCTCCTCGCGGGCCGGCCCAGCACGGACAGTGAAGGTCAGGGAAGGTTGACCCGACCTGCCCTGCCTGAGCAAGAACGGTGTGTCACATCCGTCGTCAGCGCCACGCCTGCGACACACCGTTTCGGCACAGGGGTTCTCCGCAACCGGGTGCCCGCTGTCGTGCCCGGTGTATGTCCGCCCAGTCGCCCCTTCACCCGTTCACCCGTTCGCCCGGCCGTCCGTCCGTCCGCCCGGCCGCCCGCCCGTTCGGCGACGAACCTACGGCAGCGTAGGTTTGAGGGGTGACGAGCGAAGAGCCCCTCATCCCGTTGACGGTGACGCCCGCCGGGTCGACCACCGAGCTGCTGGCGCAGGCTGCCCGACGCTGGCCGGAGCGGGTGGCGATCGACTTCCTGGGCGCGGAGCTGACCTACGCCGAGCTCGCCGCCCAGGTCGCGGCCGCGGCGCAGGTCCTGCGCGACCACGGTGTCGCGCCCGGCGACCGGGTGGGGGTCGTCCTGCCCAACAGCCCCCAGCACGTCGTCGCCTTCTATGCCATCACCTCGCTGGGCGCCACCGTCGCCGAGCACAACCCGCTCGCGGCACCGGAGGAGATCCGGGCCCAGCTGCGGATGCACGGCGCGAAGGTGGTGCTGGCCTGGGAGCACGCGCTGGCCGCGGTCCTGCCCGAGGGAACGGCCGCCGACCCCGACCGCACCGTGCTCGCCGTCGACCTCACCGCCGGTATGCCGCGCCGCACCCGGCTCCTGCTGCGCCTGCCGCTGAAGGCCGCGAAGGCCAAGCGAGCACAGCTCAGGGCCGCCGTCCCGGCGGGCGTGGGCTCCTGGGACCGTAGCGTCGCGGCGGCCGGTCGACAGCCGAAGGGGACACGGGACGGGGCGAAGGGGAAGGCGCCGTGGACGGCATACACGCCCTCCTCGGAGGACATGGCGGTGCTGCTGCCCACGGGCGGCACCACAGGCACCCCCAAGCTGGTGCCGCTGACCCAGGCCAACCTGATGGCCAACGCAGCGCAGGGACGGCAGTGGGTGCCGCTCAAGGAGGGCGAGGAGACGTTCGGGGCGGTGCTGCCGTTCTTCCACGCCTTCGGGATGACGCTCTCGCTGACCTTCGCCGTCTCGATGGGCGCCACGCAGGTGGTGCTGCCCAACTTCGACGTCGACCTGGCGCTGGCCTCGATCCGGCGGCGGCCGTGGACCTTCCTCGCCGGCGTTCCGCCGATGCTGGACCGCCTCGCGGCAGCCGCCACCACGGCGGACCCGACGCTGCTGCGGCCGTTGCGCCACGCGATCTCCGGTGCCATGTCGCTCGACCCGGCGATCGCCCGGCGCTGGGAGGAGGCGACGGGTGGCCTGGTCATCGAGGGCTACGGGATGACCGAGTCGTCCCCGGTCGCGCTCGGCAACCCGTTCGGCCCGGGGCGCCGCCCCGGCACGCTCGGCATCCCCTTCCCCGGGACCCGGATCCGCGTCGTCGACCCGGAGCTGGTCGAGAAGGACGTAGAGGCCCCCGACGTCCCCGACGGCGAGGTGGGCGAGCTGCTGGTCCACGGGCCGCAGGTCTTCGGCGGCTACCTCGACGCCCCGGAGGAGACCGCCCAGGTGCTCCTGCCGGGCGGGTGGCTGCGCACCGGCGACCTGGTCCGGCGCGACCCGGACGACGGCTTCGTGGCTCTCGCCGACCGCCGCAAGGAGCTCATCATCAGCGGCGGCTTCAACATCTACCCGACCCAGGTCGAGGACGCTGTCCGCGGCATGCCCGGCGTCGTCGACGTCGCCGTGGTCGGCCTGCCGGACACCTCGCTCGGGGAGCGCGTCGTCGCCGCCCTGGTGCTGGAGCAGGGCGCCGCGGTGGACCTGACCGCCGTGCGTGAGTGGCTGCACGGGCGCGTCTCCCGGTATGCCGTGCCCCGCGCCGTACACCTGCTGGAGGACCTGCCCCGCAGCCAGCTCGGCAAGGTGCTGCGCCGGCGGGTGCGCGAGCGCCTCCTCACCGACGGGAACGACGAGGGTTGAGCACCTCGCCCGGTGGACGTCAGCGGCGGGCGACGACCAGCTGGAGCGGGTGACCGGTCCGGCGGCTCACCGGTCCGTCGGACGCGGGCGGGGCACCAGCGGAGGTTGCAGCCGTTCCGTCGGACACGGAGCGGGCTACCGGCGGGCGCCTACCGTCGCGCGACGAGCGCGGTGGCGATCCCGGCGAGGCCCTCGACGCGGCCGATGAAGCCGAGGGCGTCGGTCGTCGCAGCGCTCACGGAGACGGCCGCGCCGCCGAGCGCCGCGGACATGGCGGCCTCCATCTCGCCGCGGCGGGGGCCGATCTTGGGCCGAGGTGCGACCACCTGGACCGCGACGTTGCCGATCGTCCAGCCGTCGGACCCCAGGAGGCCCGCGACGTGCTGGAGCAGGCGGGCACCGGAGGCCCCCGCCAGCTCGGGCCGTCCGGTGCCGAAGACCGCGCCCAGGTCGCCCAGCCCGGCCGCCGAGAGCAGGGCGTTGCAGGCGGCGTGCGCGGCGACGTCGCCGTCGGAATGGCCCTCGATGCCGCGCTCCCCCGGCCACTGCAGGCAGCCGAGCCACAGGGGCCGGTCGGCGCCCACGGGGGCCCAGGCGTGGACGTCGACGCCGATCCCGGTGCGGGGCAGAGCGGTCATGACGGGACTCCCTCGTCGTGGGTTGCTGGTGAGGCGGCCTGGGCACGCGTGCTCGGCGGACCTGGCGTGCCGGTCGCGCTCGTTCCGCTGCCTGGCGCGCCCTGCGCCAGCCAGCCCGCGGCCACCTCCAGGTCGTGGGGTGTGGTGATCTTCAGCGCCCGCGGCGACCCCTCGACCACGGTGACCTCGCCCCCGCACGCCTCGACCATGCCGCAGTCGTCGGTCGCCAGCGCGGCCCCGCCCGTCCCGCGGCGCGCGAGGTCCCCATGGGCCCGCTCCAGCGTCTGACGCAGAAAGCCTTGCGGGGTCTGCACCGCCCGCAGCGTGGACCGGTCGAGGGTGCTCACGACCCTGAGCAGCCCGTCCGGGCCGGGCACGACCTGCTTGACCGTGTCGGTGACCGGCAGCGCCGGGGTCACGGCCGGATGACCCGCTCGCACGGCGTCCACCACCCGGTCGAAGACCTCGACGGGGGTCAGCGCCCTGGCCGCGTCGTGCACGAGGACCACGTCGATCCCCGGTGGCAGAGCAGCGAGGCCGGCCGCCACGGAGTCGGAGCGCTCCGCACCGCCCGGGACGACCTGGATCGCGGGCGCCGTCGTGTCCTGACCAAGGGCAGCACCGGCGGCCGTGATCGCGGAGGTGAGCTGCTGCCTACCCTCCGGGTCTGGCGGGGCGACGACCACCACCGACGTCAACGCCCTGCAGGCCAGGGCGGCGTGCAGGGCGTGGACGACGATCGGTGCCTCGTGCGGGCCGTGGCCGAGGGGCACGAGCGCCTTGGGCATGCCGGCACCCAGTCGGGTGCCCTGGCCCGCGGCGACGAGGACCAGCCCGACGCCCGACGAAGACATGGCGGGCGGCGCCGGTTCTGTGCTCAGGAGGCGAGGACCTCGTCCAGGGTGGCCTCGGCGGTGTCCTCGTTGGTCTTCTCGGCGAGCGCGAGCTCGGAGACGAGGATCTGCCGCGCCTTGGACAGCAGGCGCTTCTCGCCCGTGGACAGACCACGGTCCTTGTCCCGGCGCCACAGGTCACGCACGACCTCGGCCACCTTGATCACATCGCCGGAGGCGAGCTTCTCCAGGTTGGCCTTGTAGCGGCGCGACCAGTTGGTCGGCTCCTCGGTGTGCTCGGCGCGCAGCACGGCGAAGACCTTGTCCAGGCCTTCCTTGCCGACGACGTCACGCACACCGACCAGGTCGCAGTTCTCAGCGGGCACCTCGATGGTGAGGTCTCCCTGAGCGACCTTGAGCTTGAGGTAGAGCTTCTCCTCGCCCTTGATGGTCCGGGTCTTCATTTCTTCGATGAGAGCGGCCCCGTGGTGGGGGTACACAACCGTCTCTCCGACCTTGAACGTCATCTTGTCAATTGCCCCTTTCGCGGACCTTCAGTTTACCACGCGTGGCGCAGGTCACGGAATAACATGATTGGCATTTATGCAGGTCAGGGGCTTGACAAAGGCTTTCAGGTATGCCGCGCACCGTCCGGAGGAGCATATCCGCTCCGCACCCGGACCCCACCTCCCCGCAGGTCAGAGGGCTCGGCGACGGCGGCAGGCAGCCCGTGACGGGCCCGGGGCGGGCCTGCCGGGTAGGGTGTCCTCCGTGACGACTGCACCTGCCTTCCGCGCCCGCCGCCGTGCCGCTGTGCTCACCGCCGCCTTTGCCGCACTCGCGCTGTCCGGCTGCTCGCTGACCTCCCCCACCACGAGCATGATCCGCTACTCCCCGGCCGACGGGGTGGAGATCGACGGGCAGTCCGTGGACGTGCGCAACCTGCTCGTGGTCAGCCACGGTGAAGGCGCGCCCGGCGTCGTCGTCGGCTCGGTGTCCAACCGCACCTCGGAGCCGGTGACCGTCACGGTCAGCGCCGCGGGCAACGACCTCAGCCCGCAGGTGGAGGTGGGCCCGGGCGGCGTGGTCCGCCTGGACGGCTACCCGTCCGATGGTCCCGGGGAGCCCGTCACCATCCCCTCCGTGGACGGTCCCTCCGGCCAGGGCATGGAGATCCGGATCGTCACCGACGAGGAGACGCTGACCGCCCACGCGCCGGTGCTGCTGCCGCAGGGCCCGTACGAAGAGTTCGCCGACCTGGCGGGCGGGCCGGTGGAGCCCCGGCCGGCGGCCGAGGACCACGACGGAGCGGCCGAGGACGAGGACCACTCCACCCCCGCCGACGGCGACCGCTGAGGATCAGCCGCTGGAGCGCGGCACGTCGCTGAGGAAGTGCTCGTGCGCGCCGGGCAGCTGCTCGTCCGCCCATACCCCCGTCACCAGGTAGACCACGCGCAGCGCGACCGAGACCGCGTGGTCGGCGAACCGCTCGTAGTAGCGGGACAGCAGGGTCGCATCGACGGTCGCCTGCGCGGACATCGACGTCGCGGGGTCGAGCAGGATCCGGAACACCTCGCGGTGCAACCGGTCCATCGTGTCGTCCGCGCCCATCAGCTCGGCCGCACCGTGCGCATCGCTGGCCGCCACGATCTCCCCGGCCCGGCGCACCATCTGTATCGCTGTGGTCGACATCTCCTCGAAGATCGGGCGCAGCTGCTCGTCCAGGGCCGGCGAGGGGTAGCGCAGCCGGGCCAGCTTGGCCACGTGCCGCGCCAGGTCCCCCGCGCGCTCCAGGTCCGAGCTCATCCGCAGGGTGGTGACCATCTGTCGCAGGTCGGTGGCGACGGGCTGCTGCCGGGCCAGCATGTCGATGGCGCGGTTGTCGACGTCGCGGCGCACGGCGTCCAGGTAGGCGTCGTCGGAGATGACCTCCTGGGCCAGGTCGAGGTCAGCGTCCATGAGCGAGCGGGTCGCCCGCTCCAGCGCGGTGGCCGCCAGGCCACTCATCTGCACCAGCTGCTCATTGATGTGACCGAGCTCTTCCTGGTAATGACTACGCAACACGCCTGCTTGCCCTCCTGCGTTCGATCTAGGTCGACCGGGTCGGTCTAGATCGGGTTGGTCGATGTTTTGCCCAGGTCCGTCGACGGATGCCGATGTCCGTCGAGCTGGGGTCGCGTCCGAGACTCAGGACGCCAGTCTCGAAGGTTCCCACGTTCTCATGAACGCCTGACGACGGTGGAGTGAACTTCAACCCCCGCATGCCGCACCTGACGTCCACCTGCGGGGACCGGGTCCTCCAGCGTCCTAGGCTGTCCCCGTGACCCCCTTCGCTGCGGGTCTCCTGGGTGCCGTCCTGGGAGCCCTTGTGACCGGCCTGGTGTGGTGGCTGTCCCACCGCCTCGGTTCTACGGTCATGTCCGAGGCCGTGACGGAGGCGGACGACCCCGACCCCGGGTCCCGCGTGCCCGAGGGGGTCCAGGACGTGCTCACCGTGCTGCGGTCCGGCGGGGTGGTCCTGGACGCGGAAGGGCGGGTGCAGACCGCCAGCGCCAATGCCCTGGCGTACGGCCTGGTCCGCCGCGACCGGCTGGCGCACGAGCAGCTGCGCCGGCTCGCGGCGCAGACCCTGCGCGACCGCGCGATCCGTGAGGCGGAGTTCGAGCTGCCGCTCAGCCCGATCGCGGGAGGGCGCATCCTGCTCGCCGTCCGGGTCGCCCCCCTGGCCCAGGAGCATGTCCTGCTCCTGGTCGAGGACCGTACCCAGGCACGGCGGGTCGAGGAGGTCCGCCGCGACTTCGTGGTCAACGTCAGCCACGAGCTCAAGACCCCCGTCGGCGGCCTGCAGCTGCTGGCCGAGGCCGTGCAGGACGCCGCGGACGACCCGAAGGCCGTGGCCAGGTTCGCCGCCCGGATGACCACCGAGACCGAGCGGCTGACCCGCCTGGTCAGCGAGATCATCGACCTCTCCCGCCTGCAGACCACCGACCCGCTGGCGGACATGGTCATCGTCGACGTGGCCGCCTGCGCCGCCGAGGCGGTCGAGCACACCCGGCTGGTGGCCGGCCTGCGCGAGGTGGTCGCCACCCCCACCGGCCACCCGTCCCAGCTACGGATCTACGGCGACCCGGAGCTGGTCACCACCGCCATCCGCAACCTCGTCACCAACGCCATCAACTACTCCGAGGACGGCACGAAGGTCGGCGTGGTGACCCGGCGCGTGAACGACGTGGTGGAGGTCTCGGTCTCCGACCAGGGACGGGGCATCTCCGCGGAGGACCAGGAACGCGTCTTCGAGCGCTTCTACCGGGTCGACGCCGCCCGCTCCCGCCTCACCGGCGGGACCGGGCTGGGCCTGTCCATCGTCAAGCACATCTGCGCCAACCACGGCGGGGAGGTCACGGTCTGGAGCCAGGAGGGCCAGGGCTCGACCTTCACCCTCCGCCTGCCTGCGGTCACCGACGACGACCGACCGGTCGGCTCCCCCGCCGACCGGGGCCGGCACCTGACCCTCGCCCCCGACGTCTCCACCGAACCCCTGACGCTGCACGACAGCCTGCCCGAGAGGTGAGCCCATGACCCGCATCCTGGTCGTCGAGGACGAGGAGTCCTTCTCCGACCCGTTGTCCTACCTGCTCGAGAAGGAGGGGTATGACGTCGCCGTCACCGGTACCGGGCCGGACGCGCTCGCCGAGTTCGACCGCAACGGCGCCGACCTGGTCCTGCTGGACCTGATGCTGCCCGGCCTGTCGGGCGTCGACGTGTGCCGCGCCCTGCGTCAGCGCTCCAACGTCCCGGTGATCATGCTGACCGCCAAGGACTCCGAGGTCGACAAGGTGGTGGGGCTGGAGATCGGCGCGGACGACTACGTCACCAAGCCGTACTCCGGGCGCGAGCTGCTGGCCCGGATCAAGGCGGTGCTGCGCCGGCTGGCCGAGCCCGAGGAGCTGCTGCCCTCCACGATCGAGTCCGGGCCGGTGCGCATGGACGTCGAACGGCATACCGTCCAGGTGGACGGCGAGCCGGTCACCCTGCCGCTGAAGGAGTTCGAGCTGCTGGAGATGCTGCTGCGCAACACCGGCCGGGTGCTCACCCGCGGCCAGCTCATCGACCGTGTCTGGGGCAGCGACTACGTCGGCGACACCAAGACCCTGGACGTGCACATCAAGCGGCTGCGCGCCAAGGTCGAGCCGCACCCGTCCAAGCCGCAGCACATCATCACCGTGCGCGGCCTGGGGTACAAGTTCGAAGCAGGGAGCTGAACCGCCTACTTCTTGCCCTGGTTGGCCACCTGCTGGATCGCCTCGGCGGCGGCCTCGGGGTCGAGGTAGCGACCGCCGCGCGCGACGGGGCGCAGGTCGGCGTCGAGCTCGTAGAGCAGCGGGATGCCGGTGGGGATGTTCAGTCCGACGATGTCCTCGTCGCTGACGTCGTCCAGGTGCTTGACCAGGGCCCGCAGGCTGTTGCCGTGGGCGGTGACCAGCACCGTGCGGCCCGCCTTGAGGTCGGCCACGATCTCGCCGTCCCAGTAGGGCAGCATGCGGGCGATGACGTCCTTGAGGCACTCGGTGCGGGGCAGGTCCTCGCCGAGGTCGGCGTAGCGGGGGTCGCCCGCCTCGGAGTACTCGTTGTCGTCCTCGATCGGCGGCGGCGGGGTGTCGAAGGAGCGGCGCCACAGCATGAACTGCTCCTCGCCGTACTTGTCCCGCGTCTCGGCCTTGTCCAGACCCTGCAGGGCGCCGTAGTGCCGCTCGTTGAGCCGCCAGGAGCGCCGGACGGGGATCCAGTGCCGGTCCGCCACGTCCAGCGCGGTGTTCGCGGTGGTGATCGCGCGCCGCAGCAGGGAGGTGTGCAGCACGTCCGGGGCCAGGCCCTCCTGCGTCAGCAGCTCGCCGGCCCGCCGGGCCTCGGCGTGGCCCCGCTCGGTGAGGTCGACGTCGACCCATCCGGTGAACAGGTTCTTCTGGTTCCACTCGCTCTCGCCGTGGCGGAGCAGGATGAGGGTGTAGGCAGCCGTGCTCATGGCTGCACACTATCGGGTGGCCTGGCCGGCGCCGGTCCCCTCCAGCTCGGCCCGGAAGGCCTCGAGGTTGGCGGTGGACTCGCCCCGGTCGACCCGCCAGGCCCACTCGCGCCGGATCGAGGTCCAGAAGCCCAGGCGCAGCAGGTCGTTGAACGGCTCGTCGCAGGCCGTGAGCACTCCACCGAGCAGCTCGTCGAGGCTCTCCTCGTCCAGCCCCGCCAACGGGACGCGCCCGGTGAGGTAGACGTCGCCGCTGGCGTCGACGGCATACCCCAGCCCTGGCAGCCGCAGGGCCCGCCGCAGCAGGTAGCGGTAGAACGCCTCGTGGTTCTCGTCCGGGTTGCGGATGACGAAGGCGCGCAGCTCCAGCGCCCGCTCCCCCAGCAGCAGCGAGACCACCGTGCGCAGCTTGCGCTCCCCCGGCAGCGTCGCCACCGTCTCCCGCTTCCGCGCGCCCTGCTCCCAGGGCACCTCGAGCGCGTCCAGGTGCTCGCGCAGTCGGGTCAGGTATGCGGTGTCTGTGCTCATCGGCCTGCTCATCGGTCTGCTCATCGGCGCTCCTCGGTCGGGGTGGGTGGGAGGTGAGGATGCTGCCGGGCGGTGCGGTAGGCGTCGAGCAGCCCGTCGACGGTGCGGTCCCAGGAGAACTGCGCTGCGTGCGCGACCGCCCGGGCCGACCAGGCCACCCGTTCCGCCTGCAGCCGGGCCAGCGCGGCAGACAGGGCGTCGGCCCAGTCGTGGGGGTCGTGCCCGTCCACGAGCACCCCGACCTCGCCCACCGCGTGCGGCAGACCGCCGACGCGGGCGGCGACCACGGGTGTGCCGCTGGCCAGCGCCTCGACCGCGACCAGGCCGAAAGACTCGTGGTGGGAGGGGACGGCGAGCAGGTCGGCGGCGCGGTACCAGCGGGCCAGCTGGGCGCGCGGCAGGGTCTCGCCGAAGCGCACCACGCCGCCCAGCCCCTCCTCGTCGACGATGGCGGCCAGCGCCCCGGGACGGGCCAGTCCAGAGCCGGACGGGCCGCCCAGGACGGCGACCAGCAGCCGGTCGCGCAGCTGGGGGTCACGCCGGAGCAGCTCTCCGGCGGCTCGCAGCAGCACATCGGGGGCCTTGAGCGGCTGGATCCGGCCGACGAAGAGCAGGATGAGCGCCTCGGCCGGCAGGCCGAGCTCGGCCCGGGCCAGCTGCTGCGGGCCGGGCCGGAAGGTCTGCAGGTCCACGCCAGGGGCGACGATCCGGACGCGCCCAGCCTCGGCGGCGTGCAGGGTCACCAAGGAGTCCTGCTCGTCGGCGGTGTTGACGACGAGCAGGTCGGCGCGCGCGACCAGCTCGTCCTCCCCGCGGACCCGCACCGCGGGCTCGGGGCGCTCCCCCTGCGCCAGCCGTTGGTTCTTCACCCTGGCCACGGTGTGCATCGTGTGGACCAGTGGCGCGGGCTTCCCGTCGGCGAGCATCTCCCCCGCGCGCAGGGCAGCCACCCCCGAGAGCCAGTAGTGGCTGTGCACCACGCCATCCTCGGCCGCGGCCCTGGTCACGAACGGGGCGAGCTCCTGCGCGAAGGCGTCGACGTGCGCGGGCAGCTCCTCCTTCGGCACCGGCGCGCGTGGGCCGGCCGCCAGGTGGTGGACCTCCACCCCGGGGGCGGGTCGGACCGTGCCGACCTCCTCGGGCGTGGTGGCGCGGGTGGCGACGTCCACGGACACACCGCGGCGCGCCAGGTGCAGGGCGGTCTGCAGGACGTAGACGTTGAGCCCACCGGCGTCCCCCGTCCCGGGCGTCAGCAACGGCGAGGTGTGCAGCGAGACCATCAGCACCCTCGCCGGAGGGCCGGCACGGTCGTCGGCGCTGCGCATCCGGTCAGTCTGGCACGGTGGCGGGGCCGCCCGGCAGGGCCGGCACCGCATACCGGCCCTCCTATCCTGGGTGTCGTGCCCCGCCCCGCGCCGCGCCGCCGTGCCGTCTCCAGGACCGCCCCGGTCGGTGAGATCACCCGTGGCACCACCAACCCCAACCGGCTGCGGCGCGTGGACCGGTGGATCGCCGCGTTCCTGCGCGAGGAGCTGCGGGCCCCGGCCGAGCCACCCGTGGTCGTGGACCTGGGCTACGGCGCCTCGCCCGTGACCGTGCTCGAGCTGGCGCAGCGGCTGCGGGCGGTGCGCGAGGACGTCCGCGTGGTCGGGGTCGAGATCGACCCCGACCGGGTGGCCCGAGGGCTGCCCCACGCCGACCCGCCTCGCGTGGACTTCGTGCTCGGGGGGTTCGAGGTGCCGGTGCCCCCCACCAGCGGTGGTGCGCCCACGGTGGTGCGCGCCTTCAACGTGCTGCGGCAGTATGCCGAGGATGACGTGCCCCCGGCCTGGGCCCGGGTCGTGGCGCGGCTCGCGCCCGGTGGCGCGCTGGTCGAGGGCACCTGCGACGAGCCCGGGCGGCTGGCGACGTGGGTCGACGTGCGCCGGGGGCCGGACGCCGCACCGGTGCCGCGCTCGCTCACCCTGGCCTGGCGGCTGGCCGGACTGGAGACGCTCTCCGTGGTGGCCGAACGGCTGCCCAAGGTGCTCATCCACCGCAACGTGCCCGGCGAGGGGGTGCACGACCTGATGCGCGCGCTGGACGCCGCCTGGGCCCGCAACGCCCCGCTCGCCTCCTACGGTGCCCGTCAGCGCTTCGTCGCGACGGCGCGCGACCTGACCGGGGCGGGCTGGCCGGTGCGGGGCGGTCCGGGGCGGTGGCGGCTCGGTGAGCTGACCGTCGACTGGGCCGCGGTGGCGCCTCGCCACCTGGCCTGACGTGGGCGTGATGTGCGCCTGACCTCCGGCGCGGTTCCCGAGAGACATCCAGGGTCGGCACGTACGCTGGTGGGATGTCGCCGGTCCTGATCTCCGCCCAGAACACCGTGACGCTCGTGCTGGGCGTCGCTGCCTTCGCGCTGATGGCGTGGGCGCTGGTCGACTGCCTGCGGGTGCGCGCCGACGCCTTCCCGGCGGCCGGCAAGCGCAGCAAGCAGTTCTGGCTGCTGCTCACCGGGGTGGCGACAGCGGTCGGTTTCATCTCGATCTTCGGGCCGCTGAACATCTTCAACCTCGCGGCCGTCATCGCGGCGGCGGTCTACCACACCGACGTCAAGCCCGCCGTGCGCGCGGTGCAGGGCCGCGGCGGGGGGAGCCACATGGGCCCGTACGGGCCCTGGTGAGCCGGCCGGCCGACGCGTGCGCCGGTCCGCACGGGTGGGAAAGCAGTGAGGACGCCACGCTCCGACAAGACCGTCCCCGGATGGCATAGTGGAGCGCGCAGCGCCCCCGCGCAGCCGTGACCAGCGCAAACCTGCACTGATCGCGCCCGTCATCAGCGACACGAGCAGCCAAGGGAGGACCATGGCGACGAACACGGAGCCGGTGGTGGAGCAGGACCGCCGTCAGCAACCCGTCGTCGTGGAGCGTCCCTGGGGTCGGTTCGAGCAGTTCTGCCTCAACGAGCCGACCACCGTCAAGGTGATCACCATCGCCCCCGGCCAGCGACTGTCCCTGCAGCGCCACGAGCAGCGGGCAGAGCTGTGGCAGGCACTCGACGAAGGCGTGCAGGCGACGGTCGACGGGTACTCGTGGACGATGCGCAAGGGCGAGGTGGCCTGGGTGCCCCTGGGAGCCCCCCACCGGTTGACCAACCTGGGCACCTCGGACGTGCGGGTCCTGGAGCTGGCGTTCGGCGACTTCGACGAGGAGGACATCGAGCGCCTGCAGGACGACTACCTCAGGGCCTAGGCCGAGCGGGTAGCCGGTCGCAGACGGAGGTCGGGCCGGTCAGGTCACGTGCCGGGGTTCATGGGCCGGCGTTCAGGTGTCGACGATCAGGTGTCGACGAGCAAGGTGAACGGCCCGTCGTTGACGAGCTCCACCTGCATCATCGCGCCGAACACCCCGGTCGCGACCTCGATCCCACGGTTGCGCAGGTCGGCGACGACCGCGTCGACCAGCGGCTCGGCCACGTCGCCGGGGGCGGCCGCGGTCCAGGACGGCCGGCGGCCCTTGCGGGTGCTGCCGTAGAGGGTGAACTGGCTGACGACGAGCACCGCGGCCCCCGCCTCGGCGACCGACCGCTCCTCGGGCAGGATGCGCAGCTCGGCGATCTTGCGGGCCATCGTCGCCACGTCGCCCGGGCCGTCGTCGTGGGTGGCTGCCACCAGCGCCAGCAGGCCGGGGCGGTCGATGGCCCCGACGACCTCGCCGTCGACGCTCACGCTGGCCCGGGTGACGCGCTGCAGGACCGCCCTCACCCGGCGCCCCTCGACGGCATACCGGGCCCGTCCGCCTGAGGGGTTGCCCGGGTGGCGGTGCCCAGACCGGGCACGACGGCGCGGACGGCGCCGACCGGCTGGCCGTGCCCGCGGACGACGGCCCGGGCGTCGAGACGGTTCAGCGCCTCCGTCACGCTCGGAGCCAGGCGCTGGACACCGGCCGCGCGCAGGACCGCCGTGGTGACGACCACCCTGGCCCGTTCCGCGCCGTCGGTGATCTTGACCGCCAGTCCACGGCCGTCGGCGAGCCCTACGGCATAGACCGACTCCGCGCCGTCCTTGGCGATCAGACCGGGCACGACCTCGATGAGCTCGGTGACGTCGCGGCCGGTGCCGCCCAGCCACGCCGGGTGCGCGCCGATCGCGGCGGCGACCCGGCCCTCGGGGGTGCCGGGCCCCGCAGCGGCGAGGGCGCCGAAGGCGCGGGCCAGCCCGGCCGTGGAGACGGCGAGCGCGGGGGCACCGCAGCCGTCGACGGTGAACGCGCTCACCCGGTCCCCGGTCAGCTCCTCGACGACCTCGACGATGAGGCGCTGCAGCGGGTGCTCGGCAGCCAGGTAGGTCGTGGTGTCCCAGCCGGCGGCGCGGCAGGCGGCCAGCATGCCGGCGTGCTTGCCGGAGCAGTTCTGGGCCAGGCTGGAGTCGGGCAGGCCCTCACGCACCCACCGCTCCCGCTCGTCGTCGTCGAGGGGACGGCTCGGGGTGTTCTGGAGCGCGGACTCGTCTAGCCCGACGGAGGCGAGGATCCGACGCGCGCCCTCCAGGTGGAAGGGCTCCCCCGAGTGGCTGGCGCAGGCCAGGGCGAGCAGCTCGTCACCCAGCTCGGCACCGGCGCGCAGCATCGCGACCGCCTGGAGCGGCTTGAGCGAGGAGCGGGGCAGCACCGGCACGTCGACCGGGCCGACCGCGAGCGAGGTGCTGCCGTCGGCCGCGGTCAGCGCCACCACGCCGTGGTGGACCGACTCCACGAACCCGTTCCGGACCACCTCGGCGACCACGGGCGCCTGCGCCAGCGGCGACATCGTCTGCTCGCTCATCGGGCCCGCCGGTCCTTGACCCCGAGCAACGCGCGCACGTCCTGCGTCGCCATCGGTGGGCGCTGCATGGTCGTGGCCAGGCCGGCCGCCCGCTCCACGAGCTCGGCGTTGTGCTGCACCTGCTGCCCGCGGGCATACATGAGGTTGTCCTCCATCCCGACCCGCAGGTGGCCGCCCATCGCCAGCGCGGCCGCCGCGACCGGCAGGTGCGCGCGCCCGATCCCGGTGGCCGACCAGCTGGTGACCTCCTCCGGCAGGGCCTGCACCCCGGCCACGAGCGCAGGGACGGTGCCGGGCATGCCGCCGGGCACGCCGGTGACGAAGTCGACGTGCACCTTGCCGCCGTAGGGCAGCCCGTGCTGGTCGATGAGCCGACGCAGGGCAGCCACGTGGCCGAGGTCGAAGAGCTCGAACTCGGGCACGACCTCCCGCTCCTGGGCCTGGACGTAGAGGTCGCTCATGAAGGGGTAGGGGTTGAGGAAGACGTCATCGCCGAAGTTCACCGTCCCGCAGGTGAGGGAGCAGGAGTCGGGCTCGGCGTCGAGGACGGTGAGCCGCGACTCCAGCGGGTCGTGGACCGAGCCTCCGGTGGAGAGCTGGACGACCAGGTCGGTCGCCTCGCGCAGGGCCTGGACCGTGTCCTTCAGGCGCACCGGGTCGAGCGTGGGCGTGTGGCCCGCCTCCGGGTCCCGCACGTGCACGTGGATCAGGCCCGCGCCGGCCTCCTGGCAGCGGCGGGCCGTCTCGACCAGCTCCTCCAGCGTCGTGGGCAGCTGGGGGGCGTCGGCCTTGGCCGTCTCGGCGCCCGTGGGCGCGACTTTGATCAGCGTCGATGCGGACATGGGCCGCATCCTGCCAGCCCGCGCCGCAGCCCGCCGCACCCAGGGTGGGGACGGCTGGTCTCAGGCGCGGGGTATGCGGGGGCGCTGGGCGGGTCGCTCGGTCCTGACCGGCACGATCGGCGTCTGGGCGGCCGAGACGTCACCGGCGAGCAGCACGGCGGACGGGTCGGTCGTGAACTTCACCAGGGCGAGGGCGACGGGGCCGTCGTCGGCGTGCCTGGCCACGCTGGTCAGCTGACCCACCGGGCGCCCACCCTCCACCTGCGTGAGCTCCGTGCCGGGCCCGGGGCTGATGTGCTCGGAGCCGTCGAGGTGCAGGAAGACCAGGCGGCGGGGCGGCCGGCCGAGGTTGTGCACCCGGGCGACGGTCTCCTGACCCCGGTAGCAGCCCTTCTGCAGGTGGACCGCGCTGCGCAGCCAGTCCAGCTCGTGCGGGATCGTCCGGTGGTCGGTGTCGACGCCGGCCCGGGGCCGCCAGGCCGCGACCCGCAGCGCCTCCAGCGCCCAGGTGCCGGCGGGTGACCGGTCACCGACGGCCGCGGACAGCTCTTCCCGGGGCACGATGAGCTCCCGCCAGGCCCAGCCGGCGCCGGGGTGTTCCGTCCCCTCGGGCCCGTAGCAGAAGGTGGTGCCGACGGGGCCCGGCCAGGGGTCCACCCAGGCCAGCGGCTCCCCCTCGGCCGAGGGGCGGCCGACGGGCTCGCCGAGCACGGCATACTCACCGGAGACGTCGGCCACCTCGACCCGCAGCATGAACCGCATCGAGTCAAGCCAGCCGCTCACCGCCTCGGCCGCCCCCGGCTCGGTGGTCAACCACGTCGTGGTGCCGTCGTCGACGACGTGCAGCGCGTGCTCCACGTGCCCCTTGGGCGAGAGGATCAGCGTCTCCGCCCCGACCCGGGGCGGCAGGTCGGTGAGGTGCTGGCTGGTCAGCGAGTGCAGCCAGCTCAGCCGGTCGGGACCGGTCACGGTGACCACGCCCCGGTGGGAGAGGTCGACGACGGCCAGCCCCTCCTGCAGCAGGCGCTGCTCGCGGTGCGGGTTGCCGTAGTGGGCCGGGACACCGGCGTCGATCCCGGAGCCGTCGACGGCCCCGGGGCGGTCCAGCAGGGTGCTCATGGCGTCCTCTCTCGTGGTGTGCGCAGGCATGCTGCGCAGCCTCACCCCACGGTAGCCCGCGTGCAGGGAACGCCCACCATCCGACCGTAGAATCGACGGTTATGGCGTACGAGGACCAGGACAGCCGCAGCGACCGGCCTACCGACCGGCATCCCGACCGGCAGGGTGAGACCCGTCGTCGGCGACCGCTGCGGACCCTGGTGGTCGGCGTCGCCGTCGTGGCTCTGCTCGGCGTCGCCAGCCTGGTCGGCTTCGCGTTCTACTTGCAGCGCACCGTGGAGAACAACATCGTCCACGAGGACCTCCGGGCCGATGACAACTCGCAGATCACCCTCTCCCCCGACCAGTTCGGTGGGCACCGGCCGGGCGACCAGGACGCCCCCGAGGACGGCGAGGACGGGGACGAGGTGGAGGAGGACGAGGAGGGACTCCCGCCCATCGTCGGCGAGGACGGCGAGGCGATCACCGTCGACGGCGGCAGCACCGTCGCGGCGACCAACCCGCCCCGGCCCGAGTCGGCCGGCGATGCCCTGAACTTCCTCATCATCGGCACCGACAGCCGCGACCTGGCCGTCGACCGCGGCCGCTCCGACGTCATCATGCTGGCTCACGTCAACGACGACCGGACCCGCGTGGACCTGGTCCACTTCCCCCGCGACCTCTTCGTGCCGATCGCCGGCACCGGTGGCTCCTCCAAGATCAACGCCGCCTACGCCTACGGCGGGGCGCCGCTGCTCGTCCAGACCGTGCAGCCGCTCGTCGGCGTTCCGGTCGACCACGTCGCGATCACCGACTTCGAGAGCTTCAAGGCGATGACCGACGCGATCGGCGGGGTGCAGGTGCAGGTCACCGAGGCGGGTGGCGGCTTCGACGTCGGCAGCCACTGGATGAACGGTGAGGAGGGCCTGCGCTTCGTCCGCGAGCGCTACAGCCTGTCCCAGGGTGACATCTCCCGCGGGGAGCGGCAGATGCAGTTCGTCCGGGGGGTGATGAACAAGGCCCTGTCCCGCGAGACTCTGACCAACCCGAGCCGGCTGGCCGGGTTCGTCGACGCGGCCACCAGCAACCTCACCGTGGACGCGGACCTGCAGGTGAGTGACATGCGCGACCTGGCCTTCGCGATGCGCAACGTGCGCGGCGGCGACATCCACTTCTGGACCGCGCCGTGGAACGGCATCGACATGCACCCGGTGGCGGGCTCGATCGTGCGGGTGGCTCCCGAGCAGATGCAGTCGCTGGCCCAGCACCTGCAGAACGACACGATGGAGTCCTACACCGACAACGTCTCGCCACGGGTGGGTTTCGGCGGCTGAGGCGGGGACCCGACCGTCTCAGGCCCCCCGCGGCTGCGCACGGTCGGTGTGGACGAGGTTGGCCACCGCGACGCCGGCGACCGCCTGTGTCTCCATGGTGGAGACGGCATACTCCATCGCGCCCGTGTAGTACAGGCCGTCGCCAGCCTGAAGCCCGGGCTGGGCGCTCCGGCCGGGAGGCAGGGGTAGGCAGACCACGTCATCCTCGTGACCTTCGTCGCCGTGAAGAACCGGCCCACGAGGCTGTCGGTCAGCGGCTCGGTCGAGAAGACCTTGTAGAGCTCGCGCCCCTCGGCGTCGCCAGGGGCCACGCGTTCGATCGACATCAGGCTTCCCGCGGCGGCGGTGGTGAGGACGAAGCCGGGTGCGGTACCGGCGCTGGTGAGCGAGGGTGCCGAGAGCTCCCCGGAGACGAAGCTGACGTGCAACCTCACGAACTCCCGCGGCGGCGGTGCGGACACCTCGGCCAGCTGGATCCCGCTGCCCTCCAGCGGCGCGGCGATCACGACCGCGTCGGCCTCCAGCGGCGCGAAACCCTGGCCGGTGACCTGCCACGAGGGACCCTTCGGTATGACGCGTTCCACCGTCGCCGCCAGGTGCAGCTGGGCTCCGGCCCGGGCCAGCAGCCCCTCGCTCACCGCGGCGTTGCCCTCGGCGAGCCGGTACAAGGAGCCACCACCCAGGCCGGCTCCCGCGAGGGACACCGCGTTGACCAGGGCGTTGAGGCGCGTCGTCTCCTGTGCGTAGTTGTTGCGGGCGACGCCGTCGGCGAACTCTGTGCGGAAGCGCCCACGGCCGGTGACCTCGTCGGCCGGCTGGCGCAGCAGGTGGTCCAGGCCCAGGGTGGCCCACAGCTGGTCCGGGCTCCCCCATGCCTCACCCGCCTCGAGCCGGGGGTAGACCTGCCCGAGCTGGCGGACCAGCTGCCGGACCCCGCGGCCGCCGGCGAGCAACCCCCCGCGGTAGCGCGCCAGGAGACGCAGGCCGTCTCCTCGCCCCGTCGTGCGGAACACCAGACCGGTGCCGTCCCAGATGCCTAGCGTGCCCGTGCCGCCGGCGTCCACGACAGCCAGGCCCAGCTCCTCCGCCGCGCCGACGAGGAGGCGGTTGGCCGAGTGGAACACCGAGGCTCCCGTCTCGACCGGCACCCCGTGCACCGTCCGGCGCCACGCCCGGCCGCCGGCGCGTTCCTCGCGGTCCAGGACGACCAGCGACAGTCCCTCGCCGAACCACCGGCGCAGCGCGCGGGCCGCGAAGGCGCCGGACATCCCGGCCCCCACCACGACTGCTCTCATGTCTGCCTCCCGTGACTCGCAGTGGCCACCGGTGACGGCCAGTCCTGACGGCGAGGTCGAAGACGCGGTGGGGCCGGGCCTGACGGGTCAGACGCGGCGGAGCTCGGCGGAGAGGTGGGACTGCATGGGATGCCCGGTGGCGGCCATGTCCATCACCCACATCATGTTGCCCTTGACGTAGCCGTAGAGCCGGGTCGCGGCGTTGTACTCCTTGGCGTGCGGGCTGCGGATCACCCCGTCGGTCTGCAGCTCCACCTTGGCCGGGCTGGTCCGGCCGTAGTACATCTCCACGATGCCGGTCGGGTGAGCCAGCAGCAGCTCGACCTCGCCGTTGGGCTGGGGCCGCCAGAAGCCGGTCTCGACCGCGGCCGGCCGCTCCTTGTTGCCCTGCGCGTCCAGGATCCAGGCCCGGGACGTCCACATGAGGAACGGACGCCCGTCGTGGGTGACGTCGATCTCCTGGCCGAAGTTGCGCGACTCGATCGAGGGGTAGCCGAGCACGCCCGCACCGGCCCAGGAGCCGAGCATCCAGGCCAGGGGGGCGCAGTCGGGGTGCATGGTGGGGTCGATCTCGATAGGCACCGCCCCATCGTAGGGCCACGGGCGGCGACTCAGCCGGGCAGCGCTCCCGGCACGAAGGTCACGGCCACCAGGTAGGGGACGAGCCCGACAGCCAGCACCGAGGCGATCGCCGCCACCAGGCGCGGGCGGGGGTGGGCCATCGTGGGCAGCGGCCCCAGCACCGCCCGGGCGGCATGGCTGAGGGCCGCACTGGCCACGCCGACCAGGACCCACACCAGCACGGGGGCGTCCAGGAGCCACGCGGCGGCGGACGCCGCCCCGGCCCCGGCCAGGAGCGCCACCGGCGTCAGCCACGGGCGGGCGGCAGGGACCGTGCCGAGCAGGTCGGTCACGGCCGAGGCGGCCGCCGCGGCCAGGGCGCCCACCACCAGCGCGATCCCCAGGTCCGTGCGGCTGGCCGGAACGAGCAGCACGCCGGTGCCGACGACGGCGAGCGCGAGCACTACGGCGCTGACCGACTCGACCACCCGCGGACGGCCGTCCCGTCGAAGCAGCTGGTGCAGGAAGGCGGCGATCATGGACAGCGCCGCCGCGGCCGGGACCCAGCCCAGCCACGGGGCGGCGTCGCGGGCGACCACCGCGGCCAGGAGCGAGAGCCCGCCCACCGCGAGCACCCCGAAGGTCCCCCTCGGCGTGGGCAGCGCCAGCGCCCCTGCCCAGCCCCACGCGATGACACCGGCGCAGGCCGCCAGACCCACCGCGAGCAGCTCGGGGGACGCCGCCGCCGCGACCCCCAGCATCACGGCCACGACCAGCACCTCCAGCGTCAGCTGGAGCTGATGACGGGCGGTGTGCGGCATACCTCCATCTTGCCCCACCGGCCCCGGCCGGGTGTCTGTCACACTTTCGACGTGGCCGACCTGGTCCTCCTCACCCCGCGCGCGGCCGACAACGCCTCGGCGTTCGAGGTGCTGCCCGGGCTCGCCCTGCTGCCGCACCGGGTCAGCGTCCTGGGACCCGACCCAGCCCTCCTCCTCTCGCGTCCTGGCTGCCAGCTGGTCCTCGTCGACGCCCTGCACGACCTGGTCCAGGGCCGCTCCACCTTGCGCACCCTGGCCGCCATGGGGCTGGACCTGCCGGTGGTCGCGGTGGTGGGCGAGGGTGCGCTGGCCGTGGTCGACGAGCAGTGGCCGATGGACGACCTGGTCCTCGTCGGCGCCGCGCCGGCCGAGGTCGCCGCCCGCCTGCGGCTCGCCCTGGCCCGCGGGGCGCGGGCGGGCGCTCCCCCACCTGCCGACCAGCCGGAGGTCGAGGAACCGGAGACGATCCGGGTGGCCGACATCGTCGTCGACGAGGCCAGCTGGACCGTACGGGCCGGGGGCCGGGTGCTGGACCTGACGTTCAAGGAGTTCGAGCTGCTGCGCTATCTGGTCAGCCACCCGGGCCGCGTGCTGACCCGCCACCAGCTCCTGCAGCACGTGTGGGGATCGGACTACTACGGCGGCACCCGCACGGTGGACGTGCACGTCCGCAGGCTGCGGGCCAAGCTCGGACCGGAGCGCGAGACCCTCATCGGCACCATCCGCGGCGTGGGCTACCGGTTCAGTGGGCCACGCGGCGCGCAGCGCTGACCTGCATGTCAGACTGACACCATGCCCGGCCCCCGCATCGTCGTCGAAGAGTTGTCCGCGCTCCCCGGGAACCTGTCCGGGAACGTGCTTGCCCTCGCTGTGCGAGCCACCCACCACGACGGGGTCCGGCCGCTGTCCGAACAGACGGTGCTGCAGGCCCAACGGCTGCCCGAGGACCACGACCGGTCCCCCAGCGGGGTGCACCTGCTCGTGGTCCGGTTCGATCCCCGCTCCGGTGGCACGCCGCTCGAGCCGGGCCCCGGCGAGAGCCCGGTCGTGCTCGGCTACGGCTACGTCGACCTCGGTGACCCGGAGTCGCCGTCCGCGGAGCTGGTGATCGACCCGGAGCACCGGAGGCAGGGGCTCGGTGGTGCGCTGCTGGACCACGTCCTGCAGCGCTGGCCGCATGCGCGCCTGTGGTCCCACGGCGACCTGCAGGACGCCCGCCGTCTCTACACCTCGCGCCAGCTCTCCGTGGTCCGCGAGCTGTGGCAGATGTCCCGCCCGCTGACCGGCGAGTGGTCCGACCTGCCCGAGCACGTCGAGCTGCCGGAGGGCTTCGCCGTCCGGCCCTTCCAGGTCGGTACGGACGAGGGGACCTGGCTGGGGGTCAACGCCCGGGCCTTCGCCGACCACGCCGAGCAGGGCCGGATGACCGAGGCCGACCTGGCCGACCGGCAGCGCGAGCCGTGGTTCGACCCCCACGGCTTCCTCATCATCGAGGACACCACCGCGCCCGAGCCCGACGGACGGCCCCGCATCGCCGCCTTCCACTGGACCAAGGTCGAGCCCGAGGACCCTTCCACCGGGGAGGTCTACGTGGTCGGGGTGGACCCTGACTACCAGGGCCGTGGGCTGGGCAAGGCGGCCACGCTCCTCGGTCTGCACCACCTGCGTGCCCGGGGCGTGCGGACCGCGACCCTCTTCGTGGACGGGGACAACCCGGCCGCGATCGCGACCTACCACCGGCTGGGCTTCGAGCGCTCGGCGGTGGACGTGATGTATGCCGCGGGCACCTCGGAGCGCACCGGGGCCGAGGGTGCCGAGGGTGCCGAGGGTGCCGACGGGGTGACGAACACCACGGAGGCCATGGAGGGGTGAGCCCGCGGGGGGAGGTGCGTGCGGCCGGGGTGGTGCCCGTGCGGCTGCGCGCGGGCACCCTGCGGGTGGCGGTGGTGCACCGGCCCAAGTACGACGACTGGTCCTGGCCCAAGGGCAAGCTCGACCATGGCGAGGACTTCGTGTCCGCGGCCGTGCGGGAGACGCGGGAGGAGACCGGCCTGCGGGTCCGTCTCGTGGCACCCCTGCCGCAGGTGCGCTACACCCTGCGCGGCGGGGACACCAAGGCGGTCTCCTACTGGACCGGGCAGGTGGCCGGGGGCAAGGGCCAGCTGCAGCACGAGGTCGACCGGGTGGAGTGGCTCACGCCGGACCAAGCGGGCTCACGGCTGACCTACGAGCACGACCGCCAGCTGCTCGGGCACGTGGTCGAACGGCACGCGGCCGGACTGCTGGACGCGTGGACCCTGCTCGTCGTCCGCCACGCGCACGCACTGTCGCGGGACGACTGGTCCGGGCCGGACGAGAAGCGACCGCTGAGCCGGTCCGGCGTGCGCCGGGCGCAGGGTCGCATGGCCGCCGTGCTGGCCGCCTACGCGCCCCAGCTGGTGCTCTCCAGCCCCGCGGTGCGCTGCACCGACAGCGTGCTGCCCTACTGCAGGGCGACCGGCGTCGAGGTGGTCACCCGCAAGGGCCTGTCCGAGGAAGGCTTCGCGGCCGACCGCAGCAAGGTCGACAAGCACCTGGACAAGGTGCTGGCCCGCGGCGAGGCCGCAGCGCTGTGCACCCACGGCCCGGTGCTGCCCACGCTGCTCACCCGGCTGGCCGACCGTTCGCACGACAAGCTCGCCAACCGTGAGCGCCGGATGCTGCGCCGGCTGCGGGACGCGGCCATGGACAAGGGCGAGATCCTGGCCTGCACGATGGTCGGCACGGGTGAGGACGCCCGCGTCGTCGCGGTCGAGCGGCACCGTCCGCGCTAGGCCCCATCCGCCGGGGGAATGGACCGAGGGAAGAAGGTGCGTGCCGGACCGGGAGCGCCTCTCGGCGCGAGGCCGCTCGAAGCGGCGTATTTTGGAGCCCGGGGCTGCCGCGGCCCGGCACGCAATGGGGTTCAACCAGGGTCTCCCGCGAGGTATTCCCCGGCCTTTTCTGATCCCTCAGTGCAGCTCGCCCAGGCGCCAGAGCCGCGCGCAGGCGGTGAGGTCGTCGGCGGTGTCCCGCAGGCGG
Organism: Ornithinimicrobium sufpigmenti; assembly: GCF_004322775.1. Lineage (NCBI taxonomy): Bacteria > Bacillati > Actinomycetota > Actinomycetes > Micrococcales > Ornithinimicrobiaceae > Ornithinimicrobium > Ornithinimicrobium sufpigmenti. The sequence continues at coordinate 3,424,151 of NZ_CP036403.1, forward strand.
GCGGCCCGTCTGACCTGGCGGTGCGCCACCTCGGGGGCGGCGGGGTCGACCAGGCCGACCGCCATGACCTGGCAGAAGGCGGAGGCGCGTTCCAGCGCGATGGCGAGGTCTCCGGTGAAGACCCCGGAGAGGATCTCCTCGGTGAGCCGGCGCAGGTCCTCCGGCTGCGGAGGCTCCACGAGACCGGCGATGGCGCGGTAGACCTCGGCGTGGGCGGCGCCGGCGGAGAACTGGCGCCCCACGTCCACGGGCTGGCGGCGGACCCACTCGTGCAGCAGGTAGAGCCGCCAGAGTGCCCCGGGTAGGGTGCGGGCCGGCCGGTCGGCCCACATCTCGGCGACGGTCGACAGGCCGAGCTCCTCGACCAGGCGGATCAGCCGCCGGGTCAGTTCGGGGTCGGCACGTCCCTCCTCGCGGCCACGGCCGACGACGAGCTCGGCGGTCCGGTGCGCCGTCTCCGCGGCCTCCAGCGGGTCGATCCCGCCGGCGAAGCCCTCGAGCAGCTCGGTCGGCCGCAGGGTGGGCCGGTGGAAGGGCCGACGGTGCCGGTCCTCGCTCATTCTGCACCTCCCGGGTGCTGGGTGTCAGGGGGACCCTCCGGGTACGACTCGTCCCGAGAGTCGTGCGGGTGACTGTGGGCCTCTCCCATGGTGTCATCCGCACCGGCCCGGAGCACCACCACGCTGTCCGGCGACAGCCGGAGCGCGTGCTGCGCCTGCTCGACGTCGCCGAAGCTGGCCAGGATCCGCGCCCGTGCGGGTAGCGCGACCTCGTGCTCGGCGGAACCCCCGAGCCGGGCCAGCATCTGCACCTCGCCCCGGGTGACGGTCAGCAGCTCCCCACCCTCGGCACCGCCCTCTCCGGCGAGGGCCTCCCTCGTGAGCGAGCCCTGGCCCAGCGGGATGGTCCGCAGGCCGGGCTCCTCGCGGCGCAGCCGGAGCAGGTCGCGGTAGAAGGCGAGCATCTCGGCATGGCCGCTCGAGCCGACCTCCTGCCAGTTCAGCGTGGAGGCCGACACGGTGGCCGGGTCCTGGGGGTCGGGCACCGTGCCTCCCCAGCCGTGCTCGGCGAACTCCGCCTGCCGGCCCTGGCGGATCGCCTCGGCCAGCTCCTCCTCCTCGTGGTCGGTGAAGTACTGCCAGGGCGTGCTGGCCCCCCATTCCTCACCCATGAAGAGCATCGGCGTGAAGGGGGAGGTGAGCAGCAGGGCGGCCCCGGCTGCGTGCCGGCCGGCGCTGATCCCGTGGTGGATGCGGTCACCCACGGCCCGGTTGCCGACCTGGTCGTGGGTCTGGAGGGAGACGACATACCGCCACCCGGGCGTGGTCGCCGGGTCGACCGGACGTCCGTGCACCCGCCCGCGGAAGGTGGAGAAGGTCCCGTCGTGGAAGAACGGGGTGCGGGAGAGCACCTTGCCCAGCGCCTCGGGGTCGGCGAAGTCGGCGTAGTAGCCCTGGGTCTCCCCGGTGAGCAGGACGTGCAGCGCGTGGTGCACGTCGTCGGCCCACTGCCCGTGCAGCCCCAGGCCGCCGGAGCCGCCCGGGCCGCGCGGGGCCACCGTGGCGGGGTCGTTGCGGTCGGACTCCGCCACCAGGGTGCGGGGTATGCCGGTGCGCTCACCGATCTCGTCGGCCAGCGCGGACATCTCCTCCAGGACGTGGGTGGCGCGGTCGTCGTGCAGCGCGTGCACGGCATCCAGCCGCAGCCCGTCCAGGTGGTAGGCCTCCAGCCACTGCCGGACGTTGTCCAGCAGGAAGGCGCGCACGCCGTCGCTGTGCGGGGCGTCGAGGTTGACCGCCTGTCCCCAGGGCGTGTGGTGCTGGTCGGTGAAGTATGGGCCGACCAGCCCCAGGTAGTTCCCGCTGGGGCCCAGATGGTTGTAGACCACGTCGAGCCACACCGCCAGGCCCTTGCTGTGAGCCGCGTCGACGAAGCGGGCCAGACCCTCGGGACCGCCGTAGGGCTCGTGGACCGCGTAGAGCGAGACGCCGTCGTAGCCCCAGCCGTGCCGGCCGGGGAAGGCCGCGACCGGCATCAGCTCGACGACGCTGACCCCCAGGTCGACCAGGTGGTCGAGGCGCTCGACAGCCGCCTCGAAGGTCCCCTCCCGGGTGAACGTCCCGACGTGCAGCTCGTAGACCGCCGCGCCCTCCAGCCCGATGCCGGCCCAGTCCTGGTCGGTCCAGGTGAAGGCGTCGGTGTCCACCAGCTGGCTGGGCGCGTGCACCCCGTCGGGCTGGCGGCGCGAGCGGGGGTCCGGCACGGGTATGCCGCCGTCCACCGTGAAGGCGTAGCGCCCGTCGTGCGGGGTGGGGTCGGCCTCGGCCGCCCACCACCCGTCCTCGACCTGGGCCATCTCGACCCGGTCCGCCGCGTCCGGGTCAGCGCCCAGGAGCAGGCCGACCGTCTGCGCCTCCGGCGCCCAGAGGGTGAACCGGTGGCGGTCCGTTTCGGCGCGGGGGGCCGCGTGGGGAGTCACGTCCGGGGTCGTGTCGGGGCTGGCGTGGCTCATCGTCCACCCTCCCGGAGGTCGTGGGCCCGCACCAGCAGCGCGACCGGTCGGTCGGTGAAGACGTCGGCGGCCAGCAGCGAGCCGCTGCCACCGCCCTCGTCGTGGACGTGGTGCTCGGCGCCGGTGAGGGCGTCGACCCAGGTGTCGGCGGGCAGCGGGACCCGGGTCTCGCCCAGGCCACCTGCGGCGCCCAGGGCGCGCGGGGCCCGGATGGTCAGGGTGGCGGCGACCCCGCCGCGCAGGAAGCCCAGGACGTGCGGGCCGGCCTCGATCGGCTGGTAGTCGGTGCCGGGGCCGTAGGCCTGCGGCAGCCAGGACCGCAGCCGCAGGGCCCGGGTGGTCACCCAGAGCACCTCGTCGTCCAGGTCGGTCGGCCACCCGGTCGCGTCGAGCCGCTCCAGGCGCTCCACCCGCTCGGCGTAGTCGACCGGGCGGCGGTTGTCCGGGTCGACCAGGGACAGGTCGACCCGGCCGGCGCCCTGGTAGGTGTCCGGCACGCCGGGCAGGGTGAGCTGCAGCAGCTTCTGGGCCAGCATCAGGGTGCGGATGGTCAGCTCGTTGTCGCGGATCGCCGCACCGATGGCCTCGGCCACCTCGCCCTCGGAGACCATCTCGCGGGCCAGCGCCACGACCCGCGCCTCGTAGTCCTCGTCCGGCTCCACCCAGGTGCTGTGCTCCTTGGCCTCCCGCATGGCCTTGGTGAGGTAGGCCTCGAGCCGGTCCTCGCTCACCCGGCCGGCCCCGACCAGGGTCTGCCAGATGAGGTGCGCCGTCGGCGGGTCGACCCCGTGCTCCTCCGCGGCGTCCCGGCCCAGCTTGGCCAGCCGGCTCCAGGCCTCCCAGTCCCCGGCCACGGCCAGGATCCGGGCACGGACCCCCTCGCTGCGCTTGGTGTCGTGGGTGGACAGGGTGGTCATCCCCAGCGGCCAGTGCTCCGCCTGGTGGCGGGCCCACGCGTGCAGGAGCTCGATCCCGCCGTCGGGGGTGAGCCCCACCGACGGGTCGGCCCCGACCTCGTTGAGGGCGACCAGCCGGTGCCACCGGTAGAAGGCGGTGTCCTCGATGCCCTTGGCCATGACCGGACCCGTCGTCTGCTGGAAACGCACGCACAGGTCGGTCGCGGCGGCGGGGTCGCTCACGCACCCTTGGGGGTAGAGAAGCACACCGGCGAGCGCCTCCAGCTCCGGCCGCAGGTCCTCCCGGGCGACGACCGCCCGACCCAGTCCCTCACGCAGCGGGGCGGCCATCGCCTCGTCGTGCGGGGAGGGCGCGGCGCCGGGGCGGACGTAGGCGCGGTAGGCGTGGACCGAGACCAGCAGCTCGGTCAGCGCCTCGCACAGCCGGTCGGGGTCGTGGTGCGGCAGCGCCTCCCGCACCCGGCGCATCAGCCGGCTGACCTCAGGCACGAGCAGCTCGTCGACGGCCAGCCGCTTGCACCGCTCGATCTCGACATGGATGTCCGGCTCCCCACCGGTGGCCACCCAGGCGTTGGTGACGACGTCGGTCGTGGTGGGGTCGACCAGGGCGGCGGAGAGGGCGGCGTTCGCGTCATACCCCGTCGTGCCCTCGCACGCCCATCCCTGCGGCAGCCGCTCGCTGCCCTCGAGGATCTTCTCCACCCACACCGGGGTGCCGGGCTGCAGCCGGGAGCGCAGCTGCTCCAGGTAGCCGGTCGGGTCGGCCAGGCCGTCCGGGTGGTCGATGCGGAAGCCGTCGATGACGCCGCGGTGGTGCAGGTCGAGCAGCAGCTCGTGGGTGTCGGCGAAGACGTCGGGCTCCTCCACCCGTACCCCGATCAGCCCGTCGACCTCGAAGAAGCGGCGGTAGTTGAGCAGCTCGCCGCCCTCCAGCCAGGACCCGAGCAGCCAGTGCTGGGCGTCGAGCAGGGCGGTGACCGCGGCCGGGCTGTCGGGACCGTCGGGGTGCTCCTGCGCGATCCGCTCGGTCCCGGGAGCCAGCGGCAGCACGTGCTCGTAGTAGCGGACCACCGGCAACCCGGCCGCGGGCCCCTCGTCGTCCCGGCCGGTGTCAAGGCTGATCTCCCCACGGGAGACCACCTCGGCCAACGGGTCGCCCAGCACGGGCAGCCCCAGGCGGCCGGACAGGTGGTCCCAGTCGATGTCGAACCAGTGCGCCCGCGGTGCGGTGCGACCCTCCCGCAGCACCTCCCACAGCGGGGCGTTGCGCCAGAACGGGGCGACCATCGCCATGTGGTTGGGCACGACGTCGACGATCAGCCCCATCCCGCGCTCGTGGCAGGCGGCGGCCAGCTCCTCGAGCGCCTCCTGGCCCCCGATCTCGGGGTTGATCTCGGTGTGGTCGACCACGTCGTAGCCGTGCTCGGAGCCGGGGACGGCGGTCAGCACCGGCGAGAGGTAGACGTGGCTGACCCCCAGCGCGTGCATGTAGGGCACGACCTCCAGCGCGTCCGCGCAGGTGAAGCCGGCGTGCAGCTGCAGCCGGTAGGTCGCGGTGAGGGGACGGGGTTCAGGGGAGGCCGGCTGGGGAGCGGTCGGCTCGGGGGAGGTCGCATCGTTCATGGCCCGGTCATTGTGTCAAGGCCGCGACCCCGCTGCCGACCCAACGAGCCCAGCGTGACCTCGCACCCCACGTGCAGCCGGGACGTCATGGGTGAGCCGGCAGGAACCGGCCCACCCATGACGAACCGGCTCCAGGTGCGCCGGCGGAGATTCGGCGACGCCCCCGCGCGCCCATACAGTGACAGGGTGGCTGCCATCCCCTCTCCTGCCGCCGACCGCGTGCCTGTCCCCAGCACCGCCCATCCCCTGCGGCGCCTGGCTGAGGACCGCATCCTCGTGCTGGACGGCGGGTACGGGTCGATGCTGCAGCAGGAGGGGCTCCGCGAGGAGGACTTCCACGGGGAGGGGCCGCCGTGGGAGGTGCACCAGGGGACCGCGCTGCGCGGCAACTTCGACCTGCTCGGGCTGACCCGGCCCGAGGTGGTCGCCGGGGTGCACCGTGCCTACCTGGAGGCAGGCGCCGACATCCTCACCACCAACTCCTTCTCGGCCACGTCGATCGCCCAGGCCGACTACGGCACCCAGGCGCTGGTGCGGGAGATGAACGTGGCCGCGGCCCGGGTCGCGCGGCAGGTGGCGGACGAGGTGGCCGCCGCCACCGGCCGTCCGCGCTGGGTGGCTGGATCGCTGGGCCCGACCAACCGCACCGCCTCCCTCTCCCCCGACGTCGAGCGCCCCGAGCTGCGGACCGTCACCTACGAGCAGCTGCGCGAGGCGTATGCCGAGCAAGTCGAGGCCCTGCTGGACGGCGGCGCCGACCTGCTCCTGGTCGAGACGGTCTTCGACACCCTCAACGCCAAGGCGGCCCTGCACGCGATCGCCGACGTGCAGCAGCGGCGGGCCGGGACCGGCGCGACGCCCGTCCCGGTGCTGCTCTCCGGCACCATCACCGACGCCTCCGGGCGCACCCTGTCCGGGCAGACGCCCGAGGCCTTCGCGGTCTCGACCGAGCATGCCCCGCTGCTCTCGGTCGGGCTGAACTGCGCGCTGGGCGCCGAGGCGATGCGCCCGCACCTGCGCGAGCTCGGGGCGGCGGCCACCGCCGGCACCCTCACGTCAGTGCACCCCAACGCGGGGCTGCCCAACGCCTTCGGGGGGTACGACGACACACCGGAGGAGATGGCGCAGGTCCTGGGCGAGATGGCCCGGGAGGGGCTGCTCAACATCGTCGGCGGCTGCTGCGGCACCACGCCCGAGCACATCCGGGCCATCGCCGAGGCCGTGGAGGGGGTGGCGCCGCGCAGACCGGTGACGCCCACGCCATACCTGCGCACGTCCGGGCTGGAGGCCTTCACGCTGTCGCCGGACGTCAACTTCGTCAACGTCGGCGAGCGCACCAACATCACCGGCAGCCCCCGCTTCGCCCGGGCCGTCCAGGAGGGCGACTGGGACGCGGCGGTGGCCATCGCGCGGCAGCAGGTGGAGGCGGGGGCCCAGCTGGTCGACGTCAACGTCGACGAGGGGATGCTCGACGGGCCGGCCACGATGACCCACTTCCTCAACCTGCTGGCGGTCGAGCCGGACGTGGCGCGGGTCCCGGTCATGGTCGACTCCTCCCGCTGGGAGGTGCTGGAGGCCGGGTTGCGCTGCCTGCAGGGCAAGGGCGTGGTCAACTCCCTGTCCCTCAAGGACGGGGAGGAGGAGTTCCTGCGCCGGGCCGCGGTCGTGCGCCGCTACGGCGCCGCGGTGGTGGTGATGGCCTTCGACGAGCAGGGCCAGGCCGACTCCTACGAGCGCCGGATCGCGGTCTGCGAGCGCGCGTTCCGGCTGCTGACCGAGCCCTCGGTGGCGCTGCCGCACCCGTTCCCGCCGCACGACGTGATCTTCGACCCCAACGTGCTGACCGTGGCGACCGGGATGAGCGAGCACGACCGCTACGCGCTGGACTTCATCCAGGCCACCCGGTGGATCAAGGAGCACCTGCCCGGGGCGCTCGTCTCCGGCGGCATCTCCAACGTCTCCTTCTCCTTCCGCGGCAACAACGCCGTGCGGGAGGCGATGCACACCGTCTTCCTCTTCCACGCCATCCGCGCCGGGCTGGACATGGGCATCGTCAACGCCGGCATGCTCGGCGTCTACGAGGAGATCGAGCCCGAGCTCCGGGAGGCGGTCGAGGACGTCGTGCTGGCCCGTCGCGAGGACGCCACCGAGCGGCTGATCGCCCTGGCCGAGCGGATCAAGGCCGACGCCGCGGGCGAGGGTGGCACGGCCGCCGGCTCAGCGGCTGCCGCCGCCCGGCTGGCCTGGCGGGACGCCCCGGTCACCGAGCGGCTGCGGCACGCGCTCGTGCACGGCATCGACGCCTACGTCGTCGAGGACGCCGAGGAGGCCTACCAGGAGCTCGGCTCCCCGCTGCAGGTCATCGAGGGCCCGCTGATGGCGGGCATGGACGTGGTCGGGGACCTCTTCGGCGCCGGCAAGATGTTCCTGCCCCAGGTGGTCAAGTCCGCGCGGGTGATGAAGAAGGCCGTCGCCCACCTGACGCCCTACCTGGAGGCCGACGCCGCCGCCACCGGTGGGCGGACCAAGGGCCGGGTCGTGCTGGCCACCGTCAAGGGGGACGTGCACGACATCGGCAAGAACATCGTCGGCGTGGTGCTGGGCTGCAACGGCTACGACGTCACCGACCTGGGCGTGATGGTCCCGGCGGAGAAGCTGCTGGCCGCGGCCGACGAGCTGGGGGCCGACGTCGTCGGGGTCTCCGGGCTGATCACGCCGAGCCTCGATGAGATGGTGGCGCTGGCGACCGAGATGCAGCGCCGAGGGCTGACCACGCCGCTGCTCATCGGCGGCGCGACGACCTCGGCGGCGCACACGGCGGTCAAGATCGACCCGGCCTACGAGGGCACCGTGGTGCACGTGGTCGACGCCTCCCGTGCGGTGGGTGTCGTCTCCGACGCGATCCACCACGAGGAGAAGCTGCGCGACCGCGTCGCCGGCACCTACGCCGAGCTGCGCGAGCGGCACGGCACCAAGGACGTCCGTCTCGTCCCGCTGGAGCAGGCGCGGGCGGACACCCGCGCGGTGTCCGAGCCGGTGCCGGTGACCCCCGCGCTGCTCGGCACGCAGGTGCTGCAGCCCACGCTCGCAGAGCTGGTCGAGGTCGTGGACTGGACCCCGTTCTTCTCCGCCTGGGAGCTGCGCGGGACCTATCCCCGGATCCTGGAGGACCCCAAGGTCGGCGAGCAGGCCCGCGCCACGTGGGCCGACGGGCAGCGGTGGCTGACGCGGATCCTGGACGAGCAGCTGCTCACCGCGCGGGGCGTGGTGGGGCTGTGGCCCGCGCACCGGGACGGCGACGACATCGTCCTGGACGTGGACGGGGAGGCGACCGTGCTGCATACCCTCCGGCAGCAGCGGGAGCGCAGGCAGGGCGGGTATGCCGCGCTGGCCGACTTCGTCGCCGCGCCCGACGAGCAGGGCCGGCCCCGCGACCACGTCGGGGCGTTCGCGGTGTCGATCCACGGCGCCGAGGACCTGGCGGCGCAGCTGCGGGAGGAGCACGACGACTACGGCGCGATCATGGTGCAGGTGCTGGCCGACCGGCTCGCCGAGGCGTTCGCCGAGTGGCTGCACCGCGAGGTCCGGACCCGGCTGTGGGGCTACGCGCCGGAGGAGGACCTGGCGGTCGAGGACCTGATCAAGGAGCGCTACGACGGCATCCGGCCTGCCCCCGGCTACCCGGCGCAGCCGGACCACACCGAGAAGTTCACCCTGTGGCGGCTGCTGGACGCCCAGGCGGCCGCGGGGATGCTGCTCACCGAGCACGGCGCCATGTCGCCGGGCAGCGCGGTCTCCGGCCTCCTGGTCGGCCACCCGCAGGCGCGGTACTTCGCGGTGGGCCGGGTCGGCCAGGACCAGGTGGTCGACTACGCGCAGCGCAAGGGCTGGAGCAGGACCGAGGCGGAGCGCTGGCTGGGACCGCTGCTGCGGTGAGGGCTCAGGGCAGCGGCCACATCCAGCCACCGGCCATCTGGTAGCGCACCGCGTCCAGCACGATGGCCTCGACCTCCGCGGGCGCGTCGAGGACGACCGTGCCCGCCAGCTGTTCGCCAGGGGCGACGGCCTCGGGGAGCCGCTCGTCCTCGGGCAGGCAGGTGGCACCGTTGCCGCGCAGGCCGCCGGTGACGCCGCCGTCGGGAAGGCGGACCTGGAAGTCCTGGGGGGCCATCGGCAGCTGGTCGAAGCCCAGGTCCTCCATGTCGGGGTTGGCCTCGACCTCGACCTGCAGCCCGATGAACTGCTCCTCCTCCGGCTGTGCACCGTCGGCGCACTCCAGGTCCCTCACCACCTCCTGGATGCGCAGGAGCGCAGCCGGCTCCTCCTCGGCGGTGATCTCCACCCACTGACCCAGCTCGGTGACCCAGTAGCCGGTCTCCTCGTCGAGCTCGTCCTCACCGAGGCCCTCCACGTCCCGGTCCTGGCCGAAGGTGCTGGTCGGAGGCGGCACGTCCTCGGCCGACTCCACGGTCTCCTCGCCGCCGCAGGCCGCGAGCATCAGGGCCGCGAGAACCGCGGCCGTCGGTGTCGTCCAGGGTCGTGCCACTGCGGTCCTCCGTCGGTCGGCTGTCCGTCCACCGTAACGACGAGACCCTGACGTCGCAGGCCAGAGCCATGGCAAGGGCTCGCTGGCCCGCTGGCTTGCTGGTCTGGCGTGCCTGGCCGACCTCAGGGCAGGTTCCACTCCCAGCCGCGCATGCTGCGGAAGGGGAGGCCCTCGAGGACGATGGCCTCGGCCTCCTCCGGGGCGTCGAGCACGAGCGTGCCGCTGACGCTCATGCCGGCGGTGACCGCGTCGGGCAGGTACTCGTCCCGCGGGAGGCAGGTGCGCCCCTCGCCCAGCAGCCGGCCCTCGGTCTGCCCGTCGGGCAGGACCGCCGTGAACTGCTCGGGGTGCAGGTTGAAGGTGGCGCGCGAGCCCGTCTGGCCCAGCTGCGGGCTGGTCTGCACCTCGACCTGCAGGCCGATGAACCGGCCGTTCACCGGCTCCGCGGCGTCCTCGGCGGTGCAGCGCAGGTCCGGGTCGATCCGGGTGATGCGGAACACCGCGTCGGTGACGGTGTCCTCGTCGTCCCGCAGCCCCGCCCACTGGCCCGTGCGCTTGAGCAGGGTGCCGCGTTCGTCGTGGATGGTCTGAGGCCCGAAGTCCTTGCCCGCGGTGATGTCCGCCGGGCCGGTGGTCTCCTGCGCCGTGTCCAGCGAGGTGGAGTGCGGGGAGGTCTGCGCGGAGGTTTCTTCCTCGGAGATCGCCCCGTTCCCGTCCCCTGCGCACCCCGCGAGCAGCAGGACTGCCAGGCTGGCAGTCAGCAGCGGCCCGGCACGGCGCATGTCCGGGTCTCCCTCCGTCGGTGTCCGGTGATCCTACCGACCGCACCTGTCCCGACCTGCACGGACCCTCGCCCGGCGGCCTTGCCAGACTGGTCCTCGATGACCAGCACCCAGCCCCGCATCTCCGTCGAGCTCGTCCCCCGCAGCGTGGAGTCCGTGCGCACGGAGATGGCGCAGGTCCACGCGCACCTGCCCTGGGTGGACACGATCAACATCCCGGACCTGCTGAAGTTCGAGCTGCGCAGCTGGGAGGCGACCAAGGTCGCCGGGGAGGCGGTCCGACGCCCGGACGGCACGGCATACCGGCGCATCCCCCACATCCGGGCCGCGGACGTCAACCCCGACGCGCCGCTGCCGATGGGGCAGGACCTGCTCGACCAGGGCGTGGACGAGGTGCTGGTCGTCTCCGGTGACGACGCCGACTACTTCACCCACCACACCTACCCGGTGGATGCGGTCGACGTCATCCGCCGGTTCCGCGCCGAGCTGCCGCAGGTGCGGGTGTATGCGGGCCTGGACCCGTACCGGACGGGCATCGCGCAGGAGATGCGCTACCTGGAGCGCAAGCTGGCGGCCGGGGCAAGCGGGATCTTCACCCAGCCGTTCTTCGACACCCACCTGATGGCCGCGTGGGCCGGGATCCTGCCGCAGGGTGTGGACGTGTGGTGGGGCGCCACGACGGTGACCACCAAGGGCGCGGCCGGCTACTGGCGCCGGCGCAACCTCGTCGCCTTCCCCACCACCTTCGCGCCGACCATCGACTGGCAGCGTGAGTTCGCCCGCCGCGCCATCGACTTCGCCCGCGAGCGCGGCCAGCACATCTACCTCATGCCGGTCCGCACCTCGGTCATGGACTACCTGGCCGGCGTCCTCTAACCCCCCACAGGACACGGCAAAGGGCCCCACAGGACACGGCAAAGAGCCCCACAGGACACGCGCACGCATGCCCGACGGTCCCCACACGGGCCGGCGAGCGCTCGGGCGGTGCTCCAGGTTGCCGTCTCGCGTGCTCTGTCGGGCCGTCTCGCGTGCTCTGTCGGGCCGTCTCGCGTGTTCTGTGGGGCCGTCTCGCGTGTTCTGTCGGGCCGTCTCGCGTGTTCTGTGGGGCCGTTTCGCGTGCTCTGTCGGGTCAGAGGCGGCGGAAGGCCACCGCCAGCAGCACCGGCTCACCGGCCAGGTCGCTGGCGTCCAGGTCGCACTCGGCCTCGATGACCCAGTCCACGTCGCCCTGAGGGTCGACCACGGTCTGGGTCACCTCCCAGACCCGGCTCGCCTTGCCGTCGGCGATCTGAGCCTGTGCCGGGGGGACCGGGCCCATCCGCAGGTGTTGCGGGCCGCGGGCGTCGGCGTCGAGGACCACCTGGTCGTGGGCGTCGTAGTAGTCACCGACGGCGAGGTCCCAGTCCCCCGGGGTCATCAGCGGCTCCAGCGGCGGCTCGGGCAGGGCGGCGACCTGCGCCTCCAGGGCACCGAGGGCCTCCCACGCGTCGTCGGCGACCAGCTCGACCCGCCGCCACATCGCCTTGCGGAGCATGACCCGGAAGGCCCGCTCGTTGCCGGTGACCGGCCGCACGGGTACCGGCGGGGCACCCGCGGCCTCGCGCGCCGCGGCTGCGGCGACCAGCTCCGGGTCGGTCAGCGCCTCCCACTCCTCCAGGAGCGAGGAGTCGGTCTGCCGGATCGTCTCCCCCAGCCAGTGGACCAGGTCGTGCAGCTCCTCGGTGTAGGCCGACTCCGGGACCGTCTGCCGCAGGGTGCGGTAGGCGTCGGTGAGGTAGCGCAGGACGACGCCCTCGGACCGGGCCAGCTGGTAGAAGCCGACGAACTCGGTGAAGCTCATCGCCCGCTCCCACATGTCGCGCACGACGGCCTTGGGCGAGAGCGCGTCCTCGCGCACCCAGGGGTGGGACTGGCGGTACATCGCCAGCGTGCCCTCGAGCAGCTCGGCCAGCGGCCGCGGCCAGGTGACCTCCTCCAGCAGCGCCATCCGCTCGTCGTAGTCGATCCCGTCGGCCTTCATCTGGCCGACGGCGTCGCCGCGGGCCTTGTAGCGCTGCTGCATCAGGATCGGCATGGGGTCGTCCAGCACCGCCTCCACCACCGAAAGGGCGTCCAGGGCGTAGGTGGGCGACTCCCGGTCGAAGAGGTCCAGCGCTGCCAGGGCGAACGGCGCCAGCGGCTGGTTGAGGGCGAAGTTGTCGGCGACGCCGGGCGCCAGGTCCACGGTGCGACCGTCCGGGCCGGGAGGATCGCGGCGCACCAGCACCCCCGTCTCCAGCATCGACCGACCCAGCGCGATCGCCCGCCGCTGCAGCCGCGCCTGCGCCGCCGGCGTCTCGTGGTTGTCCCGCAGGAGCGTGGCCAGGTTGGCCACGGGGTCGCCCTTGCGGGCCACCACGTTGAGGATCGTCGAGTGGTCGACCTTCATCCGCGACTGCAGCGACTCGGGGTCTGCGTTGACCAGCCTCTGGTAGGTCTGGTCGGACCAGGAGATGAAGCCCTCGGGTGGCTTCTTGCGCTGGACCTTCTTCAGCTTCTTGGGGTCATCGCCCGCCTTGGCCAGGTTGCGGGCGTTCTCGACGGCGTGCTCGGGGGCCTGCACCACGACATACCCTGCCGTGTCGTAACCGGCCCGGCCGGCGCGCCCCGCGATCTGGTGGAATTCCCGGGCGCGCAGCACCCGCGAGCGCGAGCCGTCGTACTTGGCCAGCCCGGTGAACAGCACCGTGCGGATCGGCACGTTGATGCCGACCCCGAGGGTGTCGGTGCCGCAGATGACCTTGAGCAGCCCGTCCTGGGCCAGCTGCTCGACCAGGCGGCGGTAGCGCGGCAGCATCCCGGCGTGGTGCACACCGATCCCGGCCCGCACCAGCTGGGACAGGGTGCGCCCGAAGCCGGCGGTGAATTTGAAGGCTCCGATCCGCTCCCGGATCGCCTCCTTCTCCTCGACGCTGACCAGCCGGGGCAGCGAGAGCAGCGACTGGGCCCGTTCCAGCGCCTCGCGCTGGGTGAAGTGCACGACGTAGATCGGCGCCTGGCGCTCCTCCAGCAGGTTCTGGATGGTGTCCGGCAGCGGCGTCATCGCCAGCTCCTCGCCGAAGTGCAGCGGCACCGGCCGCTCGGCGCCGGCCACCAGCGCCGTCTCCCGCCCGGTCCGCCGGGTCAGGTCCTGCTCGAAGCGGGTGGTCTCGCCGAGCGTGGCCGACATGAGCACGAACTGCGCCTGCGGCAGGGTGAGGAGCGGGACCTGCCAGGCCCAGCCGCGGTCGGGCTCGCCGTAGTAGTGGAACTCGTCCATCACCACGACCCCGATGTCGGCACCCTCCCCCTCGCGCAGGGCGATGTTGGCCAGCACCTCGGCGGTGCACACCACGATCGGAGCGTCGGCGTTCACGGCCGCGTCGCCGGTGAGCATGCCGACGTTCTCGGCGCCGAAGATCCGGCAGGCGTCGAAGAACTTCTCGCTGACCAGGGCCTTGATGGGCGCGGTGAGGAAGGCGACCTCGTCCCGGGCCAGCGCCAGGAAGCAGGCGGCCGTGGCGACCAGCGACTTGCCGCTGCCGGTCGGCGTCGCCAGCACGACATTGCTGTCGGCGAGCAGGTGCAGCAGCGCCTCCTCCTGGTGCGGGTAGAGGCTGGTGCCCTGCTCCGCCGCCCAGGTGGTGAACACCTCGTAGAGGGCGTCGGGGTCGCCGGCGGCCGCGCCCGGCGGGAGGGCGTCGGTCAGGGTCTGGTCCGGCTGCATCGCCACCATTGTCCGGTATGCCGTGCCGCCGCCACCGGGCGCCTCCCGGAAGGTGTCAAGTCGGGTGAGACAGTTTCCGTCAGGCGGTCTGTATGAGGGACTCCTGTGAGGGCTGGTTGATCCACGCGGCCTGGGGCAGCTTGGGCGCCTGGGGTCGGCGGTGGCCGAACCGCTCGGGGTGGGCGGCGTAGGCAGCGTCCAGGGTGGACTGGCGTTGGGCGCGGACCTGACCGACGGTGCCGTAGTGGACGCTGGCGGGAGTGTGCAGCCCGATGCCGGAGTGGCGGTGCTCGTGGTTGTAGTAGGCGAAGAACTGCTCGGCGAACGCGCCGGCGTCGGCCAGGGACCCGAAACGTTCGGGGAAGACCGGGGCGTACTTCAACGTCTTGAACGCGGCCTCGCTGTACGGGTTGTCGTTCGAGACGTGCGGGCGGGAGTGGGACCGGGCCACGCCCAGGTCCACCAGCAGCTGCGCGACCGGTTTGGAGGTCATCGAGGTGCCCCGGTCGGCGTGCACCGCGTCCGGGACACCGTGCACGCCCATGGCCTGCTCGAGCATGTTCTTGGCGATGTCGGCGTCCTCGCGGGCCGCGATGGTCCAGGCCACGACGAACCGGGAGAAGATGTCGAGCACGACGTACAGGTCGTAGTACACGCCCCGCTCCGGTCCTCGCAGCTTCGTGATGTCCCAGCTCCAAACCTGTCCAGGGCCGGTTGCCACCAGCTCGGGCCTGGTCCTGGCTGGGTGGGTGGCCTGCCGGCGTCGTTCGCCGGCCATGTCGTGCTCGCGCAGGATGCGGTGCATCGTGGACTGCGAGCACAGGTAGGTGCCCTCGTCCAGCAGCGTGGCCCAGGCCTGGGCGACCGACTTGTCCGCGAACTCCTGGCTGGTCAGCACCGCCAGCACGTGCGCCCGTTCAGCCTCGGTGAGCTTGTTCGCCGGGGCCGGGCGCGGTGTCGTCGGGCGTGGCCGGGGCGGGTTCTTGGCCCGGTAGTGACCCGCGCGGGAGCGGCCCAGCAGGGCGCACGCAGCTGCGGTGCCGACCTGCTCAGCCAGGTCGTCGACGGCCGGGTCGATCACCGCCGCGACCGCGGCGGCTTGTCCGCGCTCTCGGAGAGCGTCTCCAAGAGCGCGTGTGCTTTTCCCACCAGATCCAGGGCAGCTTTCGTGCGGGCGAGCTCGGCCTCGGCCTTCTCCGCCCGTGCCCGCAGCGCCTGCAGCTCCCGTTCCTGGCGGTCTCGTCGCTTGCCACCCAACCCGGCCTGCGCACCGGCCTGCGCTGCCTTGCGCCACTCGATGATGTGCGAGCTGTACAACCCTTCCCGGCGCAAGATCGCGCCCCGCTCACCACGTTCCGCGGCGTCGTACTCGGCAAGGATCGCGGCCTTGAACTCGGCGGTGAACCTCCGCCGCTTCGGCTGGTCAGCACGAGGGGACATGACCCCATCATCGGTGCCGACATCAGCAGTCGTCATCGTCATCTCAGTATTGATCCGATCTCGCCCCGTGCAGTGCGAAGGTCAACAGTGCTGGTGTCTCACCCCATCCTGACGCACAGGGTCCCGGCGACTCCCGGCGGCTGCCGACGACTCTGTTCCGACTCTGTGCCGACTCTGTGCCGACTCTGTGCCGACTCTGTGCCGACTCTGTGCCGGGGCTGCGCCACACTGGGGTGATGATCAGCGTGGACCTGGCCCGCCGGCTGCACGACGAAGGTCTGGTGTGGTCCCCGATGTCGGGCGACCGCTTCGTCGTGGACCGCCCCGGGATGGAGCAGGACGTCTTCCACCTCGCCGACATGACCGTGGACGTCCACCACCTGGTCGGCGGCTCGGTCATCGGCTTCAACGGCGTCGCCGAGTGGGCGCTCGACTCGGTGGCGCTGGAGGAGACGCTGTGGCTGCCGCGCGAGGACCAGCTACGCGCGGTGCTCGGGCACGACTTCGTCGGCCTGGGGATGGAGGCGGAGGGGTATGCCGTGGTGGCGCTCGTCAACGGCGCGCCGCTGACCTTCTCCCACCGGGACGCGGAGGAGGCCTACGGCCTGGCGGTCCTCGAGGTCCTGCGCCACCGGACCTGAGGTCCTGCCCCCGGCTCGATCAGCCTGTTCGACGCGGCGACCGCGCGGGCCACCGGGAACCCCCATGCTCGCTGGGCCGTCGCACCCCCGACCCCCGAGCGACCGAGCATGAGGAGATCCGTGCCGACGACGACCCAGATCGACCAGCTGCTGCGTGAGGGACGGCGTGCGTCCTGGTGGCCGTTCCTGCTGGCGGCGGCCGTCCTCGTGGGCGTGACCGTCTACGGGATCGCGATCTACGACAGCCTTCCGGACCGCATCCCTCTGCACTTCGGACCGGACGGGGAGGCCACCCGGTGGGGCGAGAAGTCTCCCGACACGGTCTTCATGGGCCCGCTGATCGGGGCGGGGACGCTTCTCGTGCTGCCGGTGGTCGCGGCGGTGCTGCCGAGCCTGACCCCGATCCCCGACGACGCCTCGGACTGGACGCAGCTGCGGGTCGAGGGCTCGGTGCGCGGCACCCGGGCCGGCCTGGGCTGGGTCGCCCTCCTGCTCGCGCTCCTCTTCGCCTGGATCGCGGTGTCGACCTGGCAGACGCCCGAGCGGCTCTCCCCCTGGCCGGTGGTCGTCTTCCTGGTGGCGATGTTCGTGGCCCTCTGGCTGGCCTACCGCCGGTGGGCGCGGTGGGCGAGGTCCACCGCGCAGCTGCACGGCATACATCCCACCCCGGAGGAGGAGGCGGAGGAGCGGCTGTGGTTGCCGCTGGGCCTCTATCGCAACCCGGACGATCCCCGCGTCATGGTGCCCAAGCGCGAGGGGCACGGCGTGGGCACCACGGTCAACGTGGGCTCTCGCGGGGGCAAGATCGCCGTGGCGGCGTTCGTGGTGGTCATGGTGGTGCCGGTCGTGCTCATCGTGTGGCTCGCCTGAGAAACTCTTGTCGCGACGGGCCCACGCATCACGAGAGGATCACGGGCGGATCACGAAGGGATCACGATTGGTGCCGCAATTGGATTCCCGAGGCTGAACTGGCCTAGCGTCGGCCAGTGGCCCCTCTGCGTGCCGACGCCCTCGGGCGGCTCCTCAGCCTGCCCTGACGGGCGTCCCGGCGTGCGCCCGGTGGCCGCCTGTGACCGCCCCGTGACCACCGACCCGAGGGATGCGTGTGCCCATTCTTGCCGCTGAGCATCTGTACAAGATCTTCGGCCGTCGACCCCACCGCGGGGTCGAGGCCCTCCAGCGCGGTGCGACCCGCGACGAGCTGAGGGACGACGGCCAGACGGCCGCCGTCATCGATGCCAGCTTCGAGGTCGAGGCCGGGGAGATCTTCGTGGTGATGGGCCTGTCGGGCTCCGGCAAGTCGACCCTGATCCGGATGATGAACGGCCTGCACCCCGCCACCTCCGGCGAGGTCGTCGTCGCCGGCGAGCAGCTCTCGACGCTCAAGGGTGAGGCGCTGCGCAGGCTGCGCCGGGAGCGGATCAGCATGGTCTTCCAACACTTCGCGCTGCTGCCGCACGAGACGGTCGGCCAGAACGCCGCCTACGCCCTGAAGATCCAGGGGATCAACCGCGCCGACCGGGAGGAGAAGGCCGAGCGGGCGCTGTCGATGGTGGGTCTGGACGGCTGGGGCGGCCACCTGCCCGGCGAGCTGTCCGGCGGTATGCGGCAGCGCGTGGGCCTGGCCCGTGCGCTGGCCGCCGAGACCGACATCATGCTCATGGACGAGGCGTTCAGCGCCCTGGACCCGCTGATCCGGCGCGAGATGCAGGACCAGCTGGTCGACCTGCAGCAGCGGCTGGACAAGACCATCCTGTTCATCACCCACGACCTCAACGAGGCGATGCGGCTGGGCGACCGGGTCGCGATGATGCGGGACGGGCGGATCGTGCAGATCGGCACCGCCGAGCAGATCCTCAACGACCCCAGCAACAACTACGTCGCCCAGTTCGTCCAGGACGTCGACCGCAGCAAGGTGCTGGCCGCAGGCGCGGTCATGGAGCCGCCGGTGGCCGTGCTGGGCGCCGACCAGGGTCCGCACGCGGCCCACAAGCTCATCCGCGAGCACCAGCTGGAGCACCTGGTGGTGGTGCACCGCGACCGCAGGCCCGCCGGTGTCGTCTCCTCCGAGGACGTCGCCGCCGCGGTGTCCGGCCAGTCCCGGACGCTGCCGCTGGTGCCAGTTGCGCAGCTGCGCACCGTTGACCAGGACGTCCCCCTCGGCGAGCTGCTCACCGACGCCGCCGAGCAGCGCGAGCCGCTGCTCGTGCTGGACCGGGACGGCCGGCTGGCCGGCGTCATCCACCGGGTGACGTTGCTGTCCGCGCTGGGCACTCCACGTGAGTCCACCGCTCCTCAGGAGGTGTCGATCTGATGGCCGACGAACACAGCTGGCTCCCCCAGGTCCCGGTCGGTCAGTGGGCCGACGCCGGGTTCGACTGGATCGACGACAACCTCTCGGTCCTGCTGACCCTCTTCCGCGACGTGATGAGCTCGCTCATCAACGGCCTGATCGACCTGCTCCTGATGCCGCCCCCGCTGGTGATGGCGCTCATCTTCGCCCTCATCGCCTGGTTCGTGGCCTCCTGGAAGCTGGCGCTCGGCTCGCTGGTCGGCCTCAGCCTCATCGTGTCGATGGGCATGTGGACCGAGTCGATGCAGACCCTGGCGCTGGTGGCCGTCGCCACCCTGTTCGCCGTGCTCATCGCCATCCCGATCGGGGTCCTGGCGGCCCGCAACGACACGGTCAGCGCGGTCGTGCGCCCGATCCTGGACTTCATGCAGACGATGCCCGGCTTCGTCTACCTCATCCCGGCCGTGACCTTCTTCTCGATCGGCCTGGTGCCCGGCATCTTCGCCACCATCATCTTCGCCCTGCCCCCGGGCGTGCGGCTGACCGAGCTGGGCATCCGCCAGGTCGACCAGGAGACGGTCGAGGCCGGCTACGCCTTCGGCGCCTCCCCCGGGCAGATCCTGCGCGGCATCCAGCTTCCGCTGGCGACGCCCTCGATCATGGCCGGCATCAACCAGGTCATCATGCTGGCACTGTCCATGGCGGTCATCGCCGGCATCGCTGGCGCCGACGGGCTGGGCAAGGTGATCGTCGAGTCGATCTCCCGGCTCAACACCCCTCTCGGGGTCGAGGGCGGCGTGTCGGTGGTGATCCTGGCGATCTACCTGGACCGCCTCACCGCCGCCCTGGGCAACCGCCGGGCCTACAGCAGCTCGCTGCTCGCCCTGGCCGCCGGCCGCCGGCGCCGCCTGGCCGCCGCCGACAAGGAAGCCCTCCAGAGCACCGTGTGACCTCTGACCCTGCCGACCGCGGCGCCACTCCCTGCACGAGACACCTGATACGCAACCAAGAGAAGGAAGAGAACACCACGATGATCGCAACCAGAACCCCCCGCATGCGTCTGCTGGCCCTCGCGGCCGCGGCCTCGCTGACCCTGGCCGCCTGCGGCAACGGCGAGGACGACAGCACCACCGACGACACCGGTGCCGTGGGTGGCACCGACGCCGACAGCACCGACGACAGCACCGACGACTCGGACGAGGCGGCCGCCGGTGGCGAGGACCTCGGCACCATCACCATGGGCTTCCTCCCGGCCTGGACCGACGGGCTGAGCACCGCATACCTGCTGGAGAACCAGCTGGAGCAGATGGGCTACGAGGTCGAGATGGAGACCCTCACCGAGGCCGCGCTGCTCTACGCCGGCCTGGCCAACGGCGACGTCCACATGTACCCCTCCGCCTGGCCCGAAGTCACCCACGCCGACTACATGGACGAGTACGGCGACCAGATCGAGGACCTGGGCGGCTACTACGACGGCGCCGTGCTGACCATCGCGGTCCCGGAGTACGTCGACATCGACTCCCTGGAGGAGCTGGCGGACAACGCGGACCGGTTCGACGGCCGGATCATCGGCATCGAGCCAGGGGCTGGGCTGACCCGGGTCACCGGCGAGGAGATGATCCCCGCCTACGGGCTGGAGGGCTCCTACGAGCTGGTCACCTCCTCGACCGCGGCGATGCTCGCCGAGCTGCAGAGCGCGATCGACGACGAGGAGGACATCGTCGTCACCCTCTGGCGCCCGTTCTGGGCCAACAGCGAGTTCCCGATCAAGGACCTGGAGGACCCGCTGGGCGCCATGGGCGACCCCGAGACCCTGCACTTCCTCGGCTCCGACGGCTTCGCCGAGGAGTTCCCGGAGGCTGCCGAGTTCATCGGCCAGATCCAGCTCTCCGACGAGGAGTACGGCGCGCTGGAAGACCTCGTCGTCAACGAGTACGGCGAGGGCAACGAGGCCGAGGCGGTCGAGGCCTGGCTGGAGCAGTACCCGGACGCCATGCCGGAGCTGCCCACCGCTGGCTGATCCGCCCCCACGCAACACCCACAGCACCACGACGCCCCCGCCGGTCCGCCGGCGGGGGCGTCCCCGTCCTTGCTCAGCCTGGCCGCGCCGTGGCTGACGGGGGAGGCGATCAGCCGAGCTCGACGCCGCTGATCTCCTCCGGCGGCGGGAACTGGCGCACCGCCCTGCCCTCGTGCCACGGCGCCGCCTCGAGGTAGCTCAGGTGACCGCCGTCCACGAAGAGCAGCAGCAGGGCGTCCGGGTGGTCGGCGGAGACGACGAGCCGGCTCGCGTCGTCCTCGACCCCCTCCGCCGGCGACAGCTCGATCGACGGGCAGGTGCCGCAGCCGCAGGGCCGCACCGCCTCCGCGGACGGCACCTCCGCCCGCGCCGGGTGCCCTTCCGGCAGCCCGTCGGCGAGGAGTGCGAGGACCTGCCGCTCGCGGTCGGTCAGGGGGCGCGGGTAGCTCCCCGGCTCCGGTGGGGAGGCGGGCGGGCCGGACGGCATACCGGTCAGCGGCGGACCTGGATCTGGGGCGCGTAGAGCTCCATCGCCGCGAGCGCCCGCTCGTGTGCGTCGTCGCTGGAGCCGGCGCACGCGTCGGCGACCACCTCGACGAGGCAGCCTGCGTCAGCCGCGGCGAGCGCGGTGGACAGCACGCAGCAGTCGGTGGAGACGCCGGCGAGGACGAGGTGCGCATCCTGCCCGACCACGTCCCGCAGGTGCTCGCCCCACTTGCCGAAGGTGGGCTCGGACACGGTATGCGGCAGGCGCAGCTCGGCGATCTCGTCCACGACGTCGAAGATCGGGTCGAAGGGCGAGCGGTCGGCGAAGGGGAAGCGCTCGAAGTAGGGGACCCAGGAGCCGTGCTTGGCGTGCGGCGGCACCCACCGGGTCTGCACGACGCGGCCCTCGTGCGCGGCGACGAGCTCCCGGATCGGCTCGACCGTCTCGGCGAACCGGGGCGCGTACCACTCCGAGGCCGGGTCGGCGAAGATCCGCTGGGCATCGACGACGACCAGCCACGGCGGCGAGATCCGGCTCATGCCTGTCACGGTAGTGGGCGGGGCGGGGTCAGTGGGTCACGCGGTTGGGCTGGTCGGGTTGGTCGGTGGGGGCGGGCACGATGCCCTCCTCCTGGCGGCGCACCGCGGCCCGGCCCAGGACCAGCCAGCCGACGAAACCGATGACCAGGGCAGCCAGCACGCCGAGGTTGGCCCAGGCCCAGGTGCCGTCCCGGCCGCCGAGGCCCAGGCCGAGCAGGTAGCCCTGCCAGTTGTTCCAGGACGCCTCGTCGGCGAACTGGTTGATGACCAGGCCCCAGCCGACGACCGAGCCGACGATCATGAGCGCGATCGGGGTCCAGCTCCAGCTGCCGTAGCGGCCCCGGGGGTCGAACAGCGCCCGCTCGTCGTAGTCACGGCGGCGCAGGGCGATGTCGGCCATCAGGATCCCGGCCCAGACGGCGATCGGCACGCCCAGGGTGATGAGGAAGCTCTGGAAGGGGCCGAGGAAGCTCTGCGCGAAGAAGACCACCCAGACCGCGCCCAGCGTCATGATCGTGCCGTCGATGCCGGCGGCGGCCGGGCGGGGGATGTTCACCCCCAGGGACAGCAGCGTCAGGCCGGAGGAGTAGATGCCGAGGACGGCGCCGCTGACCAGGGCCAGGACGGCCGCGAGGAGGAACGGCAGCAGGAACCAGGTCGGCAGGATGGTGGCCAGGGTGCCGATCGGGTCGTTGACGATGCCCTCCTCCAGGTCCGGGCGGGATCCGACGAGCAGCAGGCCGTAGATGACCAGCAGGACGGGGGCGAGCGCGCCGCCGACGGTGTTCCAGAGGACGATGGCGCTGCCGGGAGCGTCGCGACGCTGGTAGCGCGACCAGTCCGCGGCGATGTTGATCCAGCCCAGGCCGAAGCCGGTCATCAGCATCACCAGTGCCCCGATGACGGCGCTGAGCGGCCCGGGCTCGATCGCCTGGATCGCGGCGAAGTCGACCTGGTCCCACGTCATCGCGATGTAGGCGATGGTGACCGCGCCGGTGACCCAGGTCAGCACCGACTGCAGGCGCATGATCGTGTGGTAGCCCGCGACCGAGGCCAGGATGATCAGCCCGGCGATGACGACGATGGCCAGCACCTTGGTCGTGGTGCCGCTGGCCCAGCCCAGTTGCTCGAAGATCGTCGCGGTGGCCAGGACGGCCATGATCGCCAGGAAGGTCTCCCAGCCCATCGAGATCAGCCAGGAGAAGACCCCCGGGACCTTCTGGCCGTTGACCCCGAAGGCAGCCCGGGAAAGCACCATGGTCGGCGCCGAGCCTCGCTTGCCGGCGATCGCGATGACCCCGCAGAAGAGGAACGACAGGACCACGCCGACGACGGTGACCAGCAGCGCCTGCCAGAAGGAGATGCCGAAGCCGAGCACGAACGATCCCCAGGAGATCCCGAAGACCGACACGTTGGCGGCGAACCAGGGCCAGAACAGGTCCACCGGCTTGGCGGTGCGCTCTGCCTCGTCGATGATGTCGATGCCGTTGATCTCGACCAGGCGACGCTCGCCCTCGGTGAGCCGCGTGGTGGTGCTCTCGTTCATGGCGAGAACTCTCCCACACGGCCAGGGGGCACATGGACAGGTCAGCGGCGCACAAAGGACAATGAGGGCTGCGCGTCGATGGCCGACGTTTGTCGCGTGTGCCGAGAGCGAAGGAGCCCCCGTGAGCTGGCCGATCAACAACCCCGACGAGCCGCAGCCGTGGCGGGGTGGCCCCGTCGACCAGCCGCCGACGGGCACGGGCGCCTCACCGATCCCGCCCTACGCCCCTCCGCAGCAGCCCGGCGCGTGGAACACCCCACCGCAGCCCGGGGTATGGAGTCCCCAGCAGCAGCCGGGGGTGTGGGGCCCGCAGGACACCGTCCCCGGCCACGCCCGCACGCCTCAGCAGCCATCACAGCTGCGCTACGCCCACTGGGGCGAGCGCGTGGCCGCGACGCTGATCGATGCCCTGCTGGTCCTCGGCGTCACCATGGTGCTCAACCTGGTGACCTTCGGCCTCCTCGACGGCGCGTCCGGCCTGGCCGGTGTGGCGGCGTGGGCCTACATCGCCTGGCTCAACGGCAGCAGGGGGCAGTCCCCCGGCAAGGCGCTCACCGGTCTGAAGCTGGTGAGGGACGCCGACGGACTGACCCTGGGCGGGCCGGTCGGGCTGGTGCGGACGTTGATGCTGTGGCTGTTCTTCCCGTTCGGCGTCGGCATCGTCTGGCTGCTGGCGGTCCTCTGGCCGACCTGGGACCCGAAGAAGCAGGCCCTGCACGACAAGATGTTCGGCGCAGTCGTCGTGGCCGGTCACCCGCCGGTGAAGTTCGGCAAGGACCTCTTCCTCCCCTGAGGCGGGTCGTCAGTAGACGATTGAGAACACCCACACCGCCAGGGTCATCGTGGTGGCGGTGATCAGCACGATGCCGATGAGGTTGAGGTAGAGGCCAGCCTTGACCATCTGCGGGATGGTCACGTAGCCGGAGCCGTAGGCGATCGCGTTGGGCGGGGTGGCCACCGGCAGCATGAAGGCGCAGGTCGCGGCCAGCGCCACCGGGATGGCGAGCAGCATGGGGTCGACGCCGATGCCGATCGCGATGCCACCGGCGATCGGCAGGAAGGTCGCCGCGGTGGCGGTGTTGCTGGTGAGCTCGGTGAGGAAGATGATGCCCGCGGCGAAGATCGCCACGATGAGCACGACGGGCAGCCCGCCGACACCGCTGGTGACCTCGCCGATCCACTCGGTCAGGCCGGAGGAGCCGAACTGGCTCGAGAGGGCCAGGCCACCGCCGAAGAGGATCAGCACACCCCACGGCAGCTCCTTGGCCGAGTCCCAGTCGAGCAGCCGCACCCCGCGCGCCGCGCCGGCCGGGAGCAGGAACAGGAGGATGGCCACCGTCATCGCGATGCCCGCGTCGGAGATCGGCGTGTTGTCCGGCCAGATGAGGGGGATGCCGACCCAGGAGACGGCAGCGAGCAGGAAGAGGGCCAGCACACGGATCTCCCCCTGGGACATGGACCCGAGCTTCTGGATCTCGCGCGTCATCAGGTCACGCCCGCCGGGGATCTCCTTGATCTCCGGCTTGTAGATCACCTTGGTGAGCAGCCACCAGCAGATCAGCATGAAGACGACCGCGAGCGGCACCCCGACGACCATCCAGTCGACGAAACGGATCTGGATGTCGTGGTTCTCCGCCAGGTAGCCCACCAGCAGGGTGTTGGGTGGGGTGCCGATGATGGTGCCCAACGAGCCGATCGAGGCGGCGTAGGCGATCCCGAGCATCAGCGCGGTGCCGAAGTTGGACTTGATGACCGCGGCCTTGACCTCGTCGGACTGCATGTCCATCTCGTCGGCGTCCTGGTGCTCGGCCCCCTCGGGGCTCTCCACCTCCGTGCTCAGCTTGGAGACCAGCATGAGCACGGAGACACCGATGGGGATCATCATGACCGCCGTGGCGGTGTTGGACACCCACATCGAGATGAACCCGGTGGCGACCATGAACCCCAGCACGACCGTCGAGGGGTTGGTGCCCATGGCCCGGACGGTGACCAGCGCGATGCGGCGGTGCAGGTTCCACCGCTGCATCGCGAGGGCGATCATGAAGCCACCCATGAAGAGGAAGATGATGTTGTTGCCGTAGCTGCGCCCGATGTCGTCCACGACGACGTCAGGGTTGAGGACGGGGAAGACGACGAGCGGCACCAGAGCAGTCGCCGGGATCGGCAGCGCCTCGGTCATCCACCAGACCGCCATCAGGACGGCCGTCGCCGCCGTCAGCCGGGCCGAGTGCGGGACGTCCCCCGGCATGATGAAGTAGACGAGGAGCGCGGCCGCCAGACCTCCAGCCAGCCCGCCGTACCTGACCTTGCGGGTGCGCGGCTCGATCTCCGGCGAGAGCTCACCGGGCGACTGCTGCTCGACCTCCATGCCGCGGCGCGGGTCGGGCGCAAAGTCCTTCAGATGGTCACCCGGGATCGGGCGGCTGTGGTCGGACACCGGAGTTGCCCCCTTCGTGGCGGATCGATGCGGACCAACGTAGCGCCGTACCGCGGTGTGAGAACAGCATCTGTGCGGCGCCGTCGGCGGGCTGCGCGGGCGAAGATACGGGCAGGGTATGCCGCGCCGCCCCCCGGACGGGGCCTGAACTGGTACCAGCCACGGCATCTGACCTACCCTTGCCGGGTCGCGCGGGGTCAGGTCTCCGCTCGGGGCCTCTAGCTCAATGGTTAGAGCTGCGGACTTTTAATCCGTAGGTTGTGGGTTCGAGTCCCACGGGGCCCACCGTGATGTTTTCGCTGGTGAGAGCCGGTGTCACTCTGTCGATGGGCCCCTCCGAAGACACCAACCGCGGCTCGTAGGCCGCCACGTAGGCCGTCACAGCCGGCCGTCCAGGTAGCCGTCGAGCTTCGCGGCCGCGCCGTCGAGCGCGTCGGGCAGCAGGTGGGTGTAGAGGTTGAGCGTCGTCGCCGGCGTGCTGTGTCCGAGGATGCGCTGCACCTCCACGGGGGTCGCACCCGCCTGGATGAGCAGGCTCGCGCACGTGTGACGCAGGTCGTGGAACCGGATGCCGCCGCCCATGCTGGCCACAGCCTCGCTCCACCCGGACCACCGCTTCCAGTTCGATGCCCGCAGCCGCTCCCCCTCGGGCGAGGTGAACAACAGCTCAGATGCCGGCCGTCCTTCCGTCTGCTCGCGCAGTTCGTCGACCAGCCGCCCCGGGATGGGCACGCGGCGCTGACCGTACCGCGACTTCGGCGCCTTGATCTCGATCCGGCCGGAGACCTCGACCTGTGCCCGCTGGACCCGCAGACGCCGTGCCTGCAGGTCGACGTCCCCGACCTGCAGTGCCGCCACCTCCCCCCAGCGCAGCCCGCAGTATGCCGCTACCCGCACCAGCGTACCGTGGTGGTGGACCCTCACCGCCAGCAGCTCGACCTGGTCGACACCGAGGACGTGGTCGCCGAGCTGTGCCGGGAGGCTGGGCAGACGGACCCCGTGAGCCGGGTTGACCGCAAGCCGGCGTTCGGCCACCGCCTGGTCGAGGATCAGACTCAGCGTCCTGTGCACCTTCCGCGTCGTGGCCGCCGACCGCTGGGTCGCGAGGGTTGAGACGAACTCCTGGATCCGCGGCACCGTCAGCCGGTCGACCGGCACGTGCCCGAAAGTAGGGCCGAGATGCGTGCGCCAGTGCTGGCGATAACCCTGGATCGTTCGGGACGCCACCGTGCCGGTCAGGTTGGCGAAGTAACGCTCGGCCACCTCGGAGACGGACACCCGGCTCGAGGAGACGGCGCCCGCCCGCCTGGCCCGGGCGCGTTCGCGCTCGAAGTCCAGCGCCTCCCGCCTCGTGATGAAGGTGCGGCTCCGCTCGCGCCGTCCACCGGCGGGCTCGGTCTCGTACCACCGCACGCGCCACACCACCCGTCCGGTGATCGGTGATTGGCGGCGGTCGATCATCGGCGGCCGCCCTCCTGCTCCTCGACCCACTCCATGACGCGCTCGGGCCGGTACCGGATCTGCTTGCCGAAGCGCATCGCTGGTGGACCCTCGCCCTTGGCGATCCAGGCCCGGACCGTCGCCGGACTGACCCGAAGCATCTCAGCGACCTCCTGCACGGTCAGGAACATCGGGTCTGGGTGCCGTGCCCCGAGCCCGTCGGTAGGGCCCGGGCTCTGCAGCGCGGCCTGCGCTGCCAGCCACCCGCTCCTGCGTTGGCTGCGCTCAACCGTCATGCTCACCACTTCCTTCGCTGTGCAGGCACCGTTTGTGCCTGTTACCCCAAAGGCGGACGAGGAGGCGCTGGGGACTCAGCCGAAACAGATTCCTCGCAACTCGCGCTCGCGCGTGCCGCCGGCACGATGGGCCCACGAGTCCAGCATGACCCCGCAAACAGATCTCGAGACTCCTTGTCCACAGGCAGAGCGACATGCTCGTCCTCGCCGCTGTGAGGCAGCACATCCAACCGCACGCCATCGCGAGGCATGCTTCAGAAGCGCACGCCGGACATGACTTGCCCCCTCATCCGCTCCATCACGCTGCCCCCGCCGAGTAGCCGCAGACTACGCCCTGACGTCTCCACCTCGACCGAGCGACCGACGCCAACGTTCTTTTCTTCGGAAGAGGCACACCTCATGCACGCGGATTGTGGATGAGACCCAGCGCGTGCGCCCGGCGCCTTGGTGGGCGTGATGACGTTGCACAAGCTGTCCGCGGGCAGTGGGTACACGTACCTGACCGGTCAGGTCGCGCAGCATGATGCGACCGAGCGTCGGCAGGTGGGCCTGGCCGCGTACTACGAGGAGAAGGGCGAGTCGCCGGGCCGGTGGCTGGGCACGGGCCTGGCCGGTGTGGACCTCGCCGCCGGCGAGGTGGTGACCGAGGAGCAGATGAAGCTGCTGTTCGGTCAGGGCCGCCATCCTCGGGCCGGTGAGCCGGGGGCCGTCGAGCGTGGCTGGGGAGTCCTGGGACGGCCGTTCCCCACGTTCGGAGCCACGACCTTGCAGCAGGTGATCGCGCGGGCGTTCACCGAGTACAACACCAGCCGGGGTTTGGCGTGGAACGCCCCGATCCCGGCCGAGGAGCGGGCCGCGATCCGTACCGGGGTCGCGCGGGAGGTGTTCGAGCGGCGGCACGGCCGGGGGCCGGTGGACGAGGGCGAGCTGACCCGGTTCGTGACCAAGGCGTCCAGGCCGGCGCGGGTGCCGGTGGCTGGGTTCGACCTGACGTTCTCGCCGGTGAAGTCGGTCTCGGCGCTGTGGGCACTGGCGCCGGTCGAGGTCGCCAGGCAGGTCCGGGAGGCGCATGAGGACGCGGTCCGGGCGACGCTGGCGCTGCTGGAGCGCGAGGTGGCGTTCACGCGGATGGGCCAGGGCGGTATCCGCCAGGTGCCCGTCACCGGGTTGATCGCGGCGGCGTTCGACCACCGGGACTCGCGGACCGGGGACCCGGACCTGCACACCCACGTGGTGGTCTCCAACAAGGTGCAGACCCTGCCGGAGGACGGTGGCCGGTGGTTGTCGCTGGATGGGCGGATGTTGTTCAAGGCAAACGTGATGGCCTCGGAGCACTACAACACCCACCTGGAGGCCGGTCTGGTCGACCGGCTTGGCGTCACCTTCGTGGACCGCCCCGGACAGGACGGCAAGCGGGCGGTGCGGGAGATCGACGGGATCGACCCGGCCCTGCTCGCGACCTGGTCGTCGCGGCGAGAGGCGATCCAGGCCCGGCAGGACGAGCTCGCCTCGGCGTTCCTGGCCGACCATGGTCGGGCCCCGACCGGTACCGAGTCGCTCCACCTGGCGCAGCGGGCGAACCTGGAGACCCGGCCGGGCAAGCACGAACCCCGCTCGGAGGCCGAGCAGCGCCGCGCCTGGCACCAGCAGGCCACGAGCGTCCTCGCCCGTAGCGGTCTCAACCCGGAGGCGATGGTCGCCGCCGCGCTGGGTACGCGGTGGGGACGCAACCGCGAGCGCACCAGAGACGCAGGCAGAGACGTCGGTGGAGACGCGGCCGTCGTTGCAGGTCAGCGGGTGGGTACGCAGCAGGGGGGACCCTGGGGACGGACGCAGGGACGTGCTCGGGTGCAGCGAGCTGGGGGTGTGCGTCCCCAGGTGGTCGCTGCGCGGGTGCTTTCGGTGCTGGAGGGGTCGCGGGGGACGTGGCAGGTGTGGCACGTGCGCGCCGAGACCTCACGTCAGCTCCGTACCGCGCGGGTGCCGCTGGCCCGGCTCGAGGAGTACGGGCGCGAGGTGGAACGGTGGGTCCTGGAGGGTTTCTCGGTCCCGGTCGGAGTGCCACCCGAGCTGAGTGAGCCGGGGGTGTTGCGCCGGGCGGACGGGCAGCCCGCCCACCGGGTGCACGGCAGCCAGGCCTACACCTCCAAGGCGATCCTCGCTGCCGAGGACGAGCTATTGACCCTGGCGCTGCGTCGGGACGGCCGCCAAGCCGAGCCGGCCGTGGTTGAGAGCGTCCTGGCGGCCCAGAGGGTGGATGGTCCGGGGCTGGACCGGTCCCAGGTGGCGATGGTCCACGGCCTGGCCACGAGCGGGTGCCGGGTCCAGGTCGCCCTGGCCCCGGCCGGCGCCGGCAAGACCGCCGCCCTGCGGGTGCTCGCTCGCGCGTGGGAAGCCACTGGCGGGACCGTCCTGGGCCTGGCACCCACCGCGGTCGCTGCCGAGGAGCTGGCCCGAGCCACCGGCATCCCCGCAGACACCCTCGCCAAGTACCTCCACGAGACCACCGCGGCAGCTGCCTCCCGAACGCGGGTGTCGTCACCGTCCGTCGTGAGCAAGGTTGTGGGGCCGGGGACGTTGGTCGTCATTGACGAGGCGGGCATGGCCGGCACCCGTGACCTGGCCGCCGTGGTCCGCCACGTCGTCCAGGCGGGTGGCAGTGTCCGGCTGGTGGGGGATGACCAGCAGCTGGCCGCGGTCGCCGCGGGCGGCATCCTGACCGACCTGGCCGAGCAGGGGTACGCGCACGGCACCACCGTCACCCTGACCGAGCTGCACCGGTTCACCGACCCAGCCGAAGGCGCCGCCACCCTCGCGATCCGGGACGGGGACCCCGCGGGCCTGGAGCACTACCTGGAACGGGACCGGGTGCACGCCGGAGACACCGGCGCCATGACCGAGGCCGCGTACGCCGCCTGGAGGACCGACCGGCAGGCGGGCCTGTCCAGCCTGCTGCTGGCCGCCACCCGGGACACCGTGCGCGACCTGAACCACCGCGCCCGCCACGACCGACTCCACACCACCGCCGGACAGCACCCCGGCCCGGAAGTCACCCTGGCCGATGGGACCCGCGCCAGTGCCGGCGACCTGGTGATCACCCGCCGTAACGACCGGCGCCTACGGGACCGCGACGGGTCGTGGGTGAAGAACGGCGACCGGTGGCGCGTCGACGCCGTCCACCCGGACGGCGCCGTCACGGTCGACCGTCAGGACGAGCGGGCCCGGCCCGGGCTGGGCCGGGTCCGGCTGCCGGCGGGGTACGTGGCCCAGCATGTCCACCTGGGGTACGCGTCCACGATCCACGGCGCCCAGGGCGCCACCGTAGACACCACCCACACCGTCCTGACCGGCACCGAGACCCGACAAGGCCTGTACGTCGCGCTCTCCCGCGGCCGGGAGTCCAACCACCTCTACCTCGCCACGCCCGCGGCTTCGATGGACTCCGTCGGCCCAGAGGTCCAAGAGCAGGTGGCGGAGCCGCGGCAGGTACTCACCGACATCCTGGCCCGGGACGGCCGTGCCCTCTCGGCCACGACCGTCGAGCACGGCGACACCGCCGCCCTGCTGCGGGAAGCAGTGCTGGCCTACCAGGACGCCCTCACCGTCCTGGCCCAGCACCACCTCGGACGCGAGCGGATGGCCGGCCTGGACGACGCGCTCGAACGCTGGCTGCCCGGCCTCACCCAGCAGGAGGCCTACCCGAACCTGCAGGGCCAGCTCGCCCTGCACTGGGTCGACGGCACCCCACCGCAGACCGTCTTGTACGAAGCGACCTTGTACCGCGGCAAACACAGCCTCACCGAGGCCGACGACCCTGCCGCCGCCCTCACCTGGCGCATCAGCGCCGTCGTCCCCCTGCTGCACAGGGGCGCGCCGCTGCCGTGGCTGCCCGGCATCCCACCCGCCCTACGACACGACCCAGACACGACCGAGTACCTGGACCGGCTCACCCACCGGGTCCAGCAGCTGGTCGAGAACGTCGCCGGCGAGGCACGCCAAGCAGGCGCGTCCGCCCGGACACCCTGGCAACGGACCCTCCCGCCCGAGGTCGACGACCACCTCATCGAAGATCTCGCCGTCTGGCGCGCCGCCCGCGCCGTTCCACCCACCGAGTCGAACCCGACCGGCCCTCCAACAAAGGAACCCGAGGCAACCAGGTACCGGGCACGACTGCTCCGGCGGCTGAGCGCCCCGTCCCCAGTCTCCGGCGCCCTCAAGCCCGACGCTGGCACCCGTCTCCAGGCTGCCCAACGACTAGCCGAACATCACCAGGTCTTCAGCAGCGCGTCCCACCAACCCTCCGGCCCACCCCGATAACCCGAGCCCACGTCGCAAGCGGTGCCTGCCATCTGAGGGGCGATACATCGCTGTACCGCCGATGAGCGCACGGTCATCAGGGATATGCCGGTGATCCGCGCGCGTGGAGGGTCGGTACATCGCTGTGACGCCGAGAGTCGGATGTACACGGACCCTGCATCAGGAGGCCTTCGGTCGGCATGGGCTGCACCTCGCCGATGCGCCCGCCGGGCCGGGGCGCCCGTCGCGGATGCACAGGCCCCGAAGCCTGGCAACCTCAGGCGGGCCGCCCGGTGGCCCCGGGACCGCCCTGCCGTAGGCTGCGCGGCCATGTGCCTGCCTCTTCTCATGCCCGCCGCCGCACGCCCCGGCGACCCGGCGACCTGCCCGGCTGCCCTCCCGCGGCGATGAGCGGTCTGCTCGTCGCTGGCACGACGTCGGACGCCGGCAAGACCGTCGTCGCTACCGGTCTGTGCCGGGCTCTAGCCCGCCGCGGCGTGGACGTCGCGCCCTACAAGGCGCAGAACATGTCGAATAACTCCATGGTCTGCCTCGGCGCCGACGGCACTACCGCTGAGATCGGGCGGGCGCAGTGGGCCCAGGCGCTCGCGGCCGGAGTCGAGCCGGAGCCGGCGATGAACCCCGTGCTCCTTAAGCCCGGGTCGGACCGCCACAGCCACGTGGTGGTGATGGGCCGTCCGGGCGGTGTGCTGACCTCCGACGATTTCCCCGGCGGAAGGAGCGAGCTGGCGCGGGTCGCCCACGCGGCCTTCGACGACCTCGCGGCCCGCCACGACCTCGTCGTCGCCGAGGGGGCCGGCAGCTCCGCGGAGATCAACCTGCGCGCGAGCGACTACGTCAATATGGGCCTGGCCCGGCACGCCGACCTGCCCGTCGTCGTGGTCGGCGACATCGATCGGGGCGGCGTCTTCGCCGCGATGGTGGGTACCCTGGCGGTCCTCGACCCCGCGGACCAGGCGTTCGTCGCCGGCTACGTCGTCAACAAGTTCCGAGGCGACGTCAGGCTGTTGAGCCCGGGCCTGAGCCAGCTCGAGGCAATGACCGGCCGGCCGGTGCACGGCGTCCTGCCCTGGCACCCCGACCTGTGGCTCGACTCCGAGGACGCGCTCGACCTGGCCAGCCGGCGTAGCCGCGGCGCCGGGCGGCGGGTCGCCGTCGTGCGGCTCCCCCGCGTGAGCAACTTCACCGACATCGACGCCCTCGGCCTCGAGCCCGACCTCGATGTCGTTTTCGCCTCCTCCCCCCGGGACTTGGCGGACGCCGACCTGGTCGTCCTGCCCGGCTCGAGGGCCACGCTCGCCGACCTGGCCTGGCTGCGTTCGCGTAGGCTCGACCAGGCCCTCGTTGACCACGCCCGCAGGGGGCGGCCGATGCTGGGCGTCTGCGGGGGCTACCAGATTCTCGGCACGAAGATCGAGGACCCGTGGGGCGTCGAAGGGCCCGCCGGAGCGGTCGCAGACGGGCTAGGGCTGCTGCCGGTAACGACGACCTTCGCCCCCGACAAGGTGCTGGGGCTGCCCTCCGGTGAGGCGCTGGGGGCGCCGGTCACCGGCTACGAGATCCATCACGGGCGCGTCACGCGGGCCGACGGCACCGAGGAGTTCGCCGACGGTGCACGCTCCGGTCAGGTCTTCGGCACGATGTGGCACGGCAGCCTCGAGAGCGACGCCTTCCGCTCGGCCTTCCTCGCCGAGACCGTCGGTGTTGCGCCCTCGGGCGCGAGCTTCCCGGCCGCGCGCGAGCGGCGGATCGAGCTGCTCGCCGACCTCGTCGAGGAGCACCTCGACGTCGGTGCGCTGCTCGACCTGGCCCGGGGTGGTGCCCCCGCGGGCCTGCCCACGCTCACCCTGGGGGCGGCGCGGTGAGGGTGCTTCTGCTCGGCGGCACCGCTGAGGCGCGCGACCTGGCGGGGGCGCTGGTGGACGAGGGCGTGGACGTGCTGTCCTCCCTCGCCGGCCGGGTGGCCCGCCCCCGGCTGCCCGTCGGGCGGGTCCGGGTTGGCGGCTTCGGTGGCGTCGACGGCCTCGTCGCCGCGCTGGCCGGCCTGGGCATCGACGTGGTCGTTGACGCCACGCACCCTTTCGCCCGGGGCATGACCGCCAATGCCGCTGCGGCCTGCGCCGCCACCGGTGTGCCGCTGCTGCGGCTGGAGCGGCCCGGGTGGGACACCGACCCGTCCTGGCACCGGGCAGCCGACCACGCCGCCGCGGCGGAGCTGGCCGCCGGGCTGGGCCGGCGCCCCTTCCTCACCGTGGGCCGCCAGGAGCTGGCCCGCTTCGTGCCGCCCCTCGGCGGGCTCGACGTCCTCGCCCGGGTCGTTGACCCGCCCCAGGCCCCGCTGCCGGCCGCTTGGACGCTCGTTACGAGCCGCGGCCCCTACACCCTCGACGGCGATCGGAATCTGATGACCGGACACGGGGCTGATGTGCTTGTGACCAAGGACTCGGGAGGCAGTTACACCTGGCCCAAGATGGAGGCCGCGGCGCAGTTGGGCATCCCCGTCGTCGTCGTCGAGCGGCCGGCGCCCGAGCCCGGCGCGCTCGTGGTCGACGGCGTGGCCCCGGCGTTGGAGTGGGTGCTGGGCCGGCGCTGAGCCGGGCGCCTCACTCCTCCAGGTCGCCCTCCACCTCCAGATATGCCTGCTGCATCGCGGCGACGACCTCGGGGTCGGGCTGCTGCCACAGGCCCCGGTCAGCCGCTTCGACGAGGCGCTCGACGATGGAGCGCAGCGCCCAGGGGTTGGCCTGGCGCAGGAACGCCTGGGTCTCCTCGTCGAGGACGTACTCGCGGGCGAGGCGGTCGAACATCCAGTCCGGGACGACGCCGGCCGTCGCGGCGAATCCGAAGACGTAGTCGGTCGTCGCCGCGAGCTCGAAGGCGCCCTTGTAGCCGTGCCGCCGCATCGCCCCCACCCAGCGCGGGTTGACGACTCGGGAGCGGAACACGCGGGCCGTCTCCTCCGAGAGCGTGCGCGTGCGGACCGCGTCCGGGGTCGTGGAGTCCCCGACATAGGCTCGCGGCTCAGCGCCGGCCAGCGCCCGGACGGTCGCGATCATGCCGCCGTGGTACTGGTAGTAGTCGTCGGAGTCGAGGATGTCGGACTCGCGGTTGTCGACGTTCTTGGCGGCGACCTGGATGCGGCGGTAGGTGCGCTCCATGTCCTGCCGAGCCGGCGCACCGTCCAGGTCCCGGCCGTAGGCGTAGCCGCCCCAGGCGGTGTAGACCTCCGCCAGGTCGGCGCCGTCGCGCCAGCCGCCGGACTCGACGACTTGGAGCACGCCCGCCCCATAGCTGCCCGGTTTGGAGCCGAAGATCCGGGTCCGCGCCCGCCGCTCGTCGCCGTGCTCCGCCAGGTCCGCGCGGGCGTGGGCGCGCACGTAGTTGTCCTCGTCCGCCTCGTCCAGTCCGGCGACGAGCGCGACGGCGTCGTCGAGCATCGAGACGACGTGGGGAAAGGCGTCGCGGAAGAAGCCGCTGATCCGCACCGTCACGTCCACGCGGGGGCGGCCCAGCTGGGCCAGCGGCACCGGCTCGAGCCCGGTGACCCGCCGCGACTGCTCGTCCCACACCGGCCGCACCCCGAGGAGGGCCAGGACCTCGCCGATGTCGTCGCCGGAGGTACGCATGGCGCTCGTGCCCCACGCCGACAGGCCGACCGAGCGGGGCAGCTCGCCGGTCTCCTCCCGGTACCGCTGCAGCAGGGACTCCGCCATCGCCACCCCGGTGTCGTAGGCGAGCCGGCTCGGGATGGCCTTCGGGTCGACGGAGTAGAAGTTGCGCCCGGTCGGCAGCACGTTGACCAGGCCGCGCAGCGGGGAGCCCGAGGGCCCCGCCGGGACGTAGCCGCCGTCCAGGGCGTGCAGCACCATCGGGACCTCCCGGGTTGTGGCGGCCAGGCGGGGCACGACCTCCTGGCAGCCAAAGCGCAGCGACGCCTCGACCCCGGCGACGTCCAGGCCCGGCAGGTCGGTGCTGGCCAGCACGTCCCGGACCACCCGGGGCACCTGCACAGCGTCCCAGCCGGTGCCGGCGACGGCCTCGACGAGGTCGCGGGCCACCTGCTCGACCCGGTCCGTACGGGTGACTGATTCGGCGCCTTCCCCACCGCTGAGCCCGAGGGCCGCGCGCAGGCCGGGCACGCCGTCGCCGGAGCCGCCGAAGAGCTGTCCGGCCCGCAGCACGGCCAGAACGAGGTTGACCAGGCCCTCCCCCTCGGGGGCCGCACCGAGCACGTGCAGGCCGTCGCGGATCTGCACGTCCTTGATTTCGCAGAGCCAGCCGTCGATGTGCATGACGAGGTCGTCGAAACCGTCGGCGTCCTCGAGGTCGGCCTCCTCGGTGAGCCCCAGGTCGCGGTGCATCTCCGCGGCCTTGAGCAGCGTCCAGATCTCCCCGCGCAGCGCCGGGGCCTTGGCCGGGTCCATGACGCTGACGTTGCCGTACTCGTCGAGCAGCTGCTCCAACCGCGCGATATCGCCATAGGTCTCGGCCCGCGCCATCGGCGGGACCAGGTGGTCCACGACCGTGGCGTGGGCCCGGCGCTTGGCCTGGGTCCCCTCCCCCGGGTCGTTGACGAGGAAGGGGTAGACGAGAGGCAGGTTGCCCAGGGCGGCGTCGGCGCCGCAGTCGGCCGACAGCGCGAGGTTCTTGCCCGGGAGCCACTCCAGGTTGCCGTGCTTGCCCACGTGGACGACCGCGTGCGCGCCGAACTCCTCCTCGATCCACCGGTAGGTCGCAACGTAGTGGTGGCTCGGCGGCAGGTCGGGGTCGTGGTAGATCGCCACGGGGTTCTCCCCGAAGCCGCGCGGC
This sequence comes from Ornithinimicrobium sufpigmenti, assembly GCF_004322775.1. Taxonomy (NCBI): domain Bacteria; kingdom Bacillati; phylum Actinomycetota; class Actinomycetes; order Micrococcales; family Ornithinimicrobiaceae; genus Ornithinimicrobium; species Ornithinimicrobium sufpigmenti. The sequence goes on from NZ_CP036403.1 coordinate 3,460,541, forward strand.
GGCTGCACGAGGACCGTCACGTTGCCGGCCCGGAGCGCGGCGGCGACGATCGCCGGCTCCTCGCCCTCCTCGTCGACGTAGAGCGTCCCCGGCGCGGGACCCCAGTGCTCGGTCATCTCCGCGCGAAGGGCGGGGGACAGGCGGGCGAACCAGCCCTCGTAGCGGCTGCGCGGGATCCGGACGTGATGCTCGGTGAGCTGGGCCTGGGTGAGCCATTCCGGGTCCTGCCCGCCAGCGGCGATGAGCGCGTGGATGAGCGCGTTGCCGGCGGTGGTCTCCGGGTCCTCCCCCGGCACCGGCTCCAGGAGGTCCTCGTCGAGGCCGGGCACCTGGCCGGGCGCGCCAAGGTCGTAGCCGGCGTCCCGCATGGCGCGCAGCAGCCGGACCGTCGACACCGGCGTGTCCAGGCCGACGGCGTTGCCGATCCGGGCGTGCTTGGTCGGGTAGGCCCCCAGGACCACCGCGACCCGCCGGTCGGCCGGCGCGGTATGCCGCAGCCGGGCGTGCGCCACCGCCGTGCCGGCGACGCGGGCGCACCGCTCCGGGTCGGGCACGTAGGAGGGCAGCCCATCCTCGCCGATCTCCTTAAAGGAGAAGGCGACCGTGATCAGCCGCCCGTCGAATTCCGGCACCGCGACCTGCGTGGCCACGTCGAGGGGCGACATCCCGTCGTCCGAGCTCGCCCAGTCCTCCCGACCCCAGGTCAGGCACAGACCCTGGAGGATGGGGATGTCGAGGGCGGCGAGGGCGCGCACGTCCCAGGCCTCGTCGTCACCGCCCGCCTGCGCCCCGGCCGGGCGGGTGCCACCGGCGGCGAGGACGGTCGTGACGAGGGCGTCGTAGCTGCCCAGGTGCGCGAGGAGGTCCTCCGACGCCTGGCGCAAGGACGTGGCCCAGACGACCCCGGCGTGACCGCCAGCTGCGTCGACCGCGTCGGCGAGCGCCTGCACGTAGGCGGTGTTGCCGGCAGCGTGCTGGGCCCGGTAGAAGAGGATGCCCACGGCTGGGCGCGTGCCGCCGTCGGGCAGCGGCGGGGGCGCCGGACGGTCGAGCACGCCCCAGGACGGCAGCTCCCGCGGCGGCTCGAAGCCCTCACCGGTGAGCAGCAGGGTGTCGGAGAGGAAGTGGTGCAGCTGGGTGAGGTTGTCCACCCCGCCCTCCGCCAGGTAGCGGTGCGCCTCGGCCACGACGCCGGCGGGGGCGGTCGAGAGTTCCATGAGCGCCGCGTCCGGCTGCTGCTCCCCGCCGAGGACCACCAGCGGCACTCCGGTGCCACGCAGTCGTCGGACCTCCTCGGGCACGTCGTCGGGGCCGCCGAGGATCCGGGCGACGACGATGTCGGCCGCGGCCAGCACCTCCGGCAGCCGGGCCGGCCGGGCCGGGTTGGCGTAAACGTACCGGGCGTCGGCCGCCCGGGCGCAGAGCAGGTCGGTGTCCGAGGTGGAGATGATTGCGATGGCAGGGGTCATGGCAGGCGCCGTCCTCCTGCGGGGTCCGCGCCCCGCTGGTCGTGAGGAAGGGCGCCGGTCGGCGCCCCCGGCCGGGGTGACAGCTCTGACTCGGGGCCGGGAGGGTGTGCGGCGTCGCCGCCCTCCTGGCCGCTCACAGTGGCGGGACCGTCCCGGAGTCGCACCGGGTTCCGTCGCCGTCGGCCGCCGTCAGTGTAGGGGCATGTCCCAGAGGCCCGGCCCCCTGGTATGTTCCTGTTCGACCGGACACCCCGGTCGACGTCGGTGGCCCCCCACAGGGTGCAAGGGAATCCGGTCTGAGTCCGGAGCTGACGCGCAGCGGTAGGGGTGACGGTCGGGGCGATTCGCCACTGGGCTCATGGTGCCCGGGAAGGTGCCCCGGCTGGATGAGCCCGAGCCCGAAGACCTGCCGACGTCGTTGATGAAGGCCTCGCGCATGGGCCTGGAACAGCGAAAGAGCAACCATGAACCGACGTCGTCACCGGGTCCGGACAGCCGTGGCCCTGATGTCCCTGCCCTTGGCAGCCTGCGCCGGTGCCCCGGACGGGCAGCTTGAAGCCGCACCCGGTGCCGGGACGACACAGGAGGCCGAGGCGACGCAGGACCCGAGCTCGACCTTCCCGGTCACCGTGGACAACTGCGGTGTCGAGGTCACGGTCGCAGCGCCGCCCGAGCGCATCGTCACCCTCAACCAGGGGGCGACCGAGGTCGCGTTGGCCTTGCGTCTGGCCGACCAGATGGCGGGCACCGCATACCTGGATGACCAGGTCGCCGAGCGCTTCGCCGAGGACTACGCGCAGGTGCCGGTGCTCTCGACCGAGTACCCGACGGTGGAGCAGTTCCTCGCGGCGGAGCCCGACCTGGCCATCGCCTCCTACTCCAGCGCCTTCGGCGACAACGGCGTGGGCACCCGGGATGAGCTCGCCGGCCGGGGCACCGCCACCTACGTCAGCCCGCTTACCTGCCCCGACGAGTCCGGTCTGGAACCGACCTTCGAGTCGGTCTGGACCGAGCTGCGCGAGGTGGGCCTGCTGACCGGGGCCGCGGACACCGCCGAGGATGAGGTCCAGGACCAACAAACCGCGATGGAGGAGATCGAGGCCACGGCGGCCGGGGAAGGCCTGAGCATTCTCTGGTACGACTCGGGCGACGACACCCCCCTCGTCGGTGCGGGCGGTGGGGGCCCCCAGCTGCTGATGGATGCCGTGGGTGCCACGAACGTCTTCGCCGATCTTGACGGGGGCTGGGCCGACGGATCGTGGGAGACCGGGCTCGCGGCCGACCCCGACGTGATCGTGCTGGCCGACGCAGCCTGGTCCACGGCCGAGGACAAACGCGCCTACCTCGAGTCCGATCCCGTGCTTGGTCAGCTCTCCGCGGTCCAGGACGAGCGGTATGTCGTCGTGCCCTTCAGCGAGAGCACGCCCGGCGTTCGCATGGTGGACGGGGCGCGTGGGTTGTCCGACCAGCTCCAGGCACTCAACCGGTGACCGCGCCGGCCCTGCAGCGGGACCGGCCCCGCATCGGGGCCCGGCCCGCCGGACTGGCGCTCGCTACGCTCCTGCTGCTCAGTGTCGTCATGGTCCTCGGCGTGGGTTCGGTGAGCGTCGAGGCCCGGGACGTGGTGCACGTGGTGGCCCGTCGGCTCCATCTGGTCGACGGAGCCTCGGTGGGCGTCCTGGAGGACCAGATCGTCTGGCAGCTGCGGCTGCCCAGGGTGCTGGCCGCGGCCGCGGTCGGTGCCGTGCTTGCGCTGTCCGGGGCAGTGATGCAGTCGTTGCTGACCAACGAGCTAGCTGACCCTTTCCTGCTGGGCATCTCCAGCGGCGCGGCCTTCGGAGCGGTGCTCGCCCTGACCTTCGGGGTCACGGTGATGGGAACCGGGCTGGGGGTGGGCGTCGCAGCGATGCTCGGCGCAGTAGTGGCCCTGGGACTCGTGCTTGCCCTGGCGACCAGTCGCAGCGGAGCGCTGCCTCCGGTGCGCACTATCCTGGCCGGCGTCGCGGTCGCCCAGCTCAGCGGGGCAGGCACCTCGATGCTCATCATGGTCTTCGGCAGCCGGGACACGGCCCGGCAGGTCCTCGCCTGGACCCTGGGCTCCTTTGCCGGCGTCCGCACCCGCCACGCCGTGGTCCTCGTCGCGGTCGCCCTCCTGGTGGTGCTCTGCGTTCTGGCTGCCGCGCGAACCCTGGATGCCTTCGCGTTCGGGGAGACCGCGGCCCGCTCCGTCGGGGTGGACGTCCGGCGCATCACCTGGGTGCTGCTGGTCGGCAGCGCCCTGGCTGCCGCCGCGACGGTCGGGGTGGTCGGACCGATCGGTTTCGTCGGGCTGGTCGTGCCGCACCTGGTCCGCCTGGTGGTCGGTCCGGGGCATCGCCGGCTGCTGCCGCTGGCCGCACTGACCGGCGCGCTGCTCATGGTGTGGGCCGACACCGCCGCCCGGTCCGTGGCCCAGGACCGTGAGATCCCGGTCGGAGTGGTCACCGCGATCGTCGGGGCCCCCGTGCTCATCGCCTTGCTGCGTCGGCAGGCCAGGACATCGTGATGGGTGTGCTGCAGGTGCGGGACCTCGCCTGGAGGGCTGCGGGTCGTCTTATCGTCTCCGGCGTCGACCTGACCGTCGCACCCGGCCGGGTGACCGGCATCGTCGGTCCCAACGGGTCAGGCAAGACGACCGTGCTCCACCTCATCGCCGGGTTGCGGATCCCTGCCCGGGGGCGGGTGCTCCTCGGTGGAGAGGACGTGCTGGCGCTCTCGCCCCGGGAACGGGCCCGCCGGATCGCCCTCGTGGAGCAGAAGGCCGGCACCAACCTCGACCTGACGGCGCGCGAGGTGGTCGCCCTGGGTCGGTACGCCCGGCGCCCCAGGTGGGGCCGACCCGACCGGGATGACGCGGTGGACCGTGCGCTGCAGATGGCCGACGCGGCAGGACTGGCCGACCGTTCCTGGGCCACCATGTCCGGCGGTGAGCAGCAACGCGTGCACCTGGCCCGGGCGCTGGCCCAGGAACCCCAGGTCCTCCTGCTGGACGAGCCGACGAACCACCTGGACCTGGCTCACCAGATCGGCCTCCTCCAGCTCGTGCGGTCCCTGGACTGCACCACGCTCGTCGTCCTGCACGACCTCGACCTTGCCGCCGCGTCGTGCGACGAGCTGGTCGTCATGGACGCCGGAAGAGTGGTGGCTTCCGGGTCAACCGCAGAGGTGCTGGCCCCGGGCCTGCTCGAGGACGTCTTCGCCGTGCGCACCTCGGTGCGGCACGAGGAGCGGCTGCGCGTGCTGTGGCACGGTCTCGCTGAGTCCTCGCCCCGGAGGGATGGCGGATGACGCAGACTGCCGGGCATCTCGTGCTTGTCACGGTCGACCTTCAGGATCCGCGCACCCATTCCGGGCTGGTGCGGACCGCCGGCGAGTTGGGAGCCGTGCTGGCCACCGTCAACGGTTCGGGCCCCGCGCTCGTCGACGTCCTGGGCTCGCTCGCAGCGCGCCGGGTCGTCCAGGACCATGCCGTCCTCGTTCCGGTGGCCGGTCACGAACCGGGGACCGGCTGGTCGTGGGTGCGCAGGGTCGCCGCTCACTGGTGGCGCACCCACCCCTACCCGCCGTTTTCCCTCTCGGTCAGCGCACCGGCGCAGGACCACACCGCACAGGCGGTCCGGGCCTGCCTGGAAGGTGCGCACCACCCAGTCACCGGGTCCGAGGCGGGCCTGACCAGCTCAGCCTGGGAGCAGGTCCCTGAGCACCGCCACCACCTGCTGCTGTGCCGCGGGCCACGGTGCAGCGCCCAGGGCGCGAGCCAGACGGTCCGCGCCGTCGCCGCAGAGATGCGGCGCCGGGGGTGGGGCGATGAGCAGATCCTGCTCACCCAGACCGGTTGCCTCTTCCCCTGCAATAAGGCACCGGTCGTCTGCGTCCATCCCGGGGGCCGGTGGCTCGGGCCGATCCACCCGGTGGACGTCCCCTCCCTGCTCGATGACCTGCACAGCGCAGAAAAGGCGGAACAATGACGGCTGTTCGGCAGATCCGTGTCATCGGCGTCGGCGTCGGAGGGCCTGGCCAGCTGACCCTCGACGCGGTTGCTGCACTCAAGGAACTGGACGTCGTGCTCGTCGCCGACAAGGGCGAGGGTCTGGCGCAACTCGTGGACGCACGGCGGGCGCTGCTGGAGACCCACCGTCCGGCCCCGGGCGGCGGCACGGCGGTGCGCGTGGTGCAGGTGCCCGACCCCCGCCGCGGGCCGGACCCGCAGGAGACCGCCTCCTACCTGGAGGGCGTGCGCAGCTGGCACGAGGCCCGGGTCGACGCCTACGCCGCCACCGTGGACTCCCTCGAGCCGCACCTCGTCGTCGGGTTCCTCGTGTGGGGAGACCCCGCGCTCTACGACTCCATCCTGCGCGTCGTCCGGGCGCTGGGCGAGCGCACCCCGGTCGCTGTGCGCACCGTGCCGGGCGTCACCGCGCTCTCCGCCCTGGCCGCCGCCCACGACGAGGTGCTCCACGCCATCGGCGAACCGGTCCACGTCACGACCGGCCGGCGCCTCGTGCGCGAGTGGCGCCCCGGGCTGGGCACGGTCGTCGTCATGCTGGACGGCCAGCTGCGCTGCCGCGACCTCCTGGCCGCCCGCCCTGAGACCGCCGACCTCGAGCTCCTCTGGGGCGCGTGCCTCGGGCTCCCACAGCAACGGCTGGCCCGCGGCCGCCTCGGTGACGTCCTCGACGACGTGGCCGCGGCCCGCGCCCGGCTGCGGGAGGAGCACGGCTGGGTGATGGATGTCTACGCGCTGCGGCCCGCACCGGCGAGGTCGGCCGCCCCGCCGGCAGCTCCCGCGTCGGCCACCGGCGAGGTGGGGCCGTGAATGCCACCGACCACCGCGGTCAGCGACCGGACGCCACCCTCGCCCTGCCCGCGCGGACGGGGGGTGACGCCTGCCCGGGGACCCTACGCCCGCACCCCGCGCTCGACGGCTCCCTCGTCCGGCTGCGGCTGCCCGGCGGCGGCGTCGACCCCGCCGCGCTCGACCGGCTCATGGGACTCGCGCGCCGGCACGGGTCACCGATGCTGCAACTCACCTCGCGGGGCAACCTCCAGGTGCGCGGCCTGCCCGACCCGCTGCCCGGCGCCCTCGTGGATGAGGTCGAGGCGTTGGGGCTGCTGCCCTCCCGCACCCACGAGCGCGCCCGCGGCATCCTCGCCGTGCCCGACCCGGTCGCGCAGGCCCTGGCCCGGCAGGTCGACGAGGCCGTCCAGGCCGAGCCCGACCTCGCCGAGCTGCCCGGTCGCTTCCTCACCGTCGTCAGCGACAGCTCCGCCCAGCTGCTCGCGGAGCGGTGGGACCTGGCGCTGCAGGTGACCGACCCCGCTCATACCGCCTCGACGGGGGTGCGGGTGCTCGTGGCACCGGGCCACGCAGTCCGGCACGCCCTGCCACCGGCCCGCGCCGTCGCCGAGCTGGTCGGGCTCATGCGGACCTTCCTGCGGCGGCGCCCCGACGAGCGCACCTGGAACGTCCGCGACCTGCCCGATCCGGCGAGCCTGCACCCCGACCTCGTCCCGGCCCGGCTGCGCCCGCCCCCGCCCCTGCGCCCCGGCGACCGCCCAGGCCCGGGGCAGCTCGTGGCCGCCGTGCCGCTCGGCCTGCTCCGCCCCCAGCACACGGCCGCTCTCCTGCGGGCCGCGGGCGACGGGGGCCGGGTCGTCCTGACGCCGTGGCGCTCAGTGGTCCTCGGCCTCGGCCAGGAGGAGGGTTCGGACAGCGCGGTGCGCCCGGCGGCGAGCATCCTCGCCGACGCCGGCCTGGTCGTCGGCCGCGGGTCGCCCTGGGCGCGGCTGAGCGCCTGCGTCGGCGCCCCTCACTGCCGACGCACGACCTCCCCCACTCTCGCCCTCACCGCCGAGGCGGCGGGCCGCGTGCCGGAGCACGGGGGCCGCGTGCACGTCGTGGGGTGCGGGCGGGCCTGTGGCCGGCCGCAAGGCGACCACACCCTCGTCGTCGACCCCACCCACCCCGACCAGATTGTGCAGGAGGCGCGTTGAGCGCGACCCATCCCACCGGCAGCCACCCCGAGGACGTCCCGGAGCTGGCGGCCCCGTCCGCAGCGGACCACCCGACGCGACCTGGGGGCACGCCCCCGACGACCGACCCGGTCGCGCCCCGTCGCCCAACCCGCCGCTACGCCTACCTCACCGACGGGCAGGAGATCTACCGGCGCTCGTTCGGCACCGTGCGCGCCGAGCTGGCCGGCCGACTCGGCGCCCTCGACCCGCAGCTGGCCACCGTCGTGACGCGCGTCGTGCACGCCGCCGGCGACACCGGCGTCGTGGACGACGTCGACGCCCATCCCGACGTCGTCCGTGCGGCCCGGGAGGCCCTGCGCGCAGGAGCCCACGTGCTGACCGACTCGCACATGCTCGCCAGCGGCATCACCGCGCGCCGACTGCCGGCGGCCAACCGGGTCATCTGCAGCCTGCGGGACCCACGGGTGCCGGGGTTGGCGCAGCGGTGGGGCACCACCCGCGCCGCCGCAGCGGTGTCGCTGTGGGAGCCGTGGCTGGAGGGGGCGGTCGTGGCGGTGGGCAATGCCCCGACCGCGCTCTTCCACCTGCTAGAGCTGCTCCATGACGGCGCCCCGCGTCCGGCGGCCGTCGTCGGGATGCCGGTGGGCTTCATCGGCTCGGCCGAGTCCAAGGTCGCCCTCGCTGGGCACGACCTGCCCGGAGGTCCGGTGCCGTGGTTGACCCTGCACGGACGGCGCGGCGGGTCGGCGGTCGCCGCCGCCGCGATCAACGCTCTTTCCACCCCCGAGGAGCTGGCGTGAGCGCGGTGGGGGCCGGAGGGCCGGCCGCCCGGGGCGGTCACCTCTACGGCGTCGGGGTCGGCCCCGGGTCCCCCGAGCTGCTGACCTTGCGGGCGGCCCGGCTGGTCGCTACCGCCGACGTGGTCGCCTACCACGCCGGCCGGCGCGGGTCCTCCCAGGCGCGGCGGATCGTCGCCGCGGCCGGGCTTCTGCGAGCCGACGTCGTGGAGGAGGAGCTGGTCTACCCCGTCACGACCGGCACGATCAGGCACGAGGCCGGTTACTACGGCGCGCTGGCCGAGTTCTACGACACCTGCGCCGAGCGGCTGGCCACGCACCTCGACGCCGGGCGGAGCGTCGTCGTCCTGGCCCTCGGCGACCCGCTCTTCTACGGCTCGTTCATGTATGTGCACGATGCGCTGCGCCCCCGCCACCCGGTGACCGTCGTCCCCGGCGTCACCGCCGTGGCGGCGGTCACCGCGGCGGCCGGCACCAACCTGTGCCTGCACGAGGACACCCTCACCGTGCTGCCGGGCACCCTCCCGACCGCAGAGCTGGCGCGCAGGCTCGCCGACACGGACGCGGCGGTCGTGCTCAAGCTCGGGCGCACCTTCCCCGCCGTTCGGGAGGCGCTGCGCCAGGCCGGGGTGCTGGAGCGTGCGGTCTACGTCGAGCACGCCTCCACGCCGCGGGAGCGGGTGCTGCCGATCACCGAGGTCGACGAGGCGGACGTGCCCTACCTGTCGATGGTCGTGGTGCCGGGGCAGGACCTGCGCGCCGACGCGGCGGGCCGCGCCGGGGTGGAGGAGCAGCACGCCGTTCCCCCGCCGGCGCCACGCGCCGGCGAGGCACCGGGCACGGTGCACGTCGTCGGGCTGGGACCCGGAGGCGCGGGGTGGACAACACCGGAGACGACCGGGCTGCTGGAGCGGGTCGCGCACGTCGTGGGCTACGCGCCCTACCTCGCCAGGGTGCCGCAGCGGCCCGGTCTGACCCGGCACGCCAGCGGCAACACCGTGGAGCTCGACCGGGCACGGCTGGCACTAGACCTCGCCCGGGGCGGTGAGGACGTTGCCGTGGTGAGCGGCGGCGACCCGGGGGTCTTCGGGATGGCGGCGGCCGTCCTGGAGGCCGCCGCGGACGACGGGGACGACGGGGACACCCCCGTGCCGGTCCGCGTGCACCCCGGCGTCACGGCCGCGCACGCCGCCTCGGCCCGGGTCGGGGCGGTGCTCGGGGGCGACCACGCGCTCGTCAACCTCTCCGACAACCTCAAGCCGTTCGAGGTGCTCGTCGACCGGCTCGTGGCGATGGCCGAGCGAGACGTCGTCGTGGCCTGCTACAACCCCCGGTCGCGCAGCCGTCCCGACACCCTCGGTGCCGTGCGGGACCGGTTGGTCGAGCGCGTGGGTCCCGACCGCACCGTCGTGGTGGCCCGGAACGTCGGCCGGGACGGTGAGTCGGTGGAGGTGACCACGCTGGGCGGGCTCGACGTGGGGACCGTGGACATGGCGTGCCTCGTCGTTGTGGGGGCCTCCACCACACGGGTCACCCCGGACGGGCAGGTCTGGACGCCGCGCGGCGTGGGCTGACCGCGCGGCGTGCGGTCAGGGGGCGGTGGCCCGGCCGGCGGCGCGGTGGCAGGAGTAGAGGTGAGACTCGACGAAGTCCGCCGCCCCCAGGGCCGGGCCGACGAGGATCACCGCGGCCTGCCGCAGGCCCGCCGCCTCGACCTGGTCGGCGATGTCGGCGAGCGTGCCACGCAGGACGAGCTCGCCGGGCTGGGTGACCTGGGACCCCACGACGACTGGGCAGGCCTCGCCGTAGTGGGGCACAAGTTCGGCAGCCAGGCGGCGGGTGTGCCGGATCGACAGGTGCAGCACGAGGGTGGCGCCCGTCGTCGCGAAGGCCGCCAGCTCCTCGGTGGCGGGCATGCGGGTGGAGTCCTGGTGCGTGCGGGTCAGCACGACGGACTGCGCGACCTCGGGCACGGTGAGCTCGCGTCCCACCAGGGCCGCCGCGGCGGCGTAGGCCGGGACGCCCGGGGTGACGTCCCACGGGACGCCCGCCATGTCCAGGCGCCGGGTCTGCTCGGCGACGGCGGAGTAGACCGAGGGGTCGCCCGAGCAGAGCCGGGCGACGTCGTGGCCCTGGGCCGTCGCCTCGACGAGGTGCGCGGTGATCTCGTCCAGGGTGAGGTGCTGGGTGTCGACCAGGCGGGCACCGGGCGGGCAGTGGGACAGGACCTCGGCGTCGAGGTAGGTCCCGGCGTAGAGGCAGACCTGGCTCTCGCCGAGCAGCCGCACGGCCCGTAGCGTCAGCAGGTCACCCGCGCCAGGGCCGGCGCCGATGAAGTGGACCGTCATGCGGGGGCTTCCTTCCGGGTGCACGAAAACTGGACGACGGCCCGCGCGGGCGTCCAGGACAGGTAGCGCCCCAGAGCGGTCGCGTGCTCCACCGAGAGCCGGGTCAGGTCGCCGCCGAGGCGTTGCAGCGCGCGGACGAGGACCGCCTCTCCCTCGAGGGTGACCGCGTGGCCGACGAGCCGACCGCCGGGCGACAACGCCTGCCAGGCGAGGTCGAGGAGTACATCGCTCGCTCCCCCGCCGACGAAAACGGCGTCAGGACGCGGCAAGGTGGTGCCGCCCTCGGCAACCCGGCTGAGCAGGTGGGCACTGTCACCGTGGAGCACCTCGACGCGGGCGCCGACCCCGTGCGCCCACGCGTTGGCACGCGCCCTGTCGGCACGGTGAGCGTCCCGCTCGAAGGCAGTGCATCCGGCCCGCGGCGCCGCCAAGCACCACTCGACGCCGACGGACCCCGAACCGGCCCCCAGGTCCCACAGGTGCGCCCCCGGCGTGGGCCGCAGCCGGGCCAGGGCGCTGGCACGCACGTCACGCTTGGTGATCTGCCCGTCGTGGTCGAAGCAGTCCTCGGGCCGCCCAGGGACCGGGCCCCACGCCTCGGCGAGCGTCGCGGCACCGCTGCTGGTCCCGGCGAGCCGCTCCGCCGACGGTACCTCGACCGCGCAGACGACGAGGTCGGGGGTGACCTTCCCGGCGGCGTCCTGGTCCGCCCACTCGCCCGCGCTGGCGGTGCGCGAGCCCTCCTCCGCGCCCCCGAGGTACCACAGAGCCGTGAGCCGCGCCGCAGCCAGTCCCTTCCCGGCTAGCAGGCCGCCGAGACGCGCGGGGTCCCGCCCGTCCGAGCAGAGGACCACGACCCGGGCGCCGGGGGTGAGCAGCGGCAGGACGGTCTGCAGGTCACGGCCCACGGTCGTGACCACGTCGGTGGTCTCGGCCGGCCAGCCAAGGCGGGCGCGCGCAAGGGTGTCGCTGGAGACGGCGGGGTGGATCCGGACGGTGTGCGAGCCGAGCAGCTCGAGCAGCGTCGTGCCGACGCCGGAGCGGAGCGGGTCGCCGCTGGCCAGCACGACGACGCTGCCCCGGACGTCCGCGAGCAGGGCGGGCAGCCCCTCCCGAAGGGGGCTCGGCCAGGTGCGGCGGTCCTGACCGTCAAGGGGAGGCACGAGCGCGAGGTGGCGGGCGCCGCCGAGCAGCACGTCAGCACCCCGCACCAGCTCGCGCTGGGGCTCGCCCAGCGCCGCCCAGCCGGCGTCCCCCAGTCCCACGACCTCGATCACGGTCCCGAGCCTAGACGCACGCGGGCCCTGTCCCGGCGGCGGCCGTCGCGGGGGTGTCGGCGTGCGCAGGTCGGCTCCGCGGCGTCGACGGCGCGCCCGGGGTGGGTCCGTGGACCGTCCCGTGGTGTGGCATGCTAGCGCCGACGCAGGGCGTGGAATTCGGTGAGAGTCCGGAGCGGTCCCGCCACTGTGATCCGGGTCTGACCTCGCGCCGGGCGCCGGAAGCCAGAGCTTCGCTCCTGCGTCCCTGGTGCCGGCCCCGGCCCCGGAGAGACTCGACGCGAGCGCGGATACTCGCAGGAGGCCCGATGGTCATCCCGTCCTACCCCTTCACCGCCGTCGTCGGTGCCCAGGAGCTGTCCACCGCCCTGCTCGTGGCAGCGGTCTCCCCCGAGATCGGTGGCGTGCTGGTCCGTGGCGAGAAGGGCACCGCCAAGTCCACCATCGTGCGGGCCCTCACCCGGGTCCTGCCCGCCCAGGAGGTCGTCGCCGGCTGCCGCTTCGGCTGCGACCCCGCGCAACCCGATAGCTGCCCCGACGGGCCCCACGGGACCGCCCCGCCCGTCAGCCGCCCCGCCCGGCTGGTGGAGCTGCCGGTCGGCGCCACCGAGGACCGCGTCGTCGGGTCCCTGGACCTGCGTCGCGCGCTAGGCGAGGGCCGCGCGGACTACCAGCCGGGGCTGCTGGCCGAGGCGCACCGCGGCATCCTCTACGTCGACGAGGTCAACCTTCTCCACGACCACCTCGTCGACGTCCTGCTGGACGCCGCGGCGATGGGGCGCAACACCGTCGAGCGTGACGGTATCTCGATGAGCCACCCCGCGAGGTTCACCCTCGTGGGCACGATGAACCCCGAGGAGGGGGAGCTGCGCCCGCAGCTGCTCGACCGCTTCGGGCTCACTGTCGAGGTTCGCGCCAGCCGCGACCCCGACGAGCGGACCGAGGTCGTCCGCCGCCGGCTCGCCTTCGACGCCGACCCCTCCGGCTTCGCGGCCCGGTGGGCCGGAGCCGAGGCGGCGCTCACCGCCCGCTTGACGCAAGCGCGCGAGCTGGCAGCACGAGTCTGTCTGGGTGACCGCGCGTTGCGGGCGATCTCCCGGGTGTGCGCCGGCTTCGACGTCGATGGTCTGCGTGCCGACATCGTCACAGCCCGTGCCGCCGTCGCTCACGCCGCCCTCCACGAGCGCGAGGAGGTCACCCGCGCCGACGTGCGCGCCGCCGCGCTCCTGGCGCTCCCCCACCGCCGGCGCCGGTCCCCCTTCGACGAGCCCGGCCTGGACGAGGAGCTGCTCGACCGGCTGCTCGATGAGGAGCTGCCGGAAGACGACGGCCCGGTGGGGCCCGAGGACGACCCGGACGATCCGGGGCGCGGCCCCGACGACGGCGACGACGGCCCGGGCGGCGGCGCGGAAGGGACCGCACAGTCGCCGAGGGACGGCGGGCCCGACACGAGCGTGACGTCGCCGGCCGACGGCCCCGGCACTGCCGAAGACACACCTTCCCAGGGTCCCGGTCTGACCTCGCAGGCGCCGGGCGACGACGCCGGTGATGACGGCGGCGGCGCACCGCCCCAGGCCGCCGCACCGGTGGGCGTCGCCCCTGCCGGCAGGGCCTACCGGGCCCGCAACCTCGCGGCCAGGGGGCTGGGGCGCGGGTCCGCGGGGCGGCGCAGCCCCGCGCTGACCACCCGCGGACGCACGGTCGGGGTGCACCCGGCGGGCCGGCCCGCATCCGGTGCGCCGGTGCACCTCCCCGCCACGCTGCGGGCCGGTGCCCTGCGCGTCGGGCGCGCCGGCCGGGCGACCGTGGAGGCGGAGGACGTGCGCTACGCCGTGACGCGCGGCAAGGAGGCCAACCTCGTGCTGCTTGTCGTCGACGCCTCCGGCTCCATGGCGGCGCGACGGCGCATGCAGGAGGTCAAGACCGCGGTGCTCTCTCTGCTCATGGATGCCTACCAGCGGCGCGACCGTGTGGGGCTGGTGACCTTCCGCGGCACCGGCGCCGAGCTCGTCGTGCCCCCGACCTCCTCGGTCGAGGTCGCGGCCGCGCGCCTGCACGAGGTGGGCCACGGCGGCCGCACCCCGCTCGCCGAGGGTCTCGTCCTGGCGCACCGCGTCATGGCCCGGGAGCGGATCCGCGACCGGCACCAGCGCGCCCTCGTCGTCCTCGTCACCGACGGCCGCGCAACCGCTGGCCAGGACGCGCTCGCGCGGGCACGGCAGGTCGCGGACCGCTGGCCCGGCACCCACACCGTCCTCGTCGACTGCGAGACCGGCCCGGTGCGCCTGGGGCTGGCCGCCGACATCGCGCGACGGATGGGCGCCGAGCACCTTCCGCTGGAGCAGGTCGCCGCCGGCTCCATCGTCGACATCGTCACCGACCGAAAGGCCGCCTGATGGCACAGGGACAGCCCCCCGTCACCCCCGGCGACGGCCGCACCACGCGGCAGCGCCGGCACACCCCGCTGCTCGTCGTCCACGCCGGCGAGGGCAAGGGCAAGTCCACCGCCGCCTTCGGCCTGGCCCTGCGGGGGTGGAACCAGGGCTGGTCGATCGGGGTCTTCCAGTTCGTCAAGTCCGCCAAGTGGCGCATCGGCGAGGAGGCGGCCCTGATGGCCCTCGACCAGGTGCACCGAGACACCGGCCAGGGCGGCCCGGTGGAGTGGCACAAGATGGGCGCCGGCTGGTCCTGGTCGCGCAAGGCGGGCACCGAGGAGGACCACGCCGCCGATGCCCGTGAGGGGTGGGCCGAGGTCCGGCGCCGGCTGGCCGCCGAGCAGCACGCGCTCTACGTGCTCGATGAGTTCACCTACCCGCTGAAGTGGGGGTGGATCGACGTCGAGGAAGTGCTGGAGACGCTGCGGGACCGGCCGGGATACCAGCATGTCGTCATCACCGGGCGCGACCCCCACCCTGACCTGCTCGCGGCCGCCGACGTCGCGACCGAGATGACGAAGCTCGCCCACCCCTTCGACCGCGGCCAGAAAGGCCAGAGGGGCATCGAGTGGTAGCGGCAGCCCCCGCCACACCTCCCGTCGAGCTGCCCAGGGTGGTGGTCGCCGCCCCGGCCTCGGGGCAGGGCAAGACGACCGTGTCGGTCGGGCTGATGGCGGCCCTCACCGCGCGCGGGCTCACCGTCGCCCCCGGCAAGGTCGGACCGGACTACATCGACCCTGGCTACCACGCGCTCGCCACCGGCCGCCCCGGCCGCAATCTCGACCCGTGGCTCGTGGGCGCCGAGCGGGTGCCGGGGCTGCTGGTCCACGCAGCGCGCACGCCGACGGTCGCCGACCTCACCGTGGTGGAGGGGGTCATGGGCCTCTTCGACGGGCGCAACGGGACCGACGGCGAGTCCTCCACCGCCCACGTCGCCCGGCTCCTGGGGGCACCGGTCGTGCTCGTCGTCGACGCGGGCCACGCCTCGGGGACGGTCGCCGCAACCGTCCACGGCCTGCGGACCTTCGACCCCCGCGTGCAGGTCGCCGGGGTCGTCCTCAACCGCACCGGCTCGCCGGGGCACGCGGCGGAGGTCACCCGCTGGGTCGAGCGGCTGGGTCTGCCCGTGCTCGGCGCGTTGCCGCGTGACGCCGCCATCAGCGCCCCCTCCCGGCACCTGGGGCTCGTCCCCGCCGCCGAGCGCGCGGACGCCGCGGCCGCGCTGGAGCGGCTCGCGGAGCGGACGGCCCGTCACGTCGACCTCGACGCCGTCCTCGACGTCGCCCGCTCGGCTCCCCCGCTGGACGCCGAGCCGTGGTCGCCGGAGGCCGGCTCGGTCGCCGGCCGGGGTGGCCGCCGCCCGGTCGTCGCCGTCGCCGGAGGGCGCGCCTTCACGTTCCGGTATGCCGAGACCGAGGAGCTCCTGCGCGCGGCAGGGTGCGACGTCCTCACCCTCGACCCCGCCGTCGACCGGGCGCTGCCGGCCGGCGTCGCCGGGCTCTACCTCGGCGGGGGCTTCCCGGAGGTGCACGCCGCCGCGCTGTCGACCAACACGGGCCTGCTCGGCGACGTGCGCGACGCGGTGGCGGCCGGCCTGCCGACGGTCGCCGAGTGCGCCGGCCTGCTCTACCTGACCGAGTCGGTCGACGGCCACCCGTTCGCCGGGGTCGTGCCGGCCACGGCGGCGATGGCGCCGCGGCTCACGCTGGGTTACGCGGGCGTCCGCACCGCCGCAGACTCCGTGCTCGGCCCGGCCGGCACGACCGCGACCGGCCACGAGTTCCACCGCACGGTCACCGACCCGGCGTCCGGCCAGCAGTCGGGCGGCCGTGGAGCGGGGGCCGCCTGGACGTCCGAGCGCGGGCCCTCAGGCTTCGCCCTTGACCCCGCGGGCACCGGCCGGGCCACCGTGCACGCGGCCTACCTGCACACCCACTGGGCCGGGCAGCCACATCTGGCGCGCAGCTTCACGCAGGCTGTCGCCGAACACGACCGCGCCGGGCTCGCCGACCGCGTCCTGCTCCCGCGCCCCTGCTCCGCCCCCACCGCAGTCGCGGAGGCAGGTGTCGCGGAGGCCCGCACCCCGGTCATCTCGAAGGCCATCGACGACCCCGACCTGACGCACCACGGCGACCGGGAGACCGCCCCCGACCTGGTGGACCTCGCCGTCAACGTCCGCCTGCCCGAGCCGCCCGCCTGGCTGGCAACGGTCGTCGCCAGCACCAGCCGGCAGCTCGCGGCCTACCCCGACCCGGCCCACGCCCGCGCCGCCCTCGCGCGCCGGCACGGCGTGGCGGAGGACATGGTGCTGCCGACGGCGGGCGCCGCCGAGGCCTTCACGCTGCTCGCCCGGGCCGGCCTCTGCGCTCGGGCGCTCGTCGTGCACCCGCAGTTCACCGAGCCCGAGGCGGCCGTGCGCCGGGCCGGGCTGGACGTGGAGCGGCACCTGCTCGACCCAGGCGAGGGCTTCTGTCTCGACCCCCAGGCCGTGGGACCGGCCGACCTGGTCCTCATCGGCAATCCGACCAACCCCACGGGCGTGCTGCACCCCGTGCAGACGCTGCGCGACCTCCACGCACGTACTGGTGGGGTGCTCGTCGTCGACGAGGCCTTCCTTGACGAGGTGGTCGACGGCGAGCGTCAGAGCCTGATCGCGCCCTCCATGCCGGGGGTGCTCGTCCTGCGCAGCCTGACGAAGACCTGGGGCCTGGCGGGCCTGCGGGTCGGCTATGTCGTCGGGGACCCCGCCCTCGTCGCGCGGCTCGCGGCGCAGCAGCCGCCGTGGTCGGTGAGCACCCCCGCACTCGCCGCGATGGTCGCGACGGCCGCGCCCTCCGCGTTGGCCGAGGCCGGGCGGATGGCCCTCGAGCTCGAGCAGTGGCGCCACCACCTTGACGCCGGGCTCCGGGCGCTGGGCGTCGAGGTCGTGCCCTCCGAGGCACCGTTCCTGCTCGCCCGCGTCGGGCGCGGTGTCCGCGAGGCCCTCCGGGCTTGGGGGTATGCCGTGCGCCGCGGCGACACCTTTCCCGGCCTGGACGCCACGTGGGTACGGATCGCCGTGCGGGACCCCCTGACCATCGATGGCATGCTGCGTGAGCTGCGCGCGGTGCTGACCGGCCGGGCGCTGACGCCCGCCCGAGACATTCCACAGGAGGACTAGTGGAGATCGAACCGACCTCGGGGTGGACCCTGCCCGGCCGGCCCGAGTCAGCGCTGGTCACTCGGCCCGGTCCCCGGGCCAGCGAGACGGTGCACGCACTGCTCGACCGCGGCCTGCGGGTTACCGTGGCCACCAGCTCTCCCGACGCGCGCCTCCGCGACCTGGCGGGGCGGGGCCTGGTGGCCTTGACGGAGCCCGGCGTCAGCGACCTTGAGGACTTCGATGTCGTGATCCGGGACACCGCACACCTGCGCGGCGGCGACCCCGGCGCCCCTGCCCGAGGCGACGCCCGGCCAGGCCGGCGGCGCGGCGAGGTTGTCCTCGTCGGCGGCGGGCCCGGTCCCCTCGGTCTGCTGACGCTCGCCGGGGCTGAGGCGCTGCGCGCCGCGGACGTCGTCGTCTACGACCGGCTGGCGCCGCTGGCGGCCCTCGACCTCGCTCCCTCCGGCGCCGAACGGATACCGGTCGGCAAGATCCCGCGCGGGGAGTTCACTCCGCAGGAGCAGATCAACGCGATCCTGGTGAACCGTGCCCAGCAAGGCGCCACCGTGGTGCGGCTGAAGGGCGGGGACAGCTTCGTCTTCGGCCGCGGGGGCGAGGAGTGGCTCGCGTGTACCAGCGCCGGGATTCCAGTCCGGGTTGTCCCCGGGGTGACCTCGGCGGTCGCCGTACCTGGCCTGGCGGGCCTGCCCGTGACGCACCGCGCGGTCACGCCCGGCTTCGTCGTCGTTTCCGGTCACGTCGGTCCGGACGACCCCCGCAACCAGGTGGACTGGGCAGTCCTGGCCGGGGCCGGCCTGACGATCGTTGTGCTCATGGGCGTGGCGACGCTGCCCGCGATCGCGGAGCGGCTCGTCACCTGCGGGTTGCCCGGCGACACGCCCGCCGCCGTCGTCGCCGACGGCGGCCTGCCCTCCCAGCGCCGGGTGATCGCGCCGTTGGGACAGGTTGCCCAGGCCGCCCAGCAGGCGGGGCTCGGGGCGCCGGCGGTGGCCATCATCGGCGCCACCGTCGCGGCGTTGACTCCGGCTGAGCCGGACGGACTGCAGATGAGCCCGATGCCGGACTAGCCTGGTCCCGGGTTGCGGGGTGAGTGCATATGACGGAAAAGTCACCCCAGCCCTGTGAACTGCACTGGCACATGCCGCCCGTCCTAGTGTGTCCGCTCTGTGCGCGAACACCCAGACCCAGCGAGACGGCTATGTCTGACCCCCCGCACGGCCTGCGAGCCTGACTTCACCCCTGCCCCCGTGCTGTCGCGCGCGTCACTCGATGCGATTGCCCAGTGCGAAGACGCCCATCCAGACGCTGACCGCGCCCAGTGCGTCGTTGCTGCCTTCGAGCCAGGTCGCGGCCTAACCGTCCACGGCGATCGCAGAACGCTCTCCGACGGCCGTGGCGCCGTTGCGGTCGACGCAGACGGCGGTGTGCTCATTGATGCCGAGTGAGGCTATCGATGGGTCGGCGTGGACAGCGCCGTAAAGACGCCCCCGAGACAGGGGGGATATCCACGCACGCCGAAGGCCATACCGACGCCACTCCCCTGACGTGCGGACATCACGACTCCGCGAGAGCCGGTCGACATTCAGCCGGCCCCTTGCTCGGCGCGCGTGACATCACTGTCATGCCGCTTGTGGTGCGGCGCGCTCGTGCGGAGGGCACCGACGTCGAGTGCGCCGCAGACTTCCCCGGCCACGTTCGGCTGAGCCTGGCCCGGCTTGCCTCACGGTAGCCGCCTGTACGACTGACCGGCTTCCCGTGTCCGTTCTGCCGCGGCCTCGCGCGCCGCGCCCGGTATGTCATCTCGTGGGGCATGCGGACGTCCTCCCCTAGCTAGGCAACCGTTCTGGGGGTCCAGCCGGTTGAATGGGGTATGGAGCAGGGAGGCCCCGATGCGTGAGCCGGAGGGATTTCGGGAGTTCGTGGTGGGCCGTTCCCCGGCGCTGCTGCGGACCGCCTGGATGCTGACCGGTGACGCTGCCGCGGCTGAGGACCTGCTGCAGACTGCCCTGGCCCGCACCTGGCCGCACTGGGGGCGGGTCAGCCTCGGTCATCCTGAGGCGTACGTGCGCACCGTGATGGTCCGGACCAACGCGAGCTGGCGGGCACGCTTGTGGACCCGGGAGCAGCCCACGGACCTGGCCATGGAGCGTGCTGGCATACCTACTGGCGGGTATGCCGTGCATGACCCGAGCGGGGCTGTCACCGATCGGGTGGTCCTGGTCGAGGCGCTGGCCCGGCTGCCGGTGCGGCAGCGGCAGGCGGTGGTGCTGCGCTACTTCGACGACCTGTCCGTGGCGACCGTGGCCGAGATCATGGGCAGCTCGACGGGGACGGTCAAGAGCCAGACCGCCAAGGGGCTGGCGCGGCTGCGCGAGCTCATCGACACCAAGCCCCTGGTGAAGGAGGACCTGTGAACGACACCGACCGTCTCATCGACCGGCTGCGGGACCTGCCGCCCGACCTGCCCGATCCGCTCGACCGGTTCGAGGTCATCGGTGAGCGGGTGCGCCGGCGCAGGCGTCGCCATACGGCCGTGGCGATGGGTGGCACGCTCGCGGTCGCGGCGCTGGCCCTCGCCGTGCCCCTGGGCGCCCAGCTGCTGCCGCAGTCAGCCCAGGTCGGACCCGGCGGCGGTGCCGACCAGAGCACCACCGGGCCAGTCACCAACGACGCGGACCTGCTGCCCGGCAGGACCCGTGTCACCCACCTCAGCGAGCCCATCACCCGGACCGAGACCGGCACCGCCACCGTGGAGCTGGGCAGCAGGCCCCAAGGCGCCACCGGGGTGGGGCTGGTGATCGACTGCCTGAGCGCCGGAGAGTTCACCTACCCCGACGGCGCCGGCATGATCTGCGACACCGGGGCCGAGCCCAGCGACCTGGAGGACTTCCCGTCTATGGCCTACGTCGTTGACCTGGCCGCGGGGATGGATGAGGTGGAGATCAGGGCGACCGAGGGCGCTACCTGGCGGCTCACCGCGGCCTATGTGAGCACTGAGGTCACGCAGTGGGGCGTCAACGCCAAGGGCCAGACCTTCGGGGTGGAGAACGCAAACGGTTCCCCTGACCTCGTCGCGGTCGTGGCCACCAACGGGCAGCTGGGCTACGCGTATGTCTCCGACATGAACGCCGCAGGCGGTCCAGCACCCACCTCCCCCGAGGATGCCCTGATCCAACAGCAGGAACGTCTCGGCAAGACGCTCAGCGTCAACGTCTACGAATCCGACGGCGAGACCGTGATCGGCGAGTTCGTGATCGGCAGCAGCCGCCCAACCGATGGTGACGACACCGCCACCGTCACCTGGATCCCCTGAAAGCGACAGACGCCAGACCATCCTGTACGATGCCGCAGATCGCTCGGACCTTGGAATCGTGATCGCGGAGCAGTCGACCGCCCCCTTTCACCGGGACGTCACGGGACGGCTCCTCGGCCCGCGGGGCTAGGACAGTTCAGGCGGTATCGAGATAGTTCGAGAGCGCTTCGCGGACGACGGCGTCGGGCGACTGCCCATCTTTAGCGGCTCGCTCGTCGATGGCGTCCAGCAGGTCCTCGGGAACCAGCTGAACCCGGTGGAAGTGCGGATTCAGCTCGGACGTGCGGGCCGTCAGTTCGTAGCCGGCCTCCGCCTCCTCGACCAGGTCGGTGACCTGCGCATCCGTGAGGCCAGGCACGCTATCAGTGATCTCGTAGCTCATGCGCGCCCTCCTTTCGGGTAGTACCGCTTGCGCAACTTCATCGCGTGGATGACAACCTCCGCACCATCATCCCCCGCGACCGTGACGATCTCCAGTGGTCTGGCCGCTGCGTCCACACCCACATAGAGCCACCTGTCCGGGTCTTCACCGACCTGTGTGCGTTGCCACGCCGTGGCGACGGCGTGCGCGATGTCCGACGGCGTGCATCCGTGCTTCAACGCCGAACGGAGGATCCTCACGAGATGAGTCTGGCAGGAGCCACCGACACGGACGCACGCGCCCAGCGGCAGCCCGGATCCTGCACGCTTCCACTCTCGGCGCCTCAACAAGGCCGTAACTAGCCGCGAGTCTCAAGCGCCATGGGGTCGCTGGCGTAGGCCGTCAGTAGGCCGTCACAGGTTCAGAACATCGTGTTCCTGCTGCGCTGGATAGCGACGTTTGTGCAGGTCAGCGCCCTGCAGGTGGTGGCCACTCACCCCCTGGACGCCCTTTTAATCCGTAGGTTGTGGGTTCGAGTCCCACGGGGCCCACCGTGATGGTGTTGCTGGTCACACGTGTCTTGACGCACCTTCCGCGTCGTGGGGGCCGACCGCTGGGCCGCGAGGGGTGAGACGAACTCCTGGATCCGCGGCACCGTCAGCCGGTCGACCGGCACGTGCCCGACAGTAGGGCTGAGGTGCGGTGCGCCAGTGCTGGCGGTAACCCTGGATCGTTCGGGACGCCACCGTGCCGGTCAGGTTGGCGAAGTAGCGCTCGGCCACCTCGGAGACGGACACCCGGCTCGAGGAGACGACGCACCCCCGCCTGGCCCGGGCGCGTTCGTGCTCGAAGTCCAGCGCCTCCCGCCTCGTGATAAAGGTGCGGCTCCGCTCACGCCGCCCAGCTCGATCGGAAGGCATCGTCCCTGGGTCCCTTACGGAGCGATCACGGCTCCCCCAGCAACGGCACGTCGAGGTCGTACGCCAGCACGATGGCTCTTGCCAGGTGGCGCTCCTGCTCGGGCGTGAGGAAGCCCAGCGTCCGGCCCAGGAGGTCGGCGGGGATGGTCAGGACGTTGTCGATCGAGACAGCACTGTTGTGGTCCAGCCCGTTGGCACGTCCTACCGGCACTTCGCTGGACAGCCCCTTGACCGTCGACGTGATGGGAGCCACGGTCACCTTGGTCATCACGGCGCGGGCAGTGTCGCGGGTGAGCACCAGGACGGGGCGGGTCTTGTCCAGCCGCGCCAGGCAGATCTCGCGCAAGGTCAGTCGTCCAGTGTCGCGTGGGCTACGGACCAAGTGACGAGCTCGTCGAGGTCATCGGCCGTGCCCTTCTTCTTCAGGGTCTGGGCGTCCTGCTGAGCGGCTTGCAGGCGCATCTCACGCTCTAGGGCCGCGGCCACCAGCGCCGCTCGGCTGGGAGCCTTGCCACTGGCCACGCTCCGGTCCAGAAAGCGAACCATCTCATCAGGGAGCCGTACCGCGATCTGTGTCGTCACCCCATCAGCATACCATCTAGCATCCCACAACGGGATGCACGACTTTGTCGCGGGCGCGCGAGCATATCGCGCCCCCCGCCACCGCTTACCTTGCGGCATACCCGCCCGGTGTTGGAGCCACCAACTTGAGCGATGCCCAGCGAGAGGTGGACGATACCGTCGCCGAAGAGTTCGGGTCGCTTCCGCATGACCTCACCCGGGTCGCCACCCTCCAGGGTCGGCCCGTGGGGGCGATCCTGGTGGTCGACAAGTCGATATGGGATCCAGAGCTGGATGGGCCCTTCATCATCGACCTCTTCGTCCATCCCGACGCACAAGGGATGGGCGTCGGTCAAGCCCTGCTCGACGAAGCGGTCCACGCCTGCGCCGCGGCCGGGGACCCCACCCTTTCACTGCGCTTCGGCGACGGTACCTCGCCTGCAGCCCACGCCCTCTACACCCGAGCAGGGTTCGAGCAGCGCTGACAGCGACGCCCCTGCTCTGCGCGGGCTCGGTTCCTCTAGTGCCGTCGTGTCCTCTAGTGCCATCGTGCAAGCGACCCGCACGCGACGCCCGCTTCTGCCGCGGATCGCTCGCCACCTTGGATGGCGTGGATATCTGCGGAGCAGTCGACCGCCCCCTTTCATCGGGACGTCACGGAACTCCTCGGCCCGGGGCTAGGAGTAGTTCAGGCGCTATCGAGATAGTTCGAGAGCGCCCTCGCGGACGACGGCGTCGGGCGACTGCCCATCCTTGGCGGCTCGCTCGTCGATGGCGTCCAGCACGTCCTCGGGAACCAGCTGAACCCGGTGGGAGTGCGGATTCTGCTCGGACGCGCGGGCCGTCAGTTCGCAGCCAGCCTCCGCCTCTTGGACCAGGTCGGTGACCCGCGCATCCGTAAGGGCGGGCACGCTATCAATGATCTCGTCACTCATGCGCGCCCTCCTTACGGGTAGCGCGATGTCCGCCGGCGTGCATCCGTGCATCAACGCCGAACGGAGGATCCTCACGAGATGAGTCCGGCAGGAGCCACCGACACGAACGCACGCGCCCATGACAGCCCGGATCCTGTACGCTTCCGCTCTCGGGGCCTTCGAGAGGCCGTCACTAGCCGCGCGGATCCAAGCGCCACGGTCGCTGGCGTGAGCCTTCAGTAGACCGTCGCAGGTTCAGACATCGTGTTCCTGCTGCGCTTACGGATCTGTCGCTGAAGCGCTCCGTGACTGGCTCGGCTTCACGGTCTGACGAGTGACGAAGACCGGTCAGGCCTGGAGGTTCCTGTCGGGAGCCTGCTCCGCGGTGCTCGCGTCATCCTGGGCCGCGTCAGCGCCCTGCTCCTCCTCGGCCTCGGGCTCAGCGTTGGCGGGGTTGTAGGGGTCGTTCGGGGACTCGCTCATGGGGACCGCCTGGATTCGGGTTGCCGGCGTTGGAGTCACTGCCGGTACTCGTCAGGCTATGGCTTGACCATCCCCCCGGCAACCGATCGCATCGCCAGATTGGCGGTCCCCGCCGAGTCTCGAACGACCTGGCGGCGCACCTCCGCGCGACGGGGCGACCCGTCGGGCCTGAACTGGTCCACGACCTCTACTCGGCGTTGGACCACCACCTGGTCCGAGAGCGCGACGAGGTGCGGCTGCGGGCTGTGTCGGCCGCACCGGGCAGACTGCCTCTATGGCTGCAGACCCCCAGACCCAGAGCACCCGCATCGTCCTCGC
Organism: Ornithinimicrobium sufpigmenti; assembly: GCF_004322775.1. NCBI lineage: Bacteria > Bacillati > Actinomycetota > Actinomycetes > Micrococcales > Ornithinimicrobiaceae > Ornithinimicrobium > Ornithinimicrobium sufpigmenti. Next base: position 3,484,915 of record NZ_CP036403.1, read on the forward strand.
CTCCCGCCCGGAGGGTGTCCCGTCCTCCGAGAACTTCGGCACCGAGGTGGTCGACCTGCCCGAGATCTCCGACGGGCAGGCGCTGCTGAGGACCGTCTACCTCTCCCTCGACCCCTACATGCGGGGGCGGATGAGCACCGCTCCGTCCTACGCCGCGCACCTGGAGCTGGGCGACGTGATCGTGGGTGGGACCGTCGGGCAGGTCGTCGCGTCGCGCCACCCTGACCTCGCCGAGGGTGACTACGTCCTCGCGGGCGCCGGGTGGCAGTCGCACGCCGTCGTCGACGGCGCGCACGTGCGCCGGCTGGACCCTTCCGCAGCCCCTTTGTCGACCGCGCTGGGTGTGCTGGGGATGCCGGGCTTCACCGCATACTCCGGCCTGCTGAAGATCGGCCGGCCCCAGCCCGGGGAGACCGTCGTGGTCGCCGCGGCGACCGGCCCCGTGGGGTCGGCGGTCGGCCAGATCGCCCGGCTCAAGGGAGCGCGGGCCGTGGGCATCGCCGGCGGGCCGCAGAAGTGCCAGGCCTTGCTGGAGGAGTTCGGCTTCGACGCGGCCATCGACCACCGCGACCCCGACTTCGCGAGCAAGCTCGCCGACGCCGTCCCCGACGGGATCGACGTCTACTTCGAGAACGTGGCGGGGCACGTCGCCGACGCCGTGCTGCCCCTGCTCAACCTCTACGCCCGGATCCCGGTCTGCGGGCTGGTGGCTCAGTACAACGGGGCGGACCTCGACGGCCGAGACCGGCTGCCCGGCTTCCTCTCCCAGATCCTGTCCAAGAGCCTCACCATCCGCGGTTTCATCCAGTCCGAGTTCGTCCCGGAGATGTATGAGGACTTCCTCACCGACGCGACGGGCTGGGTCCAGGACGGGACGCTGCGCTATCGCGAGGACATCGTGGACGGTCTGGAGAACGCCCCGGAGGCCTTCGCCGGCATGCTCCAGGGCAAGAATTTCGGCAAGCTTCTCGTCCGGGTCACCCCGGAGCGCTGAGCGCCGCGCCCACCGGGCCGCCCAGGAGGCGCCCGGTGGGCCTCGGACATAGCGTGACGCCAGACGACAGGAGACTCCGATGCACCTCCCGCAGCCTCGCGGCCCGAGCTCGACCGCGGTGGTCGAGCACCTGCGCCAGCCGTCCCCCGGGAGCGACGCACAGCTGCGGACGGTCGGCCTGGAGCGCTCGCCGGGGATCACGAACGACGAGGACCGGCTGCTCGCGCTCTGGGTGCTGCAGGGGCTGAACTACCACGGCTACTCGGGCGTCGACCCCGAGATCGAGTGGGACCTGGCGGTGGTCCAGGCACGCACCCAGCTGGAGGCCGAGCTCGAGGAGGAGCTGCTCGCCGCCTTCACCCCCGTCGTGGAGGAGCTGCTGCCGGAGGCACGCCGCGACCTGACCGGGACGCTGTTCTCCCTGCCCGACCGGGTGGCCGCCTCCGCCCCGTCCATGTCGGCCTGGGCGCGCTCCTCGATGACGGCGGAGCAGTGGCGGGAGATGCTGGTGCTCCGGTCCGCCTCCCAGCTCAAGGAGGCCGACCCGCATACCTTCGCCGTGCCGCGGATCCCCGGCCGCGCCAAGGTCGCCCTGATGGAGATCCAGTTCGACGAGTACGGCAGCGGCGACCCTTCCGCGCTGCACTCAGAGCTGTTCGCCCAGGCCATGACGGCCGTGGGCCTGGACCATTCCTACGGCGGGTATGCCGACACCTGGCCCGCTCCGGTGCTTCTGTCGAACGTCACGTTGGGCTGGTTTGCCGGTCGCAGTCGCTGGGCGCCGGCCGTCGTCGGTCACCTGACCATGGTGGAGATGACCAGCTCGCTGCCGTCCAAGTTCTACGTCGCCGGGGCCCGCAGGCTGGGGCTGCCCGAGGAGGCCTGGCGCTACTTCGACGAGCACGTGGAGGCCGATGCCGCCCACGAGCAGGTCGCCGTGCGCGACGTGTGCGGGGCACTGGTCGCGGACGATCCTGACACCCTGCCCACCCTCCTCGTGGGCGCGGTGGCCGGGCTGCACGTCGAGGGCTTGGTCGCGGAGCTCGTCATGGGCGCGTGGGAGCAGGGGCGCTCGGCCCTCCGCATACCGCTGCATCCCTGGGTGGCCGCATGAGAGGCGACCGCGTGCCCGTGGCCACCCCGCTGCCCACCGAACTGCTCCGCCTCACCGAGTGCGAGGACGGCCCGGTGCTGGTGCGTGGCGCGCGCGTGGTGGTCGACGCCCAGGGTGTGACCCATCCCGTCACCCGCCCCGTCGTCGCCCTGTGCCGGTGCGGGGCCAGTCAGCGGCTCCCCTGGTGCGACGGCGTACACAAGCGCCTCGGCAAGCGGGAGACGTCTACCGGCTGACGAGGGCCCGCTGCACTACATTCGGGCCATGACCGATGTCGGCGGCGGGACGGCGTGGACAGAAGACCTCCGCAGGCGACTGGATGAGCTTCTGGACGAGCACCGCTCCATGCTGGAGCACAGTCTCGACGGGCTGACCGAGGAGGAGGCCCGACGACGCCTGGTGCCTTCGCGGACGACACTGCTGGGCCTGGTCAAGCACGTCACCTACGTCGAGCAGGTCTGGTTCAACCAGGCGCTGACCGGCCGCAGCCTGCAGGAGGTCGGGGCACCGTCCACCCCGGACCGATCCTTCATCCTGCACCTTGCCGACACCATCGACAGCGTGCGCGACGCCTACGCCGCCGCGTGCGCCGACTCACGGCTGCTGGTCCGGGACCTCAGCCTGGAGCACGAGGTGACCGGCCGGGGACGCCGGGCGGTCTGGGCGATCTATGCGCACATGCTGCGGGAGCTCGCCCAGCACTGCGGACACGCCGACATCTTGCGCGAGCAGGTTCTGTCGGCCCGCGAGGACAGGAGCTGACATGCCGCCGTCGAGCTTCTCCTCCATCCTCCCTGACCGTCCTCGTCCTCGCCCACGCCTGTGGAGCGGCCCGGTCAGGGCTGGGCTTCTCGGCCTGAGCGCTCTCGCCCTGACCGCGTGCGGTGCGACGTCGCCCGCAGCGGACGTCGACACCCCCACGGTGCAGCCGGAGCAACTGTCGGAGGCAGGTGGCGAGCCGTGCCCCGACGAGCTACCCATCGGTGACGACCCGTCCAGGCACGGGTTCGGCGTGGAGCATGCTGCGGAGCAGCTGCCCCACCTCCTGGACCCCCAGGAGGCCCGGGTCTGCGGCTACGAGACCTACGACCGGGACACCACCTCCAACGGCGGACTCGTCTACGGCTGGCGGCTGATGGGAAAACCCCAGCCCGTCGCGCCGGACGACCTGCCAGCGTTGCGGTCGGCCCTGGACGGCCTGAGCCTCCTCAGCCCCGACCAGGCCTGCACCGCCGACCTCGGCCCGCGTTGGCTGGTCGTGTACAGCCACGACGGCGACCTCACTGGGGTGCTGGTCGACGACTACGGCTGCCGCAACGTCCGCCTCACCGACGATCCGCACTCGACGCCGCCCGGGACGTCGCAGCAGGGCGGGATGGTCGGCGGCCTGCTGGACGGGGGCACCGCAGTCCTCGACGCGGTCGAGCCATCGACGGCACGAACGAAGGAGGGCTGGTGATCTGCTGCCAGTTCATCTTCCGGCCCGGCACCTACGACGACGACTTCCACCGACTCGACGAGCAGATCGACGACTACGCGCGGAGCCTCCCCGGCTTCGAGCGGGTGGAGAAGTGGGTCTCGCCGGACGGTCGGGATGTCAACGCGATCTACTACTTCGCCGACATGGCTGCGGTCCGTCAGCTCGCGCGCTTCCCGCGACACCTCGAGGCGAAGGAGCAGGTGGCCCGCTGGTACGACGGGTACCGCATCGTGGTGAGCGAGGTCAGCGCCACCTACGGCGACGGCCGGCTCGAGTCTTGACGCATCGCTCAGAGCCGCCGTGCTGCTTTGTGGTCCCGGCGGCGGCATACCGCCTTGTCTGAGAGTATGGAGCGGCGTAGGACGAGGAGGTTTCGCGTGAGGAGAGGGGGCACGGTGGTCAGTGCCGCGATGCGCGAGAGCGACAAGGAGATCCAGGGCTACCGCCTGCTCGACCGCCCCAGCGGCGCAGAGCTGCAGTCGCTGAGCGATCTCGCGGCCGGCATGTTCGGCGTGCCCTTTGCCGCGATCAACATCCTCACCAGCACCCACGAGTACCAGATCGCCACCACCGGCTTCGCCGGCGCGGTTCTGCCGCGACAGGAGTCGATGTGCGCAACTCTTCCCCCCGACGCCGGTGCGGTGGTCGTCGCAGACGCCAGCGCTGACCCGCGCTTCGCCGACAGAGGGGTCATCCGGAGCGGCCCAGGGGTGCGGTTCTACGCCTCCGCACCCCTGCTCACGCCCACGGGAGTGCCGCTGGGGTGGTTGTGCGTCTTCGACGTCGAGCCCGGGGAGGCCACCGAGAAGCAGCGCGAGCTGCTCACCTTCGCGGCCGCGCGGGTCACCGACGTGCTGGAGCTGCGTCTGCGCAGCGTGCAGCTGGAGGACTCCCTCTTGGAGCTGACCCAGGTGCGCGACGAGCTGGCCCGCTCCAACGAGGCGTTGTGGCACTTCGCCAGCCAGGTCAGCCACGACCTGCGCAACCCCCTGATGGGCGTGCGCGCCAACGCCGAGCTGTTGGCTGGAGAGCCGGCCATCCTCGCGGACCCCGAGCTGTCAGACATCGTCGGGCACATCACCGAGTCCGCGAGGGGGATGAGCCGGATGATCCAGGAGGTGCTGGCTCACGCCAAGGAGGGCGGTGCGCGGCCACGCCGCGACTGGGTGGACCTGGGCGAGGTCACCGATCGGGCGCTGCTCGACCTCAGCCCCTTCATCCGGGAGACGGAGGCCAAGGTGCGGGTCGATGATCTCCCCCGTGTCCCCGGTGACGGTGAGCTGCTCTACTCCGTCTTCTCCAACGTGCTGACCAACAGCCTGAAGTTCACCCGCGACGGGGTGACCCCCGAGGTGCAGGTCACGGCTACCCAGCAGGGATCTGTCTGGCGGATCTGCGTGATGGACAACGGCATCGGCGTGCCGGCAGGGCAGGAGAGGTCGATCTTCCTGCCCTATGTGCGCGCCCGCAACAGCGCCGACGCGCCCGCCCGCGCCGGCTACGGCATCGGCCTGGCCACCGTCCACCGGATCATCACCGCGCACGAAGGCCGGGTCGGTATGGAGCCACGCCAGGAGGGCGGGACCACCGTCTGGTTCGAGCTGCCCGCGCGCATGCCGGAGGAGAACGCGGCTGCCTCCTGACGCCGCGCTTGGGTTACCGGTCAGTGTTACTACTGAGTAGAACTGACGAGTAACTGAGGAGCTGGGGTGGATCTTCTGTTGGAGAACCGTGGAACTACCGGGCGTAGTGTTTGAAACATCAACGGTTCCGCCGTGAGGCACCCCCACCACCAGGAGTCAGCATGACCAGCACCACCTCCCGCTCGAAGAAGGTTCTTGCCCCCCTCGCCGTCCTGCTCGCGGCCGGCGCGCTGGCCGTCGGTTCGGGTGCGACCTTCACCTCCGCGTCGAGCAACACCATCGGCTCGGTCACCTCGGGCACGCTGAAGCAGACCAACAGCAAGGACGGCCAGGCCCTCCTCAGCGCGACGGACCTGAAGCCGGGCAAGGACGTGTCGGGGACCGTGACCCTGACCAACAACGGCACCCTGCCGGCCATCTTCAACCTCACCGCCACGAGCGCCGACAGCACCTTCCCCCAGAATGACCTGAAGCTGAAGGTCGTCAACGAGGCCAACAGCCAGACCATCTACGACGGCGACTTCAAGGGCATCAAGGACGGGCCGGCCCGCAAGATCGGCGACTTCGCCGTCGGCCACTCCGCCACCTTGAAGTTCACCGTGAGCCTGGACAAGGACGCCGGCAACGACGCCCAGGGCAAGACCGCCAACGCGGCCATCACCTGGGATGCCATCCAGACCGACCACTGACCTATCCCCCAAGGTCATTCCTGAAGGTCCCGTGACCCACCCGGTCCGGTGGCAGGTGCCGCTGCCGGACCGGGTGGCCAGTCGAGTCGACTGGCCACCCGCACCACCAGGCACCACACCCCCTGAGCAACACCCTGAGAATCCCCGAAGCCCCTGAATTCCGGAAGGATGACCCCGATGCAGCGGATGAAGCACTGGGCCCGACGCCTCCTCAGCATGGCCGGCAACCTGGGTCTGGTCGCACTCGTCCTCGCCTGCGCCGCATACCTTCTGCCCCACGCGCTCGGCTTCGAGCGCTACGTCATCACCGGGGGCTCGATGTCCGGCTCGATCGAGAAGGGCTCGGTCGTGTTCGCCGAGCCCCGCCCCGTGGAGGACCTCGCGGTCGGTGACGTGATCACCTACCTGCCTCCCGCGGACAGCGGCGTCAGCAACCTGGTCACCCACCGCATCGTCGAGATCACCACCGACGAGGCCAGCGAGCTGGTCTTCCTGACCCAGGGCGACGCGAACCCCGACGTCGACCCGTGGACGTTCAGCCTCGTCGACGCCGAGCAGCCGGTCGTGACCCAGTCCGTGCCGTACGTCGGCTATCTGCTCATCGCCCTGGCCGACCGCGGGGTCCGGATGATCATCATCGGCATCCCCGCGGCCATCATCGCCCTGCTCGCCCTCGTCGAGCTCGGCCGCAACCTCACCGGTATGTGGCGCGAGCACGAGTCGTCCGACAGCTCCCGTCACGCGGCCACCAGCCGCTGACCTCTCAGTCTCACCCAGCATCGCCAGCAGCACCGACCAAGGAGTATGACGTGACCGACCGGCGTTCCCTCAAGGTCATCGTCTTCGGTGCGCTGGCGATGCTGCTCGCGTTCACCATGCCCGGCTTCTCCACCGCGACGTTCACCTCGAGCAGCTCCAACACAGCGACCGTCAGCGCCGCCGCCGACTGGGTGGCTCCGAAGGTGTCTATCGTGGACCTGCCCGCGCAGGCCTCCGGCACCCAGGCCCTGAGGGCCCAGGCCTCCGACGAGTTCGGCACGGGTGTGGCGAGCGTGACGATCGAGACCCGGCAGACCGGGGGCACGTGGGCGGCCCTCTGCACGGACACCTCCGCGCCGTACGAGTGCGTCTGGAACACCACCAGCCTGAGCAGTGGGAACTACGAGGTCCGGGCCCGGGCCACCGACCGCGCCGGTCTCATTGGCACCTCAGAGACCGTGGCCACGAGCGTCGCGAACGGCAGGCTCGTGCTCGACCACCCGGGCCAGCCCGTCTCCGGCAGCCCCACGTTGACCGCGAGGATGTCCGGCTGGGTCCTGCACACCCTCCGCATCGACTACCGCGAGTCCGGCGGTCGTTGGCAGCCCCTGTGCGCTGGCGTCACCCGAGAACTCAGCTGCCCCTGGGACACCACACAGCTGAAGGACGGCCAGTACGACCTGCGCGCCAGGGCGATCTGGATTGTCCCGACCGATGAGCACATCATCTACGACGTCACCGTCGACAACGCCGGCGTCCTCCGCCCCCGCGCGGCCAACATCGGTCCGGAGGCAACCGACCCCGCCGCCGACTCGGTGGACAAGGGCCAGGTCGGGCCGGACGTCCGGAGGGTCTCGCCCGTCGAGCGCCGACCTGTGGACCCGCCGGTCGAGGACGAGCCGAACGATGAGGCTGTCGTCGAGCCTGCCCCGGAGGAGCCGCCGATGCTCCCCGGTGACGACAACGACCAGACCGTCCCGGGCGACGATGAGGACGAGACCATCCCCGGCGACGAAGAGGACATCGAGGAGCCCGAGCTGCGCGGCGTCGGCCTGACCGCCATCAACGGCGGCACAGCCGGAAGCCTGGACGAGGGTGACGCCTTCGCGTTCACCTACTCCGGCGCGGTCGACCTCGGCACCGTCCTGCCCGGGTGGTCCGGTGAGGCGACCCCGGTGTCGGTGCGGCTGCGGGACGGCGCCCTGCTCGGTGCCAGTGCCCAGGACGACACCTTCGACGTCCGCTCCGGCGACCTGCCCGTCGAGGTCGGCCAGGTGCACCTCGGCGCTGACGTCATCGACGTGGAGCAGCAGATCCTCCTGCCCGCCACGATGACGGCGCAGACGGTCACCGTCGACGGGGCCATCCAGACCACGGTCACCGTGACCCTGGCAGCAGTGAACGACGAGGACGAGGTCATGCAACCGGCCCCCGCCGCGGTCCTGACCTGGACCCCGTCGGCCGTCGTCACCAGCCTGACCGGCCGCGCCTGTGTGGCCGATCCCGTCACCCAGACCGAAGGAAGCTTCTGATGCGCCGGATCCTGGCCCGCCCTCTCTGGGCAGCGGTCATCGTCACCGCCGTCCTGGGCGGCCTCCTGATCGCCTATGCCCTGGACAGCACGTTGACCCCTTACTCCTTGATGAGCGGGTCCGCCGGCGTCGCAGCCGGCCTGGCGGCCATCGTGATGGCCGTCCGGGACCCCTTCCCGGCGCGACTGGCTGCAGTCCTGCTCTGCGTGACCGGCGCCCTCGCCGCGGTGCTCGCGATGACCGTGGGTGTGCCGGGAGACCTCGCGACCGGGGTCACCCTGCGGGGCCTGGCTCTGGTGGCCTGCGGCCTTCTGGTCCCGATGCTGCTGGCGGTCCACGTCACGTCCGGCTCGAGCCGCATCCACGAATCAGGCCCGTATGCTCGCTGACATGCCCACCATCGTGGTCGTCGAGGACGATGACAAGATCGCCGCCCCGCTGGTCCGCACCCTGGAGCGAGACGGTTACACCGTCGTGCGCTTCGCCGAGGGCCTCCCCGCGATAGAGCGGGTGACCAAGCACGACGACGTGGCGCTGCTCATGCTGGACCTCGGTCTGCCGGACATCGACGGCATCGACGTGTGCCGCGCCGTCCGTGACGGTGGCTTCGCCGGTGGCATCATCATCCTCACCGCCCGGGACGGGGAGCTGGACCGCGTGGTCGGTCTGGACCAGGGCGCGGACGACTACCTGGCCAAGCCGTTCGGTCTCGCCGAGCTCCAGGCGCGCACCCGGGCACTGCTGCGTCGTGCTGAGTATCACGACAAGGCGGTGACGCCCGGCGCGGCACCCGCGGCCAGGCGCGACAGCAGCTTCGTCGTGGACCAGGACGCCCGTCGCGTCTGGGTCGGGGAGCAGGAGCTGCCGGCCACCCCGAAGGAGTTCGACGTCCTGGCCCTGCTGGACTCCCGACGCGGGACCGTGCTGACCCGGGACACCCTCATCCACGAGGTGTGGGACGAGAACTGGTTCGGCTCCACCAAGACCCTTGACACCACCGTGGGGCGCCTACGGCAGAAGCTGGAGGAGGCCGACGCCCCCGTCCAGATCACCACGGTCCGCGGGGTGGGGTTCCGCCTCGAGGACGTGGAGGATGCGTAACCGGCTGGTCGCCGTCCTCGTCTCACTGGTCGTCGGGATCGTCGCTCTCTACGGCGTCCCGCGGGCCTACCTGCTGGCCGACCTCGTCGAGGACGGTGAGCGGCAGGAGACCCACCACGCCGCCGACATCGCCGCCATCGCCCTTTCCGAGAGGGTGCGTGTCGGCGAGGAGGTCACCTCCGACTTCCTCGCGCTCTTCCTGCGGGAGCAGGAGAGCCTGAGCGTCACCGCGCCCGACGGCAGCATCGTCCGGGTGGGCCTTCCGACCGAGACAGACTCCCCCGAGGACATCGTCGCCACCCGGCCTCTCACCGGTGGGGGCGAGCTCACCGTGCGCCGGTCCGCGGACCTCGTCGACCAGCGGGTCGGTGACGCCCTGATGCCTCTCGTCCTCATCGGCCTGGCGCTGGTGATCCTGGTGCCGCTGCTCATGCTGGGCCTGGCGGAACGGCTCTCGCGCCCCTTCCGCGAGCTGGCCGGCGTCGCTGAGCGCATCGGGCAGGGACACTTCGACGAGCCCATCCGGCACCACCGGGTGGCCGAGGCGGAGGCGATCGCCGACGCCCTGCGCCGGGCGTCAGCCCGGTGGGCCGAGCTGATGCGGCGCGAGCGCGACATCGCCGCCAACGCCTCCCACGAGCTGCGCACGCCGATCAGCGCGCTGCGGGTGGAGATCGAGGACCTGGCCTCCTGGCCCCAGACCCCGCCCGACGTCGCCGCCGAGCTGCACAGCTACCTCCCCCAGCTCGACCGGCTCAACGCGGCGGTGCGCGCCTATCTGGACCACGTCCAGTCCCAGCGACTGACGGACGTCGACACGGTCGACCTCGTCCCGGTCGTGCTGGGGGCGATGCAGAGGTGGGAGGCACCCCCCGACGGGGACCGCCCCGGCCTGCCATCCGTCCTGGTCGAGGAACCAGAGGGCGCGATGCCGGTGCGCGCGTCGCAGGCCACGGTCGGCCAGATCCTCGACCATCTCTTCCGGGACGCGCGCGACCGCGGGACGACGCTGGTCCGCGTCGAGCTGGGGTGCACCGACGCCTTCGGCCGGGTCCGGCTGAGCCTCGAGGGAGAGGTGACCCCTGCGGGCGAGGAGGCCCGCACCGCGGCGTCCCGGATGGCCCTCGAGGTGGACGGGCGGGTGTCCATCGTCGACGGGCACAGCACCCTGCTCCTCCCCCGCGCCTCCGGCTCGGAGCCGGCCCGCCCCTGACCTCGTTGGGGCCCGGTCGGCTTCAGTCGCCGGTGCGCTCGACCACTCGCCCCAGGAAGGTATGGAGCGCGTCGAGCTCCTGCTCCGTCGCTCCGTCGAAGAACACTCGTCGCACCGCTGCCAGGTGACCCGGTGCTGCAGCGGCCAGGTCGGCCCTCCCCTGCACGGTGATGTTCACGAACGCCCCCCGACCGTCAGAGTCGCACTCCTCCTTGGCGATGAGGCCCCGACCCACCATCCGGCGCAGGTGGTGGGACAGGCGGGAGCGCTCCCAGTGCATGGTGTCGGCCAGCACGGAGATCCGCAGGCGCCCGCCCTCCGCCTCGACCAGGTGGACCAGCGTCTCGTAGTCCTGCATGGACAGCTCGCTGTCCTCCTTCAGGGCACGGCCCAGCGCGGCGGGGACCTCGGTCTGCGCTCGCAACCAGCGGCGCCAGACCTGCATCTCCCGCTCGGTCAACCATGGGGTGCTCGATTCGGACATGCGTCAACCATACCATCTGCTTGACACGTCACGCATAAGCCTCTACTGTAGGTGACATATCAACAACGCACGGATGAGGGCACGCCCCCACACGCACCACGAGGAGACCGCATGACCACACTGAACGAGGAGACCCGCATGACCACGCTGCACGAGCTCAACGGCACCTACACCATCGACCCCAGCCACAGCCGCCTCGGCTTCTCCACCCGCCATGCGATGGTGACCAAGGTCCGGGGCTCGTTCAACGAGGTCGAGGGCACGGCCACCACCGGCCCGAACCTGGAGGGCGCCTCCGTCGAGCTGGTCATCCAGGCCGCCTCGGTCGACACCCGGTCGGAGGACCGCGACGCCCACCTGCGCTCCGGTGACTTCTTCGACGTGGAGACCTACCCCACCCTGACCTTCCGGTCCACCGAGGTCACCGCGGCCGACGCCGAGACCCTGCGCGTCACCGGCGACCTCACCATCAAGGACGTGACACGTCCGGTCACCGTGGACTTCGAGTACGCCGGCGGCGCCACCGACCCGTTCGGCAACCAGCGCGTCGGCTTCGAGGGCTCGGTCGTGGTCAACCGCAAGGACTTCGGCCTGGTCTGGAACGCCGCCCTGGAGACCGGGGGCGTGCTGGTGTCCGAGAAGGTCACCCTGGAGTTCGAGATCTCGGCGATCAAGAGCGCCTGACCCTCGGATCAGCACTGACCCCGGCGGCCGTGATGGCCCCGACCGGTCGCCTGCGACCCTGACGCCCCCGCCGACCCCGCGGCGGGGGCGTCCGCATGCCCTGCCGCTCCCGCGACCCGGCTGCCGTGACACCAGGAGGACGTCGGGGCACCGGCGGCGCCGTCGTGTCGCGGTCGCTCCCCCTCCGCGGCCACACTGGAGGCATGTCGGGCGTGTCGTGGGGCCAGCCACTGGCGACGCTGCTCTCCCGCCGCATTCCCGTGCGGGGGCTCGAGCCCGGGCCGGTGACCGGGGTGGGGCGGATGCGGTGGGGCGACGGCACGGTCATGCTCGTCACGGCCGCCCGGCCCGGGGAGCTGAGCCGGATCCTGCGCACCCTGGCCAGCCGGCGATCTTTGACCCTGGCCACCTACGAGCTCGGCGAGGACGGCCCGCTGCTCACCCTGCGCGGCGCGACCGGGCGCGAGCCGGTTCGGGTCATCGTGGTCGGCCGGGATCAGCCGGACTGACTCCCGCCGCAGCGACTGGGCGGTGCGGCGGCCGGGTGCGTGTCGGGGCGGCGAGCGCCTGGTCGGCCAGCGCCAGGTCCAGAGCCCGCAGCACCGACTGCGCCTTGGTGACCGTCTCCGCATACTCCTCGGCCGGGTCCGAGAGCGCCGTCACCGCACCGCCCACCCCGAAGGTGACCTGCCCGTCGGCCCAGGTGGCGGTGCGGATGACGATCGAGGTGTCCATCGTCCCGTCGAGGCCGACCCAGCCGATGGCTCCGGAGTAGATCCCGCGCGCCGTCCCCTCGAGCTCGTCGAGGATCTCCATCGTCCGCACCTTCGGTGCCCCGGTCATCGAGCCGCCCGGGAAGCACGCGCGCAGCACGTCGGTCGGCCCCATGCCGTCGGCCAGCCGTCCCCGCACGGTGGACACCAGCTGGTGCACCGTCGCGTAGGTCTCCACCGCGAAGATCTCCGGGACCTCCACGCTGCCCGAGCGGCAGACCCGGTGCAGGTCGTTGCGGAGCAGGTCGACGATCATCAGGTTCTCGGCCCGGTCCTTCTGCGCGGTGCGCAGGTCTTCGGCCAGGCGTGCATCCTCCTCGGGGGTCGCGCCGCGCGGGCGGGTGCCCTTGATCGGCCGGGCCTCGACCACGCCGTCCCGGACCGAGACGAACCGCTCCGGCGAGCCGCTGAGCACGCTGACCCCCGGCGCGCGCAGCCACGCCCCGTGCGGCACCGGGGACACCTCGCGCAGGGCTCGGTAGAGCTGCGCCTCCCCCACCCCGCTGCCCCGCACGGTGTAGGCCGTGGTCACGCACACCTCGTAGGACTCCCCGCGCCCGATCTGCTCCTGCGCCTCCCGCACCAGGCCCAGGTATGCCGTCTCCTCCTCTCGCCGGACCACCCGCCAAGGGCGGCCCTCGGCCACCTCCGGAGGGGGAGTCTCGAACGGACGCCTGTCTGGCTCGTCGCGCAGGTGCCGGGCCTCGGCCTCGTCGTGCACGGCCGCCGCCACCGCCTCCCCCACGCCCTCAGCCCACTGCCGCTGGGTGGCGGCGACGTCGGGCGTCTCGAGCCACACGGCATACACCGCGCCGGTGGAGTGGTCCACGACCACGCCGCGGTCGGCGAAGATGAGCCACGCATCTGGCCACGGCGAGCGGTGCGCCGCCGATCCGCCCGTCTCGGCCTTGAGCTCGTACCCCCACCAGCCGACGAGACCCGGCCGCCAGGCGAACGGCAGCCCCAGCCCGGCCACCCGCTCGCGCTCCGTCCCGTCCAGCTGCCACCGTCCGAGCAGCTCGTCCATCCGGTCCAGGAGCGGCGGACCCTCCCCGACCCGGTGCTCGAGCTCGAAGGAGAACGGGCCGCGGGAGTCGACGAGCACCGACCACCCGGACCCGTCGGAGGCGTCCAGCCAGGCCGACGTCGGGGCGTCCCGGAGCAGCTCCTCCTGCAGGGTCCACACGTCCACCGGTCCGGTCCAGCGGCCTACCCCGATCGTGGCGGCCACCCGCTCCTGCCCTTCTGCCCCCGCCGCCCTCGGCACCGCCGGGGCCAGGGCGTCCCCCACCGCGACCGGGCCGGTGTCGACCGCCCCGCCGACCCCCGCCGCAGCACCGCGCTGAGCCAGGACCCCCGCCAGCCTCAGGAAGTTGGCCACGATCGTCTCGCCGTGCTCGGAGAGCACCGACTCGGGATGGAACTGCACGCCCCAGACCGGACGGTCCGGGTCCTCCAGGCCCATCACCGAACCGTCGTCGGTGGCCCGCGCGGTCACCCGCAGCCGCGAGACCAGCGGCTCGGAGACGTCCAGGGAGTGGTAGCGCACGACGTCCAGCGGCGAGGGGACACCGGCGAAGATCCCGCTGCCGTCGTGCTCGACCGGGCTGACGATCCCGTGCCGCGGCACCTCCATCTGCAGGACCCGCTCCCCCGCCAGGTGTGCCAGCCCCTGGTGCCCCAGGCAGACCCCGAGCACCGGCACGTCCTGCTGGCGCAGCGCCAGCTCCGACAGCCCCATGTCGGCCGTGACCTGGGGGCGCCCCGGCCCCGGCCCGACGACGATGGCTGCGAACGAGCGCAGCTCGGCCTCGTCCACCTCGCGGTCGTGCCGCCAGACCACCGGGGCTCGGCCCAGCACGCGGTGCAGCAGGTCGGCGATGTTGTACGTGAAGCTGTCGACGTTGTCGACCAGCAGGACCTCACCGGGCAAGGCTCACCCGCGGGGCCGCAGCCGGACGCGCGGCAGCGTCGGCGCCGGCAGCCACTCGCCGCCGGGGTAGTCGAACGCCCCGAACCGACCGTCGGGGTCCTGCCCCCGCTCGGCGTTCCACCGCTCGCGCGCCTGCACGACCTCCTCGTGGGAGCGACCGATGAAGTTCCACCACATGACGATCTGCTCCTCGAAGGGCGTGCCGCCGATGAGGATGACCCGGGCGCCCTCCGGCCCGGCCAGCAGCTCCAGGGTGCCCGGACCGGGCGGGTGGTGGGAGAGCTGGTGCGGCTGCAGGGGCGTGCCCGACGCGTGCACCTGGCCCTGGTCCAGCAGCACGCCGTGCTCGAAGGCCGGATCGACCCCCAGGTATGCCGTGGCCCCGGGCTCCAGCACCAGCTCGGCACCGAGCAGGGGTGAGTAGGTCGGCACCGGCGAGCTGAGCTCGGTGCCACCGACGGCCACCGTGCCCAGGAAGACGCTGGCGCGCACGCCGTCCGCCGCGTGGGGCTCGGGCTCGAAGTGCTGGAAGTGCGCCGGCACGTCGGCGTGCTCGGCCGGCAGGACTGTCCACAGCTGGACGCCGTGCAGGATCCCGGGCGCGCCCTCCTCGCGCACGGAGACCTCGGAGTGGCAGATGCCGTGCCCGGCGGTCATCAGGTTGAGCTCGCCGGGGACGACGTGCGCGCGGACCCCCGTCGAGTCACGGTGCTCGACCGTGCCGGTGAAGAGCCAGGAGACGGTCTGCAGCGAGGTGTGCGGGTGCGGCGGCACCACCATCCCGCCGGTCTCGGCGATCTCGTCCGGGCCGTAGTGGTCCAGGAAGCACCAGGCCCCGATGGTGGTGCGGCCGCGCGCGGGCAGGCTGCGGCGCACGGTCATCGCCCGGGGACCGCCGAGCGGGACCTCCCGCGGCTCGATCACGGTCGTGCCGTGCCCTTGTGCCTCGTCGCCGCACTCGACCGCGACCGGGTGCGGGTCAAGGTTGGTCATGCGGCCAGTCTCACACGGGAAACACCAGCGCCGCCGATGGTGTTGACTCCTGATATGAGTGCCAGCCCCGCACCCGCCACCCCGACCTCCCCCCTCCCGCACCGGGTCCTCATCATCGGCTCCGGCTTCGGCGGCCTGTTCGCCGCCAAGTCGCTGAAGGACCCTGCCGTGTCGGTGACCCTGGTCGCCCGGACCGGCCACCACCTCTTCCAGCCGCTGCTCTACCAGGTGGCGACCGGCATCCTCTCCGAGGGTGTCATCGCCCCGCCGACGCGAGACGTCCTCGCCTCCCAGGACAACGCCCGGGTGCTGCTGGGTGACGTGCAGCAGATCAACCTCGCGGAGCGCACGCTCACCGCCACCACCGCGGGCCGCGAGATGGTCTACGACTACGACAGCCTGATCGTGGCCGCCGGGGCCAACCAGTCGTACTTCGGCAACGACCTCTTCGCCGAGTACGCCCCCGGCATGAAGACCATCGACGACGCCCTGGAGCTGCGCGGCCGGATCTACGGCGCCTTCGAGCTGGCCGAGCTCGCTGCGGCGGCAGGGCGGCAGGAGGAGGTGCGCCGCCTGATGACCTTCGTCGTCGTCGGTGCCGGGCCTACCGGGGTGGAGATGGCGGGCCAGCTCGTCGAGCTGTCGAAGCGGACCCTGCGCAAGGAGTTCCGGCACATCGACCCGGGGCAGGCCCGGATCGTGCTCGTGGACGCCGCGGACGCGGTCCTCGGCAGCTTCGGCAGCGGCCTGGCCGAGAAGACCGAGCGCGACCTGACCCGTCTTGGCGTCGAGGTCATGCTGGGTCGGATGGTGGTCGACGTCGACGAGTCCTGCGTCACCGTGGAGGGCAAGGACGGGCAGCGCACGCAGATCGAGGCCCGGACCAAGGTGTGGGCCGCGGGCGTGCAGGGCAACCCGCTGGGCCGGCAGCTGGCCGAGCAGTCCGAGGCCGAGCTGGACCGGGCCGGCCGCGTCGTGGTGCAGCCGGACCTCACCGTCCCCGGCCATCCCGAGGTGTTCGTCGTCGGAGACCTGGCCGCCATGGACGGCGTCCCGGGAGTGGCGCAGGGCGCGATCCAGGGTGCCCGGCACGCTGCGGACCAGATCCTGCGCCGCCTGCGGGGCGAGTCGACCGGGCAGCCGTTCGTCTACCGCGACAAGGGCTCGATGGCCACCATCTCCCGCTTCCGCGCGGTGATGAAGCGCGGCAACCTGGAGCTCACCGGCTATCCCGCCTGGGTGGCCTGGCTCGCGGTGCACCTGTTCTACATCATCGGCTTCAAGAGCCAGCTGACCACGCTGATGCACTGGGCGGTGAGCTTCCTCGGCCGCGACCGTGCCGAGCGCACGGTGACCGAGCAGCAGGTGCTGGCCCGCCTGGCGCTGGAGTACCTCGGCGAGGACTTCCGGGACCTCAGGAGGTCTGAGCGCCGCGACGAGGAGTGAGCTCCGGGCGCACCATGGGCAGGTGGGGTATGCCGTCCTCCAGGTAGTCCTTCCCGGCCCGGCGGAAGCCGAACCGCTCGTACCACCGCTCCAGGTAGGCCTGTGCCCCGATGTGCACCGCGTGGCCGCCGATCCGGTCCAGGCCGGCCTGGACCAGGGTGCTGGCGTAGCCGTGCCCGCGGTGGTCACGACGGGTGGCGACCCGGCCCAGGTGGTGGACGCCCTGGGCGTCCACCAGGGTGCGCACGGTGGCCACCGGGACCCCGTCGGCCTCGATCCACAGGTGCTCGGTCGTGGCTTCGGTGTCCACGCCGTCCAGCTCGGGGTAGGCGCAGTCCTGCTCCACGACGAAGACGTCGACCCGCAGCCGGAGCAGGCCGTAGAGGGTGAGCGGGTCGAGATCGACCAGGCGGGCAGCCCGGACCTGCGGCCCTAAGGTGTCGCCGGCGCGGGCTGAGGCGGGTGGGATCGGCATACCCTCGAGCCTATGAGCCAGGTCCTCGAGCCCGTCGACGCGCTGCGCCGCATCGCCTTCCTGCTGGAGCGCAGCCGGGCGGAGTCCCGGCGCGTGGAGGCCTACCGCAAGGCGGCGCGGACGATCCTGCCGCTGGGCGAGGACGAGGTGCGGCGGCGGGTGCAGGACGGCACCCTGCGCGAGCTGCCGGGGATCGGCAGCTCGACCTCCGCCGTCATCGAGCAGGCGGTCGCGGGGCAGGTCCCCGACAAGCTGCGGGACCTGGAGGCCGAGGCGACCGGGCCCCTCGTCGAGGGCGGGGAGTCGATGCGTGCCCTGCTGCGGGGAGACCTGCACACCCACTCGGACTGGTCCGACGGCGGCTCCCCCATCGAGGAGATGGTCGCGACGGCCATGGAACTGGGTCACGAGTACCTGGCGCTGACCGACCACTCGCGGGGGCTGCGGGTCGCGAACGGCCTGTCCGCCGACCGGCTGCGGCGCCAGCTCAAGGTGGTCGAGGCGGTGAACGCCCAGGTCGCCCCTGGCTTCACCCTGCTCGCGGCGATCGAGGTCGACATCCTCGACGACGGCACCCTGGACCAGGAGCCGGACCTGCTTGCGGCACTGGACATCCGGGTGTCCTCGGTGCACTCCAAGCTGAGGATGGAGCCGGCCGCGATGACCCACCGGATGATCGCCGCCGCGCGTGACCCGCTCACCTCGGTGCTCGGCCACTGCACCGGTCGCCGGGTCATGCCGCGGCGCGGCGACAAGGGCGAGCGCACCGGCGGGCGGATGCGGCCACCGAGCGAGTTCGACGCCCGCGCGGTCTTCGAGGCGTGTGCGGAGACGGGGACCGCGGTGGAGATCAACTCCCGCCCCGAGCGGCAGGACCCGCCCGGCGAGCTGCTGGACCTGGCCATCGAGATCGGCTGCCTGTTCGCGATCAGCACCGACGCCCACGCCCCCGGGCAGCTCGACTTCCTCGACCTCGGCTGCGAGCGCGCCGTCCGGCACGGCGTCCCCCCGGAGCGCGTGGTCAACACCTGGCCGGTCGAGAAGCTCAAGGCCTGGGCCCGCCCGTGACCTGTCGCGAGCAGCCCGGAACCGCGTCGTGCAAGGCTCGCCGACGGCGGATTTGGGTCCCGCCGATCCATCACGTATGCTCACTCACTGTCCTCAACGGATAGGCCCCCATCGTCTAGTGGCCTAGGACCCCGCCCTTTCACGGCGGTAGCACGGGTTCGAATCCCGTTGGGGGTGCACAGGTCTTGTCCTGTACAAGGCCCCGTAGCGCAGTTGGTTAGCGCGCCGCCCTGTCACGGCGGAGGTCGCGGGTTCGAGTCCCGTCGGGGTCGCAGAGGATGCGGGCGTGGCACCGGTCGACAGACCGGAGCCACGCCGCAGCGTTCTCCCGGCCAGGTAGCTCAGTTGGTACGAGCGTCCGACTGAAAATCGGAAGGTCGGCGGTTCGACCCCGCCCCTGGCCACAGCGATAAGCCGCGGGGCCGCCCTCATACCCCCGCGGCTTTCGCGTGTCCGGGGTACGCCGCGGCCCACCAGCGCTGATGAGCACCCTGCGCAACCGCGGCACCCGCGTGGCAGCATGACCCTGATGACCACGCTGACCAGCCCCTCTCCGGCCGGCCCTGGTACGCCACCGCCGCGGGCCGCATGAGCCGCAGCGAGCAGCGGGTCGGCGCGATCAAGTCGCTGGCCACCCACCACCGCACCCTGCAGCACGGGATGAACGTCTGGCCGCCGTTCCTCTTCTCCGGCATCCGCGTCCAGCGGATGAGCGCCGACTTCCGGCACGTGCGGGTGCGGCTGCGCAGGCTGCCGGCGACGACGAACTATGTGGGCACGCTCTTCGGCGGGTCGATGTTCGCGATGACCGACCCGTTCTGGATGCTGATGATCCTGCGCAACCTGGGGCCCGGCTACGTGGTGTGGGACAAGGCCGCCGAGATCGAGTTCGTCGCGCCGGGCCGCTCGTCGGTGACCGCGACCTTCGACCTGACCGAGGACGTCCTGGACGAGCTGCGCGAGGCGGCCGCGGACGGGCAGAAGGTGCTGCGCTGGTTCGAGAACGACATCGTGGCCGACGACGGCACCGTGGTCGCCCGGTCGCGCAAGCAGATCTACGTGCGCCGCAAGCGCTGAGCGGGCACCCTGGGGGTATGTGGTGGCGCCGCGGACCCGGCCGCGCCGGTCGTGAGGGGACCGGCGGGGAGGCTGACGGCCGGCTGCGGGAAGCCTTCGCTGCCGTCCCCCGGACGGGGTTCCTGCGCGAGCCGGACCGGGCCCAGGCCGGCATGGACGGGCCCCTGTCCATCGGGCACGGGCAGACCAACTCCCAGCCACGCACGGTGGCCGACATGCTCCGTCTGCTCGACGTGCAGCCGGGCCACCGGGTGCTCGACGTCGGCGCCGGCTCGGGATGGACGACGGCCCTGCTGGCCACGCTGGTCGGCCCGCGGGGCTACGTGCTGGGGCTGGAGGTGGTGCCGGAGCTCGCGGCCTGGGGGGCGGACAACCTGCGCGCCTGGGCGCAGGGGCGGTCGGGCGTGGGGCAGGCGAGCGTCGAGCTGGCCGATCCTGCCGAGCTGGGCCGCGCAGAGGCCGGCCCGTGGGACCGGATCCTCGTGTCCGCCATGGCCCGGACGCTGCCGGAGGAGCTCGTCGACCAGCTGACCGATGACGGCCGCATGGTGTGCCCGGTCGACGGGCAGATGATCCTGGTGCAGCGGGAGGGGTCAGGGCGAAGCCTCACCAGCCACGGCGCCTACCGTTTCGTCCCGCTGCGCACGCCCGAAGGTTAGGACAGGGCGCGCCCGGACGGAGCACGCCAGCCCCGTGCGTCCGTCCGTGTCAGGGATGGGGCAGGACCGGCGCGAGCGCGTGCCGCAGCAGGTCGTGCAGGGTGATCATCCCGTCGCGCGAGAGCACGGACTCCGCGTGCCCCTGGATGGTCGCCAGGCCCGGCCCGCGCAGAGCGACGACGGACTGGTCGCGCACCGCCATCTCCAGCTCGTGCCCGGCGACGACGGGCGCGCTCCCGTCCCCGGGCGGGAGCGCGACGAAGGTGTTGTAGAAGCCGATCAGCCGCACGTCTCCCCACAGGTCGACGGGCAGCTGCACACCCTGGTGCGGGCTGGGCAGCTTGGCGACCTCCAGCCCCACTAGCGTGCTCAGGACCTGATGGGACAGGCAGACCGCCAGCAGCGGCTGACCTGTCGCCAGCCGGGCCTGCAGCAGCTCGCGCAGTCGAGCGACGCGCGGGTCCGTCAGGTCGGTGGGGTCACCGGGGCCCGGCCCGAAGAGCACCAGGTCCCAGCCCTCCTGGGTGACGTCCTCCGCGCTGACCTGCTCCCAGCGCCTCACCTGCGCCGCCATCCCCAGGTGCCGCAGCATGTGGGCGAGCATCTGGGTCCACGCATCCTCCGCGTCGACGACGAGCACCCGGCGACCGAGCAGGAGCGGGTCAGGACGGGAGTCCTGAGGGGCCAGCCAGAAGGGGGCCAGCGTCTCGTTGCGGGCCGCGAGGGCCTCGGCGACGCCGGGTAGGCCGGCCAGGTCCACGGCATGCCCCAGGTTGCGGCGTGGCCGCAGCCCCAGAGCCGCCAGGACCCCGCGCGCCTTGGCCGAGGTCTCGGCGCACTCGGCGACCGGGTCGCTGTGGCGCACCAGGGTGGCGCCGGCGCTGACGGTCACCGTGCCGGCTCCGTCGACGTGAGCGGTCCGGATGAGGATCGGCGCGTCCAGCCGTTCCCCGCCGTCCTCGTCCAGGTCGAGCAGGGCCAGCACCCCGGAGTAGTAGCCGCGCCCGGTGGGCTCGTGGCGGCGGATCACCGTGCACGCGTTCTCCATCGGTGAACCGGTGACGGTCGGCGCGAACATGGTGTGCCGCAACACATCTCGCACGTCACGGTCGCTGCGGCCGTCCAGCAGGTACTCGGTGTGCGTCAGGTGGGCCATCTGCTTGAGGTAGGGACCGGTGATCCGCCCGCCCTCAGAGCAGACCTCCGCCATCATCTTCATCTCCTCGTCGACCACCATGAAGAGCTCCTCGGTCTCCTTGGTGTCGGCCACGAAGGCCGAGAACGAGGCGCTCAGGCGGGCTCCGTCAGGGTCGCCCTCGGGGTCGTGCTCGGGGTGGCGGAAGGTGCCGGAGATCGGGTTCATGGACACCCGCCCGTCACGGACGCTCACGTGCCGCTCGGGGGTGGCTCCGACGAGGCTGTGGCCGGGGGTGTGCACCGCGAAGGTCCAGTAGGCCCCGCGCTCGTCGAGCAGCAGGGTCCGCAACCAGGTGAGCACCGCGATGGCAGGGTCGGTCTCGGTGTGCGCCACCACGTCCCGGCGGATGACGAAGTTGGCTCCCTCGCCCTCGCCGATCTCGCCCTCGACCACCCGCGCGACGGTCGCCGCATAGTCCTCGTCGGAGACGCTGAACCTCTCCCCCGTGACCTCGACCGTCTCCGTCGGCAGCGCCGCGACCAGGTCCTCGACGCGCACCCGCCCGGTCAGCGTGGGGCGCAGCACCCGCAGAGGCGCACCGTCGTCGTGCACGTCGAAGCCCCGCTCGGCGATCTGACGGTAGGGCACCATCGCCAGCACCGGCGCCTCACCGGTCGGACGAGGTATGTCGTGCAGCCGCGCCAGATCCTCCACCTCGCCCACGAGGACCTCGGCGTCATCCTCCCCCTCGCGCCACAGGATGGCCCAGGACTGGCCAGAGGGGTCGGTGAGCAGCTGGTCCAGGGCACGGCGCGGCATGGGGCCCAGTCTCCCATCTGCGGTCGACGTGCCCAGCACGTTCGTCTTGACTCGTTCCAGTCCGTGCGAAATATGAGGGCCCATGGCGCTCCCGGACCTCACCTCGGCGCTCCGCGGCGCCTCGCTCCGGGTGACCCGCCCGCGGCTGGCCGTGCTGGGCGCCGTGCACGACCATCCGCACGACCAACGACTTCTTCGTCAACCTGCTCGCCCCCGGCAAGCACTGGAGGGCGTCGGAGCAGCAGGAGGGTGTCTACGAGATCCGCGACGGTGCCACCGGCGAGGTCGAGTGGACGGCCACGGCGGTGGACCTGGTCTTCGGGTCCAACGCGCAGCTGCGTGGCCTGGCCGAGGTCTACGGCGGTGACGACGCGCAGGAGAAGTTCGTCCGGGACTTCGTCGCGGCGTGGACCAAGGTGATGGAGCTGGACCGCTTTCGACCTGCGCTGACCCCCCGAGCGAGTGATCGGGCGAGTGATCGGGCAGTGATCGGGCAGTGATCGGGCAGTGGTCGGGCAGTGATCGGGGCCGCCCGGTCCCAGGACACCCAGAGGGATCCTGGCGACCGGACGGCCCCGTCGTCGGTGCCGCGGCAGGAGCGCCGCCGAGCCTCAGTGCGTGACCGCACCCTCGGAGGCGGAGCCGACGAGCGCCACATACTTGGCCAGGACGCCGCGACGGGCCCGCTCCGGCGGCTCCGGCGGGCTCCAGGTGGCGCGTCGCCGCTCCAGCTCGGCTTCCTCCACCTCCAGGTCGAGGCGGCCCCCGGCCACGTCGAGGACGATCGCGTCGCCGTCCTGGACCAGCGCGATCGGCCCGCCGTCGGTCGCCTCCGGGGCGATGTGGCCCACGCACAGCCCGGTCGTGCCGCCGGAGAACCGGCCGTCGGTGATGAGCAGCACGTCCTGGCCCAGCCCCGCGCCCTTGATGGCGCCGGTGATCGCGAGCATCTCGCGCATGCCGGGGCCACCCTTGGGCCCCTCGTAGCGGATGACGACGACGTCGCCGGCCGAGATCGTGCCGTCCTCGAGCGCGTCCATCGCCGCCCGCTCGCCGTCGAAGACCCGGGCGGTGCCGCGGAAGACGTCGGAGTCGAAGCCGGCCGACTTCACCACCGCTCCCCCGGGCGCCAGCGTGCCGTCCAGGATGGTCAGCCCGCCGGTGGCGTGGATCGGGTTGTCGAGCTGCCGCAGCACCGTGCCGTCCAGGGGCGGCACGTCGAGGTCCTCGAGGTTCTGCGCCAGGGTCCGTCCGGTGACCGTCATCACGTCGCCGTGCAGATGGCCCGCGTCGAGCAGCGCCTTCATCACCACCGGGATGCCGCCGACCCGGTCGATGTCGACCATGACGTGCCTGCCGAACGGCTTGACGTCGGCGAGGTGTGGCACTCGTGCCCCGATCCGACGGAAGTCGTCGAGGCTGAGGTCGACGTCGGCCTCCCGCGCGATCGCCAGCAGGTGCAGCACCGCGTTGGTCGAGCCGCCGAAGGCCATCGTCACCGCGATCGCGTTCTCGAAGGCCTCCTTGGTGAGGATCTGCCGGGCGGTCAGCCCGGCGCGCAGCATCCCGACCACCGCCTCGCCGGAACGGCGGGCGAAGCTGTCCCGGCGCCGGTCGGGGGCGGGCGGCGCGGCCGAGCCGGGCAACGACATCCCCAGCGCCTCCGCGGCTGCGGCCATCGTGTTGGCCGTGTAGAAGCCGCCGCACGCACCCTCGCCCGGGCAGATCGCCCGCTCGATCGCGTCCACGTCCTCGCGCGGCATCAGCCCGCGCGCGCAGGCCCCGACCGCCTCGAAGGCGTCGATGATCGTCACCTCCCGCTCCGACCCGTCGGACAGGCGCGCCCGCCCGGGCAGGATCGAGCCGGCATACACGAACACCGCGGCGAGGTCGAGGCGCGCGGCCGCCATGAGCATGCCCGGCAGCGACTTGTCGCACCCGGCGAGCAGCACCGACCCGTCCAGCCGCTCGGCCGACATCACCGTCTCGACCGAGTCGGCGATGACCTCGCGGCTGACCAGGGAGTAGTGCATGCCCTCGTGGCCCATCGAGATCCCGTCGGAGACCGAGATGGTGCCGAACTCCAGCGGGTAGCCGCCGCCCTCGTGCACCCCCTCCTTGACCGCCTTGGCCAGCCGGTCCAGGGACAGGTTGCACGGGGTGATCTCGTTCCAGGAGCTGGCCACGCCGATCTGCGGCTTGACCCAGTCCTCGTCGCCCATCCCGACCGCCCGCAGCATGCCGCGGGCGGCCGTCTTCTCCAGTCCGTCGGTGACGTCGCGGGAGCGCGGCTTGAGGTCGGGGGTGTCAGGGGTATGCGGTGCCGCCGCCCCTCCGGTGGTCGTGCCGGCGCTGTCGTGCGGGTCAGCCACGGGCCGCGGACCCCTCGACGTAGTCGGAGTCGTGGGACTTGACCCAGGCCATCATCCCGCGCAGGTCCTTGCCGACCGCCTCGATCGAGTGCTGGGCACCCTGCTCGCGGAGCTTCTTGAACTCCGGGGCACCGGCGTCCTGGTCGTCGATGAAGCGCTGGGCGAAGGAGCCGTTGCGGACGTCCTCGAGGACCGCCTGCATGTTCTCCTTGACCCGGTCGTCGATGACGCGCGGACCGGAGACGTAGTCGCCGTACTCCGCGGTGTCCGAGATCGACCAGCGCTGCTTGGCGATGCCGCCCTCGTACATCAGGTCCACGATCAGCTTGAGCTCGTGCAGGACCTCGAAGTAGGCGATCTCGGGCTGGTAGCCCGCCTCGGTCATCACCTCGAAGCCCTTCATGACCAGCTCGGACACGCCGCCGCAGAGCACCGCCTGCTCGCCGAAGAGGTCGGTCTCGGTCTCCTCGGTGAAGGTGGTCTCGATGCCGCCCGCACGGAGCCCGCCGATGGCGGCGGCGTAGGACAGTGCCAGCTCCTTGGCCTGGCCGGTGGCGTCCTGCTCGACGGCGATGAGGACGGGCACGCCCCGGCCGTCCACATACTCCCGGCGCACCAGGTGCCCGGGGCCCTTGGGCGCGACCATGCAGACGTCGACGTTCTCCGGGGGCTTGATGTAGCCGAACCGGATGTTGAAGCCGTGGCTGAAGAAAAGGGCCTTGCCCGCGGTCAGGTGCGGCTCGACGGCCTCGGCGTAGAGGTGACGCTGGACGTGGTCCGGGACCAGGACCATGATCACCTCGGCCTCCTCGCACGCCTGGGCGGGGGTGACGACGCGCAGGCCCTCGGCCTCGGCCTTGGCCCGGCTGCCGCTGCCCTCGGCGAGCCCGACGCGCACATCGACGCCGGAGTCGCGCAGCGACAGGGCGTGGGCGTGGCCCTGGCTGCCGTAGCCGAGGACGGCCACCTTCTTGCTCTGGATCAGGGTCAGGTCGGCGTCGTCCTCGTAGTACATGGTGGCCATGAAGGTTCAGTTCTCCTTGAGTGAAATGGGGGTTGGGGCCAGGGTGGCGTGTTCGGTCGGGCCGTTGGGCGTGTTCGGTCGGGCCGTTGGGCGTGTTCTGTGGGGTCTAGAAGGCGGCGGCGGCCATGGCGCCGACGGGGCGGGGGCCGTGGTCGTTGATCTCCCACAGGCGGGCGCGGATGGCGTCCGCCTCGTCCAGCTCCTCGATGTGGATGACCTCCACCAGCTTGTCCAGCTGGCTGGTGACCCGGTGCAGCTGCTCGGTGCTGACGTTGACGACGACGGTCATCCGGGAGACCTTGTTGTCCTCCGTCGGCCCGACGACCAGGTGGTCGATGTTGAAGTTGCGGCGGGCGAACAGGACCGAGACCCGGGCCAGGACGCCGGGGTTGTTCTCGACCAGGACGGACAGGGCGTGCCTCGTGCGGGTGGCGGTGGTGTTCATGGTGCTGCCTTTCGGTGCGGTGCTGCAGTGGCTGGAAGGTGCGGTGGCGGCTGAGGATGGGGGCCGGTATGCCGTCGCGGGCGTGGGGAGCTCGCCCGCGTCGGTGCGGTAGTCGTGCAGGAGCGTCATTCGTCCTCCCCGAAGTCGGGCCGGAGATCGCGCGCGTGCTGGATGTCGTCGTTGCTGGTGCCGGCGGCGACCATCGGCCACACCATGGCGTCCTTGCTGACCCGGAAGTCCACGACGACCGGCTGGTCGTCCACGGCCATCGCCGCCTCGATCGTGCGGTCGACGTCCTCCGGCCGGTCGCAGCGCAGGCCGACGCAGCCGTAGGCCTGGGCCAGCATGGTGAAGTCCGGCACCTGCATCGAGGGCAGCTGGCTGGCCGAGTAGCGCTCGGAGTAGAACAGCGACTGCCACTGGCGGACCATCCCCAGCGCGGCGTTGTTGATGATGGCGACCTTGATCGGGATGCCCTCGACGGCGCAGGTGGCCAGCTCCTGGTTGGTCATCTGGAAGCAGCCGTCGCCGTCGATCGCCCAGACGGTCGCGTCGGGGCGGCCGATCTTCGCGCCCATGGCGGCGGGCACGGCATACCCCATCGTGCCTAGCCCGCCGGAGTTGAGCCAGCGCCGGGGCTCGTCGTAGCCGATGAACTGGCTGGCCCACATCTGGTGCTGGCCGACGCCGGCGGCGAAGATGGTGTCGCTGCCGCCGGTGAGCGCGCCGATCCGCTCGATGACGTACTGCGGCGCCATCGCGCCGTCGGTGGGTGCGTCGTAGCCCAGGGGGTAACGGGCCTTCCAGTCCATGCACCGCTGGACCCACGCCTCGTAGTCGGGGGCCGCGCCGGCGGCGGTGCGCAGCGTCCACTCGGTGACCAGCGCGGCGATCGTCTCGCGGGCGTCGCCGAGCAGGCCGACGGCCGTGGGGAAGTTCTTGCCGATCTCGGCCGCGTCGATGTCGGCGTGGATGATCTGCGCGTGCGGGGCGAAGGTGTGCTTGGCACCGGTGACCCGGTCGTCGAAGCGTGCGCCCAGGCTGATGATCAGGTCCGACTTCTGCAGGGTGGTCACCCCCGAGACCGAGCCGTGCATGCCCGGCATCCCCATGTGCTGGGGGTGGCTGTCCGGGAAGACGCCGCGCGCCATCAGCGTGGTGACGACCGGCATCCCGGTGAGCTCGGCCAGCTGGCGCACCTGCGCGGCGGCGTTGGCCCGCAGGCAGCCGCCGCCGACGTAGAGGACCGGGCGGCGGGCGGTCAGCATGAGCTCGACCGCGTCCCGGACGGCCTCGGGCGCGGCCTGCACCGGGACCCGCAGGCCCGGCAGCGGCAGCTCGCGCAGGGAGTCGTCGGCCAGGGCGGTCAGCGCGTCCTTGGAGACATCGACCAGGACGGGACCGGGGCGGCCGCTGGCGGCCAGGTGGAAGGCCGAGGCCACGGTGGCGGCGATCTCGTCGGGGCGGGTGACCAGGAAGGAGTGCTTGGTGACCGGCATCGAGATCGAGCGGATGTCCGCCTCCTGGAAGGCGTCCGAGCCCATCGCCGTGCTGGCCACGTTGCCGGTGATGGCCACCATCGGCACCGAGTCCATGTTGGCGTCCGCCAGCGGGGTGACCAGGTTGGTGGCCCCCGGCCCGGAGGTGGCCATCGCCACCCCCACGCGGCCGGTGGCGGCGGCATACCCCTGGGCGGCGTGGCCGGCGCCCTGCTCGTGCCGGACCAGGATGTGCCGGATGCCCTCGGCCTGGTAGAGCGCGTCGTAGAGGGGCAGGACGGCGCCGCCCGGGAGCCCGAAGATGTGCTCCACCCCGACCCGCTGGAGGGTCTCGACGAGGGCCTGGGCCCCGGTCCTCGAGGGTGAGGTGGTCGCGGGCGGGTGCTCGGACGCCGCACCGGCGGCGGGCGCGCCGCCCGGCGTCGGACTGCCGGGACGAGCCGGCGCCGGCTGCTGGGTGGTGGTGGTCATCGGGTGGTCTCCTGCCTGGAGAGGGGGTGCTGGGGGTGGTCGGGCAACAAAAAACCCCTCGGCCCGGAGGGCAGACGAGGGGAGGACGCGCAGCGGCTGTGGAGTCAGGCCGTAGCGCGTCCCGGGCGAATAAGTACGAGGGCAGAAAGGTGCATGTGCCTCACTCTGGGCCAGAAGTGCCGCGGCGTCAACCCCCTGCATGAATATGTGAGCCAACGCACATTCATTCAGTTATCGCTATGACGTTGACCTATCAAGACAGATCGTGACATTCTGAACGACATGAACTCTCGACAGCAAGGACCCGGCGGCTTCGGCGGCTTCGGCTTCGATCCCGACCAGATCTTCGGCCCCCACGGCGTGCTCAACCAGGTCTTCGGCAACCAGGGCGGCGGCGGCTGGGCAGGCAGCGGCTGGGGCGGCAGCCCCTGGGGGCAGCGCCCGCCGCGTCCTCCGCAGCCCGGTCAGCGCCAGGGGCCGCGCTCGGGTCGGCGGGCCCGCCGCGGGGACGTGCGCAACGCGATCCTGCACCTGCTGCAGCGCGAGCCGATGAACGGCTACCAGCTCATGCAGGAGATCGCCCAGAGCTCCGGCGGTGCCTGGCAGCCCAGCTCGGGGGCGATCTATCCGGCGCTGAGCCTGCTGGAGGACGAGGGGCTGGTGGAGCAGCTCGACGTCGACGGCCGCAAGGCCTACCAGCTCACCGAGGCCGGTCGCCGCGCCGCCGCGGACCTGCCCCGCCAGGCGTGGATGGGCACCGGCGGAGCGGAGCCGGACGATCCGTGGGCAGGCGAGGAGTCGGGCGCCTGGGCCGGGGATGGTGAACGCGCTCATGACCGGCACAACCGCCACCACACCCACGACCGTCACGGCGGCGGGCGTCGGGAGCGGGGCGCGCAGCTGTGGAAGGCGCTGGGCAGCGTGGCGATGGCTACCCAGGCCGTCGGCCAGGCCGGCGACCAGCAGCTCTCGCGGGAGGCTGCCGACCTCCTCGACCGCACCCGACGCGACCTGTACCGGCTGCTGGCCGAGGCCGAGGTCGCCCGGGATGAGGACGAGCGCGGGTACGGCGCTGACGGCGAGGACGATCTCGACCCCGACGTGGACGGCGAGATCACCGACGCCGAGATCGTCGACGAGGACTGAGGCGCGTGCCCGGGGGGCGGCAGCCCCCCGGGTCGGGAGAACGGCGGGGGGTGCCCGGGGGCGGCAGCCCCCCGGGTCGGGAGAACGGCGGGGGGTGCCCGGGGGGCGGCAGCCCCCGGGTCGGGAGAACGGCGGGGGGTGCCCGGGGGGCGGCAGCCCCCGGGTCGGGAGAACGGCGGGGGGTGCCCGGGGGCGGCAGCCCCCGGGTCGGGAGAACGGCGGGGGGTGCCCGGGGGGCGGCAGCCCCCCGGGTCGGGAGAACGGCGGGGGGTGCCCGGGGGGCGGCAGCCCCCCGGGTGACGGCATACTTGCACCCATGGCCGATCACTATGACGTTGTTGTCCTGGGCGCCGGCCCCGGTGGGTATGTCGCGGCGATCCGCGCGTCCCAGCTGGGCAAGAAGGTGGCCGTCGTCGAGAAGCAGTACTGGGGCGGCGTGTGCCTCAACGTCGGCTGCATCCCGTCCAAGGCCTTGTTGAAGAACGCCGAGCTGGCGCACACCCTCACGCACGAGAAGAAGAAGTACGGCATCGAGGGCGACGTCACGATGTCCTACGGCCCGACGCACAAGCGCAGTCGCCAGGTGTCGGCCGGCATCGTCAAGGGCGTGCACTTCCTGATGAAGAAGAACAAGATCACCGAGGTGGACGGCTGGGGCACGCTCACCTCGGCGACCTCGATGGACGTCGAGCTCGAGGGCGGCGAGAAGCAGCAGCTGACCTTCGACAACCTCATCATCGCGACCGGCTCCGTCACCCGCATGCTCCCGGGCGTCGAGGTCAGCAAGAACGTCGTCACCTACGAGGAGCAGATCCTCGACGAGGAGCTGCCCGGCTCGATCGTCATCGCCGGGTCCGGCGCCATCGGCGTGGAGTTCGCCTACGTCATGGCCAACTTCGGGGTCGACGTGACGATCGTGGAGTTCATGGACCGGATGGTCCCCTCGGAGGAGCCGGAGATCTCCAAGCTCCTGGCCAAGGAGTACAAGAAGCTCGGCGTCAAGGTACACACCGGCACCAAGGTCGAGTCGGTGGAGGACACCGGTGACGGTGTGAAGGTCACGGTCAGCCGGGACGGCAACACCGAGGTGCTGGAGGCCGACAAGCTGCTGTCCGCGATCGGCTTCGCGCCCCGCACCGAGGGCTTCGGGCTGGAGAACACGGGTGTGGAGCTGACCGACCGCGGCGCGATCGCGATCGACGACTACATGCGCACCAACGTCGACGGCGTCTACGCCATCGGCGACGTCACCGCCAAGCTGATGCTCGCCCACGTCGCCGAGGCACAGGGCATCGTCGCCGCCGAGACCCTCGCCGGCGCCGAGACCATGCCGATCGACTACCGGTTCATCCCCCGCGCCACCTACTGCCACCCGCAGATCGCCTCCATGGGCCTGACCGAGGACCAGGCCAAGGAGGCCGGTCACGAGGTCAAGACCGCCACCTTCCCGTTCAGCGCCAACGGCAAGGCCGCCGGCCTGGGCTCGAACGTCGGCTTCGTCAAGGTCGTCGCCGACGCCGAGCACCACGAGATCCTCGGCACCCACATGGTCGGTCCCGACGTCACCGAGCTGCTGCCGGCCGTGAACGTGGCGCAGACCTGGGACCTCACCGCCGACGAGGTCTCCCGCGTCGTCTTCGCGCACCCCACGCTCGGGGAGGCCCTCAAGGAGGCCATGCACGGCATCGCGGGCCACATGATCAACTTCTAGGCCTCGCCGCGCACGGGTGGCCGCGTCCTCCAGCATCGGCCGGGCGGCCCTCCTCGTCGCGGGCCTGACCGGCGTCTCGACCCTCCTCGGCTTCGGCCGCGACATGGTCATCGCCGCGGTCTACGGGGCCGGGGCCGAGCTCGACGCCTACTTCGTCGCGCTCGGCCTTGCCAACATCCTTCTCGGGCTGTTCGGCACCTCGCTCACCCGTGCCTCCACCCCGGTCCTGGCCCGCGAGGCCAGGGACGAGCAGCGGTGCGACGGGCACCGCAGCTTCGACACGGTGCTCACCATCTCGGTGGTGGTCATCGGCGCGCTCAGCGTGGTGCTGGGCCTGGCGGCCGCCCCCATCGCGCAGGTGCTGGCCCCCGGCCTGGGGCCCGAGGCCAGCGGCACGCTGGTCCTGCTCACCAGGATCGTGCTGGTCACCACGGTGCTGGTCGCCGCCACGGACCTGCTGGTCTCGCTGGCCCAGGGGCACGGCGTCTTCCGGTGGGGAGCCCTGCAGGGGGTGCCGTTCAACCTCGTGATGATCGCTGCGGCCGGGTTCTTCGGCCCCCGCTACGGCATCGTCGCGCTGGCCATCGGTTTCGTGGTCGGCTCGCTGGCCCGGCTGGCGCTCCAGGTGTGGGCCGCGACCCGGCACCGCTGGCCGCTGCGGCCCCGCTGGGACCTACGCTCCCCCGGCGTGCGCGAGATGGGGGCGCTGCTGCCGCCGCTGGTCGTGGGTCAGGCGGTCCTCAACGTCAACACCCTGGTGGACCGGGCGGTCGCCTCGACCGTGGGGGACGGCGCGGTCACGGCGATCTTCCTGGGCTGGCGGCTCGTCAACCTGCCCGAGATGCTCGTCGTCGCCGCCCTGGTCGCGCCGCTCTACCCCGCCATGGGCGCCGCCGCCCAGGACCCTGCCCGCATGCGACATCTCGTGGGCCGTGGGCTGACGGTGGGCCTGACCCTGCTCGCTCCCGTGTCGGTGGTGCTGCTCGTCGCCTCCGAGGAGACGGTGGCGCTCGCCTTCGGCCGGGGCGCCTTCGACGCGGAGGCGGTGCGGCTCACCGCGCTCGCCGTGGTCTGCTTCCTGCCTGGCCTGTTCGCGCTCGCCTGCCGGCAGGTGCTGGTGAGCGCCTGCTACGCCGTGGGGGACACCCGCGGACCGGTGAGGATCGGGGTCGTCGCGATGGTGGTCAACGTCGTCGGCACGCTCGCCCTGGCGCGGGTATGGGGCGTGGCCGGCATCGCGCTGGCCACGTCCCTGTCGATGGTCGTCGCGGTCCTGCTCATCGCCCGCCTGGCCCACGTACGGCACCGACTGCTGCCGGCCCGGGAGGCCGGCCTGCTGGTGCTCCGGACCGGAGCGGCCACGCTCGTCGCCGCCGTCGTCACCGGGCTGGCGGTGCGTGGCCTGGCCCTGCCCACGGCGTGGCAGGTGCTCGTCCTGGCCGCGGTGGTGTCGGCCGGCTCCTACCAGCTGACCCTGGTGGCGCTGCGCGCCCCCGAGCGGCGGATCGCGGGAGAGGTCATCTCCCGGCTGCGCTCGCGGGGGTGAGACTCCGGCGCGGTGCTGTCACCCCGGTCCGCCCACCGGCCGGCCAGCAGGTGCAGCGCCGGCCGTGGGTCGCCCATCCGGGCCACGCTGTGCCGGGCGCCGACGCCCCAGCGCACACTGTCCCAGACGTCGTGGACCAGCCCGCCGCGCCGCTCGGCGACCGCGCGGCGCAGGTCCCCCGGCAGCCAGTGGTAGCGCAGGCCAGCCTGACCGTCTCCCAGCTCGGGGACCGGTGCGCCGATCGCCGAGCGGGCCCACGCGTCGACGAGGCCGGGTCGCGCGCTCTCGCTGAGCGCCAACGACCCGAAGAAGCGTCCGTTGACGTCGATGAGGTGGTGCACCGCGTCGTCGTCGATGAGGAACTGCAGCTCGACCAGCCCGGTCCACCCCAGCCTGCGCAGGAACTCCTCGGAGCGTCCGG
Organism: Ornithinimicrobium sufpigmenti; assembly: GCF_004322775.1. NCBI lineage: Bacteria > Bacillati > Actinomycetota > Actinomycetes > Micrococcales > Ornithinimicrobiaceae > Ornithinimicrobium > Ornithinimicrobium sufpigmenti. Next base: position 3,517,624 of record NZ_CP036403.1, read on the forward strand.
CGAGGTCGGGGTCGACGGGCACGGTGCGCGCCCGGGCGGAGGCACCCGTCGGCGTGGGCCACAAGCAGGGCGAGACCTGCTGCACCCGCCCCAGGAGCCGCCCCTCGTGCATCACCCCGATGAGTGCGCCGAGCCCGCCCTCGATGTGCTCCTGCAGCACCGGCTCGTCACCTTCGTGCGAGAAGCCCGCCAGGTGCTCGCGCAGACCTTCGCGGGTCCGGCAGATCCGCGTCTCCACCCGGTGTCGACGGCTGCGGTCGGGGACCCAGTGCCACCGGTTCTTGACCACGACCGGCAGCGGAGTCTCCTCGATGCTCACCGGCTCGGCGGAGGCGGTCCACGGCGCTGCGAGCCCGACGTCGGCGGCCAGCCGTGCCAGCTCGAGCTTGTCGAGCGCCCGGGCGACGACGTCCGGCGGCGGGTGCGCCACCCGGACGGGCAGCCTGTCCTGCAGGTAGGAGGTGGCCGCCATCCAGTCGTCCCCCGAGCCGAACACCACGTCATACCCGCCCAGCCGGTGCGCCTGCTCCACGGCGGAGACGAAGGCGTCCTTGTCCTCGGTCGGCCGGGGCACGACATGGACCGTGCCCACGGCGCGCGAGGCGCCAAGCAGGCCACCGTCCGCACGCGGCGAACCGGCGTCGACGCGCCAGCCGGCGGCCCGCAGCGCTCGGGCGGCGGTGAGAGCGCCGCGGTCCCGCACGTGCGCCAGGACCAGCACAGATCCAGGGCAGGTGCGGTCCATACCGGCACGATATAGATGGCACTGGCCAGGGGAAGGAGGCTCGCCGGACGACGTCGGATGGCAGGCGCGGCGCGGCGGGGGGTATCCCCCCGGATGTTCCGGTGGTGCACCGGCTGCTCTGGGCGGGCGGATCAGGACAGGCTGAGGGGTATGAACGAGCACCTCACCTCCTCCTCCCCTCTCGACCTCGGCCCCACGCCCGGCAGCGCCCCTGACGGCGGCCCTCCGCCCCTGCCGGGTCCGGTCCTGACCGGACCGATGACCGGCCACCGCCCGACCGGTGACGGCCCGGAGGACGCCAGCCCGGCCGGCGACGGCGCGACCGGCTTCCACCGACTGTTCGCCATCCTGCGGCGCTCCCCGGTGCGCCGGGACGGCACCCGGGGCGTGCTCGGCGGCCTGTGCGCCGGCATCGCCCGGTCCACCGGCCTCTCGGTCGTCGCGGTCCGGGTGATCGCGGTGGCCGCAGCCTTCCTGCCGGGCACCGTCGTCGGTGCCTACCTGCTCGCCTGGGCGCTGCTGCCGGACGAGGACGGCGGCATCCACGCCGAACGGGCGCTGTGCGACGGCCGCCCGCGGTCGTTGGTGATCCTCGGCCTGGGCGCGATCGCGCTGCTCGGCGTGCTCAGCTGGGTGCTCAACACCTGGCCGCTGCTGGTCGCCGCCGGCCTGGTGGCCCTGGTGCTGTTCCACCAGCTGGGCGGCTCCCAGGGGCGGCGCCACCCCAGCGCCTGACCGCTGCACCCTGAGGCCCCGGGGGGAGGCAGTCCCCGGGGCCTCAGGCTGCGTGACCACTCAAGCTCCGGGGCCGCTCACCCTCCGTGGCCGCTCAGGTCGCGGGCCCTCGGGACGGGCTCACGGACGCCGGCTCGACCCTCGACAGCTGACGAGCGGCCGTCAGGGCCAGGATCCCGCCGAAGGCGCTCATGACCAGGCCCGGCCCGGGCATCCACCCCTCGGTCCCGACCAACCCGAGCAGCTGCACCACCTGCCACACCGGCAGGGCCAGACCCACGACCCCCGCGATGACGCCCTGGACGACCGCAGCCATCCGCAGACGTGGAGGCAGGATTCCACCGGCGACGGCGAGCAGCGCGAAGTAGAAGACCCACAGGCCAGGGGCCACCCCCAGGACCAGGGTCCGTGACAGCCCGACGGCACCGCTGACAGTGCCCAGCTCGGTGTAGAGCCAGGGCAGCCAGCCGCCGAGCGCCATGAGGGCCCCAGCGCCCAGGAGCCGCATCCGTCCGGGGGGTCGCCGTCGCATGGACCGCACCCTAACGCGCCGCAGGCGGCAGGAATGCGGCCGTACCGTTCACCGCACCGCCCTACCGTTCGGCGTGTCGGACCCGCCGTTCGGCGCGGCTGCGGAGGGTCACCCTTGACCGGGTGCTGAGCGGCTCGGTTGTGTGGCCAAGCGCGGCACCCGCCGCCCATCCGCACCCCGAGCAAGGAGGCTCGATGCTCGACGTCGAACAACGACAACGGTACTGGAAACGCAATCTGCGGCTGATGGGCATACTTCTGGTCATCTGGGCCCTGGTGTCCTTCGGCGCCGGGATCATCTTCGTGGAACCGCTCAACAACATCTCCCTCTTCGGGATCCCGCTCGGCTTCTGGTTCGCCCAGCAGGGTTCGATCATCACCTTCCTCATCCTGATCGCGATCTACGTCTGGCGGATGGACAAGCTCGACGCCGAGTTCGGCATCACCGAGTACGAGCAGGAGGTGCATCACGGATGACCAGCACGCAGCTGTGGACCCTGATCTTCGTCGTCCTCACCTTCTCCTTCTACATCTGGATCGCCTACCGCAGCCGGGTCTCCGACACGGCTGGCTTCTACGTCGCGGGCGGTGGCATCCCCGCTCCCGCCAACGGCGCGGCGATCGCGGCGGACTGGATGAGCGCGGCGTCGTTCATCTCGATGGCCGGCATCATCGCCTTCTCCCAGAACGGCTACGCCGGCTCGGTCTTCCTCATGGGCTGGACCGGTGGCTACGTGCTGCTGGCCATGCTCCTGGCGCCCTACCTGCGCAAGTTCGGTAAGTACACGGTCCCCGAGTTCGTCGGGGACCGTTACAACGAGACGGCGCGCCTGGTCGCCGTCATCTGCGCCCTGGTCGTCTCCTTCGTCTACGTCGCCGGCCAGATGTCCGGTGTCGGCGTGGTCTTCCAGCGCTTCCTGGGCGTGGACGCGACCTGGGGCGTGATCATCGGGATGGCGATCGTCTTCACCTACGCCGTGCTCGGCGGGATGAAGGGCATCACCTGGACCCAGGCGGCGCAGTACACCGTGCTGATCATCGCCTACCTGATCCCGGCGGTCGCGATCTCGCTGCAGCTGGCCGGCAACCCGCTGCCGCAGATCGGCTTCGGCGCGATCCTGGACGACCTGGACGGGCTGCAGCGGGACCTGGGCATCGAGGCCTACACCGAGGCCTTCACCCAGACCTCGATGCTGAACATGATCCTCATCACGGCCGCGCTGATGTTCGGCACCGCCGGGCTGCCCCACGTCATCGTCCGGTTCTACACCGCCCGGTCGGTGCGGGCGGCGCGCTACTCGGCGCTGTGGGCGCTGTTCTTCATCGCCCTGCTCTACACCGTGGCCCCGGCGGTCGGCGCCTTCAGCAAGTACAACGTGCTGAACACCATCCCCGGCACCGCCGTGGACGAGACACCTGCCTGGTTCGACAGCTGGATGGAGGTCGGCCTCATCGAGGTCAACGACCTCAACGCCAACGGCATCATCGACGTCGCCGGCATCGGGCTCGGACCCGGCACCGAGCTGATCATCAACAACGACATCGTGGTGCTCGCGACGCCGGAGATCGCCGGCCTGCCGGCCCCGATCGTGGGCCTCGTCGCCGCGGGTGGCCTGGCGGCTGCCCTGTCGACGGCCTCGGGTCTGCTGCTGGTCATCTCCAGCTCCGTGGCCAACGACATCTACTACAAGCGGATCAACCCGCAGGCCACCGAGGCCCGCCAGCTCCTGGTCGGCCGGCTCGCGATGGCCGCGGCCATCCTCGTCGCGGGCTACCTGGGCATCAACCCGCCCGGGTTCGTGGCGGAGGTGGTCGCCTTGGCCTTCGGGCTGGCGGCGTCGAGCTTCTTCCCGATCCTCTTCCTGGGGATCTTCTGGAAGAAGGCGACCGCCATCGGAGCGGCGTGCGGGATGACGGTCGGCATCGTCTTCACGCTGGGCTACCAGCTGTGGACCCTGCCCACCTTCTTCGGCAACGACCCGATCTTCGACATCCCGGCCACCGGTGTCGGGACGATCGGCATGATCCTGAACCTGCTGACCATCCTCATCGTCAGCCAGTTCACGCCGAAGCCGAGCGAGCTGATGCAGCAGGTCGTCGAGGACGTCCGCTACCCCGGCCGCTCCGAGCTGGTCGTCGCCCACGCCGAGGGTCAGCTGGACGACCTGTCCACGGGTACCTCGGAGACGGGCGGTGCGCACGCGGCGCGGCCCGACCGCGACACGGGACCGGAGCACTGACCCGCCCCACCCGCTGACCGCACAACACCGACGGCACACCACAGAGGAGCCGGTCCCCACCTCCGGGGGCCGGCTCCTCCGCGTCATGCGGGCGCGCTCACCCGTCTGCCTGGCGCGAGGACGGAACCTTGCCCGCACCGCCGGCGTCCTACCCCCATCGATCTCGCGGCAGGAGCGGATGATGGCGCAGCACACCCGGTCACGCAGGCCCCTGGCCCTCCCCCTCGCCCTGGTGGCACCGCTGGTCGCCGGCGTCGCTGTCGCGGCGTGCACCCCGGCCGACCTCGTCGCCCCACCGGCAGCGGGGGCTGCTGTGCAGCTGGAGGACTTCGGGTCCTGCGAGGAGCTGCTGGACTACTTTCAGCAGCACGCCCTGGCGCAGGTGGGGCCCTGGGGGCTCGGCTCTCACTATGGCTGGGGCGGCAGCGGACCGTGGCCGGTGGATGACGCCATGCTCGACGCGGGCGTCGCAGGGGAGGCGGGCGACGCCGGCAGTGAGGCCGCGGCGGTGAGTGATGCGGGAGCGGGGGGTGACTACTCCGGCACCAACAACCAGAGCGAGGGGGTCGAGGAGCCCGATCTGGTGCAGACCGACGGCGAGATCATCGTCACCGTCAGCGCGGGCCGGCTCGTCGTCGTGGACGCCGCGAGCGCTACCCGGGTGGGAGCGGTCGAGCTGCCCCACCGGCGCGAGGGGCACAGCGAGCTGCTGCTGGACCGGGAGACGGGTCGGGCCCTGGTCCTGACGACCGAGTGGACCGAGTGGGGCGGTGACGGGGCCGCCGTCGACGGTGCGACGACCTGGCCCGCCTTCCCCCCGCAACGGACCGTGCTCACCCTGGTCGACGTGACGGACCCGGCGGCCCCCTCCGTCCTCGGCGGTATGCGGCTCGAGGGCGGCTACCGCTCGGCCCGGATGCACGACGGGACCGCCCGCGTGGTCATGGTGACCGAGCCGCCCGGGCTGAGCTTCGTCCAGCCCCGCGACGGCAGCCTGACCGCCGAGGAGGAAGCCACGGCCTCCAACCGGCGCATCATCGAGGAGTCGACCCTGGACGCCTGGCTTCCGCACCTGCAGGTCCTCACGGGCAGTGGCGGTGGAGGGACCGGCAGCGCAGCGACCGAGCTGGCCGTGCCGTGCACGGACGTCGCGCGGCCGCCGGAGTTCTCCGGCCTGTCCACCGTGTCCGTGCTGACCCTGGACCTCTCGGGTGAGCCCCGGCCGACCTCCGCCACCGGCCTCGTGGCCACCGGCTCGACCGTGTACGCCTCGGCGGACCGCCTCCTCGTCGCGACCTCGGCCTGGGACGCGCGGCCGGTCGAGGCCATGACTGGCGCGGACGTCCGGATGGAACAGCCGAGCACGGCGCTGCACGCCTTCGAGCTGGGACCGGACGGCCGCACGGACTACCTGGCCTCGGGCCGGGTGACGGGACAGCTGCGCAACCAGTTCGCGCTCGACGAGACCGACGGAGTCATCCGGGTGGCGACCACCCTGGAGGCCACCCAGGAGGCGCCCTCGAGCAGCTCGCTCGTGATGCTTGCGGAGCAGGGGCGCGAGCTGGTGCAGACCGGCCGGGTGGACGACCTTGGCCCCACCGAACGGATCAAGGCCGTCCGCTACCTCTCTCCCGACCTGGCGGCGGTCGTGACCTTCCGCGAGACCGACCCGCTCTACCTGGTCGACACCTCCGACCCCACAGCCCCGGTGGTGGCCGGCGAGCTGAAGATCCCGGGCTACTCGACCTACCTGCACCCGGCCGGCGACGGACGTCTGCTGGGCCTGGGACAGGACGCCACGGAGGACGGCCGCACCACCGGGCTGCAGCTGTCGGTCTTCGACGTCTCCAACCCCGGCGACCCCGTCCGGGTCTCGCAGGTGATGTGGCCGGACTACTACTCCGGGGCGGAGTACGACCACCGAGCCTTCCGCCACTGGACGGCGACCGGGCAGGTGTTCCTCCCCGTCGAGGTGTGGTCCGAGCACAACAGCTGGACCGGGGTGACCAGCGCGAGACTCATCGGCGACCAGGTGCACAAGGGGCCGGAGCTGCGGGTGGGCGGCTCCGACGCCACCGGCTGGGAGTACGCCTCCCGCACGCTCGTCATCGACGGCCTCCTGTGGGTGCTGACGGACTCGACCCTGCGGGCAGTGGACCTCACCACCCTGGAGGAGCACGCCACGGTCCGGCTCTGACCGAATATTTGTCGGGGTCCCCCCAGTCCGGGGCAATATCCCGACAGGAGGGCAGAACCCGGACGATCCTTCAGAGCCGTCCTTGCTACCCGAAGATCATGCAATGAACAGCGCCTATAGTCCCCTCTCAACGAATTGACTTCGCTCATGCACCTGGGTTAGACATAGGCCATGCCGATCCCCCCGCGTCGCCGAATGCGTCGCTGCTGAGTCCTGACCTCGCAGCCTGACGCACCGACGCGCACCGTGCCCACCGGCACGGCATACCGGCTCCGCGCCCTGGCGGGACTCAGCAGAGTGACCTTCACGCCACCCTGCCCCACCCTTCCCGAGAGTCCCCCTCCCAGAGCACCCAGGAGCACCCATGTCCAGCTACAGCTACAGCGACTTCACGACCCGCCAGATCCACGCCGGCCAGACCCCCGACTCGCAGACCGGGTCGCGCGCGCTGCCGATCTACCAGACCACCTCCTACGTCTTCGACGACGCCGACCAGGCCGCCAACCGGTTCTCGCTGGCCGAGCTCGGGCCGATCTACACCCGGATCACCAACCCGACCCAGGAGGTCGTGGAGAACCGGCTGGCCGACCTGGAGGGCGGAGTCGGAGCGCTGCTGACCGCATCTGGCTCCTCCGCGATCACCCTGGCGATCCTCAACCTCGCCGGCGCCGGGGACCACATCGTCTCCTCGCCCAGCCTCTACGGCGGCACGCAGAACCTGTTCGCCCACACCCTGCCCAAGCTGGGCATCGAGGTGAGCTTCGTGCAGGACCCGACGGACCCGGAGTCCTGGCGCGCGGCGTCGCGGCCCAACACCAAGGCCTTCTTCGGCGAGACCGTCTCCAACCCCAGCGGTGAGGTGCTGGACGTGCGGGCCGTGGCCGACGTCGCGCACGAGGAAGGGGTGCCGCTCGTCGTGGACAGCACGATCGCGACCCCCTACCTCTCCCGGCCGATCGAGCACGGTGCGGACGTCGTGGTCCACTCGGCCACGAAGTACCTCGGCGGTCACGGCACCTCGATCGCGGGCGCCATCATCGACAGCGGCAACTTCGACTACGGCGTGGGGGACAAGTTCCCCGGCTTCACCACCCCCGACCCGTCCTACAACGGGCTCGTCTACGCCGAGACGCTCGGCAAGGACGGCATCTTCGGCGCCAACCTGTCCTACATCCTCAAGGCCCGGGTGCAGCTGCTGCGCGACATCGGCCCGGCGATCTCCCCGTTCAATGCCTTCCTCATCGCCCAGGGCATCGAGACGCTGTCGCTGCGCCTGGACCGGCACGTGCAGAACGCGCAGCAGGTGGCGCAGTGGCTGACCGGGCACGAGCAGGTCGAGCACGTGGTCTACGCCGGGCTCCCTGAGCACCCCTCCTACGACCTGGCCCAGAAGTACCTGCCCAAGGGCCCCGGCGCGGTCCTGGCCTTCGAGATCAAGGGTGGCGTGGACGCCGGCAAGGCGTTCGTCTCCGCGCTCCAGCTGCACAGCAACGTCGCCAACATCGGCGACGTCCGCTCCCTGGTGATCCACCCCGCCTCGACGACCCACAGCCAGCTGAACGAGGAGGCGCTGCGCGCCGCCGGCGTCACCCCCGGGCTGGTCCGCCTGGCCGTCGGCATCGAGGGCATCGAGGACATCCTGGCCGACCTGGAGATCGGCTTCGCGGCCGCGGCGGAGGTCACCGGGGACGCCAAGGCAGCCTGATGACCGCCTCCCGCCGCCGCACCCACCCCGTCGGTGACCTGCAGCTGGACTCCGGGCAGACCCTCGAGGGCGTCCGGGTCAGCTACCGGACCTGGGGACGGCTCAACGAGGCCGGGGACAACGCGGTGCTGGTCCTGCACGCGCTCACCGGCGACAGCCTCGTCGTCGGCGAGCGCGGGCCGGACCAGCCCACTCCCGGCTGGTGGCCCGGGCTGATCGGGCCCGGCGCGCCGCTGGACACGGACGAGTGGTTCGTCGTCGCGCCGGACGTGCTCGGCGGCTGCCGCGGCACGACCGGACCGTCCTCGCCCGCACCGGACGGCCGCCCCTACGGCAGCACCTTCCCCCGGATCACGGTCCGCGACCAGGTGCGGGCCGAGGCGCTGCTGGCCGACGCCCTGGGCATCCGCTCCTTCGCCCTGGTCGTGGGCGGATCGGTCGGGGGTATGCGGTCCCTGGAGTGGGCGGTGAGCTACCCGGGCCGCGTCCGGCGGTGCGTCGCGCTCGCCGCGGGCGCCCGGGCCACCGCCGACCAGATCGCCTGGTCGGTGCCGCAGCTGCACGCGATCCGGCTCGACCCGGCCTTCCACGGCGGCGACTACTACCCCGGCCCCGGCCCCCGCGCCGGGCTGGAGATCGCCCGGCAGATCGCCCACACCACCTACCGGTCGGCGCCGGAGCTCGAGCTGCGCTTCGGACACTCCGCGCAGGAGGGGGAGGACCCGCTGCGCGGCGGCCGGTATGCCGTGCAGTCCTACCTGGAGCACCACGGCAAGAAGCTGGTGCGCCGGTTCGACGCCAACTCCTACCTGGTGCTGACCGAGGCGATGGTCTCCCACGACATCGGGCGCGGGCGGGGCGGCGTGGAGGCGGCGCTGCGCCGGATCACCGCCGAGCTCACGGTCGGCGTGGTGTCCAGCGACCGGCTGTTCACCCCCGGCGACGGTGAGGTCGTGGCCACGGCCCCCGCCTGCCGGGAGCTGGCCGTCATCGACTCCCCCTACGGCCACGACGCCTTCCTCATCGAGACCGAGCAGGTCTTCGGGATCATCCGCCGTGCCCTGACCAGCGCGCCGGTGCCGGCGTCCCCCCGGCCGCCCGGTGAGTATGCCTTGCCTGCGCACCTCGTCCAGCGGGAGGAGCCTGCGGTGAGCGGGACGCGAGCGGCGGCGCTCGGTGCCCTACGTGCGGCACCGGCCATGGTCGGCCCCAGCCTCTGGTAGGAGAGGCGCATACGCCTGTGCGCAAACGGTGTGTCACCTCGGTTGCTCGAACGACCGTGGTGACACACCGTTCTCGCACAAGCGTGGGGCAGCCGCCGGGAACCTTCCGGGCGGGTGACGCGTCCACCACGTAGGATCGATGGACGAGACGGGGAAAGGAGTGCCTCCATGGAGTGGTTGCGCGACTCGCAATGGCTGTGGTGGGTCGGGGCCGCCCTGGCCTTCGGCATCGTCGAGATGAACACCCTCGACCTCATCTTCCTCATGCTCGCCCTCGGAGCCCTGGTTGCGGCGATCGCAGCCGGCGCCGGGATCCCGCTGATCCTGCAGGTGCTCCTCTTCGGCCTCTCGGCCGGCCTGTTCGTCTTCGCCCTGCGCCCGGTGGCGCTGAAGTACCTGCGCCTGGAGGGCAAGGGCGACCCCACCCTCGGGATCGAGGGCAACATCGGGCTGACCGCCACGGTGGTCGAGGAGGTCACCGACCGGTCCGGCCTGATCAAGCTGCGCGGGGAGAACTGGACCTCCCGCGCCGAGCTGGAGGGGACGCACTACGCGCCCGGTGAGCTGGTGACCGTGGTGAAGATCGATGGCGCCACCGCCGTGGTCACCGCAGCACCCCCCGAGGACAAGCCCTTCGACGCACCTCCGGCCCCTCCCCACGACTGAACGTCATACAAGGAGAACACGCAGTATGGAACCAACCACCGTGATCGTCTGGGCGGTCGTCGCCCTCTTAGTGCTGTTCGTCGTCGTGGCGATCGCCCGGGCGATCCGCATCGTCCCGCAGGCGACTGCCGTCATCGTGGAGCGGCTGGGTAAGTACGACCGCACCCTCGACGCCGGCCTGCACTTCCTCGTCCCCTTCGTCGACCGTCCCCGCTCGGTGGTCGACCTGCGCGAGCAGGTCGTCAGCTTCCCGCCGCAGCCGGTGATCACCAGCGACAACCTGGTCGTCTCGATCGACACCGTCATCTACTTCCAGCCGACCGACCCCAAGGCGGCGACCTACGAGATCGCCAACTACATCCAGGGCATCGAGCAGCTGACCGTCACCACGCTGCGCAACGTCATCGGCTCCCTGGACCTGGAGCAGACGCTGACCAGCCGCGACATGATCAACGGCCAGCTGCGTGGGGTCCTCGACGAGGCCACCGGCCGCTGGGGCATCCGCGTCAACCGCGTCGAGCTGAAGGCCATCGACCCGCCGGCCTCCGTGCAGGACTCGATGGAGAAGCAGATGCGCGCCGAGCGTGACCGCCGCGCGACGATCCTGAACGCCGAGGGTGTCAAGCAGAGCCAGATCCTCACCGCCGAGGGTGAGAAGCAGGCCCAGATCCTGCGCGCCGAGGGCACCGCCCAGTCGGCGATCCTGGAGTCCCAGGGTGAGGCCCGTGCGATCCTGCAGGTCTTCGACGCCATCCACAAGGGCAACCCGGACAGCAAGCTGCTGGCCTACCAGTACCTGCAGATGCTGCCCGAGATCGCCAAGGGCGACTCCAACCAGATGTGGGTCGTGCCCACCGAGCTCACCGCCGCACTCTCCGGCATCGGGAACGCGCTGGGTGGCGGGAGCGGCTCCGGCAGCGGCGCCAACCTGGACGGCCCGTCGGCCGGTCTGCGCGCGGACTCCGGCTACTCCGGCCTGGACGACCTGGACACCCCTATGCTCGAGGACCCCAAGGAGGCGCTGCGCCGCGCCCGCGAGGAGGCCGACCACGCCTCCCGTGACGCGGAGGGTGCCACCAAGCAGCGCTCCGGCAAGGAGGCCGAGGCCGCCGTGGCCGAGGCAGCCCGCAAGGCCAAGGCCGCGCAGCAGCAGCGAGCCGAGGCCGACCAGGACCAGGCCCGCGAGCTGGGGCAGATGCCGCAGCAGGAGCAGGTCGTCCCCGACCTGCCCGAGCAGGGTCAGTCCGAGGCGGCGCCGCCCCAGACCGCGCACCGCGACCAGCCGGGCGCGACCTCGTGGGAGCGTCCCGCGGGCGAGCGCAAGCCCTGGGACCAGAGCCAGGGCTGACCCCACCCGCACAGCATCACCCCTGACGGGGCCGTGACCTGCACAGGTCGCGGCCCCGTCCGTGTCCCCCGGAGCTCAGCGGCGCCGGGCAGGGACGTGCCAGGGGGACGCCGCATACCCCCCTCGGTTGTGCGGCACCGCGCCCCACGTCAGAGTGGGGGGTATGCGGATCACCGACACCAGCGACCTGTGGTGGAAGAGCGCCGTCGTCTACTGCCTCGACATCGAGACCTTCCTGGACGCCAACGGCGACGGGATCGGGGACATCGAGGGCCTGGCGCAGCGCATCGACTACCTGGCCGAGCTCGGGATCAGCTGCCTGTGGCTGATGCCCTTCTTCCCCAGCCCGGACCGGGACGACGGCTACGACATCAAGGACTACCTGGGCGTCGACGAACGCCTCGGTGACCTGGGCCGGGTCGTGGAGCTGCTCCGGCTGGCGCACGACCGGGGCATCCGGGTCGTGGCCGACCTGGTCGTCAACCACACCAGCGACCAGCACCCGTGGTTCAAGGCCTCCCGGCGCGAGGCCGACCCGGCGAAGAACCCCTACCGCGACTACTACATCTGGCGCTCCGAGGAGCCGGGCGACACCTCCGACCAGGTGGTCTTCCCCGACAAGGAGGACTCGATCTGGACCAAGGACGAGGGGACCGGCGAGTGGTACCTGCACCACTTCTACCGCCATCAGCCGGACCTCAACCTGGACAATCCCAGGGTCGTCGACGAGCTGCTGCGCGCCGTCGGTTTCTGGCTCGAGCTGGGCTTCGACGGCTTCCGCGTCGACGGCGTGCCCTTCTTCGGACAGCAGGGGGGCAAGGAGGGCCCGGACCAGGTGGTCGACCCGCACGCCTTCACCCGCAAGCTGCGCGGCTTTCTCAACCGCCGCAAGGGTGACGCGGTGCTGCTCGGGGAGGTCAACCTGCCGTACGAGGAGCAGCTCGCCTTCTTCGGCGGCGCGTCGGCCGACGAGCTGCACATGCAGTTCGACTTCATCGGGATGCAGGCGACCTACCTGTCGCTGGCCCGGGCCGATGCCCGGCCGCTGGTCACGGCCCTGCAGGAGCGCCCGACGCTGCACCACTCCAACCAGTGGGCCACCTTCCTGCGCAACCACGACGAGCTGACCCTGGACAAGCTCTCCGACGAGGAGCTCCAGGAGGTCTTCGCCGCCTTCGGCCCGGAGGAGGAGATGCAGGTCTACGGGCGCGGCCTGAAACGTCGCCTGCCGCCGATGCTCCAGGGCGACCCGCGCCGGGTCCGGATGGCCTACTCGCTCCTGTTCTCGCTGCCGGGCACGCCGACCCTCTACTTCGGCGAGGAGATCGGGATGGGCGAGGACCTCGATGCCGAGGGCCGGATGGCGGTCCGCACCCCGATGCAGTGGAGTGCCACCAAGAACGGCGGCTTCTCCTCCGCTCCCCCGTCCCGGTTGGTCCAACGCGTCGTGCCGGACGGCTTCGGTCCCGAGCACGTCAACGTCAAGGACCAGCTGCACGACCCCGACTCGCTGCTGTCCTGGATGCGCCGGCTGATCGAGATCCGGCGGGCCTGCCCCGAGCTGGGTTGGGGTGAGCTGTCCATCCTCGAGCACGACGCCGGGCACGGGGTGCTCGCCCACCGGCTCTCGCTCGACGAGAGCGCCGTCGTGGCGCTGCACAACCTGCACCCGGACCCGGTCACGGTGACCGTGCCGGTAGAGGGCTTCGGTGCCGAGCCACGGGTCGTGGACCTGTTGACCCACGAGGTCGTCGACGCCGAGGGTGCCCGCGCCCGGTCCTCGCTGGAGGGCTACGGGCTGCGCTGGCTCCGCGTCCGGGCCGCCGGTGACCTGGCTGTGCCGTGAGCGACCCCTCCTGGTCGACAGATCTTGCACCCCAGGCCCGCGTCACCCCACATCCCGGACCACGCGTACTCCGCACCTGTCCCGCATAACCCGCACCCCATACCCCGAATGAACAGGAGCGTGACATGACCCGGATCGGCTTCCACGCCTCGCACGAGCAGATCTCGCCCCGCCAGCTGCTCGCCGACGTCCAGCACGCGGAGCGCGCCGGCTTCCAGATGGCCATGTGCTCCGATCACCTCGCCCCGTGGAGCGAGCGGCAGGGACACTCCGGCTACACCTGGTCCTGGCTCGGTGCGGCCCTGGCCACCACCGACCTGGAGCTGGGGTGCGTCAGCGCCCCGGGGCAGCGCTACCACCCGGTGGTGCACGCCCAGCGGATCGCCACCCTGGGTCAGATGTTCCCCGGCCGGTTCTGGGTGGCGCTGGGCAGCGGGCAGAACATGAACGAGCACGTCACCGGCGACCTCTGGCCACGCAAGGAGGTGCGCAGTCAGCGACTGGACGAGTGCGTCGACGTGATCCGGCGGCTGCTGGCCGGGGAGACCGTCTCCCACGACGGCCTCGTCCGCGTGCACGAGGCCCAGATCTGGGAACGCGCCGACCCCGTGCCCCCGCTGCTCGCCCCGGCGATCACGGTCGAGTCCGCCAGCCGCGTCGCCGCCTGGGCCGAGGGGTTGATCACCCTCAACCAGCCGATCGAGGTGCTGCGCGACCTGCTCGCCGCCTACCGCGACGCCGGCGGCACCGGGCCGGCCGCCCTCCAGGTGCACCTGTCCTGGGCACGGACCGAGGAGGAGGCCGAGCGGATCGCCCACGACCAGTGGCGCAGCAACGTCTTCGACGAGCCCGTCGACTCCGACACCGCCCAGCCGGCCGCCTTCGACATCATGTCCGAGCACGTCGGCACCGGTGCGGTGCGCGAGGCCGTCAGGGTCTCGGCCGACCTGGCGCAGCACGTCGAGTGGCTGCAGGAGTATGCCGAGCTGGGCTTCGACGACCTCTACCTGCACTTCGTGGGTCAGGAGCAGGAGGAGTTCATCGACGTCTTCGCCGAGCACGTGCTCCCGCAGGTCCTGCCGGGGTCGGGCGCAGGGGCCGGCTGAGGGCACTGGCGCTGGACTCGTCGTCTGCTGCGGGGTCTGCACTCGTCGAATGCTGCGGCTGTGCATGCCAGAACCGGCGATGGCGGGCATGCCCGCAGCATTCGGTGACCGGAGACGGCCAGGGTGTCAGCGGCCCCAGCGCGGGTCGCGACCGGTGAGGGCCACCACCTCGTCGAGCGGCTCGGTGTTGCCCTCCGGCACCGGCACCGCGCGGCCGAAGATGCCCGGCCAGCCCTCTCCGCCCTCCAGCCGGGGACGCTCGTAGTCCAGCGCCTCCTGCACCGCCGCCGGGGCGGGGTCGTAGGGCAGGCCGGCGCCCCGCGCGAGGTCCCAGCCGTGCACGACGAGGTCCACGACCATCTGCTGGGCGTACTCGTGCCGGGTCACCGGCCCGAAGGACATCTGGATCTGCACCGTCTCGTCATCCACCTGCGCCCACGCCAGCAGCGAGCGCGTGATGGCGTCCTCCCACGCCGCGGGCGGGTCGGAGCCCAGGACGTCCCCGTCGTAGTCGTCCCCGACCTCGGCCAAGGTCTCGCCAGCCAGGAGCCGGGGGACCCAGAGGTGCTCGGCGGTCAGGTGGTTGAGCAGGGTGCGCAGGTCCCAGTCCGCGCACGGTGTCGGGCGACGCCATACCGGATCACCAGCGTCGGACGGCAGCAGCCGCACCACGTCGCTCACCCCGGCAGCCGCCGCGCCCAGCACCTGCCGGGCCATCGACGAGGTCAGATCGGCCATGCCTGCCACCCTGCCACGG
Organism: Ornithinimicrobium sufpigmenti; assembly: GCF_004322775.1. Taxonomy (NCBI): domain Bacteria; kingdom Bacillati; phylum Actinomycetota; class Actinomycetes; order Micrococcales; family Ornithinimicrobiaceae; genus Ornithinimicrobium; species Ornithinimicrobium sufpigmenti. The sequence goes on from NZ_CP036403.1 coordinate 3,532,723, forward strand.
GAGCGCGGGACGGGGCTACCTGTGCTGCAGCGCCCGGGACCTCCGAGGAGCTGCTGGGTCCCCCCCGCCGCAGGCCGCTGAGGCCCCGAGGACGAGACCGGCGGCCGGCCCGTCAGCCGGGCTGGCCGGGCGGCAGATCCACCCAGCGGGTGCCGACCCGCTCCACGGACCCCGCTCCGGACGTCAGCCGGGCGACCTCGCCGCGCACCTGGTCGACCCGCTCGGCCGGGACCCCGACCTGGAGGACGACGTCCCCGGCACCCCACCGCACGTCGAGGACCTGGACGTCCTGGGCCCGCAGGTCGTGCTCCAGCCGACCGGTCAGGTCCGGTGTCGTCTGCACCTGCAGCACCTGCAGCTGCTGGCGCACGAGGATCGTGGCCCGGTCCACCGCCTCCCGGACCGCGCCGCCGTAGGCCCGGACCAGCCCACCCGTGCCGAGCAGCGTGCCGCCGAACCAGCGGGTCACCACGGCGACCACGTCGGTCAGCCCGGCGCCGGTGAGCACCTCGAGCATCGGCATACCGGCGGTGCCGTCCGGCTCACCGTCGTCGTTGCTGCGCACGGTCGCCCCTCCCGGCCCCAGGACGAACGCCGAGCAGTGGTGGCGAGCGTCCCAGTGCGTGCTCCGTGCCTCCTCGACCACCGCACGCGCAGCCGTCTCGTCGTCCACCCGCCGCAGCCAGCACTCGAAGACCGATCGCTTCTCCTCCAGGCTGACCACGACCGGCGCCGCCACCGTGCGCAGGGTCGTCGGCTCCACCCCCGCAGGGTATGCCGTCCCTCTGCTCCTAGACTGGCAGGCATGGTCCGCCTGCTGAAGTCCATCGTCGTCGGTCTTCTCGCCGCCCTGGTGGTGCTGCTCCCCGGAGGGGTCGCGCTGGCCCATGACGAGCTGCTCTCCACCGACCCGGAGGACGGGGCCACGGTCCAGGAGGCACCCGAGGAGCTGGTCCTGACCTTCAGCGGGCAGATCGCACAGGTGGGTGCACAGCTGCAGATCACCGATGCCGACGGCACCGACGTCGCGGACGGCGACCCCGTGGTCGAGGGGACCGATCTGGTCCAGGCGCTGTCCGACGTCGGCTCCGGTGACTACGAGGTGATCTGGCGGGTGACCAGCTCCGACGGCCACCCGATCTCCGGCACCTTCGGCTTCACCGTCGAGGCGGCGGAGGAGACCGAGGAGCCGGCCGAGGGCACGACGGACCCGGCCACGGACGAGGCCACGGAGGACGCGACCGACGAGACCACGGACGGCGCAGCGGTCGAAGCCACTCCGGACGCCACGGACGAGGCCACCGACGAGGTCACTGAAGACCCCACCGAGGACGCCACGGAGGTGGCGACCGACGACGCCGGCACTGTCGTCGCCGAGGACGACAACGGGATGCCCGCGTGGGTCTGGGTCGTGGTCGGCGTGGCCGTGCTGGCCCTCGTGGCGCTGCTGGCGCGTACCTGGAGCCGCGGCCGCAACTGACTGCGCCCCCCTTGTCGCCTGATGCGGGGTCGAGCCCGCGCACCCCTAGGGCCGATTCCGGATGAGAGCCACGTCTCATGTAGCCTAGGGCTCACGCAGATCACACACCCCGGGACGGCTCCGCGACCTGAGTTCCTCAGCCAGCGATGCCGAACCCGCAGACGACACAAGGGGGTCACGCCATGGGGCGCGGCCGAGCCAAGGCAAAGCAGATCAAGGTCGCTCGGAAGTTGAAGTACTCAACTCCGGAGACCGACCTCACCGCACTCGAGCGCGAGCTTCGCGCGTCGCGAGGAGAGTCCAGCGAGAGCTACTCCTCCTCCGTCGAGGACGACACCGACGAGGACGACGACACGTACGCGTCCTATGACGCCGGTGACGACCAGGACGACTACGGGTCCTGGACCGGCAACGGCCACCGCTGAGGTCCGTGGACGGTCGGGCCGTCCTGCGTGACGAGGACCACCTGACCCGGACGGAGAACGATGGCGCGAGCTCGCCATGAGGCCTCGTGGACCCACGCGGAGGCAACGGTCAAGGGCAGCACCCAGGGCAACCGCCCCTGGGTGCTGATCCTGTGCGTGGCGCTCATCGTGGGTCTGGCGACCCTGGGCTACTCCCGGTTCTGGAACCTGCAGACCGTCAGCTACGAGCTGCGCGAGTGCGCCCAGCCACTGACGGACGAGTCCACCTGGGAGCAGGTCCAGGCCGCCGGGTGCGACCCCGTCGACCCCGGACAGACGAAGCTGTGGGTGACCAACGAGGGTGAGCAGATCGAGCCGGCCACGGTCGAGGGGTCGACGTTCAGCTTCGACATGATCCCCATCCACTCCCCCGCGCCCGGCCTGCGCGTCGAGCTGGACGGGGCGGCGCAGTCCATCGTCATCGCGGAGCCGGAGAACCAAAAGATCCGACGGCAGATGAACGGTGACCGGGCAGGCACCTCCTGGAGCGCGAACATCGGCTCCCGCGGCCCGCTGCACTACTGGGTCCTCGTCACACCCTGACTCGGGCCTCGTGACTGTCCCGACCAGGACACCCGCACCCTCGTCGGCGGACCTGCCCTGAGGCGTCAGGAGGCCGGGTAGGACCCGACCATCTGCACGGCACCGCCGTCGACGCCCTTGGCCCCCTGGACCACCGGCGCGTCCGGCCGCGCTGCGTCCGGACCGGTCACGGAGCCCACCACCCAGGCCTCGATCCCGTGCCCGGCCAGCAGCTGGACCGCACGGTCCACGCCCTCGGGGGCGAGCACGGCGACGAAGCCGACCCCCATGTTGAGGGTCTGCTCCAGGTCGCCCAACGGCACCCGACCCAGCTCCTGCACCAGGCCGAAGACCGCCGGCGGCGTCCACGACCGCTCCACGGTCGCCAGCACGCCGACCGGCAGCACGCGGGCCAGGTTCGCCGCCAGGCCGCCGCCGGTGACGTGGGAGAGCGCGTGCAGGCCGAGGTCGGCGCGGACCACCTCGAGCAGCGGACGCGTGTAGATCCGGGTCGGCTCCAGGCACTCCTCCCCGAGGGTCCGCCCCAGCTCCTCGACGTGCCGGTCCCACTCCCAGCCGGCTGCTGCGAAGACCCGCCGCACCAGCGAGTAGCCGTTGGAGTGCAACCCCGAGGACGCGAGCGCCAGCACCACGTCGCCCTCCCGCACCCGGTGGGGGCCGAGCACCTCGTCCCGCTCCACGACACCGGTCGCGGCGCCGGCCACGTCATACTCGTCCGGGTCCAGCAGCCCGGGGTGCTCGGCGGTCTCCCCGCCCACGAGCGCGACCCCGGCCAGCTCGCAGCCGCGGGCGATCCCGGAGACGATCGCGGCGATCCGCTCCGGCACCACCTTGCCGCAGGCGATGTAGTCGGTCATGAACAGCGGCTCCGCCCCGCTGACCACGATGTCGTCCACGACCATCCCCACGAGGTCCTGGCCGATCGTGTCGTGCACGTCCATCGCCTGGGCGATCGCCACCTTGGTGCCTACCCCGTCCGTGGAGGAGGCGAGCACCGGGTGCCGCATACCCTTCAGCGCCGACGCGTCGAACATCCCCGCGAACCCGCCCAGCCCGCCGAGCACCTCGGGCCGGGTCGCGCGGCGCACTGACTCCTTCATCAGCTCGACCGCGCGGTCCCCGGCGTGCACGTCCACCCCGGCGCTGGCATAGGTGATCGGCTGGTCGGTCATGGGGTCCCCTCGGTCTTCGGGCGGTCGGGCGGCTCCAGGGTATGCCGTGCCGCCCTGTCGTCCTCCGCCTGGCCAGTCTCGCCTGCCTCCACCAGCTCCACCGGCTCCCCAGGCTCCCCTGGCTCCACCAGCTCCACCGGCTCCCCAGGCTCCCCTGGCTCCACCGGCTCCACCGGCTCCACTGGCTCCCCGTGCGAGCGTCCGCGGGGCGCGGCGCGGGCGGCCAGCTCCTCGAACGGTGGCGAGGGGTGGGAGCCGATCCCCTTGGCGGCCCGTACCTCCGGTGGCAGCTCGCGTCGCCAGCCCCGGACCGCGGCGGTGAGGATGCCGGCGATGGGCACGGCGAGGAACAGGCCGGGCAGACCCAGGGCGATGCCGCCGCCGGTGGAGAGCAGCAGGGTCAGCAGGGGCGGGAACTCCATGGCCCGGCTCATCAGCAGCGGGGAGAGCACATTGCCCTCGATCTGCTGGACGGCCAGGACGATGAGCAGGGCCCAGACCGCGGTCGTCACGCCGTTGAAGAAGAGGGCCACGGCCACCGCGACGGCACCGGCCAGGGTGGCGCCGATCATCGGGATGAAGCCCAGGATGAAGGTGAGCAGCGCGATGGGGACGGCCAGGGGGACGCCGAGCAGGTACAGGCCCAACCCGATGAAGATGCCGTCGACCGCGCCGGTGACGGACGAGGCGAACATCCACCAGCGGGCGGTGGTCGCCGCGTCCCGGATCGCCGCGAAGGCCGGCAGCTGCCGGCTGCCCGGGACCGCGGCGACGATGCCCTGCGTCATCGTCTTGCCGCCGACGAGCGCGAAGATGGTGGCGAAGAGCGCGACCACCACGACGGTGAGGGTCGAGCCGAGCGCGGACAGGGTGGTGCGCGCATACCCCGTCAGGCCCGCGGCGATGTCGCCGAGCCGGTTCTGCAGCTGGTTCTGGATGTTCTCGACGAACTCCTCCGGCAGCGACCAGCCGCGCTCGAGGAACCAGTCGTTGGCGGAGGTGAGGCTGCCGCCGATCGCGTCGAAGATCCGCGGCCCGGCCTCGAGCATCTGGACCAGGGTGAACCAGGCCAGGGCGCCGATCGCGGCGGCGTAGAGCGCGACGACGACCAGTGTGGCCAGCGCCCTGGGCAGGTGCCGCTCGAGCCTGCCGACGACCGGCCACAGCAGGGCGGCCTGGGTGAAGGCGATGAAGGCCGCGATCGCGATGACCGTGACCTGCAGGGTGAGCCAGATGGCCAGCAGCGCCACCGCCGCGATGAGGAGCATCCGCCACGCGAGGGTGGCCTCCATGCGCAGCCAGACCGGCCGGTTCACGGCGGCCCCCTCGGGCTCGGTGGCGGTCACCGTCCTGAGGTCGTCCGCCGGTCCAGCGTGCCGACGTCGGTGATGTCCACGTCGTCGTGCACCGCCGGGAACTGCAGCTCCAGCACGTCCTTGCCGAGCTGGTCGCGGCTAGGCAGCGTGATCGGGTAGTCACCGCTGAAGCAGGCCGTGCACAGCGCCGAGCGGTCCTGCTCCGTCGCCGCGACCATCCCGTCCTCGGAGATGTAGCCCAGCGAGTCGGCCCCGATCGAGGTGCGGATGTCCTCGACGGCCAGGCCGGTGGCGATGAGCTCGGCGCGGGTCGCGAAGTCGATCCCGTAGAAGCAGGGCCAGCGCACCGGCGGGGAGGAGATCCGCACGTGCACCTCCGCGGCACCCGCCTCGCGCAGCATCCGCACCAGCGCCCGCTGCGTGTTGCCGCGCACGATCGAGTCGTCGACCACCACCAGCCGCTTGCCCTTGATGACGTCGCGCAGCGGGTTGAGCTTGAGCCGGATCCCCAGCTGCCGGATGGTCTGCGACGGGGCGATGAAGGTGCGCCCGACGTAGGCGTTCTTCACCAGGCCGTGGCCGAAGGGGATCCCGGAGGCCTCGGCATAGCCGATGGCGGCAGGGGTGCCCGACTCCGGGGTGGGCATGACCATGTCGGCCTCGACCGGGTGCTCGGCCGCCAGCCGCCGGCCCATCTCGACCCGGCTGTCGTAGACCTCGCGGCCGGCGATCTTGGTGTCGGGACGGGCGAGGTAGACCCACTCGAAGACGCAGCGCTTGGGCGCCGGCTCCGCGAACCGCTGGCTGCGCAGGCCGTCCTCGTCGATGGCGATGAGCTCCCCGGGCTCGATCTCGCGCACGACCGAGGCGCCGACGATGTCCAGCGCGGCGGTCTCCGAGGCCACCACCCAGCCGCGCTCCAGCCGGCCCAGGACCAGGGGACGGACCCCCTGCGGGTCGCGGGCGGCATACAGGGTCGTCTCGTCGCAGAAGACCAGGCTGAACGCGCCGCGCAGCAGCGGCAGCACCCGCATGGCCGCGGTCTCCAGGGGGATGTCCGGGTCGGAGGTGAGCAGGCCAGTGACGAGCGCGGTGTCGGTGGTGTTGCCCCGGCCGACCTCGCCGCGGGAGCGGCTCAGGTCGCCGCCGAGCGTCTCGGCGAGCCGGTCGCGCAGCTCGGCGGTGTTGATGAGGTTGCCGTTGTGGGTCAGTGCGACCGTGTGGTCGTCGGTGCCCCCCAGGGTGGGCTGGGCGTTCTCCCACGAGTTGCGGCCGGTCGTGGAGTAGCGGCAGTGGCCGACCGCCAGGTGGCCGGGCAGCGAGGCGAGCGCGGACTCGTCGAAGACCTGGCTGACCAGGCCGACGTCCTTGTAGACCACGAGGCGCTGCCCGTCGCTGGTCGCGATGCCGGCCGCCTCCTGCCCGCGGTGCTGGAGGGCGTAGAGGCCGAAGTAGGTGAGCTTGGCGACCTCCTCGCCGGGGGCCCATACCCCGAAGACGCCGCAGGCGTCCTGGGGCAGACGCTCACCGGGCAGGAGGTCGTGCGAGAGCCGTCCGTCGGGTCGTGCCACGGTCCTCATCCTCCCACAGCACCCGCGCCCGACAAGCCCGACCGAGCCTCCACGAGCACCTGGCGGACGGGACAGCGGGGGAATGCTCCCCCGCCAGGCCCGGTTGCCCGGGTATGCGCATCGACATCTGGTCCGACATCGCCTGCCCCTGGTGCTACATCGGCAAGCGCCGCCTGGAGGGAGCCCTCGAGGGCTTCGAGCACCGCGACGACGTGGAGGTCGTCTGGCACAGCTTCGAGCTCGACCCCGGCGCCCCGGTGCCGCCGACGGAGAAGACCTCGGTGCACCTGGCCAAGAAGTTCGGCGGCGGGTCGGAGCAGATCGCGCAGATGACCCAGCAGGTGGCGGACACGGCGCAGGGTGAGGGGCTGGACTACCGGCTCGAGGACACCATGCACGTCTCGACCCGGGACGCGCACCGACTCCTGCACCTGGCACGGGAGACTGGCGGCCACGAGCAGCAGGGCACCCTCAAGGAGCGGCTGCTGGAGGACTACTTCGTCAAGGCGCTGGACGTCAGCGACCACGCCGTGCTGCGCGCCGCCGCAGCCGACGTGGGGCTCGCTGAGCCGGAGGTCGACCGCGTGCTGACCTCGGGCGCCTACGACGACGACGTGTCGGCCGACATCCAGCAGGCGCGGGCCTACGGCGCCAACGGGGTGCCGTTCTTCGTGGTCGACGGCAGGTACGGCATCTCGGGCGCCCAGCCGACAGAGGTCTTCGCCGGCGCGCTGCGGCAGGCCTGGGCGGAGTCCCACCCGCAGCTGACGACGATCGCCGGCGACGCCGACGCAGAGGCGTGCGGCCCGGACGGCTGCGAGGTCCCGCAGCGGTCCTGACCCTTCCTAGACCCTGACTTCCCTTCCTGACCCCCGCGCCCGCGCGCTCCGGACAGCCCTAGCGGGGGCGACGCATGCTGGCCCGGTCAGCCAGCAGGTAGGCGATCGCCGCGGCCAGGGCGGCGAAGAACGCTCCGACCGCGCCCAGGAGCACGACGTCCTGCAGCGTCGACCTGCTCGCGGTCTCCGGGCCGAAGAAGCCCACGGCGCCACCGAGCACCAGGCCGATGACCGCGCCCGTGATGAGGAAGCTCCACATCTGCGGCCGCCGGCGATAGGTCACCTGCTGCGGGGCGGGGGTCTGGTCCTGGGGGCTCACGTCCTCCAGTATCCCCCGCGCGGTCCTCAGTCCGTGTGTCCGCCCGGTCCCCCGGCCGGTCTCGCCCCTCCCCACGCTCAGGTCATGCGTCGGGCAGGACCGGCAGGTATGCCGTGAGGTCGGCCCGCTGCCCCGATGCGCGCAGGGCACCGCTCGCCTCCGCGTCGGACCACGCGAGCCGGCCGGTGGCCAGCCCCAGCCAGGTCTGCGGGTCGGTCTCGACGACGTTGGTCGGGGTGCCGCGCGTGTGCCGCGGACCCTCCACGCACTGCACGGCCGCGAACGGCGGCACCCGGACCTCGACCGAGCGCCCGGGGGCCAGGCTGGCCAGCTCCTCCAGGGTGTAGCGGACCGCGGTGGCCAGCACGGTGCGGGGCACCTCGGCCTGGGCGACGGGCGCAGCAGCCGGCCCGTCGGCCGGCCCGCCCATACCCGGTGCGTCGCCCGGCGCGCCGACCGTGGCGTCCGCCGACCCGTCCCGGGGCTGCGCGGCCAGCCAGGCGGCGACGGCCTGCTCACCGGCGGCGGGGTCGGTGCGGCGACGGGGCGGCATACCGGACCGCCTCAGAGGGGGGCGCGCTCGATGGGGCAGGACATGCAGCGGGGGCCGCCGCGGCCGCGGCCGAGCTCTCCCCCGTCGATCTCCAGCACCTCGATGCCCAGACCGCGCAGGTAGTCGTTGGTCACGGTGTTGCGGGCGTAGGCGAGGACGACGCCCGGCTCGAGCGCCAGCAGGTTGCACCCGTCGTCCCACTGCTCGCGCGAGGCCGCGCGGGGGTCCTGGGCGGCCTGCAGGATCCGCAGCCGCTCCAGCCCCAGGGCGCGGGCGATGACCTTGTCCATGTCCTCCGGCGCATGCCGGGTGACGACCAGCTGCAGCTCGCCGTCGACCTCGTCGCCGGCGGTGAGCGTCCATGAGGGCAGGTCCGGCAGGCCGAGATAACGGGTGAAGGACTCCTCGTCGACCATCGTGAACACCGTGTCCAGGTGCATCACGGCGCGGGCCTTGGGCATGTCCAGGGCGATGATCGTGCTCACCTCGTCGCTGGCCAGCAGCCGCCGCGCGAGCCGCTCCACGCCCTGGGCCGTGGTGCGCTCGGAGAGTCCGACGAGGACCACCCCGTGGCCCAGGACGAGGATGTCGCCACCCTCGGCCGTCGCCGGGCCCGAGTCGATGCCGTGGCTCCACCACTGCATACCGGCCTGGGCGAACATCGGGTGGTAGCGGTAGATCGCGTCGTAGTGGACGGTCTCCCGGCGCCGAGCCTTCTTGTGCATCGAGTTCACCGCGACCCCGCCGTAGATCCACGCCGAGGTGTCGCGGGCGAAGAGGTGGTTGGGCAGCGGCGACATCAGCGCCTCGTGGTCCGCCAGCTGCTCGACGACCAGCGACTGCGGCGAGGAGATCCGCTCCAGCACCTCGGCCTTGGTGATCCCCCCGATGAGGTAGGTGGTGAGCTCGGCATCGTCCATCCCGTCGAACATCTCGCGCACCGCGCCGGCCGCCAGCGGCCCGAAGTGCCGCTCGTCCAGGCTGTGGTCGAGCACGTGGGCGCGCGCCTCCGGCACGGCGATCGTCTCGCGCAGCAGGTCGGCCAGGTGCAGCACCTCGACCCCGCGCTGCTCCATCACCTGCACGAAGTGGTCGTGCTCCTGCTGCGCGCGCTCGACCCAGAGGATCTCGTCGAAGAGGTACTGCTCCCGGTTCTCCGGCGTGAGGCGGTGCATCTCCAGTCCCGGCCGGTGCACGATGACCCGGCGCAGCGTTCCGACCTCGTTGCCGACGTGCAGCGTCATGGTGGTCCTCTCGTCAGGTGGGTATGCCGTAGGGCCGACTCATCCTTGCACGCCCCGCGCAGACCGGACCGGCCCAGGACGCGAAGAACCCCTCGCGCACCTGGAAGAGCTCGGCTGCCCTTGCTGCATTCCTGCCCTGGGGGAGTTCACCGAGGTACCACCGCACGAGGGGTCCGGCGCCTAGTCTACTGGGCCGTCGCCGGGGGACCAAGCCTGCCGCTCACCCGAGCCCGAACCACGCCGCGGCCACGCCCAGACCGGCCACCACGAAGGCGATGGCCCAGACCCGGTCCAGGTTGACCCAGTGCGTGCGCAGGATCCGCAGGCCCACCGTCTGGTAGACCAGCAGCGCGACCGCCCCGGCGGCGAACGCCATACCGGCCGCGTGGACGAGCGCGACCTGGACCGCGGCGCCCAGGTCACCCGCGAGCGACCCGGCGTGGGCATGGTGGCCGGGGTCACCGGTGGTGTGCAGCAGCACCGGCGCCAGCATGAGCCCCGCACCGGTCACGGTGGACATGAGGAAGGACCACCAGGCCAGCTGCCAGGGCCGCAGCCGCATCCCGACCCAGCGGAAGTGGCGGGGCCGCAGCAGGAGGATCAGCCCGAAGACCAGCAGGGCCACCGTGACCACGCCCATCGCCAGGCTGCGGGAGACCTGGCTGGCGAAGAGGGTGATGATCAGTGCCGAGGGCAGGACGGCAGCCTCGTGGCCCAGGACGATCCAGGCCAGCGAGCGCACGATGGAGCGCCGGCTCTTCTCCTGCAGCCCGTAGGACAGGGCGAAGAGCCAGCCCATCGCGGGGTTGATCCCGTGGAACAGGCCCAGGCCGATGGAGGCGAGGAGCGCGGCGGCGTCCACGCCGGAGGCGCCGGCGTCGTGGCCGGCATGGGTGAGCAGCATCAGTGGTCAGGGTCTCCGCACGGTGGTCTGCGAGATGAGGTCCGCCAGCCGCTCCGTCAGCTGTAGCAGTAGGAGTCGCTGGAGGCGTCGCCGCCCTCCAGGTGGGTCTGGTGGACGCGGTTGCCACGGAAGTCCGCGCCGTGCGGGAAGAACCGCTCGTCGAGCGTCATCCCTCCCTGCTCGGTGTCGATGTGCGCCATCGCCATCCAGGCGCCCACCCCGTCGGGGTAGAAGTTGTCGTCCCAGGCGCCGTAGAGGGAGTTGGTCCAGTAGACCCGCTTGCCGTCGCGGCTCACCTCGACCATCTGGGGTGCGCCGGCCAGGGGCAGGTCCGGCGCCGCGGGGTGCGAGGCGCGGGACATGATGCCGCCGAGCTGGATCTCGCCGACCTTGCGGGGGTTCATCGGGTCGGTGACGTCGAGCTGGATGGCCCGACCGGTGCCGAAGCAGGAGACGTAGAGGAAGCGGTCGTCGACCGAGAGGTCCACGTCGGTGACCAGCGGCGGCACGGCCTTGAACGGCTTGAGGACGTCCGGGAGGCGGTGGACGTCCTCCTCCGCGACCGGCTCGGCCGGGATGTCGTAGACCTTGTGGATGGTGAAGTCGCCGTCCTTGCCCTCGCGGCGCCAGCACCAGATGGAGGCGGAGAGGTCTTCCAGGGAGACGGCGACGCCGATGAAGCCGTACTGCTGGTCCGGGTCGTGGGCGGGGCGCAGCTCGAGAGCGAGCTGGTACTGCGGGCCGAGCTCCAGCGCCTGGAGGTGCTTGCGGCTGACGAGGTCGAAGACGTGCAGCTTGTTGCCGTACTTGCCGGCCAGCAGGTCCTCGACGATCAGGCCGTTCTCGATCTGTCGGGGGGTGCCCCACTCGCTGGTGATGAGCCGGTCGTGGTTGATGTGCCACCAGAAGTCGTAGGCGAGGTACTGCGGGCCGCGGTCCTTCTCCCAGGTGCCCTTGACCTCGAAGGTGTCGTGGTCGAGCAGGGCGATCCCGCCCGGACCCTCGTCGCCCTCGGCGGTGCCGAGGTTGGTGATGTAGATGCCCTCGGGGCCGCAGTGGGCGGTGTGCGGGCGGGAGTATCCGGACTTGGCCTTGTACTCCTCCGGCTCGATGATCTTGGCGATCTTGGGGCTACGCGGGTCGTCCTTGACGTCGACGAAGTGGATGCGGCTGGAGCGCAGGCCCATCATCAGCAGGTAGCGCCGCTCGATGTGCGGGTGCGGGTTGTTGGGGCACAGTGCCGAGGAGCAGGCGTTCCACCCGTGGTGGTGCAGCTCGTCGCCGTAGTTGGGCATCTCGCACCAGCCGACGACCTCGCCGAAGTCCGCGGCGTCCGGGTCGACACTGACCACGGCCAGCGCGTCCTTGTTCGGCTCGCCCTCGCCGCGCCAGAAGGTGGCGACGAACGCGTGCTTCTCGTCCGGGGCCACGGCGGCCATGCCGGGCGAGGGGTAGAAGGTCGGGTCGGGCTTCCAGGTGGCCATGGTGCATCCGATCAGTGATGGTTATGGGTATGGCTAGCGAGGGTGATCCTCGCACGATTCTGACGGCAGCCCCAACCCGACCCCTGCGCACCGGCCAGCGACCGCAGACGCGGGCGGGGAAGCGCGCTGTGGGATCGGATGGTCGGGCGGTGCGGCGGCCCCAGGACAGGGCCACCAGGGCCCGCGGATTTCTGGCCCACGGCGCCCGTCAGGTATCCTTCTCGGCGGAGGATTCGCATAGTGGCCTAGTGCGCACGATTGGAAATCGTGTTGGGATAAAACCCTCGGGGGTTCAAATCCCCCATCCTCCGCCACTGCAAGGGGCCCCGGACCGGGATGGTCCGGGGCCTCTTGCGCGCCCGGCGGACTTCGCGCCGCCCTGCCACCCCCCGACAGGGCATGCGCCGGCGCAGGCGAGACCCGGCCACCCCGCCCTGGTGCCGGAACGGTGTGTCACATCCGTTGCTAGCACCACGGATGTGTCACACCGTTTCCGCACCTCCTGAACTCGCAGGGATTCAGCTGTCCTCCTGCGGCCTCAGGTCAGCGGCGGCGGCCGATGCCGAAGATCGAGCGGGTGATCTCCCGACCGATGACGGTGCCGGCAGAGCGCAGGGCGCTCTCCATGCCCTTGCCAAGGGCGTCGCGCTGCCGCTGGCGGGCTGTGGCCTCGGCGGTGGCCTCCCGCTCGGCAGCCTTCTGCGCGGCGGCCCGCCGCTTCTCCGCCTCCTTCTCCAGCCTGTGCTCGGTGGCCAGCCGCTCCTTCTCCATCTCGGCCGCGAACGCCTCCGCCTCGGCGGCCAGGGCTGCCTGCTCCATCCGGGCCCGGAGCAGCTCGTGCGCGGACTCACGGTCCACGGGCTCGGCATACCTGCCCGCCAGCGGCGAGCCGGAGGCGAGCCTGTCCAGCACCTGCTGCGAGGCCGGCCCGATCTGTCCCTGCGGGGCACGGAGCATGGTGCGGGCCACCGGCGTCGGCGAGCCCTGCTCGGAGAGCACGGTCACCACGGCCTCGCCGGTGCGGAGGGAGGTCAGCACCTCGCCGAGGTCGTACTCGCTGGTGGGGTAGGTCGACACCGTCGCCCGGAGCGCCTTGGCGTCATTGGGCGTGTGCGCACGCAGCGCGTGCTGCACCCGGTTGCCCAGCTGGCCGAGCACGGAGGAGGGCACGTCGGTCGGCGCCTGGGTGACGAAGAAGACGCCGACCCCCTTGGACCGGATCAGCCGCACGGCCTGCTCGACCGACTCCAGGAACGCCGGGGAGGCGTCCTTGAAGAGCAGGTGCGCCTCGTCGAAGAAGAAGACCAGGGTCGGCTTGTCGGGGTCACCGACCTCGGGCAGGTCCTGGAACAGCTCGGCGAGCAGCCACATCAGGAAGGTGGAGAACAGCACCGGCTTGTCCTGCACTCCCGGCAGCTCGAGCAGGCTGATCACCCCCTTGCCGTCGGCGCTGGTGCGCAGCAGGTCCGCGGTCTCGAACTCCGGCTCGCCGAAGAAGTCCTCGCCGCCGGCCGCGGCCAGCGCGGTGAGCTCGCGCAGGATGACGCCTGCGGTGGACCGCGCCAGGCCCCCGACCTCCTTCAGGTCCTCCTTGCCATCGTCGGAGACCAGGTGCTGGATCACCGACCGCAGGTCCTTGAGGTCCAGCAGCGCCAGACCCTGCTGGTCGGCCCAGAAGAAGACGAGCGCCAGGCTGGACTCCTGGGTCTTGTTCAGCCGCAGCACCTTGGACAGCAGGGTCGGGCCGAAGGAGGTGATGCTCGCGCGCACCGGGGACCCGGGGCCGTGGCCGCCGAGGTTGAACAGCTCGACCGGGTATGCCGTGCCCTCCCAGTCCTGCCCCAACCCGGCCATGCGCTCGGCGACCCGGCCACCGCCCTCGGCGGGCGTCGCCATACCCGTCAGGTCGCCCTTGACGTCGGCCAGGAAGACGGGGACGCCCGCGTCCGAGAGCTGCTCGGCCAGCACCTGGAGGGTTACGGTCTTGCCGGTCCCGGTCGCGCCGGCGACCAGCCCGTGCCGGTTCATCGACCCCAGGGGCAGGCGCACCGCCGCGTCGGGGACGACCTGCCCGTCGTCGACCGCGGCTCCCAGGAGGATGCTGGGGCCCTCGACGGCGTAGCCGGCGCGGATCAGGTCGATCTGGCGCGCGTTGACGCTCTCCTCGCTCACGGTGCTGACAATAGACTCCGGCACATGATCTTCAAGGGAGTCGGCGATGGCCGCCCCTACCCTGCCCACCCCCTTGACGAGACCGGCGACTGGGGCCACCTGCCGCCGCGCATGGTGCGGCTGGACGAGCTGATCACCACCCGCTCGGTGCTGGATCTGCGGGCGCTGCTGTCCCAGGACTCCACGTTCTACGGCGACATCTTCTGCCACGTCGTGCGGTGGCAGGACGAGCTCTACCTCGAGGACGGGCTGCACCGGGCGCTGCGGGCGGCGCTGCAGGGCCGACCTGCGGTGCACGGGCGTGTCCTCGACCTGGACGACCCCCGCGCTCGATAACCTCGTGCGCCGGAGAGGAGACAGCGACGTGGGATATGTGCGCACGGCCGGGATGTCGACGGCAGCCCGGCGGGCGCGCCGCCGGGCAGGACTGGTCATCGCCGGGCTCCTCGCCGCCCTGCTCCTGGCCCTGTTGATCGCGCTGGCCGTCGTGCAGGGCTGGTTCGGCCTCGGGGGCGGTGACGCCGACGACGCCAGCCAGACCACGGCCGTGGCGGTCCCCGTCCCCTCGATGCTGCCCAGCGAGGTCAGCGTCAACGTCTTCAACGCCACCAGCCGCAGCGGCCTGGCCGGACGGACCGCCGACTCTCTGCGCGAGCGCGGCTTCGACGTCCAGGGGGTGGACAACACCTCTGCCGTCGAGGGCGTCGGGGTGATCCGCTACGGCTCGGAGGCGCAGGAGCAGGCCGAGCTGCTCGCCGAGTCGGTCGGGCAGGGGATGGTCCTGGAGCTGGTCGAGCGCGAGGGCACGACGGTCGACCTCGTCCTGGGTCCTGACTGGACCGATCTCTCGTCCGACGCCGAGGCGACCACCGACGGCTGAGCTCTCGGCGGGCGCAGGCCGGACCGGCCGAGGCGTCGGCGCAGGACTACCCGGCCGGGCTGAGCCGTCGGCGGGTGCACGGTCGCCGGAGCGGCCCGACTCCTCACCACTCACCCTGTGGACAGGACCCGCACCGCCGACGCGGAACTTCCTACCGTCGGCAGATGGACAGCTACCCGTCAGTGCCGCCTCCCCCACCACGGCCCGGTATGGCGCCGCCCGAGCCGACGGCGCCGTGGCGACCGCCCCCTCCCCAGCCCGTCGAGCACCCTCAGGCCACGACGGTCATGCTCCTCGGCGTGCTGAGCATCGCCGGATTCTCCTTCCTCGGCCCCGTCGCCTGGACCATGGGGCGTCGAGCCCTGGCGCAGGCGGACGCCGCCCCGTTCCCGACCGCCAACCGCTCGGTGCTCGAGACCGGGACCAGACTCGGACGCTGGGGCACCTACATCCTGGTCGGCACGGTCGCACTGATCATGCTGGCCGTCGTCGCGGTCGTGGTGCTGGAGGCGACCGCCCGGTGAGTTGACGCCGGCGCCGGCCGTGACCGGCCGCCGGTCGCTTCGTGTGTCACGGCCGCCAGCCGGTTCGGGTCCCCTCAGGCCGCCGACCGGATCGCGTCGTGACCACCGGTCAGCCGCCGGCCAGCATCAGCACGCGGTCCTGCTCAGGGTTCCACCAGCGCAGACCCACCACGCGGCGGATCCCTTCGCCCGCGGGTGACGACGTGGCACGCTCTGCCGAGCGCTCGCCGGCAGACGCTTGCGCCAGGAGCGACAGAGCGGTAGCGACCGCCTCCGGACTCAGCCGCTGCGCCAGGGTCAGGTGGGGCAGCCACGGGCGAGGATCGGCACCCGGCCACAGCTCGACCAGCCGCGCCCGCACCCCGAGCAGTGCGATCGGGGGTGTCACGAGCTCGACCAGGGTGCTCCACCCCGGCCGCCCGAGGAGACCCAGACCCGACACGCGCAGGTCGACCGGCAGCAGACCGCCGATCGCCTCCGCTGCGAGCCGCAAGGCCTTCTCGGGGGGCGGAGGACCGCTCAGCACGGTGACGTGCGGGCGGTGCGTCGCGCCGGTATGCCGCATCAGGGATGGAACCCCACCGGCCGCCAAGGCGGCCCAGCTCGTCCGCACCGCCTGCTCCCCCACCTCGTCGAGCACCAGCTCCAGGGCGTGCGCCCGGCCCCTGCCCCGTGCCAGACCCACCGCCTGGGCGTGACTCTCGGCACCGGTCGTCTCGCCTCGGCCGTCCCTCACCTAAGCCACCCTAGAACCGACCGACGCGGCGTGCCGGCTCCCGTGCCGGGGCCGCCCGGAAGAGGGACCGCGGAGCCGTGCCTGGCTGGCGGCAACCACTCACGCCGGGGCCAGCAACAGACGACCGCGCCTGCGGAATTGCGTCTTCCGAACGTGCGCCCCTACACTGGATAGACTTTGACAAACACTAGACAAGCAAGGCACTGACCATGGTGACCACCTTGAGCCCGGCCGTCGACCTCACTCCGGAGACTGCCCCCGGCACGGCCGTCGACCACCCCGGTGAAGGGGACGCTCACTCCGCGACACGGACGCCGGAGTGCCCACGACCCCCTCGGTAGTGGAGACCCCCGACTCGTCTACTACCCCGCGCCGCCGTGGCAGGGCGGCCCGCGACACCAGCTGAGCCTGAGACGGGGCGTGACGACGGTCGGCGGTGCCCCCGAGGACGACCTCTTCGCGTCCGGGATGCAGCCCGGGCACCTCAGGATCGAACGCGACCCGACCACGGACAGGCACGAGGTCGTGCCGGTCCCAGTGGCGCTCACCCTCGTCGACGGGCAGCCGCTGGAGGTCCCCGTCGTGTTGCGCACCGGCACGGTCCTCCGAGCCGGCGACCTGGAGTTCTCCTACGTCCGGGAGCAGTATGCCGACCAGGGCCGGCCGAATGGCGGTCGTCAGGCCGGGGAGCTCTGACCGGGCCGCAATTTCGGGCTCCTTCCGCGCTCGGGTAACCTTTCCGGCGGTGGCGTGTCCGAGCGGCCTAAGGAGCGCGCCTCGAAAGCGCGTGAGGGCGCAAGTCCTCCGTGGGTTCAAATCCCACCGCCACCGCCACACCCGATGTCACCGACATCCGAGCGGGCCGGATCTGCCTCGCGCAGGTCCGGCCCTTGTTCGTCTCGCCGCCCCCTCCCGCTCGCTCCCCGGCCCGAGTGGGCCCGATCAGCGCCGCTGGCCGAAGAACTCCAGCAGCAGGTCCGCGCACTCCTGCTCGAGGACCCCACCCACGACCTCGACCCGGTGCAGGGCGCGGCGGTCGCGGGGGAGGTCCCAGACCGACCCGCAGGCCCCGGCCTTGGGGTCCCAGGCGCCGAAGACGACCCGGCCCACGCGGGACAGCACGGTCGCGCCCGCGCACATCGCGCACGGCTCCAGCGTGACCACCAGCGTGCACCCTTCCAGCCGCCAGGACCCGAGCGCCTCCCCAGCCTCGCGCAGGGCCCGTACCTCGGCGTGCCCCGTCGGGTCGTGCTCGGCCTCCCGCACGTTGTGCGCCCGACCCAGCACCACCCCGTCCGGCCCGACGACCACCGCACCGATCGGGACGTCCCCCGCACCGTCCGCCACCACGCCGGCGGCCTCGGCGAGCGCGAGACGGACCCACTCCTCATACCGGGCGAGGGCACCGGTGGGACGAGCCATGGGTGGGGTGCCGGACTGCGCGCTCACGACCTAGAGTCTGTCCCATGCGCGTCCACGTTGCCGACCACCCGCTCATCGCCCACAAGCTGACCTACCTGCGGGACAAGAGGACCGACACGCCGACGTTCCGCCGGCTGGCCGACGAGCTGGTCACGCTGCTGGCCTACGAGGCGACCCGCGAGGTGCGGGTCACCCCCTTCGAGATCGAGACCCCGGTCGCGCGCACGCAGGGCATCCACCTGTCCAGCCCCAAGCCGCTGGTGGTCCCGATCCTGCGCGCCGGCCTCGGCATGCTCGACGGCATGATGAAGATGCTGCCCACCGCCGAGGTCGGCTTCCTCGGGCTGGAGCGCAACGAGGAGACCCTCGAGGCCCGCACCTACGCCAACCGGCTCCCGGAGGACCTGGACAAGCGGCAGTGCTACGTCCTGGACCCGATGCTGGCCACCGGCGGCACCCTCTCCGCGGCGATCCGCTTCCTCGTCGACCTGGGCGCCGACGACATCACCGCGGTCGTGCTGCTGGCCGCCCCCGAGGGCATCGAGCGCGTGCAGCGCGAGGTGGCCGACATCGGCGCCCCGATCACCCTGGTCACCGGCGCGATCGACGAGCGGCTCAACGACAAGGGCTACATCGTGCCGGGCCTGGGCGACGCCGGCGACCGCCTCTACGGCGTGGTCTGAGCATGACGGCACGCCTGCAGCGGGTCTCGGAGCGGTCCGATGTCGAGCCGTTCTACGTCATGGAGGTGCTCAAGGCCGCCGCCGAGCGCCAGCGCACCCACGGCGACGTCCTCATCCTCTGCGCCGGGCAGCCTTCGACCCCTGCGCCGACGGCTGCCCGGGAGGCGGCGGTGGCGGCGCTGCAGGACGGCGAGGTCCTGGGGTATACCGAGTCCACGGGCATCCTGCCCCTGCGCCAGGCCATCGCCACCCATCACCGGGAGACCGCCGGCATCGAGGTGCACTCCGACGACGTCGTGGTCTTCCCCGGGTCCTCCGGCGCCTTCACCGCGCTCTTCCTGGCAGCCTTCGACCCGGGCGACACGGTGGCGATGACCAGGCCGGGCTACCCGGCATACCGCAACACCCTGCAGGCGCTGGGCTGCCGCGTCCTGGAGCTGGACTGCGGAGCCGAGACCCGCTACCAGCCGACGGTGGCGATGCTCGAGGCCCTCGACGAGCCGCCCGCCGGCCTCATCGTCGCCTCCCCGGCCAACCCGACCGGCACCGTGATCGATGCCACCGAGCTGGCCGCGATCGCGAAGTGGTGCGAGGAGCACGGGACGCTGCTGATCAGCGACGAGATCTATCACGGGCTGACCTACGGCCGTGAGGCCGCGAGCGCCTGGGCCACCTCGCGGTCCGGCGTGGTCGTCGGCTCGGTGAGCAAGTACTTCTCGATGACCGGGTGGCGCATCGGCTGGCTGCTGGCCCCGCCCGCGCTGCGACGGCCGCTGGAGGTGCTCACCGGCAACCTCAACATCTGCGCCCCGGCCATCGGCCAGGTCGCGGCGATCGGTGCGCTGACCGCCGGGCACGCCGAGCTCGACGCCCACCGGGAGCGGTATGCCGTCAACCGCGACCTGCTCGTCCGGCGCCTGCCCGAGCTCGGCCTGGGCGAGTTCGCCCCGCCGGACGGTGCCTTCTACGCCTGGATCGACGTGGGCCACCTGACCCAGGACTCGGTGGCCTGGTGCACGGCGCTGCTCGACGACTGTGGCGTCGCGCTGACCCCCGGGGTCGACTTCGACACCGTCGAGGGGCACCGCAAGGTCCGGCTGAGCTTCGCCGGGGCGACCGAGGAGGTGGCCGAGGCGCTGGACCGGATGGCCGCCTCGCCACTGCTGAGGGGCGAGGAGCCGCGATGCTGTCGATGATCCGGCGGATCCTGCTGGTGCTGGTTCTGGCTTTCCTGCTCTACGCGGTGATCACCAACCCGGACGAGGCTGTCGACATCGGGCGCGCCGCGTGGGACCTCGTCCGCGCAGGCTGGAGCAGCCTGCGCGAGCACATCGACCAGCTGGTCGCGGCCGTGCGCTGACGGACCTTCCGGCGCGAGTCACACCGCTCAGAGGTCCAGCACCCAGCGCTCACCCTCGGGCCGGAAGCCGATCCGCCGGTAGTACGGGTTCCTCATCCCCGCCGGCGACAGCACCCGGCGATAGCCGCGGCCCGCGAACAGCCCCGACTCCCGGAAGACGAACTCCCCGGGCGAGAAGTCCCGGTGCCGCTGCGTCACGTAGTCGAGCACGATCTCGGCGGTGCCGTCCCCGGCGTCCCGGGTCACCACCATGCCGACGGTCTCGTCCCCGAGCACGACGAGGTAGGCGTCCTGGTCCGAGGCGACGGAACCGGCGAACTGCGGGTTGAACCGGGCGATGTCCTGGCCGTGCACCTCCAGCACGTGCTGCAGGTAGCGGTCGTCCGGCCGCACCTCGAGCACCGTGTAGGCGGCGGCGTCGTGCCGGGCCCGCAACATCCTGGTCAGGTAGACGATGTTGATCAGCGACAGCACCGCGTTGAGCCCGACCATCGGCCACACCTCGATGACGGCGTTGTAGGTGAGCAGCACCAGCGACCCGACGAGGTTGACCAGCCGCAGCCGCAGCACCCGTGCCTGCAGCAGGCTGATCACCAGGATCGTCGACCCGGTCCACCCGACCACCTCGACCCAGTCCATGGACGGAGGGTAGGGGGTGCCGTCGACCTCGTGTCGCCGGTCGGGGGCAAAGCGTGTCGCCGGTCGGAGGCAAAGCGTGTCGCCGGTCGGAGGCTGGGCCGGCGGGGGCTGGGCCGGCGGGGGCCGGCGGCGTCGGGCGCGGCGCACCGCATACCTAGAATGCCGCCATGGCAGTCCGTCCCATCACGATCATTGGCCACCGCGCCCTGCACTCCCCGACCAAGAAGGTCAAGGAGGTCACCGACGATATCCGCACCCTGGTCGCGGACATGTTCGACACCATGGAGGCGGCCGACGGCGTCGGCCTGGCCGCGAACCAGGTCGGCTCGCGGCTGCGCATCTTCGTCTACGACTGCCCGGTGAGCAAGGACGAGCGCGAGCGTGGTGTCGTCATCAACCCGGTGCTGGAGCGGCTCGGCACACCGCCGCCCCTGGACGAGGACGAGGACGGCGAGGGCTGCCTGTCCGTGCCGGGCGAGTGGTTCCCGCTCGCACGTCACCCACGGGCCCGGGTGACCGGGACCGACCTGGACGGCAACGAGGTCGTCGTCGAGGGCGAGGGCCTGCTCGCCCGCTGCCTGCAGCACGAGACCGACCACCTCGACGGCTATCTCTACGTCGACCGCCTCACCGGCCCGGTCAAGGCCGAGGCCCGCGAGGCGGTCAAGGACCGTGGCTGGGCCGCCGACGGCATCCTCAAGTGGGACCCCACGACCAGCAAGGCCGAGGACGTCTGACGCAGCCGTGCTGACGCTGCGTGCCGATGGAGCAGGTCACCGAATGCTGCGCCTGTGCACGCTATCGTGCAGATTCACGTGCACAGCCGCAGCACTGGGCGAAGTCCGGTGCGTAGGAGCGAGCCGCAAGAGCGCCGGGGCGCGACACCGGCCACGCCGGCCGCAACAAGGGTCCTAGTCGCGCGGATCGAACCGGCGCGGACCGCGCCCGGCCACTACCCTGAGGGCGATCGTCGTCGCGGCCGACGGAGGGCGCACGGCATACCCCGGACAGCACGAAGGAGTGGTGAGCGTGCGGCTCGCGAGCAGACTGGACGACCTGGGCACGGAGACGGCGTTCGCCGTGGCGGCGGCGGCCGCCGACTGGAAGGCGCGCGGCAACGAGGTCTACCCCTTCCACCTCGGCGACCTGGACTTCCCGCTCGCCGAGCACATCGTCGAGGCGATGAACAGGGCCATCGCCGACGGCAGGACCGGCTACTGCCCCGGCCCGGGGATCCCCGAGCTGCGCGAGGCCCTGGCCGACGACATCGGCGGCCGCCGCGGCCTTCAGCTCGACCCGGCCGAGATCACCGTGATGACCGGGGGCAAGCCGGTGATCACCAAGTTCGTGCAGGCCGTGATGAACCCCGGCGACGAGGTGCTCTACCCCAACCCGGGCTTCCCGATCTACGAGAGCCAGATCGAGTACCACGGCGGCGTCGCCCGGCCCTACCGCTACCTGCCGACCGACGACGGCTTCCGCATCGACCTGGACCAGGTGCGCGAGCTGATCACCGACAGGACGGTGGCGATCATCTACAACGACCTGCAGAACCCGATCTCCGCCGAGTCCAGCGACCAGGAGCGGGAGGCGATCGCGCAGCTGGCGCAGGAGCACGACCTGTGGGTCCTCTCCGACGAGGCCTACTTCGAGATGCGCTACGAGGGCGAGTCCCGCTCGATCGCCTCGCTGCCGGGCATGCGCGAGCGCACGGTGATCCTCTACACCTTCTCCAAGAAGTTCGCGATGACCGGCTCCCGGCTGGGCTGCGCCGTCGCACCGAAGGAGCTCAGCCAGGTCTTCGGCACGATGAACACCAACGACGAGTCCTGCACCACCCACTACGTCCAGTGGGCCGGCATCGCGGCGCTGCGTGGGCCGCAGGAGCCCGCGCAGGAGATCCTGCGCACGCTGCGGGGCCGCCGCGACGCCGCCGTCGAGCTCGTCAACGACACTCCGGGCATGTCCGTGGAGACCCCGCGCTCGACCTTCTACCTCTTCCCCGACGTCACCGAGGCGATCCAGATCGTCCAGGCAGAAGGGCTGGCCGACTTCGCCGAGCAGGCGCTGCACCACACCGGCGTGAGCTTCTGCACCCGCAACCACTTCGGCCGCCCGCAGCCCGGCGAGGACCGCCGCTACATCCGGTTCGCCTACTCCGGCCTGCCCGAGCACCGCATCCGCGAGGGGCTCACCAGGCTCCGCGACTGGGTGGGCTCGTTCTGATGGGGCGCGTGGTCATCACCGGCAGGATCCCCAAGCCGGCGCTGGACATCCTGCGGCGCGCGGGTCACGAGGTGGTCGCGTGGGAGAGCGAGGAGCAGCAGTCCCGGGACCAGCTCCTCGAGCAGGTATGCGGTGCCGACGCCCTGGTCACGCTGCTCACCGAGCAGGTGGACGGGGAGCTGCTCGACGCCGCGGGCGAGCAGCTCAAGGTCGTCGCGAACGTCGCCGTCGGCTACAACAACATCGACGTCGAGGCGTGCCGCGAGCGTGGCGTCGTGGCGACCAACACCCCCGGCGTGCTCACCGACGCCACCGCGGACCTGGCGATGGCGCTCATCCTGATGGCCACGCGCCGTCTCGGTGAGGGCGAACGGGTGATCCGGTCGCAGACCCCGTGGCAGTGGGGCATGTTCTACCTGCTCGGCTCCGGGCTGCAGCGCAAGACGCTGGGTGTCGTGGGGCTGGGCGCGATCGGCGCCGCGACCGCCCGGCGGGCCAGGGCGTTCGGGATGAACGTCATCTACTCGTCCCGGTCCGCGGCCCCACGGGAGGTCGAGGCGGAGCTCGGGGCACACCGCGTCGACATGGACACCCTGCTCGCCGAGAGCGACGTGCTCTCCCTGCACTGTCCCTACTCCCCGGCCACCCACCACCTCATCTCCGCCGAGCAGCTGGCTGCGATGAAGTCGAGCGCCTACCTCATCAACACCGCCCGAGGGCCGGTCGTCGACGAGGCGGCGCTGGTCGAGGCGCTCAAGGGCGGGCAGATCGCCGGGGCCGGGCTGGACGTCTTCGAGGACGAGCCGCAGGTGCACCCGGGTCTGCTGGACTGCGAGAACGCCGTGCTCCTGCCGCACCTGGGGTCGGCGACCATCGAGACCCGCACCGCCATGGCCACGCTGGCGGCCGACAACGTCGCCGCGGTCCTGGCCGGGGAGAACCCGCCCACGCCCATCGGCTGACCCGCCCCTGGACCGGCCGGTCCGGTAGGCGGCGCTCACACCCGGGGCGGGGCTGCCAGCCCCGATCGGCTGAAGGGACGCCGAATCGACCGGGTGAGATACGTCATACCGGCAGGGTCGTCGCCCGCGCCCTCGCGCAGGCCATCGCGCAGGCCAGAAGGGGCGCACGCACCCACCCATGGCGAAGGCCCCCACCGCGTGCGGTGGGGGCCAGTCCATCTGTCTCAACACAGAGCGCGCCCGAAGGGATTCGAACCCCTAACCTTCTGATCCGTAGTCAGATGCTCTATCCGTTGAGCTACGGGCGCAACGAGGGTCAACCTTACACCGCCGAGGCCGGGACGGCTAAATCGGCGACCTGACTGGCCACCTTCGACCCCCTGGTCGGGGCTCCGCACCCCTGCCACCCCGAGTGGGACGGCGCAACCCCTGACGCTAACGTTGCGGGATAGAGGCAGCGCAGCCTGACCGCCTGCCCACGACGCCGGCGCCGCCGGGAAGGGACGCTCTGATGCAGGAGATCAAGACCACGGGTGGAACCACCCACAAGGAGCTCGACGCCTGGGTGAAGGAGGTGGCTGCCCACGTCAGGCCTGACGAGGTCGTCTGGATCGATGGATCCGATGAAGAGATCGAACGCATCAACAACCTGCTCGTGGAAGCCGGCACCTTCACCAAGCTGGCCGAGGACAAGAAGCCCAACAGCTATCACGCGCTCTCCGACCCGCAGGACGTCGCGCGGGTCGAGGACCGGACCTACATCTGCTCCCAGGAGGAGAAGGACGCCGGCCCGACCAACAACTGGATGGACCCCGAGCAGATGAAGGCCAAGCTCTGGCCGCTGTTCGAGGGCTCCATGCAGGGCCGGACGATGTACGTCATCCCCTTCGTCATGGGCCACCTGGAGGCCGACGACCCGAAGTTCGGTGTCGAGATCACCGACTCGGCCTACGTCGTCGCCTCGATGCGGATCATGGCCCGCATCGGCGCCAAGATCCTGACCAAGATGGAGGAGACGGACGCCGTCTACGTCAAGGGTCTGCACTCCGTCGGCGCCCCGCTCGAGCCGGGCCAGGACGACGTGCCGTGGCCGTGCAGCGAGACCAAGTACATCGTCCACTTCCCCGAGGAGCTGGCGATCTGGTCCTACGGCTCCGGCTACGGCGGCAACGCGCTGCTCGGCAAGAAGTGCTACTCGCTGCGCATCGCCTCGGTGATGGCCCGCGACGAGGGCTGGATGGCCGAGCACATGCTCATCCTCAAGCTGACCAGCCCCGAGGGCGAGGTCCACTACGTCGCCGGCGCCTTCCCCTCGGCCTGCGGCAAGACCAACCTGGCGATGATCGAGCCCACCATCCCGGGCTGGAAGGCCGAGCTGGTCGGTGACGACATCTCCTGGATGCGCTTCGGTGAGGACGGGCGCCTGTATGCGGTGAACCCCGAGTTCGGCCTGTTCGGCGTCGCGCCGGGCACCGGGCGCGACACCAACCCGGTGGCCATCGAGACCATCGACAAGGGCAACTCGATCTTCACCAACGTCGCCCGCACCCCCGACGGCGACGTCTGGTGGGAGGGGATGACCAAGGAGAAGCCGGCCGAGCTCATCGACTGGCACGGGGAGAGCTGGACCCCCGACTCCGACCGCCTCTCCTCGCACCCCAACAGCCGGTTCTGCACCCCGATCAACCAGGTGCCGAACATCGCGCCGGAGTATGAGGACCCGCGGGGTGTGCCGATCTCGGCGATCATGTTCGGCGGCCGCCGCAAGACGACCGTGCCGCTGGTGAGCGAGTCCCGGGACTGGCAGCACGGCACCTTCATCGCCTCCACGCTCTCCTCCGAGACCACCGCGGCGGCCACCGGTGCGGTCGGCGTCGTCCGGCGCGACCCGATGGCGATGCTGCCCTTCATGGGCTACAACGCCAGCGACTACTTCGCCCACTGGCTGAACATCGGCAAGCAGGCGGACGCCTCCAAGCTGCCCAAGGTCTTCCTGGTCAACTGGTTCCGTCGCGACGAGGACGGCGGCTTCCTGTGGCCCGGCTTCGGGGAGAACTCCCGGGTGCTGAAGTGGATGATCGACCGCATCGAGGGCCGCGTGGACGCTCAGGAGAGCCCCATCGGCCTGCTGCCGATGCCGGAGGACATCGACACCGAGGGCCTGGACACCTCCACCGAGGACGTCGCCAAGGCCCTGGCCTTCAACCCCGAGGAGTGGAAGGCGGAACTGCCGCTCATCCGCGAGTGGTTCGACAAGTTCGGCGACGACCTGCCGGGCGCCCTGGAGGACGAGCTGGCTGCTCTGGAGCAGCGCCTGTCGGAGGAGGTGCAGGTCTGATGGGCATCACCCCAGGCGAGGAGCCGGGCCCGGTCGAGGAGCAGCCCCTGCTGGCCGAGGAGCCGCTGCCCCCCGGTTCCGAGCTGGCCGAGAAGGTGGAGGAGCTCGACGAGCGGATTCGCCAGGCCGGTCCGGAAGAGGTCCGGGAGGCCGATGAGGAGGCGGACGCCGTCGAGGGCGACGCCGACGACGACACGCGGACCCGCGACGCTGACGCGGGGTCCGACGCGGACTCCGACGCGGACCCCACCTCCGACGAGGGCGCAGACCCCGAGGACCCTGAGGCCCAGCACGGCTGAGCCTGTCGACGAGAACGCACGAACCCCCGGCCCGCGAGGGCCGGGGGTTCGTGTGTTGATCGGCGGAGGCGGAGGGATTTGAACCCTCGATGGGGCTATAAACCCCAAACCCGCTTAGCAGGCGGGCGCCATAGACCAGACTAGGCGACGCCTCCAGATCGAGGTTCAGGGTAACCTCCTATCGGCACCGAGGCCAAAACCGGCTCCCAGTCCGTGACCAGCCACCCTTGGTAGACATCGGGCTGCCAGCCGAACTACGCGACCGATGCGAGAGGGACCAGCACGTCCATGAGCGCCGACGACGACCGCGCCGAGGCTGACGACGGTCGGCACGGCGACGGTGGGCCTGGTGACGGTGGGCCTGGTGACGGCCAGCCCGCGCGGACGGGGCAGCACCGGGACCGTGACGGGATGGGCCGCGCGCTGGGGCTGACCACGCTGAGCGCGATCCTGCCGGGGGCGGGGCTGCTGCGCACGCGCAGGTGGAAGCTGGGGCTGGGGATCGTGGCGGCGGCCGTCGGGCTGCTGGCCGGCATCGGCGTCTACGCCGGCGTCAACGGGCTGACGACGACCGCCTTCCAGACGGCCGCCGACACCGGCCGGCTGCGGCTGATCCTCGGCGTGGCCGTCGCGGGGACCGTGCTGTGGATCGGAGTGATCGCGCTGACCGCGGTGCTGACCCGTCCGCGACGGCCCAGCACGGGGCAGAAGGTGTCGCTGGCCGCGTTCACGGCCCTGCTGTGCGTGGCCGTCTCCGCGCCCGCCGCGATCGGGGTGCGCTACATCAGCGCCCACGTCGACGCGGTGGACCGGGTCTTCAACTCCGGCTCGATGGGTGGCGGCGGGCCGGACGCACCGCAGCCGACGTCGCTGGTCGGCAACGACCCGGAGAACCCCTGGGCGGACCTGCCCCGGGTGAACGTGCTGCTCCTCGGCTCCGACGCCACGGAGGCCCGCGAGGGCACCCGGACCGACACGATGATGGTCGCCAGCATCGACACCACGACCGGCGACAGCGTCCTGTTCTCCATCCCGCGCAACCTGCAGAACGTGCCGATCCCCCGCGACCTGCCGCTGCACGAGCTCTACCCCGACGGCTACAACTGCGGGCCCGAGTGCCTGATGAACGGCATCTGGACCGCGGCCGAGGCGCACGCCGAGGAGCAGCCCGACCTCTACGTCGGGGATCCCCACCCAGGGCTCACCGCGACCCAGCGGGTGCTCGCGCAGGTGCTGGGCCTGCCGATCCACCAGACGGTGATCGTCAACCTCCAGGGCTTCGAGGACCTCATCGACGCCATGGGCGGCGTGGTCGTCAACGTGCAGGAGCGGATCCCGATCAACGGGCGCACCTACACCGACGCCCAGGGCCGGCTGCAGCTGGACCCCAACTCCCCCCGCCTGGAGTGGCTCGAGCCCGGCCCCCAACGCCTCGACGGCGACCAGGCGCTGGGCTACTCCCGCTCCCGGGTCACCTCCGACGACTTCAGCCGGATGCGCCGGCAGCGCTGCATGGTGGCCGCCGTGGTCGACCAGGCCAACCCGATGACGATGCTGCAGCGCTACCCGCAGATCATCGGCGCCGTCGGCGACAACATGGTCACCGACATCCCGGTCTCCGACCTCGACGAGTGGGCCGAGCTGATGCTCAAGGTCCAGGGTGCGCAGATGCAGAGCCTGCCGCTGACCTCCTCCAACATCGACACGGCCGCCCCCAACTACTCCCAGATCCGCATGTGGGTGTGGGACGCGCTGTATGCCGTGGACCCGCCGGAGCCCGCCGCGGACGCCGACGACGCCGGGGAAGAGACCGGCACCGCCGACGACGCCGTCAGCGCCGCCCCCACCCCGGAGGACACCCCGGACACCGACGAGGCAGAGATGACCACCACGCCCGCCGACCAGCTCAGCGACATCGGCGCCGTCTGCAGCTGACCGTCACGGCCGCATACCGGAAGCAGCATGCGGAAGGCCCCCGCCACCAGGTGGTGACGGGGGCCTTCGCGGTGCTCGGGGAGGGTGACCTCAGAGCGGACGGACGGCGTCGGCCTGAGGGCCCTTGGGGCCCTGCGTGACCTCGAACTCGACCCGCTGGGCCTCGTCGAGGGACTTGTAGCCGTTGGTCTGGACGGCCGAGTAGTGGACGAACACGTCGGGGCCACCGCCATCCTGAGCGATGAAGCCGAAGCCCTTCTCCGAGTTGAACCACTTCACGGTTCCCTGTGCCATGGGCGATCTTCTTTCTGCTGTGCTGGTGCAAGTGCGACCCCACGCACCTGCGTGGAGCCGGTCTTGGCAGCACTCCCCCGGCTCACCCCGTCGCACACCCTCGGGCGAGGACGCGTGGTCCGGGCTGTCTCTCGCAAGGGAAATGCAACGTCAACCGCCGCCAACGGTAGCAGGACCGGGCCCCTGGGGCGACCCTCGCGACATGCGATGATGAGGGCCTTGGAGGGTTCGCATAGTGGCCGAGTGCAGGCGCCTTGAAAGCGCCCGAGGGAGACCTCCGTGGGTTCGAATCCCACACCCTCCGCCGTCGGGATGCCGCGCAGGCATCCACGCTGGGCCGAGTGACCGGCCCACGCTCTTCGACATGCCCCTGCACGGCGCGGGTTGTAGGGTCAAGACCGGTACATGACCCCAACAAGGAGGAGTCATCATGAAGAACAAGCTGATGCTGCTGATCGCCGGCGGCGCCGGATACGTCCTGGGTGCCCGCGCGGGCCGCGAGCGTTACGACGAGATCGCCGACCGGGCCAACAAGCTGTGGACGGACCCCCGCGTGCAGGAGAAGGTCGAGGAGGTCAAGGCCAAGGCTCCCGAGGTGGCCCAGATGGTGGGCGACCAGGCCAAGAGCAAGGCCGGTGACCTCAAGTCCAAGGCTTCCGACAAGGGGTCCGAGATGGGTGGCGCCATGGGTGACATGGGCGGCAGCTCCGGCAGCGACAGCGGCTCAGGCGCCGGCTCCAGCGGCGGCTACGAGAACGCCACCGGTGAGGTCACCGGGGACGGCGAGATCAAGGTCGACGACTCCGGCTTCGGCCCGGGTGGCGACAAGCTCCCCTGAGCTGATCTGCTTCGCCCTCCCTGCGCACGCCGCCTCGAGGGTATGACGTGAAGCGGCCCCTCTCCCGCGGGAGAGGGGCCGCTTCGTGCGTGCCGGGCGCGCGCAGATCCAGCGCTTCGGCTCAGATCCAGAGCGCCGGCTCGTCGTAGAGGATGGCCTGCGGGTCCGCGCCGGGCTCGGAGGACCGGACCTTGGCCGGGATACCGGTGGCCACGCACATGGACGGGACGTCCTTGGTCACTACGGCGTTGGCGCCGACCTGGGCACCGTGGCCGAGGGTGATGTTGCCCAGGACCTTGGCCCCGGCGCCGATGGTGACACCGTCGCCGAGCGTGGGGTGGCGCTTGACCGGGTCCAGCGACCGCCCGCCCAGGGTGACCCCGTGGTAGAGCATGACGTCGTCGCCGACCTCGGCCGTCTCACCTATCACCACGCCCATGCCGTGGTCGATGAAGAACCGCCGGCCGATGGTGGCCCCGGGGTGGATCTCCACCCCGGTGGCCGCCCGCGCCACGTGCGAGATCACGCGGGCCGGCAGCGTGACGCCGCGGTTCCACAGCTCGTGGCTGACGCGGTGGGTCCAGATGGCGTGCAGGCCGGGTGAGGCCAGCGCCATCTCCAGCCGGCTGTCCGTGGCCGGGTCACGCGCGATGGCCGCGTCGAGGTCCTCGCGGACGCCGGCCACGGCGCGCCTCAGCATCCCGGCGGCACGGCCGGGCGTCCTGACGAGGGCCGCGAGCATCAGTCAGTCAGCCCCTCGAAGAGGACGGTCGACAGATAGCGCTCACCGAAGTCGCAGACGACGGCGACGATGGTCTTGCCGGCGCTCTCGGGACGACGGGCGACCTCCAGGGCGGCGTGCACGATGGCACCGCTGGAGATGCCGGCGAGGATGCCCTCCTTGGTGGCAAGGTCACGGGCCACCCGCACCGAGTCGTCGAGGGTGACGTCGGCGACCTCGTCGTAGATCTCGGTGTCGAGGATCTCCGGCACGAAGTTGGCGCCCAGACCCTGGATCTTGTGGGGTCCGGCCTGGCCCCCGGACAGGATCGGGGAGTCGGCCGGCTCGACCACGACGAGGCGCAGATCGGGCTTCTGCTCCTTGAGGTAACCACCGGCCCCGGTGATGGTGCCGCCAGTGCCGACGCCGGAGACGAAGATGTCGACCTGGCCGTCGGTGTCGGCCCAGATCTCCGGGCCGGTGGTGGCCCGGTGCACGGCGACGTTGGCGGGGTTGGCGAACTGGCGGGCGCGCACCGCGCCCTCCTTCTCGGCGATCTCGTCGGCCTTGGCGACCGCGCCCTTCATCCCCTCCGCGCCCGGGGTGAGGATCAGCTCGGCGCCGTAGGCACGCAGCAGGGCCCGGCGCTCCAGGCTCATGGTCTCCGGCATGGCCAGCACGACCCGGTAGCCGCGGGCCGCGCCCACCATGGCCAGCGCGATGCCGGTGTTGCCCGAGGTGCCCTCGACGATGGTGCCGCCAGGCTTCAGCTCGCCGCTCTCGACGGCGGCGTCGATGATGGCCGCGCCGATGCGGTCCTTGACCGAGTTGGCGGGGTTGGCGGACTCCAGCTTGACCAGCACCTGGGCACCTTCGGCGATGCCCTCGGTGAGGCGGTTGAGGCGCACCAGCGGGGTGCGGCCGATGGTCTGGGTGATGTCGTCGTAGACGGCCACGTGAAGGACCTTTCATCAGGGGATGATGGGCTTGAGCTCTCGCGTCCGTTATACAACGCTGAACACCGCGTTATTCCACGGGCCCCCGCCCCCGCCCCCGCGCTCCCCCGCGCGGCTACCAGGCCGCCCGCGGCAGGTCCCCGGCACCCCTGTCGGGCGGGGCGACTACCCTGCGCTTATGTCACTCACGGTCCTGCAGGTCCTCGCCATCGTCGTCGCGGCCCTGGTCACCCTGACTGCGGTCGCGCTCTTCGTGCGCACGATCGTCGGCTTCGTGGCCAAGTTCCGCCTCGGCCAGCCGGCCGCCGCGCGGGCGGACGAGCCGGGGACCCGCACGATCACGCTGATCCGGGAGTTTCTCGGGCACACCCGGATGGCCCGCAAGCCGGTGGTCGCGATCGCGCACTGGGGCGTGATGCTCGGCTTCATCCTGCTGACCACGACCCTGGCCACCGCCTACGGCCAGCTCGTCGACCCCTCCTTCGCCCTGCCGCTCATCGGGCACTTCCCGCCCTACATCTGGCTCGCGGAGCTCTTCGGCTGGTTCACGATCTTCGGCATCATCGCGCTGATCGTGGTCCGCCAGCGCATGCACCCCCGCTCGCTGGACCGGCGGAGCCGGTTCTGGGGATCCAGCTTCTGGCAGGCGTATGTCGTGGAGTTCGTGATCCTCGGCGTCGGCCTGTGCATCGTGGCGCTGCGGGCCCTGGAGTATGCGCTGGGTCGGGCCACCGGCGCGGACTGGGCG
This sequence comes from Ornithinimicrobium sufpigmenti, assembly GCF_004322775.1. Taxonomy (NCBI): domain Bacteria; kingdom Bacillati; phylum Actinomycetota; class Actinomycetes; order Micrococcales; family Ornithinimicrobiaceae; genus Ornithinimicrobium; species Ornithinimicrobium sufpigmenti. The sequence goes on from NZ_CP036403.1 coordinate 3,564,345, forward strand.
GACGTCGCGCACTTCCCGACGACCGGTTGGATCGGCAGCGTCTTCGAGGGCATGTCGGTCGGCGCGATCGAGAACACCATCGTCGTGGTGGCCCTGGTCAAGATCCTCATCTCGATGGGCTGGATGATCACGGTGGCGCTCACCCCGACGATGGGTGTGGCCTGGCACCGGTTCCTCGCCTTCCCCAACATCTGGTTCAAGCGGCACGCCGACGGCCGCACCTCCCTCGGTGAGCTGCAGCCGATCCAGATCGCCGGCGAGCCCGTCGACTTCGAGAACATCGAGGAGCTCGACGAGGACGCCGCCCTGGGCGTGGGCAAGGTGGACGACTTCACCTGGAAGGGCCTGCTGGACTTCTCCACCTGCACCGAGTGCGGCCGCTGCCAGGAGCAGTGCCCCGCCTGGCACACCGACAAGCCGCTGTCGCCCAAGATGCTGGTGACCCAGCTGCGCAACCACCACCACGCCGCGGCCCCCTGGCTGCTGGCCACCCCGGAGGCACGGGCCGGCGCCGCATCCGCCCTCGAGGCGGCCGGCGGGGCCGGTGCCGCGGGCCTGCCCGACCAGCTGCACGGCATACCCACCACGGCGGTGCTGGAGGCTCAGCGGCCGCTCGTCGGCGAGACCGAGGGCGACCCGACCATCCCCAGCGGTGGGGGCGTCATCGACCCCGAGGTGCTGTGGTCCTGCACGACCTGCGGCGCCTGCGTCGAGCAGTGCCCCGTGGACATCGAGCACGTGGACGCGATCGTGGACATGCGCCGCTACCAGTCGCTGATCGAGTCGGCCTTCCCGACCGAGCTGGGCGGCCTGTTCAAGAACCTGGAGAACAAGGGCAACCCGTGGGGGATGAACGCCCGGCTGCGGATGGACTGGGCCAAGGACCTCGACTTCGAGATCCCGATGGCCGGCGCTGACATTGAAGACCTGAGCGAGGTCGACTATCTCTTCTGGGTCGGCTGCGCGGGCGCCTTCGAGGACCGGGCGAAGAAGACGACGCGGGCGGTGGCCGAGCTGCTGCACACCGCGGGCGTCTCGTTCGCGGTGCTCGGCGACGGTGAGACCTGCAGCGGCGACCCGGCGCGGCGCGCGGGCAACGAGTTCCTCTTCCAGATGCTGGCGATGCAGAACGTCGAGGTGCTCAACGAGGTCGGCGCGACCAAGATCGTCGTGACCTGCGCGCACTGCTTCAACACCATCAAGAACGAGTACCCCCAGGTGGGCGGCACCTTCGAGGTCGTCCACCACACCCAGCTGCTGAACAAGCTGGTGCGCGAGAAGCGGCTCGTCCCGGTCGCCCGCCCCGACCAGGCCGACACCCAGGGCGCCGCCTCGACCGCCTCCACCGTGACCTACCACGACCCCTGCTACCTGGGCCGCCACAACCAGGTCTACGCCCCGCCGCGCGAGCTGCTCGGCGCGCTGCCCGGCGTGGAGATGCGCGAGATGCCCCGGCACGGCGAGAAGTCCTTCTGCTGCGGCGCCGGCGGTGCCCGCATGTGGATGGAGGAGAAGATCGGCACCCGGATCAACCTCAACCGCACCGAGGAGGCCCTGGCCACCGGCGCGGACCGGATCGCGATCGGCTGCCCGTTCTGCCGGGTCATGCTCTCCGACGGTCTGACCCAGAAGCAGTCCGAGGGCGCCCGCGAGGAGGTCGAGGTCGTCGACGTCGCCCAGATGCTGCTCGCGGCGGTGCGGCGCGGCCAGGAGGTCGAGGCGGAGGTCGAGCTGGAGGAGGCTGCGGTCGCGGCTGTGGACGGCATGGCTGCGGCCGACGCTGACAGCGCGGTGGACGGCTCCGGGGCGAAGGTCCCGGCTGAGGGATCCGCGGAGGCTGGCGCACCGACCACGTCGGCAGCAGCCTCCGGGGAGGTCGCCGACCAGGCCCAGGTCGAGCAGATCGAGGGTGACCTGGTCGAGGAGGGCGTGGCGCCGACGAGCACCGAGGCCGTGGAGACCACGCTCGGCCCCGAGCAGCAGCTGGACCAGCCCGCCGACGCGGAGCCCACCGCGGACGCCGACGGCAACCCCCAGCCGGACGTGGACCCCGAGCCGGGGGCTGGCCCCGCGAAGGGCTGACACCAGATCGCGAGGCCCCCACGGACGCACGTCGCCCGTGGGGGTCTCCTGTTGCCCGTGGCCGTACGGGACGTGGTCCGGTCGCGCGGGCGCTGGTCAGTGCACGCCGGCGGCGCGGGCCGCGACCGGTTGGAAGTGCTCCCAGTAGGCCTCGCCGGCCAGGTGCATGCCCCACGCCGCGCGAGGCCCGACGTAGCGCAGGTGCCAGGGCTCCCAGGCGTAGCCGGTGACGGCCTGACCGTCCTGCGGGTAGCGGACGATGAAGCCCCAGCGGTGGGCGTTCGCGGCCACCCACTGGCCTTCCGGGGAAGCGCCGAAGCACTGGTAGTTGCAGGTCCCCCCGAGGTCGACCGCCAGGCCGAGCTGGTGCTCGCTGTGGCCGGGTCGGGCCGAGAGCAGGTCGGCTCGCTCCTCCCCCAGGCGACCCGCCCAGTCGGCGAAGGTGCCCGCCTGCGTCTCGTGGGAGCGGAACCCCGAGGTGACGGTCAGCGACGGGTGCCCGGCTTCCGCGGCGGCCGCGAACAGGGCGTCCAGCTGCTCGCCCACCTCGGCCCGCGCCTGGTAGACCCCACCGCGCAGCGGGACGAGGTCCTCCGGCACGTAGTCGACCGGGTCGACCGCCTGCTCACGGGTGACCTGCGCCAGCAGCATCCTGGCGTCGGTCGCCTCGAGCGGGGTCGGCGGCAGCGCCTGCCAGGCGGGGATCGTGCAGCCCAGGGCGCTCGCGCCGAACGCCGCCCCGCCGACCGGCCCGGACGCGATCTCCGCACCACCGGGCTCGGCCCGGCACGGCTCCCCCGGTCCGGTGGGGGTCAGTGCGTCCGGGTCCTGGCCCGCAGCCACGGTGGCGCCCTGCCGATCGGCCGGCGGCGGAGGCGGGACGGCGACCGCCGCGGCCTGCGCCTCGACCTGGCCACCGGAGGGGTCTGCGCCGCTGAACGGCATACCCCCTCGCGTGACGGCGAAACCGGAGACGGCCACCACCGCGACCAGCCCGAGCGCCGCCGCGCGTCGTCGCCGCAGCACCACCTGCTGACGGCGACGGAGCAGCGCGGGGAGCGACCCGTGCGCGCGGCGACCCGGCTGCACGTCCTCGGCGTGCGGCGCGGGTGCCGGTGCGCTCATCGCGGGTGCCGCCTCCTCAGTCAGCTATCCGGGTGCGGTGGAAGGACTGGAAGGAACGGCTGGCGGTCGGCCCGCGCTGGCCCTGGTAGTGGCTTCCGCGAGGGGCCGAGCCATAGGGGTGCTCGGCCGGCGAGCTGAGCTGGAAGAAGCACAGCTGGCCGATCTTCATCCCCGGGTGGAGCAGGATCGGCAGCGTCGCCACGTTGGACAGCTCGAGGGTGACGTGACCGGTGAAGCCGGGGTCGACGAAGCCGGCCGTCGCGTGGGTGAGCAGTCCCAGGCGACCCAGGGAGCTCTTGCCCTCGACCCGCGCGGCGATGTCGTCCGGGAGGGTCACCTGCTCGAACGTGGAGGCCAGCACGAACTCCCCCGGGTGCAGCACGAAGGTCTCCTCCGGCCCGGTCTCGATGAGCCGGGTCAGCTCGGGCTGCTCCTGGGACGGGTCGATCATCGGGTACTTGTGGTTGTCGAACAGCCGGAAGTAGCGGTCCAGCCGGACGTCGATGCTCGAGGGCTGGATCATCCCCGGCTCGAACGGGTCCAGGACGACCCGACCGGAGTCGAGCTGGGCACGGATGTCGCGGTCGGAGAGCAGCACGTTGGCAGCCTATCCGGGGTGGCGCTTTGACCCTGGGAGGAGGCCGGTTAGTATGTCGCTTCGACCCCTCAACAGGGTCGTGCGGGCGTAGTTCAATGGTAGAACATCAGCTTCCCAAGCTGAATACGCGAGTTCGATTCTCGTCGCCCGCTCTCCCTCCGGCCACACCTGCCTACCTCTCGGCGGCCGCTGCGCCCGGGTACGCCCGCCCCCTGCTGAGCGCCTCCGCGCATCGCTGCACGTCGGCGGCGGGCCCCTCACTCGTGCGGGTTGAGCAGCTCCGCGTCCGAGATCCCGTCGGAGCGCTTGCGCACCCAGTCGGCATACTCCGGCAGCGCGTGCGTGACCGGCACCCCGAGGATCTCCGGAACCTCATAGCTGTGCTCCTCCACGATCACCGCGGACAGGGCCTCGAAGGCGTCCTCGGTGGTCTTCATCAGCAGGAGCCACTCGTCGCCCTGCTGGGTCTCCCCCTGCCAGCTGTAGACCGAGGTGATCGGGCCGATGACCTGCACGCACGCCGCCAGCTGCCGCGCGACCAGGCTGTGCGCCAGCGCCAGGCCCGTCTCGGTGTCCGGCACCGCCACCCGCACCTCCAGCAGACCCGGGCTGTCCGGGCTCTGCGGCGGGGTGGGCTGGTCGGCCGCGCCAGGGCCGATCTCGTTCTTCATGACGGCACACTAGGGCAGGTCCGGGAACCGTGGCGAGTGCTGGCACGCGCGCCTGTGGACAGGCAGGATGGTGTCATGTCGGACACAGCGAGCGCTCCGGTGGACCCGTCCCCGTCCCACGCGGTGGGGAGCACGGACGTCCCGCTGCTGGAGCAGACCATCGGGGACAACCTGGACCAGAACGCCCGCGCCCATGCCGAGCGCGAGGCGCTGGTGGAGATGGAGAGCGGCCGCCGCTGGACGTATGCCGAGCTGCTCACCGAGGTCAACCGCGCCGCCCGGGCCTTCCTCGCCTCCGGCGTGCGCCGCGGCGACCGGGTCGGGATCTGGGCACCGAACTGCGCCGAGTGGACGATCGTGCAGCTCGCCACCGCCAAGATCGGCGCGATCCTGGTCAACATCAACCCGGCGTACCGCACCCACGAGCTGGCCTACGTGCTGCGCCGGTCGGGCGTCTCCACGATCGTCGTCGCCGAGTCGTTCAAGGGCAGCAGCTACCCCGCGATGGTGGAGGAGGTGCGGAGCGAGTGCCCGGATCTGGTCCAGGTCCTCGTCATCGGCAGCACGGGCTGGCGCGAGTTCCTCGACGGCGCGCACCAGGTGACGCGGGACCGGCTGGTCGAGCTGCAGTCGCAGCTGGACCCCGGGGACCCCATCAACATCCAGTACACGTCCGGCACCACCGGCTTCCCCAAGGGCGCGACCCTCTCCCACCGCAACATCCTCAACAACGGCTACTTCGTTGGCGAGGGCTGCGGCTACACCGAACGGGACGTGATCTGCATACCCGTGCCCTTCTACCACTGCTTCGGGATGGTGATGGGCAACCTGGCGGCCGTCACGCACGGCGCCTGCATGGTGATCCCCGGGCCGGGGTTCGACCCCGCGGGGACACTGCGCGCCGTGCGGGAGGAGCAGTGCACGTCGCTGTACGGGGTGCCGACGATGTTCATCGCCGAGTTCGCGCTCATCGACAGGGGTGAGGGCTTCTCGATCGACGACCTGGCCTCGGTGCGGACCGGGATCATGGCCGGCTCGCTGTGCCCGGCGTCGGTGATGCGCCGGCTGATCGAGGCTGGGATCACCGACCTGACGATCTGCTACGGCATGACCGAGACCTCGCCGGTGTCGACGATGACCTCGCCGTCGGACCCGTTCGAGAAGAAGACCGGCACCGTCGGCCGCGTCATGCCGCACCTGGAGATCGCGATCGTCGACCCGACGACGCGCGAGACCGTCCCCCGCGGGACGCCGGGTGAGTTCTGCACGAAGGGCTACTCGGTCATGCTCGGCTACTGGGAGGAGCCGGAGAAGACGGCCGAGGTGCTCAGGGACGGGTGGATGGCCACCGGCGACATCGGCGTGATGGACGAGGAGGGGTATGTGGAGATCACCGGCCGGATCAAGGACCTGGTGATCCGCGGTGGGGAGAACATCTATCCCCGCGAGGTCGAGGAGTTCCTCATGGGCCACCCCGACGTGCTCGACGCGCAGGTCGTGGGGGTCGCGGACCCGCGGTACGGCGAAGAGCTGATGGCCTGGCTGCGGATCAAGGACGGCGCCGAGCCGCTGACGGAGGAGTCGGTGCGGGAGTTCTGCACCGGCAAGCTGGCCCACTACAAGATCCCCCGCTACGTCCGCATCATCGAGGAGTATCCGATGACGGTCACCGGCAAGATCCGCAAGGTCGAGCTGCGCGAGGCCGGCGAGCAGTCGATCCAGGGCCAGGGCTGAGCCTGACCGACCCGCTCCCACCGGCGACACAATTTGCTCGCCACCGGCGACACGGCCTGCTCGCGGACGATATCCGTCCGCTTCTCCTGCTGCACTGGTCCGGTGAGCACCTGGGAGACCCGGCCATTGACGGCTGCGACGTTCGAGGACTTCGCCGATGTCGTGAACCCCCGACGGCGCGAGAACCACTGCTGGTGTCTGTCGCACCGGCTGCCGCTGAAGGAGATCGAGGCGCTGGGTCAGGGCTCGCGCGAGCAGGCGATGCGCTGCCTGGCCGATCGCGAACCCCCGCCCGGGGTGGTGACCTACCGCGACGGCACTCCCGTCGGCTGGTGCAGCATCAGCCCCAGGTCGGCCATCCCCCGGCTGCAGACCTCTCGGCTGATCAGGCCGGTGGACGACACCCCGGTATGGAGCATCATCTGCCTGGTCGTGCGGGGTGGCCACCGTCGCCAGGGAGTGGTGCGCCATATGCTCGAGGGCGCGGTGGAGTATGCGGCGAGGCAGGGCGCGCCCGCGGTCGAGGCCTACCCGGTGGACCCGGGGGGTCGGATGGACACGACGATGGCCTTCGTCGGGACGGTGTCCATGTTCCGCGGAGCCGGGTTCTCCCAGGTCGGCACCACCGACGCGGTCGCGAGCCGGATGCCGCGGGTCGTCATGCGGCGCGATCTGGGCACGGCGCCGTCGAGTTGACCCGTGGCGGAGGATAGGCGGGTGAAGGATTCGATGGTCGGCCGCTTCTGCCTCGCCAAGCTGGACGAGATGATCGAGGTCGTCAGCGCGCTGGACGACGAGACCGCCAACACGGTGCCCGACCTGCCCGACGCGAACTCGGCATACCAGATCCTGTCTCACTGCCTGGGCATGGCGCGGCAGTGGACCGCTGAGCACGTCCTCGACGAATCGACGGGCCGGGACCGAGCTGCCGAGTTCCGGGCACAGGGGGAGGTCGCGGACCTGGTCGCGCGGGCGAGAATGAGCAGAGACCAGATCGCGGGCGACCTGGCACGCATGGAGCCGGGTATGCAGGTGCCCGGCCGTCCCGGCGCTGACAGCTTCTGGAGCCATGACGTGGAGGGCATCCTGCTGCATGTGCTGGAGGAGCTGTGCCAGCACCTCGGTCATCTGGAGATCACCAGAGACCTGGTCAGCGACCGCCCGTGACCCTCGGTATCGAGGCGGGCAGACCGTGTCCCCGGTCGCGGGCAGACCGTGTCCCCGGTCGCGGGCAGACCGTGTCGCCGGTCGCGGGCAGACCGTGTCGCCGGTCGGGATGGGCGAGGCGTGCAGCGCTGTGCGACTGTTGCGGCGTGGGCGAACATCGCGATGCGTCGTGGGGGGCGGAGCAGCAGGCGCTGGCCCGGCAGCTGGTGACGGCCGCGTCGCTGGTCCTCGTGGACTTCGACGGGCCGCTGGCCAGGTTGCTGCCCGGAGATCGGTGGCTGGAGGTGTCGGCCCAGGTCCGCGCACGGGCCGGCGAGCTGGGCGGGCCGGAGCTGGAGGCGGCTCTGCACGGTGAGCCCGACCACGTGCAGTGCCTGCGCCGGGTGCACGAGCTCGCGCCCGACGTCGTCTCCAGCCTGGCCGAGGAGGTGACCCGGTTGGAGCTCGAGGCGGCCATGCAGGTCGGACCGGGCGAGCGTGCCGTCGACTTCCTCGTGCAGTGCCTTGACCGGGGCACTGCGGTGGTGGTGGTCACCAACAACGATCCCGAAGTCGTGCCTGTGGTGCTCGACCCCAGCCGTCCGGGACTCAGCACGCGGCTGCACAGGGTCCTCGGGCGGGCGCACGACCGGCTGGGCGACCTCAAGCCCAGCCCGGCCATGCTGCTCGACGCCCTGCAGCTGACCGGCGCCCGACCGCAGGACGCGGTCTTCCTCGGCGACTCGGTCACCGACGTCGAGGCCGGAAGAGCTGCGGGCGTGATCGTGGTGGGGGTGGCCGAGGAGGCCGAACGCCGCACCGAGCTCGTCGCGGCCGGCGCCCTGGCGGCCGTCCCGGACGTGGGCCACCTGCTCCGCTCCGCGGAGGCTGGGGGGACCATACTCAGGGGGTGACTTCCAGCCTCGCGATCCCCCTCCAGGACCCGACCTCGGTCGAGCGGCTCGCCGACACCGTGCTGCCCACCCGGCACGGGACCTTCCGGATGACCGCCTACCGCGATGATGTCGCCCAGGAGCACGTCGTCCTCAGCGTCGGCCTCAGCGACGAGGACTCACCGGGCCGTCACGTCGGCCGGGCGCCCCTGGTGCGGGTGCACTCCGAGTGCCTCACCGGCGATGCGCTCGGCTCGCGACGGTGCGACTGCGGCGAGCAGCTGCAGCAGGCGCTGCACCTGATCATGGAGGACGGGTATGGCGCTCTGGTCTACGTCGGGGGGCACGAGGGCCGGGGCATCGGGCTGGTCGAGAAGCTGCGCGCGTACGAGCTCCAGGACGCCGGCGTCGACACCGTGGATGCCAACCTGCGCCTCGGGCACGACGCCGACCAGCGCACCTACGGCCAGACCGCCGCGATGCTCGAGGACCTCGGGATCGGCGAGATCCGGCTGCTCTCCTCCAACCCGGCCAAGCAGGAGGCGCTCACCGAGCTGGGCGTGCGGGTGGTCTCCCGCCAGTCGCTGATCGTGCCCCGCCGCCCGGAGAACGCTGCCTACCTGCGCACCAAGCGGGAGCGCATGGGCCACGACCCGGAGAGCATGGATGAGTGGCAGGCGCTGCTGCAGGGCGACGAGGTGCTGACGACCGGGCAGCTGACCGAGCGGTATGCCGACCTGGTGCGCCCGGACGGGCCGAGGGTGATCGCGCAGCTCGGGCAGAGCATGGACGGCTTCATCGCCAGCCGCACGGGCGACGCGGTGTTCGTCACGGGCGAGGAGGACCGGGAGCACCTGCACCGGCTGCGCGCGCTCGTCGATGCGGTCGTGGTGGGGGCGGCGACCGCGGTGGCGGACGACCCGCAGCTGACCGTGCGCGCGGTGCCCGGTCCGCAGCCGACCCGGGTCGTGCTGGACCCCGGCGGCGCGCTGCCGAGCGACGCCCGGTTGCTCACCGACGGTGCCGCCCCGACGGTGTGGGTCGTCGGGCGGGGCGTGGACGCCGGCCCGGTCGGCGACCACGTCGAGGTGGCCACCTGGGACGGCGAGGGGGCGATGGACCCCGCCGGGGTGCTGTCCCTGCTGCGCGAGCGCGGTCTCGAACGGGTGCTGGTCGAGGGCGGGGGGCGGCTGGTGACCGCGTTCGTCGAGGCGGGGCAGGTCGATCGGCTCTACCTGACGGTCGCGCCCGTCCTCATCGGCGACGGCGTCCCGGGCCTGCGGCTGGCCGGCACGGACCGGCTCGCCGATGCCCTACGCCCACCGGTCGTGCGCCGGTGGCAGGCCGGTGAGGACATGGTCACCGAGCTGGACCTCGCCGCGACCCGGACGACCTAGCGGAGACGGGCCCGGCATGGCGCGACCAGGACGACACAGCGGAGGCGGTGCGGTATGACCCGCGAGCTGACCGTGCTCCTGCAGCACCTCAGCGCCGAGCGGCAGCACGTGCTGGCCGCGGTGGACGGGTTGAGCGAGGAGGAGATGGTCAGGGTCGTCGCACCCTCAGGCTGGTCGATGGCGCAGCTGCTGAACCACCTCACCTATGACGACGAGATCTTCTGGGGAGCCGCCGTCGCCGCGGGTGACGAGGAGGCCATCGGCCTTCTCCGAGACGGCTGGCAGGTCCCCGTGACGTCCGGGACCGAGGTCGTGGAGAGGTACCGGCACTGGGTCGGCCGGGTGGACGCCGTGCTCGCCGAGGCGGACCTTGATGCCCCGCCGCGCTGGTGGCCGCCGAAGGACGTGTTCCCGTTCCCGCCTTTCCAGGACACCCGTCACTGCGTCCTCAGACTCCTGGTCGAGACCGCCACCCATGCCGGTCACCTCGACCTGGCGCGCGAGGCGATTGACGGTCGCCAGCACCTCGTCGTCGGCTGATCCCGTCCTCCCGCGAGTGGAGTTTCCTTGTGCGGCCCTGTCCGGTTAGTGTTCGCCCTGCGCCGGGCATCGGCTCGATGACGCCTCCGCGGTCCCGGCTCGACCGTACTTTTCTTGACAAGGCTTTGTGTGATGGCAATGACGCGCATCCTGACCACCACCGTGGCGGTCACCCTCCTGGTGACGGCCGGGCTGGCTCCCGCCACCCGGGCTGACACCGAGGTCTCGCCCGCAGCTGCGTCAGCCGTCGTGGCGGAGGACGGCGGGCTGCCGGTCCTGACCGTCGAGGAGGCCGAGGCGATCCGGCTCCGCGCCGCTCGCGCGCTGGCCGCCGAGCCGTCCCGGACGGCATACCTCGGCCCCGATCCTGCAGGCTCGGCGGGCTTCGTGGAACCGGTGGTGACGCGGCACTCGGGGTCGGACCGCTACGCCACGGCGGCGACGCTAGCCCTGGACATGTGGCGGGACGCCCTCTGGGCCGACGTCGACGGGGTCCCGTACCCCTACAACAGGGTGGTGCTCGTCGCCAGCGGGCAGGACTTCCCCGACGCCTTGTCCGGGGGCGCCCTGGCCGCCTACTACGGCGGGCCGCTGCTGCTCACCCGCAAGGACGGCCTGCCCGGCGCGACCCGGAACGCGCTCGCGGACCTCGACCCCGACTACATCGTGGTCCTCGGGGGCACGAACGCCGTGAGCAACAGCGTCGTGACGCAGCTCGGCCAGTACGTGCCGGCGCAGTCGCGGGTCGTGCGCTACGGAGGCAAGGACCGGTATGAGGTGTCCGCGACCATCGCGCGCGACATCTTCGGCGCCGGCTTCGGCCAGCGAGCCTATGTCGCGGTGGGCACCAACTGGCCCGACGGCCTGGCCGGCGGGGCCGCTGCCGGTCAGGACTGGGCGCCGTTGCTGCTCACCCGCAAGGACGGGGTGCCGGGGGTGGTGATGCAGACGCTGACCCGAGCCCAGCCGGAGGAGATCGTCCTGCTCGGCGGGACCTCGGCGGTGAGCGCCACGGTGGTCAGCCAGCTGCGGACCGTGGCGCCCGTCGTGCGGGTGGAGGGTGCGGACCGGTATGTCGTGGCCGCGAACGCTGCCGCCCTGCACCCCTCCCGCTTCGGCGCCACGATCGCCAGCGGCCAGAACTGGCCGGACGCGCTCGCCGGCAGCGCCTACGCCGGCCTGGTCGGGGACAAGATGCTCCTGGTGCGTGCCAGCGGCGTGCCCGGCGCCACGCAGCAGGCGGTGCGCACCGGCTCGCTCGCGCTGATGGACGCCGTCGGCGGCACGACGACCCTGCCGGAGCCGGTGCTCAACCAGTTGCGGTCCCTGAACGTCCGGACGCCGGGGTAGCGCCGGGGCGAGGTGCCCGTGCTCCGACCCCGAGACCGCCACCCGATGATGCCGACGGATGGTCTCCTCGGCGACGGTTCGTCCGATGAGCAGGTGAGATGATGACCAGGTGGCTGACCGTGTAGCAGATCTCCGTGAAACGCAGAAGGCGCGGACGCGCGCGCTCCTTCTGAAGAACTCCTGGGCATTGTTCGCCACGCAGGGGTATGCCAAGACCACGGTCGCTCAGATCGCTCGTGTTTCAGGGGCCAGCCGGGCGACCTTCTACCTGCACTTCTCCGCGAAATGGGAAACCGTGGGCGAACTGCTGCAGGTGCGCCTGATGCCCGAGACCCTCGACTACTACCGACGCCTCGACGCCTTGGGGTCGCCGTCCCGCGCGGAGTTGCGCACGTGGCTCGACGACGCGTTAAACTTCTATGACCGGCACGAGAGCGAGCTGGCCATCTGGAGACAGGCGACGGCCATGGAGCCGGACCTCGCGCGCGTGCAGGCGGAGGGCATGAGCGCCATCGTCCAGGTCATGCCTGGCTTCCTTCGTCGCTTCGGTCCCGACCGGCGGGACGAGGCGCGGCTGCGCGTGTCCCTGCTCGTCACCCAGCTCACCGACTTCGCGATCGACTGGACCAGCGGACACTGGGACTTCCGCAGGGACACCCTGCTCGACGTCCTGCTCGACTTCTGGATCGCCGGCATGAGAGCGCCGGTGACCGCCCACGTCTGAGCGGCCACCGGCGTCGTCACGGCGTCGTCAGGGTCAGGCCAAGGACTCCCGCAGCGCGGCGATGAGGTTGGCTGTCCGCATCTCCGGCCCGAACGATGCCGAGAGCTGGTTCTGGACGTAGCCGAAGCCGATCCGGTGGTCGACATCGGCGAAGCCCAGCGCGCCACCTGCGCCGGCGTGCCCGAAGGAGGCCGGTGAGAGCAGTGGGGCCGTCTCGGTGGCCAGCTGGTACCCCACGCCGAACTTGCTGGCGCTGAGCAGCACCTCGTCCATCCCTTCGGCCTGGACCTCCGTCGCTCGCTCCACCACCTCCGGGCTCAGCAGGCGAACGCCCTCGACCTCGGCCACCGTCGCGGCGTACATCCGAGCCAGTGATCGTGCATTGGTGACAGCTGCGGCGGCGGGCTGCTCACCGGCGCGAACCTCTGGCACGTTCCAGGTGTCCGCGTCAGGGGTGGGCAGGGCGCCGTTGGTGGACAGCACACGCGAGAACAACGAGCCGGGGTCACTCATGGCCGTGAGGAGCGCCTCGACCTGCGCGCGCATGTCGGGGTCCGGAATGAGGTCGAGGTCGAAGGGGGTGGGCTCGCCGTTGACCAGCGGTGCGTAGTCCACGGTCGCCGAGGAGGGGACGCCGATCCAGAAGTCGAGGGACAGCGGCTCGGCGACGAGCCGGCGGAACAACGCTCCGGTGCTCTCACCGGTGGCCGCCGTGAAGAAGCCGTGGGCGAGCCAGCCGAACGTCAGCGCGTGATAGCCATGGGCTGTCCCCGGGGTCCACCTCGGCTCCTGCTGCGCCAGCAGGGAGGCCACCCGGTCGATGTCGAAGAGCTCGGCACGGGAGAGCTCCTGCGTGAGGGCCGGCAGGCCGGCCTGGTGACTGAAGAGCTGGCGGACCGTCACCTTCTCCTTGCCGGCGGCGGCAAAGTCCGGCCAGTACTGCGCCACCGGAGCGTCCAGGTCGATCTGCCCTTCCTGGACGAGCCGGTGGAGCACCGTCGCGGTGGCTCCCTTCGTCACCGAGTAGACGATGGTAGCGGTGTCGCGCTCCCAGGTGCGACCCGTGGCCGGGTCGGCCACGCCGCCCCACAGGTCCACCATCAGCTGGCCGTCCTGGTAGACCGCCACCGAGGCGCCTACCTCCCCCAGATCGTCGAAGTTGGCGCGGAAGGCCTCCGCGACGGCTTCGAACCCGGGGGCCACCGTCCCATCGATCGGCGTGCGAGTCGTCGTTGACATCACGTTCTCCTTGTCAAAAGGTCCGCGTTGTGGTGTGCGCCACACCGCCTGGTGCGTGGAGTCTAGGGGCGCGGTAGACCCTTGCCAAGTGGGTTGACACGAGTCCAGCGTCGTGCCATGTTGTGGGCCACGTCACAACACGTAGTTGCGGCGAGCCCCACGACGAAGTGGTCGTGCTACCGAGAGGAGCTGGCATGCGTGCCGGAGTGACACTGTTCATCCAGGGATACCAGGACTGGGAGCGCTACGAGGCAGCCGAGCGGGGAGAGGACGTTCCCGAGGTTGACGTCGAGGCAGACACACGCCGCTGGCGGGAGGAGATCGACACGGCGCTCAAGCTCGAGGAGTGGGGGTTCGACTCCATCTGGACGGTCGAGCACCACGTCAGCCCGTACACCATGATCACCAACCCCATCCAGCTGCTCACCTATCTCGCGGGCGCCACCTCACGGGTCGACGTCGGCACCATGGTCACGGTGCTCCCCTGGCACCACCCCCTCCGGGTGGCTGAGGACATGACGATGCTGCAGCACCTGCTCAACGGCCGGCGAGCCTTCATCGGCGTGGGCCGCGGCGCCGCACGGCGCGAGTTCGCACAGCTGGGCTTCGACATGAACGAGTCGAAGGAACGGTTCGCCGAGAGCGCCGAGATCATCAAGCTCGCCCTGACCAACGAGACGTTCAGCTATGAGGGCGTCCACTACCAGTTCGACCGCGTCACCCTGCGACCGCGCCCGCGGGACGGTCAGCAGCTGGTCGACGACCTGCACTTCTCCTGGGGGTCGCCCTCGTCAGCCCCCGTGGGTGCCAAGCTCGGTCTCAAGCCGCTGATCATCCCGCAGAAGCCGTGGGCCGACTACCACGCTGACCTGGCGGAGTTCAACAAGGCGCGGCGGGAGGCCGGGCACGACCTCGCCCGGCCTCGCGTCAACATGAACGTCTACTGCGCCAGCAGCGAGGAGGAGGCCAGGGCAGGAGCGGAGAAGTACATGCCCGAGTACGCCGACAGCGCCACGCGCAACTACGAGACCTACAGCGACCACTTCAAGTCGGTCAAGGGCTATGAGCACTACGCGAACGTCGCGTCCGCGGTGGGCCACTCCCGAGAGGCCATGTCGAAGGCCATGGGCGACACGTACATCGCCAACCACGTGTACGGGACGCCGGAGCAGTGCATCGCCAAGCTCCAGACCATCGCCCAGGACTTCCACCCTGAGGAGTTCCTGTTCACGATGCGCTACGGAAACATGAGCCAGGCCGAGGCGGAGGCGAGCACCGACCTGTTCGCCCGTGAGGTGCTGCCGGCCATCCACGAGATCGAGGTCCAGGAGCCCATCTCCTACGCAGCCTGACACGTCCCGTGTGGTGAGGGGGCGCCCGGTGCGTCCCCTCACCACACCCACGGGCGGGCTCACTGCTGTGGAGACCGCCGCTGCCGATGAGGTCTGAGTCAGAACGGGGACAACCGATGTCTACGACTAACCTTCCTGCCACCGCGTCCAGCAGTCGCCAGCACCGAGTTGCCGCCGACGTGTTCCGAAACATCATGTCTGGCGTGGCCGCACCGGTCACCGTGGTGACAACGCTCCTCGACGGTCGGCCGTACGGGACGACCGTGAGCGCCTTCTCGTCCTTGTCCATGGACCCGCCGCTGGTCCTCGTGTCGCTGGACAACACCTCCGACCTGCTCGCCGCGGTGAGACAGACCCGCCGCATGGGGATCAACGTGCTGCAGAAGGACCAGTGCCAGCTCGCCCTGAACTTCGCCAGGAAAGGGGAGTCCAAGTTCGCTGACGTCGGCTGGTCCGACGCGCAGGCGAGCCCGCGCCTGCTGGACGTCAAGGCCTTCATGTGCTGCGAGGTCGTGGACATCGTGGCGGGCGGCGACCACAGCATCCTGCTCGGGGCCGTCGAGGCAGGCGAGGTGCTGCCCGGCGAACCACTGACGTACTTCGAGCGGTCCTTCGGCACGCACCTCGCCACGGCGGTCTGATCCCACCTGATCCCACCTGACCCCCCGTTCCTAACCCGATCCGCACGCGTCCCCGGAGGGCCCATGTCCACGACCACAGCGAGTAGCTCCGGACCGGCGATGGCCGCGCCGGCCACCACATTCCGCGCCGCCCGTGACCAGCTCCTGTCCATGTACGGGGATCCTGACCGCGCCCGGGCGGAGTTCCGCTACCCCGACGTCGGAGGGCGCTGGAACTGGGCCGTCGACTGGTTCGACACCTTCGCCCGCGGCAACCAGCAGCCTGGCCTCATCGTGGTCGAGGAGGACGGGACGGACAACACGCTGACCTTCGCGCAGATCGCGACACGCTCGGACCAGGTCGCCACCTTCCTCAGCCAGCAGGGGGTCTCGCGGGGCGACAGCGTCATCGTCATGCTGGGCAACCAGGTCGAGCTGTGGGACACGATGCTGGGAATCATGAAGATCGGCGCGGTCATCATGCCCACGACCACGGCCGTCGGCCCGACCGACCTGCGCGACCGCATCGCCCGCGGGGGTGCGCGCGCGGTGGTCGCGAACGCCGCCGATACCGGCAAGTTCGAGGAGGTGCCGGGCACCTACCTGCGGCTCAGCGTCGGGGCCGCGCCCGGCTGGACCGACCTCTCCGCTGCCTACTCCTTGCAGGTCCCGGCCGACGGGCTGGAGCATCCGGGAACCGCGCCGGCGGACCGCATGCTGCTCTACTTCACCTCCGGCACCACCAACCGCCCCAAGCTGGTGGAGCACACGCACGCGTCGTACCCGGTCGGCCACCTGTCGACCATGGCCTGGCTCGGCGTGCGCCCTGGGGACGTCCACCTCAACATCTCCTCGCCAGGCTGGGCCAAGCATGCGTGGTCGTGCTTCTTCGCGCCGTGGATAGCCGAGGCGACCATCCTGGTCTACAACTACGCCCGGTTCGACGCCAAGGCGCTGCTGCAGGTGCTGAGGGCGCACAGGGTGACGACCTTCTGCGCCCCGCCGACCGTCTGGCGGATGCTGATCAACGCCGACCTGTCTGGCGGTCCCGGCGCACTGCGAGAGGTGATCGGCGCCGGCGAACCGCTCAACCCGGAGGTGATCGCCCAGGTCCAGCGGCAGTGGGGGTTGACTCTGCGCGACGGTTACGGCCAGACCGAGACGACCGCGCAGGTCGGCAACATGCCCGGCGATCCGGTGAAGCCTGGCTCGATGGGTCGCCCGCTCCCCGGCATACCGTCCGTGCTCGTCGACGTCCAGACCGGGGAGGTGCTCGACGGACCCGGAGAGGGTGAGTTGTGCCTGGACCTCTCCGCCTCCCCGCTGGCCCTGATGACCGGTTACCAGGGTGACGACGCCCGCAACGAGGCAGCGATGGCGGGCGGCTACTACCACACCGGCGACGTGGCGGCGCGGGACGCCAACGGCCTGATCACCTACGTGGGACGCACCGACGACGTCTTCAAGGCCAGCGACTACAAGATCAGTCCCTTCGAGCTGGAGTCGGTGCTGATCGAGCATCCTGCGGTCGCCGAGGCGGCCGTCGTTCCCGCCCCGGACGAGGTGCGCCTGGCGGTCCCCAAGGCCTACGTGGCCCTGTCCCCGGGTCACGAACCTACCCAGGAGACCGCACTGTCCATCCTTCGGCACGCCCGTGAGCAGCTGGCACCCTGGCAGCGCGTGCGCCGGATCGAGTTCTACGAGCTGCCCAAGACGATCTCGGGAAAGATCCGGCGCGTCGAGCTGCGGGCCCGGGAGCAGGAACTGGCCACCGGGACGGGTCACGCCAGCGGCACCCTCGGGAGTCGCGAGAATCTCGAGTACCGGGACAGCGACTTCCCGGAGCTGCGCTCGCCGTCATGACGCGGGGCAAGGCGGGCCGCGTGACCTCGTTTGAGCTGCACGTTCCGGACCGGGAGATCGCTGACCTGCGTGAGCGGCTAGCCAGGACGCGCTGGCCGGACCAGCCGCATGGCGAGCCGTGGGCCTATGGCTCCGACCTGCGCTACGTGCAGGACCTGGCGAGCTACTGGGGCCAGGAGTTCGACTGGCGCGAGCAGGAGGCGGCTCTCAACGCGTTCCCCCAGGATCGGATCGAGGTGCACGGCATACCCCTGCACTTCCTGCACGTGCCGGGGCAGGGGCCTGATCCGTTACCGCTGCTGATCAGTCACGGCTGGCCGGGCTCGGTGTTCGAGTTCCTCCAGGTCATCCCTCGGCTGACGGACCCCGCCCGGTTCGGTGGTGACCCGGCCGATGCCTTCACCGTGGTGGCACCGTCGCTGCCGGGCTACGGCCTCTCCTTCCGGCCGGGTCAGCCCAGGATGGGGATCAGGCAGATCACCGCCTGCCTCGCGGACCTGATGGTCGACGTTCTGGGCTACCGGCGTTTCGGCGCCCAGGGTGGTGACTGGGGCGCCTACGTCGCGGCCACCCTCGGAACGGAGTACGAGGCCCACCTCATCGGTCTCCATCTCAACTTCCTGCCACCGCTCGTCCGCCAGCCGACGGCTCCTCCTGCCCCCACCGCCGAGGGAGCAGCCTTCCGGGAGCGCTACCGGGAGTGGCAGCGAGAAGAATCTGGGTACGCGACCCTACAGGGGACCAAGCCGCAGACGCTCGCGTTCGCCCTGACGGACAGTCCGGTCGGCCTGGCTGCGTGGATCGTGGAGAAGATGCGCGCCTGGTCCGATCACGACGGCAACGTCGAGGACGCTATCGGCCGCGACGTGATGCTCGCGAACATCTCCCTCTACTGGTTCACCAGAGCTATCGGGTCGTCCTTCTGGCCCTACTACGCGGAGCGGCACGGTGACCGGCCACCGGGGGAGTCGTCGCGGCCGGTGAGCGTCCCGGTCGGCTACGCCGAGTTCCCGGCAGAGATCCTGCGCCCGCCGCGCAGCGTGGCAGAACTGAGCTATCGGGACATCCGTCGCTGGACCACGATGCCGCGCGGAGGTCACTTCGCCGCTCTCGAGCAGCCTGCGGCCCTCGCCGCGGAGGTCGCCGCGTTCTTCCGACCTCTCCGCTGATCCGGCGTTCGGCTCGGCCTACCCGGCCGGCACCCAGCCATCCCGCCCCCGCCGCCGCGGCAGCAGGGACGCTGCGGTGCGGCACGCGGCTGGGGTCGTTCGAGTTGCGCGTGCCGGCGCCACCACTAGCGTCGACGCCACGAGCCCATCCCGACGAAGGGTTGATCATGAAGATCGACAAGGCGCAGATCATCGACTTGCTGAAGTCTCAGGGCGACCAGGACAAGGCAGGGCAGGCCGAGTCCGAGCTGCCCGACCAGGTCGACACGGACCAGCACTCCAACCTCCTGGAGAAGCTCGGCATCAACCCGCGGGACCTGCTCGGCAAGCTGGGTGGGCTGGGCGGGCTGGGCGGCTGAGCTAGCCGAGCGTCGACCCTCAGTTCCCAGCGGGCGGAACCAGGCGGGCGAGGGCATCGTGCAGCACCTGCGCCGTCTCCCCCCACCCCGGTAGCACGTCCCGCCGCCTCAGCGCGTCGGAGCGCCATGCGGTCCGGGTCGCCTCGTCGGCGAGCCACTCCCGCAGCACCTCGGTGAGCTGGTCGGGGTCGTCCACATCGACGGCGGCGCCCGGGCTCCCACCACGCCAGGTCAGCGCCTCCTCGGCCCCCGTCCCCCGGTTCACGACCGCCGGTATGCCGCGTGCGTGCGCCTCGCTGACGACCATCCCCCACGTCTCGCTGCGGGACGGGTGCACGAGCAGATCCGTCCGGGCCCAGGCCTCGTCGAGCGCAGCGCCGTCAAGGGGGCCGGACCAGGTGATTCGCTCCTCCAGACCGAGGTCGTGCGCGGTGCCGCTCAGTCGTTCCGCGAAGGCGTGGTCGGGCGCGGGACCGGCGACGGTCAACGTCCACCTGAGGTCCCGAAGTCTCGCGAGCGCCGCCAGGAGTGCCGCGTGGTTCTTCACCGGGGTGAGGGCACCCAGGGTCAGCAGGTGTGGGGTCGACCCACCGCCCGGTTCACTGCTGCCTGGTGCGACGAGGGCCGGGTCCACCCCCGGCCGGGCGACGACGACCTCCTCGATCCCGTAGTGCGCACGAAGATCGCTGGCCGACCATGCGCTGGTCGTCGCCACCAGGTCGGCGGCCCGCAGAGCCCGGTGCTCCAGAGCGTCCAGCTCCTCCGCCACCGCACCCTGCGCGCCCGACCCCGCCGAGAGCGTGGAGTGCACCAGGACGCCGGTGACGCGCACCTGGGCGCTCGCCTCGATGAGCTCCGGCACCGCGCTCCCCACCAGGCCGTCGATGAGGACCGGCCCCCTGCCCAGCCCCGCGAGCAGGCGGGCCAGGCTGGCCCGGTCCGCGTCGGCGGGGCGGGGCCAGGCACCGGGGGCACGGCATACCCGCAGGTCGTCCGGCCAGTGGGCGGCCACCCGCGCGTCGTAGACGTCCCCGCCGCTCGGGGCGGCGGAGTCGCGGTCGGGGACGACGAGGGTGGTCCTCACGCGGTGGTGCCGAGCTCCCGCCGGTAGGAGGCCCAGGCGTCCGGGTGCTCACGCAGGGTGACGGTCAGCGCGGTGAGGCCCTCGGTGTCGACCGACACGGCGAGCTCGTCGGCGATCCAGCGGCAGAGGAACTCCGTGGTGGTCACCTGACCGGCGAGCTCGGGGACCTCGTCGAGGTTGCGGTAGCGCAGCCGGCCGAGGATCTCGGCGAGGGACTCGGTGGCCGCCCCGATGTCGACGACGACGTTGTGCTCGTCGAGCTCGGGCCGCTCCCAGGTGGTCTCCACGACGTAGGTCGCGCCGTGCAGCCCCTGCGCCGGTCCGAAGAACGGGTCGGGCAGGGAGTGGGCCACCATGACGTGGTCGCGGACGGTGAGGGTGAACATGGGTCTCCTGTCGGTATGCGGTGCGGTGGGACGGTGTCGCGGGGTCAGTCAGGCGCGTCAGCCTGGTGGGCCTCGTCAGTCTGGTCGGTCGCGTCGGGGTAGCGGACGAGGTGGCACAGCCCCGGCTCCCCCGCCGCCAGCCGCCGCATGAGGCCGGGGAGCTCCTCGAACGGTGTGGGCCCGGCGAGCAGGTGGTCGAGGGCGGGGTTGCGGGCGGCGCGGAGCGCGACCTGCATGCGGTCGGCGTAGTCGCGGGCGGGGCGGTGCGGGCTGACCCTGCTCACCTGGCTGGCGCGGATCGCCAGCCGTTGCGTGTGGAAGGTGGTGCCGAGCGCGACGGTGACGGGGGTGGTGCCGTACCAGGACAGCTCGACGACCTCCCCCTCCCGGCCCAGCAGCCCCAGCGCGGTCTGCAGTCCGGCCTGGGTGGCGGAGGCGTGGAAGACCACGTCGCAGTCACGGCTGGCGTGCTCGGGTGCGACCCCCGTGGCGCCCAGCTCCCCCGCCAGGGCTCGCCGGGCGGGGTCGGTCTCGACCAGCTCCAGGCGGTTGAGCGGGAGCTGCCCGAGCAGCGCGGTGACGCTGGCGCCGACCATGCCGGCACCGACGACGGCGACCCGGTCGCCGTAGAGCGGCCGGCCGTCCCAGAGCGCGTTGACCGCGGTCTCGAGCGTGCCGAGCAGCACGGCCCGCTCGTCGGGGACGTCGTCGGGGAGGGCGGTGAGCGCGGTGACGGGCACGACATACCGGTCCTGGTGGGGGTGCAGGCAGAAGACGCGGCGGCCCACCCACTCCGGCTCGCCGTCCTCGACGACGCCGACGGAGAGGTAGCCGTGCTTGACCGGGCCGGGCAGCTCGCCCTCCTCGAACGGTCCCGCGACCTGGTCGGCCACCTCCGGGGGCACCTCGCCGCGGTGCACGAGCAGCTCGGTACCGCGGCTGACCCCGGAGACGACGGCGCGCACGAGGGCCTCGCCGGGGCCGGGCGGGGCGAGCGGCTGGGTGCGGATCTCGCCGGTGCCGGGGCCGACGGTCCAGTACGCGCGTGCCTGCATCAGGCCATTCTCACCAGCGGTGATGCATCGTGTCCGACCGGGTCGGTGCAGGTCCGGGCATGAGGGGGGTATGGCGTGGGCCGAGCGACGCCGTCGAGCAGGTGCGACGTCAGCGCGCTGCGCTGGGGAAGGCGTCGCGGTAGGAGCGCCAGGTCCCGGCCGGTGTCGTGACGCTCTCGGCGCCGAGCATGGCCCGCACGATCGCCCGGGTGACGACCTCGCCGACGGCGTGCAGCATCTGGTGGAAGGTGGCTGGGTCCGGCGCCGTGCTCTGCGCGGTGGACAGGCCGAAGAGGGTGTCCCCGTCGAACATCGTGTGGATCGGGCTGACTGCCCGTGCCATCCCGTCGTGCCCTGAGCCCGCCAGCCGGGCGCACTGGGCCTTGGTCAGGGTCGCGTCGGTCGCGACGACGCCGATGGTCGTGGCGAGGGTGCGGGGCATGGCGCCGGCGGCATTCGCCTCGGCGGCGGCCCGGCGCGAGGCCTCCAGGTCCTCGGGGTGCGGTCGACCGGGCAGGGTGCCGTCCGGCCAGCCCGGTATGCCGTGGACGTCAGCCTCCAGCAGGTGCCGTGCGCCCCACATCTCACCGGTCGCGGGGTCGACCGCGGACCCGGCGGCGTTGACGACGACCAGGGCGGCGACGGTGACCGCGCCGCCGATCACGACGCTTGCCGAGCCGACACCGCCGCGCAGCCCGCCGGTCTGGGTGCCGGTGCCGGCTCCGACCGAGCCCTGCGCCAGCGCCGGGTGCTCGTCGGCTGCCTGGGCCTGCAGGGCGGCGGCACAGGCGGCCTCCCCGAAGTCGGCGCCGGGGAAGGTGCCGAAGTCCCCGCCGCGCCCCAGGTCGAAGACGACGGCGCCGGGCACGATCGGGACCACCTGGCCGGGTCCACCCATGGGGAAACCGCGCCCCTCGGCATACAGGTGGCGCATCACCCCGTCGGCGCTGGCCAGGCCGAACGCGGAGCCGCCGGTGAGGGTGACGGCGTGGACGCGCTCGACCATGTTGCGCGGGTCAAGCAGGTCGGTCTCGCGCGTGCCCGGCCCCCCGCCGCGCACGTCGACTCCCCCGACCGCACCCTCGGGTGGTGCGAGCACGACGGTGGTGCCGGTGAGCCACCCGTCGCCGGTGCGCTGGTGGTGGCCGACGGCCAGTCCGGTGACGTCGGCGAGGTCGTTGCGCGGGCCTGCGTTCCACGTGTCCATCCGGCCCATTGTGGCCGATCGGGTGATGGACCGTGGGGGCCTGGTGGGGAGCACTTTGGGAAAAAGCGCTGGTGAGCGGCCCTTGGGGATGCGAGCCAGGGGGGTGGGGGGCACGATGACCCGCATGACAGAGGACACGCGCGCTGCAGGCCTCGACCTGGATGACGATGCGGACTTCGAGCGTCGTGACCGACAGCTGACCCGGGTGGGGTGGATCCTGCTGACGGCCTTCGTGCTCGCCGCCTTCGTGGGGCTGCTGGGACCGGGCCCGTTGAGTGCCCGCACCCCGACCAGCGCCGACGGGGCGCTCGGCGTCGAGTACCACGCCATCGGCCACATCGAGGCCGACGACTCGATGTCCTTGCTGCTCGACGCGTCGACCGTCGAGGGCGACACACCGTCACCGTCGAGATGACGGGGAGCTGGTTCGCCGGGACGGATCTCACCACCGTGTCCCCCACGCCCGCCGCGGAGCTCCTGGTCCCCGGCGGCGCGGTCCTGGAGTTCGACATCGAGCGACCCGGCGACCTCGAGGTGATCCTGCACTTCCGCGCCAAGGAGCTCGGCCCGCTGGAGCTGACCGTCGCGAGCGGCGACTCCTCGCTCACCGTGGACCAGTTCATCCTTCCCTGATCCCGCCACCGACCTGACCCTCTGTCCACCTGACTCGCTGCAGGCCAGATGCCCGCTCGACCCACCGCAGGCCGGATGCCTGCTCCAACCGCTGCAGGCCGAACGTCTGCGCCGACCTGAAAGGACCCCCATGGACGAGGTGCTCCGCACCATCGCGGTCTATCTGATCCTGCTGGTCGTCTTCCGCCTCACCGGCAAGCGCACGCTGGCCCAGGCGACCAGTTTTGATCTCGTCATCGTGCTGGTCGTCGGTGAGGCGACCGCCCAGGCACTGCTCGGCGAGGACTTCTCGGTGAGGCGGGCCGCGATCGTCATCGTCACGCTGGTGCTCCTCCAGCGCGGCAGCGACTACCTGGCGTGGAGGTCCAAGACCTTCGACCGGATCACCGAGGGCGCGCCGTCCCTGCTCATCTCCGACGGGGACGTGCTGGCCAAGGAGCTGGCCACCCACAAGCTGCGCGAGAGCGACATCATGGAGGCCGCCCGGGACAAGCACGGCCTGGAGCGGATGGACCAGATCAAGTGGGCGGTGCTGGAGAAGTCCGGCGACATCACCGTGGTGCCGCGCGAGGAGGAGGCATCCGACGCAGGTGTGAAATCGGTGTGACGCATCCGTCGCTGCGACGACGGATGCGTCACACCGTTCCGGCACAGGGGTGGGCTGCCGCGCCCAGCGGCGACGGAGGTGTCACACCGTTCCGGCACCGGGGGCCAGGCCTCGTCCCGGCAGACTCGCTACGAGGAGTCGCGCGCCCGGACTCCTGCCGCCAGGTCCTCCGTGGTCCGTCCGGCCAGCGCGCTGCGCAGGTCGGGGACGGCGGCCAGGAGGGAGCGGGTGTATGGGTGCTCCGGCGCGGCGAAGAGCTCCTCGGTGGGGGCGACCTCGACCACCTCGCCGTGCTGCATCACGGCGATCCGGTCGCAGGTGTGGCGCACCACCGACAGGTCGTGGGAGACGAAGATCAGGGTGAGGTCGAAGCCGTCGACCACCTCGTCGATGAGGTTGAGCACCTGGGCGCGGACCGACACGTCCAGCGCGGAGACCGGCTCGTCCGCGACGAGGATCGCCGGGTCGGGGGCGAGGGCGCGGGCGATCGAGATCCGCTGGCGCTGGCCACCGGAGAACTGGTGCGGGTAGCGGTCGACCATGTCCGCCGACAGCCCGACCCGCTCCAGCAGCTCGGCGACGCGCGCGGCGGAGCCTTCCCGGCGGCCCTGGGCCACCAGCGGTTCCGCGACGATCTCCCCCACCCGCATCCGCGGGTCGAGGCTGCTCATCGGGTCCTGGAAGACCAGCTGCACCGTCTGGCGGAGCCAGCCCAGCCGACGCCCGGGCTGGTCATGGACGGGCCGGCCCTCGACGTAGATCTCCCCGGCGGTGGGCTGGTCCAGCCCGCAGATCAGCCGCAGCAGGGTCGACTTGCCCGACCCGGACTCGCCGACGATCCCGAAGCGTTCGCCCCGCTCGATGCTGAGCGAGACGTCCCGCACCGCGTGCACGACGGGCGGCGACTCGCGCAAAGACGTCCGGGGTCGCCGGTACTGCCGGTCGACCCCGCGGAGCTCGACCGCCGGCGCCGCAGCCCGCGGTCCGGGACCCCGCGTCTCCTCAGCCATCGTCGACCCCCGCCGGGTGGAAGCAGGCGTACCCCGACGCGGTCTCCCCGGCCGGGTGGTGACCGCGAGGAGTCCAGGGCGGGCGGGTACGGCATACCTCGGTGGCGTGGGTGCAGCGGGTGCGGAAGACGCACCCTTCGGGGAAGCCGCCCGCCGGCGGCACGGTCCCCGGGATGGTGGGCAGGGCGGCCCGGGCGTGGCGGGCTCCGTCGGCGCAGGAGAGGTCGCTCGCCGCGATCAGGCCCTGGGTGTAGCGGTGCCGCGGGTCGGTGAAGATCTGCGCGACGGGACCGGCCTCGACGATGCGGCCGCCGTACATCACGAGCACCCGCTCGCAGACCGTGGCCACCACCGCCAGGTCGTGGGTGATGAAGAGCATCGCCGCGTCGCGCGCCTGCACCCCGCGCACGACGAGGTCGAGCACGGTGGCCTGCACGGTGACGTCGAGCGCGGTCGTCGGCTCGTCGCAGATGAGCAGCGCCGGGTCGTTGGCGAGGGCGATGGCGAGCACGACCCGCTGGCGCTGACCACCGGACAGCTCGTGCGGGTAGGCGCGAAAGATGTGGGCGGGTTCGGGCAGACCGACCTGGTCGAGCAGCTCGACCGCCCGCTGCCGGGCCTCGGTCCGCGAGCGCGTGCCGTGGATGGTCATCACCTCGGCGACCTGGGCCCCGACCCGCATCGTGGGGTTGAGCGCGGTCATCGGCTCCTGGAAGACCATCGACATCGCGTCGCCGCGCAGCTTGGCCATCTCCCGCTCGCCGACCGTGAGCAGGTTGCGCGTGGCGGGGGTGCGCCCGCACAGCCGCACGTCGCCCTCGGCGTGCAGGCCCTCCCCCAGCAGCCCCATGACCGCCAGCGCGGTCAACGACTTGCCGGACCCGGACTCACCGATCAGCCCGACCCGTTCGCCGCGCCGGATCGTGAAGGTCACGTCGTGCAGCAGAGGGGTATGCGGCGTGCCGACGTCCAGCCCGCTCACCTCCAGCACGGGCGGGGCGTCTGCTCGCTCGGCGGTCGGCGAGGTGCTCACCGTGGTCACCGGCGTGCCTCCTCTGGCGCTGGGCTGGCTGGACAGCGCTCAGAGTAGTCGGCGCGCCTGCTACTTCGGCGGCAGTGCCCGCGCCGTCGCCGTCCCACGGTCGACGACGGCGCACAGCTCGTCCGCTGTGGTCAGCCCGGCCGTATCGACGTGCAGCCATCCGGTCATCACCCGGTCCCCCATGACCTGCTCCCGCACGTGGCCGCCGACCTGCGCCTCGCCCGTGCCCGGCTCGATGCGGAACATGAGGCCGTCCTCGCCCACCGCCACGGCCATGTGGTCCGCGAGCAGGAACGCCAGACCGCCGAACATCTTCTTCTCGGTGACGTCGGCCTCGTCCCGCAGCAGGTCACGGACCCGCTGGGCCAGCTCCTCGTCATACGCCATGGAGGGAGTATGCCGCGCGCGCCGGCCCTGCGCTCACCCTCGCCGGGCGACGGCGAGCAGGTGTGGGCTGGCCTCGGCGACTGCGTCACGGTGGGCGGCGATCCGTGCGGGGTCCTCGCCTGCGCTTGTGGTCAGGACGGCGTCCAACCGGTCGGAGACCCGGTGGCAAGTTCCTGCAGCTCGGGGTCGTCGGCGACCGCTCCAGCGCACCGACGTGGGGCCCCTCGACCCCGTGCACCTCGACTTCCTCGAAGCCGGCCTCCTCCACCTCGGCGCGCAGCTCGGCCACGGTGTGGAAGTGCCCGCCGGGGAAGCCGCCCGCGGTGCTGGCCCACTCCCCGGTCCGCAGGATGTGCAGGTCGGCGGTGCCGAGGGCCTCGAAGCCGCTCCTCGTCGCGGCCTCGGCGAAGGCGGTCAGCCGGCCGATGCCCTGGGCGAAGAGCAGTCCGCCAGGGACCAGGACCCGTCGCGCCTCCGCGAGCGCCCGCAGGCGGTGCTGCCTGCTGATCAGGTGGTACAGCGGGCCGAGCAGGAGCACCGCGTCGAGGGACCCGTCGTCATGGCACAGGTCGCGCGCATCACCGACGGAACGGGTCGTGATCCTGGTGTCCTCGTCGACGTGGTCGGCGTAGTAGGACAGGATCGCCGCGTCCAGCACATCCTGGGCCGGCACGGTGGCGTCGTCGCCGCTCCCGAGCGAGGTCGCGCCCTCGTCAACGCCTCCGGGTGAGGCGGACGTCATACCCCGTCGCCGGGCGCCTGGCCCAGATGCTCGCGCACCCGGTCGACCTTGCCCTGCAGCTGCCCGGTGAAGCCGGGGCGCAGGTCGGCCTTGAGGACCAGGGAGACGCGGGGGCCGTGCGCGGCGACGGCGTCGCAGGCGGCCTTGATCACCGGCATGACCTCGTCCCACTCACCCTCGATGGTGGTGAACATGGAGGTCAGCTCGTAGGGCAGCCCGGAGTCCTGGACCACCTTGATGGCGTCGGCGACGGCCGCGCTGACCGAGCCGGACTCGTCGGAGGCGGAGGGGGCGACGGAGAAGGCGAAGAGCATGGGTCCACCGTATGCGGTCCTCGAGGCCGCGGGTCAGACTGAGGCCATGGACCTGCGCATCTTCACCGAGCCCCAGCAGGGGGCGACCTACGACGACCAGCTCCGCCTCGCGCGGACCGCGGAGGACAGCGGCTTCGGCGCCTTCTTCCGCTCCGACCACTTCGTCGCGATGGGCCGGGAAGGCCTGCCGGGTCCGACCGACTCGTGGGTGACGCTGGGAGCGCTGGCCCGCGAGACGAGCACGATCCGGCTGGGGACGCTAGTCACCTCGGTCACCTTCCGGCACCCGGCGCTGCTCGGCGTCAGCGTGGCCCAGGTCGACCAGATGAGCGGTGGGCGGGTCGAGCTGGGGCTGGGCGCAGGGTGGTTCGAGGCCGAGCACGCGGCGTATGGCGTGCCCTTCCCCGACGCGCGGGGCCGGTTCGACCTGCTCGAGGACGCACTGGAGATCATCACCGGGATGTGGGCGACGCCGGAGGGGGAAAGGTTCAACCACGAGGGGAAGGTGGTGACGGTCAAGGACTCGCCAGCCCTGCCGAAGCCGGTGCAGCAGCCGCGGCCGCCGATCGTCATGGGCGGTGGTGGCAAGAAGCGCACGCCGGCGCTGGCGGCGCGGTTCGCCGACGAGTTCAACATGGCCTTCCCGACGATGGAGGCCACGGTCGCGCAGTTCGCGCGCGTCGACGACGCGTGCCGGGCGGTCGGGCGGGAGCCCTCGGAGCTGCTGCGCTCGGTGGCGCTGGTGGCGTGCGTCGGCCGCGACGACGCGGAGGTCCGCCGTCGGGCGGACGCGATCGGACGGGACGTCGACGAGCTGCGGGCCAGCGGTCTGGCCGGGACGCCCGCCGAGGTCGTCGAGCGGCTCGGGCAGTGGCGTGAGGAGACCGGGGCCGAGCAGTACTACCTGCAGATGCTCGACATCGGCGACCTCGGGCACACCGAGCTGGTGGCTGCCGAGGTGGTGCCCCAGCTGGGGTGAGCGCAGGTCGCGCGCTCGGTCGGCGCAGGTCGCGCGCTCGGTCGGCGCAGGTGGCGCGCTCGGTCGGCGCAGGTGGCGCGCTCGGTCGGTGCAGGTCGCGCGCTTGGTCGGGTGGGGCCGCGTCAGCGGTGCTGGAGCTTGGGGTCGAGCCAGTCGCGGAGGCCGTCGCCGAAGAGGTTGAAGCCGAGCACCGACAGGGCGATCGCGGCGCCGGGAATGAGTGCCAGGTGCGGCGCGGCGCGGAGGGTGGTCTGGGCCTCGTAGAGCATCCGGCCCCAGGAGGCCTGGCCGGTCGGGGTCCCGAGCCCGAGGTAGGCCAGGGCGGCCTCGGCCAGGATCGCGATCGCGAACGACACCGAGGCCTGGACGATGACCAGCCCGGCGACGTTGGGCAGGACGTGGCGCCAGGCGATCCCCCACGAGGAGCGACCGGCGGCCCGGGCGGCCACGACGTACTCCGTGCGCATCACGCCCAGGGCTCCCGAGCGGGTGACCCGCGCGAAGGCCGGGATCGTGGCGATCCCGATCGCGATCATCGCCACGCGGGTCGAGCCGCCGTAGAGCGCGGCGAACATGATCGCCAGCAGCAGCGCCGGGAACGCCAGCAGCACGTCGTTGCCGCGCATGACCAGCTGGCCGAGCCAGCCGGGGGACATCGCGGCCAGGATGCCGAGCGGCACGCCGACGACGGCGGCGACGCCCACGGCGACCAGACCGACATACAGGGTGGTGCGGGCGCCGACGAGGATCTGGGTCAGCACGTCCCGGCGCAGCCGGTCGGTGCCGAGCCAGTGCTCGGCGTTGGGGGTCTGGTAGGGGTCGACGGGCAGCACCCGCATCGGTGGGTAGGGCGTCCAGACGTAGGAGATCAGCGCGAGCACGACCACGGCGAGGACGATCGAGCCGCCGATGATCAGGGCGGGGTTGAGCCGGGCCAGCCGTCGGCGCCGCGACCCGGCCTGACCGGTCGGCTCCGCACCAGCACCGCCGGGCGGCCCGCCGGCAGCCCCGTCACCCACCGGGCCGGAGCGACCTGGGGTCGGCAGTCCCTGCAGCGCCTCGCTCATCGCGTCTTCAGCCTCGGGTCGATGAGCAGGTAGAGCACGTCCACCAGGAAGTTGATCACCAGCACGACGACGACCAGCACCATCACCACGGCCTGCACGGTGAGCAGCTCCCGCCTCGCGACCGAGTCCAGCAGCAGCGAGCCCAGCCCCGGGATGACGAAGACCCGCTCGATGACCACCGCCCCGATGAAGAGGGTGGCCAGCTGCAGGCCGAGGACGGTCACGACCGGCACGGCCGCGTTGCGCAGCCCGTGGCGCCGCAGCGCCGGCAGCGGCCGCAGCCCCTTGGCCCGCGCGGTCCTCAGGTAGTCCTCGCGCAGCACGTCCAGGACGGCCGAGCGGACATACCGGGCCAGCACCGCCGCCTGCACCAGCGCCAGCGAGATCGCCGGCAGGGTCAGCCGCTGCGCGAACCCGAGCGGGTCCTGCGCGGGCACCACCCAGCCGCCGGAGGGGAACCAGCCCAGCCGCACCGCGAAGACCGAGATGAGCAGGATGCCGGCCAGGAACGCCGGGACGGCGACCCCCACCTGCGACAGCGCCGAGACGACCACCCCGTCCGCGTGCCGGTGCCGCACCGCCATCCAGGTCCCGACCGGCACCGCGACCAGCACCGCCAGCACCATCGACGCCGCCACCAGCCACAGCGTCACCTGCAGCCGGTCGGCGATCTGCGGGCCGATCGCAGCGCGCGAGATGAACTCCACCCCGGGGTCGAGGGTGAGCAGCCCGCGCATCCAGTCCAGGTACTGCACCAGCACCGGTCGCTCCAGCCCGAACTGCTCCCGCAGCTGCGCGACCGCCCCCTCCGAGGCGTTGATCCCGAGCGCGATCCGCGCCGGGTCACCGGGCAGGACCCGCATGAAGCCGAAGACCAGCACCGACGCCACCAGCACGCTGGCCACCAGGACCAGGGCGCGGTTGAGCAGGCGCAGGAGCATTGGATCAGGGTATGCGGTGCCTTCCCGCCCACTCACCGCGATCAGGTATGCGGCGTCCCACCGCCCGGACCGCGATCAGGTATGCGGTGCCTCGCGCCCACCGACTGCTGCACCTGTGCACGGCATACCGCAGAATTCTGTGCACGGCCGCAGCATTCGGTGAGGTGGCCGTGCCGGGGCCGCATCACCAGGCGCCACCCTCCGGGGCGCGCGCCTCACTCCCGCGCGAGGTCCGCCAGCGGGAAGGAGTCGGTGAGCAGGTTCTCCGGAAGGCCGGTGATGTCGGGCTCGGCGACCATGAGGTTGGGCAGCAGGAAGAGGAAGTCGGCGGCGGCGTCCTCGCTGATCAGCCGAGCGGCCTGCGCCATCGCCTCGACCTGCTCCTCCTCGGTGCCGCTGTCCGCGGTCTCGAAGAGCGCCTGGATCTCCTCGGTGCCGTAGGTAGTGTAGTAGTCGGGGCTGCCGAAGACCGCGGCCATGTCGCGGGCCTCGACGTGGGCCACGATCGACAGGTCGTAGTCCTTGTTGGTGTAGACCGTCTCCAGCCAGGCCGAGGGGAACTCCAGCTCGTCGATGGTCACGTCGAGGCCGACCTCCTCCAGCATGGACTCCACGACCGTGCCGCAGGCGACGGCGTAGGGCAGGGTCGGGATCCGCAGCCGCAGCGTCGTGTCCTGCGCCCCGGCCTCCTCGACGAGCTCGCGGGCCCGGTCCTGGTCTAAGGGGTAGTCGCCGGTGCGGTCCTCGTACCAGGGGTCGGTCGGCGGGGCCATCGAGCCGATGAGGGTGCCCTTGCCGGCCCAGCAGGTGTCCATCAAGGTCTGGTGGTCGATGGCGTGCCGCACCGCCTGGCGCAGCCGCAGGTCGGACAGGGGGTTTCCCTCCTGCTGGTTCATCGACAGCACCACCTCGCCGTTCGTGGTGCCCTCCAGGATCTGGTAGGCCCCGCCCTCGAACTCGGCCAGCGCCTCGGGCGCCTGGACGGTGGACACGACGTCGATGGCGTCGGTGAGCATGGCGTTGTTCAGCGCGTTGCCGTCCCTGAAGTAGCGCATCTCGACGGTGCCGAAGTAGGGCGCGTCGCCGTGGTAGTCGTCGTTGCGGGTCAGGGTGATCGCCGACCCGCGGTCCCAGCGCTCGAAGACGTAGGGGCCGGTGCCGACCGGCTCGGTGGCCAGGTCGTCCACGCCCTCGGTGTCGAACATGGCCCCGACCAGCGTCGTCATCGAGAAGAGGAACTCGTTGCTGGGCCGCGACAGGGTCACGACGACGGTCGTGTCGTCGGGCGCCTCGACGGACTCGACCACGTCCAGCCGGCCCGCGAGGCCGTTGGTCCACGCGTCGGTGCTGACCCGCTCGATGCTGAACGCCGCGTCCTCGGCGGTGAACTCCGCACCGTCGGAGAAGGTCACCCCTTCCTTGAGGTGGAAGGTGTAGGTCGTGCGGTCCTCGCTGACCTCCCACGACTCGGCCAGGGCCGGCACGATCTCACCCTCGTCGATGGTCACCAGCGTCTCGTAGACGTTGTCCATCATCACCTGCGGGATGGCGGCGCCGCCGTTGGTGGTGAAGTCCAGGCTGGCCGGCTCGGCGACCAGGCCGACGCGGACCGTCTCGTCGGAGCCGCCCGGGGTGGTGTCTCCGCCGGTCCCGGTGGCGTCGACCCCGTCCCCGTCACCGCTCCCGGACCCGGTGCCCTCGCCAGCGCCCGAACCCGCCGTCGGCGTGGGGTCAGCGGTGCCCGAGCCGGCGCTGCACCCCGCCAGGAGCGCCGTGCTCGCCAGGGCGGCCGCAGCCAGCGTGCGGGCACGGGTCAACGTCGACGTCGCGGTCATGACGTGCATCTTGCTTCATCGGGCAGAACGGGTGCAATTTCGTCACTGAGAGGTCTGGAAACTACCGACGGGAAACTGATACTGTCGGTATCAGGTACTTTGGGTACACCCCTTCCGGGAAGAGAGGCCACCGTGGGTCACTACCGCAGCAACGTCCGCGACACCGAGTTCATGCTCTTCGACGTCCTGCAGCGCCAGGACGTGCTGGGCCGCGCGCCCTACGAGGAGGTGGACCTGGAGACCGCCCGGGAGGCGCTGCGTCAGGTCGCCGAGCTCGCCGAGGGTCCGCTGGCGGCCAGCTTCGAGGAGTCCGACCGCCAGCCGCCCGTGCTCGACCCGGCCACGGGCCAGGTGAGCATGCCGGAGAGCTTCGTGACCTCATACCGGACCTGGGTGGACAACGAGTGGTGGCGCCTGGAGGTCGACGAGTCACTCGGTGGCACGCCCGCTCCCCCGAGCCTGTCGTGGGCGCTGTCGGAGCTGGTGCTCGGCGCCAACCCGGCGGTGAAGATGTTCGCCGCCGGGTTCACCTTCGCCAACGTGCTGCACCGCCTCGGGACGCCGGAGCAGCAGCAGCTGGCCCAGTTGATCATCGACAAGCGCTGGGGCGCGACCATGGTGCTCACCGAGCCCGACGCAGGCTCCGACGTGGGCGCCGGCCGCGCCAAGGCGGTCGAGGCCGGTGACGGCAGCTGGCACCTGACCGGCGTCAAGCGCTTCATCACCAGCGGCATCGCGCCCTTCTACGACAACGTCGTCCACTTCGTGCTCGCCCGCCCCGAGGGCGCCGGCCCGGGCACCAAGGGCCTGAGCCTGTTCGTCGTCAGCGACCACCACATCGAGGACCTGGAGACCGGCGAGCTCGGCGAGCGCAACGGCGTCGAGGTGGCCAACATCGAGCACAAGATGGGGCTGAAGGTCTCGACGACCTGCGAGCTGCGCTTCGGTGAGGACGCCTCGCGCCCGGCCGTCGGCTACCTGCTCGGCGGGGTGCACGACGGCATCGCGCAGATGTTCCGGATCATCGAGTACGCCCGGATGCTCGTCGGCACCAAGGCCATCGCGACCCTGTCCACCGGCTACCTCAACGCCCTCGACTACGCCAAGGAGCGGGTGCAGGGCGCCGACCTGGCCAAGATGTCCGACAAGGCCTCGCCGCGGGTGACGATCACCCACCACCCGGACGTGCGCCGCTCGCTCATGCTGCAGAAGGCGTATGCCGAGGGGCTGCGCGCGCTCATGCTCTACACCGCCTCCATGCAGGACGAGGTGCACGCCGCCCAGGATCTCGACTCGGCCGAGGACATCAAGGATCCCGGTCAGCTCTCGGAGCAGGTCGCGATGGCCGCCCGGGTCAACGACCTGCTGCTGCCGCTGGTCAAGGGCTGCGGCTCGGAGCGCGCGTGGACGCTCCTCGGCACCGAGTCGCTGCAGACCTTCGGCGGCTCGGGCTTCCTGCAGGACTACCCGGTGGAGCAGTACGTCCGCGACGCCAAGATCGACTCCCTCTACGAGGGCACGACCGCGATCCAGGGCATGGACTTCTTCTTCCGCAAGATCGTGCGGGACAAGGGACAGGCGTTGGGGTATGTGGCCAAGCAGGTCATGGCCACCGTCTCCGGTCAGGAGGATGACGGGTTGGGACCGGTGCGCGAGGCCGTGGGCCGGGCGCTGGGCGAGGTCCAGCAGATGGTGGAGTTCATGACCGGCAGGGCGATGGCCGCCCAGGACGAGCCGACGCAGATCTACGCCGTCGGGCTGGGCACCACCCGCCTGCTCATGGCGGCCGGTGACCTGATGATCGGCTGGCTGCTGCTGCGGCAGGCCGAGGTCGCGGCGGGGCTGCTCGCGTCCGGGGAGAGCGGCGTCTCCGGTGCGGGTGACGACCAGGCCTACCTGCAGGGCAAGGTGGCGGCGGCGAAGTTCTTCGCGACCGAGGTGCTGCCCCGGTTGAGCGCCGACCGGCGGACGATCACCGCGGCCGACGTGGCGCTGATGGAGCTGCCGGAGGAGGCCTTCTAGTCACCGAGCACTCTCGGGGACAGCCTCTCGGAGGTCAGGCAGGGTGCTGCACGACAGACCACGTCGACAACGCTGTCTGTAGTGCAGGACGTTGCCTGACTTCCCGGTGGATCAGGTCTGGGCGCGTCAGCGGATGTCGTCGCGGCGGCGAATGTCACGGTCCTCGTGCCGGTCCACGACCTCGCGGTGGGTGGTGTTCGTGCGCTGCGTGTTCAGCACCAGGCCGACCAGCAGGGAGAGCACACCGCCGGCCAGCAGGATGTAGCCGATCGTGGTGACGTCGATGCCTTGGATGGTGTAGTCGACAGCGAAGGCAAGGATCGCGCCGACGACGAGCAGGAAGATACCCAGACCGATACCCATGGGACAGTCCTTTCGGTTGGTGTCCCTGAGCACAGTAGCGGCGACCGCGCGACGACGCCCCTCAGCGTGAGGCCAGACGTCCGGTCGGGGGCAGACCGTGTCGCCGGTCGCGAGCAGACCGTGTCGCCGGTCGGGGGCAGACCGTATCGCCGGTCGGGGTGGGAGGTCAGAGCCGCCGATCGGCCAGGACGGGGAACTTCTCGCGCGCCCTGGCCACCTCGGCGGGGTCGATCTGGACCGAGAGGATCTCCTGCTCGGTCCCGGCCTCGGCGAGCACCGTCCCCCACGGGTCGATGACCGCGCTGTGCCCGCCCATCTCCACCCCGGCATGCGTGCCGGCGGTGTTGCAGGCCAGCACGAAGCACTGGTCCTCGATCGCCCGCGCCCGGGCCAACAGCCGCCAGGCCTCGACCCGCGCCGCCGGCCACGCCGCAGGGATGAGGAAGAGCTGTGCGCCCAGGTCGAGCTGCGCGCGGTAGAGCTCGGGGAAGCGCAGGTCGTAGCACGTCGACAGGCCCACGGTCAGCGCGTCCGCCGGGGCCGGAAGGTCACCGATGACCAGCTCGGTGCCGGCCTCCATCAGCCGCGGCTCCCCCGACCCGAAGCCGAAGCGGTGAATCTTCCGGTACGTCGCGCACACCCGACCGTCCGGGCCGAGCACGACCGAGGTGTTGGACAGGTGGCGCCCCTCCTCGCCCGGCTCGGCGGTCCGCTCGACGACCGACCCGGTATGCAGCACCACGCCCGTCTCCTTGGCCGCCTCGGCCAGCGGCGCCAGGGCCGGCGGCCAGTCCGGCTCTGTGCCCTCGGTGCCTTCTGCAGCGCGGACGGTCTCGAGGTCCTGGCTGCGCTCCTGCCAGTCGTCGATGGCGAAGCCGCCGGCGCTCCAGAGCTCGGGCAGCACCACCAGGTCGTGGTCACGGCCCACCTCCCGGACCAGGTCCGCGGCCCTCGCGGCCCGCTCCTCGACGCTTTCCTCGCTGCCCTCGCCGTAGGCGAGCTGGATCAGCGCGATCCTCATCGCTGACTCCTCATCCCGTGGTCGAGCTGGGGCAAAGAACTCGTCATCGCTGGCTCCTCTCGTGCATGGCCTGCAGGCGGGCGTTGTAGGCCGCGAGCGCGGCATCGCCGTCACGGTCCGCCTGGCGGTCGGAGCGGACGCTCTCGCGGTCATCTCGCCGGATCCAGTCCACCGCGACCATCAGCACGATGATCACCGTGGGGATCTCCCCCACCCCCCAGGCGATGCCGCCGCCGAACTGCTGGTCGGCCAGCAGGTCATCGACCCACGGGACGTCGATGGTCTTGTAGAACTCCGGCGCCAGCAGCCAGGTGCCCTGCATCAGGGCCAGGCCGAAGAAGGCGTGGGCGGCCAGGGTGGCCAGCAGCACGATGAGCCGCAGCGGCGGCTCCCACTTCGGCGGCCCCGGGTCCCGGCCGACCATCGACCAGACGAAGGCGAAGCCGGACAGCGAGAAGTGGACCACCATGAAGATGTGTCCGGAGTGGGTCCGCATCGCCCAGTCCAGCATCCCCGTCCAGTAGAAGACGATGAGGCTGCCGAAGAAGATGGCCCCCGCCACGACCGGGTTGACGATGAACTTCGCCCACCCGGAGTGCACCACCGCGGTGAGCACCTCGCGGGGGCCGAGGGTGCGGTCGCGCCGGGCGGGCAGGGCCCGGTAGGCGAGGGTGATCCCCTGGGCCGGCACCAGCAGGATCGGCACGAGCATCATCAGCGCCATGTGCATGATCATGTGCTGGGAGAACATCACCCGCCCGTAGACCGCGGGGCCGCCGTTGGTGACCCAGATGAAGGCCACCCAGCCGAGCACCCACAGGATCGTCCGGCCGACCGGCCAGGCGTCGCCGCGCCGACGCAGCCTGGCGACACCGGCGAGGTAGAGCCCGATCGCGACCAGCGCGGTGAGCAGGAAGAGCCAGTTGACCTGCCAGGAGGTGAAGAGCCGGGCCCAGGTGAACGGCTCGGGCATGGGATAGCCGGTGAGCACGTAGGCCATGTCCCCGATCCGAGGCTCCGCACCGACCGGTGGCGGGGTGCGCCCGAGCACGGTGCCCAGCCCCATCGCGGTCCCCATCAGGACGACCTCGAGGGCAGCCAGCTTGGCGAAGGCCCGTGAGCGGCCCTCGTCACCGGCGACGATCGTGCGCCGCTGCACCAGGCCGAAGACGAACAGGCCGGCCAGCGCCGCCACCTTGAGCCAGATGACGACCCAGTAGGGGGTCACGAGGTCGGCGACCTCGTCGACGGTGAGCAGGGCGAAGAGCACACCGGAGAGCCCCACCGCGACGAAGCACCATGCGGCGAGGGTGGAGTAGCGCCGCAGCGCGTCCCCCAGGGCCGGACCCAGGACGGGCAGGAGCAGGGCGAGCGCCAGCAGCCCGCCGACCCACACGGTGATCCCGACCAGGTGGATGCCCAGCGAGGTGACGGCGGTCTCGTGGCCGTCGGTGCCGCTGGCGTGGCCGCTGAAGGCCAGCGGCATCAGCGCCAGCAGGGACAGCACGCTGGCCCAGGCCAGGGCGCCGCGGGTGCGGGCCAGGGCCGCGAACGGCACCAGGACGGCGACCATGACCGTCTCCAGCCCACGCAGCGCCATGACCTCAAGCGACATATTGCCCCACAGCTGGCTGAGGTAGCCGGGGGCCGAGGGCTGGATGCCGGCCAGGTCGCCGAAGCCGAGGACGAGGATCCCGAGCGCGCTGAGCGCCCAGAGGGCGGCGGACATCGAGGCGACCTTCGCGGCCGTGGCCCGCCGGGAGGTGGTCTTTCCCTCGCGGACCAGGAAGGCTGCGACCAGCAGCAGGCCGATCGTCAACGAGGCGGCGAGGTGGTGCACGACCCTCAGCAGCACCATCCCCCAGCGCACCACGGGGCCGGCATCGCCCAGCGCCAGCGGCTCCACGGCCCCGCTGAAGGCCGCCACAGGGATCGCCACCACCACCGCGGCGACGAGCGCGGCGACCGGGGCGGTCCAGGAGAGCGGGGGACGGTGCGGCATACCAGCAATGCTAGGTCTGATTTCTGCACGGCCCGGACCCCGTCGTGGGAAGGGCTGGCCGGCAGGCCCGATCAGGCGGAGAAGCGCGCCGGCGGTGCCACCCCACCCGTACGGGCGGGGCCCGTCCCCTGGATGGGCTTTTCGCCAGGACGTTTGCGAGACTGGGCAGGTCGAGTCGACGACGGTGCCGGCGTGGAGGGGGATTCCCCGGTACCCGTGGCCACGCCGTGCCCGCCTCCGCCCCGGCGCATCGCACGACGAAATCACGAAGAGAGAGAGCAATCATCATGCGTCGCACCTTCACCACCATCACCGCGCTCGGCGCCGTCCTCGCCCTCGCCGCGTGCAACGGCGACAGCACGGACGACACCGCGACCGACGAGGACACCGCCGCCGTCGAGACCACGGACGAGACGACCGACGAGACCACTGACGAGACGACGGACGCTGACACCGACACGGCCACCGCCGACGGCGAGGCGACCACCGCGGGCGCCGACGGGGCCGGCGCGACCGCAGGCGGCATGACCGACCCGGTCTGCGCGGAGTTCTTCCAGACCCAGGGCACCCCGCTGTCCGAGCGGGCCACCGCGCAGTTCGAGATCGTCGGCGCGGGTGACGACCTCGACCCGGTGTCCTTCTCCGAGGTCAACCTGCTCAACGGCCGCATCACCGACCTGGTCGAGGACGCCGAGGGCGAGCAGGCCGACCTGCTCACCCGCGTCAACGCCCCGTTCGACGAGGTCGTCCAGGCCGTCACCTCCGAGGACGCCGGCCTGGAGCCCGAGATCGCGATCCCGAGTGTCGACACCGCCGACGCCGAGGCCGCGCTGGAGGAGTTCGAGGCGTCCTGCGCCTGATCCGCCCCGGTGCCTGCGCCTGATCCGCCCCAGGCGTTGCGCCGTCGGTCAGTACCGTGAGGACCGCCCGCGAGCATGCTCGTTCATGCTCCCGGGCGGTCCTGTCGTTACTCTGGTCGGCATGGTCGTCCACCCCCCGCCACCCGCCGACGTCCCGTCCCTCATCGAGGCCTACCGCGAGGTGCTCGGCGGCCTCGTGGACACCTGCGACGGCCTGCGCCCCGCGGAGTGGGACCTGCCGACCGCGTGCGACGGGTGGACCGCGCGCGACCACCTCGCCCACGTCGTGCACCTCGAGGACCAGCTGACCGGCGGAGAGCACCCGATCAGCGGCTGGGCCGACGGCCCTCGCGGCGAGCAGGAGGCCATCGCGATCGGGCACCCGGAGCACGTGCGCAACTCCTTCGGCGTGTGGATCGAGGAGGGCGTCCGGGCCCGTGCGGAGCACTCCCCCGAGGACCTGCTCGCCGAGCTGCGCGGGCTGATCGAGGTCCGGGTGGCGCAGATGTACGATCCCGACCTCGAGCTGGACACCCCGGTCCGCTCGATCCGGGGCCGGCAGACGCCGTTCGGTGAGCTTGCGGTGCTGCGGCTCAGCGACGTCTGGGTGCACACCCAGGACATCCGCGACGTCGTGGACCGTCCCGGGCTGCTGGACTCCCCCGGCGCCGTGGTCTTCACCGCCGCCATCCTCGGCGCCCTGCCCGACGTCGTGGCCAAGCGGGTCGAGCCGCCGGCCGGGACCGTCGTCATCGTGGAGAGCACCGGCCCGGTCACCGGGCGCGGGGGCGTGCGCATCACCACCGACGCCGACGGCGAGTGCGTCGCCCACGAGCTCTTCACCGGCCACGTGGAGGAGCACGAGGAGGGCGACGCCCCCGCCGCCGAGGAGCAGCCGGAGGAGTCGGTGACCACGATCTCGATGTCGACCCACGAGCTCACCCGCCGCGCCGCGGGCCGACAGAGCACGGAGGAGACGCGCTACCACGTGCACGGCGACGAGGACCTGGCCCGCCGCGTCCTCGACGCGCTCGTCCTCACCCCGTGACCCGAGCCGGCGCGCAGGTGGTCGGCGACGGGATCGCGCCGGGTCAGCTGCAGACCAACCTGCTCGGGATCGCCCTGGGCGGCGGGGGTGCGCGCGGACTGTGCCACATCGGGGTATGGCGCGTGCTCCAGGAGCTGGACGTGCGCCCCGACCTGGTTTCCGGGACCAGCATGGGCGGTCTGGTCGGGGCGTTCATCGCGGCGGGCTACAGTGCCGAGGAGCTGGAGGAGATCACCGCCAGCGTCGGCTGGCTGAAGCTGATCGACTGGGGGCTGTCGGGGCGGCTGCTGTCGACCAAGGCCTACCGAGCCTTCCTGGAGGAGCACCTGCCGCCGACCTTCGAGGAGCTGGAGCTCCCGCTGGTGCTGACCACGACGGACGTGGTCGACGGGCAGATCCACTACCTGCGCTCCGGCGACCTGCACACCGCGATCCGGGCCACGACGGCATACCCGGGCCTGGTCGAGCCGGTGCCGCTGGGCGACGCGATCCTGGTCGACGGCGGCATCCTCAACCAGATCCCGGTCGACGGCGCGCTGTTCCTCGGCGCGCGGCGGGTGATCGCGGTCAACGCCACGGCGCTGGAGCCGCTGGAGCGGCCGAAGAACGTGGAGAAGGTGCTGCGGCGCCGCCCGGTGACCGGCGCGCTCAAGGAGGCGATGCGGGCCATCGACGTCATGCAGACCCAGCTGACGATGGCCCGGCTGTCGCTCTACCGCCCCGACGTGCTCATCGACCCGCCCATCCAGGGGGTGGACATCCAGGACTTCCACAAGGCCAAGGAAGCCATCGCTGCCGGTGACGAGGCGACCCGGGAGGCGGCCGACCGGATCCGGCGGCTCATCGCGGTCGAGTAGCGGCGCTGGACCCGGTCTGGCGGCTCCATCGCGGTCGAGTAGCGGCGCCTGGGCGGGTCGGCCGCGAGGGCGTGTCCTGTTGGTCCCTTTGGCGTGTTCTGTGCGTCCCTATGACGTGTTCGGTGGGTCCCTATGACGTGTTCTGTCGAGCTTTGTGGCGTGTCCTATCGGGGTGGCGAGGGCTGTACCAGGCGAGCCCTGCCACGAAGACCGCCACCACCAGCAGCGCCGTGCCCGCGACCCAGAGGCCGGGGCCCCACTCCACGCCGAGCTCCAGCCCCAGCCCGACGGCGGCGACCAGCAGCGCGGCCTGGCCCGCGAGCCGGGTGGCGCGGAACTGCGCCATCCGCTCGGCGTGGTCGGCCTCGCTGCCGCTGAGCAGCCGGGCGGCGGGTGCCAGCCGCCGGGTGACCGACTGCAGGACGGCATAACCCAGGAAGAACACCGCCCCGGCGATCGCGACCCGCGGGTTGCCCCGGGCGAAGCCGCCGACCAGCACGACTCCCGCGCCGAGGACGCACAGGGCGGTGAACAGGCGGTCCTTCAGGGCGGGGCGGGCCATGGGGTCAGGGTATGTGGTGCCTCGCCGCACCCCCAGCGCATGCCTGTGCGGGAACGGTGTGTCACATCCGTTGTCGCGACAACGGATGTGACACACCGTTTCGGCACCACGGTGCGCTCAGTCCCAGACCCGGCGCCTGGCCGCGCGGGAATGCGCGCGCTCAGCCCCAGACCATCGCCCTCGCGGGGTCCTCCAGGAGCCCCCCGAGGTCGGCGAGGAAGCGGGAGCCGAGCTCGCCGTCGATGAGGCGGTGGTCGAAGGAGACCGCGAGCTGGGTGACCCAGCGCGGCTCGATCCGCTCCTCCGCCCCCGTGCCGACGACCCACGGCATGCGGCGGACCGCGCCGAAGGCCACGATCGCGGACTCGCCGGGGTTGATGATCGGGGTGCCGGTGTCGACGCCGAAGACGCCCACGTTGGTGATCGTGATCGTGCCGCCGGACTGGTCTGCCGGCTGCGTCCGGCCGGCCTTGGCGGTGGCGACCAGGTCCTGCAGGGCCTCGGCCAGCTGGCGCAGGTCCATCAGGTCCGCGTCCTTGATGTTGGGCACGATGAGCCCGCGCGGGGTCGCCGCGGCGATCCCGAGGTTGACGTAGTTGCGGCGCACGATCTGCTGCGCCTGCTCGTCCCACACCGCGTTCATGCCCGGGTTGCGGCGCACCGCGATCGTCATCGCCTTGGCGAGGATCAGCAGCGGGCTGATCCGCAGGTCGGTCATGCCGTACGAGCGGTCCGCCTTCAGCCGCTCGACCAGCTCCATCGTGGCGCTGACGTCCACGGTGAGGAACTCGGTGACGTGCGGGGCGCTGAACTTCGAGCTCACCATCGCCTGGGCCATCATCTTGGTGACGCCCTTGACGTCGACCCGCTCCTCCCGCTCGCCACTGCGGTCGAGCTGCGGACGCTGGTAGGAAGCGGCCTGCGGCGCGCGGTTGCCCGAGTCTCCCCCGACAGCCGCTGGCGCAGCCGAGGGCGCCGCGTCGCCGGTGGCAGCGCCCTCACCGGCAGGGGCCGCGAGCTCGGCCGCGACGTGCTGCGCCGACGGCGAGGCAGCGCTCCCGGCCAGGTAGGCGTCGACGTCGGAGCGGCGGATCACGCCGTCCTCGCCGGCCGGGGTGACCTGGGTGAGGTCGACGCCGCGGTCCTTGGCGTACTTGCGCACCGGCGGGGTGGACCGCACCTTGCGCGGCCCGACGCTCTCGGCCTCCGCCTCCGCCTGGGCGGCCCCGCGGCGACGGCGACGGGTCGTGGAGCCCTCGATCGCGCCATACCCGACCAGCACCGCCTCCCGCTTGGTGCCCTCCTGCGCGGTCTCGCCACCCGCCGTGGCGGTGGGCACGAGGTCGTCGGAGGCGGCGGTCGC
The DNA here is from genome assembly GCF_004322775.1 of Ornithinimicrobium sufpigmenti. Taxonomy (NCBI): domain Bacteria; kingdom Bacillati; phylum Actinomycetota; class Actinomycetes; order Micrococcales; family Ornithinimicrobiaceae; genus Ornithinimicrobium; species Ornithinimicrobium sufpigmenti. Next base: position 3,606,594 of record NZ_CP036403.1, read on the forward strand.
CGCGTCGGTGACGTCCTCGACGCTGGTCGTGCCGGACCCGCCACCACCTCGGCCGCCGTCGCCGTTGTCGATGACGATGATCGGGGTGCCGACCTCGACCTCGTCACCCTCCTGGGCGAGGATCTCGGTCACCGTGCCGGCCCACGGGATGGGCAGCTCGACCAGCGACTTGGCGGTCTCCACCTCGACCACGATGTCGTTGGTCTGCACGGTGTCGCCGACCGCCACCTTCCACTGGACGATGGTGGCCTCGACGAGACCTTCACCGGGGTCCGGAAGCTTGAACTCGGGCACGAGGTGCTCCTTGCGGGTTGTGCGCTGGTGCGGGGACGAACGGGGTATGCGGTGGCGCGGGCGCGGCGGTCCGGCTGCCGGTCAGTAGGCCATGACCGTCTCGACGGCGTGCAGGACGCGGTCGAGGTCGGGGAGGAAGACCTCTTCGTGGCGGCTGGGCGGGTAGGGGATGTTGTAGCCGCCGACCCGCAGGACCGGCGCCTCGAGGTGGTAGAAGCAGCGCTCCTGGACGTGCGCGGCCAGCTCGGCGGTGATGCTGGAGAAGGTCTGGGCCTCCGACAGCGCGATGCACCGGCCCGTCTTCCTCACCGAGGCCTCGATGACGTCGATGTCCAGCGGCGACAGCGAGCGCAGGTCGATGACCTCCAGCGACGGGCCGTCCTCCAGCTCGGCGGCCTGCGCCGCGGCGAGCGCGACCTTGACCGACGGGCCGTAGGTCAGCACGGTCACGTCCTGGCCCTCGGCGCGGACCACCGCCTCGTCGAAGCCGTAGGGCGCCTCGGCCAGGTCGGGCACCGAGCCGAGGTCGGCGAGGTCGAGCACGCCGCGCTCGTGGTAGCGGCGCTTGGGCTCGTAGAAGACGACCGGGTCGTCGCTGGCGATCGCCTGCTGCATCATCCAGTAGGCGTCGTCGGGGGTGGAGCAGGTGACCACCCGCAGGCCGGCGGTGTGCGCGAAGTAGGACTCGTTGGACTCGCTGTGGTGCTCGACCGCGCCGATGCCGCCGCCGTAGGGGATGCGGATGACCATCGGCAGCTTGAGCTTGCCCAGGGAGCGGTAGTGCATCTTGGCGACCTGGCTGACGATCTGGTCGAAGGCCGGGTAGACGAAGCCGTCGAACTGGATCTCGACCACGGGCCGGTAGCCGCGCAGGGCCAGCCCCACGGCGCTGCCCATGATCCCGGACTCGGCCAGCGGGGCGTCGATGACGCGGTCCTCGCCGAAGTCCTTCTGCAGGCCCTCGGTGATGCGGAAGACGCCGCCCAGCTTGCCGATGTCCTCGCCCATGAGCAGGACCTTGGGGTCGCGCTCCATGGCGGCGCGCATCCCGGCGTTGAGGGCCTTGGCGATCGTGGTCCTCTGGGCGGTGGCGGAGGTGGTGCTCGAGGTACTCATCAGGTCTGCGGTGTCCTTCCTCAGTCCTCGAACCCGGCCTGGTAGTCGGCGAAGGCCTGGGCCTCGCGCTTGACCAGGGGGTGCGGCTCGGCATACACGTGCTGGAACATCTCGGGGTGCGGCGGGTCGGGCATCGTCTGGCAGGCGTGCCGGATGCGCGCGGCCAGCTCGTCGGCCTCGGCCTCGATCTCGCTGATCCAGGCGTCGTCGACGATGCCCTCGGCGAGCAGGTACTTCGTCATCCGGTCGATCGGGTCCTTCTTCTTCCAGAGGTCCACCTCGGCCGAGATCCGGTACTTCGTCGGGTCGTCGGAGGTGGTGTGCGCGCCCATCCGGTAGGTGAACGCCTCGATGAGGGTCGGGCCCTGTCCGGACCGGGCACGCTCCAGGGCGGCGCGGGAGACGGCATACGAGGCCAGCACGTCGTTGCCGTCGACCCGCACGCCGGGGAAGCCGAAGCCGTCGGCGCGGCGGTAGGGCGGGATGACGAACTGCCGCTCGTTGGGCTCGGAGATCGCCCAGTGGTTGTTCTGCACGTAGAAGACGACCGGGGCGTTGGCGACCGCGGCGAAGACCAGCGCCTCGTTGAAGTCGCCCTGGGCGGTGCCGCCGTCGCCGGTGAACGCCATGACGGCGGTGTCGCGGTCGGTGTCACCGGTGGCGACGTCACCGTCGCGCTGCACACCCATGGCGTAGCCGACGGCGTGCAGCATCTGGTTGCCGATGACGATCGTGTAGAGGCCGAAGTTGTTCTCGCTCGAGTCCCACCCGCCGTGGTTGACCCCGCGGAACATGCCCAGCAGGTTCTCCGGCGCTACGCCCTTGCACCAGGCGACGCCGTGCTCGCGGTAGCCGGGGAAGGCGTAGTCCTGCTTGCGCATCGCGCGGCCCGGGCCGACCTGCGCCGCCTCCTGGCCGAGCAGGCTGGGCCACAGGCCGAGCTCACCCTGCCGCTGCAGGGCGAAGCCCTCGCTGTCGACCCGACGGACCAGGATCAGGTCGCGCAGCATCCCGCGCAGTGCGTCCTCGTCGAGCTCCTCGAGGTATGCGGCATACGGGCTGTTCACGTCGGTCACCGGGACCCGGGTCCCGTCGGCGGCGAGGAACTGGACCATGTCCGGCCCGCCGTCGGTGATGTCCCGCTCGGGCGGCTCGTGACTCTGGGAGCCGGGCGAGCTGTCGGGGCTGCTGCCCGGGGTCCCGCTGGGGGCGCCGGCCGCCTGGGCCGACACGACGTCCTCGTCGCTCACGCGCAAACTCCTTCTCGTCAGGCCGGCACCGGCGCAGGTGCTTCGTGCGGCCTAGCGGTACGGGGGTGGTTCCGGCGTCACGTTACCGCAGACGTCAACCTGACCCGAGGTCAGGACCCGGAGGCAGGATCCGGGGCAGGATCGGCAGGATCCGTCCCCAGCCACTGACCGGCGGACGCCCGGGAGAACGCCAGGTCTATGCCCGTGCGATGTGGCTGATCGACCGATCACGGTCCGCACGGAGATCACGGGACGCCGTAGGCAGCCTTCACCCCTGGCCAGTCGTAGCGCGCGCTGGTGGCCGGCTCGATGGCAGCGGAACCGCCGAGCCCAGACACCAGGGTAGCCAGTCCCTGTTGGAGGGTCAGCCATAAGGTGTGGGCAGCGGTGAAGACCACGTCACTCAGCGCATGATCGACCACCGTCGTCACCCGGTCGGCGCCACGGGTGCCAAAGGTGTAACTGCCGTCCTCGTTGGGAAGGTAGCCGAACCATCGGTTACCCGAGACCGGGTGGCCGAGGTCCTGGGGGGTCCAGATGGTCGAGAACGTCCAGTGGTCAGGGGCCGAGTCGCTGACGAGCACCGAGCCGTCGTCGGGGTTGGCCCACTCCGCCCCCGATCGCATGTCGATGTGGATGACAGCTCCTGCAGGGGCGCTGGAGTGCCAGATCGCGGTCTCAGCATCGTCGTAGGGCTCGAAGAACGCCAGCCTCTGGTCGATGGTGGAGTTGAGGTCGCGCCGCCACCGATCGAGCAGCTCAGCTGCGGACATCCCCGACGGAGGTGACACCCGCACCGGGTACCAGTCGAGGTTGACAGGCCCGTAACCGTCGTCGATCCGGTGCACATACCCGTCCGGGGTGAACTTGGTCAGCCGGGAGACGAGCGCAGACGCTGGCGTCCAGCGCATCAGCCCTACCCACGGGTCCAGGGCCGGCGGCGCAGGCGCGGGCAGGACACTGAAGGCGGCCGCCAGCCGTGACGGCCGACGCCGGGCCGCAATGGTGTGACCGTTCGCCCTGCTCGGCGGGCGCGCAGCACTGGTGAAGGACAGTGCACCAGCCTGGGTACCGGACGGGAAGTGGAAGACCTGAACACCGGCCCAGCCCGTAGGTGCCAGCTCCTCGTACTTGGCCAGGAAGGTCGCCAGCGACTCGCGGTAGCGCGTGCCTGTACCTGGATCGACGATGTCGACCTGCGTCCCGACCGGCGTGCCGTCCCCCGAGATGCCCACCACGAGTCGCGCGTGGACCGCCCAGGCTTGTGTCAGCGCCTCGTCGCCAATGACCAGCAGAGGGCCGTGGTCACGCAGCAGATCCTCCCACCGGGCCACGGTGAAGCTTGCGGCCGGCTGTCCGGAGAGTGCCAGCGCGGCCTGAAGCCGCTGCACCTGGTCGGGCAGTAAGCCGGTGTTGTTCTCGTAAGCCTCCCGGAACAGGCGTGGGTCGCCTACCCGCGCGCCGAGGTCGTCAAGGTATGCCGTCAGCTCCAGCGACTGGCCGCGGCGCCACTGCTCAAGCATCAGCGTCGCGAACGCCCAGCAGGCCATCGACTTGTCCTGCCGGAGCACCGCGATCAGACCCGGCACGGTGTAGTCGACCGCCCGGTTGAACGCGCGCACTCGCGGCGCGCTGAAAGCCCGTACTCGTGGCGCCCGTGGTCCGCCGGCTGCACTGTCACGTGGGCTCCACGGGCCGAGGCTCAACGGCCCTGCAGTCTCGACCGGGATGGTTGGTGACGATGTCGGGGCTCCGGGCGCTGCGGCCCGGGCCGGGACGGGCGCAGGAGCTGACCCGGGCACACCTGGCCTGGCGGACCGCTCAGACCGTCGCGTCGCAGCACGATCCGCGACGACACGGCCACCCTCGGAGGTGGGGTGCCGGTGGGCCTCCGCGAGTCGGGCTATGTCGGACTCCAGGGCTGTGAAACGAGATGACATGATGCACTCCGCTCAGGTGGGCACGAGGTGGGCGAGGGTGAGCGGTGCGCCGTCGACCGCGTCGACGCGCATCCGCAAGGTGTGCCAGGTGTCCACAAGCTGATCGTCACCGGCGGCACAAGGATCGATCACGCTGAACGACACCGGGCCGGCGGCGAGGTCGCCGGTAACCCCACTGACGACCACAGCGTGGGGCCCAGGCGGTGCTGCCGCGAGCCACAGCGGACCGTGCGCGTGCAGAGCCCGAACCAAGCCGGCTTCGTCGGTGACATCTGGCGGACCCAGGACGGTCAGTCCCCAGGTGCTGAGGTCGTCCAGACTCCTGGCCTGCCGCCCGTCCGCGTAGGGCGCCCACACGCCCGAGCCGGTGACCAGATCGTCGGTGGACGGGTCGAGCCCGTCCCGCCAGCCGACCATGCAGGCTGCGCTCACCGCCCAGCAGGTCAGGCCGGACCGGGCCCTCCCGTGCGGCACGGCGTGGACAGCCAGTTGTGGCCCAGTCCTCGCCGGACCCGTCGGGGCGCTCGACACCACGGGTGGTGCAGCGGGGGGCTTCGCCGTGGAGAGGCGGTCCCGGACCTCCGCGACATCGAGGTGGTCGTCATGACCGCGCAGGGCCCTGCCCCGGTCGCTGCGGGACTGCGCGACGTCTCTGGCGGCGGCCTCGGTGTCCATGAGTCGGTCGAGCTCGTCGAGTCGCCGCTCCATGGCGATGGGGCCCAGGTCGTAGGTCGTCGCCATGCTCAGCTCCTTGCCGAGCCGGTCGAATACCGCGTGACCCTGGTCCACGGGGGTCGAGACAGCAGCAGGCGCAGCCACGTCTGCACCTTCCGGCGATGCGGGTGCGGCAGGAGCTGGCACCGGCGGGGACGTCGGGTCAGGCCGGTGCGAAGCAAGGATGCCCATCAGATCTGCCGCGAAGGTGTCCTCGTCCTCCGGTGGCGCCGGCGTCGTCGGTCGCAGGGGCTTCTTGGGCGCCGGTTGACGATCCGGTCCCGGGGCGGCATGGGACGCAGGGGGGACGTCCAGCGGTGCCCTGTCCTGGTCGGCGACTCCCGCTCTGTCGGAAGTGGAAGGAGTAGAAGGCGAAGGTGTGCCGGGTGGCCAGTTCTGGGTGACGGTCGGCACCAGTCCGGGGACGGTCCTGACCTGGTCCTGGGGCGCAGTCACAGGGCCGGTTGCCGGCGAGTGACCCATCGAGGCTGTCTCGAGTGCGTGGCCCACCCGATGGCCACCGACGCTCAGCGACACCGGGGTCCCGTCGTCCTGGATGGCGGTGGCGGTCCGTGACCTGAGCGGTCCCGAGGCCGGAGGCGTGCGGTTGACAACCCTCCTGCCGGACGTCGGCGGCAGAGGCGGCGCCGATCCTGCTCCTCCGGTCCGGGACCTCAGGTCCGACTCCAGGGATGCCAGGCGGTTCCTCAGCGGCCTCATGGTCCTACCTCCAGGGAGATCACGGCGTAGGGGTCCAGCGCCACCTCGACCCGGCTTGAGCGCTTGGGCGCAGAGGAGAGGCCCAGGACCAGACGGTGCTCGGTGGCCTCCGTGACCGGGACGTCCCGGCCAGATACAGACGCCTTCGGGTAGGCAGGACTGCCGAGACCCAGGCCCAGGTTCTCGCCGCGCAGCACTAGCCCGGAGGGGGACATGGACAATGCGGTCACCGTGGGGCGTAGCAGGTCCCGCCGCGACTTGTTGATCAAATCTGCCAGATCGCTGTAGTCGCGGACTTTTCCGGAGGTGACAGTGGCGATGTCGACATTGCGGCTCTGCACCCGCTCCAGGTCCCGGGCAGTCCGGATCCCGGCCTTGGTGAGAGCAGCTTTGGCCTCCGGCTCGATATCAAGCACCTCGATGACCGTGTCGTCGCGTGACACCGGTGCGGGCGCTGTGTCCCGGATGCTGGAGGAGGTGATCGAGCCGAGCAGGAACCGCAGCGAGGATGCACCCTCTTGACCGGGGCCCGCGGTCACGAACCTCACCTCGTCACCGTCGTACTGAGGGAAGCAGCGCAGATCCAGGGCCACGTCCTGGATGGTGTAGGTCAGGGGCCGCGTGATCCCCTTGACGGCGAGCGTCTCCTGCCAACCATCGAGATCCCGCACCAGCGAGTCGAGGAAGTTGTCCAGCCCCCAGGTGCGGTTGCGATCAGTCGTCGGCATCGCGCACCACCGTGATCCGCAGCCGATGGAAGACGGGCATGACCGTGGTGATGATCGGTTGCCTCGGCGGACTGAGTCGCACCGTGACTGTCGCGGCGTCATCTGACCCGGCCTGCTCCACAAGCAGCTCGACGGGGAGGTCGCACCTCAACACCTCGACAGTGGTGCAGCCGGCCTCGTCCGCCTGGTCCGGCAGGTCGAGCAGCCCACCGGCAATCTCGCTGACCGGAAGGAGCTCGGAGTCCAAAAGGTTCATCCTGACCGCCTGTGTCCACGCTGCGGTGGCTGCGTCAACGGCTCAGACTTCGTTGGCCGTTGAGGCCTCTCGGGCAAGGGCATCAGCGCGACGACCTCGTCCGAACGCACCGTCAGCCCGTCGATCTGCACCGGACCGTCGGGATGGTCCGCCAGCGACCGCGCCAGCGGGCTCACGAGCTGGCTCCCAGCACGTGCGCGAGGGCCGGGAAGGCAAGCCGGACCTCGTCCTCGGTGAAGGAGCGCACCTGGCCGGTGGGCATCACGTCACCGGGCCGGTGCAACGTGATCCGGTGCCACCGCACCTCCGGCCAGACCCAGATCGCTCCCTGGTCTCCGGGGCGCCCGCGCAACGAGACAGTTGCCTGAGCGGTGCCGCCGAGCTCGTGTGCGGGGATCCCAGCGCACGCTGCGAGCACCGCCGGGTCCAGCCGGGCACCGGTCAGTCGCCACGCCAGGTCGTCGACCGCGTCGATGCCCAACCGAAGTCCGCTGACGAGGCTCGCGGTGAGCTTCCACCGGCCCTCCGCCGTCTGGACAGCCATCCGCGTGGGTTCTCGGACCGTACCTACCACCTCTGGGTCAAAGCGGTAGACGTACCGCAGGCGCAGCTCGGCCCGCCTCATGTCTCTGCTGAAGTCTTCGGCCCATACACGATGCCAGAACGGTCGATGGTTCGTGATGTCGTCGAGGGCGCTGAGCTCTCCGTCGCGATGGATGCCGCCCGCGGTCACCGGACCGGGCACCCGGAGCAGCAGGACCCGGCTGGTCCCCCACGACCCGTCTCGTCCCGGCCAGGTCAGAGTCGCGCGGACGTGGTATTCCGTACCGAGGGGCAGGCTGCTTACAACCGGGACCGGAACGGTCACTGTCGCGAGCGTCCCCGAGCCGGTGACGGCGACCTCCGTCCGGCGCTCGAACCGGCTGCGGCGGCTCATCCGCTCCTCCACGCGCAGAGTCAGCAGCGCCGAGGGGATGGGTCGCCCGATCTCGGCCGTGATGGTGAAGTGCCATGGCGCGCTGGCGGAGAAGGCGACCACAGGCTCTCCGCCCATCGGTGTGACGGGTTCCAGCCCCACGAACGCGATGGAGACCTGCTCGGACCTCCGGTAGTCAGGCTCTGCGCGCATCCGCCTCTCGCGTAGGGTCATGCTGGTCAGGAGACGCTCGGCCAGGTCGTCCCCGAGTCCGGGGTTGAGTCGTTCGAGGTGCTCCATCTGCGCCTGGTCGGCCTGCAGACCGATCTTGGCCAGGTCGCCCAATCCTGCCGTGATCGTCGCCAGCAGTCGGTTGGGATCGGCTGTCTGGAGCACCGACTGGATGGTCTGAGGGCTGAGCACGTTCTGCAGCAACGGCATCAGGGCCGGCAGCGCGGCGAGGAGGGCAGCGGGCAGCGCCTTGGCCTCGGCGTAGGTCGGACCGCCGGGGTAGGACTGGCCCGTGACCAGCGTGCGGGCACCGGTCAGGTTGCGAACCTGCTCGGCGAGCAGCTGAAGCAACTGGGCCGTCTCGGGACGGGCGAGCAGGGCACCAAGATCCGAGACCGCTCCTCCTGCGCTCGTTGCGGGCGCCGCAGGTGCAGGGGGGCCGGCTGGCCTGCCGGCCGAAGGCCCCGTCGGTGCGGCGGCGCCGGCCGCCTGGGGGACGAAGGTGCCGCCCAGCCGTGCCACGCCGGGCAACAGTTGGCTCAGGGCGGGCAAAAGCTGAGCAATGGCCGTGACCACACTGTCAAGGAACATGGCCGTGCTGACCCCCCGGTCGACCGGGGGCGCGCTCACGTCCACGCTGCCAGCAAGATCGACCCTTGGAGCTCTTACCGTGTGAGGGCGATGCCGCCACCCTGTCGGGTCGTGGGCAGGGCGGACCACGGCGGAGACGGCCGGGCCCTCCAGCGCCTCGGTGCGGTAGCTGAGGATCTGCACCGCGGTACCCGGACGCGAGAACGCGTCGTGGGGGATCTCGATCACGGCGCGACCGCGGGGGTCTGAACGGAGCAGTCCAGACAGGCGGTCAGGGTCGCTCAGCATGGTCATTCCTTCCGCGCCCGACGAGTGCTGGCCGGTGACCCACCGGAAGAATGGGCTGCTCCCGGTGTTGACCACGAAGCGATGACCATCAGCGCTCGCTCCGTCGTACGTGAGGTGTGCCAGAGCCATGGTGTTCGCCGGGATGTCATCGGACCGTCGCCGGTGGCAGGGCCGCAGATGCGCCAGGGGCAGCTGGGCCGCCGCTCTGGTCGATCGGGCCGTACATCGTCGCGAAGTTGTCGAGCTTGAAGTAGTCGGACTTGAAGTTGATCTCGACCGAGCCCGTGACCTTCGCGGTCAAATCGGTTGAGGCGTCGCTCTTGGCCGATGAGACACTGATCTGCGTGTGCCGGTTGGAGCGGGTGTGGCCGCCCCTCGGCCCGCCGATGATGGAGCCGATGAGGCCACCGCTGGCGCCGAACGAGCTGGAGTCACTCCTGGCGTCCTGCACCATGCCACGGTCACTCTTGGTGATCTTCTCACCCGCTTTAATGTCGAAGACGACGGCGGCCTTGACGACTCCCTTCTCGACGACCAGGCGTGTGATGCCCATCAGGATGGTCTCCCGTAGGAGAGCGCGCTGCTCCTTGGCCATGGCCAGTGTCGCGTCCATGATTTTGGCCTTGACCGCAGAGTCCTCGGTGTCGACGGTGTTGCCCTCCTTGTCAGTGAGCTCGGCCTCACCACCCTCAGGCGGCCAGTTCACCGAGAACTCGTCGGAGTTGTTCTCCGCGAGGTAGGCGAAGGCGTCCGCTGGGGGGATTGCCTGGGCGAACCTGGCGAGGGACTGCGTAGCGGTCTTCAACAGCGCGCCATAGGCCTCCATCTGCTGCAGCGTGACCTGCAGATTAGCGTCGAAGACCGCCTTGAGCAGGTCGCGCACGAACTGTGGGAAGTCGACCGCGTCGATGAAGTCGCCGGCCAGGTCACCCGCCTGGTCGATCCGATCGTTGCGGTGGCGGCTGTCGTCGATGAGGTCTCCGGCTCTCCTGGCGTCCGCCATCGCCCGCGACGTCTCTGGTCGCGCCAGTTCGAAAGCCCGAGCGTTGACCAACTGCCGGTAGAGAGCAAGCTGGTCGTCATTGGACATCCGGGCGAAGTGAGGCACCTCCGCCAGCATGGACCGCACCTCAGAGCGTGCCTGATCCCTAACCTGGGCTGGAACGGTCGTCATCGGAACGCCTCCTCGTCATCGAAGTTCGCCTGAGACTCCCGTGTGTCCCAGTGTTGCCCATCCCAGCCGTCCTCCTCCCAACTCTCCTCCTCGTCGGGCGCCGTGCGACCGGAGCCAGTGGACGTGCTGGCGAGCAGTCCCTGCCCCGCTGCCTTCTGAGCCAGGACCCAGGCCTTGCCGTGGGTGATGAGCTCGGAGAAGGCCTGGTCGTCGGTCTGCCCCGGTTGGTAGTCGGCGAGCCACTCGAAGATGAGCAGTCCCTCGTCGGCCGAAGTCCCGATCGAGGTGACGTTGGGCGACACCCCGAACTCCTCCGAGGCCAGAGCCTGCACGACGGGGGCAACATCCAGTTCCGCGCCCTTGGCAAAACGTGCCATGACCTCTTCGTGTTCGAGGACGTCCAAGGCACCGAGGAATCCCGCCTCGCTGCGTTCGGCGCGCAGCTGGTTGTACATCTCGGTCACGTGCAGGATCGCCATGCCCGCCATGTGCTGCGACAGGTTCGCCTGCAGCTCGCTGGCGGCCTGGTACACGCCGGCCCGGCTCACCTGGTCGTTGCTGAAGCTGGACTCCGACTTCGACACGTAGAGGCTGATCTCCTCCATGAGATTGTGCCAAAGGTTGGGGAAGGCCTCGTTGACGACAACCCGTTCGGAGACCTGTCCTTCACCGAGCGCGAACACCCGCCGGAAGAGGAGCGCACGCTCCTCGGCCGAGGGCCGCTGCTCGCGCAGCTTCCAGTAGCGGTACAGCTCGTTGCTCAGGTTCTGGTCGGCGAAGTCTTCCTCGCCGACCCACCATCGGTAGACGAGGGCGTCCGCCAGGGCGTAGACCCCCATCCGTTCACCCACTTCGTAGCACCAGGAGAGGGCGCCAGCGGCAAGGATGCGCTCACGGTTGATTCGACGACCCTGCGCGTGCCCGAAGCGACGCACCCGGAAGTTCCACGGTGTGATCCGGTTCGGGGGAGAGGTCAGTGCGATGGGGTCGGAGCCGGCCGCGGAGCCTACGAACTCGCCGTAGATACGAGCCACCGTATGGTCCCGGGTAGCGTCGGGCGCAGCCGGGTTGCCGGGGTCGATACGGAGTTCCTCCAGCGCCTCGATCATCAGCCGTCGCTCCTCGTGCCGGGGCGCGTTCAACTCCTTCCGAGTGATGAACTCATCGATGACACGTCCCCATACGCCCTCACGCCGAGTAGCCAGGATGGCGCGGAGCACCTCGTCCTGCGTCCGTCCGGGGCGCAGGTCGAGGGCGCGCGGCGACAGCGTCCTCAGCACCCGCTCGCGTAGGGCCGCATCCGTGGCGATCCCGTTGGCGTCCGCCACCTCCTCGACCAGGATGGCGCCCCAGTCGGCCATGACGTCCGCCACGTGGTTCTCCACGTAGTCCAGCAAGGCCTCGGTGTTGCGCGCCCGGTCGAGGATCACATCGTCGTCGCCGCTCATGACGATCCCTTCTTCTGGTTGCCGGTGGACGGCTTGTCCGTGGCCGGGGAGCTCTTGACGGCTGGGCCCGCGGCAGCGCCCTCGGCACCGTCGCCGCGCCCCAGCAGGGCTTCGAGAACGCGCTGATTGCTGGCCATGACGTCCGCCAATGTCTGGATGAGGGTTTGCGTGGTCTTCAGGGACTCCTCATGCCGCTCGTCACGACTCTGCTCACGTTCGCGTCGTTCGGCGGCCTCCTTGTCCCTGTGCTCCTGGCGCTCCTGTCTTCTTTTCTCCCGCTCGTCCTCCGCCTTCTGCAGATCGTCGGCCTCGAGAGCATCCAGCAGGAGACGATGTAGCACTCCGGGGCGGGACAGCAGCAGTCGCTCAAGACCGCCGAAACGCCGTTCTACTCGGTCACGTAAGCGTTCGATGTCTAGGGTCAGCCCCTCGTCCCGGATAAGGGATTCAGCCTTCCGTACCGCGTTGGCGTACTGCGCCTTCTCCACCATCTTCTTCAGCGCCCGCTCGACGAGCGGGTCGACGGTCCCAGACGGCGGCGAGACCTCCAAAGGCTTTCTCGACCGGTGGTCGAGGACAAGCGGTGACATGGTTGGCTCCTTCGTAGTCAGGCGGCTGGGTGGGTGACGGGACGATCGGAGATCTGGTCGCACTCGAGGTCGAGCAGACGAAGGGCGTCACCGACATCGACGACACCCGCGCCGTAGTGGCGGTCACGCCAGGTGGTGCCCGGACGGTTGGCGGTAGCGGTCAGGACGCGAGTTACGCCATCCGGCGTGAGACGGGTGCCCCGCTCGGCGGCACGCGACAAGAGGAGGGCCGCGGCACCGGCGACGAAAGGGGCAGCCTGCGAGGTACCGCTCGCCAAGCCGTAGGTCCCGTCAAGCAAGCTGCTGTAGATGTCCACCCCGGGCGCGACCAGGCTCACCTGGCGTCCCCAGGTAGAGAATCCAGGCACGCTGCCGTCGCTGTCCACGGCTCCCACGGCGAGGACACCGGGAAGTGAGCCGGGGTAGTAGAGCGCATCGGTGCCGTCGTTGCCCGAGGCAGCGGTGACCACGACACCGCGCCGGCGCGCGTAGGCGATGACGCGAGCATGCGGAGGGCCGCCTCCCGTGCGCCGGATGCCCAGGCTCATGTTGATCACTGCTGCCCCGTTGTCGACCGCCCACTTAATCCCGCTGTCGATGTTGTCCACGACGCCAGCACCGATCAGTCGACCATCCCGTTCCAGAGCCCCGAGGACCCGCACCGGAACGATGCGGCAGCGCGGCGCGACACCGACGGGCATGGCCAACCCCCGGGCGGCGATGATGCCACTCACATGGGTGCCATGGCCCACACCTGGGTCTTCCGCCACGCGGTCGGCATCGAGAGAATCACCGACGAACGTGTCGGAGCCGGGGATGATGTCGACGAAGTCCCGGCCCGGGGACAATGCCAGCTCCGGGTGTGGATTCACACCGGTGTCGAGGACTGCCACCGTGACGGCGGGAGCGCCGCGGGTGCGCAGGTGGGCTTCTGGTAGTCCGACCATCTCTCCGGCCCATCGGCTCGGCCGTCCGTGTCCGGTCGTCGGGGGGAGAGGCGCTCCTGCGATGGACATCGCATCGACCCGATTCACCGACGGCAACGTAGCGAGTTCCGCGATCAGGTCCCGACCGAACGGTTGGTCGGTCTGAGAAACCACCCGGACGATGCGGTCCAGGCCGAGGTGACGCTCGTCCGGGTTCCACTCCTCGCCGGCCTGCTCGTACTCCTGGGTGAACCACACCGCGCGTCGATGCCGACGGATGACGGCGTCAACGTCGGGGCGCAGACCGTGGTCGTCCGTGGCCGCAAGCGAGACGTCGTGCCATGGACGGAGCGGCCGGTGCCGAGCCCCGGCTCGCAGACTCATGGTCAGGTGCGGCTTCACATCCATCAGAATGCCGACGGGACAGTCACCACGGCGTCACGGCACGGCTCGGTCTCTTTACAGCCGCAACTCTTCAGACGTCTGCTACGAGGCCGACACCATGCTTCGCAGCGTTGATGGAGACGTCACGATCGCGTCACGCCCCGTCGCGGCCAGGCTCCGCCGTCGGTCGACGTCGGGGACCCGAAGACCGACAGCAGCACTGCCGAAGGATCGATGCCGAGATGACGACGCAGGTGGTCGCGGCACAGCTCGAGCTGTCGGTGAGCCTCGACCACGTTGCCCATCTTCAGGTGTGCCTCGATCACCAAGCGATGAGCGCTCTCACGAAGGGGTTCGCAGGCGACGATGGCGAGCCCCACGATTACTGCGTCGGCAGGCCGGCCCGCCCTGAGGAGCGCGGTGGTCAGTGACTCCATCCCGTACAGGTGAATCTGTCGTTGCCGCTCTCGCTCCAGGAGCACCCAGTCCTCGTACCAGCCGGGCAAGAGGTCGGCAGTCGCTGCGTGCGCGAACGCAAGCACATCCCCCAGCGGCGGCACCGACTCGACGTGAGCAAGACAACGGCTCTCCAGCTCTCGCGCATCCACCCACACCTGCTCGGACAGTCCCACCCGACTGGGCTCGGAGACGAGCAGGCCGGGAAGCTCGGCGCCGGCGCGCCACAGGGCCGAACGAAGGTTGGCCAGGGCCCGACTTTCGGGTTTCTCCGGCCACATCTCGCCCGCGAGCTGGGCACGCGGCAGGAAGGGGCCGCGCAGAGCGAGAAGAGCGAGGATCCGCTGCAGGGTCGCGGACGTCATGACTGGCGCGCCATCGTTCTCACAGCGGAAGCCGCCCATCAGCACCAGCCGAGCCCCGGCACGCTGGGCCGTCGTCCCGGGTGGAACGTCCGAGGACACCCGAATGTCCGCCGGAGGGCTGGCGATAAGGAAGTCTCCGCCGACGGCACCAGCACCCATGGAGAAGTCCTCCTCGTACCGGGGGAACGCCGGCCCCCGGAGACCCCAGTCTTCTCCCGCGTGCAGGAGCCGTCAAGAGTGCACGATCAGGCGGGCAGCACCTCGGCCAGGAACTCCTGGGTCTGCGCCCAGGCGGCCCGGCTGGCCTCCTCGTGGAAGAACGTCGGGTTGGGGTTGTCGAAGGCGTGACCCGCGCCCGGGTGCAGCTCGAAGCGCACCTGCTCGCGGGTGCCGCCGTCGGTGACGGCCTCGCGGATCCGCTCCACCTGCTCCATCGGGATGTAGTCGTCGTCGGTGCCGAAGACGTGCAGGCTGGGGCACTCGACCTGCGGGGCAAGGTCGAGCAGCCGGGGCAGCGCGGAGCCGTAGTAGCTGACCAGCGCGGCCGCGGGACGGCCGGCGCTGGCTGCGGCGGCGGCGACGTTGAAGGCCAGCCCGCCGCCCATGCAGAAGCCGAGCAGCGCGACCTTCTTCTTCTTGACCGGGCCCAGCCGGCCGAGGTCGGTCATCGCGGACAGGCCGTCCTTGACCGCCTGGTCCCAGTCGAGCTGGCCGGCCAGCTGCAGGGCTTCGCTCAGCACGGCCTGCGGCTCGACGCCGGCCTCCTGCACCGCCGCGACCGGCGGGTCGAGGCGGGCGTACAGCTGGGGTGCGAGCACGGCATACCCGAGCTGGGCGAGGTCGGCGCAGCGTGCGCGGACGTAGGACGACAGGCCGTAGATCTCCTGGAAGACCACGATGCCGGGGACCCGGCCGGTGGCGCCCTGGGGCAGCCAGAGCAGGGAGGGCAGCGGACCCTTGGAGGTCTGGATCTCGTGCTGCAACATGGCCGACATCAGCGCTTGTCCTTGTCCGGGAGGAGGCGGCCGGTGACGACGCCGACCGCGGAGATGATGAGCGCACCGAGCACGGCGTCCCACCAGAAGCTCTGGACGGTGAAGTCCAGGTTGAAGACCCCGGCCAGCCACGACGTGAGCGAGAGCATGAGCGCGTTGACCACGACGAGGAACAGGCCGAGGGTGAGGACGATCAGGGGGATCGACAGGATCTGCAGGAGGGGTTTGACCACGGAGTTGACCACGCCGAAGACGAGTGAGACCAGCGCCACGGTGAGCGCCAGGTCACCGCCCTCGCCGCCGAACTGGATGCCGGGCACGACCGCGGCGGCCACCCAGAGGGCGAGCGCGTTGGCCAGGATGGTGAGCAGGAACCTCATGACCTTCACTCTACGTCCGGCGCACGCACCGCCCGTGGCCCCCGACGGTGCGTCCTGGCGTGACTCGTCTGCCTTTTTCTGCTGAGGTCGCGAAAGATGCAGGCCCTCAGCACGAGAACGGCAGGTGAGTCGAGGCGCGCGGGGCCGACACCCCCGGCCGACCTGGCGCGGGCCTCACTATCCTTCCGGTCATGAGCGACCAGCCGTCCCCCGTCCGCCTGCGCAAAGCCCTGGAGGGTGTGCCCGCCTACACCCCCGGCAGGCCGGCCGCGCCGATCGAGGGCGTGACGTCATACAAGATCTCCTCCAACGAGAACCCCTATCCCCCGCTGCCGTCGGTGCTGGACGCGGTGACCACGGCGGCGCAGGCGATCAACCGCTACCCGGACATGGGCGTGGTGATGCTGAGCCAGGCGCTCTCCGACCACCTCGGCGTGCCGGTGGAGCAGATCGCGACCGGGACCGGCAGCGTGGCCGTCCTGTCCCAGCTGATCGCGATCACCTGCGAGCCCGGTGACGAGGTGGTCTACGCCTGGCGCAGCTTCGAGGCCTACCCCATCGTCGTCGCCCTTTCCGGCGCACAGTCGGTGCAGGTGCCGCTCGACGCCGAGCACCGCCACGACCTCGACGCGATGGCCGCCGCGATCACCGACCGGACCCGCCTGGTGCTGGTCTGCACCCCGAACAACCCCACCGGGCCCGCCGTGCGCGAGGACGAGCTGCGGGCGTTCCTGGCGAAGGTGCCCTCCGACGTGCTGGTGGTCATCGACGAGGCGTACCTGGAGTTCACGACCGAGGAGAGCGTCCCCGACGCCCTCGCGCTGGCCGCGGAGCACCCGAACGTCGCCGTGCTGCGCACCTTCTCCAAGGCCTACGGCCTGGCCGGGCTGCGGGTCGGGTATGCCGTCGCGCACCCCACCGTCGCCACCGCACTGCGCAAGGCCGCGACGCCGTTCGGGGTCACCGACCTGGCCCAGGAGGCGGCGATCGCGAGCCTGCGCGCGTACGACGAGCTCGAGGTGCGGGTCAAGGAGCTGGTCGGTGAGCGGGAGCGCGTCGTCTCCGCGCTGCGGGAGCAGGGCTGGGACATCCCGGACGCCCAGGGCAACTTCCTGTGGTTCCCGCTCGGCGACGAGGCGGTGCCCTTCGCCCAGGCCTGCCAGGCCCGCGGGCTGATGGTCCGCCCGTTCGCCGGCGACGGCGTCCGCTGCACCGTCGCCGAGCCCGAGGCCAACGACCGCCTCATCAGCGTCGCCGCCGAGTGGCTCCGCACGCGCGACTGACAGAACACGTCAAAAGGCCCGACAGAACACGTCAGAGGGCCCGACAGAGCACGCGGAAAGGCCCCACAGAGCACGCGGAAAGGCCCCACAGGACACGCCCGCGGACAGGACGGGGGCGGCGGGACGGCATACCCTGGCAGGCATGAACGAGGTGCAGATCGTCCACCACCCGGACCAGAAGCGCTGGGACGCGATGTGGGGGCAGGGAGACGAGGCGCGCTCTGTCGGCTTCCTGTCCTACGAGCTGCGGGACGGTGTGCTCGACATGCAGCACACCGTGGTCGACCCGGCGATGCGCGGGAACGGTCTGGGCGGACGGCTGGTCGAGGCGGGGCTGCAGCACGCGCGGGCGAAGGGACTGCAGGTGCGGCCGACGTGCCCGTTCATCCCGCCGTACATGTCGCAGCACCCCGAGCATCTCGAGCTCCTCGAAGGCGCGCCGAAGGTCGGCGAGGGCGATGGCTGACGTCGAGCAGGTCCCGATCCGCGACGCCGCGATCCGGCTGGGGCAGCTGCTCAAGCTTTCAGGCCTCGTGCCGGAAGGCTCCATGGCGCGCATGGTCATCGAGAACTCCGAGGTCACCGTGGACGGCGAGATCGTCGTCCGCCGCGGGACCCAGGTGCGGCCGGGGCAGGTCGTGGAGTATGCCGGGCAGCGCGTCACCCCGGTGCACGAGGGCTGAGCGCGCCAGGGTTGTCATGGCGCGTTCCGCGGAACGTTTGCCGGATGGGATCATGGGTAGATGCAGACTCCACCCGTCGCCCTGACGATCGCGGGCTCCGAGGCCACCGGTGGTGCCGGGGCCCAGGCCGACCTCAAGACCTTCCAGCAGCACGGTGTCTTCGGCACCATCGCCCTGACCTGCATCGTGTCCTTCGACCCCAGGGCCGACTGGGGGCACCGGTTCGTGCCGGTCGACCCGCAGGTCATCGCCGACCAGCTCGAGGTCATCACCACCACCTACGGCCCCGAGCAGCTCGAGGTCGCCAAGATCGGCATGCTCGGCACCCCCGCCACGATCGAGACCGTCGCCGGCGCCCTGCGTCAGCGCAACTTCGGCCACGTCGTGCTGGACCCGGTCCTGATTTGCAAGGGGCAGGAGCCCGGTGCCGCACTCGACACCGACCGCGCGCTGAAGGCGCAGGTGCTGCCGCTGGCCACCTTCGTCACGCCGAACCACTTCGAGTCGATGTCGCTGTCCGGGATGGACACCATCGAGACGGTCGAGCAGCTGACCGAGGCGGCCCAGCGCATCCACGAGGCCAGTGGCGCGGTCGTCCTCGCCAAGGGCGGCGTGCACCTGCCCGGCGACGACGCGGTCGACGTCTACGTCGACTCCGAGCGCACCGAGATCCTGTCCGCGCCCAAGATCGGCGACGGAGCCCAGGTTGCCGGCGCCGGCTGCACCCTCGCCGCCGCCGTCGCGGCCCAGCTCGCGCTCGGCGCGACCCCGTTGGAGGCAGCCAGGTCCGCGAAGGAGTTCGTCACCCGGGGCATCCAGGAGCGCCTGGCCAGCAACGCCCCGTTCGACGTGGTGTGGCAGGGCGCCTGACCGGTAGCCGCAGCCACGCGGCCGAAGTGCGGTAGAAACGGAGTATGTCGCTCTCCCACGGCTCGACCGCAGTTGTCGAGGGGTCGCTGCCCAAGGGCCTACCGATCATGCTGCTCGGTGGTGTGCTGGCGTGGGTCGCGGGGCAGGCCTGGAGTGGACGCGGCGATGCCGCGCTGGTCTTCCAGCTGGTGATGGTCTTCGGCACCCTGGCCACGGTGTCGGTCCCGGCACAGCTCGTCGCGGGACCTCGGGCCAAGCCCTGGTTGATGGCCACCATGGGTGCCTGTGGCCTGGGGGTGCCGTGGCTCTTCGGGCTCGCGGTCGAGCGCGAGGGTCAGGATGTCGTGCTGCAGACGGCGCTCGTCACCCTCGCCGCCTGGATCCTGGTGTATGCCGTGACCTGGGCGACCCGCCGCGTCCTGCGGGAGAGCCTGCGCGCATAGGCCCGCACGAGCCTCGCCGCGTGTCCTGTGGGGCTCTTTGGCGTGTCCTGTCGGGCTCTTCCCCGTGTCCTGTGGGGCTCTTTGGCGTGTCCTGTCGGCGAGGGTCGGGGTCCGGGTCGAGCGGGCTCAGAGCCAGGTGACGTGGTCGGCGAGGGCGGCGTAGCCGACGAACGCCACCACGTCGAGGAGGGTGTGCGCGATGACCAGGGGCATCACCCGTCTGGTCCGGGTGTAGACCCAGCCGAGGAAGATGCCCATGACGATGTTGCCGACGAACCCGCCGAAGCCCTGGTAGAGGTGGTACGTCCCGCGGATGAGCGCCGACGTCAGGATGATCGTCCACATCGACCAGCCGGCCTGGGCCCACCGGGTGAAGAGGTAGCCCACCATCAGCACCTCCTCCAGCACCGCGTTCTGGATCGAGGCGAGGATCAGCACCGGCACGGCCCACCAGATGGAGGGCAGGTTGGCCGCGGCGATGGTGGTGTTGAGGCCGAGCTCCCGCGCGGCGACATACAACCCCAGACCGGGGATGCCGATCATCGCGGCGAGCAGGGCCCCGAGCAGCAGGTCGCGGCCGGGCCGGGCGAGGTCGAAGCCGAGCAACCGCGTCGGCTGGCGCAGCTCACGCGCCAGCAGGTGCAGCGCCAGCGCGACCGGCACCAGCGCGATCGCGATGCCGGCCAGCTGGTACGCCAGGTCCAGCCACGGCTGGTCCGGCGCGGAGCTGGTGTTCATGCGCGTGGTCTGCGCCGAGAGCGGCGCCTCCCTGGTCAGCTTGCGCAGGATGCTCAGCACCGCCCAGATCGCGGACGCCCCCAGGCTCACGCCGAGCACGAGGACGGTCTCGGTCAGCAGGGTGCGGCGCGGCAGCGGGCTCACCGCCACCGCCAGGGTCCGCATCATCGGGGTCGTTCCCGGTGCATCCACCCCGGTCCGCGCAGCCGTCATGGTCACACGGTATGGGGCGTGCGAGAACGGGGGGCGCTCAGGGAACGAGGGAGCCGCACGGTCGGAGGGTCGACTCAGTCGTCCCAGTCGTCGTCATCATCGTCGTCGTCCCAGTCATCGTCCTCGTCATCATCGTCGTCGCAGTCCCACTCCCACCCGTCGTCGTCGTCCCACTCCCAGCACTCGCCGGGCGAACCACCGGGATTGGGGGCGGGCTGGACCGGGACGGGCTGTACTGGGGCCGGCTGGACCGGAGCAGGATGAGGAGCCGGCTTGGGCGCGGTGTTCTGCTCCTCCTGCCGCGCCTTCTCCGCAGCGGCCTTCTCAGCAGCATCCTTCTCAGCAGCATCCTTCTCGGCAGCCGCCTCGTCAGCGGCGGCACGAAGGTCCTCGGAGAGGGTCTGGCCGCCGACGCGGATCCCGTCGAACACGCCTCGCAGCGAACTGACCGTGGCCGCCATGACCTTGTCGTCGATCTCGTCGGCCGCGTCCAGCTGCTCGTCGGCAGCCTGGCTCGCCTCGGCCGAGGCGTCCTGGGCGGCCGCGTCGGCGGCCCGACCAGCTGTCCCGGGAGCCTCGTCACCGGGCGACTGGGCCGCGGAGACTGCGTCCGGGTCGACCTCCGACACGACGACGACACCGGCCGTGTCCTGGATGGCGTCGCTGGTCGCATCGAGCCACAGCCACACGCCGAACAGACCGACGAGGACCAGGGCGAGAGCGGACGCGAGAGCCTTCATGAGGCACATCCTGCCTGCGCGGAAGGAGACCTCCGTGAGAGCTTCATGAGAACTCTCTCATTCTGGGCCGGACACGGCGCAGGGCCGGGGAAGAAGCTCCCCGGCCCTGCACGTGTTCGTGTCCGTCAACGACGGTCAGCGACCTCCGAGGATGCCCTCGAGCGCCTCGACGACGTCGTCCGAGAGGGCACCGTCGCCACCGAGCACGTAGGCGTGCTCGGTCTCCTCGTTGTCCTCCAGCCAGTCCGTGGTCGCGTCGGCCAGCTCGGCCGTGCGGCTGAGCAGGATGAGCTGACCCAGGGTGCCGCCCGGCAGAGCGTCGACCATGTTGGTCGCGATGCCGGAGGCGACGGCCACCGAGCTGCTGTCCATGCCCTCGGCGACGTAGTGGTCCGCGACCGCGGTGGCGGTGTGCCACCGGTCCTTGCCCGAGAGCCGGGTGGGGTCGGGCAGCTCGCCCATGACCTCGTCGTTGACCGCACCGTCGCCACCGACGACGATCGAGGAGTCGTAGTCCTCGAGGGCCTCAGCGGTGACGCCGGGCACGCTGTCCTGGCGGACCAGCAGAACCGGGGTGTTGGTGGCGGCCGCCGGGCCGGAGACCGCCAGCGCGTCCACCAGGTTGCCCTGGCGGCCGGAGGCCACGATGACCTCGTCGGTGTCGGCGCCCATGTGCTCGGCGACGGCGACTGCGGTGCCGTACCGGTTCGCACCGGAGACCCGCTCGACCTCGATGTCCATGGCCTCGAGGGCCTCGACGACGTCCTCGCTGACGGCACCCTCACCGCCGACGACGACGACCTCGGTGACACCGCGGTCGGTGAGGTCGTCCGCGGTCGCGCCGGACAGACGGCTGCTGTTGGTCAGCAGGACCGGAGCCTCGAGAGCTGCACCGAGCGGTGCGGCGACGAGGCCGTCGACCATGCTGGCGTCCGGGCCGCCGACCAGCACCGCAGTGGTGCTGTCCGGGTAGGCCTCCTGGCCGATGGCGACCGCGGTCTCGTAACGGGTCCCGCCAGAGAGCCGGGTGACGTCCTCGCGCTCGGGCGCCGCGTCCGCGGCGATCTTGACCAGCTCGACCAGCCCGGCCGCATACTCCTGCGACTCGGGGTGGGCCTCCTCGAACGGCGGCTGGAAGCCGACGCCTTCCCAGCGCTCCGTCTCCGGGTTCCACAGGTCGTTGCCGACCTCGAAGTTGTACGCGACGATGTCGTGCACGTAGTACATGTGGTCGGCCGAGTTGCCGCCGGCGCTGTAGAGGGTGTCGATGATCGGGCCGGTGTTGGCCGGCCAGGTGACGGTGCCCCGGTGCTGGCTGATCGCCGCGATGATCCGCTGGGAGGCGTCGAAGAACATCTCCAGGTCCTCCGCCGGGGGCATCGGCAGCGGCTCACGACCGGGCATCTTGTAGGCGCCCGGGCTCCACATGAAGTAGCCGCCGTAGCTGTGCACGTTCATCGAGTGGGTGATGTTGTCGTACGTGTCCGCGATCCAGGCGGTGTTCTTCGCCTCGGGCTCGGACAGCTCCTCGGGGCCGGCGTAGCTGCCCGAGAGGCAGTTCTCCGAGCCGCCGACATATCCGTCGTGGACGGACCCGACCGTGAAGTTGCGGTTGAGGTCGACGCCCCACTGGTCCTGACGCCGCGGGTCGCGGTCGGCGCCGTCGCAGTGGTTGCTGAGGTTCTTGCGCTGGAAGTTGTAGTCGTAGAAGGAGTAGTTGGCGCCGTCCGGGTTGACGACGGGCACCACGAAGATCTCGACCGTGTCCAGCAGCTCCGCCGTCTCCTCGTCGGTGGCGGCGTTGGCCAGCATCCGCTCGGCGAACTCCATCGTCGCCAGCGGGGTGACCCACTCGCGGGCGTGCTCCTGGCTGTAGGCCAGGACACCGGGGACGGACCCGTCGCGGTGCTCGCCGATGCGCATCATCCGCACCGTCTGGCCCTCGGAGTTGAGGTGCGAGGCGTCCAGCCCGTCGTCCAGGGTGACGGACTCCACGGCCGGCATGGTGGCCGAGCCGTCGGTGATCACGTTGGCGCGGAAGGTCTCCTCGAACTCCTCGTTGATGTATGCGGCCACCTCCTCGACCGTGCTGGTCACCGCGCCCTCGGCGTCGGTGGCCAGGGAGATCGTCAGGGTGCCGTCCTCGTAGGTGCCGCTGAGCTCCTGGCTCGCCGCACCCGGGTCGGCGATGACGACCTCGGTCCCGTTCATCCCGTCGGTGCCGTAGGCGACCGACTCCACGGCCAGCGCGGCGGTGGCGGGGTCGCCGACCAGCCCCATGGCCGGGCGGCGGTAGCCCCGTGAGTCGTGCGGCAGCTCGACCACGTCGACCAGGTCGGGGTACTGCGCGGCGAGCCGGTCGATGCGCTCGCTGATCTCCGCCGGCGTCATGTACTGGTCGATGAAGTCCTGCTGGTAGCCCTCGGGGAGCTCCGGCACGTCGGCGCCGGGCCAGGGGGCGGGC
Source organism: Ornithinimicrobium sufpigmenti (assembly GCF_004322775.1). Taxonomy (NCBI): domain Bacteria; kingdom Bacillati; phylum Actinomycetota; class Actinomycetes; order Micrococcales; family Ornithinimicrobiaceae; genus Ornithinimicrobium; species Ornithinimicrobium sufpigmenti. The sequence goes on from NZ_CP036403.1 coordinate 3,629,790, forward strand.
TCGGCGGTGGCGGTGCCGCCCTCGCTGGAGGTGACGGTCAGGCTGACCGGGGCCGACGGCATCGGCTCCGGCTGGTGGTAGTGGAACATGTACTGCCCGGCGTCGAAGTAGCGGACCAGCGGGAAGCTGCCGCTCTCGCCTCCCTCGGCCACCCACTCGACGGTGAGCTGCACGTCCGGGTCCTCGGTGGCCGAGGTCGACACCTGCACCTGCAGGAAGGTCTCGCCCTTGGACTCCCACCAGTAGGCGTGGTCGACGACCAGGACGTCCGCGAGCACGCGGCGGCCCTCGATGGTCTGCATGGTCATCCCGGCCTGGTGCCGCCGCTCGGCCTGAGCCCGGCTGGCCTCGAAGTTCGCGGTGCCCTCGCCTTCGCGCTGGATCACCTGCAGGAGGGTGGCGCCGTCGGCCTGCAGCGCCGCGAGCTCTGCGCCGGTGAGGACGAGGTCAGCCATCACCCGGTCGCCGCGGACGTCGGGGCCGGAGGCGGGCACACCGGCCAGGTCGGCGCCGTCGGCGACGAGCTGCTCGAGCATCTGCCGGTCCGGCAGCTGGAGACGGACCAGGGCCGTCTCCTCCGCCGCCAGGTTGGCCTCGACGGAGGCGGCGGGAGGATCTGAGTCACCAGGCGCCGCGGCGGCGGTGACCGTGCCAGCGAGCACCAGCGCTGCTGACAAGGTGGTGGCAAGGGTTCTACGCGACATTGCGCTCCTTTGGAGATGGCCGCCCGTGGGTGAGATCTGATGGGACTGGACGTCGGTCGGGCGGGTGCTCCCCATCCTCATCCCACCGGACCCCTACGTCAAGCATTTCTTAAGCGGATCTCCAGACCGTCGGCGAGCCCGGGACGCCTCAGCCTTCGGGCCGGGCCCACCGCCCGTCGGCCCAGGTCAGCACCCGCTCACGCCACCGTGGCCGGAAGGCGTACACCGCCGCCAGCCGGGCCACCGTCGCCCGCTCCGCCAGGGCGCGCCGCTCCTGCCCCACAGCCGCCGCGGCGAGGACGCTCTCGACCGCCTCCACCACGGTCGGCACCGCGCCGGCCGGCCACAAACCCTGGGTATGCCGCAGGTCGGCGTGCACCGCGAGGTTGACGGGGTCGAGGGCTGGCTCGGCGAGGCAGAGCGTGTCCAGGTCGAGGACCCCGAGGCGGCTTCGGCCGCCGTCCCAGAGCAGCTGCTGGTCGTGCAGGTCGCGGTGGGACACGACGAGCCGTCCCGCCGTCTCGCTCGTGGCCTCCAGCTGCTGCGCGGTCTCCTCCAGCCGGCGCGGCCACGGCGTCCCGTCCAGCATCCCGGTGGCCGCCGCGCGCGTCGCCCACGTGCGCAGCACCTGCGCCTCGTCCGCTCCGGTATGCCGTGCCAACCCGCCCGTCGCCTTGCCGTCCTGCGCCTGCAACTGCACCCAGGCGGCCGCCCACCGCTCCCAGATCTGCGGCCAGGACGGGTCGCCGTGCAGCTGGTGCACGGCCTGACCGGGCAGCACGGTCATCTCCACCACCGAGTCGTCGCTCGCCAGCACCGACGGTGCCGCGAGACCAGCCGCCTCGACGAGCCGCCGGCCGGTCTCGCTGGCCTCGGCGACACCGGGTGCCCGGCCCGGCCGCACCACCTTGGCGTACCGGTCAGCCAGCTGCACGACCGCACGGCGGCCGGCGCGGTGGACGACCAGCCGGCCCTGCGCCGCAGCGTTCGCGAGCGCCGGCAGCTTGTCGTCCTCCCCCGGGGGCAGCAGGTTCACCCTGCCGTCCAGGTCGAGGGTCGCGGCGCGCAGGCGACCCTCACCGTCTGGGCCCTCCAGAGCCAGGCGGGGCCGCTCCCCCACCGGCCAGGCACGACGGACCTGCACCACCTGACCGTCGACCTGCACGGTCGAGGGCACCCGCCACCCGGCGAGCGTGGTCGCCGATCCGACCGAGCGCGCGGTTGTCACCGTCCCACCAGAGCGCTCGCTGGTCGCCGATCCGACCGAGCGCGCGGTTGTCACTGTCGCGTCGGTGAGAACCGTGCGCTCGGTCGGGGTGGGGGTGGGCGCGCCCGTGAGAATCGTGCGCTCGGTCGGGAGGGGGGTGGCCGCACCTGTGAGAACCGTGCGCTCGGTCGGGATGGGGGTGGCCGAGGCGGTGATCCCGTCAGCCAGGACGGTCGCGGCGAGCGCCGTACGTCGCTCGACCTCGGCCGCCCAGTCCTCGTCCTGCGCCCGCCAGGGCTCGGTCACCCGGGACAGCAGGGCTGCGGCGACCCAGACGGGGTGCGGGGCGGGCGCGCCATACGCCTCCTGGACGGCACCGACGGAGGTGCCCTCGAGGAGGGCCACCGCCCAGAGGCTGCCCAGGTCGAGCTCGGCGGGTCCGCGGCAGAGCCGGTCGAGGTCGCCGAGCACGATGCTGCCGTCGGTGGCGGCCAGGCACTGGTCGAGGGAGAAGTCACCGTGCAGCACCACGTCGGGTCCACCCGCCCACGAGGTCGGCAGCTGCTCGAGCACCGAGCGCGCCCCACGGCCGAGCCCGGGCGCTACCCGCTCCAGCTGCTCCACGGTGCACTCCGCAGCCCCCCTCACCTCGGGCCAGCCACGCCCTTCCAGGTCGGGCAGGGACGAGGTCGGCACCCGGTGGAGGCTCGCCAGGAGCCGGCCGGCGCTGCGCTGCTCGGCGTCGGAGGCGTGGAGCGACAGGTCACGACCCTCGACCCACTGCCACACACTGACGCTCGACCCCACCTTCAGACCGGTCCCCGCAGCGTCCTCTGCTGTCGCCGGGCGCAGCACCGACACCCCGTGCTCGGTCAGCGCCCGCACCGCCCGGGCCCAGCGCCTCCGGTGCGGCTCGGCCGTGACCCGCACCACCGAGTCGCCGACGCGCAGCACCAGCCGGCGCAGCGGGTTGTAGCGCAGCACGGTCGCGGCCCCGAGGTCGAGCCCGCCCAGCGCCCGGGCGAGCCGGGGGTCGGTCTGGACGGGACCCCAGAGCAGCACGGCACCGTCGGGCAGCTCCCGCTCCGCCAGCCGGTCGGCGAGCCCGACCTCGGCCGCGACCAGCCGTGCCTTCTCGGCCTTGACACGCGCGGATCCGATCAGGATCTGCGCCCAGCCGACCGCTGCGCCGGTGGACCGGTCGACGAGGGCCGCGACGTGCTTGACGCCCGGCTTGGGCCGCAGGCGGGTGGCGCGCACCGGCATACCGATGAGCGCGCTCAACCGGTCGGCGTCCAGCAGGGTGCCCAGGTGGGGGTCCCGGTCCGGGGCCGGGGCCGGGTCCGGGGCCGGGGCCGGGGCCGGGTCCGGGTCCGGGGCCGGGTCCGGGTCCGGGTCCGGGAGCAGCTCAGCCACGGAGGTCCTCCAGCACCCGCTCCCACGGGGCGTCGGCGGGCTGACCCTCCCACGCCACCTGTCCCTCCTCGACGAGGACGAGGCGGTCGGCCCAGCCGGCCGTCTCCAGGTCGTGGGTGACCATGACGCAGGTCCGGCCGCGGGCCAGCTCCTGGATGGCCTGGCTGACCAGCTCGACGTTCTCCGGGTCCAGGCCGGTCGTCGGCTCGTCGAGCAGCAGCACGGGGGCGTCGCGCAGGAAGGCGCGGGCCAGCGAGATCCGCTGCCTCTGCCCGCCGGAGAGGCTCGATCCGCGCTCGCTCACGGTGGTCTGCAGGCCGTCGGGCAGCCGGTCGGTGAACTCTACGACCCGCGCCAGCCGGGCGGCACGCAGCACCTCCTCGTCGGTCGCGTCCGGGTTGCCCTGGCGGATGTTGTCCTCGACCGTGCCGGTGAAGAGGATCGCGTCCTGCTGCACCAGGGCGATCTGGCGGCGCAGCTCGCCGAGGTCGAGGTTGCGCAGGTCGACACCGTCGAAGCGCACGCTGCCCTGGTTCGGGTCCAGCAGCCGCAGCAACAGGGAGATCAGCGTCGACTTGCCCGAGCCGGAGGGCCCGACCACGGCCACGGTCTCACCGGGTCGCACCGCGAGCGAGAGCCCGCGCAGCACCGGCACCCCGGGCTCGAACTCCAGGTCGACCTCGTCCAACGACAGCGCGCCCCGGACCTTGCGCAGCGGCACGGGATGCGGCGGGGAGACGATGTCGGGCTCGACGTCGAGGATGTCCGCGACGCGCTCGCCGGAGGCGCTGGCGCGGGCGATGCGGCCGGTGTACTTCGCCAGGTCACGCAGCGGCTTCATCGAGGTCTTGAGGTAGGTCAGGAAGATCACCAGGTCACCGGGGGTCATCGCGCCCTGCAGCACCCGGGTCCCGCCCAGGTAGAGCACCGCGGCGGTCGCGACCCCGACGAGCACGTCGGTGCGGCGCTCCAGCGCGGCGGCCAGCCGCCTGGCCTTGACCCCGTCCTTGAGCGACTTGGCGTTCGAGCCGCGGAAGTGCTTGGAGCGGTCGTCCTCCATGCCGTACGCCTGCACGTGCGTCATCCCGGCCATCGTCTCCTGGGCGATGTTGGCCAGGTCGCCCTCGCTGCGCCGGGTCTTGCGCGAGGCGGAGGTGATCTGGCCGGTGCTCGTGCGCGAGGAGAGCACAAAGACGAGGATCGCGCCCAGGCTGATCAGCGTCAGCATCGGGTCCAGCCAGGTCATCACGCCCAGCATCGCGACGAGGGTGAAGCAGTTGACCAGCAGCGGCATACCGGCGGTGACGCCCACCTCCTGCAGCCGCCCCACGTCGGCGACCAGCCGCTGCACGACGTCGCCGGAGCGTGCCTTGCCGTGGTAGCTCCTGGACAGTCCCTGCACGTGGTCGAAGACCCGCGCCCGCAGCTGGGTGGCGATCCGGGAGCCGCCGAGGGCGAAGCAGACGGTGCTGCCGTAGTTGCTCACCGCGCGCAGCCCGACGATCGAGATCGTCGCCAGTCCCGCGGCGATGAGCAGCTGGGTCGAGGCGGCCGGGCCGCTGCCGCTGAGGTCGGCGCCCAGGCTGCGGGTCACCGCGTCGACGACCAGCTTGACCGGCCACGGCTCCAGCACGCGGAAGACGACCTCGAGCATGAGCAGCAGCCCGCCGCCGGCCAGCAGCTTCTTCTGCCCGTTGAGGTGGGGCCTGATCAGCCCGAGGGTGCGGCGCAGGGCCGAGGGCCGCAACGTCTGCGACGTCTGCGTGGCCCTGCCCATGCGCCCCACCTTCCTCTCCTTCTGCGGGTCTGTCGTGCCGGCCGTCCCTTGGCCCTCCCGCTCCGGGGATGCCGGGCCGGCCGTCTTCGTGCGCGGCCACCGCCACGCCGCCCCGGTCGGGCGTCCTGCTCTAGACCAGTGCACCGTGGGCCTCCAGCGTGGCAGTCCTGGTGGCGTCCAGCGCGTGGTCCAGGACGTGGTCCAGGACGTGGTCCAGCACGTGATCCAGCACGTGATCCCAGGAGTGCTCGGACTCCATCAGCGCGCGTGCCGCGGCTCCGAGCCGGGCGGCGCGTGCCGGATCGGTGACGAGCGCGTCGATCGCGGCCGCCAGTGCGGGCGGGTCGGACGGCGGCACCAGGACACCGGTCTCGCCGTCGCGGACGACGGAGGGGATCTGCCCGATCCGGGTCGCGACGGTCGGCAGTGCGGCCGCGCCGTACTCGTAGACCTTCAGCGGTGAGAAGTAGTGGTCGTCGCGCTCGGGGTAGGGGGCGACGGCGACGAGGGCACCCTGCAGGGTGTCCGGGATGTGCTCCGGCGCCACCGCCCCGACGAGGTCGACGTCCAGCCCGTGCCTGGCGACGGCCGTCTCGACGACCTCGCGCACCGGGCCGTCACCGATGAGGCGCAACCGCCACGGGACCTGGGCCAGGGCGGCGGCCTCGACCAGGTCCTCCACGCCGTGCCACGGCTTGAGGGTGCCGACGAAGACGACGACGGGGGCGCCGTCCAGGTTGGGCACGACCGGCTGCACGCGGGCGGTGTTGACGCCGTTGGGGGTGACGACGACGGCGGGACGGTGGGCACCTGCCATCAGCCCCGTCGCACCCGTGTGAGCGGGACCCTCCCCACCCGTGTGGGCGGGACCCTCCCCACCCGTGTGCAGGAACGGTGTGTCACATGCGTCGTCCGCACGACGGATGTGACGCACCGTTTCGGCACAGTCGTCCCCGTGACTGTCCAGGTGGCTGACCAGGTGGCCGCGCACCCAGCCGGCCACCGGCTCGCTGACGCAGCCGACAACGTCGGCGGCAGCCAGCTGGGCACGGAGGGCACCGACGGCGCCGTCGTGGTCGACGAGCACGCGGTGGGTCGCCTGCTCCTCGATCAGCGGGGCGTTGACCTCCAGGATCGTGATCGGCTCGCGCCCGGGCAGGGCGTCGCGGACCTGGCTGAAGATGCGGGAGAAGAGGGAGTAGCGCTCGTAGACCACGTCGGGGGCCAGCTCGATGACGCGGGCGGCCAGCTCGGCGGCTGCGCGCTGCTGGGCGCGCTCGCGCTCGGCCGGGTCCAGGCCCTTGCCGCCGACGCGGACGAGGTGGACGGGCAGGTCGGCCAGGTCGGCCGGGACGTCCTCGCCGTGGCGCACGGCATACACCTCCACGTGTGCACCACGGGCGCGCCAGGCGCGGACGATCTCCTGGATGTGCACGCTGGCGCCCTTGGTGCCGAAGACGGGGATGCCGGGGTCGGCGCAGACGTAGGCGACGGTGGTCACCGGCGTGGTCCTCGGACGGCTTGTCGGACAGGTCGTCGGACGGCTTGTCGGCGGGGTCATCGGTGTCGTGCTCAGCGTGGTCATCGGCGGGCCTCCACGGGTCGGGCGAGGTCGGCGAGCAGCCGGACCTGGCGGGTGGTGTCGAAGTCGCGCTCGATGAGCGCCCTGGCGGCGCGGGCGATGTCCACGCGCGGCCAGGCGGGGTCGGCGACCTGCCGCAGTGCGGCGGCGACCCGTTCGGGCAGGCCGGCGGGCTCGTGGGAGAGCAGGATGCCGGTGGCGGGGCTCTCGCCCCGCGCCGGGTGGACGGCCTCGGGGATGCCGGTGACGTCGGTCGCGACGCAGGGCACGCCGCTGGCCATCGCCTCGAGCAGCACGGTCGGCAGCCCGTCCGCGTTGCCGTCCGCACCTACCACGCAGGGGGCAGCCATGACGTCGGCCCAGTCCAGCTCGGCGACCAGCTCGGCCTGGCTGCGGGAGCCGAGCAGGCTCACCACGTCGGTCAGGCCGGCGTCGGCAACCTGCTGGCGCAGGGCTGGGAGCAGCTCCCCCTCGCCCACGATCCGGACGTCGAGCGGCATACCCTGCCCGTGCAGCTGCCGGACGGCCTCCACGAGGTGGTCGAAGCCCTTCTTCTCCACGACGCGGCCGACGGCCAGGACCCGCAGGGGGGTATGCGGCGGCTCAGGATCGCGGTAGCTGAAGCGGGGCAGGTCCAGGCCGTTGCGGACCAGCACGACCTTGTCCTCGCCGAGGGTGGGGTCGATGGTGGTGAGCAGGTGGCGGCGGTTGTACTCGCTGATCGCTACCACCTTCTCGGCGCGCTGCAGGATCTCACGGAGCAGGATCGGGTCGAGGTCGTGGTGGAAGATGTCCTTGGCGTGGGTGGTGAGCGTGTAGGGGATGCCGGTCAGCGCAGAGGCGACGGCGGCGCACCACGAGGCGAGCGTGGCGAAGTGGACATGCATGCGGGTGATGCCGTCGCGGCGCAGCGCCAGGGCCAGCTCGACGGCCTGGGCGGCGTCGCCGGGGTCGAGGCGGACCAGCAGCGGCATCAACTCGCCGAACCGGGCGCCGAAGTCGGGCAGCTCGGCGTGGGCGCGCGCGAAGGCGCCCCACTCGGTGGACAGCTTGTGCGCCCGCGGCAGGTGGGTGACCGGTGCCTGGACCTGGGCCAGCTGGGGGTGGAAGCGGGAGTCGCGGGTGGGGCGCAGGGCGTAGATCGCCAGGTCCTCGCCGGCGGCCTCGCGGGCGAGGATCTCGGTGACGACGAACGTCTCGGAGAAGCGCGGATAGACCTTGAGGATGTATGCGGTGCGTTCGGGGCGGGGCTGGGTGTCAGACAGCAACGGGGAGCTCCTGGGTCGTGGTGGTGGCGGCGGGCTGATCGGCCGCGGCGAGGGGAGCGGTGGTCGTCTCGGGGCTGCCTTCGCCCTGGGCGTCCGCGGTCCGGGCGTCCGCGGTCCGGGCGGTGCACACCAGGCGGGCGGCCGAGCGGGCGACCTCGCGCAGGCCGCCGAGGTGCAGGTGCGCGCGCTGCGTGCGGCGGCGGACGGCGCCGGCCCACCAGCGGGTGAGCGCCTGCGGGGTGAGGTCGCCCTCGCGCAGCAGGTCGACCGAGCCGTGGGCGGCCAGCGACTCGACGCGGATGAGCTGCTCGCGGCGGGGCGTCTCCCGCGGCACCAGCAGGGCTGGGACGTCAGTGGCGAGGGTCTCGGTGACGGTGTTGTAGCCGGCCATCGAGATGCTGGCGGCGGCGCGGCGGATCGGACCCGCCGCGTCCGGGATGGACCGGACGACGGTCGTGGACGGCCCGGCTGCGAGCTCGATCGCGCGGTGGTCGGCGTCGGACATCTGCGGACCGGTGATGATGACGTGGCGGTGACCGGCCGGCACGGTGGCGCGGGCCGCGGCCATGCACAGGCGGAAGCCGTCGCTGCCGCCGCCGGCGGTGGTGATGAGGTAGGGGATCTCGGGGTCGAGCCCGGAGGGGAGCTCCGCACGGCCGTGGGAGAGGAAGCCCTGGTAGCGGACCATGTCGTGCAGCGCGGTGGGGATCTCCTCGGTGCGGCGCAGGTCATGCACACGGGGGTCGCCGTAGACCCAGATCTCGTCGTAGAGCTCGCGGACCAGCGCCGGCTGGACGCGCGCCCACTCGACGGCGACGACCTGCGGCGAGTCGAGCACGTCGCGCAGCCCCAGGACGATCCTGGCCTGGGGGTGCTCGGTGCGCAGGGCGCGCAGCCCGGCCTCCAGCTCGCCGTTCACGCCTAGAGCGTGTCGGTCGACGATGAACAGGTCGGGGCGGAAGGTGGTGAGGGTGGCCCGGACGATGTCGCCGCGCACCGAGGTGACGGTCTGCATACCGACGTCGAGGCGCTTGGGCCCATAGCCCCCCACGCCCTTGTTGACCGCCGGCAGCGTGACGACGTCGAAACCCTGCGGCAGCGAGTCGGCACCAGCCTCGGGGACGCCGTTGATGAGCAGACCGGTCACCTGGCGGCCGGTGAGCACCGGCAGCCGGTGGCTCAGCGCGTGAGCCAGCGCACGGTTGCGCCGGAAGTGACCGAGCCCCTGCGAGTCGTGCGAGTAGAGCACCACCCGGAGCGATGAGCTCTCTGATCGAGCGACCACGGCGTCCACCGTCCTTCCTCATCCAGGGCCGCCGGGACCGGCGGCCGATGAAGATTGAGTGAACTGCACCCGGATGAGGGGTGGATGACAGAGCGATGAGAGCTCTCTCATCCGTCACGCCCAGCCCCGACCGGCGACACGGTCTGCGCCCCACCGGCGACACGGTCTGCGGCGAACGTGGTGCCGCTCAGAGGGAAAGCCTGCCGCCGGGCCGGAAGATGACTCAGGTCACGAAGCGGTAGCCGATCCCGCGCACCGTGACAATGCGCTCGGCGCCGAGCTTGGCACGCAGGTAGCGGATGTAGACGTCGACGACGTTGGAGGTGCCGGTCACCTCATACCCCCAGACCCGGTCGAGCAGCTGTTCGCGCGACAAGGTCTGACCAGAGTGGGACATCAGCGCCTTGGCCAGCTCGAACTCGCGCGTCGACAGCTCGACCGGGGTGTCGTCGACGGTGACCGTCCGGGCCCCAGGATCGAGCACGACGCCGCCGGCGCTGAGGACCCCGTCGTCGACCTGACCTCCAGCGCCGCCCTGCATGTCGGCGTGCTGTCGGAGCCGCAGCCGGACTCGGGCGACGAGCTCCTCGACCCGGAACGGCTTGGCGATGTAGTCCTCCGCGCCCCAGTCAAGGCCGTGGACCGTGTCCTCCACCGAGTCGCGGGCGGTGCACATGATCACCGGGACCGGCTCCTCCATGGTCCGCAGCATGCGCAGCACAGTGAACCCGTCCATCTTGGGCAGGCCGACGTCGAGAATGAGTAGGTCGATGTCGCCGACTGTCGCGGCCTCCAGCGCGGCCAACCCGTCGGCGACCACCGTGGTGCGGTGCCCCTCAGCGCGCAGACCTCGCTCGATGATCCGAGCGATGCCCTCCTCGTCCTCAGCGATCAGGATGTGCGCCATGCCCGCAGGCTACTCGGCCACGTCGGAGTGCTGGGGCTCCTCCGGAGGGTCGGTCGGCAGCCAGAGCGTGAACCGGGAGCCGATCCCTTCCGTGGACTCCACGACGACCGAGCCACCGTGCGCCTCGACGATCGCCTTGACGATGGCCAGTCCCAGACCGCTGCCCTCGACGTTCACGCTGTTGTCCCCACGGCCGAAGCGGTCGAAGACCCGCTCCAGCTGACTCTCCGGTATGCCGCGCCCCTGGTCGGTCACGGACAGGGTGATGTACTCCGGGGCCTCCGCGGCACCGGCCGCGACGGCGTCGGGCACCCGCGGGTCGTCGCCGGGGACGAGCGCGGTGCCCAGCTCGACGATCGAACCGGGCTCGCTGAACTTCACCGCGTTGGCCGCGAGCTGGAGGAGCGCCTGGATGAGCCGCTGTCGGTCGACGAGCACCTCACCCTCGGCGTCGGCGGTCAGCCGCCACTGACGCTCGCCGAGCGTGGTCATCCGGTCCATGCACTCCACGGCCAGCTCGGCGAGCTCGGTCGGGGAGCGGCGGATGAAGTCGGGACGCTGGGCCCGGGCCAGGATGAGCAGGTCGTCGACCAGGCGCTGCATACGGTCCAGCTCGTCCAGCAGCAGGACCCTGGTCGTGGCCACGTCCTCGGGGTCGTCCGGCTGGAGCAGCTCGGTGTTGCCGCGCAGGATGGTCAGGGGCGTGCGCAGCTCGTGTGCGGCATCGTCCAGGAACTGACGCTGCTGGCGCACGCCGTCCTCGATGCGGTCCAGCATCTGGTTGAACCGGATCGCGAGCTCGGCCACGTCGGTGTTCTCGGCCGTGTTGACGTCCACCCGCATCGACAGGTCCTCCGGGTGGATCTGAGCGGTGGCGTCCCTCAGCGCCTGCAGCGGACGGAGCAACCGACCCAGCGCCACGTGGGCGACCGCGCCACCGGCCAGCAGCATGAGGATGGAAACCCCGGTGTAGGTGAGTACCTGCCGGTTCACCATGGCGCGCTGGCTGCCGAGGTCGTTGAGGACGACGAACTGCGCCTGCCGATCCTCTCCCGGCAGCTGGACGTCGGCCACGAGGAGGCGCAAGGTGGTGCCCTGGGTGCGCATCGTCCAGGTTTGGGCCCGCCCTGGGCCGATGTCCAGTGCGCTGACCGCCTCGAGGATCTCCGGGTCGGTCGGGTCGAACGACCGTCCTGTCCCACCGCTGTAGACGGGCTGCGCGCCCTCCAGCATGCCGAGGAAGGCCTCGTCCTCCCCGGCGACCGCGATGCTGATGAAGTCGTAGAAGAGCTCGCCGGCGTTGTCGTAGGCCCTGCCGTCCCGCTCAGGCCCGCTCTGCGCCAGCTGGGTCAGCTCCTCGATCTCCTGGTCGAGGTCGCGGTCCACCCGTTCGGAGACGGTGGCGTACTGCACCGCGAAGGTCAGCACGCCGGTGAGCAGCAGCGTCAGCCCGAGGATGAGCGTGATGATGACCATCAGCCGCTGGCGCACCGTGCGACCCAGGAAGCCCGCGGGCGGCCGGGGCTCCTCGTCCTCGCGGTGCGGGCTCACGTGAGCCACCCCACGGACGGCACCCGCGGCCCGCGCCAGCTCACCAAGGAAGGCACCTCATAAGCGTCCCGCTGGGCCGCGTCTCACCGCGGCCCCTCCCCCTGAGCCAGCAGCGCGAACGAGACCAGCCAGTGGGTCGCCATGAAGTGCCCGTCGGTGATGTGGTCGAGCACGACGTCCTCCTGGTGGCGGGCAGACTCCCGCAGCCGGTCGGCGGCGGGTCCGGCTAGCCATCCTGCCAGCCCCCTCAGTGCCCAGGCGCGCGACAGCGCCAGACCGAGCAGGTGCGCACCTTGGCCGTCGGTCGGGTCCAGCACCGTCGGCGGCACCAGGAGGTGCTCGTGCGCGCCCTCCCCCAGCCCTGGCAGGAACCTCCCCGGCCATGGCCTCACCTCCTCCTGCGGCAGCAGCCGCGTCATCAGCAGCGCCTCGGTCAGCGCCGGCGAGAGAAAGTCCGAGCCCCCCGGCTCGTCGTCCGTGCTCGCCCCCTCGTCCTGTGCGAACCAGTCCAGCGCACGGGACCGACATACCTCCACCACATCGCCCCGACCGAGCCGCGCGTAGGCGTCCATCAGGAGGAGCAGGGCGAAGGCGTCGTTCTGGTGCTTGCCGTGCCGGACGGGGTAGGCCTGCCGGGGCAGCCAGTCCAGGACATGGTCGCCCACCACCTCACCCAACGGTGCGAGGGCCTCGGCCCAGGTGCGGGCGTCGCTTCCCACGACGGTGCCGCCGCCTCGATGGGGTATTGCGTCGGCCAGCTCCTGCACCGTGGCCGCCAGCTGCGCCGCCCAGGCCCACCCGTAGGGCCGCTCGAAGGAGGGGCGCTCACGCAGGTAGGCGACCTCCACAGCGAGGTGCGCCGGGGTCAGCCGCTCCGCCAGCAGCACGCCAGCCGCCTGCCGCTCGGCCGGGTCGAGCGCGGCGCCGTGCCGGAGCAGCAGCGTGGCCAGCGACCAGTGCATGTGCACGCACGAGTGCCAGTCCAGGGCGCCGTGGAAAGCGGGGTGCAGCTCGTGCGGCACGACCCGGGTGTCCTCCGGGCCGGTGACGACGTGCCCCGGCGCCCAGGGGTATGGCGTGCCGATCACCTGGCGAGCGATCCGGCTCCAGGCATTGAGGTTTGCGGTGGACGGCGGCGCCGTCGGCGGGGTCTGGGGGTTCACCCCTCCATTACTACACTCGCGGCCATGACGCGGGAGCACTACTTCGAGGCCCGGGGCGACGGGCGCTACCAGCCGACCCTCCACGTGCAGGGCGCATGGTCGCCCGAGGAGCAGCACGTGGCCCCGGTGATTGGGCTGCTTCTGCACGCCCTGGAGCTGAACCACCCGCGCGATGACCTGCAGTGGGCACGGATCAGCGTCGACATCCTGGGCTTCATCCGCCGGGCCGAGACCACCGTGACCACCCGTGTGCTGCGACCGGGACGGACCATCGAGCTGCTCGAGGCCACCGCGCGGATCGACGACCGCGACACGGTGCGTGCCACTGCGTGGCGGCTGGTCCGCGGCGACACCAGCGACGTCGCCGGGGCGCCGGAGCCGGAGGGGCCCCCGATGCCGACGCCGGACGAGCTGCCCGTCTGGGACGGGATGCTGCACTGGGGCGGTGGGTTCATCAAGAGCCTGGAGTTCCGCTCTCCCGGCAACGAGTCCGGCCGGGGCCGGACCTGGGTCCGCACACCGGTGGACCTGGTCGCCGGGGAGCCGGTGTCTGCCCTGGCGGCATGGGTCGGGCTGCTCGACACCGCCAACGGCACGGCGGTCCGCAAGGATCCCCGGGAGTGGATGTTTCCCAACGTGGACCTCACCCTGCACCTGCACCGCGCCCCCGAGGGGCGATGGCTCGGCCTGGACACCAAGGTCTACTTCGGTCCGAGCGGCGTCGGCGAGACCTCGTCCGTCGTGCACGACGAGCACGGACCGGTGGGCACGCTGGCGCAGTGTCTGACGCTCCGGCCGATCGGGAAGTGACCGCCTGCCCGGCGACGCGCTGACCCCGTCGACGGCCGGCTTGCAGCAATGTGACACAGATCACGCGAAACCGGAGCAACGATCTGGCAGGTCGCGACGTCTACGTAGTGTCGGTTCGGGACAGCCGACGCCCGTCACGGGGAGGCCGCTTCGGCGGGACAGAGGGGTTGCAGGAGGGTGGGGTGCCGGTGCAGGGGCCCGGCGCCCCACTCCTTCTGTTCCGCACAGAACACGCCCAAGGGCCCGACAGGACACGTGAAACGGCGCGACAGAACACGCCGAAGGGCCTGACAGAGCACGCGAGATGGCCCGAGTGAGCACGCCGTTCTCCAGCCCATGCGAGGTCGCCTCGTCCTCGTGCTCTGTCCCGCCCCCCCGGACGCGTTCCGTGGCGCCTTTTCTCGCGTTCAGTGGGCCTTCTCGCGTATTCGGTGGCGCCCTTTCACGTGTCCTGAGGGGCCTTCTCGCGTGTTCGGTGGCGCCTTATGACGTGTCCTGCGGGACCTTTCCACGTGTTCTGGCCGTTGGGCAAGGCCCGTTGGCTGCCCCTCTCCTAGACTGACCGAGACTCTACGGAAGGTGATCGACGATGAGCCGACCCGCACGGACGGGATACCTGATCGCCGTGGCGGGGCTGAGCGTCCTGCTCACCGCCTGCGGCACGGAGACCGACGACGGTGGCGCCGCGGACAGCCCCACCATCACCGACGCAGAGATCATCACTCCTGAGGAGCCCACCTTGACGGACGACGCCCGCCCCACCCCTACCCGGATCCCCCAGCCCACCCCTGACGACTCCCTGCCCTCCGGCCCGGTCGACCCTTCCGTCCTGGAGCGTGAGGAGGTCAAGGCGGCCATCGCCGCGGAGGCCGAACGGCGCCAGGTCAGCGAGGACGAGGTCGAGGTCGTCGGTTTCGCGGACGTCACCTGGACCGACGGCAGCCTGGGGTGCCCGCAACCAGGGATGCACTACACCCAGGCACTGGTCCCCGGGCACCAGCTCATCCTCCAGGTCAACGGTGAGCGCGCGAGCTACCACTCCGGTCGCAACAAGACCTTCAGCTACTGCGCCAACCCGAGTGCACCCGCCCCGAGCGGCTCCAGCGGCATCATCGACCAGTAGGTCGCTGCCGCCAGGCAGGCAAGCAGCAGGTGGATGACCCCACCTCAGAGCCAGGCGACGCCGCGGTCATCGAAGTCGAGGCGCACCGCATCTCCCGCCGCGAGCCCGACCTCGTCCCCGAGTGCCTCGACGGTGCCCAGACCGTCGATCCGGACATCCAGGTGGACGGCGTCGCTCACGGTCACCGCGCGTAGGACCTGTGCCGTCACCGGCCCGTCCGGGGCGACCCGCAGGGCGCTGCGCCGCAGCGCCAGCCGACCGTCCGGCGGGCCGTCGAGAGCCACCCGCTCACCCAGCCGGCGGGCCTGCTCCGGCGACAAGATGGTGCTGAACCCGATGAACGACGCGACCTCCGGTGTGCCGGGCGCTCCCCAGACCTCGGTCGTCGGGCCCTCCTGGACGACCTCCCCGGCGAGCATCACGGCCATCCGGTCGGCGACGGTGAAGGCCTCGTCGTGGTCGTGGGTCACCATGACCGCGGTCGTGCCCGTCGTCGTGAGGATTTCCCGCAGGTCGCCGGCCAGCCGCTCCCGGAGCGAGCGGTCCAGCGCCGACAGCGGCTCGTCGAGCAGCAGTAACGCCGGCTCCGCCGCCAGGGCCCGCGCGAGCGCCACCCGCTGCTGCTCGCCGCCGGAGAGGGTAGTCGGCCGACGGTCGGCATACCCCGGCAGCCCGACCAGCTCCAGCAGCTCCGCCGCCCGCGACGCACGCTGCGCGCGACCGACGCCACGCAGCCGCAGGGAGTAGGCGATGTTCTCGGCGACGGACGCGTGGGCGAAGAGCTGCCCGTCCTGGAACATCAGGGCGAAACCGCGCCGGTGCGTCGGCACGCCTGCCAGGTCACGCCCCTGCCAGACGATGCGACCCCCGTCGAGCCGCTCCAGCCCGGCGACCGCCCGCAGCAGGGTCGACTTCCCGCACCCCGACGGGCCCAGCACGGCCAGCACCTGGCCCTCCTCCAGGGTCAAGGAGACGTCATCGACCGCGGTCGTCTCGCCGAAGCGCACGGTCAATTCACTGAGCTCGAGCATCAGAAGGAACCTACCGATCCGACTCGCAGCCGCTCGACCACGCCCATCACGGTCACCGTCACCAGCGCCAGCAGGACGCTCGCGGCGAGCGCCATGCCGACGTGGTCGGCCCCCGGGCGGGAGATCAACTGGTAGATGACGACCGGCACGGTCGGCCGGTCCGGGCGGGCCAGGAAGGCGGTGGCCCCGAACTCACCCAGCGACACCGCGAACGCGAAACCCGTCGCCGCCAGCAGCGGCTTGGTCAGCACCGGCCCCTCCGCGGTCCACGCCGCCCGCCACGGCCCGGCACCCAGTGCCGCTGCCGCCTCTCGCTGCCGCGGGTCCACCGAGCGCAGCACCGGCGTCAGGGTCCGCACCACGAGCGGCAGCGCCACCATCGCCTGCGCGATCGGCACGAGCACCGGCGAGGTGCGCAGGTCCAGCGGCGGCCGGTCCAGGGTGATGAGGAAGCCGAAGCCGACTGTCACCGCGGAGATCCCCAGCGGCAGCATGAACGCTCCGTCCAGCCCGGACACCACCCGCCGCCATGCCCTCGCTCTCGGCCGCCGGGACACGAGCACCGCCACCACGAGCCCGAGCACCATCGCCAGCACGGTGGCGTCGACGGCCGAGCGCAGTGAGTTGCCCATCGCCTCGGTCACGCTCACCCGCAGCGCCTGGGTCGCGTCCGGATCGGTGAGCGCCCGGTAGTGCCCCAGACCCCAACCGTCCCCCACCTGCAGCGAGCGCACGACCAGGGAGCCGACGGGCAGGAGCACGAACGCCACCACCAGCCCGGTCACCACCAGGGTGGGTATGTCGTGCCGCCGCACCGGGCGCGCTGCCGCTCGGGCGCCGACCCGCTGCAGGCTCTGCTCGCGCCGGCCCCGGGTGCGGGCGGCGATGACCAGCATCACCACGACGGCGAGCAGCTGCAGCACGGAGAGCACTGCCGCGCCCTGCAGGTCGAGGAAGTTGACGGTCAGCAGATAGATCTCGGTCTCGATGGTGCCGTAGCGCAGACCGCCGAGGGTGAGCACGACCCCGAAGGCGGTGGAGCAGAAGAGGAAGACCAAGGTGGCGGCGGAGATGACCGCCGGCGCCAGGACGGGCAGGGTGACGGTGCGCCATACCTGCCAGGGGTTGGCGCCCAGGGCGGCGGCGGACTCCTCGGCCCGCCGGTCCAGGCCCTCCCACATCCCGCCGACCGTACGCACGACCACGGCCAGGTTGAAGAAGACGAACGCCATCAGGATCGGCACCCAGGTGCCGTCCCAGCCGAGCCACCCGAGCGGCCCGCCGGAGGAGAGCAGGGAGCGGAACATGACGCCGACCACCACGGTCGGCAGCACGAACGGCATCACCACGACCGCCCGGAGGAGCGCCCGGCCGGGAAAGCGCAGCCGGTAGAGCACGAACGCGACCGGCAGCCCCGCCAGGAGCGTCAGTACGGTGCCCGCCGACGCGCTGACCAGGGTGAAGGCGAGCACCCGGAGGGTACGCCGCCGGGACAGCACCTCCGGCACGGCGGACAGGTCGAGCTGGCCGTCGGGGAAGAAGCCGCGGGCCAGCATGCCGCCGACCGGGAGCACGAAGAAGATCGCCAGGAAGGCTAACGGCAGCAGGGCGACCAGCCCCAGGGCGAGTCCCGGGCCGGTGAGGTGCGCAGAGCGTGCACCCCGACCTAGACGAGCCCAGATGGCCGCCGCCTCCTTCGACTTCCTTCGCCGGTGCTAACCGGAGCAGGTTCAAGGGTCTGCGGCCAGCTGCCGCACTCTCAGCGCACTCGCGCTCCCCTGTCGTACCGGGCCAGCCTACAGGCCGGTGGGTCAGCGGAGTGCGCACAACCTGGGATCAAGGTTGCGCTGAGGGATCACCCCGCCGCGCGTTGCCTCCTCGACTCAACCTGGGATCAAGGTTGTGCAAAGGGATGGAATCGAGGTTGTGCGGAGGGATCACCCCGCCGCACGTTGCCTCCTCGGCACAACCTGGGATCAAGGTTGTGCGGGGAGAGTCGGCGGCCTCGTCGGCGACGCGAGGCGAGACTTCGGCGCGCGAAACGCCGGCGAAGCGACGCGAGACGTCGCCGCGCGAGACGTCGCCGCGCGAGACGCAATCAGGAGGAAGACGCAACCAGGGCGAAGCGGGTGGGGCGGGGCCGCGCTACGGTGCCAGCAGGTGCCTTCGCGATCCGGCACCGCACGACGACGATCACGACGACCAGGAGCACCTCATGCCCAACCCCGTAGTCAGCAAGGCCAGCACCGTCTGGAACGGTGAGCTGTTCACCGGCAGCGGCACCACCACCCTCGACAGCTCGGGAGCGGCGTCCTTCCCGGTTGAGTGGAACGCCCGCGCCGAGGGCTCGGACACCACGACGACGCCGGAGGAGCTGCTCGCCGCGGCCCACGCGACCTGCTTCTCGATGGCCTTCTCCAACGAGATGAAGAAGAACGACACCCCGCCCACCGAGGTGCGGACCAGCGCCGAGGTGACCTTCGTCGCCGGCACCGGCATCACCGGCATCCACCTGACCACGCAGGTCACGGCCGAGGGCCTCGACGAGGAGACGTTCCAGAAGCTCGCCCAGGGCGCGAAGGAGAACTGCCCCGTGAGCCAGGCGCTCAAGAGTGTCGAGATCACCCTCGACGCCAGTCTGGGCTGAGTCACGCACACGCCAGTCTGAGCTGACCCGCGCACGACGCCAGTTCGGCCTGTTCCAGGCCACCACAACGACAAGGGCCCGGCCCGCCGGGAGGCTCATGCCTCGCCGGCTGACCGGGCCCTTCGGTTGCGCCCACCGCGGTTGCACCCACCGTCGGTTGCGCCCACCGTCGTTGCGCCCACCGTCGTTCGCCTACAGGAAGCGCGCGAAGAACTCCTTGGTGCGCTGCTCCTGCGGGTTCTCCAGGACCTGGTCGGGCGGGCCGGACTCGACCACGACACCGCCGTCCATGAAGAAGACCCGGTCGGCCGCGGCCTTGGCGAAGGTGATCTCGTGCGTGACCACGACCATGGTGTGGCCGCGCTCGGCGAGGTCCTGCATGGTGGACAGCACCTCCCCCACCAGCTCGGGGTCGAGCGCGCTCGTCGGCTCGTCGAAGAGCAGCAGCGTGGGCTCGATGGCCAGCGCGCGGGCGATGGCGACGCGCTGCTGCTGCCCGCCGGAGAGCTGGCCGGGGTAGGAGCCCTCGCGGTCGGCGAGGCCGACGATGCCCAGCAGCCGCCGGGCCCGCTCCTCGGCCTCGCGCCGGGAGACCCCGTGGACGACCGTGGGAGCCTCGATGAGGTTCTCCATGACGGTCATGTGCGGGAACAGGTTGAACTGCTGGAAGACCATGCCGACCTGGCCGCGCTGCTGGGCGGCGACCTTCGAGCTGGCCTTGTACAGCTCGCCGTTCTTCATCTCGTACCCGATGTAGACCCCGTCGACGCAGATCGAGCCGCTGTCCATCTCCTCGAGGTTGTTGATGCACCTCAGGAAGGTGGACTTACCCGACCCGGACGGGCCCAGGATGACGATGACCTCGCCGCGGTGGACGTCCAGGTTGATGCCCTTGAGCACCTCCAGGTCGCCGAAGCTCTTGTGGACGTCCTCGGCGCGGACGAGGATCTCGTTGGTGCTCTTCATGTGCGCTCCTGAACCTGCGGGACGATGGCCGGGTCCTCGTCGATGCCGTCGGCGTCGCCGTTGCGACCCTTGGCCTTCTTCTTGCTGGTTCCCCGCGTGGCGATGTCGCTCTTGCCGTAGTAGTTCTCGACGTGGTGCTGGACGAAGCTCAGGATCGACACCACGACCAGGTACCAGATGACCGCCACCAGCAGCAGCGGGATGGTCTGGAAGGTCCGGTTGTAGACGGCCTGCACGGTGTACAGCAGGTCGTGCATCGCGATCACCGACACCATGGCGGTGGCCTTGACCATGCTGATCAGCTGGTTGCCCGTGGGCGGGATGATCGACCGCATCGCCTGCGGCAGCACGACCCGGCGCAGCGCCGTCGTCTCGGTCATGCCGTAGGCCTTCGCCGCCTCGCGCTGGCCCCGCCCGACGGACAGCAGCCCGCCGCGGATCACCTCGGCCATGTAGGCGCCCTCGTTGAGGCTCAGCCCGAGGATCGCCGCGGTCAGGGGCGTGATGAGGTCGTTCGTCTCCCAGCTCACCAGGTCCGGGCCGCCGAAGGGTATGCCGATGCTCAGGGTGGGCAGCAGCGCCGCCAGGTTGAACCAGAAGATCAGTTGCACCAGCAGCGGCGTGCCCCGGAAGAACCAGAGGTAGGCGTCCGCGACCGCGCGCAGCAGGCGGTTGTTGGACATCTTCATCACGGCGAAGATCACCCCGAGGACCATGCCGATCAGCATGGAGACCGTCGCCAACCAGAGCGTGGTCCACAGGGCCCGCATGATCGAGGGGGCGAAGAGCCACTCGCCCACGACGTCCCACTCGAAGTTGGGGTTGGTGATCAGCTGGTGCACCAGCATGGCGACCAGCAGCAGCACGACGGCGCGGGTGGCCCACTGGCCCCAGTTCGGGTGGGTCTTGGCGTGCGCGACGTCCACCCGAGTGGTGGCCGTATCGGTCGGGCTGGTCATCACGACGTCGCCAGGTTCATGCCGGGCTCCTCGATCATGTTGTCACCGAGGTTCCACTTGGTCATGATCTCCTCGTAGGCGCCCGACTCGAAGAGCACCGTCAGGGTCTCCATGAGCAAGGGCCCGAGCTCGGAGTCCTTGGCGACGACCGCGCCCTGGTAGAGCGTGTCGAAGCCGTTGTCCTGACCCGTGGCGGCCAGCTCCAGCTCACCCTCGGCCTGCTCGACGAAGTAGGTCAGCGGCGCCTGCGAGGAGAAGAAGGCGTCGGCGCGACCGGAGCGCACGGCGAGGATGGACTGCGGCTGGTCCTTGAAGCTCATCACCTCGACCGCCGGCTCACCCTCGTCCTCGCAGGTCTGGGACTGCTCCTGGATGACCCGCTCGGCGCTGCCGCCGGCCTGCACGGCGATCTTCAGGCCGCAGGTGTCCTCCAGCGCCTGGATGTCGTTGGGGTTGCCGTTCTCCACGGCGAAGACGACGAACTCCTGGACGTAGTCGACGAAGTCGTTCTGCTCCTGGCGCTCCTTGAAGTCACCGACGGGGCCGAAGGCGAAGTCGAAGCGGCCGGACGACATACCGGTCAGGATGGAGGACAGCCCGTCGGCGGTGACGTGGTTCATCTCGATGCCCCAGATCTCACCGACGGCGTCGGCGAGCTCGGCGCTGGCGCCCTCGACGTTCCCGCCCTCGTGCACGATCGTGTACGGGGGGAAGGAGCCGGAGTTGACCGCGGTGATCTCGCCCGCCTCGGCATACTCGGCGGGCAGCATCTCGCGGATGCGGTCGACCTCGGCCTGGTCGATCTCGTCGAGGACGGACCCGCTGGCCTCGACCTCCTCGCCGCCGTCGGTGTCGACCTCGACAGGGTCGGAGCCGCAGGCGGCCAGGGTCAGGGTGGCGGCCGTCAGCAGGGCGCCGAACCGCAGGGTGTTCTTCGTGCTCTTCATGGCAGTGCTCCTCGAGGGGAAAGGGTCAGACGTTGAGTTCAGCTGAGGGAGGGGGGCGCGAAGCGCATGTTGGCCAGGACGGGGAGCTTGGCGCGGACGTCGTCGACCCGCTGGGTGTCGATGTCGGCGAAGATCAGCGCCTCGTCCTCGGCGGCGGCGGAGACCACGCGGCCCATGGGGTCCACGACGCAGCTCATGCCGACGTTGCGCTGGGAAATCTCCCCGCTGCCCACGACGTAGACCGTGTTGTCCAGCGCGCGCGCAGTGCACAGCGTCATCCAGTGGTGCTCCTTCATCGGGCCACGCACCCAGGCGGCGGGGACCAGGATCACCTGGGCACCGGCGAGCGCCAGGTGGCGGGAGTGCTCCGGGAAGCGCAGGTCGTAGCAGGTGGCGAGCCCGAACCGCACGCCGTCGAGCTCGACGACCGGGGGGAGGTCGTTGCCGGGGATGACCTTGTCCGACTCCTTGTCGGCGAAGGCGTCGTACAGGTGCAGCTTGTCGTAGCGCTCCACCACCTCGCCGTCGTCAACGACGAGGAAGGAGTTGAGCACCTTGACGGCGTCCGCGTCCTCCTTCAGGTGGACGGTGCCGGCCAGCGCGACGCCGTGCTCCTGGGAGATCTCCTGCAGGCCGCGGACGAACGGCCCGTCGGCGGCCTGGGCGCCGGTCTGGGTGGCGTTGGGGTCCTGGGCGTCCCGGGAGATGAGGCCCTCGGGCAGGACCAGAAGCCTGGCTCCCCCGGCGGCGGCCTGCTCGGCGAACCGCCCGATCGCCTCGAGGTTGGCGTCCGGCTCCTTGGCGACACGCATCTGTGCTACGGCGACCTTCACGGTCATCACTTCCAGTCCTGGGTCTTGGTGAAGAGGGTTTCGATGGACGGCGCGCTCGCGGCGATGCCGTCGTGGACCTGCAGCTCGAGGAAGTCCTCGACCATCGATCGGTGCATCTGCAGGGACGCTGCGTCCCATCCGGGGCGCAGGTGGCGCTTCTGCTGCTGGTATGCGGTGTCGGCACCCAGGGCGGGCTCGTCCAGCATCCGGCTGCGCCGGTGCGTCCACTCTGCCCGGGAGGACACCAGGACGTCGACCACCGCACGGGCGATCTCGACCGGGACCTCGGGCGCCGCGGTGAGGATGTGGATCCCCGGGACGTAGCCCCGGTCGGCGTAGTAGGCCAGCTCGGGCTCGGCGGAGGAGCCGTAGAGCGGCCGGATCGCCGCGTCGGGGCCGTAGGCCTGCGGCGGCATGAACGGGGTGAGGACGGCGTCGAGGTCACCGGCGAGCAGCAGGTCGACCAGGGTCGCGCCCTCCTCGATCTCCTCCACGTCGGTCCGGTCCCGTCCGGGCCCGAGCCGGTCGTAGGGCTTCGCCCCGCCGGTCAGCTGGCCGACGCGCCACTGCACGCCGTCGGTGTCGAGCCCGTCGTGACGCAGCGCGTCGCGGGTCCAGATGTTGCCGCTGTCGTGCCAGCCGGTCAGCCCGACCCGGCCGCCGGCCAGGTCGCCCGCGGACCGGCTGCCGGAGTCCCGGCGGACCAGGACGCAGCGGCTGCGGAAGGCCTGCATGGCGAAGAACGGGACGGCATACCGGGTGGTGGTGGCGGCAGCGGTGTCCAGCACGAACCGGCTGAGCGATGCCTCGGCGAGCTCGAAGCGGCCGTCGGCGTCGGCGCCGGGCAGCGTCTGCACCCGCTCGAGCTCCAGCTCGGCCCCTGCCTGGGCCAGGGGCGTGGTGTCCACCTCGCCGAGTGCCAGTGGCGTCAGCCAGGCCCAGTCGCGCATCGCCAACCTGATGGTCCTCATGTGAGGTCCTCCTCGTCTTGGATACCGATCGACGTTATGTTCAGCCTGGCGAGTAACGCAACCACATATGTTCCTGTACATTACCGGCCATGAGCGACGAGGTGACTGCGGAATGGCTGGCGCGACAGGTCCAGGACCGCAGCGCCAGCGGGATCGCCAGTGAGGTCTCGCAGCTGATCAACACCGGAGAGCTGCAGGTGGGGACACGTCTGCCCAGCGTGCGCGAGCTGGCGGTCCACCTGCGCGTCAGCCCCGCGACGGTCTCGGCGGCGTGGACCTCCTTGAAGCGTTTCGGGTCGGTCGAAAGTCGTGGCCGGGCGGGCACCCGGGTACTCGGCCCGCAGGCGCCCCACCCCCGCCGCTACTCCTCGGAGTTCACCGACGCGGAGAGCGCGGTGCTGGACCTGGGCCTCTCCGTCCCCGATCCCGCCCTGCTGCCCGACCTGACCCGCTACCTGCGGCCGCACGAGATCGCCGGCCTGCACCAGTACAAGCGGGTCCCGATCCACGCCCCGCTGGAGTCGGCCGCGCGCCAGCACTGGCCCTACCCCGCCGACACCCTCGCCGCCCTCAGCAGCGGCTACGAGGGGCTGCTCATGGCCTTGCGCACCTTCGTCCGGCCCGGGGACAACGTCATCGTCGAGGAGCCCTCGCCGCCCCGGCTCCTCGACTCGGTCGAGCACGTCGGCGCCCGGCTGCTGCCGGTCCGGCGCGACGCGGAGGGCGTGCGGCTCGACGACCTCGAGCGGGCCCTGGCCCGCAAGCCCACGGTCATGGTCCTGCAGCCCGGCGTGCACAACCCGGACGGCAACGCGCTCTCCGCCGCGCGGGCCGACGCGATCGCCGACCTCATCCAGGACCACGCCCTGTTGACGATCGAGGACGACGGCCTCGGCCTGCTGACGGACCGTCCCCTGCACACCCTGGCGGAGCGCCGTCCCGACCAGCGGCGGATCTTCGTCCGCTCCTTCTCCAAATCGCACGGCCCGGACCTTCGCCTGGCCGTCGTCGAGGGCGGCGAGCGGGAGATCGAGCAGCTCAGCGGTTTCTGGGAGTTCGGCGCCCGGTGGGCCAGCCGCATCCTGCAGGACGCGCTGGCCAGGATGCTCACCGATCCGGTGGCCTGGCAGACGCTGGACCGGGCGCGCGGGGAGTATGCCCGCCGCCGGCAGGCCTTCATCGAGCGCTTCGACCTGGCCGACCGCGCTCACGGTCAGGGCCTGCTCGACGTCTGGCTGCACGTCCGCAATGAGCGCCGCGCCGTGGTGACCCTCGCCGCCAACGGCGTCTCCTGCCTGGGCGCCCACCTCTTCTACACCGGCCAGGCCCCCGACTTCATCCGCGTCTCCACCTCGCTGATGCAGGGCACCGAGTGGACAGTGCTCGACCGCGCGGTCCGGGCGCTGAACCGGCAGCCGTGAACCGGCACCCTGGCACGCCTTCTGCTGCGCGTCCGGGTTGGATGGGCCCATGAGCCCAACGAGTCCGACGAGTCCAGCGACGACGGACGAGCACCAGGCGGGCGGGGCCGGCGGGTCCTCCGTCGCCGCCATGACCCGCGAGGCGATGGGCCGGCTGACGAACGCCGAGCGCAAGGCCGCCCGGGCGCTGCTGTCGGCATACCCGGTCGCCGGCCTGGAGACCGTGGCCGAGCTGGCCGAGCGGGCCGGGGTGAGCGCACCCACGGTGGTCCGCTTCGTCTCCCGCCTCGGGTTCAGCGGGTATGCCGCGTTCCAGCGGGCGCTCATGCACGAGGTGCACGCGCGGATGGGCTCGCCGCTGGAGCAGTATGCCGAGAAGCGCGCCGTGCCCTCCGGCGAAGAGCTGCTCCCCTACGTCGCCTCCACCTTCGTCGACTCCCTCCACTCTTCTTTCGACGGCATCCCGACCAGCGACTTCGAGCACGCCGTCGAGCTGCTCTGCTCCGCGCGGGTGCGCGTGCATGTCGTCGGGGGCCGGTTCAGCCACGTCCTGGCCGAGTACCTCGTCGCCCACCTGCAGCTGCTGCGCGCCGGGGTCCGCACCGTGCCGGGCGACGAGTTCTCCCGGGTCTCCCTGGTCGGCGACGTCACCAAGGACGACCTCCTCGTCGCCTTCGACTTCCGCCGCTACGACCCGAGCACGGTCCGGCTCGCGCAGGAGGCGGCCCGCGGCGGCGCCAAGATCCTGCTGCTCACCGACCCGTTCCTCTCGCCGATCTCGGCGGTCTCCGACACCGTCCTGCCCACCCGGGTCGACTCGCCCTCGCCCTTCGATTCCCTCGTGCCCGCCTTCGCGCTGGTCGAGGCGCTGGTGGCCGCGGTGACCGACCGGCTGGGCGACCGCGGCCGGAGCCGCGTCGAGCGGCTCGAAGGGCTGCGCGAGCGGCTCGACCCGCATACCCCGTCCGCCTTGCCCCCGCCCGTCCCCTGACGACCGGCGACACGCTTTGCTCGCCACCGGCGACACGCTTTGCTCGCCACCGGCGACACGGTTTACTCCCCACCGGGGACACGCTTTGCTCCCCACCGGGAACACGCTGTGCTCGCCACCGGGGACACGGTTTGCTCGCCACCGGGGACACGACATCGCCCAGGGCTGTAACGAGAATTTCACACACCTTTGCTTGACGCTTTGACGTAACCGATGTTTCATGGACCCGCCCTCACCGTCGAAAGGCCACCCATGCATCCGCAGCCCGAGCCCGGGACCGTCTCCTCCTCAGGCGCCTCAGCAGCGTCGGACACCACGCCCGACGGGACCGTCGTCACCCCCTCCGGCCTGCACCGCCGCCTGCGCGTGTGGGAGGTCACCGCCCTGTCGGTCGGCTTCATGGGCCCGGTCATGGCCATGTCGCTCAACGGCATCGGCGTCGCCGGCCTCGTCGGCAGCGCGGTGCCGTTCACCTTCGCGGTCTCCTTCGCCGGCGTCATGCTCGTGGCCTACGCCTTCATCCGGCTCACCCGATACTTCACGCACGCGGGCAGCGTGTATGCCCTCGCCGGCGTGACGCTGGGCCCGCGCGCCGGCTTCTTCGGCGGGTTCGCGCTGCTGGGTACCTATCTCTTCTTCTCCGCCTGCATCACCGGCGCCTGCGCGGTCTTCTTCGAGGCGATGCTGGGCGAGCTCGGCGTCGAGATGCCGGGCGGCGCGTGGGTCGCGATCGCCGTCGTCGTCTCCGCGCTGGCGCTGCTGCTCAACGTGCGGGAGTCGACGGTCACCACCCGCACCCTGCTGGGCATCGGCATGGTCGGGATCCTCGTCATGGTCGCGCTCAGCCTGATCATCATCGCGCGCGTCGCCAGCGGCGACGCGCCCGTCAGCACCGGCGTCGACTTCAGCACGCTGCTGCCGGGCGAGGCGTCCTGGACGGCGATCATGACCGCCTCGGTCTTCGGCTTCCTGTCCTGGGCCGGCTTCGAGTCCGGCACCTCGCTCAGCGAGGAGGCCCGCGACCCCAAGCGCACGATCCCCCACGCGCTGACCTACGCGGTCGTCATCGCCGGTGTCATCTACACGCTGGTGATGTTCGCCCAGACGATCGGCTACGGCACCGACGCCGCCGGCCAGGAGGCGTTCGCCGGCGCCAGCTCCACGCTGACCGAGCTGAGCTCGACCTATATCGGCCCCTGGTTCGCCGTGATCATCTCGATCATCGCCTTCTGCGTGGCGTTCGCCTCGCTGCTCAGCTGCTCGGCCGCCGCTGCCCGGCTCGTGTTCGCGCTGGCCCGCGACGGCTTCGGCCCCGCCGCCCTCGCCCGCACCAGCGCCAAGACCGGCGCCCCTGTGCCGGCCACGATCGCGGTCATCACCGTGACCATGCTCCTGGTCGTCCTGCTGGCGGTCATCGGCGGCGGCCCGGTCGAGGTCTACTACTGGTACGCCACCATCGCCACCCTCTGCATGGTCGTCGCCTACGGCATGGCCTCCGTCGGCGCGATCCGGCACACCTTCCGCCCCGACTCCCCCATCAAGCGTTGGGAGGTCGTCGTCCCGACGCTCGGCATCGTCTACCTGGTCTACGTGTATGTCGTGCAGGTCGCCGGGCAGGAGGCGCCGTACACCTACTTCCCGTGGATGGCCGGGGCCTGGTGCCTGGTCGGCCTCATCGTCATCCTCGCCGCCCCGTCGCTCGCCGACCGGATCGGTGCACGTCTCACCAGAGAGGACCTCGGGTAAGGATGGGACACGTGAGCCAGACCGAAGAGGACCTGACCCCCCTGACCTTCGTCGCGACCAGCGACCTGTCGGCGATCACCAAGGGCCGGTCGATGCCGAGCGCGCTGCTCGAGCCGGGGGTGACAACCGGCTGGGTGCCGGCCAACTTCGGCATCGGCGCCAGCGGCCACATCGCCGACCAGATCCCGTTCGGGTCGACCGGTGACCTGCGGCTGCGCCCGGACCACGACTCCGCGCACGTCATCACCGGCGTCCCCGGCCGTCCGGACACCCGGCTGATCCTGGCCGACATCGTGCACACCGACGGCGAGCCGTGGGCCTGCTGCCCGCGCACCTTCCTGCGGGACGCGGTCGAGCGGCTCGAGAGCGAGTTCGGGCTCACGGTGCAGTCGGCGTTCGAGCACGAGTTCATGGACCTCGACATCACCGACGACCACCACCCGTTCTCCTGGCGCAACTTCCGCAACGCCGAGCCGATCGGCTCCCAGCTCGTCACCGCCATGGAGCGCAGCGGGCTGGAGCCGGAGACCTGGCTGCCGGAGTACGGCCAGCACCAGTTCGAGGTCACCGTCTCCCGCACCGACGCCGTCGCCTCGGCCGACCGGGCGATCCTCGTCCGCGACCTCGTGCGTGACGTCTTCTCCGCCGCCGGCCACCGGACCAGCTTCTCCCCCGTCGTCGTCCCCGGCGGCTCCGGCAACGGCGTGCACGTCCACTTCGGGCTGAGCGACGCCGAGGGCACCAACGTCATGTTCGACGCCTCCCGCCCGGGCCGGCTCACCGAGCTCGGCGGCCGGTTCGCGACCGGGGTCCTGCGGCACGCCCCCGCCCTCGCCGCGATCTTCGCCCCGCTCACCGTCTCCTACCTGCGCCTGCGGCCGCACCAGTGGTCCAGCGCCGGCGTCTTCCTCGGCCTGCACAACCGCGAGGCGCTGCTGCGGCTGTGCCCCACCGTCGAGATCGACGGGCAGGACCCGGAGCCGCAGCTGCACCTGGAGTTCCGCGGCGGCGACATCGGCGCCAACCCGTGGCTGCTGCTCGGTGCCCTGCTGCACGCCGGGATGGAGGGCCTGCGCACCGACGCCGAGCCGGCCGAGCTGCAGGTCGGCGAGGTCGACCCGAGCAGCCGCGGCGACGTCGCCGAGCTGCCCCGCACCCTCGCGGAGGCGCTGGACGCGCTCGAGCAGGACGAGGTGGTCCGGGGCTGGTTCGCGCCCGAACTGGTCACGACATACCTGCGCATCAAGCGGATCGAGCTGGAGGAAGTGAGCAAGCTGAGCGAGACCGAGCAGTGTGAGTGGTATGCCCGTGCCTACTGAGAACGGCTGGCTCGCCGACCTGCACCTCGTCGACCACCACTGCCACGGCGTCATCGAGGGGCCGGTGGACCGGGCCACCTTCGAGGACCTCATCACCGAGTCCGACGTGCCGGCGCCGGACGGGGCGACCTTCTTCGACACCCAGCTCGGCTTCGCGATCCGCCGCGACTGCGCGCCGGTCCTCGACCTGCCCTCCTTCGCCTCCCCCGAGGACTACCTGGCGCGGCGGGCCGAGCTGGGTGGCGAGGCCACCCGCCGCCTCCTGCGGGCCAGCGGGATCGGCGACTACGTCATCGAGACCGGCTTCAAGGCCGACCAGATCCTCACGCCCGCCCAGATGGGCGCGGCCGCGGGCGCAGGGTATGCCGAGGTGGTCCGCCTCGAGCGGCTCGCCGAGCAGGTGGCCGAAGAGGTCGGCCCGGAGGACTTCCTCGCCGCCTTCCGCGACCGCCTGGACGCCGAGCTGCGCACGGCGGTGGGGGTCAAGAGCATCGCGGCCTACCGGGTCGGCTTCGACATCGACCCATCCCGGCCGACCGACGACGCGGTGGCGCGCGCGGTCGGCGACTGGCAGGCCGCGCGCCAGCCCGGGCAGCCGCTGCGGCTGAGCGACCCGGTGCTGGTGCGGCTGGGCTGGTGGGAGGCGATCGACCGGGCGGTGCCGATCCAGTTCCACGTCGGCTACGGCGACCCGGACGTCGACCTGCATCGCTGCAACCCGCTGCTGCTCACCGACCTGCTCCGTCTGGCCCGCGGCAGCGGCGCGAGCATCCTGCTGCTGCACTGCTACCCCTTCCACCGCGAGGCCGGCTACCTCGCCCACGTCTTCGAGCACGTCTACTGCGACGTCGGGCTGGCCGTCACCTACACCGGCGCGCAGTCCGCCCAGGTCATCGCCGAGTCGCTGGAGCTCACGCCCTTCTTCAAGGCGATGTTCTCCTCCGACGCCTTCGGTGCAGCCGAGCTCTACTACCTCGGCGCCGAGCTGTTCCGCCGCGGCCTGCAGCGCGCCTTCACCACATGGGCCGGGCCTCAGGGCTGGCCCGAGGAGGAGCAGCAAAGGGTGGCCAGCCTCGTCGCCGGCGAGAACGCCCGCCGCGTCTACCGGCTCGACCAAGCCCCGACCACGACCTTCGGGCGACCGGGCGCACGGTTCTCACGATGACGATGGTTACGATTCCGTCCTCCCGGCGACCGGGCGCACGGTTCTCACGAGGGCGCGCGAGCAGATGACGGCCTCTTTCGCCCAGGACACTGCGCTGGACAGCCTGCGCCAGCGCTGGCTCGAGGCGGTCGCCGCGGAGCTCCCGGCCGCGCTCGAGCTGCGCCGCGAGGTGCACCGCGACCCCCGCCTGTCCGGTGCGGAGGAGCCGACGGCGCAGGCGGTCGAGCGGGCCCTCGGCATACCTCTGGAGCGAGTCGCGGAGACCGGCCGGATCGGTCGCGTCGGCCCGGCCACCGGGCCGTCCGTCCTGCTGCGGGCCGAGTTGGACGCGCTGCCCGTGCGCGAGGCGACGGGCGCGGCCTACGCCTCGACGACCGGCTCCATGCACGCCTGCGGGCACGACGTGCACCTGGCGGCCCTGGTCGCGGTGGTCCGCGCCGCCCGTGCGCTGCCGCTGCCGCTGGGCCTGGTGCCGCTGCTGCAGCCGCGCGAGGAGACCTACCCCTCCGGGGCGCAGAACGTCGTGCGCTCGCGGGCCCTGTCGCGGTATGCCGTGTCCGCCGCCGTCGGCGCGCACGTGCACCCGACCGTCCCGCCGGGGAC
This sequence comes from Ornithinimicrobium sufpigmenti, assembly GCF_004322775.1. NCBI lineage: Bacteria > Bacillati > Actinomycetota > Actinomycetes > Micrococcales > Ornithinimicrobiaceae > Ornithinimicrobium > Ornithinimicrobium sufpigmenti. Next base: position 3,660,182 of record NZ_CP036403.1, read on the forward strand.
CGTCGCCACCGGCGCCGGGGTGGTCAACGCGGCCGCGGACGAGATCGAGATCGTGCTGCGGGGCCGCGGCGGGCACGGGGCCTACCCGCACCACGCCAGCGACCCGGTCGCCGCGATCGCCCACATCGTGCTCGGCCTGCCCGAGCTGATGCGCCGCACGGTCTCCCCGATGCAACCCAGCACCCTGTCTGTCGGCCACCTGCAGGCCGGCGAGCGCAGCGCCAACGTGCTGCCCGGCGAGGCGCGGCTGCTGGCGACGCTGCGCACGACCACGCACGCCGACCGGCAGCAGTTCCAGGAGCAGGTGCGCCACTTCGTCGCCCGGCAGGCGGACTCCTACGGCCTGGAGGGCGAGGTGGTGGTCACGGCCGGGGAGCCGATGCTGTCCAACGACCCGCTGCTCGTGGGGCATATGGACGCCTGGCTGGAGCGGTGCGGCATCGAGCCGACCGAGCCGATGCGCTCCCTCGGCGCCGACGACTTCTCCTTCTTCGGCGAGGTCGTGCCGTCGGTGATGGCGTTCGTCGGCGTGCAGGTCGACGGCCACGCGCAGCCGCCGCCGCTGCACCACCCGGAGTTCCTGCCCACCGACGACGCGGTGGAGCGGGTCGCGACGGCGTTCGTCTGCGGCTACCTGGCCGCGGTGGAGAGGCAGGAGGGCTGATGACACCCGCAGCAGGGACGGGCCGGGCTACCCCCGGACGCTCCGACGAACAGTGGTATGCCGCCGACGGCCAGGTCGTCGCCGGCGTGGAGAAGCTGCGCTTCTTCCCTCAGGTGACGGCGGCCGGTCGCGGCAGCATCCTGACGACCCCCGAGGGCCGCGAGCTGCTCGACCTCAGCGCCAGCTGGACCGCGACGGGACTCGGCCACGCGCACCCGGCCGTGGTGCAGGCGGTCACCGACGCCGTGTCCACCCAGGCGACCGGGTCGATCCTGTCCGGCAGCCACCCCGAGGCGGTCCTGCTCGCCGAGGAGCTGCTCGGGCTCGTCGCGACCACCGGCACGGAGCGCCGCGTCTACCTGGGCCACGCCGGCACCGACGCCAACGACGTCGCGCTCCGCGCCGTCCGGCACGCCACCGGGAGGCCGGGGATCCTCGCCTTCGAGCGCGGCTACCACGGCGGGCTCGGCGGCTCGATGGCCGTCTCCGGGCTGCACGTCGCGGCCGGCGCGGTGCCGGACCCCCACCTGCGGCTGGTCCCCTACCCCGACCCCTACCGGCCGTGGACCGGCGACCCCGCCACCCTGCTCGAGCAGACCCTCGCCCGCGTCGAGGAGCACCTGGCCGGCGGAGACGTCGCGGCGGTCTTCGTCGAGCCGATCCAGTCCGACGGCGGCGTGATCGTCCCGCCGGACGGCTTCCTCGCCGGACTGCGAGAGGCGACCGCACGGCACGGCGCCCTGCTGGTGATCGACGAGGTCAAGGTCGGGCTCGGCCGGACCGGCCACTTCCTGGCGCACCACGCCGAGGGCGTCCTGCCCGACCTGGTCACCCTGGGGAAGGTCCTCGGCTCGGGGCTCCCGCTGTCCGCCGTCGTCGGCCCTGCCGCCGCGCTGGACGAGCCGAGCGCGTCGGCGCTGATGACGACCATCGGCAACCCGGTCTCCTGCGCCGCCGGCCGCGCCGTGCTGCGCCTGCTCCGCGACGGCTCCCTCGCCAAGGCGGCCCAGGTGCGCGGAGCGCAGCTGCGGGCGGGGCTGGAGGCGTATGCCGCTTCCGACCGGCCGGGCGCTGCGCACGTCGGCGACGTGCGGGGCCGCGGGCTGGCCCTCGGCGTCGAGCTGGTCGACCCCGGCACCCGCGAGCCGGCCACCGGGCTGACCGCCCGGGCGGTCTACGCCCTCTGGCGGCTCGGCGGCATCGCCTACCCGGTGCGCGACAACGTCATCGAGATCACGCCGGCCCTGACGATCAGCGAGGCGGAGGTCGACCACGCGGTCGAGCTGTTGTCCGGAGCCATCGACGCCGCAGTGAGCGGTGAGGTGAGCGAGGAGGACGTCGCGCCGTTCAGCGGCTGGTAGGCGACCCCTCGGGCCTGACGGTTGGTGCACACGCGGCCACCCACGGGTCAAGCACGGGCGGCCTACCGGTCATCCGGCTCCCCCGGTCGTGAGGTCGACGGCGCGGACGACCTCCGTGGCGGTCCGCCCTATGCGAGGCAGGTGCTCCTCGATCCGGCCGACGGGCCCGGCGATGGAGATCGCCGCGCTGAGTCCGCCCACGGCGAGCGGGACGGCCACCGCGGCCACGTCCGTCTGCGACTCGCCGATGTTGAACGCCAGACCGCTCTCCCGCACGGTCGCCAGCTCCACATCGACGTCGCGGAGGTCGGTCTCGGCCTCCTCCCGGAGCAGGATGCGACCGACCTCCGGCTCGGGCAGGTGCGACAGGAAGATCTTGCCCGCGCTCGTCGGCCACAGGGGCCGACGGACCCTGGTGGCTGCCTGGTAGGAGATCGCGTGCGTCGGGGTCAGACTCTCCAGGTAGACCACGTGGTCCCCCACCCGGACCGCCAGCGTGATCGTCTCGTTGAACCGGTCGAGCATCTCCTCCCGCACGGCCCGCGTCAGCTCGATCAGGGAGTTCTCCTGAGACAGCAGCATCGCGTGTGCTCCCCAGCCCAGCTGGTAGGTCTGCTTCTCGGTCCCCTCGGACACGTAGCCCGCGGCGAGCAGACCTCGCAAGAAGCCGTGAGTGCTGGACTTGGGCGCCTGCACCGCATCGGCGATCTCCGCCAGCCGGGCCCCCTCCGGACGGGACGCCACATACTCGAGGATGCCGATCACCCGACTGACGGTGCGGTGACCTCCAGGGGCAGTGGGCTGGGGCATGGTGTTCACCTCGGAGCGGGTCGGTCGGGTCAGGGGGTCAGGATGTCGCTCGTCTGCAACGGGGGGTGGTACACGTTGACGAGCTGCAGGTCAGTCTCCCCCAGCACGGTGACCACATGAACCTGCCCCACGGGGATGAAGACGGTGTCGCCCGGCCCCAGCTCCCGCACCTGGCCGTCCACCTCGACGCGGCAGCGGCCGGTGATGACGTGCGTCACCTGGGTGCTGACGCGGTGAAAGTGTGCCTCTGCGCAGCCGCCCGGTTGCAGCTGGCCGCGGACCATGGACAAGGTCTCCTGGGAGGTGGCTCCGTCCAGAATCCTGCGGTTGGTCGTTCCCACGTGGGCCGGGGGCGAGTACTCCTCCAGCTGCTCCCACATCACGAACTCAGCCATGCTCGTTCTCCGTTCTCAACATCGTCTCGATCTCTTCGCGGTGCTCGTCCAGTCCGGGAGTCGGGGAAACCTGTTCACCAGGGGTGCCCGAGAAGCGGATGCCCGGGCTCGGCGACCAGTAGGCGCCCTCGGTCGGATGCTGCTGCAGCGTCATCGAGCCGCGCCCGCGCAGGTACGGGCTCGACGTCAGACTTTCCAGCGTGGCGACCTCCTGGCACGGGATCCGCCGTGACTCGCAGGCGGCCAGGACCTCAGCCACCGACCTACCCCGGCAGTAGTCAGCAATCAGGTCCTGGACGAGGCCGACGTTCTGGGTGCGCGCGGCCGACGTGGCACAGCGCTCGTCCGCGGCGAGCTCGGGCCGGTCGACGAGCTCGACGAAGGCCGCCCAGTCGCGGTCGGTGTAGGGCAGGACGCACACCCAGCCATCCGTGCACTCGTGCGGTCGCCGGCGGGGGTCGATGGTGCGGTGCCACCCGGCGGGACCGGCGGGTGGGTGGAAGGCGAAGTCGTTGAGCTGCTCGACGGCGTTGAAGTCGGCCAGGACGTCGAGCATCGGCACGTCCACCCACTGGCCACGCCCGTCGACACCACGACGGAAGAGCGCAGCGAGGAGGGAGTAGACCATCGCCATACCGGAGACCTTGTCCGCCATGATGTACGGCGCATAGGCCGGATACCCCAGCGAGAGCCGGTTGACGTCGCACAGCCCAGAGGCGGCCTGGATGGTGTCGTCGTAGGCGGGACGGTCGGCGAGGTCGGACTCCGAGCCGTAGCCCTGGGCGGTGCAGAGGATGGCCGCAGGATTCACGGCAGACACCGACTCCCAGTCCAGGCCGAAGCGTTCGCGCCGGGACGGCAGCAGGTTCGTCAGCACCACGTCCGCGAGCGCGATAAGGCGACGCAGAGTGGCCCGACCCTCCTCGGTGCGGGCGTCCACCTCGATGCTCTTCTTGCCCTCGTTGAGGATGAGCACGGTGCCGCTCATCGTCTGACCAGGAGGCACCGCCGCGCTGCGCAGCAGATCCCCGCCGGGCGGCTCCATCTTGATCACCCTCGCCCCCAGCTGGGCCAGGATGCGGCCGGCGAACGGCGCCATCACGACGCTGGAGACCTCCAGCACCGTGACACCGTCCAGCGGCCCGGCCACTGCTGCTTGCGCGCTACTCACTGATCCACCTCACATCAGCCCTGGTAGGTAGAGCACGATCCCGGGCAGGAAGAAGAGTGCGGCCGCGACCAGGAAGATCGCGATGGCGAACGGGATCGCGCCCAGGAAGACAGACTCGACCCGGATGCCGGACGCCTTGGACACCACGAAGACGTTGAGCCCCAGCGGCGGGGTGATCAGGCCGATCTCGGCCAGCAGGATGACGATGACGCCGAACCAGATCGGGTCGTACCCGAACCCGGTCACGATGGGCAGCGTGACGGGGACGGTCAGCGCGATGATCGCCAGCTGGTCCATGAAGAAGCCGAGGACCAGGTAGCCCAGGGCGATCAACGCCACGATGACGAGGCTGGGGATCGCCAGGGACTCGGTGAACTCGACGAGCCGCGGGGTGACCTGCGTCTCGGTGATGAAGTGTCCGTAGACGTGGGCGGCCAGGACGATCGCCAGGATCATGATCGACGTCGACAGCGCCTCGACGAAGCTCTCCTTGATCCGCGCCCAGCTCGCTGTGCCCTTGAGGACCATCAGGGCGAAGGCACCGACGGCGCCCATGGCCGCAGCCTCGGTCGCGGTCGTGATGCCGAGGAAGACCAGGCCTACGACGAGGAGGAACAGGAAGGCGATCGGGCCGATCCCCACCAGGCTCCGCCCCTTCTCCTGCCAGGTGTGCGCCCGTCCGCGCGGGGCAGAGCCGGTGCGCACCTTGATCAGCAGCAGGATGGTGGCCACGAGCGCCACGGCGACGAGGGCCCCGGGGATGATGCCGGCGATCAGCGCTGCACCGACGCTGACCTCCGCGGTGATGGCGTAGAAGACCAGCAGCACGCTGGGTGGGATCATCGCCGCGAGGGTGCCGGCGGCTGCGACGACTCCGGCGCTCAGGCTCGGGCTGTACCCCTCGCTGACCATCCGCTTGGTCGAGGTCTGCGCCAGCGCGGCCGCCGACGCCATCGAGGAGCCGGAGACGGCGGCGAACACCGCGCCAGCCCCCACCGAGGCCATCGCCGTTCCGCCGGGCGCGCGGCCGACGATCGCGGACACGGCGCCGAACAACCGGTCCAGCACTCCGCTGTGCACGACGAACTGGGCCATCAGCACGAAGAGAGGGATCGCTGCGAGCGCGTTCTTGCTGACGGCGGTCTGCGGGATGGTCTGCAGGACGCCGACGACCATCTCCGGGCCACCGAGCAGCAGGAGGCCCAGGATCCCGCTGCCCAGGATCGCGAAGACGATCGGGACCCGCAGGAGGATCAGGACGAGCAGGATCAGGGTGATGAACGCGGTGAGCATCAGAGGGTCTCCTCGTCCCGGACGCGGCCGAAGATCTCGATCAGCGTGACGACCAGGGCGCCGGCCGCACCCAGGGGAAGGAAGGCCCGCCACGTCCAGCTCGGCAGACCCAGCTGGGCGGACAGGGGTGGCGGTTGGGCACCGATGCGGAACATCGCGACCGCGATCACAAGACCACTGATCAGCAGCAGCGTGTAGCAGACGACCTCGATCACCAGCGCCAGACCACGGCTGAACCGTTGGATCCCGGCGGAGAGCCGCTCGTAGACCATCCCGGCGCTGACGTGGGCACCGACGCTGCGGGCCCACGGCAGACCCAGGAAGACGATGCCTGGCAGGAGGACCTTCTCGATGAGGGAGAGGTTCCACCCCAGCGGCTCGCCGACGGCATAACGCGCCACCACCTCCACGACCATCACGATCGTCAGCACCGCGAGGAAGACGGAGGCGACCGTCAGGGACGCGCCGGTGATGGCCCGGTGGACGGTCGCGAAGGGACCTCTGTAGTGCGTGGTGGTCATCGCTGCGTCCCTTCGTGCTCAGCGATGGCCGACTCGTACTGGCTGAGCACCTCGCTGCCGGGTAGTCCGATGTCGTCCAGGCTCTGCGCCCACCGCTGCGGCACGGGTTCGGTCAGCTGCCCCCAGGCGCTGCCTGGTGAGAGGTCCACCTCGGTCATCGTCACGCCGTTGTCCTGCAGGAAGGTGCGGCCCTCCTCGTGCAGCGTGTTGAGGGCCTCGCACAGCGTCTGGTTGGCCTCGTCGGCCGCGGCCTGGACAGCTGACTGCTGCTCCGCGGTCAGCGCGTCCCAGGCCTCGTGCGACATCACGTACGGGATGCCGACCGAGCCGAGGTTCAGACCATCGGTGCTGTAGGCCGACACCTCGTCCAGGCGGTAGGGCACGGTGCTGAGGAAGGGCATGACGGTGCCGTCCACGGTGTTCCGGGACATCGCCTCGTAGGTGTCACCCGCCGGCATGCTGACCGCGGCCGCCCCCGTCGCGGCCATGGTGACGTCGAAGGCGCCGCCGGAGGACCGGATGATCAGGCCGGGCAGGTCCTCGGGCGTCGTCACCTGGCGACTGGCGGTGAGGATCTCGTAGTTGGGGATGATGGAGATCCACAGCGGCCGCATACCCATGGGCTCGTACTCCTCCTCGTAGAGGATCCCGCCCTCGGACAGCAGATCCATCATCGCGTTCGCGGCCACGCACGCGTCGGTGGTCATGTTGGGCAGGTCGGAGACGCTGGAGAGCGGGAACTGGTCCTCCAGGTAGGCGGCGCTGGCGGGGGCGATGGTCAGCACACCCGCACCGACGAGGGTGGCCAGATCCTGCGGGTTGCCCATCTGACCCGCCGGGAAGTAGTCCACCTGGAAGCCGGACTCCTGCGCGGCCTCGTTGAAGGTGGCGGTCCCGTACTTGCCGAAGGGGTGGGCCGGGGAGTAGCTGTCGCCGAGCCGGATGACCGGGTCCGAGGAGGAGTCGGATGCGCAGCCGGAGAACACGAGCGCCGCGAGCGCGGCGGCGGCAACGGCACTGTTGCGATGGTGGCCCATGGGCTTCATCTTCCGTTCGTAGTTACGGATGAGGATTCAAGATTATGAAAAACGTAGCGGTAGGGTCGGACCCTGTCAAGGAAGCGGCGATGGAAGGATCGACATGAGCGACACCCCCTTGCTGGTGGAGAGGGAGGGCCACGTCGAGACGTGGACCCTCAACCGACCGGAGGAGCGCAACCCGATCTCCGACCAGCCGATGATCGAAGAGCTGGTCAGCGCGGTCGAGCGGGTGAACCGGGACAGGCACGTGCGGGCCGTGATCCTCACCGGGGCCGGGCCCGCGTTCTCGGCCGGCGGCAACGTCAAGAAGATGCGCGACCGTCAGGAGATCTTCTCCGGCCTGCCGCACCAGATGCGAGACGGTTACCGCTACGGCATCCAGCAGATCCCTCTGGCGTTCTACAACTGTGAGGTGCCGCTCGTCGCCGCGGTCAACGGCCCGGCCGTGGGAGCTGGCTGCGACCTGGCCACGTTGTGCGACCTCCGGGTGGCGGCCGACACCGCCTGGTTCGCGGAGTCCTTCGTCAAGCTCGGCATCATCCCCGGCGACGGCGGCGCCTGGCTCCTCCCGCACATCATCGGGCACGCCCGGGCGACCGAGATGGCACTCACCGGAGACCGGGTCAGCGCCGAGCAGGCTCTGGACTGGGGACTCGTCAACGCGGTCGTCCCCCCCGCGGACCTCATGGCCACCGCCCGGGAGTATGCCGAGCGGGTGGCCGTCAACCCCCCTCACGCGGTGCGCATGACGAAGAAGCTCCTGCGCGAGGCCAGGCACTCGCACCTGAGCACGATCCTGGAGATGTCCGCGGCCATGCAGCCGCTGGCGCACCATGCCCCTGACCACATGGAGGCCGTGGAGGCCTTCCTGGACCGGCGCGATCCTTCGTTCTCCGGTGACTGAGCGCTGACCCGCCGCGGGTCGCACGCGACGGCGATGGCGCAGTCCGATCGAGTTGACAGCCTCCGACAGCAGTCTGACGGTGAGGTATGACCGATCCAAGCCTGGAGTTCATCGGGACGGCGACGACCATCCTCCGTCTCGGCCCGTTCACCCTGCTGACCGACCCCAACTTCCTGCACAAGGGCCAGCGCGCCTACCTGGGCAAGGGCCTCTTCTCCAAGCGGCGCACCGAGCCCTCGCTCCAGCCCGAGCAGCTGCCGGACCTGGACGGGATCCTGTTGTCCCACCTGCACGGCGACCACTTCGACCGGGTGGCGAAGAAGAAGCTGGACCGCCGGCTGCCGATCTTCACCACCGGGCACGCCCAGCGGCGACTGCACAAGTGGGGGTTCGAGCAGGCCACCGCGGTCCAGACCTGGACCTCTCAGACCCTGGAGCGCGACGACACCGGCCTGACCATCACCGCCGTCCCCGGCACCCACGCGCCCAACCTCGTCAAGCCCCTCCTGCCGCCGGTCATGGGCAGCGTGCTGGAGCTCGACACCGGCTCCGGCCGCCCCTTCCGCCTCTACATCAGCGGCGACACCCTCTACCGGCCCTGGCTGCGCGAGATCACCGACCGCCTCGGCCACCTCGACGCGGCGGTCGTCCACCTGGGCGGCACCAAGATCCTGGGCAGCATCCTGGTCACCATGGACGACAACCAGGGCGCCGACCTCGTCCAGCTCCTGCAGCCGTCCCTCACCGTGCCGATCCACTACGACGACTACACCGTCTTCCGGTCACCGCTCAGCGACTTCGAGAGGGAATGGCAGACACGGCAGATGCCTGGGCAGCTCCGTCTCGCCCATCGCGGCGACACCATCTCGCTCAAGGTCGACCTGTAGCCCATCGCGCAGCGGCGTTCTCCTCCGACGTACGGCGCCTTCACTGCTGGTGGGTATGGGCGACGTGCAGTTCTCGAACGCTGACGTGCGCCGGCAGTTCCGCGGCCCACCCGACGACGTCCGCGACGTCCTCGGGTTCGAGCACGTGCGCGCGTCTGGCCAGGTACTCACTGCGCAGTTGATCAGAGCTCGTCGAGTCCACCAGGTTGGTCCGGATCATCCCTGGCGCCACCTCCACCACGCGCACCCCCTGCGGGGCGGCTTCGAGCCGCAGCGCCGCACACAGCGAGTGGACTGCGGCCTTGCTCGCGCAGTAGGCCGCGTGATTCTCGAAGACCTGACGTGCCCCGAGCGAGGAGATCACCAGGATGGTCCCCCGCTGCCGCTGGTACATGGACGGCAGCACGAGTCTCGTCAAACCGACGACCGCGAGCAGGTTTACCTCTATGGTGGAGCGCCACTCGTCCAAGGGTTGATCAACGATGCCGCCCAGTGACATCACCCCCGCGTTGTGCACCAGCGTCTCCACCGGGCCGAAGCGCGCCGTAGCCGCCTCGAGGGCACTAGAGACCGCGTCTGTGTCCTTGATGTCCACGGCCGCGAGCTCCGCCCTCTCCAGACCAAGCGCGGCCATCGGTTCCTTGCGGCGCGACAGCAACAGGAGCGGATGTCCCGAAGCATGAAGGCGTGTGGCCACCGCCGCGCCCACCCCGGCGCTCGCGCCTGTGACGACGGCGAGGCCTCGGCTGCTTGCACTCATGCTGCTCACTCCCACTCCGTTGTCGGATCGACCGGTGAGTAGAGCCGGCGCGAGGTGTCCCTCTCGTAGGCCTTGCCGTGGGGGTAGCTGATCAACTCCAGGGGTTGACCCCACGGCGTGAGGAAGAAGCAGAACTCCGCGTTGGTCCCGGTTTCCGGCCCGGGCAGCGGGAGCGAGCCGCCCAATACTTCTACGTCCTGGGCGCGTAGGTAGGCCACCGCCTTCGCCATGTCCTCGACATACAGCGCGATGTGTGCGCTTCCCCAGTCGCTGGTCTTCGGCATGCGCCGCACCTGATCAGGCGACTCGAACTGCAGCAGCTCCAGGTTGAGGTTGCGGGTACGCAGCATGCGAATCTGCACCGTGCGCGCCCGCGGGTGACGGTCGAAGTAGACCGTCTGGCTGTCACCGTCGAGGTCCTCGTAGGGCCCGTGGGCGTAGAAGTCCTCGAAGCCGAGCAGACCTGTGAAGAACTGCACCGCCTGCTCCATGTCGGGCACGGTTAACCCGATGTGATCGATTCCCCGGCTGATCACGAGCTCGCCCCGTCCGCACGATCCGTCGAGCCGGTGCCAGCGGAGTACGCCGCTGCGTGCACCTCGTCCAGGTGGTTGACACCACCCGGCACCTCGGCGACCAGGCTGCCGCGGCGCATCACCAGGACCCGATCAGCGCACTCCGCCACCTCCTCGGTGTCGGAAGAGACATACAGCACCGCCAGGCCCTGGTCCACCAGGGTCCTGACCCGGTTCATCAGTGCGCGACGGGTGTTCGCATCCACCCCTTGGGTGGGGTCGTGAAGGACGAGGACCTTGGGTTGGTGCTCGAGCACCCTGGCGAAGATGACCTTCTGCTGGTTCCCGCCGCTGAGGGCCGCCATGGGCAGTTCCGGGTCGGCAGGGAGCACGTTGTACTCGGCGCAGACCTCACGCGCCCAGGCCTTCTCACTGCCTTCCCGCAGCAGTCCGCCGCGAAGGTGCTGCCGCCGGCTGGTCGGAGAGAGGTTCTCCCGCACCGTAGCGCTCAGCGCCATGCCCTTGCGCAGTCGGTCCGAGGGCAGGATCCCGAGACCGCTTCGCTGAGCTTCCCTGGCACCGCGCCCGGTGTAGGGCTGGGACTCCAGCCACACCTGACCGCCGGTATGAGGTGTCGCGCCGCACAGCAGGTAAGGCACGTCATCCTGTCCGGCTCCGGCGGCTCCGGTCAGGCCGACGATCTCGCCCGCACGGACAGCGAAGGACATGTCGAAGGCTGCGCCACCCGTCAAGCCCTTAACGGTGAGAACCTCGCGCGCGGAGGCTGCCGCGCCGCCGTCATCGCGGCGCTCCAGCGCGGTCGGCTTGCGGCCGCCACCGATGATGGTGAGCAGTTTCTCCTCGGTGGTCCCCGCGACATCGACGGTGTCGACGACCTGGCCGCTCACCAGAACGGTCGCCCGGTCGGCCACCTGGGTGACCTCGGACATGTGGTGGGTCACGAGCAGTACGGCGCCGCCATGTGCTGTCACCGAGCGTGCTGCGGACAGAACCTTCTCAGCGTCGGGGCCGCGCAGCGCTGCCGTGGCCTCGTCGAGGATGAGCAGGTCCACCTCGTCCACCCCGCCAGTGGCCTTCAGGGCCCGGGCGATCGCCGTGATCGCCCGATCAGCCGGGGGAAGGTCAGCCACGATGTCGTCCAGGCCGATGTCGGCGCCGAGCTGTTCAAGGACCCTGGCCGTTGCAGCGCGCTCTTGTCCCCAGTCGATCATGCCGAGCCGGCGTCGGAAACTGCCCATGCCGCAGTTCTCCACGACGGTGGCGGGCAAGCACAGGCCAAGATCCTGGTGGACGATCCCGATGCGGGGATGGGCCTCCTGCCCAGACGCCGCGTCGACTCTCCCGGAGTCCGCCCGCTGGTAGCCGCTGATGATCTTTACAAGCGTGGACTTGCCGGAACCGTTGTGGCCCAGTAGCGCATGCACCTCCCCTCTGCGCACCTCGAACGACACCTCACGCAGGGCGTGAGTCGCGCCGTAACGCTTGCTAACACCTCGGACCGCCAGAGTGGTCTGGCGGCCCCGCCCCACGGGGAGTGTGGTTGCTGTGCTCACGACCGGTTCCTCCCGCTCATCACTTCACACCCCACAGTTCGAGGTAGCCCTCGCGGTACCCGGTGCCGAAGTTGGCCTCGTTCGCGACCTCCTGGCTCGCTGTGCTCCCCGCCTCCAGGTCGGCGGTGGTGAGGTAGCGCGTCGGCAGGACGGGGTGTGCGGGCTCCATACCGAGCATTCCTCGCATGGCCTGGTCCACGGCCGCCCACGCGGCCCAGTCGTTGTTCTGAGCGATGTTCGCCACCGCGATGTCGCCTTCCAGCACGAGATCGAGGGCGGGGGCGGTGCCGTTGAACGAGGCCATCTGAACATCCCGGACGCCCGACTGCCGGATGCCGCTGGAGGCGAATATCGTCATCGCGTCGTAGATGGGCAGCACGAAGTTGACGTCCGGATCGCTCCTGACGGCCGATCCCGCCTGACCCTGCAGCTCGGTGGACCAGTTCACCAGCTCGGTGTCCGTCGTGGTGTATTCACACGCTTCGCACTGATCGAGCACTTCCGTGATGCCACCGACGATCGCGGGAGCGACCGTCAGCTCGGAGGTGTTCATGATGATCACATTGGCCTCTCCCTCCGTCTCGACGATGGCTGTCGCCCCCAGGAGCCGGCCGACGTGCTCGCTGTCCGGCGCGACGTTGGCGAACATCTGGGGATCGGACCCCTGCCCGTCAACATCGGGCACCGGCGGGCTGTTGATCACGTCCACCATCGGAATGCCGGCGTCCTTCGCCTCGCCGATCTGACCGGAGATCAGGTCGACGACGAGGCCCACGCTCAGGATGGCGTCGACCTCGTTGTTGATGGCCTGGCTGAGTCCCTGGTTGACCATGCTCGGGTTGCCTTCGCCGTCGAAGGTGGTGGTCTGCAGGCCTATCTGCTCGGCGACCTCCTGGACGCTCGCGGTGACCTCAGCGATAGCCGGGACGTTCATGTCGATCGCGACGACGGCAATCGTCGCGCCCTCGAGCTCGCTCGCGTCCAAGGCCGGCCCTGGGTCGGTGAACTCCGGCTGGCTCGAGGACTCATCGATCAACGCCTGCATGTCGGCGACCAGCTCGGAGTGATCACCTGATCCCGCGGCCTCCTGGGGCGCAGCCTCTTGGGTGCAGGAGGCAATCAGCAGGCTGGTGATCGACACCGCTGCCGCCAACGACACTGCGCGCCGCCGGGGACCGCCTCCACTGTTCAGAGCGGGGTCTGGCACTGCTGGGGTAGGGAATGTGCGGTTCATGGTCAGGTCTCCAGATGATGTGGTGTGGGGGGCAAGCAGGAGTCAGCGACGCTTGGCGAAGATCGTCGAGAAGGTGACAGCGAGGATGAGCACGGAGCCGTTGAACACGCTCGTCACCCAGTTAGAGAAGCCGAGGAGCTGGAAGCCGACCGTCCCGATAGCCAAGAGGTAGACGGCGAAGACGGTGCCCCAGACGTTGAACCGACCCGGGGTGAAGGCGGTCGCGCCGAGGAAGCCCGCGGCGTAGGCCGGTAGCAGGTACGGGCTGGCGATCCCCGGGCTAGCCGCACCGACCTGCCCGAGCATCATCACGCCGGCAAGGGCCGCCAACAGGCTCGAGGTGACGAGCGCGCCGACCCGCAGGCTCGGGACCTTGATGCCAGCGAGCGCCGCGGCCGTAGGAGCCTGGCCGACGAAGTAGGTGTTCCGCCCGACGGGCGTCTTCTGCAGCACGATCCACCCGATGACAGCGATCGCCAGCATGATGAAGAAGGCCGCATCGACCCCCAGGACGCGTGTGCGGAAGACGCTCGTGAGGGAGTCCGGCACGCCACCGATCGTGGTGGAGCCAGCCACCCCCAGAGCCGCCCCCGTCACCAGGGTGCCCATGCCGAGGGTGACGATGAAGGAGTGGATGCCCACCTTCACCACAAAGAACGCAGAGGTGAGGCCGATGGCCAGCGCACTCACGAGGACGACGGCCAGTGCCACGAGGACGGGCCATTCGTGGACCGTGGTGAGGTAGGCCATCACCGCGGCCGACATGCCCATCACCGACGCCGCGGACAGGTCGAACTCTCCGACGAGCAGGACCACTGTCACACCGAGGGCGAGGACTGCGAGCGGCGCTTGGATGCCAAGCATCGAGGTGAAGTTTGCCGCGGTGAGGAACACGTCCGGCCGCAGCGCAGAGAAGATGCCGATCAGCACGACCATCGCGGCCAGGAGGGCGTAGCGGTCGACCACGGAACGACCAAGACGCTGCAGAACATTCCGCGAGCGCTGGACGGCTAAGGGCCGGGGGCGCACCTCGTCTCGTTCTGCTGGTTCTGCCTGTACGGCGGTCTCCGTCGTCATGACGGCCTCCTTGGATGAGCTTCGTTGCTTCCGTGGCATCGCGTGGATGCTCGCTATGTGAACACCCTGTTGACTATGTGGATACGATGCTCGAATTCTTGGCTTCCGTCAAGAGCTTCGCCACATCCTTCTTGCCACCGCATGCTGCGGGGGTGATCAGCAGCGTGGAGCCATCGCACCCTCGACACTTATTCATAGAGCGGCTACGGTGTTCGCAAAGAGGATGCGACGATGCCTTCCTCTATACGGCGATGGGATGTGTGACGTATGCGCGTAGGACTCACCGGGGTGGGCCGGGTTGGCGAGGTCCACCTCAAGAATCTGTGCGGAAGCTCCGGAGTTTCAGAGGTGCTGGTGCATGATGCGCACCGGGCCCGGGCCGAGTCCGTGGCGGAGGAGCACGGAGCCCGCGTCGTCACCTCCTTCGACGACCTGCTCTGTAGTGTTGACGCGCTGGTGGTCGCCTCACCGACGGAGACACACGCTGACATCCTCGATCGGGCGATCGCGCGCGGCGTCCCTACGTTCTGCGAAAAGCCCGTATCGACCGAGCTCGTTGAGATCGCGGACTTGGCCGTCACGGCAGCCCAGTCTCAGACAGACGTGCAGGTGGGTTTCCACTACCGGTTCGACCCGGCGCTCCGAACTCTGGCCGCAGGTCTGTCGACGACCGACGGGCCGCACCAGGTCCGCGTGCACAGCACCACCGAGTTCGCTCCCTCCCAGGAGTACCTGGCCGGCGCCGGCGGCCTCATCCTGGACAAGCTGATCCACGAGCTCGACATGCTCCGGTGGCTGACCGGAGCAGAGGTCAGCCACGTCTCTGCGCTTGCGCTGTCCCCTGAGGCCCCAGCATCCGAGCCGATGACCGCATCGCTCACGCTGCAGCTCAACGATGGTGGGCTCGCCACCATCTGGGGCGCGTACCGCTCCTCGGCGGGATTCGACCTGACCGTCGAGGTCGAAAACACTGGCGGCGTTCAGGTGATGGGGAGCCGCCGGCCGGCCACGGAGATGCCCACCCAGGTCGGCCCCAGCAAGATCACCGACTTCCGCGATCGCTTCGCGACGGCCTATGAGCTGGAGATGACGGCGTTCCTCGACCTGGCTCAAGGCACGGGTAAGAACCCAAGTGACCTCGACGAGGCCGTTCGAACCCACCAGCTCGTCGAGGCCGCTCGCACCGCTCTGCTGACGGGTACCGTAGTTGCCGTGGAGGACATATCCCCACGTCAGCAGAGCAAGGGAAAGACGAGAACATGACTGGTGATGCCGCCCAGGTGACCCCCGCGCGGCGTCAGCAGGTGAAATCGCTGTCCCGTAGCACCGAGATCCTGCGCGTCCTTGCCGACCGCCCGATGCGACCTGCCGAGTTGTCCCGTGAGCTTGGCCAGCCCTGGGCGACCATCTACCGCTCGATTCGCGTGCTGGCCCAGGAGGGGGTGCTGCAGCGCGACCTCGACACGGGTGAGTACTCCATCGGACCGACACTGTGGAGCTTGGCCACCACCTACCTGCGGGATCACGCGGTCATGCGTGTCGGGCTCGGCCATCTGGATCACGCCATCGTGCGCATACCCGGGCTCGTGAAGGTCACTGAGAGGCACGACGCCGAAGCAGTCACCCTGTTCGCCGAGCAGAATCCGCAGGCCTCGCCGGTGACGCGGATCCGGGAGCAATACCGCCTCCCCCTCCACGTTGCCTCCTTCGGACACCTCCTCCTCGCCTTCGCCGGCGCCGACGTCATCGAGGCCTATCTGCAGCGGCCGCTCGTGGCGTACAGCCAGCGTACGGTGACCGACCCCAGTAAGCTGGCCGCCAGGCTCCGCGAGATCAAAGACGTGGGGTACGCAGCTTCACTGGGCGAGCTGCAGCACGAGAACGGGTCGATCTCGGTCCCCATCAGAGCACGGGACGGTGAGGTGATCGCCGCGTTGACGGCCGTCCTACCGATCCCTCTGCTGAAGGACGCAGATGTATTTTCCGAGCAGCTCGACTACCTCACCGACACTGCACGCAACATCTCTGAAGCCCTGGGTTGCCTCAACTACGCCCAGTTCAGCAGCAAGCCCCCGGCATGAGCCTCATACCTCACTGACCGCAGGGATAGGCGCACTCACAGCTGCGGCGTCGATCAGGTCAACCACCTCATGCACGGGAAGATCCGCCTCCCAGGCACGGCGCAGCTTCGGCACCAGCTGGGGCCATCCGAAGACAGCGCACGCCGTGTGCCGACCGCCGCGTGAATAGAGCACGACGTCGCGTTCGCCACCGGGGGTCTGACGGCGCAGCACCTCCATGTCGTCGTCCGCCGCGCAGTGACCCACCATTTGGATCTTCATTCCGTGCTGGTCGGACCAGAAGTACGGCGCCTTGGTGTTCGCCTGCAGGTCCTGGGGGTTCAGTATGTTGTGGGCCGCCAACTGCGCCTGCTGGAAGGCATGCGTCCAATGCTCACTACGTCGGTGGACACCGTCGCGTGCGTCAAACCACCGGGCGACGTCACCGATGGCATAGACATCCTGCACGCCTCTCGCACGGCAGAACTCATCGGTGACCACCCCGTCATCGAGCATGATGCCCGAGGACTCGAGCCACTCGGTGTTGGGCACGCAGCCGATCCCGGCCACCACCGTGCCCGCTGCGAGCGAGCGCCCGTCGGCGAGCTGGACCACACTGGCGGCACCGACGTGCTTGATGCCCACCACGGCGGCCCCGGCGATGACCTCGACGCCGTTCTCGGCATGCAGCCGAGCGATCAACGAGCCCGCGGTCGGGCCGAGAACCCGGGAGAACGGCGCCGGGAGAGCCTCAACGATGGTGCACCGACGGCCCAGCTCCGTGGCCGACGCCGCAACCTCGGCACCGATGAAACCTCCTCCGATGACCACAAGGGGATCTTCAGAGGCGAGCAACCGCTTGCGCAGGCTCAACGCGTCATCCTGCGTGCGGATTGTCCGCACGACGGCTGGATCGGCCCGCCATGGCAGGGGGCGTGGTCGCACACCGGTGGCGATGACCAACCGGTCATAACCCAGGCGCGACCCGTCGCCCAGCTCGATTTGACGCTGGGTCACGTCCACACCACGAGCGGCAACGCCCAGGCGTAGCTCGATCCCCGCGTCCTCCAGCTCCGCCGGCTCGGCCAGACGAATCTCCTCGGCCGACCACGCCCCTGTCAGGAGCTGCTTCGACAGTGGCGGCTTGTCGTACGGGAACTGCGCCTCGGCCCCGACCAGGACAAGCTGGCCGTCATAGCCGGCGGACCGGAGCGCCTGGGCGCACCGGACCCCTGCGACCGAGGACCCGACGATGACCACGCACTCAGGCATCGTGTTCTCCGTCCAGGGCGTTGCCCGGGTCAGTCGCGAAGGCGACGACCTGGGCGAGCTGGTCCTCGGTCAGCATGGTGAGCGCTTCGAGCACCGTCGCGTCGATGCTGCCGACCGCTTCGACGCGCCCGGCGCTGATCTGCAGCCGCACGCCCCGGCCGTGCCGCACCTTGGTCAGCGTCACTGAGGCGAACTCGTTGTGGATACGCCACCGCTCCGAGTCCTCCATCAGAAGATCGACCCGAGCTGAGAGTCGGTCGGCACCTCGGTATCGAGGTAGACGACCCGTTCCCGCAGGAGCAACCGTTCACCCTGCCGCACGATGCGGTCGACCCGGCGCGCGGAGGCTACCGACGGAGGATCAGGCAGCCGGGACCGGCTCACCAGAACGTTGGATGAAACCGTCCACGCCCGGCCCTCCACCTCGGTCTCCACCTGGACGTTGCTGACGAAGTGCCGCACGTATGCGGAGGGCCGCTCCGCCCAGGCGAAGTCGGAGTCAATGCGATGGAACCGCATCGAGAGAAAGCTCTTCGACTCGTTGGCGTACTCAAGGACCGGGTCATGCTGCGGCTGGCTGGGCTCTTCGCGGGCCACCGGCACCGGCAGGCGGTAGACGAACTCGTCATGCAGCAGGTCAAGCCACTCGCCCTGACGGTTGCTGTCGAGCAGGTGCGACTCCTGGTAGAGGAACTGCTCGATCTCGTACTGGATCCGGATGTCTTCGTCCTTCATCACGCCTCCGTTCCCATCTGCTGCAGGTAGCGCCGGACCATGTTGCGCTGGTTGGCCTCGGTCAGGTCCTGGTGGACCACGTTGCCGGGGCCCTTCCACGGCGGCACCGTAGCGGTGGCCACACCCTCGCCGAGCTCGTAGTTGAACGGGTCGGTGCCGGCCACCTGGTCCCCGAGCGCAGCGTCGATGCGGCGGAAGTTCTCCAGGTCGTCAGCCTCGAAGTAGGAGGCCGCACCGTGCTGCCGCGTGCTGTACAGATAGGACTTGGCCTTCCACTCGTCGCTGGCGTCCTTGGGCACCAACGACCAGTACGTCACCCGGTGGTGGTGCGCGTCGATCGGGGTGACCGAACGCAGCTGGGTGAAGGCGGTCGACCCCTTGGCGTCCTCGCCGAAGTACAGGGGGGCCGTGGTGATGAGCAGCAGGTTGGGATAGACAAGACCGTGGATCACGGACGTCCGCTGACGGAACTTGACCTGCTCCTGCTCCAGGGTCCGGCCGGCTTCCGCCAGGAGCGCCTCCTCATACCCGAACGGGATGTGCGGAGTGCCCTCGTCGACGACGTACTGGGCGCGGATCGAGTGCCCGGTCGGGACGTTCACCACGAAGCCTTCCACCGCGCCGGCCTGCTCCCCCATGACCCCGAGGTCGAACATCGTGCGGTGAGCGTTCTGCAGGTGATATCCGTCACCGGAGAAGTTCTCGGCGTGGATCTTCCAGTTGCCCCGGATGTCGACCTGGTGGGCGCCGCCGTAGAC
Organism: Ornithinimicrobium sufpigmenti; assembly: GCF_004322775.1. Lineage (NCBI taxonomy): Bacteria > Bacillati > Actinomycetota > Actinomycetes > Micrococcales > Ornithinimicrobiaceae > Ornithinimicrobium > Ornithinimicrobium sufpigmenti. The sequence goes on from NZ_CP036403.1 coordinate 3,679,213, forward strand.
CTCCATCCCTCCGGGGAACAGCTCGAAGAAGGCCTTGAGGTACCAGGCGTAGTCACCGAGAAAGTCCATGAGCGGCGGAGCGTCCGGGTTCCACGTGGCGAACACCAATCCGTAAGCAACCTCCACGCGCGCCTGGCGCAGCCCCAGCTTCTTAGGGTCAAACTCCGGGCCGTAGAGCGCTCGCCGTCCCGGAAGGTGTCAAGTCGGGTGAGACAGTTTCCGTCAGGCGGTCTGTATGAGGGACTCCTGTGAGGGCTGGTTGATCCACGCGGCCTGGGGCAGCTTGGGCGCCTGGGGTCGGCGGTGGCCGAACCGCTCGGGGTGGGCGGCGTAGGCAGCGTCCAGGGTGGACTGGCGTTGGGCGCGGACCTGACCGACGGTGCCGTAGTGGACGCTGGCGGGAGTGTGCAGCCCGATGCCGGAGTGGCGGTGCTCGTGGTTGTAGTAGGCGAAGAACTGCTCGGCGAACGCGCCGGCGTCGGCCAGGGACCCGAAACGTTCGGGGAAGACCGGGGCGTACTTCAACGTCTTGAACGCGGCCTCGCTGTACGGGTTGTCGTTCGAGACGTGCGGGCGGGAGTGGGACCGGGCCACGCCCAGGTCCACCAGCAGCTGCGCGACCGGTTTGGAGGTCATCGAGGTGCCCCGGTCGGCGTGCACCGCGTCCGGGACACCGTGCACGCCCATGGCCTGCTCGAGCATGTTCTTGGCGATGTCGGCGTCCTCGCGGGCCGCGATGGTCCAGGCCACGACGAACCGGGAGAAGATGTCGAGCACGACGTACAGGTCGTAGTACACGCCCCGCTCCGGTCCTCGCAGCTTCGTGATGTCCCAGCTCCAAACCTGTCCAGGGCCGGTTGCCACCAGCTCGGGCCTGGTCCTGGCTGGGTGGGTGGCCTGCCGGCGTCGTTCGCCGGCCATGTCGTGCTCGCGCAGGATGCGGTGCATCGTGGACTGCGAGCACAGGTAGGTGCCCTCGTCCAGCAGCGTGGCCCAGGCCTGGGCGACCGACTTGTCCGCGAACTCCTGGCTGGTCAGCACCGCCAGCACGTGCGCCCGTTCAGCCTCGGTGAGCTTGTTCGCCGGGGCCGGGCGCGGTGTCGTCGGGCGTGGCCGGGGCGGGTTCTTGGCCCGGTAGTGACCCGCGCGGGAGCGGCCCAGCAGGGCGCACGCAGCTGCGGTGCCGACCTGCTCAGCCAGGTCGTCGACGGCCGGGTCGATCACCGCCGCGACCGCGGCGGCTTGTCCGCGCTCTCGGAGAGCGTCTCCAAGAGCGCGTGTGCTTTTCCCACCAGATCCAGGGCAGCTTTCGTGCGGGCGAGCTCGGCCTCGGCCTTCTCCGCCCGTGCCCGCAGCGCCTGCAGCTCCCGTTCCTGGCGGTCTCGTCGCTTGCCACCCAACCCGGCCTGCGCACCGGCCTGCGCTGCCTTGCGCCACTCGATGATGTGCGAGCTGTACAACCCTTCCCGGCGCAAGATCGCGCCCCGCTCACCACGTTCCGCGGCGTCGTACTCGGCAAGGATCGCGGCCTTGAACTCGGCGGTGAACCTCCGCCGCTTCGGCTGGTCAGCACGAGGGGACATGACCCCATCATCGGTGCCGACATCAGCAGTCGTCATCGTCATCTCAGTATTGATCCGATCTCGCCCCGTGCAGTGCGAAGGTCAACAGTGCTGGTGTCTCACCCCATCCTGACGCACAGGGTCCGGGCACGCCTCGGAGCTGGCCGTCGGGGCTGAAAACCCACCCGTGGTAGCCGCACCTGAAGGTTGTGGTGTTGCCGTAGGAGAGCTTGCACAGCTCGGTGCCACGGTGGGTGCACGAGTTGAGCATGACGTGCACGTCGCCGTCCTCCGTGCGGGACATGATGACCGGGTTGGCGCCCATCCGGCGGGTGACGTAGTCACCGGCCGCCGGGATCTCGGTCTCGTGACCGACGAAGAGCCAGTTCTGGCCGAAGATCTTGTTGTACTCCTGGTGGAGCGCGTCCTCGTCCCGGTAATACGAGCGTGGGATGTTCACTGAGTCAGGCACCGTGGTCACGATGGGATCCCTTCATTCCTGTGTGCTTCGTGTGAGGACGACGTCGTCGTCGTCCGGACTGAGAGCCCACCGTCGGGCCTCAGTACCTCGCCCGTCATACCCCGCGCCTGAGGCGAGCTCAGGAAGAGGTACAGGTCGGCGAGTTCGTCGGCAGTCATGACGACGCCGAGCGGGTTGAAGTCAGCGATGACGCGTTCGATGTCATTGGGGTCGTCGAAGATCTCGCGGCTGGAGCCGTCCGGCACGGTGGCTCGCAGTCGGGTGACGACGCCGCCCGGGGCTACGGCGTTAACCCGCACGCGTGGAGCCAGCTCGGCCGCCAGGTGGCGCACCACACCCAGCGCACCATGCTTCGACGCTGAGTAGATGGCTCCGGAGCCGTTACCGGACACGACGTATGAGGCGTCGGACAGGGTGAACGTCATGCACCCGGAGCTCTCCTGGAGAGCCCCGACGGCGGCACGGGCACCCAACAGATACCCGATGACGTTCACCCCGAGCACAGCATGAGCGATCTCGGCGATCTCGGCACCGGAGGTGTCACGGAAGGAGATCCCTCCGTCGTGGATGCCGGCGTTGCCGACGAAGTGATCGAGCCGACCCGCGATGTCGAGCACGGCCTGGACCGCACGTGCGTTGTCCTCGAACGTGGTGACATCGCCGCCGACCCAGATGACGTCCGCAGGCAAGGAACCCTGCGGCGGGTCCCGGTCGAGGACGACGACGTGGTCACCGAGGCGGGCGTGGGCCCGGGCCACGGCGGCCCCAATGCCCGAGCACCCGCCGGTGACCAGCACGCCACGACCGGAAGAGTTGAGAGCTCGATCAGTACGCTTCATCGAAGTGCCTCGCGCCTCAGAACGGAGCCCGTGTCCACAGGCCCGGGTCGGTCGGCCCGTGCATCTCCTTGAGGATGACCTCGTCGAAGGCGTTGGACGTGCCCCACTGGTCGGTGTCCTCATCGCTGGTCGAGTAGACCCGGGGAGTCCAGCCGTGGGACTCGTCGATCTCGGCGAGCGCGGTGGTGTACTCCATGACGTAACCGGTTTGGGGATCCTGGAAGTAGGAGAAGGTGTTGTCCCCCGCGCCATGGCGACCCGGTCCCCAGAGCACCTTGTGCCCGAGTCGCATCATGGACCCCGTGGCGCGCATGAACTCATCGAGGCCGCGCACCTCGAATGAGATGTGGTTCAGGGAGGTGTTCTCCGACCGCGCAAACGCCACGATGTGGTGGATTGAGCTGGAGCGCATAAAGCAGAAGAAGTTCTCCACCCAGTCCGAGATCTTGAAGCCCAGAGCCTCTTGGTAGAAGGTGTGCGTCTTGGTCAGGTCCGGGGTGTTGAAGACCACATGGCTAATCTTTTTCGGGCGGCGCTCGCCGGGCTCGACCTCGTAGAACGGTCGAAGCTCCAGGTCGGCTGAGATCTCAACCAGGCGACCGTCGCAGTCGAAGAACTGGAAGCCATAGCCGCCGCCACGGTCCTGACGTGGAGCGGGCTCCTGCACCATGGTCGCCAGTGGGTGCGCGGAGACCCGCTGAGCATAGGCGTCGACCTCCCCCGCGGTTTCCACCGCGAGGCTGACAAAGTCGATGCTGGAGTGCTCGGCGCGGCGCAGCCGCAGAACATAGTTTTCCGGTGAGCCTGCACCTAGGTAGAGACGGTCATCGTCACTGTCAAGCTCTTCCAGCGCCCAGTGGCGTGAGTAGAACTCCCGAGCGGCGTTGAGCTCCGGCACTGCGATTCCGACACTGCGAACGTGCGTGATAGTCATACATCCTCCTCAGACGTAGGGCGTAGCGAGGTACTTCGTCTCCATGAATTCCAGAATTCCGTCGTGCGATCCTTCGCGTCCCAGACCGCTGTGCTTCGATCCGCCGAAGGGTGCGCCCGGATCCGAAACCAGGCCGCGGTTTAGACCCACCATCCCGGCCTCCAGCCGACGGGAGACCACCAGCCCGGACGTGAGGCCTTGGGTGTAGACGTAGGCAACGAGTCCGGCGTCGGTGTTGTTGGCCCAGGCCAACGCCTCATCGACGTTGTCGAAACGGATGATGGGGGCGACCGGTCCGAAGATCTCGGTCTGGGCGATGGTGCTGTCGGGCCGGACGTTCTCGAGCACGGTGGGCGTATAGAAGAAGCCTTCGCCGTCGGGGATGGTTCCGCCGGTGCGAATCGTGGCGCCTTCTGCCACAGCCTGGTCGACCAGCTCGGCGACGCGATCGCGCTCGGTCCGGGAGACCATCGCCCCGATATCGGTGCCGTCCTTCAGCCCGGGGCCGACCTTCAGTTGCTCAACACGGCGGGTGATGCGCTCGACGAACTCGTCGGCGACGCCGCTCTGGACGAAGATGCGGTTGGCCGCCGTGCAGGCGGACCCCCCGTTGCGGAACTTGGCCAGCATGAACCCCTCCACGGCCTCGTCCAGGTCGGCGTCGTCGAGGACGATGAACGGGGCGTTCCCACCGAGCTCCATGGAGGGCTTGGCGACATTCCCGGCCGCCTCGCGGAGCAGGACCATGCCGACCTCGGTCGACCCGGTGAAGGACACGGCCCGCACCCGCCTGTCGGCCAGCATGGCAGCGACCGCAGGCCCTGCGGGAGAGGTCACGATGACGTTGACCACCCCGTCCGGGACGCCTGCCTCCGCGAGCAGCTCGGCGACGAACAGCGCGGCCAGGGGCGTCTCGGTCGCGGGCTTGAGGATGACCGAGCACCCGGCCGCGAGAGCTGGCGCGATCTTGCGCGTCGCCATCGCTGCGGGGAAGTTCCACGGCGTGATGAGCAGCGCGACACCGATCGGCTCGTGGGAGACCGCGATCCAGTTATGGCCCGAGGGTGAGGGGCGCAGGTCGCCCCGCACCCGCACGGCCTCCTCGGCGAACCAGCGGAAGAACTCAGCCGCGTATGCGGCCTCGCCGCGAGCGTCGGAGAGTGCCTTGCCGTTTTCCATGCTGATGAGCTCGGCGAGCTTTTCCTGGTCACGGACCATCAGGTTGTAGGCGCGGGAAAGGATCTCCGAGCGGGCCCGAGACGGCAGCGCTGCCCAGTCGCTCTGTGCCCGGGCTGCCGTGTCGACGCTGGCCCGGCACTGGTCGATCGAGGCGAGGCTGACCTCGGCGATCGGAACCTCACGGCTGGGGTCGATCACCGCGCGGGTGCCGCCCTCTCCCTCGACGTGGGCTCCGCCGATGATCGAGTGGTGGGTCGGGGTCGATGTGGCGGTTGCCATCTGGAACATCACAGATTCACCTTCACTGCCGAGAGCGGGTCGATCCGCCGACCGAAATCGTTCTGCTCGGCGGCTTCGATGATCGCCGCGCCCAGGATGAGATCCTGCAGGGGCGATCCGATGGACTTGTACACGGTGCGGATGCCGCGGTCCGGGGTTGTGGTCCCGAACAGTGCGTGGCCGAGCATCTCGCCGCGGTTGCGGTCTAGCCCAAGCGCGATCGCCTCCAGCGCGTCCCCGGACTCGTCGAAGACCTCGTCGGTGTCGACCACGATCCGGTCAGCCGTGGTCAGGACCCTCCCGCCCAGCTCGCGCTGGTTCGGCAACGTGGAGCCGATGGACGCGATCACGGGGACCGAAGCGACGTCGGCCTCGTCGATCACGATGCGACCGCCGGAGTTGGTAGCCGAGTACACGAGGTCCGCGGACTGCACCGCGCCCGCGAGGGAAGCGTGGGCGACCACGTCGAGACCCGTCCGCTCCCGGGCACTGGCGACGAATGCCGCGCGGTTCTCCGCACTGCGGCTCGTCACCGTGACCGACTCGAGCGACAGCACCTCGTGGAGCGCCTCAAGGCCGGCCAGAGCCTCTGCACCTGAGCCGACGACGGCGAGCCGTACGGGGGCCCTGGTCCCGATGATCTGCTCGACCGCCACCGCAGCCGTGGCGGCGGTCCGCAAGGTGGTGACCAGTGCGGCGTCGATGATGCCGAGGGGGCGTCCCGTGCCGACGTCGAAGAGCTTGATGCAGTAGCGCACCGACTTGTCGGCGGTGAGGTGGAACTCCTTGTAGCCGAAGACCCCGGCGGAAGGCACGGAGGCAGCCATGAGCCGCATCCAGCCACCAGGGATCGGAAGCGTGGCGCGGCGCAGTTCGACGTCGGGCTCAATCGCGGCGAGCGCAGCGACCCGGGCTGCCTTGATCGCCAACGGCCAGGAAACGTGCTGCGCGATGTCCTCGGAGGAGATGTGGAGCGGCTGGATGTCGGTGGCGGTGATCATCAACGGATCCGTCCCGTGAAGAAGCTGGCATCCGGCTCGTCGGTCACGTCGAGCCCGGAGGCCACGGCCGCGTTCCGCAGCTGGACCATCTGCCGGTCGTGCAGGCGGGCGTGCGGGCTGCGGACGGGGCCTCCGTTGAAGCCCTGGAGCCAGCCCTGGTATTTCCACAGCAGCCGGTGCACGAAGGACGTGCCACCGTTCGCCTCGGCCATCAGGGAGCTGGTCGCCGACCGGGCGGGGTCGATCCGCCAGTACAACTCCATGGCCTCCGCCCGGGTGGCCTCGTCATGGGCCATCCGGTGGATGCGCGGGATGGCATCGCCGAAGTACTCGTAGTTCGAGGTGCCCATCCACGGCATCCCGTAGGCCTGGATCCACGCGGGAGCGTTCACCTCTAGGGGATCACCCACCAGGACGCGGTCGCGCAGGCGCCAGAAGACCTCGGCCAGGCCAGCGACGCCGAAGTTGCCGATCTCATTCTTGATCGCCACAACGTTGGGGACCGTGTCGACGATCTCCTCCAGCCAGTCGGGGGCGAACCCGGACGGGTGCAGCCGCGTGAAGTTCCACAGGTTCATCGCGAAGACGATCAGCCCCATGTCGCTGGCGTCGGCGATGGCTCGCGTGTAGTCGATCACCTCGGCAGCGTCCTGGGGGTAGAACGTGATCGGGTAGGAGGGCATCACCAGGTCGACGCCCTTGCTGGCAGCCATCTGGGTGACCGCGACGTTGTCGGCCAGCGTGCCTGCCGACGCCTGGACGATCGTGACCATGTCATCGCCCGCCTCGTCCACGGAGATCTCGACGAAACGCTCGAACTCCTCGGGGGTCGTCCCGCACTCGGCCACGATGAGGAACCCGGTGAAGCCCAGTTCCCGCTCGCGCCGGATGTCGTGCCGGATCGCCTCCTCGTTCAGCGTGGACTGGTCCAGGGTGAACGAGGGCATGACACAACCGTTCACGCCTCGTAGGTTCTCCATCGCCCAAGCGCGTGCTTCGCCGGCTGCAAACTTCGCCATCTGTGGTGTCTTTCCGTTAGGGGGATGCTGCGTGAACTTCAGTTGATCTCTAGGAGTGCTCGCGCGGGGCAGCTCTTCACCGCGCTGCGGGCCTCGTTGACCTGGTCCGCGGGAACGGTCCCGTCTCCGACGACCTCGGCGTAGCCGCCGGCATCCAGGACGAACAGCTCTGGTGCCTCGTCCGCGCAGTTGCCATAGGCCTGGCACTTTGACTTCACGATCTCGACCTTCATCCGGATCACGCCCTCTTTGCCGTGGTTACGTACGCCGTCACGCTAGGTCGATGCTCCAGCGGATGGAACGATCTCGATTTTCTTTCCTCTCTGCGGAATTCTCTTGGCCACCCACTGAGGGTTCAGGCGGCGTCAGGCGCGTCGGCGTGTTCTAAGGGGTTGTCAGTCTGACGCGTACAGGGCACTATTCCGGTATGAGGAATATGCCGGCGGTAGGGTTCCGCCCCAGGCAAGGTGCCCAACGGGATAGGCGGAGCCAGTGACCGCGGAGTCAGGTCTACCCGGCCAGTCACTGACATCCGTCAGCCGGGCCCTGCGGCTGCTCCTCATGCTGCAGGCCGCGGACTCTGTCCGCGTCGTCGATGTGGCCCGCGAGCTCGGGGTGGCCGGTTCGACAGCCCACCGCCTCCTCACGTGTCTGCGCGAGGAGGGATTCCTGAGGCAGAAGACAGACTCGCGCCACTACGTCGCCGGCCCGCAGTTGCTGGGTCTCGCGCGCCACTTCAGCGATCAGAACACCCTCGAGCACATTGCGCGGCCTCACCTGGAGCGGCTATGCAGGGACGTCAATGAGGCCGTCAACCTCCAGATCCTCGTCGGTGCCGACGTGCTGTGCATCGACTCGGTCGTTGAGGCCCGCCATGAGCTGAAGGTCCACCGCATCACCGGCCAGCGGGCCCCCGCCATCGTCTCGGCCGCAGGCAAGGCGCTGCTCAGCCCGTTCTCACCGCACCAACTTGCCGAAATCCTTTCGACCAGTGAGGAGTGGGCCAACCGTTCGACGGCCCGCGGCCTGGCCGAGCTCAACCGTGAGTTGGCCCTCATCCGATCGCGCGGCTACGCCGTTAACATGGGTGACCGCGAGGCTGGCGTGCATGCCGTCGCGGTGCCGATCTTCGACGCCGAGCGCAACATGATCGCCGCGCTCTCCGTCGCAGCGCCCTCCGTGCGGCTCCCGGCCAATCGCGTATCCGGCCTTGTGAAACGGCTACGCAGCGCCAGCGCTGCCGTGACGGCCGACTACTGCTTCTCGCAGACGGGCGTCTGAGCCTCGGTCGCGCCATACGGCACGTGCTGGGCAGGTCAGCCAGCCAACGGGTTCCGGACCCGAAGCTCGGGAAACCAGGAGAAGTCACGGTCTGCCGACCAGAGAGCATCGACCCCATGACCGAGACAGATCGCGGCGATCCGGGCGTCGTGCACCTTGAGCCCGACTCCGGCCGTCTGCAGAAGCCTGCCCAGGATCGCCCCGTGGTCGGTCGTCTCCGACAGGAGCCCGAGGGTCGGGAGCGCGAGCAGGGACTCGACAGCCCTGACCGCAACGGCAGACCTGTTCGGCGGCCGGTAGATCCGCGGGTGGGTGGCTACAGCCAGGAACTTGTGCAGGCACGGCCAGGGAATCGCCCAGGTGCCGCGGCCGGCGGCCAGGCTGCGTAACACCTCGGCCGCCGGCGCATGATGAGGACTGTCGTCGCGGTGCACGTAGACCAGGATGTCCGTGTCGACCGTGATTACGAGGAGATCCCGTAGGACCGGGTCACCGCGTCCTCGGGAGCCAGATTGGCGACGAGCCCATCCCCCGTCACCGTGGGGAAGTGGAAGTCGACCTTGACGGCGCTACCACGCCGCTCGACCTCGGACCGCAGGCCTGCCACCCGCCTCACGGCAAGACCTACCGGCCGCGCCCCTCGGCGAGCACCACCGCGGAGGTGTTGACCGAGCTCGGACTCAGCGATGACGAGGTCGACCTGCTCCGGATCGACGGGGTGGTCTGACGCTGCCGGCCGGTGGAGTACGGGATTGCGGGAGAAGGCTTACGGTACCCCGCATGAAGACGACGATCGATATCCCGGACGCCCTGGCCCAGGAGGCCAAGGCCGTAGTCCAGCGTTCCGCGCGACTTTATGGGAACTCGTCCGTCGTACTTCTCTAGGCGCTCCTCGAGCTCGGCCATGCTCAGTCGACGCGTCCAGTCACCACACACCGCGGTGCGCCCCATCGACCGACAGGTCGGCGGGGCACCGCCCTTACCTGGCGAGGAGCCACACGGCGCCGGCACGGAGGGACAGCACCACCACAACGGCAGCCACGCTCACCACCGGCGCGATCCGCCACATCGCGGTGACGTCTCCGTAGGACCGGCCCCGGCGGAGCGACAGCGCGACGTCGGAGACCAGGTAGAGCAGGAGCACCGCGGTGCTGGCCCCGACCCGCACCAAGGACAGGGTGCCCACGCCGGCGGACAGCCAGGCCAGGAGCAGCACGACGACCCTCTCCACGAGGAACCCGCCGGCCACGAACAAACCAGGCCGCAAGGGCGGAGGACCGGTGCCGGGCGAAGGTGGCGGCATACCCCGGGTCGTCCGGGGAGAGCCAGCGCTGGCCCTCGCGCAGCGCCACGTGCGGCGGCCGCTCGAGCCGGACCCGGATCGAGTCGGCCGGCACCCCGAGCAGGCGGCCGAAGAGGTAGTGCCCACCCTCGTGCACCAGGCCCGCGCCCCAGGCCGCGCCGAGGACGGCAACCACGAGCAGCCCGGCCTCCAGCATGCTCACTCTGGGCCCCCCAGCCCGTCATACCCAGGACTCAGCACCTCGACCAGCGGCCGGCCGCGCACCACCACGCCCACGTCGGGCACCTGGTCGATGAGCCGCGCCACGGCGGGCGGCGCGGACCCGGGCAGCTCGCCCTGCAGCGCGAAGAACGACCCGAGCAGGTCCTCCAGCGGCACGTCACCAGGCTCATCAGCATCATCGCCACCAGCACCAGAGCCGGAGCCAGAGTCCAGGCTCGCCAGCAGCTCCTCCCGGGTCCGGCCCCGCCACGCCAGGATCCGGAAGGGGTCCTCGTCGAAGGACTCGGCGAGCAGGTAGAACGTGGCCGCCAGGTGCTTGCACGGGACGCTCCAGTCCGGGCAGCTGCAGTCCATCGCCAGGTCGGCGGCCGACGACGGAAACAGGCTCAGCCCCGCCCGCGCAAAGACCTCCTCGACGTCCTCCGGCATCTCCCCCGCCAGCAGCCGCGCGAGGTACCACGCGTCGGCCCGCAGCTCCCGCTCCACCGCCTCCCACTCCGAAGGACCAAACGCCGCCGTCCTCACCGACACCCGATAAGGCGCCACCCGGCTCCCCTGCACCGACGCCTCCACCACACCGACGCCGACCTCCAACGAGATCACCTGCCCCTTGCGGGCATACGTCCGGCCCCGACCCAGCCGGCCGCCGAGCCCGGGCACCCCCTCCAGCACGGCGATGAACCGCTGCCCCCACCAGGTCTGCGCGATCGCCCCCCGGGCGCTCCGAGCCCGCAGCCCGCCCTCCACCGCCCGCGGCCGCGCGGCGGGCCAGAACCGGTCACTCACCGACGGCCCCCTCCGACAGCGTGAACAGCGAGCGCAGCTCCGTGGTCGACAGCTCGGTCAGCCAGCTCTCACCGTCGCGCACCACGAGATCAGCCAGCGCCGACTTGTCACGCAGCATGGCGTCGATCTTCTCCTCCAGCGTCCCCGTCCCGAGGAACTTGTGCACCTGCACGTTGCGCCTCTGCCCGATCCGGAAGGCCCGGTCGGTGGCCTGGTTCTCCACCGCCGGGTTCCACCACCGGTCCAGGTGCACGACGTGGTTGGCGGCGGTGAGGTTCAGCCCCGTCCCGCCGGCCTTGAGCGAGAGCACGAACAGCGGCGGCCCGTCCCCCGCCTGGAACCGCTCGACCATCGCCTCCCGCGCCGCCCGCGAGGTGCCGCCGTGCAGCCACAGCACGTCGGTGCCGAACCGCGCGGCCAGGTGCGGCACGACCATCTGTCCGAACTCGGCATACTGCGTGAACAGCAGCACCCTGTCCCCCTCGGCGAGCACCTCCTCCAGGATCTCCTCCAGCCGCAGCACCTTGCCCGAGCGCCGCCCCAGCGGCCCGCGCTCGTGCAGCAGCTGCGCCGGGTGGTTGCACACCTGCTTGAGCTTGGTCATCGCCGCCAGCACGTTGCCGCGCCGCTCGATCCCGTCGGACTCCTCGATGACCTCCATCATGTCGTCGACCACCGACTGGTAGAGCGCAGCCTGCTCCGGCGTGAGCCGGTAGTGCTGGGTGGTCTCGATCTTCTCGGGCAGGTCGTCGATGACGTTCGGGTCGGTCTTGACGCGGCGCAGCAGGTAGGGGCGGGTCACCTTGCGCAGGCGGGCGGCTGCGTCGGGGTCGGCGTGCCGCTCGACGGGTATGGCGTACCGCTTGCGGAAGGTCTCCGGCGTCCCGAGCAGCCCGGGGTTGAGGAAGTGCATGATCGACCACAGCTCGCCCAACCGGTTCTCCACCGGCGTGCCGGTGAGCGCGACCCGGTGCTCGGCGTGCAGCCGCCCGACCGCCTTCGCCGTGCGCGAGTGCCGGTTCTTGATCGCCTGGGCCTCGTCGAGCACGACCCGCCGCCACGGCACCTCCCCGAGCTCGTCCAGATCACGGGTGGCGGTCGAGTATGTCGTCACCACCAGGTCGGTCTGCGCCAGCCGGTCTATCAGATCCTGGCCGCGCAGCCGGCCCTGCCCGTGGTGGGCGTAGACCCGCAGGTGGGGCGCGAACTTCGCCGCCTCCGCCTGCCAGTTGCTCACCAGTGACATCGGGCAGAGCAGCAGGGTCGGCGGCAGACCAGGTCCGGGGCCGGCGTCGGGGTACTCGCCAGGGGACCCCTCGACGGGCGCATCCCCGCCCGTGGGAGAACCGTGCGCTCGGTCGGAGAGAGCCCGTTCGGTGACCTCCAGCGAGAGCAGCTGCAGCGTCTTGCCCAGGCCCATGTCGTCGGCGAGGCAGGCGCCCAGACCTGCCCGCGAGAGGAAGCGCAGCCAGGACAAGCCGCGCTGCTGGTACGGCCTCAGGTCGGCGCGCAGCGTGCCCGGCGGTGTGACCGGCTCCAGCTGCAGGCCGGAGTCGTCGTCGAGGAGGGCACCCAGCCAGCCGTCGGCCTCCACGCCGACCACCTCGAGCGGGGTGTCGTGGTCGTCGGGGTGGGCGGAGGCGAGGGCGAGCAGCTCTGCGGCGCTCATCCGGCCCTGGGCCTCCTCGGCGAGGAAGTCGAGCCCGAGCCGCAGCTGCTCCTGGTCGACCGCGACCCACTGCCCGCGCAGCCGCACGAGCGGTGCCTTGCTGGCGGTGAGGGCCTCGATCTCCTCCTCGGTGAGGGTGTCGTCGTCGACCGCCAGGTCCCAGCTGAAGTCGACCAGCTGGTCGCGACCGAAGAGCCCCCGCTCCCCCGGGTCGGCCTTCGTGCCGGAGGCGCGGAGCTTCAGCCCGAGCCGACGGCGACGCCTCCACCAGTCGGGCACGAGGACGCCGAAGCCGGCCTCCTCCAGCGCCGCCGCGGCCTCGGCGAGGAAGACGTGTGCCCCGGCGGTGTCGAGCTCGAGGTACTCCGGCCGGGCCTGCCGCAGACCGGCGGCGAGCCCGGGCCAGACGCGGCTGGCGCGCCCCAGCTCGGTGAGCAGCAGCTCCTGCGGCCGGTCGACCCAGCGGCGCAGCGCCCCGGCGTCGTCCCACACCTGGCTGGCCGGGATGAGCAGGCTGGGGTCCTCGGTGGACTGCAGGAGGAACTCCACCCGCCAGGCCGGCTCGTCAGGGGTGGGCTCGCCCGGCATCGCGCCTGGCCCGTCTGGCGCCGGTCCCGGCTGCTCCCGGTATGCCGCGGCCTCGCTGAGCCGGAACGTCGCGCGGGCGGGGCCGAGCGTTCCGGTGCCGACCTCGTCCCAGGGCGCCAGCGTCTCCTCAAGCTCGTCGAGCAGGTCGACGTTGGCCACGAACCGGCCGTCGGGCCCGGTCAGCGCGGCCAGCCAGGCGTCGGCGGCCGGCTCCACCCGTGGCCTGCGGCCACGGCGCGAGGGCAGCAGCATCCCGGCCTCGGGCAGCCGCTCGCGCGCGGCGGCGTCGACGAGGAGCTGGAGGGCGCGCTCCACGAGGGTGCGGGCGGACGGCATACCGGGCTCGGCGCGGCAGACCGGCGGCGTCGCCGCGACCACCCTCTGCAGCGCCAGCACGTCCGGACCCTGCAGGGCCGGGCGCCAGGCTGCGAGCGGGCACCCCTCGGCGTCCCGGGAAACGGTCGGCAGCACCCGCCCGCGCTCGACCAGCTCCAGGGCGAACCGGGCGAGGTCGCGCAGCCAGCCCACCGACGCTCCCGTCCGTGCGTCGCCGTCCGCACCGCCGTCCGCACCGCTGTCGGCGTCCCCACCGAGCCAGGCCAGCGCGGCCGCCGCGTCCAGCCGGAGCACGGGCACGGTCCAGGTGAGCAGGCGCGGCTCCTCCTGGCTGACGCGCCGTGGGGACAGCCGGACCAGCTCCGGGGAGTCGAGCGGCGATCGCCGCCGCGACGGCAGCTGCAGGTCCGCAGCACCGACGGCACCCTCGCCCGCGCCCAGCCCCAGCACCTCCCGCAGCACCTCGACCTGTGCCGCGAACGGGTGCGGGCGGGCCCTCGTCAGCGCCTGGCTCGGGCTCGTCGTCGCCGCCTCGGAGTCCTCGCCCCACAGGCACAGGCGGTCACCGGACCAGAACGCGTGGACGGCCAGCACGGGAGCCCTTCGGGGAGACGCAGATGACGTCGCCGAGGATACGACTCTCGACACGACCACCGCCGAGCGGTCCGCGCCGCAGGGTGGCCGCGACGACCAGACCGCCGGCAGGGCGATGAGCGTGCTGATCGCTCGCAGGTGAGCGCCTCGACCTTCAGCCGGTGCATCCCGCCGCGACAGTCACCGCCTCGCAGACCTGCCGCATGGCGGCGTCGCTCAGGCCTCCCCGCCGCCGCGTGAGGACGTCGACGGGGAGGTCGGTGAGGGCGTCAAGCTGCACGACGCACCGCTGGTGGACCGGCTCCTGCCCCGGCTCCAGCAGCACCTCACTCGGCAGCCGGCGGATGGCCGTGCTGCACGGCGCAACCAGTGCTCGTCGACGTCCGCGGACGGCCGCGTCTCGGCCTACCACGACCACCGGCCTGGCACCGGCCTCGGCGAGGTCCGCCCACCACAGCTCGCCTCTCGCGGGAAGGTGCATCAGCGTCTGGCGGCCTCGTCGAGGAAGGCATCCAGGTCGCCCCAGTCATCAGGGGTGTCCTGCGGATGCTCGCGGAACGCCCGCTCGTAGGCCTGGTCGATCTCACTCTCGCGGTGCTCCCGGAGCAACGCCTTCAGGGCCGCCTCGACGACGGAGGCGTCCGTGGTGCCGGCGTGGGCGCGGCGAGCTCGAGCCATCAGGTCTGCATCCACGGTCGTGCTGATCCGGGTCTTGGGCATGCCACGATCATGCCGTGGAAGTGCCACTGCCGCGCGGACACGGGGCCTCAAGGCTGGGTCTGGGCGACGCGGGATGGGTCACCCGGTCAGCGGATTGAGGACCCGGAGCTCGGGGAACCACGAGAAGTCGCGGTCTGCCGACCACAGCGCGTCCACGCCGTGGCCGAGACAGATCGCCGCGATCCGGGCGTCGTGCACCTTGGGGCCGACCGCCCCGGGTACGTGCAGCAGCCTGGCGAGGATCGACCCGTGGTCGGTCGTCTCCGACAGCAACCTGAGGTTGGGTAGTGCGAGCAGGGACTCGACGGCCTCGACCGCGACGGCCGGCGTGGTCGGCGGCCGGTAGATCCGCGGGTGAGTGACCACAGCCAGGAACTCGTGCAGGCACGGCCAGGGGATCGCCCAGGTGCCCCGCCCGGCGGCGAGCCCCCGCAATACTTCGGATGCCCGCTCATGGTGAGGACTGTCTGCGCGGTGCGCGTAGACCAGGACGTTAGTGTCGACCGCAATCACGAAGGGAGCCCGTAGGACCGGTGCACCACGTCCTCGGGCACCAACTCGGCGGCCAGCCCATCCCCCGCCACCGTGGGAAAGTGGAAGTCGACCACAACGGCCGCCTCGCGCCGCTCGACCTCCGCCCGCAGGCCGGCCACGACAAGCTCCCTGAGCGTCGTGCCCGAGCCTCGAGCGACAGCCTTTGCCTCCTGCGCCAACGCATCAGGGATGTCAATCGTCGTCTTCATAAGGGCAACCGTAACATGGCACCCGTACTCCCGTATCGACCACTGGCAGGCACTGGTCCATGACCTCGAACCGGTCTCCATCGTTAACGGCCACTGGCCCAGGTTCGTCGCCAGCGGGCCGGACGACGTCCGCGCCACCCTGGAGCAGATGGTCGAGGAGAGCGACGCGGACGAGGTGATGGTCCAGGACTCATCACCGACCCGACCGCCCGCCGCCACTAGCACGAGCTAGCGCACGCCTTCGACCTACCCAAGAACAACCGGGTATGAAGCACACTGTGACGCCCCTCAACCGGTCACGGCGGCGAGGGGCGTCTGGACAACACCGTCACGGGGAGACGGGGCCAACCAACAAGTAACTGTACTTGACCGTTCAACTACAGGCAGGGTGGGGTTGTACCGCTCACACGAAGGCTCCCCCGTGTCGCCACTCGCGGACGGATGGGATCGGATGGAACGAAAGGCTCCCCGGAGGTGATCACCTCCGAGGAGCCTTCGTTCACTGCGCCGGCGTCACCGGCTACTGATACAACAACTCAGGCACGAAGAGCACGATCTCGGGGAAGATCGAGAACAGCGCGATCGCCAGGCCCATGACGACGATGTAGGGCGCCGAGCCGATGAGGATCTCCTTCAGCGGGATGTGTGGCGCGATCCCCTTCAGGACGAACAGGTTCAGCCCGACCGGCGGGGTGATCAGCCCGACCTCCATGTTGATGGTCATGATGATGCCGAACCAGATCGGGTCAAAGCCCTGGCTGATGATGAGCGGCAGCAGGATCGGGGTCACCATCACGATGATCGACACCGGCGGCAGGAACATCCCCATCACCAGCAGGACCACGTTGATGATGAGCAGCACGACCCACCGGTTCAGGTCCATGTCCGAGACCAGCGCGGCCAGGTCCTGCGGGATGCGCAGGTAGCTCATCACCGTGGCGATGACCGCGGAGAAGGCCGTGATCAGCAGGATCATCGTGCTCTGGTTCGTCGTGTCCAGCAGCACATCCATCAGGCCACGGCCCGTCAGGCCCCGGTAGATGCCCATCACCATGATGCCGACGAGCAGCGCACCGATGGCCGCCGCCTCGCTGGGCGTGGCGATGCCGCGGTAGAGCACGACGAGGATCGCGGCGACCAGCAGGCCGAACGGGATGACCTTCAGCAGGCTGGTGAACCGCTCGTTCCACGTGTAGCGCTTCACCGCACGCTTGAACGCCTCCCCGGCTGTCCTGTCCCCGGCAGCCTTGCCGCGGCGCATGTCCAGCGTCTGGGCGATGAACACCCAGACGCAGAACATGAGGGCGAGCACGATGCCGGGCACGATGCCGGCAGCGAAGAGCTGCCCGATCGACTGCTCCGCGGCGATGCCGTAGAGGATCAGGGTGACGCTCGGGGGGATCAGGATCCCCAGCGTCCCGCCGGCCGCGATGGCGCCCGTGGAGACCCTGGCGGAGTAGCCGCGGGCCTCCATCTCCGGGATGGCGACCCGCCCCACCGCTGCAGCCGTGGCCGGGCTGGAGCCGGTGAGCGCGGCGAACATCGTCGACGCCGCCACCGAGCTCATCGCCAGACCACCACGGATCCGCGAGAGCCAGGCCTCGCCGGCCTCGAAGAGCTGCCGGCTCGCCTGGGAGCCGCCGAAGAGGTTGCCCATCAGCACGAACAGCGGGATGGCCAGCAGCCCGAAGTCGTTGACCGAGTCGAAGACCATCTTGCCGAACAGGTCGAACTGCCCCGGCCCGAGGAAGATCAGGACGGAAGCGAGGGCGGTGATCGCCAGGGCGAAGGCGATCGGCATACCCGACAGGAACAGCAGGAGCGCGAAGCCGGCGATGATCAGCCCTTGGACCATCGAGTCCAGGTCAGCCATCAGTCACTCCCTCGTTCCGGTGCCCGACCAGGTCGGGCTGGTTGTTGACCGGCCTCGGCCGCGCCGGCCTCTTTGGCCTCCGCCTGCTCGACGACCTCGATGTGCGACTGGGCGTGCGCGAGCTCGGTGGCGGCGCGCATGAGCGACACCTCGGACAGCGGGATCCGTCCGCGCAGCCCCTGGACACCCTCGATGATCATGGCGATGAGCTGCAGTGCCACCAGGAGCATGCCGATCGGCAGGATCGCGTAGGCGATGGACAGCGGTGCGCGCCAGGCGGTGGCCGAGCGGTGCCCGCCCTGCCACGCCGTGTACCACATCTGGTACGAGAGCCAGAGGACGACGAGGACGACCGCCAGGCACAACGTGAAGGTGATCAGCTTCCACACCAACCGTGCCCGCCCCTCGACCCGCTCCACCAGCAGGTCCACGCCGACGTGGGCGTGGTGCTTCAGCCCGTAGGCGGCGCCGACGAAGGTCACGAACATCATCAGGTAGATCGTGGTCTCGGTCTGCCAGATCGTGGACTCCCGCAGCACGTACCGGACGAAGACGCCGTGGGTCGTGACGAGCGTGGCCGCGATCAGCGCGACACCGCTGAGGTAGCCGGTCAGCTCGGAGAGCCAGGTGGCCCACCGGAACGTCAGCGCCTTGGTGAGCAGCGAGGGCTCGGCGCGGTCAGGAGGAGGGGCGGGTGTGCTCCCCTGTGGTTCCCGAGCCACCGATCAGTTCCCGGCCTCGAGGGCCATGTCGATCAGGTCCTGGCCACCCTCGATCGACTCGGCGTAGTCGGCCCACTGCTTCTCGGCCAGGGTCACCCACTCCTGGTATGCCGCGTCGTCCATGGTCACGACGTTGACGCCCGCGTCGGTGAAGAGCTGCTCGACGCGTGCGTCGTCGTCGCGGGAGGCCTGGTAGGCGAACTCCTGCAGGTCCTCACCGGCCGCCACGACGGCCTCCTGCTGCTCCTCGCAGAGCGACTCGAAGGTCTCGGTCGTGATCACCAGGGGCTCAAACATGAACCAGAAGGTGTTCTCCGTCGGGCTGGTGTAGGCCGCGACCTGCTCCTGCAGGTTGAACGAGGCGAACGACCCGGTCGAGGTGACTGCCGCGTCGAGGACACCGGTCTGCATCGCGGTGTAGATCTCGTTCGAGGGCAGGCTGGAGATGCCGGCGCCGGCGTCGGCGAGCATGTGCTCGACGTAGGTGCCGGCCGCGCGCATCGTGGTGCCCGACGGCATGTCGTCGGGGGTCACGATGGGCTGGTCGGCCTTGGTGCCGATGCCGCCCGCGTTCCAGACCCAGGTGAGGAGCACGAGGCCGTTCTCCTCCATGTTCTCCACGACCCAGTCACCGATCTCGGCGTCCTCCCAGGCCTGCGCCTGGTCGTGGTTGCTCACCAGTCCCGGCATGAGGGTGATGCCCCACTCGGGGACCAGGCCGCTGGCGTAGTCCAGCGGGAAGACCGACATGTCGATGGAGCCGGCGAGCATCGCGTCGTACTGCTCGGTGGCCCGGGACAGGGTGCTGTTGGGGAAGATGTCGACCGAGACGGAGCCGTCGGTGGCCTCCTCGATCTTCTCCTTGAAGTCGATGGCGATCTGGGAGCGGAAGTCGCCGTCCTCCCCGGTGGGCTCGGGCCACTGGTGGGACAGGCGCAGCGTCACGTCCTCACAGCCGGCCGCCGCGCCACCGCCTGCCGTGGAGTCGTCCGAGTCCGAGCCCCCGCCGCATGCGGCGAGCACGAGGCTGGAACTGAGGGCAAGCGAGAACAGCACCTTGCGGGTCACGAAGGTCTCCTTTGACTGAGTAAGTGGCCTAGTGGCCCATCCAGGGAGGACTCTAGATGGGCATTCGTATACCGTCAACGACCGCCGAGGGTGCGGTAGCGGGCGCGGCGCGCGGCCAGACGCTCCCCTTCGGGCATCGCCAGCAGGTCGGCCAGGTGGCCCACGACGGCCTGCGCGACCCGCTGGCTGAAGGCCTCCGGCTCCTCCGCCGCATCGGGGTGCTCGGGCACGATCTCGTCCACCGCGCCCGTCCGGAGCAGATCGACGGCGCGGATGCGGTGCAGCTCGGCCATCTCGGCCGCCCGCTCGCCCGAGCGGTGCACGATCGCGCTGGCGCCCTCGGGCGGCAGAGGAGCGATCCAGCCGTGCTCGGCGCAGACCGTCCGGTCGGCGGGCATCAGGGCCAGGGCCCCGCCCCCGGTGCCCTCACCGAGCACGACCGAGACGACCGGCACTCGCACGGTCGCGAGGGCACCCAGGGTGCGGGCGATCTCTCCGGCCATGCCGCCCTCCTCCCCCTCCGGGGACAGGTCGGCCCCCGGGGTGTCGATGACGGTGACGACGGGCAGGGACAGCTCCTCGGCCAGCTGGAAGCCGCGCTGCGCCACTCGCAGCGCCGCCGGACCCAGGTAGGTGTTCTGCTGCGCCTGCCGGTCCTGGCCCACGAGCACGCAGGAGACCCCGTCGAAGCGGGCCAGCCCGAAGATCACGGTGAGGTCGGACTCCCCCGACCCGGTGCCGCGCAGCGGGATGAAAGTCTCGGCCGCGTGCTCGAGCAGCTCGCGCAGCCCGGGACGGTCCGCCCGCCGGGTCGCCTCGACCGAGGACCAGGCGGAGCTCTCCTCCCCCACGTCCGGCGGTCCGACCGGTTCCCCTGTCGACCGGTGTGTCGATCGGTGTGTCGATCGGTATGCCGACCGGCCGGCGGAGCGCGCCGGCTCCTGCGGCGCGGTGAGCACGTGCAGCGCGGCGATCGCCAGTCCGCGCAGCTCCTCGAGCGGCACGACGCCGTCGAGGACACCACGGCGGGCCAGGTTCTCGGACACCTGCACACCGGGCGGGAAGGGCTCCCCGTGGATGACCTCGCGCACGCGCGGTCCCAGGAAGCCGACGAGGGCGCCCGGCTCGGCGACCGTCAGGTGCCCCAGCGAGCCCCACGAGGCCAGCACCCCGCCCGTGGTGGGATGCCGCAGGTAGACCAGGTAGGGCAGGCCTGCCTGGCGGTGCGCCATCACCGCCTGCCCGATCTTCACCATCTGCAGGAACGCCGGCGTCCCCTCCTGCATGCGCGTGCCGCCCGAGGACGGGGAGGCCAGCAGCGGCAGGCCCTCCTCGGTGGCCCGCTCGACCGCGACGGTCAGGCGTTCGCTGGCGGCCTGCCCGATGGAGCCCGCCAGGAAGGCGAACTCCCCGGCCACGACGGCGACCCGGCGACCGTCCAGGAGTCCCTCGCCGGTCATCACCGCCTCGTCGACGCCGCTGCGCTCGCGCGCCTTCCGCAGGTCGGCGGCATACTCCTCGCCCAGGTCGGGCTGCGTCACGGGCTGGTCCCAGGACCGGAACGAGCCCGGGTCGAGCACCGTGGTGAGCACCTCCAGCGCCGGTAGGCGGGTCGGGCGCGTCGGCGTGGAACCCGGCCGGGCCTCGGTCGTCTGTGTCATCGTCACTCCCTTGTGGACCAGTGGCCTAGCCAATAGGCAACTCAGACGCTTGTCAATAGAGTGTGGCGCCATGAGTGCCAATGACGACACCACCCGGGTGCCGACGCCGGCCGCAGCGACGCCGCGGCCCACCCCGCTGTCCAGACCGCGCCTGTACGAGCAGATCGTCCAGGAGCTGCACCACCACATCGCCACGCACGGCCTGCAGCCCGGGGACAAGCTGCCCGCGGAGCGCGAGCTGGCCCAGGCCCTGGGCGTGAGCCGCGCCTCCCTGGCCCAGGCCCTCGTCGCCCTGGAGGTGGTGGGGGTCGTGCAGGTCCGGCACGGCGAGGGGGCGACCATCCGCCAGCTGCCGGGGGCCGGGGACACCCTGCTGCGGGCGATACGCGAGCACCAGGACGCGCTGCCGGACATCATCGACGCCCGCTCCGCGATGGAGGCCAAGCTGGCCTGGCTCGCCGCCGAACGACGCACCGAGGAGGACCTGCGGCTCATCGACGAGGCGCTCGCGCAGATGCGCAGCGAGGTGCGGGCTGGCCAGCGGGCGCTGGAGGGCGACCGTGCCTTCCACGAGGCGGTGACCCGGGCCGCGCACTCGCCGGTGCTGGCCCGGCTGATGGCGGAGATCAGCGAGCTCATCCTGGAGAGCCGCACTCAGTCGCTCTCCCAGCCCGGGCGCCCCCAGGACTCCCTGCGCATGCACGAGAAGATCACCGACGCGATCCGTCGACGGGACGCCGGGGCCGCCGCCGCGGCGATGACTGAGCACATCGCGGTGGTCTCCGACGTGGAGTTCCTCTCAGAGACCCCACTCACACAGCAAGAAGCCTGACCGCCCAAGTGTGGACGTGTCGTTGTCCCGTAGTTCCACTTCCGTGACGGTCCACGAGGAGTTGGCCTACCGCCGCCCCTGATCGAACGCCTGAGGCGCCTCCCGCCGGTCACGGCAGCGAGAGACGCCCCACGGCAGTGCCCCTCCCTAGAAGGCTACCTACCAACGAGTAACATTATTAGGCGTTCACGCGTTAGTGCAGGCGGGGTGCCTGCACGCTCTCGGCCAGGACCAATGACCCAGTCTCAGAACGTCCGGTGACGAGACGCCGGCAAAACCCAGCTGCCTGCCTCCAGAGGCTCGCCGAACTGGGCGTCGCGACGCACAACAGGGCGCCGAATCTGAGGGATCACCGGTTGTTAGGGTCGAGCGGCCCCTGCACATTTCCAAGGAAGGAAACCCATGCGCAGCACGCAGTCACGGCTGCGGGGCCTCGCCGGCATCGTTGCCGGCACGCTGGTGGTCAGCACCCTCAGCGCGGCTCCAACCCAGGCGGACGAACCGTCCCAACCCGCCCCCCACATCGAGCTGCAGGCTCGGTCCAACCTGCTCGTCAACGACGAAGGCTGGAACCTGCCCCCCGGCAGCTCGTTCAACAGCATCACCACGGCGCTCAGCGACGACGCGCAGATCGCGTTCCCCGTCCAGATCGCGACCTACCCCGGCAGTCCCACGACCTCCACGGCCGCGGTCTGGCTGGGGCAGGGCGGCGAGGGTGACCTCGCGCACCGGCTCCCGGTCAACACCTCGATCAGCTCCTCGGTCCACATCAACGACGCCGGCGACGTGGCCTTCACCGTCGGTGACGCCACCGCCAACACGCTGTGGATGTATGAGGCCGCCGACGAGGAGGCCCGGCAGATCGTCACGATGCCGGTCGTCCCGGTGAACTACTCGCTCGGCGGGATCGACGAGGAGCAGAACATCGGCTTCCAGGGTGGCTTCGCCGGCAACCGCGCCTTCGCCGCGGTGATCGACGGCCAGGGCGTGTTCTACGCCCAGGACACCGGCCTCGACCCGGAGTCGGGGTTCAGCTACCTCTACTCCCCCACCTTCAACGACGCCCAGCAGATCGCCGGGAAGGTCAGCCTGACCGAGTCGTTCAACCACCAGGAGATCCGCCTCTTCGAGGCCGACGGCTCGTCCCAGGCCGTGCTGGCCACCGACAACGTGGACCCCGACTCCCCCTACCGGTCCTTCGACAACTCCGTCGGCCTCTCCGACGACGGCCAGGTGGCCGCGTTCGCCACGCTGCGCGAGGGCAACACCAAGGTCCTGGTCCGCACCGACGGCACCACGGTCGAGCACGTCGCGGACGTCTCGGCCGACTCCCCGCTCGCGTCCTTCGAGTTCTTCGCCCCGGACGTCAACACCCGAGGCGAGGTGGTCTTCCGCGCCGTGGACAAGGACGGCAAGCGTGGCGTCTGGGTCGCCGACGGTGAGGACCTGCGGCCGGTCCTGGTCGAGGGTGACGTCGTCGAGACCGACCTGGGCCTGGGCCAGCTGGGGCAGCACGACAGCAGCCCGGTCTTCGGCGGCTCGCCGCAGATCAACAACCGCGGTGACGTCTCGATCACCTCGGGCGTGCACCCCGAGGGCAACAACGAGGTCGAGTGGGGCACCGGCGTGTTCATCGCGTATGCCGACACCCCGGTCGACCCTGACCCGCCCGTGGGCGTGATCGAGGTCGAGCCGACGTCGCTGACCCACGAGGTCGAGTTCGGCGGGACCGAGTCGACCGAGGTCACCTTCAGCAACACCGGCGACGCCGACGCCGAGGTCACCCTCAGCGAGGACGCCGACTGGCTCACGCTGGACCCGGCCTCCTTCGACATCGCCGCGGACGAGGACGTCAACGTCGCCTTCACCACCGACGCCGACGGTCTGGCGTCCGGCACCTACACGACCGCCGTGGCCATCACCACCGACACCGGCCAGGAGCTCGACGCCATCTCGGTCACCCTGACCGTGGCCGAGGAGCCCGCACCTCCGGTGGGCGTCATCGAGGTCGACCGGACCGCGGTGACCCACGAGGTCGAATTCGGCGGCTCGGAGTCGACCGAGGTCACCTTCAGCAACACCGGTGACGCCGACGCCGAGGTCATACTCAGCGAGGACGCCGACTGGCTCACGCTGGACCCGGCCTCCTTCGACGTCGCCGCGGACGAGGGCGTCAACGTCGCCTTCACCACCGACGCCGAAGGTCTGGCGTCCGGCACCTACTCCACCGACGTGGAGATCACCACCGACACCGGCCAGGAGCTCGACGCCATCTCGGTCACCCTGACCGTGGCCGAGGAGCCTGCTCCCCCGGTGGAGCCGATCGACGTCGACCGCTGGGAGGGCACCAACCGCTACGGCACCGCCGCCGCGGTCTCCTCGACCTACCAGGCCGGCGCGGACGTCGTCTTCCTCGCCACCGGCCTGGACTACCCGGACGCCCTGACCGGGTCCGCGCTGGCCGGGTCGCTGGACGCCCCGGTGCTGCTCACCCGCACCGACGCGCTGCCCAACTCGACCAAGGCGGAGCTGAAGCGGCTGGCCCCCGAGCACGTCGTGGTGCTGGGTGGCGACGGCGCGGTCGAGGACGCCGTTCTCGCCGAGGCCGCAGCACTGACCGGTGCCGCGGTCGACCGGCTCTCGGGCACCAACCGCTACGGCACGGCCGCCGCGGTGGCCGCCGAGTTCGGCGCTACCGGCGAGCGGGTGTTCGTCGCCGTCGGGCTGGACTACCCGGATGCGCTGTCCGCCGCAGCTCGCGCGGGTGCGCTGGACTCGCCCGTCCTGCTGGTGCGGCCCGACGAGATCCCGTCCGCCACGACCCACGCCCTGGACGACCTGGCACCCAGCCAGATCACCCTCCTGGGCGGCGAGGGCGTGGTGACCAAGGAGGTCATGGACGAGCTGGCCGACTGGGCGCCGACCACCCGGGTCTCCGGCCTCAACCGGTGGATCACCTCGGCCCGCCTGTTCGCCGAGGTCGCCAGCGCGGACACGATCTACCTGGCCTCCGGCCAGGACTGGCCGGACGCGCTGGCCGGCGGCGCCAAGGCTGCCTCGGATGACGAGCCGCTGCTGATCACCCGCGAAGACGGTCTGCCTGACGCGATCGAGGACGCCATCGTGCGCCTCTTCCCCGAGCGGGTCGTGGTGCTGGGTGGCGAGGGCGCGGTCGCGGACACCGTGATCAAGGAGCTGGAGAAGCTGCGCGGTCAGGACTGAGCAGCCCCACCACACACCGCGGTGCCCCGTCGACCATCCGGTCGGCGGGGCACCGCTGTCTGCGCCTCATGAACCGGGCTGCGGGCGAGAACTTAGACGTGCCTGAAGTCCCTTCTGACCGCTATAGCCATCGCTGAGGAGGAGCCCCACACTGATATCCACGGGCGGGTAAGCGTCCCGTGTGGTCCTACAGCTCGGCTGCCGTGAGGCTGAGATGAAAGGGGCGTTCTGATGAGCATTCGGTCCATGGGGATGCGGTCCGCGGTCAGGCTGGCGCAGACCACTGGCGCGGCCCCGCCAGGGAATGCCATGGGGACCGTGGTCCTCGCTCCCGCTGCTGCGGGCGCCATGGCAGGGCAGGGCGGCCCGGGAGCACCCCCACCACAAGCCGCGCCCGCGCCGTCACCACCGATCCCGTCACCGCCGGCTTCGCCACCTCAGGGACCTGCCAATCCGGTAGGCCGGTTCACCGACAGCGTCACCGCGTGGATTCCCACCGAGACAATCGCTCTCTTTGTCGCCTTCTCAGGCTTCTTCGCAGTGTTCGAGAACTCGTCGCAAGAGTTCGCGCTCGGGGTCGTGGCCGCAGGGCTCACGGCGGTGTTCGCTGCCCTCTCCAGTCTTAATGCGCAAACTGCGAACACGCTGCTTGGCCCGGACGGCCGGACGCGGACGGCGGTGACCACCGCCGGCCTAGCCGTTCTCGCTTTCGTCGCCTGGTGGGGCGCCCTCCCTGGTTCCTTCGCCACCGACGAACTTGAGCTGGCCCCCTTCTGGCCCTCGCTCTTCGTGGCGGTGGTCTCGCTCTGTCTGCCACTCGTCGCCCGCGCCCTCAAGGTCGAACCGGTGCCCCGCCCGGTATGACCCGGCTGCGGACCTGCGGACCCCTTGCCCCCCATTGGGCGGCGGTCGCCCGAAGGTCCGTCGCACCGCGGGCCAGCTGCTGAGGTGGCTGGCCCGCGGTGTGGATGACGGCCCGGGCCGACTCAGTACTTGCCGCTGAGCAGCTCGCCCGCGTCGGGAACGAGCGTGTCGAGATCGAGCGCTTTCAGCATCTGGTACACGGTCGCGGTGGCAGCGGACACGACCGGCTTGCCGATCTCGTCCTGCACGATCTGGATCGCTTCCAGTGAAGGCATCTGGACGCAGGCCGACAGCACGAGCACGTCGGCGTCTGAATGGTCGACCTGTCGGGCAAGCTCAACGAGCGCCAGCGGGTCCCGGGCACCGACCTCGAGGTTGTCGGCGATCTCCAGAGCGAGTGAGTCCGTCACCTGGATTCCTTCGTTCTCGATGTAGGCCACCACCTTGTCCGTCAGCGGCTGCATGTATGGAGCGATGACGGCGACCTTGGCCGCCCCCATGGTGTGCAGAGAATCGATCAGAGCACCCGCACTCGAGATGATGGGCGCCGGTGATCCATTCTCAGCGGCTACCTCGCCCAACCTGTCCTGCGACTTGCAGTGGTAGCCGAACTCGCGCGCCATGATGGCGACCAGACACGCATAGCCGATGACATCCACCTCAGCATCGGAGAGCTCCGCCGCGCATCGATCGGAGTCGTTGTCCATGGACAGCAGCTGCTCGGGAGTGACCTCCTTCATGCGCATCCGCGCCGAGTGGAACGTGAACCGCTCAGGGGCGACCGTTTGACGACGATTGAACATCGCCGGTATCTCGGTTTCCATCGTGACATTCGAGCTGGGCACGATCTGCCCGATGCGGAACGTGGTTTTCGCTGACATGTTGAGCTCCTTCTAGGTAGGGGCGCACCGTTCGGCAGCCGAACCCCGATCAGATGTGTTCCAGGTCTACGTGCCGGACGTCCTTGGCGATGTAACCGCCGATGATGAGGCAGATGGCCCCCAAGCTGCCGATGACGATCGGCGTGTAGTCGTAGTCCATCACATTGCCCAGCCACACCATGTAGTAGCCGTAGAGGGCCGGGATGATGCTGGGCAGGCTGTAGGCCACGCCGTATCCGGACGCACGCACGTTGGTGGGGAACAGCTCCATCAGGAACGCGGTGATCATCGCCCAGATGAGCAGTCCAGGGATCAGACCGATGACCGCTAGGACGACGAACATGTTGGTCTCGACGAAACGCACGGCCAGAGCCATGCCGACGGAACCGAACAGGAGGATCAGCACGCCGATGGCCATGATCACCTGACGCCTGCCGAACCGTTGCCCGGCCGCACCGACAAGGGGGAAGAGGAGCGCGCCGCTCAGCGCCGCGACGAGGATGACCGTGTTGATGGTCCCGTCGCTCACCTCGAGCCTCCGGAAGTGACCTGCGAACATCCCGACCGAGCCATTGAGCGTGAGCCAGGCCCCGGTGCCCACCACGAAGGCCACACCGAAGGACTTGATGTTCGACCCCGAGAACAGGATCTTGAGCGGGTTTCCGCCGCTGTTCTTGGGCATCTTCGTCCAGATCTCGGACTCGGGGACGGCCAAGAGGTAGTAGAAGAAGAGCGACGTGCAGAGGACGAAACCGATAAAGAACGGGATGCGCC
The DNA here is from genome assembly GCF_004322775.1 of Ornithinimicrobium sufpigmenti. Lineage (NCBI taxonomy): Bacteria > Bacillati > Actinomycetota > Actinomycetes > Micrococcales > Ornithinimicrobiaceae > Ornithinimicrobium > Ornithinimicrobium sufpigmenti. The sequence goes on from NZ_CP036403.1 coordinate 3,706,646, forward strand.
AACCCCAGACGGCATACGCGGATGCTGCATCTCCGACCGGGAAGAACCGCATCGTGATGATGGTGACGACCGTGATGGTCGCGAGGGCCAGCGGATACCCGGTGTTGATGAGCGAGCCAGCGACCCCTCGCCGTTCCTTCCGGGTGTACTCCATCGCGAGCGGGTTGGCTGCCGTGTACTCGCCTCCCAGGAAGATTCCGTCGAACAGCCGAAGCACCAGGAGCGCCACCAGTGCCCAGATACCGAGGGTGGTGTAGCCCGGTAGGAAGGTCATCAGGCCTGTCGCGACCGACGAGCCACCAGCCGCGATGAGCGTCGTCTTGCGACGCCCCAGGGTGTCGCCAAGCGGACCGAAGATCAAGGAGCCCAATGGACGGCCCACGATGGAGGCGACATAGATCAGCGTGAGGAAGACTGCGGCGTCTACACCGCTCGTCTCAGGAGGCATGAAGTACACCATGGCCGGCGCCAGGACGATCACCGGGAGGTAGATGTCGTACATGTCCACCCAGAACCCGAACATGGCGGCGCCCAGGGCACGCCGACCCTTGGTACGGAACTCTGGCGTGTCCCGATCCACGACCTCAGGCGGTCCGCCGACCGGCGCCTGCGCAGTCAGGTCGACCGACCCTGCCGCTCCGCCCTCGGGCTTAGTGGTTCCGCTGGTCATTGCGCCATCTCCTCTTCGGCAGCGGATCGGCGGGGGGCCGAGGAGAACTCGGTGAACCTGCTGCCCGTGCTGCCCTGCACACGGATAGGAGTGTGCCGCGTCTTGTTCACCTCGAAAGAGAACACGTCCATCCGGTTGTAGGTGCCGACGATGTCCTGCGCCTGCTTGGGGATGATGCGGTCTTCGAGGTCGATGTCGGCATAGAGGATGCCCTCGTCCCCGACCAGCGGCCCGGCGAGGTACTGCCCCACAGGGCCGAGGATCATGGAGGCCGTGGGCTTGGCCCTCATCAGGCCAGCGATCTCCTCGTTGTCGCCGGCGACCGCCGCGACGGCGTCGTCTCCGAGGGCGGTGGCCGCGACGATGTTGAAGACCTTCCCCTCGAAGCTGTGGGCGGCACTGCGTAGCCGGATGGCCTCGGCGAGGTCATAGTCGGCGCGGTTGTCAGACCGGTCGAACGGCCAGGCGGGGGGGTAGGTGGAGATGTGCACCTCCTCGCCCTGGGCGAGCAGGGCGTACCGCGCCAGGGTGTTGGTGTTCTCCCCGCACAGCAGGACGCCGACGTTGGCCCCTGACGTGTGGACCGGGTGGAGGTCGTAACCGTCGCCGTGGGACCACGCGAGGCGCTCGCACCAGGTCGCGACCAGCTTGCGGCGGTGGTTGAGGAGCCGCCCGTCCGGGCCGAAGATCAGGTTGGCGTTCCAGACCGTCCCGACGCTGACGTCGCTCACCTCGTTGATCCCGACCGACAGGGTGACGTTGCTCTCGCGGGCGATGGATCCCAGCTCATCGACCTCGGGCCCGGGCACCGTGATCGACGAGCGCACCAGCTGCACCTGGAAGTCGTGCTGGTCAACCGGGGGCAGGACGTTGGTCCATACCGGGAAGCCGGAGAGAAAGGACTCGCCGAAGGCCACGATGGTGGCACCTTCCTGAGCGGCCTCGCGCACGAGGTTTCGAAGCTTCTCCATGGTCGCCGGGGTGTCGAGGAAGACGGGTGACGCCTGCACGGCTGCGACTCGCAGCTGTGGTGTGGACGCGGTGTTCATGAGAGTTCCTTTGCTATCGGGGCACTGGCCCATGGTGTGGCCGTCGTTGCAGAATCTGGCTCGGACGGGTTCTTCGCGTGTGCTCTGTGTTGGGAGCGTGCATCAGGGGGGGCGGTTCGTCGGTGCCGCCTGTGGACGCTGCTCGTCTTCGACGAGCTCCAGCAGGCTCGGGCGGTCCACTGCATACGACGGTGTCCGGAAGACCACCTCGCGGCCTGCTCCAGCCAGTCGAGCAGGCCGCCTCGAGCCAGTCAAGGGTCACCGTGTTGTCGAAACCGGTCGACACGGCCGTCCGCGGGGCGACCAGGATCTAGGCTGGGTCACAGAAGACCCGGCTCGTGCACCCGTAAGATCGAGGATGCTGTCACCAAATGCGGGAGGCCCGTCTTGTCAACTGGCTCAGACAATTTCCTCTGGCGCGACCTCGTGGATGAGGGACTGGACGTGAAGGAGGCTCGGCTGTATCTCACCTTGCTCCAGGGCGGAGGCATGCCGGTGTCGACTGCAGCTGAACGGGCCTTCGTGAGTCGGACCAGTGCCTATGACATCGTCAAGAGGCTGGTGCGCAGAGGCCTGGTACAGGTCGTGGAGGACTCGGAAGATCACCGGACAGTGCTGCAGGCGAACGACCCGGGCGTGCTGCTGCAGCAACTGGCAGTGCAGCAGGAGCGGGTAGAGGCGATGATCCCCCGTCTACGCGCGGTTCGGCCGAAGGGTGCACTGCCGCGGGTCCGCTACCTGGAGGGTGCTGCGGGGATCAGGAGTGCACTCTTTGAGTCACTCAGCTGGCCATCTCCCCTCTACGGCATCCTGTCCATGTCAGACCTGATGGCCGTCCCCGGTGCGGGCGCCATGGCGGACTACATCCAAGGACGCCGCGACCGGGACCTGGAACTGCATGTCGTGCGTTCGGCAGAGAAGGAGTCCGGCCTGCAGTGGCCCACCGCTGACGCCGATCTGCGGGTTGTCCGTCTGGCACCCGAGCCCTACGTCTTCTCCATGACGACGTTGATCGGCGAGCACGCCGTCGCGACGCTGTCGTCGCGTCAGGAGAATTTCGCCATGGTCATCGAAAGCGAGGAGTACGCGGAGCAGCAGCGTTACCTTTTCGAGGTCCTGTGGGACTCCAGCGACCCCGTGTGAGACGACCCTAGTGATGTTCGCCCCAGCTCGGCCCATCGTCCCGCGCAGTAGGGAGCCCGCCACCCCACCGCCGTGAGCCAGCTGGGCGCCTGCTCCTGGCCGACCAGCACCATCTCCAGGCGGCGAGCGTGGCCCTGCAGCCCTGGGCGAGCTCGGCCGGCGAGGAATGCCGCGCTGATCGCTGCGGAGGCCAGCGTCTGCGGGACCCGACGGGGAGGACGTCCGCCCAACAGGTGCAGCAGGCTGCTCACCGTCAGCCCCTCCGAGGGGTGGTGGACGATGCGCGGCAACTCCTCCTCGGTCGTCGCCAGGAACGCGATGGCATCCGCGACGTTCTCGATCAGCGCCTGGGGCGAGTTCTGGTCGCCGGGGCTGGCGACCGTGGCCCACCGCCCCCTGGCCAGTCTGACCAGCTTCTGGGTGACCGCCCTGTCAGGTCCATGCACGCCGGGCGGCCGATAGATGCATGCCGTCGACGAGTGAGCCAGGACGGCCCGCTCTCCGGCAGCCTTGCTCGCCGAGTAGGGGGAGAACGGTGCATATTCGGCGCTCGAGTCCAGGGCGGGCCGCCTCCCCTGCACCGCTGCCGAGCTCATGTGGACCAGCCGGACCCCCAGCCGAGCTGTCACCTGTGCCAGCAGACCGGGCAACCGGTGGTTCGCCCACTCCATGTCCTGGCTCGAGCCTACGGCGTCGGCAACGCCAGCAGCGTTCACGACGACGTCGCACTCGGAGAGCATGTCGAACAGGTAAGCCTCGTAAGGGTCAAGTTTAAGTGAGGCGACACTGTGAGCCATTCTTGGCGCCCGGACGGGCTTGACGACGACACTTGTTTGTCGTAGCCACTTCGTGACGTGTCCGCCGACAAAGCCGCTAGCCCCCAGGACCGCGGCTGTCCTAGCCATGGTGGTTGACCCTTCGGAGTGAAGGGGCCGCCCTTCGATCAACGTGATGCCGTTGTCGCACGTAGCCAGTGTAGGTACGACTGTTCAGGGTATTCCTCGCTGACCCGGGCGCAGTCATGCGCTCGACTGAACGCGAGAAGCCCTGTAGCGATCGAGAACGATGTCAGCGCCTGCCAAGGCAGGCACGTCAGGCCACCTAGCCGGGTACTGCGCCCACCGGTCACGGTAGTAGGCGAGCATTGAATCACCAGTTCGTTCCGCCAGAGTGGTGAGCGTGTCTATGTGGATGAAATGGTACGAGTTGTACTGTCGCCCACCAATCGCCTTGGTCCAACTCGTCGGGTAAGCGACCAGCTCTGCCCGTGCCCACGGAATCGAGATGTCCAGGGTGTTCGGACCTCGATGTACGACGACCTCGGCCACGGTGGAGTAGGAGTCGGTGCGGACCCAACTGGATAAGGGATCGTACGACCCCTCACCCACCTGCACCGTCACCATCCCTTCCTCAGCCGAAGTGAGATCAAGTGCCAGACGGTTCGGCTCTGGCCACGTCACACGGCACAGCAAGATCTCCATAACGGCTTCGCGGCCTCCCACAACGCCGTCCGCACCCAAACCGGACACGAATCGGTTGGTCCACTTGCCACTCCCAGCACCCAGCGGGAAATCGCCTTCACCGGGAATGATCACCTTTGCGGAGTTGACCGCTGTCCGCGGACTGGTGAATCCAAGTTTCACTCGGACAGCGCCGGTCAGTCGATACCGAGAGTTCGCCAGCTCGGGAACGTCATAAAGCGGCAGTACGTCCCGAATTCCCCGAATACTTTGCTCAAAAATGGTGCGCGCGTGCTGGCTGTCCGTGGTCTCAGCGTATTCGTGCAGCAACGTCGTCGCGGTCGTCCACCCATTCAGCGTGTAGTCGGGCACTTGGTGGCTGTACTCTTCGATCAACAGTCCGCCACTAGGCGTGTGACGCGCAATTCCCCCATCTTCAGCTGGTACTTCAAAACTGGAGAGAATCGCCTCGGCTGCGTTGGAGTATCTCGAAGAGGGGGAAACTTTTCCAAGAACTCCGAAGGTACTCAAGTACCGTGCCTGAGTGAGGCCGCTGTAGAACACACTGGGCAAAGAGCTCAGTCCAGCGCCCGGCTGATAGTAAAACACTAGCGCGCCGCGATGTTCCTCCATCCGGTCGATTGCTGCGTTGGCTACACGCTTGGCGGCCTCGAGGAACACCTCATCCTTGTGTTTGCGGTACTGAGAGATGTAGTCATTGATGACGTAAGTGCCATAAATCGGGTGCGCATGAAGACCGTACTTGGATCGCCGCCCAGGGTACCCGTCCTCGAGGAACTCGATGCGGTAGTAATCCCAAATTTGCTTGCGACTCACGGACAGAGACGGCAGATTCACGGCGGCCTCGTTGGTCACAGTCATGCCTCGACCATACCGAGCCTAATGAACGGGTTGCGTACTCGACACCCATGGGCCATGCCGCTCAACACGAGATTCGTTCCCGTCTGGGTGAAGCCGACGCCGCCCAGAGGGTCACCGCCTTCAGCCACCTACAGCGGGATCGATCCCCGACACCTATCGGCGGCCTTGCACGGCGCAACGGCGACCGCAACGATCAGCCCGCCGAGATATCCGCCCACTCGCGCAGCCAGGTCTCGCGCTCGGCCTCGATCTGCTGGGGGTGCACGACGATCGGGTCGTCGGCGACGGCGGCCCACTGCGCCCACAGGTCGGGCAGGACGACCTGGTCGTTGACCGGGTACATGTACATGGCGTCCGGGATCGCGGCCTGCACCGGCTCCGAGAGCAGCCAGTCGACGACTTGCCGTGCACCCTCGGGGTTGTCGGCGCCGGCGAGCACGCCGGCGTACTCCACCTGCCGGAAGCAGGTGTCCAGCAGCGCGCTGGTGGACGGCTGCCAGCCGCCCTCGGGGATGGTGGACGGAGGGCTGGAGGCGTAGGACAGCACGATCGGCCGGTCGCCCCCACCGCCGCCGGCGGTGAAGTCGACGGTGTAGGCGTCGGTCCAGCCGCTGGTGACCTTCGCGCCGTTGGCCATCAGCTCCTCCCAGTAGGTCTGCCACTCGCCGGGCCCGAACTCGCCGATGGTGGCGAGCAGGAAGGACATCCCTGGGCTGGAGGTGGTGGCGCCGGGGGTGACGAAGAGGTTCTCGTACTCCGGCTCGACCAGGTCGGCCAGGGTCTGCGGCGGGGCGATGCCTTGGTTGGCGAACCACACGTTGTCGATGTTCACGCAGACGTCGCCGTAGTCGACCGGTGTCAGGTATGCCGCGCTCGGCCCCTCCAGGTCGTGCTCGGCCACCGCCTCGGGCAGGCCCTCGGGCGTGTAGCCCTCCAGCGCGTCGGACTCGATGACGCGGGCGGCGAAGGTGTTGTCGATGCCGAAGACGACATCGGCCACGGGGCTGCCGGCGGTGAGCACCACCTGGTTGGCCATGGCCCCCGCGTCGCCCGCGCTCTGGATCTGCAGGTCGAGACCGGTCTCGGCCTCGAAGGCGGCGACCAGCTCGTCGGGCAGGTAGAACGAGTCGTGGGCGATGAGCGTCACCGTGCCGGGGCCGTTCGGGGTCCCCTCCTCCGTCGCGGCGTCGGTGGACGTCCCGTCATCGGCAGAAGCCTCACCCGTGTCGACCGGCGGCGGCGCGGGCGCGGGCGCGGTGGTGGGCTCCGCGGCCTCGTCCTCACCCCCTGCAACGGTGCAGGCCGAGGTGGTGGTCAGGGTCAGGGCGGCCACAAGGGCCAGGGCACGGGTATGCCGCATGCGTCTCTCTCCTTCGACTTCCTTCGCCGGTGCTAGCCGGGGCAGGTTCAAGGGTCTGCGGCCTGCTGCCGCACTCTCAGCGCCGGTGGCGCTCCCCTGTCGGTTCCGTCCGACGACACTAACACCCCTGTGGCAGGATCAGGACCCATGAACATCACGGCCAAAGTCGTCACCGCCGGAGCAGCCCTCCTCGCCAGCATGGTCGCCAAGAAGGCCACCGACGGCACGTGGTCGTTCGTCACCGGCAAGGACGTGCCGGAGAACCCGGACGACCCAGAGATCGACATCAAGGAAGCGGTCATCTTCGCCGTCCTGTCTGGCGCCCTCGTGGCGCTGGCCCGCATGCTGGCCAACCGTCAGGCCACCAAGGTGTTGTCCAAGAGCCAGGGCAAGAGCCGCGCGCAGGTGGCTGACGAAGCCTGAGCGTCAGTGGCGGGATCCATCCCAACTGTGTCCTGTGACGGAAGTCTGAGAAGATTTACTACTGTCCCGTCACTGACACAGTTGTGAGGCTCGTGCATGGCATCGTCACGCCGACTCCCGGAGCCGCTGAAGCGTGTCCTTTGGATGGTTGGCGACGGCTTGGTCTGGGTTTGCGCCGTCCTGGTGACGACGTGGATGCGCTTCGAGTACAACCACGAGCGTGCATTCGTCGTCGATAGCTGGATCGTCGCGGGCACCGCTGGGGGGATTCAGATTCTCGTCGGCATGGTGCTGGGGCCCTACCTGGTCAAGCACGCCCGGGGGTCGTTCGAGGAGGTCCTCGCCCTCGTCCGGGCTGCGGCGATCACGGCCGTCAGCCTCGCGGTGTGGACGCTCTGGCTCCAGCCCTACGTCGTGCCCCGTTCGGTGCCCGCCTCAGCCGGCATCATCGCGCTGATGATCATGCTCGCCCTGCGGTTCGTCGTGCGCTCCTACCGGGCTCGCAAGGCCGTGCGCCGCAATGTGGAGAACAACGTCATCATCTACGGCGCCGGGGTGCTGGGGCGCCGCCTCGTCTCCAACATGGTGGCAGACGTCGAGTCGGACTTCCGCCCGGTCGCCCTCATCGACGACGACCGCAGCAAGCGGAAGCTGAAGATCGACGGTGTGCGGGTGCGTGGTGGCCGTGAGCAGATCACCCGGATCGCCCAGCGCTACGAGGCCACCCACCTGGTCGTGGCGATCCCCCAGGCGAGCGCCGAGCTCATGCGCGAGATCAACGAGCTGGCGGAGGAGAACGACCTGGTCGTCAAGGTGCTGCCGACCGTGGACCGGTTGCTGCACGCCGACCCCCAGGTCTCGGATCTTCGGGACATCGACCTGGAGGACCTGCTGGGCCGCCGGGCAACGCAGCTGGACCAGATCGCCATCGCGGAACAGATCACCGGCAAGGTGGTCCTCGTGACCGGGGCCGGTGGGTCGATCGGTTCGGAGCTGTGCCGCCAGATCCACCGCTTCCGGCCCGCCCGGCTGGTGATGCTGGACCGGGACGAGTCGGGACTGCACGGCACCGAGCTATCGATCAAGGGCCGCAGCCTGATGACCGACGGTGACCTGGTGCTGGCAGACATCACCGATGTGGATCAGCTAGACGAGGTCTTCACGCTGCACCGTCCCGACGTCGTGTTCCACGCCGCCGCACTGAAGCACCTACCCCTTCTGGAGACCCACCCCCGGCAGGCCTGGCAGGTCAACGTGCTGGGCACCCTCAACGTGCTGCGGGCCGCCGCCCGCAGCGGCGTCGGCACCTTCGTCAACATCAGCAGCGACAAGGCCGCCCGGCCGGTGGCGGTGCTGGGCTACACCAAACGCCTGGCAGAGCGCCTCACCGCATACTTCGCCTTCACCCAGCCGGGGCGCTACGTCTCGGTGCGGTTCGGCAACGTGCTCGGTTCCCGCGGGTCGGTGGTGCCGACCTTCACCGAGCAGATCCGCCGCGGGGGTCCGGTGACCCTGACCCACGAGGACGTCGAGCGCTACTTTATGCTCATCCCCGAGGCGTGCGAGCTGGTCATGCAGGCCTCGGCAATGGGTTCCGACGGCGACGTACTCGTGCTGGACATGGGCTCGCCGGTGCGGATCGAGGAGCTCGCCCGCACCCTGATCCGCCTCTCGGGCCGCACCGACATCCGGATCGAGCGCACCGGCCTGAGGCGGGCCGAGAAGCTCACCGAGGACCTCTTCGGTATGGACGACCCGCGACCCACCGACCACGAGCTGGTCCGCTCGGTGCAGGTGCCACCCCTCGCCCCGCAAGTGCTCCCGACCGCGTTCGCCGACGCCCGCGAGCTCGTGGGTTGGATGCGTGCCCGTGCCGACGAGGTGGTGGGGATCGCCCCGCACCGGGAGCAGCAGCCCATCTTCGGCCGTAAGCGCAGGGACGGCGGCGAAAGCACGCTCACCGGAGCATGATCGACCTGGCTCAGGTGCTCCTGCTGGGGGTGGGCGCCCTGCTGCTGACCACTGTGCTCGCACCCCTCACGATGACGCTGCTGCACCGCTGGCAGGTGATCGACCATCCCAGCCATCGCTCCTCACACGTGCAGCCCACTTTGCGCGGCGGAGGTCTGGCCGTTCTGGGGGGCGTTCTGGGATGCAGCACAGCGGCCCACTCCCTTGGTGCCGAAATGCCGTTGGTCGCCCTCGTCGGCGTGCTCGCGCTGACCATGCTGGGGCTGGCCGCCGACACCACCGACATCGGGCCCTTGGTCCGGTTCGTAGCGCAGGCTTTTGCCGGCGCGGCTCTAGGGTCGCTCATCGGTGACTACCGGACTGCCCTGCTCGGCGCGATCGCAATGCCAGTGCTGGTCAACGCGGTCAACTTCATGGACGGCATCAACGGCATCACCGCCCTGACGATGAGCGCCTGGGCCGTCATCGTCCTCTTTGCAGGCAGCACCAGCGCCGCGGTCATCCTGGCGGCGCTCACCCTTGGCGGCGCTCTCGGGTTTCTTCCCTGGAACCTGCCACGTGCCCGGATGTTTTTGGGTGACAGCGGCAGCTACCTCTTCGGTGGGTTTGTGACGCTCGCCCTGATGCACGAGCAGGCCGGGGGCGGCTATCCGCTCGTGGTCATTGCGGCCATGGTCCCGTATCTCTTCGACACCGGTCTGACGCTGGTTCGGCGGGCGGCGCGAGGCGAACGCCTCACCGAGGCCCATCGGGAGCATTTCTATCAGAGGCTCTCGCGCCGTCCTGGCTGGGGACATATCCCAGTTGCCGCGCTGTTCGCCGTGCTGGCTCTGTCGGTGGGTGCGTCCGCCGCGTTCCTCGTCGGGCAGAATGGTGTGTTGTGAAGGGTTCCCGGGCGAAGACGACAGGGCTTGGCCTGGTGCTCATCGTCGCCAACGTGCTGCTGGTGACGGTCGTCGCGATCGGCATCTCCGAGCGGGGTTTCTCCGGGTGGTGGGACACCCTGCGCGGCGAGTGGGAGGACCCGCTCGACTCTCTGCAGGTTGACGACCCGTTCGCCGTGGAGGAGCCCGCTGACGACCCGGTCGTGACGACGGCACCCGCACCGACCGTTCCACCGGACGACGCCGGCGTCACCACGGCGCCCCCGACCCAGGAGCCGACCGAGGACCCGGATCCCCCGACGGTCATGGAGCGCTACGAGGACGGTGAGGACCTCACCGTCCTGGTCCTCGGGGACCAGACCGGCACCGACCCCAACGACTGGGTCGGCGCGTGGTCGCGCATGCTGGCCACCGACCGGCTCGTGGAGCTGCACTCCCCCACCGCCGCAGACCCCACCCAGTACAACCCGCCGGTCGAGCTGGGCGCGGGCGAGTCCCGCATCGCCCTCTACAACGCCAGCCTGGTCGGCGGGACCCCGGGCTACGCCGCCGAGCGCCTACCGCTCCTCGCCCCCGAGGAGCCGGATCTGGTGCTCCTCAACTTCGGCCGTTCAAGCAGCCCGGACGAGCTCACCGGCGAGCTGGACTCCCTGTGGGACTCCCTGGGCGAGCAGTTCCCCGACGCCGAGGCCTGGGTGGTCGTCGCTCCGCAGCGCACCGACGGCGTCGAGCCGACGGTGCAGACCACCCGTGAGTGGGCCGAGGACGCCGAGGCTCCGATCGTCGACGTTGCCCAGGTCTTCGATGACGAAGGCCTCACCTGGACCACCGTCTCCACCCGCGACCCGCTCAGCGTGAACATCTTCGGCGGCGAGCGCTGGGCCCAGGTCGTCCACGAGTCGGTCCTGGGCGACATCCCGCAGGCACCGGTGGCCCCGCAGGCCTCCCCTGAGCAGCCGACCGACGCGGCGCAGCCCGAACCGCAGCTGCCCCCGGTCGAGCCCGAGCTCCCTCCCGTGGACCCGGGCCCTCCGCCGTACCAGCCCCCCAACCCTCCGCCGTACGAACCTCCCCCGTACCAGCCACCGCCCTACCAACCGCCGCCGGCCCCTACGCCCACCCCCACGCCGGACCCGCCCGACCCCACTGATCCTGCCGATCCGACCGAGCCGACAGATCCGACCGAGCCGACCGAGCCCGAACCAACTGACCCCGAACCGACCGACGAAGCCCCGCCGTCGGCACGTCCGACGGAGCCCAGTGTGGGGCCGGGCACCACAAGGTCGCGCTGAGGCCGCATGCGCATCCTGCTGCTCACCCACCACTACGCCCCAGAGGTCGGCGCTCCGCAGCTGCGCTGGTCCGCGCTCGTGCGGGAGTTCCGCGCTCACGGCCACGAAGTGGACGTGCTGGCACCGCCGCCGCACTACCCCCTTGGCCAGCTGCTCCCCGGAGCACCGGCCGAGGTCACCAGGGTGGGCAGCGCCGCGCCGGGTGAGCACGGGGAAAGGGTGCACCGGGTGCTGTGGTGCCCCTCGTCCACGTCCACCCTGTCCACCCTGGTGGACCAGGTGCTCGCCGCGGGCCACAGCGTGCTGATCGCCTGGCGGCTGCGCCGACAGATCGCGCCTGACGTGGTGGTCGCCACTGCCCCGGCGCTGCCAAGCCTGGCAGCCGGCTGGGCAGTGGCGAGGCTGCTGGGGAGACCGCTGGTTCTGGAGATGCGCGATGCCTGGCCAGAGCTGGTCACGGACACCCTTCCGAGAGCCCCCTCACCACGGCAGAGGATCCGCGGGTATGCCGTGCAGCTGGCCGCAGCAGGGGTCAAGACGCTGCAGGCACGGGCGGACCTGGTAATCAGCACCACGGCACGCTTCGCCGAGGTGCTCCAGAGACGGGGCGTCCGGAGCGTCGCCGTCGTCCGCAACGCCTATCATCCTCTCCCCGGGCTCGAGGCGATCCGACCGGGTAGCCGGTCTGCCGCCGATGTCCTGCAGATCGTCTACGTGGGGACCGTGGGCCGCGCCCAGGACCTCGAGACCGCCGTCCGTGCCGTGGCGCGCGTCACCGCCGACGGGACCCGTGCCCGACTGCGCATCGTCGGCACCGGCGCCAGGATGGCGTCGGTGGTATCGGTGGCACGAGAACTCAGCGTCCCGGTCGAGTTCGTCGGGCCGGTCCCACGCGAGCAGGTCGCCGAGCACTATCGCTGGGCCGACACCCTGCTGGTCAGCCTGCGCAACTGGCCCGGGTTGGCCTGGGCCGTGCCCTCCAAGCTGTATGAGGCGCTGGCTCTGGGGATGCACGTGTCGGGCGTGGCCACGGGCGAGACCGAGGAGATCATCGCGGACACCGGGGCCGGCTTCACCGTCCCGCCGGGTGATGACCGAGCGCTGGCCGAGCAGTGGCGGCTCCTGGCGGAGCACCGGCACGAGCCGCACCGAGAAGGGATGCAGGCCTGGGCGCGAGAGCACGCGCACGAGGCCGGGACGGCGGCTGCATACCTCGAGAATCTGACGCAGGTGGTCGCCCGGCACGACGAGGCGCCACCGCGCGGGCTGCGGCTGCTGGCCCAGCAGGCCCGACACCTGACGACCGCCGGAGGGACCGTCGCATCGATGGCTCGCGACGACCTTGCCTGGCTGACGGTGCAGGCGGGGCGCCGGCTACCGACGGGAGTGCGCTCCCGGCTCGGGCGCTGGGCCACGCGCCGGCCCACGGGGGTGCTCGGGGTGTGGGGCGAGCTGCTGCTGGACCGCCCGGAGCAGGCGCGACAGCGGCTTGCGGGCCTGGGGACGCAGGGTGCCCTTGCCGGGACGCTGGCGGTGCACGCGGGGACAGCCCCGGCGGCGAGCGCGCCGGACGCCCATCGGGCCCGGTGGGCGTGGCTGGTCGGCGACCTCGACCAGGCCGACCGACTGGCCCGGCAAGGCAACCTCTCCCAGCGGCTGCGCGGCAAGGTCTTGGGCGACATCGAGGCACTGTCCGGTGGGCCGAGGCCACTGCCGGGTGCACGCCGCTCGTGGGAGCCCGGTCCCGAACCGCGAGTGCTGCATGTCCTGACCAACTCCCTGCCGCACACCAGGTCCGGCTACACCCTGCGCACCCACGCCATCCTGACCGCGCAGCGGGACGCCGGGATAGCGGTGACGGCGATGACCCGACCGGCTTACCCCGTCTCGATCGGGAAGGTCCTCGCTGGCAGCGTGGACGTCGTCGACGGCATCTCCTACCACCGGTGCGTGCCCCCAGCCCTGCCCCCTGGCGAGGCGCAACGGGTCGACGTCTGGGCCCAGCACCTGGTGAAGCTGGCGGAGCGGCACCGGGCCACGCACCTGCACTCGACGACGCACTACCCCAATGCCCTGGCCGCCCAGGCCGCCGCCCGGGCGCTCGGCCTGCCGTGGGTGCACGAGGTCCGCGGCCAGCTGGAGCGCACCTGGGCCTCGGGGCGGGCTCGCAACGGGGTCCCCGACCCGCTGCGCTCCCAGCGCTACCTGGCGTGGCGGGAGCGCGAGGCCGAGCTCGCCGCCCAGGCCGACCATGTCGTCACCCTGTCCGAGACCATGAAGGCCGACCTGGCCGCCCGTGGCGTCGACCCCGAGCGGATCACCGTGGTGGCCAACGGCATCGAGTCGGCCCTGCTCGAGCGCGACGTCGAACCTGCTGCTGCTCGGCGGGCCCTGGGGCTGCCCACGGAGGGCCTCTGGGTGGGCGCCGTGACCTCGGTCGTCCACTACGAGGGCATGGAGGACCTCGTGGACGCAGTGGCCATCGCTCGCGACCGCGGCCTCGACGTGCGAGCCGCCATCGTCGGTGACGGCCTGGCCTGGCCCGCCCTGCATCGCCGAGTCGCTGACCTCGGTCTCCACGACGTCGTCCACCTGCCCGGCCGGCTGCCCCGCCCCCAGGCCCTGGCCTGGCTGGACGCTCTCGACGTGGTCGCCATCCCCCGTCGAGACTTCGAGGTCACCCGCCTGGTGCCGCCGCTGAAGCTGGCTGAGTCCATGGGTGCGGGGAAGCCGATCATCGCCTCGGACCTGCCGGTGCTGGCCGAGGTCGTCTCCGAGGGGTGCGGAGTCCTCTCGCCGACGGAGGACCCCGGAGCGTTGGCTGACGCCCTCGTCCTGATGAGTGATCCGGAGCGGCGGACTCATGCAGCGAGCGGCGCCCGTGAGGCCGCCCGCGCACTGACCTGGGCCGCTCAAGCGCGCTCGTATGCCGAGGTGTATGACCGCACAGCCGTCGCCGAGGGCTCGGCGTCAGGTCGCCGGTAACACCTCCCTGGTCAGAAGGAGAGCGAGACCGTCCGACCGGCCTGCGCGGACTCCAGCCTGAGTTGGGTCACAAGTCGCTGATTCTTCGGGGCGCGGGGCTGTGACCTGCGGTGATGTAGTGGCTTGGTGCGTCGTTTAGGCACTAACCGGGGCCCTAGGATCGGGTGATGGCGTGGATTCGGCGGGTGCGGACGGCCTCGGGTGCGACCGCGGTGCAGATCGCCGAGTCCGTGGGCGGGCGGCGGCGCATCGTGCGGCACGTGGGGTCGGCGCACGATGAGACCGAGCTCGGGCTGCTGATGGATCGGGCGCGCAAGCTGCTCGAGGACGACGCCCAGGGGCAGCTGGACCTGGGACTGTCGCTGCCGGTGACCAGGGCGGCCATGGTGCCGGCCCCGACCCAGACGCTGTTCGACGAGCCAGCCACCGTCCCGGCACGGCGCCCGGTGGTGGCCGCGCCGCAGGTGCTGCGCACGTCTTCGGCGGTGCTGTATGACGCCCTGGCCGGGGTGTACACCGACCTGGGCCTCGACGCCCTGGAGGATGAGGTGTTCCGCGACCTGGTCATCGCCCGGGTGGTGGAGCCGACCAGCCTGCTGGACGTCGACCGGGTGCTGGCCGACCTGGGCCGGACCTCGGCGAGCCTGTCGACCCGCAAACGCACGCTGGGCCGTTGCCAGGACGGGCCTACCGTGACCAGATCGCCGAGCTCTGCTTCCAGCACGCCCGGGCCAGCGGAGACGTGTCGCTGTGTCTGTACGACGTGACCACGCTGCACTTCGAAGCCGCCGAGGAAGACGCCTTGCGCAAGGTCGGCTACTCCAAGGAGCGTCGGGTCGACCCATAGATCATCGTCGGCCTGCTGGTCGACCGACACGGCTTCCCTCTGGAGATCGGCTGCTGGGAGGGCAACAAGGCCGAGACCCACACCATCGTGCCGATCATCGAGGCGTTCGCCGCGCGGCACGGCATCACCGACCTGGTCGTTGTCGCGGATGCCGGGATGCTGTCCGCGGCCAACCTGAGAGCCCTGGACGAGGCCGGGCACACCTTCATCGTCGGGTCCAAGACCGCCAAGGCCCCGATCGACCTGATCTCTCACTTCCGCTGGCACGGGGATGCGTTCACCGATGGCCAGATCATCGACACCGTGACCCCCAAGGTCGGCAAGAACACCGACAACGACCCCGCCCTGCGTCGCGAGCCGGCCTGGGACCCCGAGCAGCACCCCAGCTCCTGGCGGGCGGTGTGGTCCTACTCGGCCAAGCGGTTCGCGAGGGACAACAAGACCCTCACCGCCCAGGAGAACCGAGCCCGCGCGGCCATCGAGGGCGACAAACCAGCCCGCACCCCCAGGTTCGTCAAGACCCAGAGCGACGGCCTGGTCCTGGACGAAGCGGCGCTGGCCAGAGCCCGCCGGCTGGCCGGGCTCAAGGGCTTCGTCACCAACATCCCGGCCACGGCCCTGCCCGCGGCCGAGGTGATCGACTCCTACCGAGACCTATGGCACGTGGAGCAAACGTTCCGGATGTCCAAGAGCGACCTGCGAGCCCGTCCCTTGTTCGCCCGACGACGCGACTCGATCGAGGCGCACCTGACCATCGTGTTCACCGCCCTGGCGATCGCTCGCACCGTCCAGGCCCGGACCGGACTGTCCCTGCGCCGATTCCTGCGCCAGATCCGCCCACTGCGCTCAGCCACCATCGAGGCCAACGGCGCCGTCCAGACCCTGCCACCAGCCCTCAGCTCCAGCGATCAAGCCGTCCTCAACGACCTCAAGAACGGCGCGACCTAGGCACTAAGCCTTTTGACCCAACTCAGGTCCAGCACCGCCTCCACCACCCGCACCGTGTGCAGGCCTTCACGCATCGTGACGATATCCGAGGGGTCACCGAGGACGGCGTTGCGGAAGGCGATGTGTTCGGTCCGCAGCGGCTCGGTGCGCTGCAGCGCGTACCGCACCGAATCCCCTTCGCTGACACCACGGAACGAAGCCATGGTCTCCCACACATTTGTGTCCGCCTTGCCGTTGGCGTGGAACGTGAGGTCCGTTCGTATGCCGAGGTGTATGACCGCACAGCCGTCGCCGAGGGCTCGGCGTCAGGTCGCCGGTAACACCTCCCTGGTCAGAAGGAGAGCGAGACCGTCCGACCGGCCTGCGCGGACTCCAGCACCGCCTCCACCACCCGCACCGTGTGCAGGCCTTCACGCATCGTGACGATATCCGAGGGGTCACCGAGGACGGCGTTGCGGAAGGCGATGTGTTCGGTCCGCAGCGGCTCGGTGCGCTGCAGCGCGTACCGCACCGAATCCCCTTCGCTGACACCACGGAACGAAGCCATGGTCTCCCACACATTTGTGTCCGCCTTGCCGTTGGCGTGGAACGTGAGGTCCGCCTTGATGGTGTCCCCCACCAGGGCCCCCTTCTCGCCGGTCACCACGGTGATCCGCTCCTTGAACGGCGAGAGCCAGTTCACCATGTGGTTGGTGATCGTGTCGTCCGCGAGACGCCCCGCGATGGACACCATGTCCTCGTCGTTCCGTCCCGAACGCCGCGTCGAGACCGCACCCACGGTCGCGTAGGGCGACTGCGCCACCCAGGTGGTCAGGTCAAGGTCGTGGGTGGCCAGGTCCTTCACCACACCCACGTCGTGGATGCGGTCCGGGAAGGCGCCCTGGCGCCGGGTGCTGATCTGGTAGATCTGGCCCAGCTGCCCATCGGCGATGCGCCGGCGCATCTCCTGGAGGGCCGGGTTGTACCGCTCGATATAGCCGACGGCACCCACCAGGCCCTTGTGCTCGAACACGCGGGCGATCTCCTCGGCCTCGCCGATGTCGAAGGCCAAGGGCTTCTCCACCAGGCAGTGGACGCCCGCGTCGGCGAACGTCAGTGCCACCTCGCGGTGGAACTGGGTGGGCACGGCCACGACCGCGTAGTCGATGCCGGCCTTGATGAGCGACTCGGCGTCCGGGAGCACGTCGAGGTCGGGGGCTGTGCCGTGCACGTCCCCACCAGGGTCGGCCACCGCCACCAGGTCGACCCCCTCGAGAGCCCTGAGGTTGCGGGCGTGGTGACGACCCATCATGCCCAGCCCGATCAGCCCGGCGCGCAGGTTCCGGGCCATGTCAGGCACCGCCCCTGGCGACCGCGTTCACGGCCTCGACGACACGGTCCCTGTCCTCGTCGCTGACGCTGGGATGCACGGGCAGCGAGAGCACCTCCCGGGCAAGCATCTCGGTCACCGGCAGCTCGATGTCCTCCTGATAGGTGGCCAGGCGGTGCACAGGGGTCGGGTAGTAGACCCCGAACCCCACCTGGTGCTCCTCGCGCAGCGCGGCCGCAAAACGGTCACGCTCAGCGGCGCTCGCCCCTTCGAGCCTGACCGTGTACTGGTGGTACACGTGCGTGGCTCGGTCACGCACCACGGGGACGACGACACCCTCAAGATGCGCGTCGTAGAAGCCGGCGAGCTCTTGCCTCCGAGCCGTCCAGCCAGGCAACTTCTGCAACTGGACCCGCCCGATGGCCGCGTGGATGTCGGTCATCCTGTTGTTCAGACCGACCACCTCGTTCGCGTACTGCTTCTCCATGCCCTGGTTGCGCAGCAGACGCACCGTCCGGGCGATCTCGGCGCTCCCGCAGGCCACCATGCCGCCCTCACCGGAGGTCATGTTCTTGGTGGGGTAGAGGGAGTACATGGCGGCGTCCCCGAAGGATCCGACCTGCCGACCGTCCCAGATGGCCCCGTGGGCCTGCGCCGCGTCTTCGAACACCCACAGGTCGTGCTCGGCGGCCACGGTGACGATGTCGTCGATCGGCGCCGGGTGGCCGTAGAGGTGCACGGGTTGGATCCCGACCGTCCGGTCGGTGATCGCCTCTCGCACGCACGCCGGGTCCAAGGTGAAGGTCTCCGGGTCCACGTCGACGAACACCGGGACCGCCCCCGTGATCGCGACCGAGTTCGCCGTCGCGGCAAAGGTGAACGACGGGACGATGACCTCGTCTCCCGGCTTCAGCCCGAGCGCCAGCATGCCAAGGTGCTGACCCGAGGTGCCGGAGTTGACCGCGACGCATTCGCGGCCACCGACCAGTGCGGCGGCGAACTCTTGCTCGAAGGCAGCCACCTCGGGGCCTTGGGCCACCATGCCCGAGGCGAGCACGCGCGTGACGGCGTCCTGCTCGTCCTGGCCGATGATCGGCTTGGCCGGGGGGATGAAGGTGCGTTCAGTGGGCACGCTGAGCGACTCCTGGTCGATGGGGGCGTCTTGTCTCATGAGCTCGCGTTGTCGGATGCAGCGACGGAGCCGTCGCCGAGGACCATCCGGGGGACTGCGGGCCAGTTCGTGGACGAGGTGATGTTGCGACCGTCGATTACCAGCTTTACACCGGGAACGTCCGCGCTGGTCAGTTCGGCATACTCAGGATGGTTCGTCTGGATGACCACGAGGTCAGCGGGCTGACCGACGGCGTAGGGCTCCCAGCCGAAGCCGGTCAGCTCCTCGTCGCTGTAGTAGGGGTCGTGCACGGCGACGGTGGCGCCGCGCCGGCGCAGCTCCTCGACGACCGCGAAGACGCCGGAGAAGGCGGTCTCCTTGACGCCGGTCCGGTAGGAAGCGCCGAGAACTGCCGCGCGCATCCCCGTCAGCTCCCCCAGCTGGTTGACGGCGCGCTCGATCAGGCGGGCCGGCATGGAGGCGTTGAGCTTGCGGGCGGTGCGCACCGTGTCCGCCTCGGGGTGCGTCGAGAGGTAGAGGCGGGGGTAGACGGGGATGCAGTGGCCGCCCACGGCGATGCCGGGCCGGTGGATGTGCGAGTAGGGCTGGGAGTTCGAGGCCTCGATCACCTTGTAGACGTCGATGCCGTGGTCCTGAGCGAAGAGGGCGAACTCGTTCGCCAGCCCGATGTTGACGTCCCGGTAGGTCGTCTCCGCCAACTTGGCCAGCTCGGAGGCCTCGGGCGACCCCAGGTCCCAGACCCCGTTGGGCCGCGGCAGGTCCGGACGCGGGTCGAAGGTCAGTGCGGACTCGTAGAACTCCCGCGCCCGCTCGGCCCCCGCCTCACTGATGGCGCCGATGAGCTTGGGGTACTTGCGCAGGTCCTCGAACACCCGGCCCGTCAGCACCCGCTCGGGGGAGAACACCGCGTAGAAATCGCGCGACTCCTGCAGACCCGAGATCTCCTCAATCATCGGCACGAAGCGCGACCGCAGCGTCCCGACCGGCAGCGTCGTCTCGTACGAGACCAACGTGCCCGGCGTGAGGTGTTCAGCGAGCGACCGGGTCGCGCTGTCCATCCAGGCGAAGTCGGGCTCCCAAGTCTCCTCGTCGACGAACAGCGGCACCACGATCACCACCGCGTCCGCCTGCGGGACGGCGTCGGCGTAGTCGGTCGTCGCGCGTAGCTTGCCGGCGGGCACCAGCTCGGCCAACTTGTCCTGTAAGCCCTCCTCGCCGGGGAAGGGCTCGAGTGCTTGATTTACTTGTTGTACCTGCCGCGAATCGATGTCGACCCCAATGACCTCATGCCCAGCAGATGCAAACTGCACGGCGAGCGGTAGGCCGATCTTACCCAAGCCGACGACTGCAGTAATCAAGGGTCAAACCTCCAGGATTGTGAAGACGCTGCACGAGTCAACAGATCGACCATACGGGACTCTGAGGAGACGCTACCTGACGCAAACCCCTCAGGTCACCCTAAGGATCGACAAACACCCTCTGCAAGGACCATCACGGCCTGATGAGAGGTGTCGAACTTTCCGGCGGCTCCGGAACGCAGGAGTAGTCTGAATCGAGGACACCTCGAGCCAGTCCTAGGTAAAAGCCATGCTTCACGTAAAACTCCTTGCCAGAAATTTGCAGGTCACCACAATCGCGCTCGAACTCTTCCTCTACCTGCTCATGAGCCTTGGCACCACCCATTGCACCGCGGCTCTCGGCGGCTTCTAATCCACGGGCTCCGGCTAGGAGCGCCTTATTCCCAGGATTGCGCATTAGACCATTCGTGAGAAAGGTCTTCATATTATCGCGGGTCTTTTCTTTGGTGTACTTCGGGTATGAGTATCTGTATTTTCCGTACAATTCACGTGCAGTCCAGATCGGATGGTGATACGTCAAAGCTTCGCTCTTCGGCGTGTATGAGCGGGATAGATTGGTTTCAGCTTCAATCCTGGCGCATAGGTCGAGATCTTGCTTGAAGACGTTTCGGAACCGGAAACGATCCTGCAGTACCCCCATATTGAACGCCCACAAGCCCCCAGAGCTTATGCCGTGGATGGCGTCATAGCCCCGAGCTATAGCCAAGTAGTGATCGTTCATGTCAAGTGTATCGAGCAACACGGAAATCGCTCGTCGTTCGAGCAGTACGTCGGAGGCAGTATGCACCAACACATCACAACCGTTCTCCCACGCTATATCCAGTGCCGCATTGAAAGAGTCTGTCATCGGACTCTTTCCAGCCACGACCCGGTGAATTGAGAACCGACCCTGACCTGCTTTCGAGATCGTTTGCATGGAGGCCGTGACAGTAGACTCGCCCATATGACTAACGACACAAGCAATTCTCACTTCTCACTCCCATCTAGTCTTGTCCCAGCGCTCTCAGCGGAGGATTGCGGCGACAAAGTGAGTGAATCGTACAAAGCCCTCAAGCGTCCCGCTAGAGCGCCATAGCCATGGACAGCAGACGCGTACTCGCGCGAGCGCTCTGATATCTCGCGGCGCTCGGCAGATGTCGCCGATATAAATTGCTCGATCCGAGCGGCAATGTGGCCAGGATCCCGATGGACCGTTAGAATCGGCCAGTCATCGACATTTATCCCCGCGTCAACCGCTCTGTGCGCAGCATCTTCACGAATGTGCACGAGCACGGGAATCCCTGCAGCTAACGCTTCGACTGCGGCGTTGCCGTACCAGCCGACGACATCGTCAACAGACAGCGGGCTGCTAATGCCCTCTCTTCCAGCTTGGTCGAAATACAGAGATGCTGCCTGGGTCCTCGCCATGGCGCTCGCATGACTGACGCCGCTGATGAAGTCGACTCCCCATTTCGACCAAGCGGCAGTCCCGCGCTGCTCTAAGAGAGAGACCGCTTCAAACAACAAGTCAGTCCCCTTCCTGATCGGCTTAACCGTCGAACTTGAGTGCGCCAGTATATTTGAGTCCGTCCAAGCGTAACCAACCATTTCCGTGTCGATGGCGTGTGGAAGAAGAACGCCCTTATACCAGTCGAAGTTCAGGTCAGGCGTCATAGCCGCCCTAGCATCGAAGGAAGAAACTGCAGCTCGCCAATCCTGATTATCTTTGTGGCTGCGCGCCCAACCCCCATACGTCGTGAAGACAGTGCGATGGTGAGAGCGGAACTCGCCAAAGAACAGGGAGTGCAGAAGCTCTGTATTGATTCCCTGCGCATTGTTAAACCATGAGTGCTCGTCCTTGAGGTGTAGTACGCTAGCAGTCTCCACTTGCTTGAGTAGCGAGCGCAGACGTGCTGGCGTGACCTCGGGAACGACCAAATCGTCTGGGTACCCAAAGGGGTGGGGATGAAAGGTGATGAGACGAACGGCGTAATCCGAGTGTCGGTTTACCGCCTCGGCTAACTTGTACATGGACCCCGAGAAGTCTTTAGGTGCGATCATAAGGACTCGTCTCGAGTGATCGGCTTGCGCCCACTTCGTCGCCCACGCAGAAATCCCAGGGGTGCACGATCCAAAATCGTACTCTGGCATGACCGCGGACAGATCTTGCCGTTGCTCTCTCGAGAGCTTCAAGACTCCCAAATTGACATAGTCGACGCCATCCGGATTCAATCTCCCACTAATCAACGCCCGGGCGAACTTTATGGAAGGGTCCTCCGAGCCTCGAGCGCTTGGCTCATCGAGCAACCGGCTAGCTAACTCCGGGCGTCCCGTCTTGAAATGGGCCGTCGCCAGATGGCCGAGCCAGGCGGCTCGAACCTCGGCCTTCGCCTCGGCGATCAACGGTTCACCCACAGCCACCGCCGCTACCCAGTCCCGGGCGGCTACACGCACCCCCAACAGTTGGCCACGCAACGCGTAAGCGTCAGAATGTGCCGCCAGCCCACGCTCGAGGACGCTGGCGGCAGACTCTAGGTCGCCCGACTGTGCATGGGCCGTAGCCAACTGCGCGTACCAGGAAGCCTTGGCATTCTCTCCTTCTTCAGAAACCAACAGGCTGCCCACTGCAACAGCCCCCGTCCAGTCCCGAGCGGCTACACGCAGCCCCAACAACTGACCGCGTAATGCCGGAGCGTCGGGATGCGTCGCTATCCCACGCTCGAGGACGCTAGCCGCCGTCTCAGTGTCCCCCGACTTCGCATAGGCCGTCGCTAACTGCGCGAACCAGGAAGGCTGGGAGGAGGATGCCTGCTCGGCGAGCAGTCGCTCGCCCACTGCCATCGCACCTGCCCAGTCTCGCGCAGCCACCCGTACTGCCAAGAGTCGACCGCGCAGCACGACGTCATCGGGGAACATCGTCAACCCGCGCTCCACGACACTTTCAGCCGACCTTAGGTCTCCAGACTTTACATACGCCGTCGCCAACTGTGCGTACAGGGACGCCTTCAACGTGGGCCCGCCTTCTGCCAGTAAGGGCATACCCACGCTAACCGCCCCATCCCAGTCTTGCGCTGCGACGCGGACTCCCAACAGGCGCCCACGCAAGACCGGTGAGTCGCGGTGCGCCTCCAAACCCCGCTGTATCACCTTTTCAGCCGACTCCAAGTCACCCGACTTCACGTAGGCAGTCGCCAGTTGCGCAAACCATGAAGTTTGTGGTGCTGACCCCCGCTCGTCGACCAGCGGTTGGCCGACCGCGATCGCGCCCGCCCAGTCTTGCGCTGCGACACGGACCCCCAGCAATCGTCCTCGCAGCACTGAAGAGTCGGGATGCAGGGCCAGCCCGCCCACGAGCACCCTTTCAGCTAACTCCAACTCTCCTGACTTCACGTAGGCTGACGCCTGCTGTGCGAACCCAGACGCCTTCGCGCTAGGAACCTCCTCCGCGCCCGGGCGGGCATTCACAGCCTCGGCCGTACTGATCTCCGCTTTATGCGATGCTAAAACCCGCTCATGTTCCTGATCAGTAATGTCGTAATCCGGTCTTGCGGTCGGAGCCTCCTCCTTGTGCAGTTCAATCGGGTGCTCAGAGGGCGCCGGTGTGCTCATGAACCGCCGCTTGACCGCCAATAACGCCGGCCCGAATCGCGATCTCCGGGCAGTCAACTTAAGGTGCCGCACTCGCGGCCGAATGTGATCCCGCAACGCCTTCATGCGCTCCATAACGATACCTCCATCTGGCATTTTCCCTTAACAATCGACGACCACGTGTAACATAATCGCTCGGCACAAGGGCGCGCTGACAGCGGCTGTTGACCGAGCAGTCTACGAGTCAGGACCGCTCGGAGTTCCTGCTGCGATGTGATTCGATCACGTCGCGCACATGCGCTTTCCAGTCTTTGTTGAAGGTCATGCCAAGGGACAAGATTTTCGAGTTATCAATATCGAAATCGATGATGTCTCCGGCCCGCCAATCGTGATGCTCGATCTCGGACGACGATCCAGTCTCGCCCCTCACGAAGTTGGCCAGTTCAGAGATGGACACCTGGATACTTGAAGCACAGTTGACATACTGCTTAGCCCAAGCAGGATCTGTCGCCGCTAGCAAGTTCGCACGCACTACGTCGTGCACGGACGTGAACGACCGTACTTGCTCTCCCGAGCCATAGATGTTAAGTGTCTCCCCGCTTAAGGCCCTTCGCACAAAGATCGGAACCACACCCCCAGTATCACTGTCGTTCTGCCGTGTGCCGATGACGTGATAATACCGTAATACGCTGAAGTCTACGTCATAGATTTCGCCGACAACACGGCAATACGACTCCCCCGCCAACTTACTCACGCCGTAGAAGGACGCCGGATTCTTCGGATGATCCTCATCCTGCGTTGCCTGCAACTGTCCAAACACGGACCCAGTGGAAGCGTGCACAAACTTGCGCACGCCAAAGCGATGGGCTGCCAGAAGCAAATTCAAGGTTCCGAGCGCATTGACATGTAGATCTCGCGCTGGGTCCGCCTGTGACACCGTGAATTTTGAAGCCGCTTGATTGAAAAGGACGTCAACGCCGGTTAAGTCAGCAGTTACGGCCCAGTCAGCCATATCCTCCCGCACGAATTCGAACTGCGGTTTACCAACTAGGTGGTCGATGTTGCGTGTCGAGCCGTCAGTGCCCGCCAGGTTGTCGACGCAGATGACAGAAGCTCCCCGAGCAAGAAGAGCGTCGCAGAGGTGTGATCCCACGAAGCCAGCCCCTCCGGTTACAACTGTCCGCGCGCCCTCCAAATTCAGATGTTCCGCGGTGTTCATTTTTGCGTCCCCGTCCTTTACTGGGTAGCGTGATCCCGTTCGGCCTATAGTCAAAGTGGCCTCGCTAAGGCTACCATGGCGCTGAGTAAGCTTTGAGGGGGCCCAAGCATCTCGCCATAGCGTTATGGGACAGCGGCGTTGCGCAGTTCATGGCGTGATCCTGGTTGGAGTCTAGGTATGGGCAGCGCCGCACTCTTTCCGAGGTCTGATGTACTTATGTCGCCCCGGCTGGAGCACCTCGTTGTGACCCACGGTACCTTCGCGCGACTGGGCCTGCCACTTGCAGCGACTGGACGGCCTTGCCCAGCAAGGTACTGATCGGCCTGGCGATCCCTACCGTACCGGCTCGCGTGCCGGGTCGCTGAAACGTTGATTTGTGTCGCTGCCGGGCGTCATCCTTCGCTATCTGTCGTGTCCAGATGGATACGATGAGTGTCCGTAAGTGAGTGGACACGCTCGACCAAGAGCTCGCGCTCGGTCTCCCAAGTGTTGCTTCGCCCGTAGGCGTGCGCATTCATTCGAAAGGCGTCGGAATGTGCTCCGTTCAGGAGCAACCCCACCGCCGACCCGAGAGCAACGGGGTCGTACGGGTCGTACACCTCACCGCAGCCAGAGGTCTCGACGATCTTGCGCAGCTCGGGCAGGTCGGAGGCGACGAACGGAACGCCCGCGCCGGTGTACTCGAACACCTTGTTGGGCAGGGCGTACCTGTTGTTCTTCGAGACCGGCTGGTAGGGGATGAGGCCTACCGAGGCTGCGGCGGTGTAGGCCGGCAGCTCGGCGGGCGGGACTGCTGGTAGCCAGTGGACTCGGTCGCGCACGCCCACTTCTTGGGCCAGGGCGACCAGGCCCTGCTTCTCCCGGCCGTCCCCGATGAAGACGAGGTGCGCGCCGTCCGGGAAATGGGCTGCGGCCCGGACGCAGACGTCGAGGCCTCGTCCGGCCATGAGGCCACCCTGGTAGAGCACGACGTGCGCCTCGGGTGCCAGGCCGAGCAGGCCTCGGACGTCGATGGGGTCGGCACGTACCGAGGCTGGGACTCGTGGGGCGCAGTTGCGCAGGACGACGCCGTCGACGCCATACCGCCTCTGATACTCATCCCGGATGGTCTGGTTCACGATGACGATCGCGTCGGCACGACGCATGTAGTGGCGCTCCACGGGCCACAGGAGCAGACGCTCGTGACGTTTCAGCGTGGTGCTCTCGAGGTAGAGCTCGTGACAGTCGTGCAGGTGGGGGCGGCCCAGCCTGCGAGCGGCGATGTTGGCTCCGACCAGCCCGGGGAGGTCGGAGCTGACGATGAGGTCGGGGTCGAGTGCGGCGATCTCGTCCGGGGACAGCCACCAGAACTCGACGAACCGGTTGACGGGGTGAAACTTCTTGAGGCCGTCACGGATGGCCAGGTCCCGCTTCTTGCGCAGCTCCCGGCCTCGTTTGATGGCCTTCTTCTTCAGGGACGGCCACCGTTCCTCCACCAGCCCACGCACGCGCCGACCGGGCGGCGACGTCCACCCGCGGTAGGCCAGCGCTGCCAACTGGTTGTTGGCCTGCATCCACTCGGGAGCAACCGGCACCGGGAGTCTGGCGCGAGCCCTCGCTTCCTCACGCTCACGGGCCCACTTCTCCTTGCGCAGGACGTTCTGGCGGCTCATCCACGCCTGGTAGCGCACCGCGGCTGAGCGTGCCTCGACGAAGCGGGTGTGCAGGCGCGGGCTCTCCAGGCCCTGGAAGAAGTCGTCCCGAGGCGGGGTGTTCACCACCGTCACCTCGGCACCCAGCTCGAGGAACGTCATGATGTTGCGCCGGATGCGGCCGCGCAGCATCGGCTTCATGGCCACGACGACGATGCGAAGGGGGCGCTCGCCGTTCTCCGCCTGGTCAGCCACGTCAGTGTTCACCCCGTCCGTGGCGACGCTCACGGGACACCCGTGTAGCCCAGACGCCGATAGGTCTCGAGGTAGATGCTGGCGTTGCGCTCCCACGATCGGTGGGTCCGAACCCACTCGGCCCCCTTCCGTGCCAGCTCCTCCCGCCGGCCGGGGTTCCTGATCAGCGTCGTCAGGACCTCGGCAAGGCTTGCGGCGTCTCCCGGCTCGAAGAGCTCTGCCGCTCCCGACTCCTGAGCGATCTCCCGCAGCGCGCGGACGTCGGAGAGGACGACCGCCCTGCCGGTGGAGAACGCCTCGAACGGCTTGAGGGGGGTCACCAGTTCCGTCACGGTGCTCTTCCTGCGCGGGACGACGAAGACGTCGATGAGGCCGTAGTACCGCAGTACCTCCTCATGCGGAACCCCACCTGTGAAGATCACGCCCTCGACGCCGTGGGCGTTCGCGTGCTCCCGCAGGTCCTGTGCGTGGTTCCCCGACCCCACAAGCAAAAGACGCAGCTCTGTTCGCGTCTTCGCCTGCACCAGCTTGAACGCGTCGATCAGCGTGTCGATGCCTTCATACTCGACCAACGAGGAGATGTACCCGACGACGAGCGCATCATCGGGGATCCCCAGGTCCTCGGCCAACCGCCGATCGCGTTCCTGACGCGGGAAGTCTGCCGACGTCACCGCGTTCGGGACGAGAGACACCTTCTCGTCCGCCAACTTGCCAGCCGCAGCCTCGACGATGCGTCCCTTCATCACCGAAGACAGCGTGAAGACATGGGCAGGGAGCAGGCGTGCTCGCTCTTCCGCGCGCTTACGCAGCGAGTATGCCGCCGGCAGATCCTCCCCTCGGTCCCACCGCCAGCCGCGACCTCCGACGCGGCCCGCGGTCCGCGACAGCCACGACTCCTCCCAGAACCCCCGCACCTCATACACCACCGGGATGTCGTAAGCACTCCCCACCGCATGAGCCGCATACACGTTCAGGAAGTCGCTGTGCGCGTGGATGATGCTGGGGCGCAGTTCTTGCACGAGCTGGCCCAGCTGCTCCATGTTGGACCGCATCCAGGTGCGTAGCCCGCTGTGTTTGCGGCTGGGTCCGGCCAGGACGGTGTAGTCGACGCCTTGGTGCGTGTAGCGCTGCATCTCATCGCCGTCGCCGCTGCCGCTCTGGCCGACGACGACAGCCGCGATACCGCGACGCATCTGCGCTCGGACCGTGTACTGCGTGCGCAGCGTGTACCCCGTCTGGGTGAACGGCAGCACGTTGCCCACGACGTGGAGCACAGGACCGTCCTGCTGGCGGGCGGACGATGCCGCAGCCGGGAGCGTGGGAGGGGCCGAGCTGAAGACCGCAAGCTCCTGGCGCACCCGTTGGGCGGTGGTCTTGTCCCCCGACTTGCCTGACTTCGAGGCGATGATGTCCACCGTCTTCGACGCCATGTCCCAGTGGCCGCTGGCGCGGAAGGAGCGGTAGAGGTGCCGCAGCGTTGTCAGGCTCTGCCTGGGTAGGAGGTCGAAGGCCTCGATGACGGGGATGGCAGAGACGGCCTCGTCGCGAGCCAGGGAGTCCTCCAGGACCAGCTGGGCGTCCGGCGCACTGAGCACCTGTGTGAGATCAGACCCCATAGCCGTCGCCGAGCCGGCGAGGACGGGAAGCGACCGACGAGACCGTGAGGTGAGGATCTGCGTCCGCTTCCTCAGACTGTCGATGGCCTCGGCGGAGCCGCTCTCCTGGGTGACGCGGGCCTCCTGGCGCACCTTCTGGACAGCCGCCTCAAGCCCGGTCTGGACTTCTTCCACCTTCGCTAGCTGGCTGCTCAGCGCGCTGAGGACCCCTGTTTCGACACCATCCAGCTTTTCGCCGATCCGGGTCAGTTCCTGCAGCGCACCGTCGACTCTCAGGTCCTGCTCGCTCGCTCGCGCGTCCAGTTGAGCTTGGCGCGCGTCGACCTCTTGCACCCGCTCCCCCAGTGCCTGCAGGAGGCCCACATCCACGGTGCTGACCCGGGTCTCGAGCGCCGCGACCTGCTGGCGGACGTCATCGAGACCCTCGACCCGTGCCACCAGCTCCGCCATCCCCATACGGACCCGCTCGGTCTCGGCGCGGGCATCCTCAGCTCTGCGATGAGCATTGGAGATGCGGGTGGACAGGCCGTTGATCCGTGTGCGCTGCCAAGTCACGAGGCGGAGCCCAAGAAGGGCCCCGAGCACGACTGCCACGCCGGCCAAGCCTGCGGCACCCGCGGCCCAGAGCCACTCGCCGGTTGCGATGGCCCCCGTGACCAGAACGAGAGCAGCCAGGGCGCAGATGGCCAACGCCGTGAGCATCAGGGACCATCCGAGTGTTGGACGACGCAAAGTATGCCTTCCTTGGGTTGCCCGCTACCGGGTCGCGCCAGACTATCCGGCGGAGAGTCCGGTTCGGCGTGTGCATGTCTATCAGGGATGATGGCCCCTATGAGTGTCTCGTCGCGACAGGAGGCCCCACCGGCAACTCCAGAGCTGCGGCCAGTGGGGGGGCGCCCTAACCTTGGCACCTACCTGCGTCAACTGTGGGCCCGCCGCTACTTCATCTACGCCGACTCACGCGCCAAGGCGTTCTCCGGGAATCGGGACATGCTCCTTGGAAACGTGTGGCTGATCGGTGTTCCAGTGCTGCAGGGGCTTGTCTACTTCATCATCTTCGGCCTCGTCCTTCAGACGACGCGCGGGATCGAGAACTTCACTGGCTTCCTCATCATCGGAATCTTCCTCTTCCGCTTTACCACGGCATGTCTCAACCAAGCAGTAAGCGTCATGTCTGGCAGCCGGGGCCTCACCTCCGCCTTCTCTTTTCCACGCGCAGCTATCCCCATCTCTGTCGCCGTGCGCCAGACCCTGTCCATGGCGCCCGTTCTGGCCACGATGGTCATCCTACTGCTGGTGATCCCGCCGGGAACGCAGATCACGCTGACATGGCTACTCTTCCCCTTAGTCTTCGCCTTGCAGGTCGCCTTCAATGCAGGCCTGATTTGCTATATGGCCCGTCTTGGCGCCGCGGTGCCAGATTTCCGCCACGTGATGAGTTTCCTCGCGAGGTTTTGGTTTTACACCTCTGGGGTGTTCTTCTCGATTGAACGGTTTGTAAGCGACGGAATTTGGCTGGCCATCTTCCAGGGCAACCCCATGTACCTTGTGCTGGACATGTCGCGGGACCTGCTTCTGTACGACACCGTCCCTGAGCTGAACTCTTGGCTCATTCTCTCCGTGTGGGCCGTCCTCACTCCGCTCCTGGGGTTCTGGTACTTCTGGCAGGGCGAGGAGAGCTATGGCCAACTCTGACTCTCAGCACCCCACCGTGGTGGTGGACCGGGTCAGCCGGAGATTCGAGGTCGCGGTCGAGCTGCCCCGCACCCGTGACGGTACAAGTCACCTCCGTCGACTTGCCTCGACGCTGCGTCCCCGGCCCAAGGCGTCTGTCCACGCTCTACGCAAGGTTTCCTTCGTGGCGCACTCCGGCGAAGCCATCGGCATCGTTGGCACGAACGGTTCCGGCAAGAGCACGCTCCTCCGGCTCATCGCCGGGCTGGACGTGCCCGACCAGGGCGAGATCTCCGCCACGTCGCAACCCATGCTGCTGGGCGTGGGGGCTGCCCTGCAGCAGGAGCTCTCGGGGATCACCAACATCAGGCTCGGCCTGCTAGCGCTGGGGTTCACTCCGGAGAAGGTGCAGGGCACGATCCCGAGGGTGCTGGAGATCGCAGGCATCGGGGAGGCGATCTACCGGCCTATCCGCACATACTCCTCGGGTATGTCGTCCCGCCTCCGCTTCGCGATCGCGGCCGCCGCGGAGCCGGAGATCCTGCTCCTGGACGAGATCCTGTCCACCGGCGATGCCGCCTCTGTGCAGCGGGCTGAGCAGCGTATGGCGGAGATCCGGGAGCGTGCCGGAACCGTCTTCCTGGTCTCGCACGCGGCTAAAACCATCCAGGAGACCTGCACACGCGCCCTGTGGTTGCACAACGGCACCCTGATCCAGGACGGTCCCGCAGAGGAGACCGCCGAGGCCTACCGTTGGTGGGCGTGGAACGTCGCCCAGGGCGAGATCGAGACCGCGGATAACCTGTTGGAGAAGGCCCTCGAAGCAAGGCGCGGCGTCGCCGAGGCCGAGCAGGAGGTTGAAGAGCTGCACCCCGAGACCCAGGAGAGCCCCACACCATGAGTACAACCGCCCGCGTGATGACCGTGTACGGCACCCGGCCCGAGGCCATCAAGGTCGCTCCGATCATTCGGGCACTCGAGGACAGCCCCCTGCTGGAGTCGACCACCGTGGTCACCGGCCAGCACCGCGAGATGCTTGACCAGGTCAACGAGATCTTCGGCATCGTGCCTGACCACGACCTCGACGTCTTCGCGCACGGACAAGGCCTGAACACCCTCATGGCCAAGGTGTTCGAGCGCCTGGACCCGGTCCTGGAGCGCGAGCGACCCGATGCGCTCATCGTCCAGGGCGACACCTCGACCGTGGCTGGTGCCTCGATCGCCGCCTTCTACCGGCAGATCCCCGTGGTCCACGTCGAGGCCGGCCTGCGCAGCGGCAACATCCACTCCCCCTTCCCCGAGGAGGCCAACCGCAAGCTCACCTCTCAGGTCACGACCCTGCATCTGGCCCCGACCCCCACCTCCAAGCAGAACCTCCTGCGGGAGGCCATCGACGAGTCGACCGTGGTCGTCACCGGCAACACCGTGATCGACGCGCTTTTCCATACCGTCGAGCAGGGTCTGCCCATCACCGACCCGCGGCTGGCTGACCTGGTGGCGAGGGAGGCACCGCTCCTGCTGGTCACGAGCCACCGCCGAGAGAACTGGGGCGGGGCCATGGAAGGCGTCGGGCGCGCGCTGCGTCACTTGGCCGAGGCGTTCCCCGACGTCACGACCGTTCTGCCCGCCCACCGCAACCCCATCGTCCGCGAAGCCGTCCTGCCCCACCTGGAGGGGCTGGACAACGTCGTCGTGACTGAGCCGCTCGCCTATGGGGAGTTCACGCGCGTGATGGCGGCCTCCACCGTCGTCCTCACCGACTCCGGTGGCGTCCAGGAGGAGGCCCCCTCCCTGGGTAAGCCCGTGCTGGTGATGCGCGAGAACACTGAGCGCCCCGAGGCCGTGGACGCCGGCACCGTGCGCCTGATCGGGACGGACCAGCAGCGCATCATCGACGAGGTGACCAGTCTCTTCACCAACGAGGCGGCATATGCCGAGATGGCCAACGCGGTCAACCCGTACGGTGACGGGCGGGCGGCTGCCCGCAGCATCGCAGCCCTGGAGCACCTGCTCGTCGGCGGCGAACGCCTGCCCGACTTCGAAGGCTGACCTGGGTGATCCGCACCTTTATCTACGGCAGCTGCGTCTCTCGGGACACCTTCGAGCGGCTGCCCTCTGACCGGTTCGAGCTGGTCCAATACGTGGCCCGGCAGTCATTGATCAGCGCCATGGCGCCCCCCAGTGCCCACCCGGTCCCGCAGATCGACACGTCTTCCCCCTTCCAACGCAGGATGCTCGAAGGCGACTGGAACAGCTCACTGATGCCGCTCCTGCGCGAACAGGCCGACTCCATTGATCTCCTGCTGTGGGACCTCTGCGACGAACGCCTCGGCCTCCGCCAGCTTGACTTAGCCGCTCCCTCGCGGGGGTACGCCATGGCCACGCGATCGGTGGACGGCATCCGGGCGGGGGTGGACGCGCAGTTAGAGCACGCGCCGCTGATCAGCTTCGGGTCGCGCAAGCACCGGCTTCTGTTTCTACGTGCTCTGCGTACATTCGCCGACCAATTGCGGGGACTGGGTCTCCTGTCCAAGACCGTCCTCCTCGCCCCTGCGTGGGCGACCCACACCCGGGCCGGCACGCCGACACCTTCTTCTTTCGGACTCCGGCCAGATCGAGCCAACCGACTTTATGACGACTACCACGCCGCTGTGCGCCACACGCTAGACCCAACTGTCATCAGCCTCACCGTCGCCGAAGTCGCCGCCGATCCAGACCACCCCTGGGGTATAGCACCGTTCCACTACACGGAAGAGGTGTACGAGAACCTCACCGGGGCCATTGCCTCCCATGCGGAACCTCGGATCAGTGCTTCGCCGCGCCGTGTGGAGCCGGGCGGCGATGCCCAGGAGGACAGTCAAGCGACCAACCCCACTAACGTCGAGGCCCTAAGCACCCGTATTTTGGGCCAAGTCCCAGCTGGAACTCACTCACGGATCGTCTTTCACGACGGCACAAAACGTCTCAGAGTACCTGTCGCGCGAGACCCCATCTCGGAAGTCCTCAGGACAGAAGCCCCTTTGCTCAAGTACAAAATACAAACATTCGATGGCCATGGCTGGGTTGACTCAACGCCCTACGTCCGGGTACAACAACTCTTAAGGGCAGGGAGCCTACGAAAAATCCGCAGGCTTGAAGACTTCAAAAAAATGAACAACCAGGAGGTGGCGCGGCATATCTCGTCCTCTCAAGCGGATCACTTCCTAGTGCACAGCGC
The DNA here is from genome assembly GCF_004322775.1 of Ornithinimicrobium sufpigmenti. Taxonomy (NCBI): domain Bacteria; kingdom Bacillati; phylum Actinomycetota; class Actinomycetes; order Micrococcales; family Ornithinimicrobiaceae; genus Ornithinimicrobium; species Ornithinimicrobium sufpigmenti. The sequence continues at coordinate 3,739,538 of NZ_CP036403.1, forward strand.
GCGCCGCTTGACCGTCGGCGGTCACGTCTCACGCCAGCGCCCCCAACTAGAGTCGTTGCACGCCTTTTTCACGGCACATAGAGCTGCTCTCACCACACCTGAGGCGCAGTACGTTGCCGGGCTAGTAAAGTATCTGCTCGCCTGTGCACCCCACTTGGATGCAGCCATCGCGAATGGGGAGCCCAGCGAGTGCTTGAGCGCTTTGACCAAGGCCCCGACACCCGACAGTGCTGCCGAGGACGTCGCCCACCAACTCCTGATCGCCAAGCTGTGGAGTCTCGCTGACAGGGAGACTGCCGCGCACCATTTCGCGGCTCTTCTGCCCTCTGGGCGCTCACTTATCACGAAATTCTACATCGACACCGGCGCAACAACCTACTATGACGCTGCTCAGCTCGAATCGAGTTCCACACCCTCTCATCAGTTCTCCAATCCAGCCCTCGAGGTTATTGCGGGACACGCTGATGCTCAAGAACCTCTGGCAATCGGCATGTCGCTAGATCCGGGATTTTTTCGCATATACGGACCGCAAATATTGTTCCAAGCCCATCAGATGCCGGAGCTGCGCTTCAATTTAATACTGTGCGCCTCCCCGATCGAGGCTCAAGAGGTCGTTGCCGATAGCGAGACCTTCAGAGACGGCATGGTAACAATGACGGGGTTGAAAGCAGTCTCCAACGTGACAATCTGGAATACACCCGTCCCCGATGTCCCGGGCGATCCTAAAGCATTCTTTGCCAGTGCCCGCTTCTTGGCTGCCCCCACGCTCCTTGAGCGCCACAAGCAAGTGTATCTGTTAGACGCCGACCTGTTCTTCACGCAAGATCCTGTCCCGTACATGACGAAGAATCGGCGCACCCCAGTTGCCTCGAGCTCCGCCTCCACGGGGGTCACGGCCTTATCTCCGTGGAGACGGTACACGGCAGGCAACGTCCTCCTGCAGCAATCTCCAGCCGCAGCACCCATTCTCACGGACATTCGCAACTACCTCGCGAGGGGCATGCAGGAGCCTGACAACTGGATGCTGGACCAGAATGCTTTAGCCTTTGCAGTCGAGCGTCATCAGCCCAGCTGGAGCGGCCTCAGCACGAGACCTGCCATGCAGGCGCCTATTCGATCCGTCTGGGAGCGCAACTATAGATCCGACCGATCGCACCGATTCACATGACGCGGGCGAGGACCCAAGCCGCGATGAGGCGCCAGGACCAGCGACCCCTTGCACCAAGAGACGCCACCCCTCAGGTTGATCACACATCAGCACTACCGATGTTGTTACCGTGATCCAATGGATGCCCACGCTTCTCCCCAAGGCCCTTCGCCGCTGGCTCTTCAGATAGCGGCGGATGCCCAGGCGGTCGACGCCGGGCGCGTGGCCTTCCATCGAGATGGCACGTTCCTATTCGCTCCCCCGGACGCGGCAGAAATACACCACGTTCTCTGTGCAGAGGAACCTCGAAAGTTTAAGTTGCAGCGCTTTGTGGACGGCAAGTGGAAAGACGCCTCCCATTATAAGGCGCTAAAAGCTCCGCAATCCATACTTCGGTCGCTTCAAAGGGGAAGGGTCGAGGACCTGCAGAAAGCGACGCCTGAGGAGCTCGCTCATGCGCTCGCTGCGAATCCTGCCGCCTTGGCGGCAGCTACCATGGGACTACACCGGCATATATTTGACGAGCTCAGCCGAGACCCAGGCAGCTCACACATCGGCAGGATCCACGACCTTTTTGAGTGGCACATCGATTTTATTGGGGAACCGCGTCTTGAGTACCTTAGGTCTGCGGTCGCGCTCCACGATGCCATGGTGAAGGGCGGGTTGGCATCCGTGCTGCGCGGGGCCTCTCCAGTCTCAATGATCAACAGTTTGACCGCATACATTGATCAGCACCCCACTCGCTTTGAGAGTGCCGCCGGCCAACTCGCCCTGCACAACACCCTCGGCAAGGTGCGCAGTTTGCTTGACCGGGACTCAGCCGCTGCACACTTTCAGCAAGTCCGAGACCTCGACTCCATCGGCCTCATGGAACATTTCTATCTAGAGACCGGCTGCAAGACCTACTTTTCTGCTGCTGAGTTCTCCCACACATCCACTACCCCAGTTGCTGACATTGCGGCAAGCATTGTGGACGTCGACGGAGCCTCGCCGTCGAACAAGTTCGGCGTCCTTGTTGCTTTAGACCCCGCATTCTACCGCATCTATTCCCCTACTCTGCGGTTTTATGCACAGCAGATGCCCGATATCGACTTTGTCTTGCTGGTCTGTGGAACAGAGGCGGAGGTGAGTGCCGTCGTCGCTGACGGCGATGAGTATTCGCGTTCCTTAAACAGACTCAACCGCAGTGGTATCCCGAGCAATTTGTCCCACTTCAGGATCCCCGTGCCGGCCGGGGTCCCCGAGGACCGGACCTTCTTCGCCTGCGCGCGGTTCTTCGCAGTGCAACTCATGCTAGACCGATATGAGAGCACCTACATCATGGATGCGGACCTTGTGACGGACATCGACCCAAGGCCATACTGGCGAAGGACGTCTGAGCATGCCTTCGCACTGCCCGCCATGCGCGGCTTCGCCGCGCTGCACCCTTGGCGTCGGTACATGGCGGGAAACATCGCGGTGAACAGGAAGGCCTTGAGCTCTAAGATTCTGTCCGACCTGCAGGCATATTTGACTTACGGGCTCAGCATGCCACACAGTTGGGCTCTGGACCAGAATGCTCTCACCTTCGCCGCGGAGAACCATCCCGGATTGTGCACGGATCTTTCGCCTCTGAAAAGACCCTTCTATCAGCCCAAGTTTCGACTCTCCTGGGAGCGTCGGCACCTAGAGCATTCGGGCGGCGTGCAACAGTCCTAGCAGACGGTCAGCTGCGCCCGAGGCCTGGCTCCCTAGGTGTCTCTGCGATCGGGCGCCCGGGGCGCTCGGCTATTCATCGCGATGCAACTGCGTCACCGCGATGTCTGGGTCACTGATCTGAACCAGCCATCGTTTCGATCCTCGCGCAGCCTCTACCTCAACCCTACCATCGCTCGTCACGTCCGAATGGACAATACTCAGGGGTCCGCTATAGGTGCCAGCGAAGAGCATCACCAGTCGAGGGCTTCGAGCAGTGACATTTGCAGTGATCATCGAGCCGGGTTCTTTATGGTTCCATTTCGTGGCGATCCATCCCTCATGGGAATCGGGGCTCGCCCGGTGAAGTGTCAACTTCGGCCGAGTGCGTCCCAACCAGTGCATATAGGCAGAGGCCCTTCGATCTCGCAGTACATAGCCTCGATCGTGGAGACGCACACGCAGCCCGACGTCCACCAACCAGCGGTGGCCGAGGTGGACCGCAGACTGAGAATCAGCATGGTCGTACACCACCCAGAAATCGGGGTCTACGAAGTAGGTTACTCTACGCGTGAGTTTCAAGCCATCGTAGCCCTTATCCCACAGAAGAAAATCATGTGCTTGCGCTGTTATGTGAGACCGCAGAAGTTCTACGTGGGAACGTGGGTCCACCTGCAAGCCTTCGACAAACGCGAGGTTGTGTGCGTCGCGACTCAGGGTAAAGCGCCGGAACGGGTCGCTACTCTGGTAGTTGAGAAATCCGCTGTCGACGAGCCAAGGGCGGCCTTGGGTATACAAGTGCACGGAACCGCGGTCTTGGTGGGAGTGTGACTGGTAATCCGGACCGAAGCGCACCAACATGTGCGAGTGATCAACGCCCCGCGGCCAATCCCAACCACTTCGCGAGGATATGTACCCTCTTCTGAAGACTTTGGCTATAGCGCTAGGACGCGATCCGCGTTGGCCCCGCGATCGCACCCACTCGGTAGGAGGTCCAAAGGCGCCAAGTGGGACATCGCGCTTAGTATCCCCGATCTGCGGCAGATGCCCATCGGGTTGGGCGAGCTGCGCGAGTGTCTCTGCTGCCCTTCTCAGGCGTACCTGGGCATCCTCCGGGACAGTCAGTCCTTCGGCGCTGACTCGTTTCCAAACTGTGGTCCACCAGGTCAGGTTTAGTTGATGATAACCAAGAGACCCCTCGTCATTTGTCCCCTCCGTGTCGAAAACCGACTCGAAGAGCTTGGCCAAGCGGTCGCGCGCGACTGTGGCAGCGTGGTCGTCTCGTAGAGCGGCAGATACGACGAGGAGCCCCGTCAACTGGTGCATCGCGTGGTTCTTCTTGACGATGTTCTTCTCGTCCAGAAGGTAGTCGCGGTGTGCCTGTAGCGCCGGGACGAACCAAGTTTCGTCGTCGGGGACGATGCCGACGCCTAGGGCGAGGACGATGGCGCGAGTGCCGTCAGCCATGTCCTTCCATGCCCAGGGACTGGTGGCGGATTCAGGCGGTAGATTGCTGGAGGACCAGGACCGCACTGCGTTAACCCAAAAGTTCCGAGCAGCCTGGTCCCCTTGTTGTGCGAGATACCGTGGCGCATCAAGCCAACGGAGGGTGTGGTGCTGGAACTGCCAATTGCGGTCCTTGAAGGGATCCGCGGTCCAGTCGAAGAGATCGTCGGTTTGCCACTCAGGGTGAGGTGGCATGCGCAGTCTGCCCTGTGTCAACCGTAAAAACTCTTCCTCGGCGTTCTTGGGCCGCCGCTGCTGAGCCGTCACGGCCTGTCTCTCGGCTACACCATGATCGAGCTCACTCGGCAGCATGGGGCAACTCCGTGGGACGTGTACCACCCAGTTCGCCATAGAGTGTCGAGACGCGTTGGGACAGGTGGTCCCAATCCCTTTCGCCGCGGACCCAATCCATCGCCGATGAGCCTAGGCGTCGCCGTCTGTCCGGGTCATCTGCCAGTTGCCTGATTGCGGCTGTCAGTGAGTCGGCGTCTCCCTTCGCATGCAGCAGACCGTTGTGGCCGTCCATCACGATCTCGGCGAGTGCCGCCACGTCTGACGCGATGACCGCCTTGGCCATCGCCATGGCCTCGAAGGGCTTGAGCGGGGACACCATCTCGCACACGGGCAGCGGGAGGCGAGGAAAGGGGCAGATGTCGATGACCGAGTAGTAGTCCTCGACCTCGTGGTGCGGCACTCGCCCTGTGAAGATCACCGTGTCCCCGAGGTGCTCTTCCTCGACCCGCTCGCGGAACTCCGGCAGTTCTGCACCGTCTCCGACCAGCAGGAAGGCGACATCGTCCCGCTCCGCCCGCAGGGTGGCGGCTGCGTCAATCAGCAGACCAAGGCCTTCGTAGTCGAGGATCGAGCCGACGTAACCCACCACGGTCTTGCCCGCGACGCCCAGCCGGGCCGCGAGTTCTTCGTTGCGGGGGCGCGGTCCGAAACGTGCCGTCTCGACGCCGTTGGGCACGATGGTGATCTTGTCCTCGTCCACCCCACGGCGGACCAGCTCCTCCTTCAGCGCCCCGGTGATCGCGATGACTCGGGTGGCGTACTTGGCGGCGTCGGCCTCCATCCGTGCCATGTACCGGTACATGCCGCCACCCATCCACTCTGGGTCTCGGGAGCCTCGGGTGACCTCCCACAGGCCGCGCACCTCATACACGCTCGGGATGCCGAGCTGGCGCGCCGCTTGCACGACGGCGAGTCCGTTCCAGTGGTTCGAGGCGGCGTGCAGGACGAACGGCCGCTGTTCCTCGGCCAGCGCGCGCAGCGCCGCGGAGTAGCGCTCCACGTAGGGCTGGATGGGGTTCTTCTTCTCGATCCCGGGGGTGGTGCTGAGCCGGTGGTACGGGACCCCGTCGACCTCGATCTGGGGCTCGATCTGCCCCAGGGACTGGTGCCCGGGCATGTCGTAGGGGTAGCCCAGCCGCGTCACCCCGTGGATGTCCCACCCCTCCGCGCGTATGCCGCGCAGCAGGCCGTGGGTCCGGGTGGCGTAACCGGCTGAGTGGTGGGGCAGTGAATTGTGCAGGCAGTACAAGGCGCGATGCGGGACCGCTTCGTAAGCGGCCTCCTTGCGCGCCTTGCGGAAGGGGAAGCCCTTCGTCGCGAGCTGGTAGTGCGACAGCGGCCGCTCGGTGGACAGCTCCGCAAGCTTGGCCCGTGACCAGGCGTCCGCCGGACGCGCCTTGCGGTAGCGCTTGAGAAGTTTGATCGCGGGCTTGTCCCGGCCGCGACGGAGCTCTCGACGGATGGCGATGCGCAGGGCCCGGACGGGCAACTCCTCAGGGTCCATGTCGGCCATGAGGTCGTAGGTCTCGGCGTACGCGCCCCGGCCCAGGGCAAGCGAGAGCCTTGCCTGGGCCACCGTCTCGCTCGGTACACCCGCGGTCAGGCTCTCCCACTGGGCGGGGTCCGCAAGAGCCATCCGGCTGGCCAGGCGCGCCACGGCGTCGTCGCTGGCCTGCAGCGCCTGCACTCCCCGACGCAGCGCGTTGACCCGTTTCATGGCCGGAAGAAGGAACGCCAGTGCGTCGGCGTCCACACCGGGCCGGGCCGGCAGTCTCTCTGCCAGGTGGGTCAATGCCGCCGTCACCGATCCCTTGGCCGCGGGATGCTTGTCCTCGGCCTCGAGGAAGAACTCGAGTGCGTCCAGGTTCGTCGGGTCGAGGTCCACGGCGTCGTGCAACGCTTCGCGGGCGGCCCACCCCTGGCCCAGCTGCATCGCGCGCGTCCCGTAGGCGAAGCAGAGCCAGGAGTCCGGCCCGTGCTCCAACCGGGCACGGCGGAGCACCTCCAGCGACTCCTGCTTGCGGCCTTCTTCCCACAGCGCGGTTGCATGCGCGCGGGCGGCGGCGCGGAGCTCGGCTGCCGTCGGCGTCGTGCTTCTCGCGTCAGGTGCTCCGCTCGCGTCCTGATCCCCGAGCTGCTTTTGGTCGGGCGAGGACTGCCCGAGCCTCTGACGGCGGCGGCTTCCCCAGGTGCTCCGTGGGCTTGTCATCGTGTCAGCGCCAGACGCCACGGGTGTCGACCACCGGCGCGGAGAGCTCGCTGGCGCCCTGGAAGTCTTTGAACTCTCGGTGGTCGACGAGCATGGCGACGACGTCGGCACGGTCCAGCGCCTCCGTCAGGCCGACGAGCTGAACGTTCTCGAAGTCTGCCAACCGCGCGGGCAGCTCCTCCACGTTCGGCTCCACCGCGAGGACTGTCGCGCCCGGCAGGCGCTGCGCAAGGTCGCGGGTGATCTCCAGCGCCGGCGACTCCCGCATGTCGTCGATGTCGGGCTTGAAGGCCAATCCCAGCGCCGCGATGACGGGCGCATCCTTGCCGTCGAGGTGACCGATGACCTGGCTGATGACGTACTCAGGCTTGGAGTCGTTCACCTCGCGAGCGGTGCGAATCAGTTGAGCTTCCTCGGGCACAGCGGACACGATGAACCACGGGTCGACGGCGATGCAGTGACCCCCGACGCCAGGGCCCGGCTGCAAGATGTTGACCCGAGGGTGCTTGTTGGCCAGCTCGATGAGTTCGAAGACGTCGATCCCGAGCCGCTCGGCGATGATGGACAACTCGTTGGCGAAGGCGATGTTCACGTCGCGGAACGAGTTTTCTGTGAGCTTTGCCATCTCGGCGGTCACCGCGTCAGTGAGATGGATCTCGGCCCGGCAGAACGACGCGTAGAGCTCCTTGGCACGGGTGGCGGCCCGTGGCGTCAGTCCCCCCACGATCCGGTCGTTGGCCACCAGCTCGACCATCACCCGCCCCGGCAGGACGCGCTCAGGGCAGTGGGCCACGTCCACGTTGGTGTCGGATTCGGCGTCGTTGGTCGTCAGCTCGGGCCGGGCGGCGGTGATCCGGTCGGCCAGGTGCTGCGTCGCGCCGGGCGGGGAGGTGGACTCCAGGATGATGAGCTCGCCGCCCTGCAGATGCGGAATGATGCCGTCGGTCGCCGCCTCGATGTAGGACAGGTCAGCCTGGTTCCCGTCCTTGAACGGCGTCGGCACCGCAATGATGTAAATGTCAGCGTCGGGTGTGTCGGCCTGAGCCCTGAGATGTCCTTGGCTCACGGCGCCCGCGACATGGGTGCCCAGGTCAGGCTCGACGAAGGGCACTTCACCCCTGTTGACGGCGTCCACGTGCTTGGGGTTGACGTCCACCCCGATCACCTCGTGCCCGTGGCTGGCGAGGATCGCTGCCGTCGGCAGTCCGATATACCCCAGGCCGATCACTGCAACGCGCTCAGACATGACACCTTCTTGTATTGCGATAGGGACGCCGTCGACTATAACGGGCCTATGTCGCCTCCTCCATTCTCCTGTGATGGACGGTCACACGAAGACGTGCCTCGCACCCGCCCCGTAGGCGACGACATCCCCGTTGGCCAGCAGCTCGACATCTGTGGCCTCCCAGGTGTGCCCCTCGTCGTTGCGGACCTGGATAAAGTTGTACCGGTCGGACGAGTAGACCCGGCCGCCGGCGAGGAGCACGCGCCGCAGGAAGTGTGTGTCCTCCCCGCGGGTGCGGGCGGCGAACGGCATACGGACCGCGAGCTCGCGACGCATCATCAGGGTCGGACCCATGACCATGTCGGTGAACCGGTGCTCCCTCTCCGGGAAACGCACCATCAGCACGCCCGGCCCGTTCAGGAGCAGGTGATGTGCCTGTTTGCCGACGACGTCTGCCCCGCTGTAGTCCAGGGCACGGAGCTGGTCGGCAAGGTAATACGGGCCGTAGAGGTCGTCGTCGTCGAACTTGGCGACCACGTCGCCACTGGCACGTGCGATCCCAGCGTTGAGGCACTCCCCCAGGGTCAGCGCCGCGTCGACCTCGTGCGTCACGACGTCGGTCAGGCCCAGCTCGCGAGCGCGCCCTTTCACCCAGTGCGGCAGGGTGAAGCCGTGACTGACGAGCACCAGCTGAGGGGTCACATCCTGCTGCGCCGCCACCTGCTGCAGCACGTGGTCCACCTGGTGCGGCCGGTTGGTGGAGACCACCACGCTCACGGTCGGGTCGGAGGTCCGGTGCTTGCCGAGGTCTACGAGGTCCAGCACCTCGTCGACGCGATGACGGTAGGTGTGCTCCGATAGCACTCTCCGGGCCGCCTTGTGCGCCATCCTCTGGCGCCACTGGTCGTTGCGGACCAGCGCGCGCAATGCCCACTGCGCCTCCTGCGGCTCAAGGACCGTCACCATCTCGTCCCGGCCGAAGAAGGCGTCGATGGCGGGGGTCGGCGTGGACACGACGGGGGTGGCGCAGGCGCTTATCTCGAAGATGCGCCGCGGGCACATGGTGGTCGACTCGGGCACCGAGCTGACGTTGAGAAAAACCTTGAAATCGCGGTATGCGGTCAGCATCTGCCGGTAGCTCAGCTCACCGACGACGCGGTCCGCGAACCGCTTCGGGAACTGGTACCGCTCATCGGTGTCGAGGAACCGGGAGAAAATCTCCAGGCCACGTTCCATCCGGTGGGAGACGTCCATCGCCGCTCCCAGCAGCAGGTCCATCTGCGCCCGCCGGGCCGGGAACCTGTGCTGGTAATACATCCCGCCGAAGGCGATGTCCCGGTTCGCCCCGGCGCGCAGGCGGACGGGGTTGTGGATCCACGACGCCGCGGCGAAGGGCATGACGAAGACCCGGTCGTGCCCCAGTCGCGCGACATACTCCGGGACCTTCTCCCCCTCGGTCGTGAGCACGTAGTCGAAGAGTGCGGCGGTGCTGAGGAAGTCCTCGAAGTGGACTGGGTCCTCCTTGTTCCAGAAGACGGTCGGTATGCCGTGCTCACGACAGTGGGCGACCAGCTCTCGCAGCTCCGGCCACGGGGCTTTGGACCCGGTGAGGGCGTACTTCCACGAACCACCGTTGCCGTTCCACGCAGACTCGACGAAGAGCAGCTCGACCGGCTTGTCCGCGATCTGTTCACGCCAGGTCTCCCGCCCCAGGGGCACCTGGTCCCACTCGTAGCGCAGAGCCAGCTCGGTGAACTCGTCAGCGATGATCCCGACCTTGAGGCCTCGCCGCGGAGGCCGCTCCGGGAGCGTCCACTCGGGGATGTCCGGAGCCTCGGTCAGCTGACCTCGGGCCTGCCCAGGACGAGTGGCGACCGCACCCCCCTGCCCCAGAGCAGGGATGCGGCGACGGGCTCGGTAACGCCGCCATTGCTGGACCCCTCCCCTGCGCAGGTGCCAGAGCTCGGTCCGCAGGCCGTTGAGGGACATGCTTCGACCTTAACCGGGGCCGCGGGTCCGTCACGCGGTGGTCGAGCTGAGCGGGTTTCAGCCTCGCAGCGGGTTCATCGCGACGGCCGACCTCTCCAGGGACTCGAACAGCGCGCCGATCTCCCTGGCGTGGCGCTCGGTCGGCTGCAGCTGCCCGTCCTGCACGTCGGTGACGGTGCTGAAGGTGACCTGCGCCTTGATGTCAAACATGTTGGCGGTGGCCACGATCAGCCGCCAGTGCTCGATGACCCGCAGCCCGAGGGCCGAGCCGTAGGCGACGAAGGCGATGGGCTTGCTCCACCACTCGGGGAAGATCCAGTCGAAGGCGTTCTTCAGGCTGCCCGGCACGCCGTGGTTGTACTCCGGGGTGACGAAGACGAACGCGTCGCAGGCGTCCATCGTCTGGCTCCAGCGGGTGACCCGCTCGTCGTCGTACTTTTTGCCCGCCGCCGCGGCCACCTTCGGAGAGGTGTAGTTCGGCAGGTCGAAGTCCTTGAGGTCGACCAGCTCGTAGCTGGTCTCTCTCCCCTGGGCCTGCTCGTGGACCCACTGGGCGACCTGGGCCCCGAGGCGTCCTTCGCGGACCGATCCGATGACGATGCCGATCTTCATACCTCTGGGTCCTCTTCTGCTCGTGCGGTACGGGGGTGCTCAGGTGCTCACGCCGAGGCGTGGCGGGCGGACAGGATGTGGGCGCGCATGACCGCCTCGGCCCAGTCGCCGTCGCCGTGGCGGGCGGCGTCGATGAGCTCGGCGTGGTGGCGCATGCTGCGCACCAGGCCGTGGCGGCTGTAGGTCTGGAAGGTGCGGGCGACGTAGACCGGCCGGGTGACCGCCTGGATCGCCATCGCCAGGTGCCGGTTGCTCGCCTCCCGGATGAAGACGGCGTGGAAGGCGTTGTTGAGCCGCGTCATCTCCTGGGCGTCCGTCTGCGGCTCGGCGACCAGCGCCTCCATCTGCTCGGCGAGGTCGGCCAGCTCCTCCAGGTGCTCGGGCTGCATCCGCGGCACGGCCAGCTTGGTCGCCAGCGGCTCGAACTGCGCCCGCAGGTCGTAGAGGGAGTCGACCTCCTCCGGGCTGATGGAGACGACCTGGGCGCCCCGGTGCGGCTTGAGCTCGACGGCTCCCTCGGCGGCCAGCCGGTTCAGCGCCTGCCGCACCGGCGTGCGGCTGACCCCGATCTGCTCGGCGAGCGTCGTCTCGCGCAGCCAGGAGCCCTCGGCCACCTCACCGGTGACGATCATCGACAGCACGGCGCGGTAGGCGCGCTCCGCCGCGTCGTGCACCTCGGCATACTCCGGGATCTCCTGCGCGGTCATCTCAGCTCCTCGTCCTTGTCGTGCTCATCTCGGGCCCGCGCCTCAGCGCAGGTCGTGGGTGTCCAGCCAGTCGACCACCTTGTCGGCGAACCGCTCCAGCAGCTCCGGCTGGCCCTTGAAGTAGTGGTTGGCACCGCCGATCTCGAACAGCTCCTTGGCCTCGTGCTGCACGCCGGCATAGAGCGCCTTGCCGTGGGCAGGGAACGCGGCGTTGTCCGCGGTGCCGTAGGCCACCAGCACCGGCACGCTGACCCGGCCCAGGTGGTGCGGCCCGTCGGCGTTGCTGTCGTCGATGCTCCATTGGCTCAGCCAGGAGCGCAAGCTGGTGTTGTGGCCGAGGGAGGCCGGCAGGAAGTTGGCCACCCACGGGTCGCCCCAGAGCGTGCCCGGCTCGCGGTCGGAGGGCTCGATGGTCTCGTCGAGGAAGCGCAGGTCGGCGCAGGTCCCGTGCACGGTGAACGGCAGGTCCTGCACGCCGTCCCCCTGCGCCTCCAGCTCCGCGAGCTGGCCGCGCACCCACGCGGTGATCCGGCGGTTGCGCTCGACCTGGGCGGCCCGGTAGCGCTCGATGAACTCCGGCGAGTAGGGACGGGTGTGGCGCGGATCGAAGGCGTCCAGCTCGGGGTCGCGCTCGAACGGCCGCTCCTCGTCCGTGATCGCCGGGTCGAGCCACTCGGTGTAGACGGAGGCCCGTCCCGGGTGGGCCATGGCGCAGATGACGCCGTCAGCCCTCGGCAGGTCGGCCTGGGTCAGGTCGGGGGCGTCACCGGCCGGTGTCGCGGTGATCGACGGCTGCTCCGCCTGGCTCTGGTAGAGCGAGACGAGGCCGCCACCGCCGGAGTTGCCCATGAGCACGACCTTGTCGAAGCCGTTCTCCTTCAGGTAGCGCACACCCGCGCCGACGTCGAGCACGCAGTTCTCGGTGATGAGGGCGCTGTCGTTGCCCAGGTAGCGGGTGTTCATCCCCACCGCGGTGATCCCGCGCCGGGCCAGCGGCTCCAGCGCGTAGTGGCCGAGAAAGTTGGAGGTCGGGTGCACGATGAGCACCGCGGTGCGGCTGTTCCCCCTCTGGGCGCGGTGGCAGCTGGCCCACAGCTTGCCGGCCAGCCGCGCCACGCCCGAGTAGACGTCGAGCCGCCCACCGGTGGGCATCGGGATGGCCAGCAGTTCCTGCGATGTCATGGAGCTTCCTTCGTGGGTGTCGTGCGGGTATGCGGGGTATGAGGCGGGTGTCAGATCTCGCGTCCGACGCGGTGCCCGTCGGTCAGGGCGGCGAGCGCGTCGCGGGGTGCGGCGGCGTCGCCCACGGTGAGGATGCGCAGGTCCGGGCCGGCCCGGGCGCGCAGCTCGGCGACGAGGCCGGGGCCACCTGGGTCGGTACCGCCGGGACCGGTGCCGACCACGACCACCTCAGGCTCCTGTGCCAGCACGGTCCGCGCGTCGGCGCGGGAGGAGGTGTGCACCTGCACGCAATACCGCGCCAGCATCCGCTCCCGCCAGGTGACCACGTGCGCCCATTCCCGGTGCCCGTCCTGGGTGGAGAAGGTGCGCACCTGCCCGCCGAGGTGCGCCTGCGTCTCGTGCAGGCTGACCTGGTGTCCCCGGGCGGCCGCGACCCAGGCGGCCTCCAGGCCGGCGGGACCGCCGCCGACCACGACGACGCGGCGGGCGTGCGCGGCACGCGGCGGCGGGAACTCCGGCCAGTCGAGCTCGCGGCCGACGGCCGGGTTCTGCACGCAGCTGATGTCCAGACCGGTGAGGAGCCGGCCGTAGCAGCCCTGGTTGCACAGGATGCACTGCCGGATGTCCTCGGTGCGCCCCTCCTCGACCTTGCGGACCAGGTGCGGGTCGCTGATGTGGGCCCGCGTCATCCCGACCAGGTCGGCGGTGCCGGCCGCCAGCACGGACTCCGCCTCCTCCGGCGTGACGATCGAGCCGACGGCGACCACGGGCAGGTCGACCACCTCGCGGATCGCCCGGGTGAGGTGCACGAACGGCAGCCGGCCGTGGCTGGCATCCGGGATGAAGGTGCCGGGGTCGGCATAGCTGCCCTGGCTCACCGACAGGTAGTCGACGAGGCCGAGCTGCTCGACCCGTCGGGAGACCTCCCGCATCGCCTCGACGTCGAGGCCGCCGGGGGCGAACTCGTCGGCGCTGATCCGCACCCCCACGACCGTGGGGCGGGGCAGGGCCGAGCGCACGGTCTGCAGCACCTCCACGAGGAAGCGCATCCGTCCCTCGACGTCGCCGCCGTAGGCGTCGGTGCGGTGGTTGCTCCACGGGGAGAGGAACTGCTGGATGAGGTAGCCGTGCCCGGCGTGGACCTCGACGCCCTGGAAGCCGGCGGCCAGCGCCCGGGTCGCCGCCGCGGCGAAGGCGTCGACCAGCTCCTCGATCTCCTCCACGGTCAGCTCGTGCGGCACCTCCCCGCCCTTGGGCGAGGCGATCGGCGAGGGCGCCACGAGCGGGCGCCGGGTCACCCGCGGGTTGTGCTCCCGCCCGCCGTGATTGAGCTGGGCCACGATCGCGGCGCCATGTCCACGGACGGCCGAGGTCACCGCGCGCAGCGGCGCGACCGCGGCGTCGTCCCACAGCTGCAGGAAGAAGGTGTTGGGCCCGGCAGTGGGGTGCACCGCCAGGGACTCCGAGACGATCAGCCCGGCCCCGCCCCGGGCGCGCTCGGCGAGGTATGCCGCGGTGCGCGGCGTCGCCAGGTGCTCGTGGCTGCCGAAGTTGGTCACGTGCGCGGTCACCACGACCCGGTTGCGCAGCCGCAGCTCGCCCAGCGACAGCGGCGCGAGCAGGTGCGGGTAGTCGGTCATCAGCCGATGAAGGAGGCTTCGAGCCGGCCGCTGTCGTCGACGAGCGAGCGCGGGTTGGGCTCGTCGATGTGGATGCGGCCCAGGCGCAGCACGTAGGCGTGGGTGGCGATGTCGAGGATGCGCACGCTCTGCTCGACGACGAGGAGGGTGACCCCGGACTCCCGGTTGATCGTGGCCAGGGAGTCGACGACGTCGTCGACGACCACGGGCGCCAGCCCCAGGAAGGGCTCGTCGAGCATGAGGCACGACGGTCCGCTCATCAGCGCCCGGCCGATCGCGAGCATCTGCCGCTCGCCGCCGCTGAGCGTGGCCGCGGACTGGTTGACCCGGTCGCGCAGCTTGGGGAAGAGCTCGTAGACCGACTCCAGCCGTTCCTCGCGCACCGCCGGGTCCTTGACGGTGAAGGCGCCCAGCAGCAGGTTGTCCCGCACGGTGAAGTCGCGGAAGACGCCACCGGCCTCGGGCACGGCGGCCATGCCGTGGGCGACGTTGTCGGCGACCGCGCCGCGGGCGGTGTCCCGCCCGTCGTAGGTGATGGAGCCGGACGTCGGCTTGATCGCGCCCATGATCGTCTTGAGCGTGGTGGACTTGCCGGCCCCGTTGGTGCCGAGCATGACGGTGATCGAGCCGGGCTCGACGGCCATCGAGATGCCGAAGAGCACCTCGCGCCGTCCGTAGCCGGCGTGCACGTCGGTGAGCTCAAGACGCATCGGTCGCTCCGTTCGCCGGGGTGGTGCTCAGGATGGGGCTGTCGTCGTCGGCCGCCTCTTGCGCCGCCTCTTCCGCGCTGTGGCTGCGGGAGAAGTAGACGTCGATGACGCTCTGGTCGGCCTGGATCTGCGCGGGCGTGCCGGTGGCGATGACCTGGCCGTGGTGCAGCACGGTGACCCGGTCGGCGTAGTTCATGATCAGGTCCATGTTGTGGTCGACCAGCAGCACGGTCCGGCCGTCCGCGACGGACTGGCGCAGGACCGAGCCGATCTGGTGCAGGTTGACGTCGGGCAGACCCGCGCCGGGCTCGTCGAGCATCAGCATGTCGGCGCCGGTGGCCAGCAGCCGGGCAACGACGAGCAGCTTCTGCTCGCCGTAGGACAGGTCGGAGGCCAGGGTGTCGGCCCGGTCCAGCAGCCCGACGTAGTGCAGCAGGTCGACGGTCCTCTGCACGTTCTCCCGGTGGGTGCGGTTGGCGACCCAGGGGGTAAACAAGAGCCGGGACAGCTTCTCCGCGGGCTGGTCGGGGAAGCCGAGCAGGACGTTCTCGGCGACGGTGAGCCGCTGCATGACCTCCAGGTCCTGGAAGGTCCGGGCGAGCCCGATCCCCACCCCCTGGTGCGGCCGCATACCGGTGATGTCCCGTCCGCGGAAGGTGACGCGGCCCTCGTCGAGCCGGGTGAAGCCGGAGACGGCGCCCAGCAGGGTGCTCTTGCCGGCACCGTTGGGGCCGATGAGGGCGGTGATCTCGCCCTCGCGCGCCTCGATGGACACGTCCTTGAGCGCGCGCAGGCCGCCGAAGCTGACCGAGGCGTGCTCGACCTGGAGCATGGGGCGGTCGGTCATCGGGTCTCTCCCGTCGAGGTGGTCGAGCCGGTGGTGGCGCTCGAGGAGGACGCTGCGCCGGCCGAGGCGGCGGCGGGCGCGGTGACGGTGCCGCGGCGCAGCATGCGCTGGACCCGCAGCACCGGGCGCTCGGCGATGAGCCCCTTGGGGCGGAACCAGACGAACCCCATGAGGATCACGCCGTAGACCACGCGCTCCATCGGGCCGAGCAGGTTGCTCGGGATGAACTCGCTGGTCGCGATCAGCTCGGGGATGGAGAGCAGGATGACCGCGCCGACGGCGGCGCCCCACATGTTGCCCAGGCCGCCGACCAGCAGGTAGGCGACGATGATGATCGACAGCATGATCGTGAAGCTGTCGGGGTGGATGAAGGTGACCAGCGAGGCCTGCAGCGTGCCGGCGATGCCCGCGAACGCGCAGGCGATGACCATGACGAGGATCTTCACGTGGGCGGTGTTGCGGCCCAGGGCCTGCATGCTCGGGACGCTCTCGCGCACGCCGCGCAGCACCAGCCCGTAGGTGGAGCCGCCCATCCGCATCATGATGACCGCGCAGATGAGCATGACGACCACGGCGAAGACGGAGAACTGCTGGATCGTGCGCAGCGGCTCGCCGAACAGCTCGGGCTTGGGCACGCCGGAGAGGCCGTAGGTGCCGCGCGTCACGTCGGTCCACCGGCTGATCGCCTCGACGATGACCATCTGCAGCGCGAAGGAGGCCAGGATGAACTCGTCGCCGCTGATCCGGGCCGTGGCCAGGGCGAACAGCCCGCCGATGAGCGCGGCCGCTGCCGCGGCGAGGAACATCGCCCAGACCATGTTGATCTCGGCGTTGATCGCGAACCAGGCGGCGGTGTAGGCACCGATGCCCATGAAACCGCCGTGGGCCATGCTGACCTGCCCGGTGTAGCCCATGAGCAGGTTGAGCGACATCGCCAGGATGATCCCGATGGAGAAGAAGCTGACCAGGGTGAGCAGGTAGTTCATGCCGAGACCTCCGTGCGGTCGACGGGCTTGGCGGGCTTGTCGGGCTTGGCTGGCCTGGCTGGCCTGGCTGGCCGGCGTCGGCGCAGGCTCGACAGGTCCAGGCTGCGGACCACGAGGTAGGCGAGCATGGCGAAGAAGGCGAAGAGTGTCTGCAGCTCGGTCGGGAACGGCCAGGCCACCAGGCCCATGAACAGGCCGAGGACCACGCTCCACAGGGCGACGTGGCTGAGCTTGCCGCCGCCCAGCAGGGTGGCGATGAAGGCGAAGAGCATGACGTCGAAGCCGGAGCCGGGCCGCACGCCCTCCCGGGTGACGGCGATCAGGCCGGCGGTGGCGCCGATGGCCGAGCCCAGCGCGTAGGCGAAGACCTTGATGCGGCCGGTGCGGATGCCGACGAGGTCGCTCATCGTGGAGTCGCGCATGACGGCGCGGATGGCCAGGCCGATCTGCCTGCGCTCGAGCATGTACCAGAGTCCGGCGAAGACGACGAGGAAGATCGCGACCGTGACCAGGTCGATCATCCGCAGCTGGGTGCCGAGCACCGAGACGGTCTGCGTCAGCGGGCCGGCGGGCAGCACCTTGTCGGTCGGGCCGAAGATGATGTGCAGGACGTTCTCCAGGATGATCGCCATCCCGAAGGAGAACAGCAGGACCGCCAGGTGGTCGGCGAGCCTGCGGTAGAGCCAGCGCTGGATGGCCGCGCCCACCGCGGCGCCGAACGCCAGCGCGATGGGGGCAGCCACGAGGGCGGGCAGGCCCTGGTCCACGACCAGCGAGTAGTAGAGGTAGCCGCAGGCCGCGAGCAGCGCCCCGTACGCGAAGTGCAGCTCCTTGGTCGTGTAGAAGATCAGCGCGAAGCCGAGCGCGGCCACGCCGATCCGGGCCCCGTCCAGCAGGCCGGTCAGCAGCAGGTCTGTGAGCACCTGTCCCCTCGTCCCTTCAGTCGTGTCGAACGTTCCCCGGCCAGAACCGCGCGGTCCGGGGTGGCCCGGAACGGGCCCGGGGTGGCCCGGTGGTGGCGGGACACCACCACCGGGCCGGCAGGGGCCCGCTTACTCCCAGGTGCCGATCTCGCCGTCGACGATCTCGAACTCGTTGAGCGGGAAGTCGGACTGGCGCTCCGGGGTCATGTTGGTCGTGCCCAGGACGCCCTCGTGGCCCTCGACGTTGGCCACGTAGTCGATGAGGGCCTGCCGGTCGTTGCCGACCTCGCGCAGCCCCTCGGCGATGATCATCGTGCCGTCGTAGGAGACGGCGGCGGTGACGTTGGGCCAGGTGCCGTAGGCCTCCTCGTAGCGCTCGGCGAAGTCGAGCGCCTTCTCGCTGTCGTTGACGAAGGAGACCGCGATGCCCTTCATGCCGTCCATCGCGTCGCCGGCGATCTCGAAGTTGTCCGGCGAGAGGGCGTAGGTGAAGCCGTAGCGGGGCAGGTCGATGCCGAGCTCCTCGGCCTGCGCCACGCTGTGCCCGACCTCACCGACGTTGGAGATGAAGACGACCGCCTCGGCGTCGCTGGCCTTGATCTTCGTCAGCTGGGTGCGCATGTCGGTGCCGCCGAGCTCGTGGATCTCGCGGGCCGAGATCGTGCCCCCGGCTTCCTCGAAGGCCGTGTGGAACGCCTCGGAGGTGTCCTTGCCGTAGTCGTTGTCGACCGAGAGCGTGGCCACCTTGGTGATGCCCTCGTCCTCGACCAGCCGGTCCGCCAGCCGGTCGGCCTCGGCCGCGGAGGTCGGGATGAAGTTGTAGACCTGCGGCAGGTCCGGGGAGATGAGGGCCGGGGACTGCGCGCCGATGTTGGCGAGCATGACCTCGTCCTGCTCGGCCAGGGGCGCCAGCGCCAGCACGACCGAGCTGCCCGCCGTCATCACCGTCACGGGGTTGCGGCCGGCGGTGCGCTGGTAGGCCGTGATGGAGGCCTCGGGCTGCAGCTCGTTGTCCTCGAAGAGGACCTCCAGCTCCGAGCCGTTGATGCCGCCGGACTCGGCGATGTCCTGCAGGGCGAGCTCGACGCCGCCGCGGGAGGCCTCGCCGAAGGCCGCAGAGGCGCCGCTCAGCGGGTTGATCCAGACGACGACGTACTCCTCGGAGTCGCCGCCACCACCGCCCGTGTTCCCCGCCGTGTCGTCGTCCGCGCTGTCACCGCAGGCCGCCAGCATCAGACTTCCTGCGGCCGCGAGCGCGACCAGGATTCGACCTCGCATCACCTATCTCCTTTGACTGTCGGTGGGTGCCCACGCACAAGCGACCGGGCCGCGGCGCGGGCGGTCGTCGGCCTACCTCGTTCTGTCACAGGGCGGCAAGCCTCGTTGTATACAACTCCACGACGGGCGTCTCGTCAAGGGGCAATTCGGAACATTGTCAATCCGGCACTCCCCGACTACCTTGCATACGACTATCTGCTGAGCGGGAGTGAGAACGTGTCGACGGACTGGGACGTCATCGTGATCGGCGCCGGTGGCGCAGGGCTGGCGGCCGCCGCGTCGGCGGCCGAGCGGGGCGGTCGGGTGCTGCTCCTGGAGTCCGAGGACACCGTCGGCGGGTCGATGCTGCTGGCCGCGGGGATGTTCACCGCGGCGGGCACGCGGGTCCAGGAGGCCCTCGGGGTGCAGGACTCCCCCGAGCGCTTCTACCAGCACTACATGGACCTCAACCAGTGGCGGCTGCAGCCGGGGCTCATCCGGACCTTCTGCGCGGCCACCGCGCCGACGCTGCACTGGCTGATGGACCTGGGCTTGGAGGTACCCGCGCAGCGCTCCACCAACGCGCACATGCCGGGCCTCGGGCACGCCGGCGTCGAGGACGTGTGGCGGGGCCACACCCCGGCCGGCGAGGGGTATGCCGTGGTCGAGCTGCTCGACCGCACCCGCAAGCGCCACGGTGCCGAGCTGGCGCTGGGCTCACGCGTGGAGGGGCTCGTCGTGCACGACGGGCAGGTCCGCGGGGTGCGGGTCGGCGGCGAGGAGGCCCTGGCCGGTGCCGTGGTCGTCGCCTCCGGCGGCTTCGCCCAGGACCGCGACCTGGTCCGCCGCTACTACCCCACCGCGGACGCGGCCGGTGAGCACCTCTTCGTCGTGGCCGGCCCCGGCAGCCGTGGCGACCACCTGCGGCTCGGGGAGCAGGTCGGTGCCGACCTGGCCGGCGAGGGCTGGGGCCTGCTGCTGGTCACGGCATACCTGCAGCAGCACCACCACTGGGACTCCGGATTCCCGCCGCTGTCGCGGATCAACGTCAACTCGGCCGGGCACCGGTTCATGGACGAGGACGTCTCGTATGCCGTCGCCGCCGGCATCCTGCTCGACCAGGACGGCCCGTGCTGGGTGGTCTTCGACGAGGCTGCGCGGCTCGCCCTGCCCGAGGGCTTCCTGGACTGGACGCCCGCCCGGGTGCTGGAGGAGGCGCAGGCCGGGCGGACTCACCGCGCCGACGACCTGCCTGGCCTCGCAGCCGCGATGGGGGTCCCGGAGGCGACCCTGGTGCGGACCGTCGAGCGGTGGAACGGCACGCTCCCGCGCGGCGAGGACCCGGACTTCCAGCGCCACCTCACGCTGGAGGCGAAGGGGGCCACCGCCCCGCCTTCCCCCGTCGCGACCCCGCCCTTCTACGCCGCCCGGCTGGTGCCCGGCGAGCTGGTGTGCACGCACACGGGCCTGCGGATCGACCCGCAGGCCCGTGTCCTGGGCACCCTCGGCGACCCGCTGCCCGGCCTGTATGCCGCGGGCGAGGCCGGGGGCGGTGTGCTGGGCAACCGCTACGTCGGCGGCGGCAACGCCATCGCCAACGCGCTGACGATGGGTCGCATCGCCGGGCTGTTGGCGCTCGCGCACGCCTCGGGCGGCTAGGGGTCGCGCCGCACCTGCCGCGCCCGGACCAGCACACCGCCGTCCGGCCCCGTCGACAGCCGGTCGTGGATGACGACGTGGCGCATCAGCGAGGGCGTGCCCTCCCGGTCAACCCGCACGATGAGCAGGTAGGCCCGGGAGGTCTGCGCCTGCGCGTCGACGACCACGCTGTTGACCCAGTGCCGCTGTCGCAGACCCTCGGCCTGCAGGTCGGCGTAGACGCCCTCGGCGAAGCGGGTGAGCGCCTCCGTGCCGACGATCGGGTCCCCGAACGTGGGCGAGCTGAAGCTGCCGTCCGCCGTGAAGGTCGCCGCCCACGCGGCTGCCTCCCCGTCGTCGATCGCATGGCTCTGCCGGGCGTACAGCTCGGTGACGGACGCGGTCGTGATGCCGGTCATGCGGTGGCCCCCGGCGCCATGGGCACGAGCGCCGCGACCAGGTCGTCCACCGCGGCCGCGACGCGGTCGGGGAAGCCGGACCAGTCGTGGTCGCTGAGGGTGACGACGCCGATCGCCGCCGGCAGCCCGGGCAGGCCCGGGACGGCGGCGACGACGCCCGTCGCCCCGGGCGTGAGCTGCCCATGGCTGACGAAGACGCCCCGCTCGCCGGCCGCGGCCGCCTGGAGCGCCTCGCCCAGCGCGCCGCGGCCGAGCGGGTGCCGGGTGCCGGGCCGGTAGGCGAGGTGGAAGTCGGTGGAGCGGGGCTCCACGACGCAGACGGCGACGGAGTCGGTGCCGTCCGACACCGCGAGGTGCGCCGTCGCGCGCAGGTCCTCGGCCAGGCGCTCCAGCACCGGCTGGCTCGCCTCACGCAGGGACGGGTAGAAGTTCTCGGTGAGGCGCAGCACGCCCAGCCCGACCGAGAGCGTCCCGTCCGCGGTGCGGCGCACCATACCGTGCTCGACCAGGGTGCCGACCAGGCGATAGACCACGGTGCGGTTGAGCCCGAGGTCGGTGGCCACCTGGGTCGGGGTGCGCGGCACCGGGGACCCGGCCAGGTAGGTGAGCACGTCCAGGCCGCGGCTCAGCGTCTGGGAGCTCTCGGCCGCGGCCACGTCAGCCGTCGCTCTTCGGCGTGCGGCGGCCGGCCCAGGTCCACGGGTAGTTCGGGTCGTCGCAGGCCAGGGCGCCCTCGCCGACACGGAGGGTGTTCATCGTGTCGACCATGAACGCCATCTCCTTGCTCTCGGCGGCGCCGACCGAGTTGAGGTAGGCCTGGCGCGTGGGGCCGTGGGTGTAGGCGGCGGGGTGCAGCGACACCGAGGCGTTGCCGATGCCGGTGCCCTTGCGGGCCGCGGTCTCGCCGGCGTAGTAGAACATCACCTCGTCGGCGTCGACGTTGGAGTGGTAGTAGGGCACGGTGATCGCGCCCTCGCCGTACTCCAGCATCCTCGGCACGAAGTTGCAGATGACGAAGTTGTGGCCCTGGAGGATCTGGTAGGTGGGCGGCGGCTGCAGGATCTTGCCGGTGACCGGCGAGAAGTCGCGGTAGTTGAAGGCGTAGGGGTAGAGGTAGCCGTCCCAGCCGACGACGTCGAAGGGGTGGTGGTCGTAGACGACGACCGCGCCGTGGACGTCGGCGCCGCTGCCGTGCTTGACGTAGACCTCGGTGTCCTGGTCCGCCAGCTCGGCCGGGGCCAGCAGGGGGCCGACCGGTCCGCGCATGTTGCGCTCGGTGAGCGGGGCGCCCTCGAGGAACTGGCCGAACCGGGTCAGGTACTTCTCCGGGATCTCGACGTGGCCGGTCGCCTCGACGCAGTAGGCCTTGAGCGGGCCGTTCTTCTCCACGTCGACCGGCACCCAGCGGTGGATCGTCACGCGTGGGATGACGACGTTGTCGCCCTGCCGCACCCGCAGGGTGCCGAAGACGCTCTCGACGTCGGCCTCGCCGCTCTCGATGTAGACGACCTCGTCGCCGATGCCGTTGCTGAAGAGGGGCGAGGGGCTGTCGGCGACGACGTAGCTGATCCGCACGTCGTCGTTGCCCAGGACGAGGCGCCGGTGACGCACGAGGTCCTTCCCCTGGTGGCTGCCGGCCGGGAAGAGGTCGGGCAGGCGGAAGTGGCGGGGCCGCAGCGGGGTGTTGGTCTGGGTGGACAGGTCACCGAGGTCCCAGACGCGGGAGTCGACCAGGTTGGCCGGGATCCCGAGGTGGTAGAGGTGCGAGGCGGTGCCGGAGAAGCCCTCCTCGCCGATGAACTCCTCGAAGGTCTCCCGACCGTCGCTGGTCTGGAAGGTGACGTGACGGGACGTGGGGAACTCCCCCATCGAGCGGTAGTACATGAGCGCGGACCTCTCTGTCGTCGGCAAGTGGTTCGACTATAGAACGTCGGCGTTCTCATGTCGACCCTCCTCGTGTCTCCCGCCTCAGACACGCTGCAGGTGTGGTCAGGGAACCCGTGGGAATGCGGGCGCGCCGATGAGCCCACATCTGCCGATAAGGAGATTTTAAGTTTGGGCTGGCTATACCAATCCTTTGCCGTTTAGCATCCTCAGAGTGCGCACCGTGACGCGCACATCCCTAGGGGCGCACCGTGGCGCACCTCTCGCAGACGGAGTGACATGAAGCTTCATCAGCTGGCGCTCGCGATTTTTCGGTACTCCGACTCGGTCGACCATGCCCGGGCCAAGGCGGGCATGAACCCCATGGGACCCAGGTCATGAAACCTCTACCGATCGGGGTGCTCGGCGCCTCGGCAGCGCTTGCCCTGGCGGTCGGGGCAGCACTCGTGATCCCGAGCGGAGCCGATGGCGGTGCCGACACCGCGGCAGCCGATATATCG
The DNA here is from genome assembly GCF_004322775.1 of Ornithinimicrobium sufpigmenti. Taxonomy (NCBI): domain Bacteria; kingdom Bacillati; phylum Actinomycetota; class Actinomycetes; order Micrococcales; family Ornithinimicrobiaceae; genus Ornithinimicrobium; species Ornithinimicrobium sufpigmenti. The sequence continues at coordinate 3,762,887 of NZ_CP036403.1, forward strand.
AAGGTCAGCGGGAATCACGACCCCTCTCAGCCATCAGCTGCTCCTGCGACGTCGACACCCTCCGCACAGGTGGAGATGTCTGAGCCACGTGCCGTTGACGACCCCGATGAGCCATTGTCTCCGCCTGCGACCTCGGCACCCGCCGCGCCGGTGGACACTGAACCGCTGGAGCCCGTTTCGGTCGACGAGCCGGCTGACTTCGGCAACGGCCTGGTCGCGGTCGTCACGGAGATCCAGGCGGTGGAGGTCGAGGCGGCACGCCTCGGGGAGACCGCTGGGCCCGCGGCCGCGGTGCACCTCGACGTGCACAACGAGTCGGACGCGGCCCTCGATCTCGCCGGCCTGGCGGTGAACGCCTCGGACAAGGAGGGGATCCCCCTCGTGCCCAACTTCATGCCTCCCGCCGAGGCCCTGTCCGGGGTCCTCGAGCCTGGAGATTCCGCAGCCGGCGTCTACGTCTTCCGCCTGGCTGGTGACATCGACGCAGTCACTGTCCAGGTGCACCACAACACCACCCCCAACTTCGTCGTGATCCAGCCGTGAACGACCACGGCACGCACACAGGGAGCCACGCCATGCGACACATTCACGTTGGATCGCGCACCTACTTCTGGATCGCTGCCTGGGTGACGGCGGCCCTGGTCGCCTCGCTCTTCGCGGTGCTCGGCAGCCCAAGCCCCGCTGCGGCTGACACCGCCCCGCACCGGCCCGGCGAGCCCCGCACCGTCTCGGCCGATCGGCTCCCGACCGTGCAGATCAACGGCGTGGTCTGGGACCAGGTGATCGTCGGCGACCGTGTGTATGTCACTGGAGAGTTCACCCACGCCCGGCCTGCGGGAGCCAACCCGGGCCAGAACCAGACGCCTCGCTCGAACATCCTGGCCTACAACCTGCACACCGGCGTGCTGATCTCGAACTGGGCCCCCAGTCTGAACGCGCAGGGAATGGCGATCACCGCCTCCGCCGACGGCTCTCGCATCTACGTCGGTGGCGACTTCTCCCAGGTGAGTGGCGTGTCGCGCTCGCGCATCGTGGCGCTGGACGCACAGACCGGCGCCGTGATCCAGAGCTTCAACCCCGCTGCGAACACCCGCGTCGCCTCGCTGGCCGTGCACGGCAACACCCTCTACGTGGGCGGACACTTCAGCACTGTCAGCGGGCAGTCACGTTCCCGTCTGGCAGCCGTCAATGCCACGACGGGCGCTCTCCTTCCGTGGGCTCCGTCGGCGGACCGCGAGATCGTCACGATGACCGTGCACCCGGACAGTGGTCGGGTCATCGTCGGTGGCTCCTTCTCCACCGTGAACGGCGTGTCGCAGCGGGGCATGACCTCGCTGGACGGGACCACCGGGGCGGTCATGCCGTGGGCCGCGAACCAGGTGATCCAGAACTACGGCGCGAACACGCAGATCTCCAGCCTCATCACCGATGGAGAGATGATCTACGGCGTCGGGTGGGCCTACTTCGGGGCTGGCGGGACCACAGCCAACTTCGAGGGCACGTTCGCCGCCGACCCGCTCACCGGGGAGATCGACTGGATCAACGGCTGCCGTGGCGACCAGTTCAGTGTCGCCGCCCAGGGTGACGTGCTCTACACCACGGGCCACTCGCACGACTGCGGCATGATCGGCTTCAACCCCGAGTCCACACCGATCCTCGAGCAACGCGCCCTGGCCTTCGACAAGCGGGGGTCGTCCTACGGGCGGTACAACGCCCATGGCTCGAACTTCAACTGGCGGCCGTTCGCCGGCATGCCGGCGACCGACCCTCTGCACTGGATGCCCAACATGGCCGCCGGAACCTACACCGGCAGCTTCCAGGCGGGCTACTCCGTCGAGGCCAACGACCAGTACCTGCTCTACGGCGGGGAGTTCCCGCGGGTGAACAACACCGGCCAGCAAGGGCTGGTCCGGTTCGCCATCCGGGACATCGCCCCGAACAACACCGGGCTGGTCGGCATGAACGGCCTGACCCCCCAGCTCACCCAGATGGGACCGGGAACGGTCCGGGTGGCCTGGACTCCGCCCTGGGACTACGACAACGAGCGCCTGAGCTACCAGGTCCTGCGAGGCTCCTCGGTGAACAACTCGGTCGTCGTCGCGAGCGGCGAGATCGACACCAACCGGTGGACCCAGCCGCCGATGGCCTTCGTCGACAGGACGGCTCCCCCCGGGACGACCCAGACCTACCGCGTCCGGATGCTGGACACCTTCGGGAACGGCGGGGTCGGCAGCGCTGCCACGATCAGCGTGCCCTCCGGGTCCGTCCCGAGCAGTGCCTACCGCGACGCCGTCCGGAACAACGGTGCGATCCACCACTGGCGGTTGGACGAGACGACCGGCACCGTGGCCCGGGACCACATCCGCTCCAACGACCTGACCTTGTCCGCCGACGCGCAGCGTGACGTCGCCGGGGCACTCCTCAGCGAGGACAACGGGGCGACCGGCTTCCCGGCGAGCGCCGACACCAGGACGGTGCGCGGGACGACCAGCTGGTGGCAGTCGGGGCCGCAGACCTTCACGGTCGAGGCATGGTTCAACACCACCTCCACCGAGGGCGGCAAGATCGTCGGGTTCGGTGACAGCCGCACCAACCGGAGCAGCAGCAACAACGCCGACCGGCACCTCTACCTGACGAACAACGGGCAGGTGCGGTTCGGGCTCCGGCCGGACATGGCTCAGCGGATCACGATCGACAGCCAGGCCGGCCTGAACGACGGCCAGTGGCACCATGCGGTCGCCACCCTGAGCGAGGACGGCGCGCGCCTCTACATCGACGGGGAGCTCGCCGCGCAGAACTCGGAGCTGACCAAGGCCCAGGTGTACTGGGGGTACTGGCGCGTCGGAGGCGACCGCCTCACCTCCTGGCCGTCCGCACCCACCCGGGAAGCCTTCGCGGGGACGATCGACGAGGTCGCCATCTACCCGCACGCGCTGACCTTGAACCAGGTGCGACAGAACTACGGTGCAAGCGGTCAGGTGGAGTCCCCCAACCAGGCACCGGACGCCTCCTTCACCTTCGAGGAGGACGGTCTGGGGGTCACCTTCGACGCGTCCGCATCGTCCGACCCGGACGGAACGATCGCCTCCTACGTCTGGAACTTCGGTGACGGGACCTTCGGGTCCGGCGTGTCTCCGTCGCACACGTACACCGAGGCCGGCACGTACACGGTGTCACTCACGGTCACGGACAACGACGGTGACTCGGACGAGGTATCGCACGACGTCACGGTGGTGGCGCCGCCGCCGAACGCCGCACCCGTCGCCGCCTTCACCGTGGACCAGACCCACCTGCTCGTCGCGGTCGATGCCTCCGACTCCTCCGACGAGGACGGCGACATCGTGTCGTACAACTGGGACTTCGGGGACGGCAACACGGGCAGCGGACTGACCGTGAACCACACCTATGCCGCGGCCGGTGACTACAGGATCACCCTGACCGTGACGGACGACGACGGTGTCAACGACACAACCACCCAGGACGTGACTGTCGTCGCGCCTCCGGTCAACGTCGCACCGACGGCAGCCTTCAGCGCGTCGGTGAACGATCTCACGGTCAGTGTGGACGGGTCCGGCTCGACCGACCCCGATGGCACGATCCAGTCCTGGACGTGGACCTTCGGCGATGGCAGCACGGACACCGGCGTGAACGCCCAGCACACCTATGCCGCCGCCGGCACCTACCTCGTGGGGCTGACCGTGGTCGACGACGACGGTGCCGAGAACACTTACTCGGAGGAGGTGACGGTCGAGGCTCCGCCTGCGAACCAGGCGCCCGAGGCGAGCTTCTCGGTGGAGGCCTCAGGCCGGTCGGCGACGTTGACCTCGACGTCGACCGACCCCGACGGGTCCATCGCCTCCTACGACTGGGACCTCGGCGACGGCACCAGTGCAGATGAGCCCGTGGTGGTGCACACCTACGCCCAGGCGGGCACGTACCAGGTGACCTTGACCGTCACCGATGATGACGGTGCCACGGGCTCGGTGACCGTTCCGGTGACCGTGAGCGACCCGGACCCGGGTGACGTGGCTCCGACCGCGTCGTTCACCGCGACGGTGGACGGGCTGACCGTGGGCTTCGACGCCAGCGCCTCGACCGACCCAGACGGCACGGTCGAGTCCTACACGTGGTCCTTCGGCGATGGAGGCTCCGGTTCCGGAGTGAGTCCGACTCGCACCTACGTGGACTCCGGGTCGTACACGGTGACCTTGACCGTCGTCGACGACGACGGCCTGTCGGACAGCGTCCAGCAGGTCGTGCAGGTGAGCGCGCCTCCGGGTGCTGCGACGTTCGCCACCGACACGTTCAACCGCTCGGTGAACAACGGATGGGGTACCGCCGACCTGGGCGGGCCCTGGACGAGCAGCAACAGTGCCTCGGTGTTCTCCGTCTCCGGTGGCCAGGGGCGGATCGCGTTGCGCAACGCCGGGTCCGGCCCGGCGATGTGGCTGAACTCCGTCTCGGCCCAGGATGTCGAGGCCACGGTCGACGTGGCCATGGACAAGCCCGCCACGGGCGGCGGCACCTACCACTACCTGGCGGTTCGCCGTACCGGCAACAACGACTACCGCCTGGTGGCGCGACCCATGCCGACCGGTACCCAGGTGCTGCTGACGGCCACCGTCAACGGTGCCGACCAGTTCCTGGCCAACACCACGCTCCCCCTGACCTACAGTCCGGGTGACGTCTTCCGGCTCCGGCTGGTCGTGGAGGGCACCAACCCCACGGTCCTGTCCGGGAAGGTCTGGCGGGTAGGTGACCCCGAGCCCGCCAACTGGCAGGTCACCGCGACCAACTCGGCGGCGGCGCTGCAGGGCCCCGGTGGGATCGGGTTGCGCTCCTACCTGACCGGTTCGTCGACGAACGCGCCGGTGGTCAGCTCCTTCGACAACCTGCACGTCGGTGGCATCGGTCGGGCCCAGGGCAACCAGACGCCGGTAGCCGCCTTCACGACAGTGGTGGACGGACTGGAGGTCGCGGTGGACGGTTCCGGCTCCAGCGACCCCGACGGCTCGGTCACGGCATACGCCTGGAACTTCGGGGACGGCTCCCCCGCCGTGACAGGTGCCACGCGCACACACACCTACGAGGAGCCGGGCACCTACCAGGTGACCCTCACGGTCACCGATGACGAGGGCGCCACCCACGCGGTGACGCGCCCGGTGACGGTCGAGCAGGTCGAGGACCCCGGGCCGGCGGAGAACCAGCCGCCGGTGGCGGTCTTCACCCACACCGCGGAGGACCTGGCCGTCAGCTTCGACGGGTCCGGGTCATCCGACCCGGACGGGACCATCACGGCCTACGCCTGGACGTTCGGCGATGGCAACACCGGCACCGGTGTGGCGCCGAGACACACCTACGCGGAGCCCGGCACCTTCCAGGTGACCCTGACGGTGACCGACGAGGACGGCGCCACCCATGACGTCACTCAGCCGGTGACGGTCGACGAGGCGCCTGCCGGCCCCGAGGCGGCGGCTCTCGACTCGTTCACCCGCAACGTGACCGCCGGGTGGGGTTCCGCCGACATCGGTGGGAGCTGGACCACCACAGGGTCGTCGACGAGCTTCCGGGTAGCGGACGGTCAAGGAGTCATCCGCATGCCGAACGCCGGTGGTGGCCCGAGGGTCCAGCTCACCGGGCTGAGCGCCATGGACACTGACACCACACTGCAGGTGTCGCTGGACAAGGCGCCTTCCGGTGGTGACACCTACATCTCGGTTGCTTCCCGCCACGTCGGCACGGACGGTTACCGGGCGAAGCTGCGGTTCATGCCTACCCAGACGATGGTCCTCCTCAGCCAGATGGTGAACGGGACGGAGTCGAACCTCGCCTACGTCACGGTGCCGGGAGCCACCTACCAGGCGGGGGACGTCTTCAACGTGCGGTTCCAGGTGCACGGCGAGGGGGCGACGGCGCTGCGGGCCAAGATCTGGCGTACGTCGGAGACCGAACCGACCACCTGGCAGGTCACCGCGACGAACGCTCACGCCGCACTGCAGCGACCAGGTGGACTCGGTGTGGTGACCTATCTGAGCGGGTCGGCCAACAACTCGCCGGTAGAGGCGCGTTTCGACAACGTCAGCGTGACGATGCTCTCTGATTGACGGACACGAGGGTAAAGATCCCGTAATGTCAGGGCCAAGAAACCCTTGCTATATATCCGTGCGCTCCGCTAGCGTCCATTCGTGGCTATACAAGGAGCGTGGGGGCGAATGAGCCCCGGTCAGCGGTGGAGCATCGGGATCGTTGCGCTCCTGGTCGTCGTGAACGGACTGATCCTTTTCGGGCTGCTCCGTTCCGGGCCCGACGCTGTGCCGGAGGCGGCCGCTGACCCCACGCCGGCGACGGCGACCGGCGAGGGCACGGCCGAAGAGATGGCCGCCGTCGAGGACGACGACGCCACTGACGAGACCACCTCGACCGCTTCCCCCGCCCCGACCACGACGGCCGCCGCGCCTGTCCAGGACGGGGAGGACTGCGAGTCCATCACCGTCTGGACCGCCCCGCACCTGGAGCCCGCGGTGCAGGCGGCCGCCGAGCGGGTGACCGATGGCTGCTTCCGTTTTGCGGTGGCGCCGCACGCCGACGCCTCGGCCCAGACCGCGCTGAGCGGCGGTGAGCGGCCGGACGTGTGGATTCCCGGTTCGGCCGCCTGGCCGGGGCTCGTCGCGCAGGACGGGGTCCAGCTGCAGGTCGGCGAGACGATCGCCTCGTCCCCGGTCCTGCTCGCCGGGGCGCCGCAGGTGATCAGCGCCCTGGAGCAGATGGGGGTGGGCCCAGAGACCACCTGGGCGCAGGTCGTCCAGCAGGTGATGGAGAGCAGGGCGGCCGGGCAGGAGACGCCGTTCGAGATGCGCGTCGGTGACCCCCGGTCCGACGCGGCCACCATGTCCCTGCTCTCGACGACAGGGAGCCAGCCGGGCGGCTGGACGGAGCCGGACAGCGCGCAGCGGGGGATGCTGGTGCTGCTCGCGCACACCGCGATCCCGGACGACCCGTTGACCGCCCTCGTGGCCGACCCGACCACGGTGGTCCCGGCGACCGAGCGACAGGTGGGCGCTGCCCAGGAGGCCGGCCGCGAGGTGGCCGGGCTGGCCCTGGCGGACGGACTGGGTGTGGTGCAGATCCCGTTCGTCCGGGTGGGCGATGGTTCGGAGGAGGGCGTCGACGCGCTGGAGGAGCAGCTGACGTCCCCGGACGCCGCCGAGGACCTTCAGGAGCTGTGGCTGCGACCCGGCGCCTCAGGGCCGGCTCCCGGTGTGCCGGGTGTGTCCGCTGACGTCCCCGCCACCGCCACCGAGGTCGACCCCGCGACCGTGCCGCTGACCGCCCAGACGTGGGCGGCGATCTCTCGGCAGTCACGCATCCTGACGGCCATCGACATCTCCCTGTCGATGGCGGAGGAGGTGGGTGACACCACCCGTGTCGACCTGACCCGCGAGGCGGCCCAGGCCGCCCTGCAGACCATCCCGCCGCGCACCGCCGTCGGGGTCTGGTACTTCGCCACGGCGCTCGAGGGCACGCAGGACTGGACCGAGGTGGCGCCCCTGCGACCGCTGGGTGAGCGGGTGAACGGTGGAACGCAGCGGGACCTGCTGATGTCGGTGACCGACGAGCTCGGCGTGGACACCCTGACCGGTGACACCGGCCTCTACGACACGCTGTGGGCGGCCTACCAGAAGATGCAGGAGGAGTGGACGCCCGAGGCGGTCAACTCCGTGCTCCTCCTGACCGACGGCAAGAACAACGACAAGACGGGCGGCCTCACCGAGAACGAGGTCGTGGAGCTGCTCACGGCGGCGCAGGCCGCCGGGGACCGCCCGGTCACGGTGGTGCTGATCGGGATGGGCCCGGAGGTGAACGCCGAGGCCCTGGAACGCCTGGCCACCGCGGCCGGCGGTGTGTCGATCGTGCTGCGCGACCCGCGCGAGCTGCCTCAGGTCTTCGTCGAGGTCGTGGCCCAGCGCACCAGCAGCGCGACGCCGTAACCCAGGACCCCGACCGCCCCCGACGCGACGACATCACTCACCCGGTGGTGCGGTAGGGCGACCATGAGCAGGCCCATCATCGTCGAGGCCAGCGCTCCAGCCACGAGGACCGGCCGCCGCCGCGAGCGCGGCACCACGATGAGGAGCGCCACGACGACCGCGATCACCGCCGCCGTGTGCCCGCTGGGCAGCGAGTTCGGCAGCGGCCACGTCACAGCCAGCTCCGGGCGGGGCAGCACGGGCTTGAGCACCTGCGGGGTGACCAGGCACACCGCCACGCCGGCCGCGGCTGCCAACCCGACGCGCCACCCCTTGACGACGGTCCCGGCGACGACCACCACGGCCGCCAGGGGGACCATCGTCCACGGGCCGACCAGCGTCAGCAGGTCGTGCAGGCGCGCGGCCAGCTCACCCTCCGCCCGGACCATCCCGGTCAGCGCGAGGTCGGCGCGCTGACCGGTGGTGGTCCACACCGCCGCCAGGTAGATCCCCAGCAGGCCGAGGACACCGGCGGTGACGAGGCGCCACCCGGTTCGCACTGCTGCCCTATCTGGCGAGCGCACCCACCCGTTCCGCGATCATGGCCCCGATGGGCAGCGCGGACGTGGCCGCCGGGGAGGGCGCGCTGAGGACGTGCACCATACGGTCGGTGTTCATGACCAGGAAGTCCTCGACCATGCTGCCGTCCGCACGGATGGCCTGGGCGCGGATGCCCGCCTCCTCCGGACCGAGGTCGTCGACGGTCAGGCTGGGGCAGTACTTGCGCACGAGCGCCAGGTAACCGGGGCGGTAGAGGGAGTTCCACTGCTCCGCCACGCCGCTGCGCACATGCTTGCGGACGAAGCGCCAGAACCCGGGGAAGCGCGCGATGTCTGCGGCGTCCTTGGGGTTGACCGACAGCTTGCGGTAGCCCTCGCGGGCCAGGCCCAGCACGGCGTTGGGCCCGACGGTGACGCCGCCGTCCATCATCAGGGTCAGGTGCACGCCCAGGAAGGGCAGCGCGGGGTCCGGCACGGGGTAGATCAGCGTGCTGACGATGTCGTTGCGGGATGGGGGCAAGCGGTAGTACTCACCCCGGAAGGGGACCATCCGGACGTCGCTGTCGATGCCGGCCATCCGGGCGAGCCGGTCGGCCTGGATCCCGGCGCACACCACGAGCGTGCGGCCGTAGACCGGCCCGACGGTGGCACCCGCCTCGTCGGCGATGTCGATCCGCACCTCGCTGAGGGACTCGGTGATGCCGGTGACGCGGGTGCCGAGCTGCACCTGCCCGCCCAGCCGCGCGATCTCCCCGGCCATCGCCTCGCAGACCTGCGTGTAGTCCACGATCCCGGTGTCGGGCGACCAGAGCGCGCCCACACCGGTGATGTTCGGCTCACGACGGTGCAGCTCGGCGGCGTCCACCCGCTCCAGCGCCAGGCCGTTCGCGGTGGCCCGCTCGTAGAGCGCGTCCATCCGGGCCAGCTCGGCGTCGTCGGTGGCGACGATCAGCTTGCCGACGTTGCGGTAGGGGACGCCGTGCTCGTCGCAGAACTCCTTCGTGGCACGCGCGCCCGCTGTGCAGAGCCGAGCCTTCAGCGATCCGGGCGTGTAGTAGACGCCGGCGTGGATCACCCCGCTGTTGTGGCCCGTCTGGTGCCGGCCCAGCGACTGCTCCTTCTCCAGGACCAGCACGTCGAGCCCGGGGCGTTCCCGCAGGAGCGTCATGGCGGTGGAGAGACCGACGATGCCACCCCCGATGACCACGACGTCGTGGGCCGACGCGGCGCTCACGAGGACACCTGCTCGAAGAGCGCGTCGACCTCGGCGCGCAGCCGGTCGGCGAGCCTGCCCTCGGGCACGGTCACGTCGGCATACCCGATCACCTCGTCCTGGGCGATGTCGCGGGTCAGCACGCACCCCTCGGCCAGACCGACGGGCAGCAGCCGCTCCTGGTGGACGGTGCTGGCCCGCTCGCACTCGCCGTAGTAGGTGTAGCCGCCGAGCGCGTCCAGGGTCTCCCCCGCCTTCAGGTCCCGCTTGGCGACGGTCACGACGTCGACGTGGGGCGGGCCCGGCAGCGGCTTGATCGTCGCGTCCCCGAGCAGGGCCGCCCGGGCGACGGTGTTCGGCACCTCGAAGTGGCACAGGTGGTAGGGGGTGTAGAAGCTGTACAGCGGCCCCTCCCCCAGCTTGTAGAGGTTGAGGTAGTGCTGCTGGGCCGGGTCGTCGTGCTCGGCGAGCACGTAGACCCCGGGGCCGGGCTGGGACCCCACGACGTAGTCGACGGCGCCGCCCAGGGCGCGCAGCTCGTCCACGTCGTACATCTGGGTCAGCTCGTCCACGTGCCCGCGGTGGTCGCGTTGGAGCAGGCCACGGCGGTGGACGGAGAAGCCGGCCGCGTTGGCGACCAGCGCCTGCTCCACCGACACCTTGGTGCCGTCGGCGAAGCTGGTGACCATGTGCGGGTCCTGCCCCCACTTGCGGGCGAACCCCTCCTGGGTGGTCGGGGTGCGGTAGGGGTCCTGCAGGCCCTTGATGTTGCCGGCCACGAGCGGGGTCAGGCCGAGCCCGCGGACGAACCGGATGAGGTTCATCTGCACGCCGGGCTGGTCGCCGTCACAGCCGGTGTAGACCAGACCGGCGGCCTCGAACCGCGGGTTCAGGGCGGCCCCGATGGTGGCGTCGACCTCGGCGTTCAGCAGGACCAGGTGCTTGCCGCCCTCGAGCGTGGCCAGCGCCAGGTGCGCGCCGAACTCCACCGCTCCGGTGCAGTCCACGACGACGTCGACCGAGGCGGCCTGGGTGAGGGCCTCGACGCTGGTGGTGATCGCCACCTTGCCGGCGGTGACCGCGGCGTCGATCTGGCTCGCCTCGTCGACCTGGGTCAGCCGGTCCTCGCCGAGGCCGGCCTTGCCCAAGGAGGTGAGCGCCTGCTCGGGGCGGCGCGCGTAGACGGCGGCGATCTCCATACCGGGGACGGTGTTGACGATGTGGTTCATCAGCCCGGTCGCCATGAAGCCGGATCCGGCGAGGCCGACGCGCACAGGCGTGCCCTCGTCCGCGCGGCGGGCGAGGAGTGTGTCGGTGATGATCACGCGATCGGCTTCCCGTCCCAGTCGGGCCAGCTGCGGTCCTTCTCCGAGATGACCGTCACCTCGTGCGGCCACTGCAGGCCGAACGCCGGGTCGTCGTAGCGCTGGCCACGCTCACCCTCGGGGGCGTAGGGGCCGGAGACCTGGTAGAGGACCTCGGTGTCGTCCGCGAGCGTCTGGTAGCCGTGCGCCACGTAGGGCGGGACCCAGAGCGCGCGCCGGTTGTCGGCGGTCAGCTCGACCATGGCGTGCTTGCCGAAGGTGGGGCTGTCCTCGCGCAGGTCCAGGGCCACGTCGACGATCGCGCCACGGATGCAGCGGACCAGCTTGCCCTCGGCGTGCGGCGGGATCTGCCGGTGCATGCCGCGCAGCGTGCCGGCCTTGTGGTTGAACGACAGGTTGGCCTGCACGACCTGGGTGTCCAGGCCGTGCGCGGCGAACTCGTCGGTGCAGAAGGCACGAGCGAAGAAGCCACGGTCGTCCGCGTGCTCCTCCAGCTCGACGATCATGCACCCCTCGACCTCGGTGGGGGTGAACTTCATACCGCCGGCTCCTTCCAGAACAGGGAGCCGTCCACCTGACCGGTGTCGAGCAGGTGCTGGATCTGCTTGAGCCGGGTGTGGCCGCGGCCGTAGAAGGTGTCGCGGTCCAGGTCGATGAGCCGGAAGACCTCGTGCAGCTGCCGGGCGCCGCGCGCCAGGTCCCAGTCGCAGGAGAAGCCCAGCTCGTCGTGGATCCGGTCGAAGTTGACCCGGTAGGACCGGTTGTCCTGGCTGGGAGGCCCGAAGGTCAGCTCGCAGTCGGGGAACTCGGCAGCGACGGTCTCGGCGATCTGCCGGACGGTGTAGTTGTTGTCGTTGGAGCCGACGTTGAAGACGCGGTCGTGCACCTTGTCGACATCTGCAGTGAGCACGGTGCGGATGGCCTTGGCGATGTCGAGGGCGTGGACCATCGGCCGCCAGGGCGTGCCGTCGGAGGTCATCGCGATGTTCTTCTCCACCCAGGCCAGGCCGCAGAGGTTGTTGAGCACGATGTCGAACCGCTGCCGGGGCGAGGCGCCGAACGCCGTCGCGTTGCGCAGCGACGTGGGGTGGAAGGTGTCGTCGGCCAGCTCGTGCAGGTCGTTCTCGGTGAGCGCCTTGCACTCGGCGTAGGCCGTCTGCGGGTCGATCGGGGACGTCTCGTCGACCCACCCGTCAGCCACGCCGTAGACCGAGCAGCTGCTCATGTAGATGAACCGCGAGACGCCGGCCTCCTTGGCCGTCCGCGCCACATGCGCCGACCCTCGGTGGTTGATGTCGAAGGTGATGGGCCCCACCAGGTCGCCGGTGGGGTCGTTGGACAGCTCTGCCATGGCGACCACGGCGTCCACCCCCTCCAGGTCCTCCGGGGTGAGGTCGCGCATGTCCTTGTCCAGGGTGAACGGCGTGCTGGGGACCCCGTTGTAGAGCCAGCCGTTGCGGTAGAAGCCGGTGTCCAGGCCGACCACCTCGTGACCGTCCGCCCGGAGGGCAGGGGCCAGCAGGCAGCCCAGGTATCCGTCTGTCCCGGTGACCAGGATCTTCATACTCACCACACCTTCCAGGGCGCCCTACCGGACGCCCAGAGCTCTTCAAGCAGGTTCTTGTCACGCAGGGTGTCCATCGGCTGCCAGAAGCCGGTGTGCTTGTACGCGTTCAGCTGGCCCTCGTGGGCAAGGGCCCGCAGGGGCCCCTGCTCCCAGACCGTGTCGTCGCCGTCGACGTGGTCGATGACCGCGGGCTCGAGGACGAAGTAGCCGCCGTTGATCCAGGCCCCGTCGCCGTCCGGCTTCTCCTGGAACTGGGTGACCTGGGTCTCGCCGGCACCGAGCACGAGGGCGCCGAAGCGACCGGGCGGCTGGACCGCCAGCATGGTCGCCTGCAGCCCGGCCTCCCGGTGGAAGGCGATCTCGGCGGTGAGGTCCACGTCGCAGACCCCGTCGCCGTAGGTCAGGCAGAAGGTCTCGTCGCCGATGTGGTCCCGCACCCTGGCGAGCCGCCCACCGGTCATGGTCTCGGCACCGGTGTCGACGAGGGTCACCCGCCACGGCTCGGTATGCGGGGCGTGGACGGTGATCTCGTCCTTGCCCAGGTCGATGGTCAGGTCGGACATGCGTCGCCGGTAGTTGACGAACCAGTCCTTGATCACCGACCCCTTGTAGCCGCAGCACACGACGAAGTCGTCGATGCCGTGCGTGGCGTAGGTCTTCATGATGTGCCAGAGGATCGGCAGTCCGCCGATCTCGACCATCGGCTTGGGGCGTAGGGCGGTCTCTTCGCTGAGACGCGTGCCTAACCCACCGGCCAGTATTACCGCTTTCATGCGCCATCCTTGCGCTAGGGAACACCCCGCTCCCCGGGGGTGTGTGCTGTCACGTTGCGGGGAGCATATCCTGCGATTGACTCTGCTGCGAGATGCGCGCGAGGTTCCTCCAGTTGCCGGAAGCGCCACGGGCGTGGATGATAGGCGGGGCGCCGTCAAGCCCCTGGATCGCCGCCCCTGTGTCCTCTGGACGACCGTGACGAAGGAAATTGCTATGACTGGCCGAAAAGCGCTGCTCGTTGCCGAGAGCGGGGGTCACCTCGACCAGCTTCTCCGCATAGCTCCCCGGCTACGCCCCCAGTTCGAGTCCGTGACATTTGTCACGTCCGAGACGGACCAGTCGCGCAGCCTCCTGCAGGGGGAAGAGGTCCGCTTCGTCCCCCGAGTCCCGCCCCGGGACTGGCGCACGGCGACGCGGGCCCTACCGACCGCGCTGGGACTCATCCGCCGCGAGCAGGTCACCGACGTCATCTCCACCGGCTCTGCGATCGCGGTCCCCTACCTGCTGGGTGCGCGGCTCGCGCGGCGCGAGGCGCACTACATCGAGAGCGCTGCCCGGACCGACGGACCCAGCGTCGCGGGGCAGATCCTGCGGCGCATCCCGGGCATGCGGCTCTACACGCAGTATCCGCGGTGGGCCGACGACCAGTGGTCCTACCGCGGCTCGGTCTTCGACGGTTTCGTGGCTCGGCCGTCGGACGCGGAGCGAGCCGCGCCCAGACGCGTCGTGGTGACGTTGGGGACGCTCAACCAGTACCCGTTCGACCGCGCCGTCCAGGCCGTCCGTCGGGTGCTGACGCAGCTCGGGGACGAGGACGTCCACGTGTTGTGGCAGATCGGTGAGGCGCAGGCGGAAGGCCTGTCGGGCGAGGTCCGTGCGACGGTCCCCGCCGACCGGCTGCGGGTCGCGATCGCGCAGGCCGACCTGGTGATCGCGCACGCCGGGACCGGTTCCGCGCTGCAGATCCTCGATGCCGGCCGCATCCCGCTCTTCCTCCCTCGTTCCAGTGCCAGGGGGGAGCACATCGATGACCACCAGCTGCTCATCGCCGCGGAACTGGAAGGTCGAGGGCTGGCCGTGACGGCTGATCCGGACGACCTCAGCGTGGAGCATGTGCGCAAGGCGCTCTCCGCGCGCGTCGAGCACCGCTCGGCCACGGACTTCCACCTGAAACCGCAGAAAGTTGAGGTCCCAGCACATGGCACGGGTCTCGATCGTCGTTCCGACCTATCGGCGTCCACACTTCCTCGTTAACGCGCTGGCCTCGCTCCGGGCTCAGACCTTGACGGACTTCGAGGTCCTGGTCTGTGACAACGGCGCTGAGGCGGCCACCGAGGACGTCGTGCGCGCCCTGGACGACCAGCGGTTCCGGTACATCCCGCGGCCCCAGAACGTGGGGATGCTGCGCAACGCCATGCTCGGGTTCGCCGATGCCCGGTCGCCGCTGGTGATGAAGCTGGACGACGACGACTTCCTGCTGCCCGAGGCGCTGGAGGGCCTGGTCACACCTCTTGAGCGAAACCCCGACATCAAGCTGAGCTTCGGCGGCGTGCAGCTGGTGGACGCAGATGACGCCGTGCTGCAGGAGCGGACGCAGTGGCTGGATCGTGAGAGTGGGCGTGCGTCGTTCCAGGAGGGACGACTGACCGACAGCACCGGCATCGTGGCGCGCGGGGGCGTCCAGCTCGCCGGCGCCGTGGTGCGGGCCGACCTCGTCGACTGGGCGTCGGTCCCGGCCGAGGTGGCGACCGCCTACGACTTCTACCTCGCCCTGACGGCGGCCGAGGACGATCGGCCCCTGTGGTTCACCCAGGAGCGGGTGGTGCGCTACCGGCTCCACCCGGACGCTGACACGAACACGCATTCGGCGGCGCAGGCGAAGGCGACCGTCTACGTGCTGGAGAAGGCGCTGGCGTCCGGGCGGCATCAGGACACGACGGCGCTGCAACGCCGCCTGGGCGAGGCGACGTTGGCAGCCGGCCGGGCCCTGCTGCACGACCGCGACATCCGGTCGGCCAGGCCCTACCTTCGCCGGTCGCTCCGGCTGCAGCCCGGCCTCACCACGGCTCGGCTTGCGCTCGCGTCGCACCTTCCGTCGGCCTTGGTCAGCCGACTCGTGTCCCGACCGTCAGAGTCGGCGGCGGCGTAGCGTCAGGCCTGCGACCACCGCGCCTGCGGCGACCAGCAGGCCGATGAGCACCGGCGGCCACGGGAAGGCCGCATCTGGTGCCTCCGCGGGGGACGCGGCGTTGGGCCTCGCGTCCGAGGGGGGCGAAGCGGCGTTGGTCTCCGCCAGGGTGGCTACGGCCTCATCCCCGCCTACGGCGGCCGGAGCATCTTCTGGGGGCCACGGCAGGTCCTTGCCGTAGTCGACGGGCAGCGCCACCAGCTCCTGCAGCGGGAACGGGTCCTCCCCCAGGGCCGGGTCGCCGGCCATCTCCTCGTAGGCATACCGTCCTCGGAAGATCTCGTCATACCGGTTGTCGACCAGCCCGAACTCGTGCTCTCCGGCGAAGGCGACGGCCCCGGAGGTGTCGGTGATGACGATGCCGTAGTCCTGGGCCGCCTGGGCGACCGTCCTCGCCGAGGGCGAGAGGTTGAGCGAGTCGAGGTCGAAGTCTGCCGGAAGCCGCAGGAGCTGGCCCATCGCGATCTCGGTGCCGTCCACCCGCCCGTCCGTGCGAGTCGCGGGCCAGGAGATGACCCCCTTCTTGATCTCGGGGATGGTCAGGCCGATGACGTGGTTGATCTCGCCTTCGAGCAGCTCGTCATGCCGGATGGTGTACGCCCACAGGGCCATCCCTCCGGCCGACGCTCCGTAGGGGACCGCGAAGGTTCCCGGTGACACGCTGGCGTCCTCGATCACGCCTCCCCAGCACGCCTCCCACACCCCGTCCGGCGCTTGACGCGCCTGCCAGAGCTCGACCAGCGTGCCTGTGTCGGCGTTGTAGATGGACACATTGCCGTCGCTCGACCCGTCTGGCTTGAGGTTCGAGGGCAGGTGCTGCCCGCTCCACATCTCGGCCAGCTCCGCGTCCCATCCCTCCTCCTTGTCCTGACAGTTCCAAGGGCGGATGTCCTGCTGGGGGTCGTCGGTGCTGGTGATGTACAGGGGTGCCGTGTAGTTGTCGATGTTGATCGTGACGTTCGGCTGACCTGGGCGACCAAAGTAGTCGATCGCTTGTTGGTAG
The DNA here is from genome assembly GCF_004322775.1 of Ornithinimicrobium sufpigmenti. Classification (NCBI taxonomy): domain Bacteria; kingdom Bacillati; phylum Actinomycetota; class Actinomycetes; order Micrococcales; family Ornithinimicrobiaceae; genus Ornithinimicrobium; species Ornithinimicrobium sufpigmenti. The sequence continues at coordinate 3,779,484 of NZ_CP036403.1, forward strand.
AGGCCAGCGATCAGCGCCTCGGAGTCCGCCGCGACGGGGGTGTCGTCCGGCAACGGGCGGTAGAAGGGTGAGTCTGGTGCGAAGACGCCTTCGACCGCCGTGTCCGGCTCGTGCGGCGCCGCGAAGGCCCCCGTAGCGATCACCAGCGGCGCTAGTCCGCCGGCCACGAACCACGAACGTGCCCTGGTGCCGGTGATCATGGGTAGCCCTCTCTGTGGACGGGCGCGCCGCAGCTCACGCAGGCCGAGCCGCACGTGTGCAGGCTACCTGACCGGTGGTCCGTCTGGCTCACTTGCCGAGGGACCCGAAGGTGAGCTTGAGTGACTCGTAGCGTCGGACGCCGATCACCTTCCGGAGCACGGACGCGCCGGGACGGAGCACCCGATCGCGGACCAACCGAACGGGCTGCGCCACGGCGTCCCGCGCCTTGTCCTGGCGACTCAACGGGGGCAGGTCATCGATGAGCCCCGGGAAGTAGGACGCCTGTCGGCCGGGAGAGGTCATCCGCCCCCCGACCCGGTTGGAGACGTTGCGGCCGTGGACGACCTGCAGCCAGGCGGGTGCACCATCCTCGCGGACGACGGGCATGAGGGAATCCAGCTCGTTGTGCCGGGCCGCCCAGCAGCTGACGAAGCCGGGCGAGGAGACGTCATCGACCACGGCTCCGAAGGCGTTGTCGCGGTCCTGACGCAGGTAGACGCGGTCTCCGCTGAGGATCAGCCCTCGGGTCAGGTACAGGGCGGCCGGGGCCTGGTCCGGGACCAAGGCGCGGACGCGCCGCACGAAGTCAGTGGCCAGGCCGTCGTCGTTGTCAAGGTTGGAGGTGGACACCAGGCCGCTCGTCTGCCCGCTGACCTGCATGACGTGCGTCTTGATGGCCTCCCGGTCCAGGGGGCCGTCCAGGTAGATGGGGTGGAGCGGCAGCTCCTGCTGCAGCTCGACCATCCGGTCGCGCAACCACTGGGGCGTGCCGAGCGCGTCGAGGTAGACCACCCAGGACACGCCTTCCCGTCCCTGCGCACGGACGGACGGGACGGTGTAGGCCTCGAACAGCTGCATGCGCGCGTCCAGCCATTCCGGCGAGAAGATCGCTTGCTCCACCCGGTTCGCTGGCAGGTTGAACCTGGTGAGGAAGACGTGCGGGGTAACTCTGCTCATGACGGTATCTCCTTGTCATCCTTGGTCTGGTCGGCGCCAGCGCCGCGCTGGTGGGACCCGTCGGCCGGGCCCTGGATGCGACCACCCATGCGTGCGTCGATGCTGCGCTGACGCAGCCGCCCCAGGGTGGTGAGGCCGGGGACGTAACCCAGAAGCAACGCTCTGGCCTTGACCCTGGGATCTTCTGAGCTGACGGCGGCCAGCTGCCGGTAGAGGACGCGGGCACGGTCGTCCTCGCGCTCGCGCAACGCCTCCCCGGCCAACAGGTCGATCAGACGTGGCGGTCTCGTCGTCAGCCGCAAGGAGACGAACTCTTGCTCTTCGGGCGACAACACGTCCCAGTGCTGCTCCCGCACGCGTCGGATGATGTCATCCTCGGCTGCGTGGCGTCGCTCATCGGTCGACTTGGCACCTGGCGACAACCGGTAGAGGGCTTGCGGCTCGGACTGGAAGATCACCTTCCACCCTGCGAGGACGGCGCGTATCCAGAACTCCCAGTCCTCCACCAGGTCGAGGTCCTCGGCGAAACCCGGGACATCGTCCAGGAGCTCACGCGGGAAGACGCTGAGGATCGGGAGGAAGTTCTTCTGCAGGATGGCCAGCCGTTGCCGACGTCGCGGGAAGTGTCCCCCGATCAACCGCCTCCCGTGCGCCACACCGGTGGCGGTCAGCTGCAGGGCCTCGCACATGACGATGTGACGGCCCTCGCCAGCCTCCCGGTACGCGTCGACCGCGCGGTCCAGGTACGCCGGCAGGAACATGTCGTCCGCGTCGCAGAAGGCGATCAGGTCGCCTCGGGCGAGAGCGAAGGCAGCGTTGCGGGCCGCTGCACTGCCGGCGTTCTCCTGCCGCACGTAGCGCACGAGGGGTTCGTGCGCGCGGCAGATGTCGCCGGTCCGGTCCGTGGACCCGTCGTCGACCACCACGATCTCCACCCGCGGGTAGGTCTGCGAGAGCAGCCCGGACAGGCAGGCCCCGATGGTCGCCTCAGAGTTGTAGGCGGGGACGACCACGGAGACAAGGGGCAGGTCTGGCTCGTTCATGGCAACCTCGCTGGGTCGGACGGACGGTGGGCGCCAGGGCGGCGTGCGACGCGGTGTGCGTCGCTGCCCTCGACGGGCCGGTGCAAGAGCGCGAACGACGCGACCCCGGCGATCAACCACACGGAGTAGTTGGGAAAGGGTGGGGACAGCGGACCGAACATGCCTGCGACCAGCCAGACCGCAACGACATACCCGGACAGCACCCGCCATCCGGCCAGGTCTAGCTGTCCAGCGACGGGCGGTGCCGGCAGGGCGGACCGCACCGGCCCGAGGACGATGATCAGGATGAAGACGATCACGGCCGGCAGGCCTAGCTCGACGGCACGAGACAGGATGACGTTGTGCACCTCGATGACCGCGTTGTTCAACGGGAAGCTGTCCGACTGCCGGGCCCACTCGCTCCCGTGCGGGTAGAACCTACGCCACCCGATGCCCGTCAACGGCAGGTCCTCGAGCACGCGCAGGGCGGCGGCGTTGCTGCTCAGCCGGTCGAAGATCGGGCCTGAGGTGGTCGATCGCTCCAGGATATTGTCCCACAAGGAGGGCAGGTACAGCACCACCCCGATGAAGCCGACGACCGCGCCCGCTGCCATGGCCGGTATCCACCGCCGGAGCGCCGGCGAGAGCACCAGGGCAACGATGACGCCGGCGAACACGCCGACCCACACCGATCGGGTAGTCGTCAGCACCACGCCGAAGAAGCACAAGAGGCTGACCACCAAGGACAGCACCGACCACCGCGGCAGGTTCCTGCTCTTGAGCAGCAGTGCCGCGCCGGCACAGACGGCCAGGGCCATCGCCATCGCCTCTGCCGAGGCGAACGGACCTCTCGGACGACCGAAGTGGATGCCCACGTTCGGGTCGACGATGTACTGCGGGAAGACGAACTGCGGCGCCCACTGCTCCAGGATCGCCGTCAGGCCCAGGTACAGGCCAACAACTGTCAGGGCCTTGAGCAGCAGGTCACGACTGTGTGTGTCCCTGAAGATCACCGGGCCGAGCAGAAACATCAGGAAGGGCATGACGGTCCGGTCCAGCAAGGCGAAGAGTGGCGAGCTCGACAGGACGTTGCCGTGCCAGATCATCGAGACCAGCGTCCAGACCACAAAGGCCGCCATCAGCGCCGATACCGCACCCCAGCGCACTCTCGCGCGGCGTTTGTCCATCAGAAACAGCACGATCGCGAGCGGGATCAGGATGCGATCAGGGGACAAGGGGATTCCCAGCCGGTGACTGTGGCTGGACAACATGTTGGCGACGAGGCCGAGAATGAAAAGGACGACGTAGGGCTGCGTCCGGTGATCGGGGGCGTGGCCCTCCCCGGACGTCACGGGTGCGCGGTTCTCGGCGGCGGTGGCCGCGCTCACGGGACGCGCTCGGTCACTGCTTCTCCCCAGCCCGCGTCTTGTCCCCAGCGCGTGCCTTGTCCCCAGCGCGTGCCTTGTCCCCAGCGCGTGGCTTGTAAGAAGCGCGTGCCTTGTCCCCAGCGCGTGGCTTGTCCCCAGCCCGTGGAGAGTCGCGACGACGCTCACCCAGCCACACGATCCCCGCGGCGATCCCTAGTCCGGCGAGCGCTGCGAGGAAAGTGTTGCGCTGGATCGTCGACGCTCGGTCATCCCCCACGATCTGGGCGGGGGAGACCTCCACGAGGTTGGCTTCGGTGCTGCGCGAGGACGTCAGACTGCGGAAACGGTCTCGACGTCCGTCCTGCTCCAGCTCCAGCGTGACCAGTTCTTGCTGCGCCGCGACCAGAGTGTCGAAAGCCGTGCTGACCTGCGCTGGGGAGGCGTCCGAGTCGAGAAGGTCGTTGTAGGCGCTCTCAGCGTCTCGGGCCTCCTGACGGGCGACGAGGAGTGGCGCAACCTGGTCACGAATCTCTGCGATCAAGGCTTCCGGGTCGTTGAAGTCCGCGACCTGGTTGACACCCTCCATGAGCAGGTCCGCAGCCTCGTCAGCAGCGGCGACAGCAATCTGCGGATCGAGCGAGGTGGCTTCAACCCGCAGCACGTTGGACTCCACGATCGGCGAGGCGGAAAGCTCTATGGTGCCCTCGGGCGCTAGTTCACCCTGAACACCTTGGTGGTTGACCCATCGGGCATAGTTGGACGCCATGGCCTCCGACGCAGTCGGGTAACCGGGGATGTTGAGGGCAGTCATCTGCCCGGAGCCGACCGCCAACCGCGCCTCCGCGGTGTAGACCGGAGGGCGCAGCAACCAGGTGAGGATCATCGAGAGCAGCAGGGAAATCAGCACCACGATGGCGATCAATGGCCAATGGCTGCGCACTCTGGACCACATCGGGGGTGGCGCAGCATCGATCGCGGTAGACATGAAACTCCTGGGGGCACGGGCCTGGTGAGACAACTACGGAGCCTCATGGTGACACACGAATGCCCTCTATCCATGCGAACTCTCCGATCCTGAGCCCTGCGAAGACTGCTCAGGCTTGACCGGACCGCGTGCCAAACGCGAGCCCCCTACCGCCCCCCGATGATGTGAGTTAACCTGTGGCTGCTTGGGTCGGAGTGACCCGCAGCCGACGTCGTGGACCGTGCCGCGATGCCCAGACCCGCAGGAGTGATAGTGACCCGGGCTCAGCGACTCGCAAATGGCATGCGGTATGTCCTGTACTACTCGCTCGCCAGCCGCTTGCCCCGCAGCTACGCGCCCGGAGGCTCCGCGGCCGCCGTGCTGCGTCGACGACTGGCCGGCCCTCTGCTGGGACAAGCGGGCCGCGACATCAACATCGAGACAGGGGCGGTTTTCGGCTCTGGCCGTCTGCTCACCCTCGGCGACCGCTCCGGACTAGGGGTAGACGCGGACATTCACGGGCCCGTGACGATCGGCAACGACGTCATGATGGGCCCCCGGTGCACCATCCTGACCAGAAATCACCGCATCGACGACACCACCGTGCCGATGAACCAGCAAGGTTTTCAGGAGTACAAGCCGGTCGTCATCGAGGACGACGTGTGGATCGGCGCGAACGTGACGATCATGCCTGGTGTACGGGTGGGAACCGGCTCGGTTCTTGCCGCCGGGTCCGTCGTTGTCCATGACGTCCCTCCCTACTCCATCGTCGGCGGGGTCCCCGCCAAGGTCTTGAGAAGCCGGCAGGTCGCTCCACATGCCTGACGTGTCCACGCCTCGTGCCAGCGTCGTGATCCCGGCGCACAACGAGGGTCGACACATCCGAGGCTGTCTGCACCCGCTCCTCACCCTCAGCTCGTCACTGCCGCTAGAGATCATCGTCGTCGCCAACGGCTGTCAGGACGACACCGTGGCGGTCGCCCGCCAGGTGCCAGGGGTGCACGTGCTGGACCTCCCTGAACCGGGCAAGACGGGGGCGCTCAACGCCGGTGACGAGGCCGCGACCACGTTCCCGCGCATCTACCTCGACGCCGACGTCGAGCTCGACCAGCAAGCACTGCGCAGCATGATCGCCGCGCTGGACACCGATCAGCCCCGCCTGGCTGCCCCTTCGGTGCGCTACGACACGCAGGGGGCCGACCTGTGGGTGCGGGCCTACTACCGCGTCTTCAGGCAGTTGCCCTCGGCTCGCGAGACGACCGTCGGGCGGGGCGTCTACGCAGTGAGCAAGGCGGGCCGCGCTCGGTTCCAGCAGTTTCCCGACGTCCTCGGGGATGACCTGTTCGTCAACCGACTCTTCACCTCGGAGGAGAGGGTTGTCTGCGAGGGGTGGAGCACGGTGCGCACGCCGCGCAGGTGGCGCGATCTTGTCCGGGTCCGGGCCCGACTCGCGGCCGGCAACGCTCAGCTGGCCCGGACCAATCCGGAGGAAGTTGGCGCTCTGGCACAGAGCCAGGACTTCTCGCGCACGACGTCCAGCACCCTGCGGGCGTTGCTCCGCCTGGTGGCGTCGCGACCGCAGGAGCTGCCGTCGGCCGCCGTCTACGTCGGCATCACCACCCTGGCGAGGTCGAACCGCCGGATGACTGGAAGGTGGCACCGTGACGAGTCCAGCCGGTGACGAGGCCCCCGTGCGTCGGCTCGCCTACCTCAACAGCCGTTATCCCGCGCTGTCGCACACCTTCATCGAGCGAGAGATCGCGGCGGTCCGCGCCCAGGGACTGGAGGTCCACACCTTCTCGGTGCGGGCCTCGCCACCGCAGGACCTGCTCTCGGCCACGATGCGGACCGAAGCGGCGAGCACCTTCGTGCTCCTGAACGGGCAGCCCCGTCCTTGGTTGCGAGCGCACGGCTCGATGCTCGGACGCCACCCCCGCGGTGCCCTGTCGACGATCCGGACGGCCCTCGGCAGCGGCGAAGCCACGCCCAGAGCCCGTCTCTGGCAGATGTTCTACTACGGCGAAGCTGTCGTCCTGCACGACCAGATGCGGGCCCGGGGTCTGCGGCACGTGCACGTGCATCATGCGAACGTGTCTGCGGACGTCGCCCGTCTCACCTGTCAGCTCGGGGACGCGGTGGACGGTCCGGGAACGTGGACCTGGTCGGCGACGATCCATGGGTCGGCCGAGTTCGAGAACATCATGGCGTGGGACCTACCCGCCAAGATCCGTCAGGCGAGGGCCATCGCCTGCATCAGCGACTTCACCCGTGGCCAGCTGATGCGTCTGGTGGAACGGTCGCACTGGGACAAGATCCGCGTCGTGCGGATGTCGGTGGACCCTGACGTCTACCACCCCCCGCGGGCCCCTCGTCACCATGACGGTCCGATGCGGGCGCTCGCGGTCGGCCGGCTCGTCACGCTGAAAGGTTTTCATGTGCTGACCGACGCGGTCGACGTGCTCCGGCGCGAAGGAGTCGACGTGGAGGTCCGCATCATCGGGCAGGGACCGGACGAGGACGCACTGCGCGCACATGTCGCGGCGCTCGACCTCCAGGACCGGGTCCAGCTGGTGGGCCCGGTCGGCCAGGACGACATCGTGGAGCACTACCACTGGGCCGACGCCTACCTCATGACCTCCTTCATGGAAGGTCTGCCGGTGGTGCTGATGGAAGCCATGAGCACCGAGCTACCGGTCATCTCCACCGCGGTCGCCGCCGTGGGTGAGCTGGTCAGGGACGGCGAGAACGGCTTGATGGTCAGCATGGCACGGGTCGACCACCTGGCCGAGGCCATCGCCCGGCTGGCAGCAGATCCGCACCTGCGGTTGCAGATGGGTCGCGCCGGTCGCGCCGCCATCCTTGAGGAGTTCACGCCCCGCACCACCGGACCCGCTATGGCCGACTTCCTCCTCGCCAACGTGCCCGTCCCCGCCTGATGTCCGACCTCCATCCGACCACGAGCGCCGACGCGGCGCCGCAGACGGGGCCGCAACCGACTCCCCAGCCCAGTCTGGCGGCCAGACTGATCAAGGGCAGCAGCTCGCGCATCATCGCTCAGATCATGCCGCTGTTCGTCAACCTGGCGCTGACACCGTTCGTCATCACCAGTCTGGGGCGTTCCGGTTACGGGCTCTGGCTGGTCCTGAGCTCCCTGACTCACCTGTTGGGGCACTTCGATGGTGGCATCGGCCGCAGTGCCCAGCACTTCTTCACCCTGCTTGCCGGTAAGGACGACCGGGCATCCAACACCCGTCTGCTGATCTCGCTCTCGGCGGCCGTCATCGTGGTCAGTGCTGTCCTTCTGGTGCCGGCGCTCGCGTTCGCTGGGCAGCTCGCTGCGTTCTTCCAGACGCCACCGCAACTGCAGGACGACGCGACCTTCCTGCTCCAGGTGCTGTTGCTCCTCGTCGCCACGAGCCTGCTGCGCAACCTCTTCGCGGCCGTTCTGCACGCCTATGAACGGTTCACCCTCACCTCGATGTCCTCACTGGCCAGCTACACGGGCTACGCGATCGGTATGGTGTGGGCCCTCTCCAGCGGCCTCGGCCTGCGAGGGATCGCCTACGCCTTCATCGCCCAGCACGTGATAGCCACGCTCGTGATCGTCCCTCCCACCCTGCGCCACCTGTCTCGGCAAGGCCTAGGTCTTGTGACGCGAGAGCGCTTCCTGGAGGTGGCCCGCGTGTCCTGGCGGATCCAGATCGCCGGCACTCTCACCGTGGCCGCCATGCAGGCTCCGCTTCTCATCATGGGCCGCATGCAACCGGTGCAGGTCGCCGACTTCGGGCCGGGAAGCACCTTCGCCCAGCAGCTCAAGCTGATCCCGATGAACGGCGTCGTGCCCATCCAGGCCATGCTGGGACGCAGTGTTGGCGCGAAAGGCGCCGCGGCCACCCTCGGAGAAGCGCGGACACTTCAACGGACCTGGGTCCGGGCCGTCACCGGCTGGTGCGTCGTCGGCGCTCCAGCCGCGTACGTCGGCGTGAACATCTGGCTTCCGCTGGAGGGCCATCTGGCCGGCCAGGTGGCCGCCGTCATGCTGGTGGCACAATGGCTGTCGCTGCTGCCGCAGGTCTTGCTCCAGTGGCAGCTGCTCCAGGGGCGGCCCAACTTCGAGATGTGGGGCTCCGGTGTGACGGCCGTGGTGCTGGTCGCCAGCTCACTGCTCCTCATCCCCCAGTTCGGCGCTCTGGGAGCGGCCGCCGCGGCGGTGCTCGGCTACCTCGTGGGACTGGCCATGCTGCTGTTCGTGTCCCGGTCCCTGCCGGTCCCCGCCCCCTCGCTGCTCGGTGACATTCCTTGGTGGCAGTCGGTCCTGTCCGGCACCCTGAGCCTCGGCCTAGTCGCCGCCATGAGCCACCTCATCACCCAGGGCTACCTGCCCGACGGGGGCGTTGGGTTGTTGCTCTGCGGCGCGGCTGCCAGCCCAGCACTGGCCCTTTTCGTCGTGACCACTTGGGGGCCCCGCCGCGTCTGGGACCTCGTGCGGACAAGAATCTCCCCTCGATCGGGTCGTGACGAGGGCTAAGGCATGACGGAACTAGCGCACGCATACCAGCTGTCGGACGGAGCACGTCTACGCAAGAGAGCAAAGTGACCGGCGCAGCTGCTCCTACCCGCCTCACCCATATCCAGACATTGAGGGCGGTCGCGGTCGGTGCCGTCCTCATCTTCCACTTCTGGCCATGGGTCCTGCCCGGTGGCTTTCTCGGGGTCGACGCCTTCTTCGTCATCTCAGGCTTCTTGATCACCGGCGGGATCGTGCGGCAGGTGGAGCGGCGGCAGTTCGCCTTCGGCCCGTTCTACCTACGCCGAGCACGTCGACTGCTTCCTGCCGCTGCTCTTGTGGCGCTCGTGTCCGGTTTCGTCGCCTGGCTGGTCCAGCCTGTCAGCCTCTGGCTGGACACTTTCTCCGAGCTTCTCGCAGCCACCCTCTACGTCCAGAACTGGTTCTTGGTCTACACAGGTAGTGACTACTTCGCGGGTACCCCGTCGTTGGCTCAGCACTACTGGTCCCTCTCCGTCGAGGAGCAGTTCTACCTCGCGTGGCCGGTCGTCATCGTGCTGGTGGCGTGGGTGGGCCGCCGGATCGGGCATACCCGCCGCAGCATCGTCGTCGCGCTGGCGTTGCTGACCGTGGCGTCCTTCGTCGCCTCGGTCGTGGTGACCCCGAACGACTGGCAGTACTCCTTCTTCGCCACCCACATCCGGGCCTGGGAGTTCGGCGTGGGTGCGCTCCTGGCCCTGGCCCCGTCCTCGTATCAAGGACGGTGGCGTGCCACTGCGGGTTGGACGGGCGGTCTTGTCCTCGTGGTGTGCCTCGTCATCTATCAGGGCTCCTGGCCGTTCCCCGGGTGGATCGGTGCGATCCCCGTCCTCGCCACGGCACTGTGCATCTGGGGCGGTTTCGGGGCCGGGCGCCGGGGGCTCAGTCGCCTGGCGCTCTCGCGACCCGTGGTATGGATGGGCGACATCTCCTACTCGCTCTACCTGTGGCACTGGCCGGTCATCGTGCTCGCGCCGTCGCTGCTCGGTGGTCGCCCTTCCCCGCTCACCCAGCTCATCATGGTCGTCCTCTGCTTCGTCCTGGCCTGGGTGACGAAGACCCAGGTCGAGGACCGCTTCCGCGAAGGTGGGATGGTCGTCGTGCGGGGGCGGGATCCCTGGCGCAGGCAGTCCATCATCGTGACGGCGGCGCTCCCCTTGGTGGTGGTGGTGGGCTGTGTCGTCCAGCTCCAGGCCATCAGCACGTCATCGGCCCGGGCCTCTGCCCTCGAGCGGCAGGCGCTGCAGGAGGACCTTCCCTGCTACGGAGCTGACGCGCTCTCCGACCCCAGCTGTGCGCCGCCCTTCGGCGACGAGCTCATTCCGCCGCTCGCAACGGCCTTCGCGAAGTTCTCCCGTTCCCCGGAGAACACGGAGTGTATGCAGGTCGTGACGTCCTCAGAGGTCATCCGTTGCAGCTTCGGCGACCCGGACGCGGACGTGACGGTGGCACTCGTCGGGGACTCGCACGGGCTGGCCTGGCTGCCCGCAGCGCAGATCGCTGCCGAGAACGAGGGTTGGCGGCTCGTGACGTATCTCCGTGGCGCCTGCCCGGTCAGCGCAGCGGTCACCAAGCGCTACGTACCTGGCGAGCAGGAACTGTGCGATGCCTGGTCGCAGGGCGTGATCGACGAGGTCGCCTCAGATCCGGACATCAATCTGGTGATGACGGCAGCCCTCAACACGATTACCTGGGTGCCTGCCGATGGTCAAACTCCCTTCGAGACAGGCGTCTCCGGTTACGCCGAGGCCTGGACGCGGTGGGTCGAAGCCGGGAAGCAGGTCGTCGTGATGGAGGAGACCCCCCTTCCTCGGCCGGGGGTTCTGGAGTGCCTGGCCGAGGCACCGGTCAACGAGTGTGGTCGCCCCGAGTCGGAGGCATCCCAACCAGGCCCGAGCCCTCTCCACGCCGCAGCTGCCAGACTGCAGGCCGAGGGACTTCCCGTGCATCTCATGCCGGTGCGTGAGCTTTTCTGTGCGGACGGCCAATGCCCCGCTGCCATCGGCAATGTCGTCGTCTACGTCGACGACGACCACGTCTCGAGGGCGTACATGCGCACGCTTTCTGAAGAAGTCGCCGAGTGCTGGACCCGAGTGCTGAGCGAGGACGGAGAGTCACAGGCGTGAGGAACGCCGGCACCGACCGGGGTTCAGGCGAGAGCCAGCATGCCGAGGTTACGAGGTAGGTCGCTGTACAGGTAGCCCCCGGTCAGAAGCGTGACCCTGCGCCGGAGAAAGGTCTGTTCCTCGGTCCGTACGAAGCGCTCGACCCGAGCCCGCGCCGTAGCCGGGAGCTCGTCGCCGAACTGGTCGATAAGCGCTTGCGCCTGAAGCCGGCGCATGTCCATGCCGTGCCTGACTGCCGCCATCTTGCCGGGCGCCTTGGCGTACGAGGTGAGCTTGACTTCCTTCTGATCCGAGGAGTTGTTGCCGTGAAGTCGGTAGCTCATCGTCTGCTCATGCATCGGTGCGACGTGACCGAAGACGTTCGCAACGAGCATCATCCACCAGTCGTGCCCGGTGACCTGATCCACTGGGACGGGCACGGAGCGACGGATGAGGGCAGCGTTGGCACCGGTAGCGCAGCCCAGCATCGGAGGGCAGACCAACAGCCCGCCTAAGGACTGAGCGATCGACGGTCGGATCTTCTTGTACTCCCAGTAGGAGTCGCCCTTCGCGGCCCCCGCCCCGTCGATCAGACGCACATCCGAGAAGACGAGGGCCGGGACGTCGACCCCGTGCTCCGCCTCCATCCTCTGCAGGGCAGACACGGTTCGCCTGACCTTGTCCGCGTCCCAGACATCGTCCGCGTCAGCGAACAGCACGTGGGCCGAAGTCGACAGCTCCATCAAGACGGCATAGTTCGCCTTGGCGGAGCCGCTGGGTCGTGGCTGAAGGTGCAGGCGCATCCGACCCTCGAAAATGGGCTCATATCGCTGCAGGATTTCGACAGTCCTGTCCTGCGAGCAGTCATCACTGACGATCAACGAGAAGGGGCTGGTCTGTGCCAGGAGCGAGTCCAACATCGGCTCCAAGTAGGCCTCGTTGTTGTAGGTCGCCATCAGGACCTCAACGCTCAAAGACATCAGCTACCTCATCGTCGGGCCGAGAAACACGGAGAGGTCATCCTACTCACGGTGATCGGCGGCACCAAGGCGTTGCAGGTCCGGTGGGGCGCCTGCGTTCATGGCCGCGGCCGCGTGGTCATTGAGCCGCATCCACGCCTCTACGACAAAGAGCAGGAAACCCAACCCCAGCAAAAGCTCGACCGGCTCCTGAAACCGCGGTGGCCCTTCCCCCAGCGCAACGCCGAGGGCACGTCCGGCAGGGGCGACGTAGTCAACGTACGCGTAGTACGCCAGGGCTGGAAGGAACCACCAGAACAGCTCCTTGGACGGCGCGAACGCATACCAGGGACGCAACCACGCCACCCTGCGTGCCACCCAGCGGCCGACGCCGATCCCCCACACGCCGATCACGATGTACAGGCCGTGGAGTGCATACCGACCCAGCAGATTATGCAGGTTCGCCTCGTCCTGCTGGTTCGCGGCGACAAGTGCCGGGGGCCCTTCGAAGCCCAGGATGCGCTGGCCCCAGCTGATCTCCTCCCCTGCGATGAAGAAGAACGCGCCGCACAGGAGCACGTACGCGACAGCGTTGAGTCGTAGGCCGGAGGTCCACCAGCGTGGCACCAGTGCGGCAGCGACCGCGAGCGCCACCAGGTAAGTCACGACCGTGGCCCACTCGACCGCCCGGTCCTCACCTGTCGCCCACAGATAGCCGTCGAGGTGGACGAGATACAGCGCGTAGGCGCCGAGCAGAGCAAGCGCGGGGCCTGCTACGAGGAGGACGCGAAAAACGGCAGGAAAATGACGCCACGGGGAACGCTGGGTGAACTGCATGCCGCATGGTAGCGACCCATCACGGATCCGTATAGGGCCCGTCTTGAAACCGGTTCAAGGAGAATGCACAACCTCCGAGGCGCGGAGGTCACGCCCGGGATCCACCTCCTGCCACTCGTCGCTGGTCGTTCACCCACAGGTCTAACAGCCCGCCGAAGTGGGCCATGAACTTCTCCTGCTCGTGCTGGGGATAGGTCGCCCGGACCGTGTCCTCGAGCAGCTGCTGGAAGGCCGGGGAGTCAACCCACTCCAGCACGCGCTCCGGCAGGTGAGGCAGGTGCGTCTCGCACCACTCCCAGTAGCGGTCCGCCTCGAACTCCTGGTCCGCGAGCTGGCGGTAGGCCTGCATCTTCTCCAGATAGGTGCGGTCAGGGTCGTCGGCGATGTCGAAGTAGGTGCGGGGGTCACGGACGCCGATCTTCGGCCGTCGGCCGGTCACCAGGCAGTAGGCCGACCAGCGCACCAGCGCCGTGATCGCCCAGGGGAAGTAGTAGTGCAGCGAGGTGACCGCGACGTCGGGGCAGGCGTTGGCGTAGTCGATGGGGTGCACCTCGTCGCCGGCCACGAGCATCTCCGCGGAGTTGAACTCCCAGCCGAAGAAGGCGTTGACCACCTTGCTCACCGTCTCGGCCTCCCACCCCGCCTGGGGGGAGAGGAAGTCGTGCGTGACGGCATACCGGTTGTGCATGGGCTGCTCGGGCCGGAAGTCCATCACCATGGTCTCCGGGCCGATGGTCAGCGCCCGGGCGAAGTGTTCGTAGTCGACCGTGGCCTGCAGGTGCATGAGCATGTTGCCCGACTCGTCGTAGGCACGGTGCAGCGTCTCGACGTCGTCGACCCGGGACACCCCCCGCCAACCGCCACCGTCGAACGGCTTCATGAAGAGCGGGTAGCCGACCTCTTCGGCGATGGCCTCCAGGTCGAAGGGGTCGTTGTAGCGCGCCGCCGTATAGGCCCACCGGGTGTTGTCGACCGGGTTCTTGTAGGGCACGAGCACGGTCTTGGGAATCTTCATCCCCAGGCGCAGCATCGCCACGTACGCGCTGTGCTTCTCCATCGCCTGGAAGGTGAAGGGGCTGTTGAGCAGGTAGGTGTCGTTCATCAGCGACGCCTTCTTCAGCCACTCGCGCGGGTGGTAGTACCAGTACGCCAGCCGGTCGATCACCAGGCCGTAGCGCACCGGGTCGGTCAGGTCGAAGGGATGGATCCGCACCCGTTCGGAGGTGAAGGTGTGGGTGGTGCCCTTGACGTCCAGCGGCCCGACGAGCGAGAGGATGGACTCGAACGCCCGCGGCCAGTCCTCCTCCGCGCCCAGGAGCAGACCGATCAGGTGGGTCTTCACGTCGTTGACCATGGAGGCACGGTAGCGGCTGGGGGAGCCGGGCACCACAGGATCTCGCTGGTAGGCTGCATGGGTCCCCTTGCCGCGCGGTTGCGGCTCGATGCCCCTTTACCTGTTTCGAGAGTGCTGCTACGTGTTTTCCGGCCTTGACCAGACGGCGTTGCTCTGGATCGGCATCGGTCTCCTCGTCGTCCTCGCCGGGGCCTGGCTCGCCATCTCGATGTCGTCGAGCCGGGACGTCCTCGGCGGAATCCCGTTGATTCTCGACCAGGCCGAGGACGAGCTGGAGGACGATGACGAGGACGAGGACGAGAGCGGCACGCGCGCGGGCTGAACGCTCGCTATGGCAGGCTTTACCCCTGACCGGAGCCCACCCGATCGAGGAGGACGGTATGGAGCGCGTGCAGGTCGACCTTGACACCGAGGGCACTGGCCGGGGCACCGTGATCCGCTACGGACACTGGGGCCGGCCGGTGCTGGTCTTCCCCTCCGAAGCCGGTCGCGCCTGGGACTTCGAGAACAACGGCATGGTCGAGCCCATCAGGACGCTCATCGAAGCCGGCCGCGTCAAGGTCTACTGCGTCGACGCGATCGACCACCTCACGTGGAGCTGCAACACCCTGCCGACCGAGGAGCGGGCCCGCCGCCACCGGGTCTACGAGCGCTGGCTCCTCGAGACCGTCGTCCCCCGCATCAACGCCGACTCACCCGGTCATGCGGGAATCGTCACGGTCGGGGCCAGCATGGGCGGCTACCACGCGGTCCACATGGGCCTGACGCGTCCGGACGTCTTCCCGGTAGCGATCAGCCTCTCGGCAAACTTCGACCCGACCAGCTGGCACGGATGGGGTGAGTTCGGCGAGGCGACCTATTTCGCCAACCCCACGGCCTACGTCGCGGGCATGGAGGGGGATCACCTGGCCTGGGTGCGCGCCCACGCCAACATCCTGCTCGTCGTGGGTCAGGGGCCCTTCGAGGTGCACCCCACCCAGTCCCTGCCCGGCGCCCACCGGATGGCGCACATCCTCGCCGACAAGGGGATCCCCCACGAGCTGGACGTCTGGGGCTTCGACAGCGCTCATGACTGGCCCTGGTGGCGCAAGCAGCTAGAACACCACCTCCCCCGCTTCTGCTGAGGGTGGGATCCCCCGCTGAGGGGCGGGTCCCGCGCTGAGGGCGGGATCTCGCGCGGTGTCGGGGCGCCTCCCGCCGGTCACGGCGGCAGGAGGCACCCAGGGCAGGAGACTGCACTACGCAGCCCCTACCGACCGGTAACACTAGCAGCACCCTGGCGACTGCGTCAGGGGGATGGTGGGCCCGGCGGTTGAGTCGGCAGGTGAGCCGGCAGCTCCCAGTGCTGCAGCACGCCGCCGTCGACGTGGAGGGAGCTCGCAGATGCGACGTCGTGCGCACCAAGAATTCCGAGGAGTGCGCCGAGCAGCGCCGCAGACGCGAGGAATTTAATCACCTGAACCGGCTTTCTTTTCGGCGCCACTCTTCTGCTTCCCGGGCTGGGGATCCCTGAGAAGCAGCCACATGGTGAACGCTCCACCCGCCAACCCCGCCGCGACCGGCGGGCTGAACAAGGTCATCACGACGCGGCCGCCGGAGGGGACGTGCAACCAGAGTGAACCTTCAATGTCTTCGGCTGCCGGAGACCATTCGTCGATTTCGTCACGGTTGTCTCCCTGAATAACGAATCGCTCCGGCGTACCGTCGACGATGCGGTGGATGATCAGCACACCGGCGCTGGGCTCGCCCTCGGGCACCGGGAAGACCACGATGTCACCGACCGCATACTCGGCACGCTCCCGGAGGATCACCAGGTCGCCGTTGTAGAGGGTTGGCTCCATGCTCTCGCCGCTCACCACGATGAAGCTGGCCGGCCCACCGAGCTGGGTCGGCCGGAGAGTGAAGGCCCACGCCACAAGGACGAGGGCGATAGCGAGCCACCCCAGGAGGGAGCGAGCCCGGCGCCGCGTTCTGGTGTTGGCCGGGCCGGACCGTGGCGGCCGTAACCCAGCGGTGACGGCCGCCACGGCTCAGATCACCCGTCGATCCAGATGCGCACGGAGTCCAGGGCGCCCGCGTCCTGGTGCGGGCTGAGCGTGAACGTCTCCGTGCCGGTGGAACCGACGGTCACGCTCTGCTGCTTGGCCATCAGGTTGGTCCGGATGAACATCTCTGCACCGTCGCACTTCTCGTCGATGTCGGTGACCCGGAGCTTCTGCACCGTGCTGTTGTCTGTCTCGAGAACGTACTCTACCTTTACGCCGTCCGTGTCACAGCGGAGGTCCCCGTCGAGACCCACCTGCATGACGCCGCCGTCCACCGTCAGCGACGCTGCCGAGGCGAAGGCGAGGGAGGCGACGGCGGTGCCTCCGAGGACTGCAAGAACTAGCTTCTTCACGGGATTGCCCTTCTTGATGTCTGGTGGAGTGACTCTCCACCGGTGCCAAGAACATAAACCACGATCACCGTTTCCGTAGGTCACGAAACGGTAACGATCAGGCAATCGATATGCATATCCCCTCCTTCCCCTGGGTAAAGCAAGAGTTTATGCGACGTAAATGCGACATAAGCCCAGATCGGCCACGTCTGCCTAGACACCCAGGACCGCGACCTATATGGGTTTCCCGCCCGAAAGCGTGCCGGAGCCCCGTCTGGAGGGGCTCGGAGGGCCCGGAGGCGACCCCCTTGCATACCTCGCAAAAATCATTCTGGAGGATGACGAACCTCGCGAAACCCTCGTCCACACTTGTCTGGTGCAGCAGCAGGGACCGGTCCTCGTCGTAGAGGCCAGGGACAACGAGAGCAACGGTCGACCCGTGGGACCAGCCACTCTCGTGGCCCTCGACAACGCGACTGTGCGGGTGGATCACAGGGACACCACCCCGACCTTGCTGCCGCATGTGCTCGTCCCTGTCGCCGCAGGGGGCGACAGGGACGAGCACAAGACGACGAACCGTGACAGCACGTCCGCCGCCGTGGTGCCGATGGTGCACTCGGCGGCGGACAGGTCCGGTCCCGGTGAGTGGGTCCATGGTCGCCGGCCAGGACCCGTACGTCCGTTACCCCGAGATATACGTCGCCGTGCTGCCGTAGGTTGAGCCTTCCGAGCAGGACGCACCGAAGGGAGGCTCGCGTGAACCGTGACAGCGAGCTCGCTGCGGTCGCCCAGGGTGCGGTCACCTTCTCGCGGGAAGCCCCCTCGGGAACGTTGCCGTTCGGCATCCGCTGGCGCGACCTGCTCATCGTCGTGCTGGCGTTCATCGGCGACCTCTTCTTCCTCGGGGTGTTCACCAACGAGCTGAACACCCGCCACGGGGACGCTCCCGTCTCGCCGGTCGTGGCGGTGGTCGTGGTGGCGGCGATGGCCACGGCCCTGCTCTGGCGGTGGCGCGCCGGCTTCCCCGTGCTGGTCTACGTGCTCGCCATCACGGTCGGGCTCATCCTGTGGGTGCAGGAGTCGCTGCCGATCATCTGCGTGCTCGTCGCCCTGTACGCCGCGGCCCGTGACGCGAGCCACCGGACCGCCGCGCTGGTCCTGGGCGTCGGCCTCGGCGCCGTCGCGATCTCCACGGCTGCGGTGGTCAGCAACGACGGCGTCCGCGACCTGCAGTTCTCCGACGTGGCCCTCCCCGCCGGGGTGCTGGCCAGCGTCATGCTCATGGTGTGGATCTTCGCCCGCCGCGAGCAGCACGCCTCCCGTCGGGCGGCGGCGCTGGCCACCCAGATGGACGCGCACGCCGAGCTCGCCACCCGGGCCGAGCGGGAGCGGATCGCTCGCGAGCTGCACGACATCCTCGCTCACTCGGTGAGCGCGATGATGATGCAGGCTGCCGGAGCCCGCGCCCTCGGCCATACCGTCGCCGACGAACAGCCACCGGACGAGCGGGTGCAGACGATTCTTGAGGCGTTGAGCAGCATCGAGACGACCGGCTCGCAGAGCTTGCGCGAGCTGCACCGACTGCTGGGTACCTCGGTGTCGGCCGCACCGGAGCTTGAGGTGGCTGGGCCGAGCGAGCCGCCAGGATTGGCCCAGCTGGACGACCTCGTGCGCACCGGTCGGCGCAGCGGACTCATGGTGAATGTGCACCGGACCGGGACGCCAGGGGAGCTGGACCCCTCTGTGGGGATCGCCGCCTACCGGACCGTGCAGGAGTCGTTGACGAACGCACTCAAGCACCTGGGGCGGGGCGCGGTCGTGGACATCCACGAGTGCTGGGACGAGCGGGAGGTCCGAGTGCAGGTGCGCTGCCGGGGAGGACGGGACAGCATGCGGGTCGATGCACCGCAAGGTGGCCTGGGGCTACGCGGCCTGCGGGAGCGGGTGGAGCTGGCCGGGGGCACCTTCGAGGCGGGCTGGCTGGATGACCAGTTCGTGACCACCGCTCTGCTGCCACAGTCTGCCGCCCGGAGCGGCGCTCGGGAGGAGGAGTCATGAGCATCCGAGTGGTCATCGCCGACGACCAGAAGCCGGTGCGCGCAGGCATGACGATGTTGTTGTCGGCGGAGCCCGACATCGAGGTCGTCGGTCAGGCCGAGGACGGTGCGCAGGCGGTGGCGATGACCCACCACCTGCACCCCGACGTGGTCGTCATGGACATCCGCATGCCCGGCGTGGACGGCATCGAGGCCACCCGGCGGATCACCGCCGACCGGGACGACCCGAACGCGGTCACCACCGTGCTGGTGCTGACCACCTTCGACCAGGACGACCTGCTGCACGGCGCACTGCGCGCCGGTGCATCGGGATACATGCTCAAGCACGCGGCCCCCGCCGGCCTGCCCGACGCCGTGCGCGCCGTCGCCGACGGCGGCTCCTGGATCGACCCCAGCGTCGCGGGCAAGGTGATCGACACCCTCCGCCAGACGACCCCGATCGACGCGGCCGGCCGACCCAACCTCGACATGCTGTCCAAGCGGGAGCTGGAAGTACTGCGCCTCATGCGGGATGCCCCGACCAACCCGGAGCTGGCCGCGATGCTCTTCGTCTCCGAGTCGACGGTCAAGACGCACATCTCGCGGCTGCTGATGAAGACCGGCTCGCACGACCGGGCCCAGCTCGTCGCCCTCGCCTACCGCTCCGGGCTCGTCCAGCCCTAGGCTCACGGCCGTCTCAACTTTCTCGGTGTCGACCGGACGGTGGGACCTCGAAGGGGACCCTCGCGCAGGACATCTTCCTGCCCGCCTCGGTATCACCGAAAAACCTGCTCTGACCTGCGCAAACGCCGTTTGATCTCGGCTCGTGAGCGCCACATACTCATCGGGTGCTCACTCTTGGTCTGCTCGGCACCGGACGTCTCGGCACGGCGATCCGGGCCCTTGCCGACGCCACGGACGACCTCGAGGTCAGGTGGGGGTTCGGCCGGGAAGGCCTGACCGCAGATGCGCCGAGGGTGGACGTCGCGATCGACGTCAGCACCGCGACGGCGGTGCCTGCTCATCTGCGCTGGGCGCGGGCCACCGGCACCGACCTGGTGATCGGCACCACGGGCTGGGACCCCGCCGTGCTCTGCCCCGGCGCCGGGGACCTCCGCGTCCTGACCGCTCCCAACTTCTCCCTCGGCGTCGCCCTGCTGAGCCGGCTCGCGCAGGCGCTCGGTGGCTACGCGACGCACTCCCCCACGCCCGTCGACCTGGCCGTGACCGACACCCACCACCGCCACAAGGTCGACGCACCGAGCGGGACAGCGATTGCCCTGCGTCAGGAGCTCGCCCGTGGCGCCGGCCGTGCGCCCGAGGACGTCCAGGTCACCAGCCTGCGGCTCGGGGAGGTGGTCGGCGACCACGAGGTCATCGCCTCGTCAGCGCTGGAGACCCTCACCCTGCGCCACACCGCACACAGCCGTGACCTCTTCGCCGCGGGCGCGCTCACCGCAGCGC
This sequence comes from Ornithinimicrobium sufpigmenti, assembly GCF_004322775.1. Classification (NCBI taxonomy): domain Bacteria; kingdom Bacillati; phylum Actinomycetota; class Actinomycetes; order Micrococcales; family Ornithinimicrobiaceae; genus Ornithinimicrobium; species Ornithinimicrobium sufpigmenti. The sequence goes on from NZ_CP036403.1 coordinate 3,799,673, forward strand.
GCTGGCTCGCGGACCGGCCCGAGCCTGGTCTCTACACCCTCGACGACCTCGCCGCCGACCACCTCCGTGGCCTGCTTGCCGGCCCCACGCCCACCTCCTCACCAGCCGGCGCACCTGCCGGCGACCCCACCCCCGCCGGGGCACCCGCCTGAGGCGGGGACCGGCATACCCGAAGGAAGACCCGATGGACACCACCCCGACCGCAGCGCCCTTCACCGGCCTCGGCGTCGCGCTGGCGACGCCGTTCGGCGCCGGTACCGACGCCGTGGGTGGGGCGCGAAAGCCCGCGGTGGACCACGCCGCCTTCGCGCGGCTGGTCGAGCACGTGCTCGCCGAGGGGCGCGGAGCCGACTGGCTGGTCGTGCTCGGCTCGACGGGGGAGGCCGCGACCGTGGACGACCGTGAGCGCCGTGCCCTGGTCCGCCAGGCCGTGGCCATCGCCCGGGCCGGCTCGCGCCACGTCCCCGTCGTGGTCGGGGTCGGTCACAACGACACCGGGCGCACCGGCGAGCTGGCCGCCGCCGCGGCGGAGGCGGGGGCGGACGGTCTGCTCGTCGTGACGCCGTTCTACAACAAGCCGCAGGTGGGCGGACTCGTCGCGCACTACCGCGCGGTGGCTGCCGCAGCGCCCGGTCTGCCGATCGTCGCCTACAACGTGCCCGGACGCACCGGCTGCAACATCACCCCGGCGGCGATGCGTCGCCTGTGGGAGATCGACCAGGTGGTGGCGCTCAAGGAGAGCTCCGGCGACCTGCGGCAGATCGCGCGCCTCTGCCAGGAGGCTCCGGCCGGTCGGGCCGTGCTGGCCGGTGACGACGACCTCGCCCTGGCCTCGATCGCCGTCGGCGCCCAGGGTCTGGTCTCGGTCTGCGGCAACGTCGCACCCGCCGAGACCGCGGACCTGGTGCGCGCCGCCCGCGCCGGGGACCTGGGCTCCGCGCAGGCGACCTTCGCGCTGCTGGCCCCGCTCATGTCGGCCCTCTTCGCCGAGACCAACCCGGTGCCGGTCAAGGCGGCGCTGGCGTGCCTGGGGCTGACGACCGGGACGGTCCGGCTGCCGCTGGCGCCGGCCGAGCCCGCCACGTGGACGCAGGTGCAGCAGGCACTGTCGGAGCTGCTGGGGGCGCGCCGCGCGCGGGCCGGGTTGGGCGCCGCGTCCGCGGCGATGCCCACCATCCCCTCGAGCCCTGCGGCGCTGGTGTCGTGAGCGCGATGTCGTTGAAGGAGTTCTTCATCCGCCTTGCGCAGCAGTCGGACAGCGCGGGCTCGGACGGGTCCGCACCGTCGGAGGCCGAGGTCGTGGCCCGCGTCGAGGAGCTGCTGACCCAGCTGGAGGCCGGCACAGCGCGGGCAGCGACCCGCTCGGCGGACGGCACCTGGCAGGCGCACCCGTGGGTCAAGCACGGCATCCTGACGGCCTTCCGGCACAGCGAGACAGTCGAGATGGAATGGCCCGGCGGGGCGGTCGACAAGTCGCTGGTGCCCGCGCGCCAGATGGCACCCGGGGACGGGGTCCGGGTCGTGCCGGGTGGCACCTCGGTGCGTCGCGGCGCCCACCTGGCCCGGGGCGTGGTGGTCATGCCACCCAGCTACGTCAACGTCGGCGCGTTCGTCGACTCCGGGTCCATGGTGGACAGCCACGTGCTGGTCGGCTCCTGCGCGCAGGTCGGCAGCGGCGTCCACCTGTCGGCTGCCGTGCAGCTCGGCGGGGTCCTGGAGCCGGTCGGCGCACGCCCGGTCGTGGTCGGGGACGACGCCTTCGTCGGTGCCCAGTGCGGGCTCTACGAGGGTGCCGTGGTCCGTGAACGCGCTGTCCTGGCCCCCGGCGTGGTGCTCACCGGACGCACGACGATCTATGACCTGGTGCACGGACGGGAGCTTCGCGGGGAGGTCCCCTCGGGCGCCGTGGTCGTCCCGGGGACCCGCCCGGCCAGCGGTGCCTTCGCGGCGGAGCGCGGCCTGTCCCTCTACGCGCCGGTCATCGTCAAGTACCGCGACTCCTCCACCGACGCCTCGACCGTCCTCGAGGACGCGCTCCGGTGAGCCCCGCGAGCCGGGTGGCAGGCCAGCGCCTGTCACCCATCCGCCGCATGGCCGTCGGGGCTCCGTCGGGCACGATCAGCCTCGCCCTGGGCGAGCCCGGCTGGCCGCTGCCCGACGTCGCCCGGCGGGCACTGGCCGAGGTCGGGCAGAGTGCGGGACCGCTCCCCTACGGACCCAACACGAGCCGACCCGACCTGGTCCAGGCCATCGCCGCCCACCACTCCTGCTCCTCGGCCGACGAGGTCATGGTCACCTCCGGCAGCCAGGCGGCTCTCTTCGCGCTCTTCCAGGCGCATGTCGACCCCGGGTCGACGGTGCTGGTCCCTGACCCCGGCTTCGTCTCCTACCCTTCCCTGGCCCGGCTCTGCGGCGCCGATCCGGTCGGCTACCCGCTGGCCACCGGCGGCCACCTCGACGCGCAGGCCCTGGTCCAGACGCTGGAGGCCCATCCGCAGACCTCGATGGTCGTGCTGTGCCACCCCGCCAACCCCACGGGAGGTATGGCGTCCGAGACCGACCTGGCGACGGTCGCCGACGCCTGCGCCCGCCGCGGTGTGCTGCTGGTCAGCGACGAGGTCTACCGCGAGCTCTGGGTGGACGAGCGGCCACCGTCCCTGCACGACGTCGCCGGTGTGGGTGGCGGGGTCGTCCTCGGGTCGATGAGCAAGGCGTTCGGCGCGCCCGGCCTGCGGCTCGGCTGGGCGGTCGGCGCGGCTGAGGCACTGGCACCGGCCCGCATCGTCCACAACGCGATGACGACCGCTCCAGCGCAGCCCTCGCAAGCCGGTGCGGTGGCACTGCTCACTGCGGCCGACGAGGTGCTGACAGAGTCCCGGCGCCACGTGCGGGCGCGGTGGGAGACGGTGGCGCAGGTCGCGTCGGCGCTGACGACCTCGGCCGGCTCTCCTGCCCGGCCTGCACGCGCGGGCATCTACCTGTGGGTGCCGGTCCCAGACAGCTCGCTCACCGCGGCCGACACGGCTCCGGACGATCCCACCCTCGCCTTCGCCCTGCGCCTGCGTGACGAGGGCGGGGTGACCACCGTCCCCGGCAGCGCCTTCGGCCCCCGCGGGGCCGGCCACCTGCGGGTCAGCCTCGGCGGCGCGCTCGACGAGCTCGAGGAAGGACTGCGGCGTCTGGCGCCGTGGTGGACGACATGATGCTGACTGCTGCGACGACCGACCTCTTCGCCTTCGACGCGCCTGCGCTGCAGGAGCTGGCCGCCTCGCAGGCGGGCCCGTTCTTCGCCTACGACCTGGATGCGGCGAGGGAGCGCTTCGGTCGGCTCCGCTCCCTCCTGCCGGCGCGGGTCCGGCTGGCCTACGCCGTGAAGTCCAACCCCGGTCTGCCGTTGCTGGAGACCTTCGCGGCGGGAGGGGCATGGTTCGACTGCGCCAGCGCCGGCGAGGTCTCCGCGGTGCTGGCCGCCGGAGGCACCGGGACTGGGATGGTCTTCGCCGGGCCGGCCAAGTCCGAACGGGACCTGCAGGCAGCCCTCTTCGCCGGCGCCCGCATCCAGGTGGACGGCATCGAGGACGTGGCGCGGCTGCATACCCTGCACACCGGCCGCGACGCGCTGCCGGTGAGCGTCCGGGTCAACCCCGCCCAGGGTGTGTCGGAGGCCGCCGCCATCATCGGTGGTGGCGGGCCGAGCGCGTTCGGGGTGGACGAGGAGGTGATCGAGGAGTTCGTGGCCGAGGCGGCGCGGTACGACCGCGTGCAGATCACCGGGCTGCAGGTCTTCGCTGCCAGCAACGAGCTGGACGCCGGGCGGCTGCTGGGCAACCACCGCACGACGCTGGCGATCGGGCAGCGCCTGCAGGGGCTGCTCGGGCGGGAGCTGGATCTCATCGACCTGGGTGGCGGCCTCGGGGTCCGGTACGAGACGGAGGCGCCGAGCCTGGACGTCCGGTCGCTCGCGGCCGGGCTGGGGCGGGTGCTGGAGGAGAACCCCTGGTTCACCGGTGAGCTGCTGCTGGAGCCGGGTCGTTGGCTGTCTGCCCCCACCGGCGTCTACTGCGCGCGCGTGGTGCGCACCAAGGTCTCCCGCGGCGAACGGTTCGTCATGCTGGAGGGCGGGATCAACCACCTCCTGCGGCCACTGCTGACCGGGCAGTCCTTTCCGTCGCTGGCACTGCGCCCCGGTGTCGGGGTGCTCGGTGGCGAGACAGCGCCCACGACGCTGGCGGGTCCCCTGTGCACCTCCCTGGACCGGGTCGGCACCGGTGACCTCCCCCTCACCCTCCAGCCGGGAGACGTGGTGGTCTTCGGTCAGGCTGGTGCCTACGCCTCCACCCAGGCCATGACGCACTTCCTGTCCCACCCGGCACCTGAGCAGGTCTGGGTCAGCAGTCGCTGAGTTATGACGGACGGTCCTGCGAGCAGGGACACGGGTTTCGCACCGGTAGTTTTGCCACATGGACGAGCCACAGCAGCCTGATGAGTCAGCTCCCGACGAGCCAGGCGCTGAGGAGAAGTCAGATTATCCGGGCCTCATCTACGGCCTGATCTTCGGCATGATGCTCGGGACGGTCCTGTTCGTCCTCACCGATGAGGTCCTCTGGCTGGCCATCGGCATGCCCCTCGGCATGGCCGTAGGGGTGGGCTTCGACAGCAGCCGCCGGTAAGGACTGACGGCGCGAGGCCGCCGAGGATCAGAAGGCTCCCAGTGCGGGGTTTTCGCGAGACTTCGGCTGAGACTCGCTCGGACATTGACAAGAGCGGGCCGAAGGTAAAGACTTCGCAAAGGCTCACCCGTGACTGAGCCCATCTCCCTGTCTCTTCATACCGAGGAGTTCCGTGACCCGACATACCTGGCTCATCCCGCTCGACCCTGCGCCAGCTGCCTTCAAGACCACCCTCGGCACCCTCGAGGACTGCGCCATCCCGTACATCATCATCGGGCCTGAGCTCGTTCGTGAGCGGCTGGACGAGACGGCGCCGCTCGCCTCCATCGTCCATGGCGGAGCCATCACCCCTGAGCTCATGGACGTGCAACGGTGGCTGGCGGAGTTCCACGTGCCCACCTTGGTCCTCGCCGAGCGACTGACCGATCACTACGAAGCGAGCCTTCTCGATCGGGGGGCCAGGGACGTGGTGGGGCTCCCGGCCTCGACCCGCAAGCTGCGCAGCCGACTGGATGCCCTCGTCCGCTCCGAGCGCCTCGCGCCGGTCGGGTCCAGCCTGCCCGACTCTGTCTCCGTCGCCGGCACCATGGACATCCACCTGCGTCAGCGCACCGTCGACGTGGGCAGTCGACGGGTGAACCTGACGAAGTCCGAGTTCGAGATCCTGCTGGCCCTCGCCCTGCATCAGGGGGACGTGATGCCCCGCGCCGAGCTCGCGGTGGCCGCCGGCAACGCCTACCTCAGCGACCGGGCCCTGGAGTCGCACATCAGCCGCATCCGGATGAAGCTTCGTGCCGCCGGCGCTCCGGATTGCATCGACTCGGTGCGCTCGGTCGGCTACCGGCTGCAGACCGCGCAGTGAGGTCGGGTGCAGATCCGCATCGAGCCGAGCAACACGTCATCCTCAGCCCTCCGACGACGGGTCCCCCACAAGATAGGTTTGGCCCATGCGTCGTCTTCTCGTGACCGGTGGTGCCGGTTTCATCGGATCCAACTTCGTCCATTACCTGCTCAAGCACACCGATGTGCACGTCACGGTGCTCGACAAGATGACGTATGCCGCCTCGCCGGAGGCGCTGCACGCCCTTCCGGAGGACCGTTTCGACCTGGTCGTCGGCGATATCACTGACGAGCGTCTCGTCGGCGAGCTCGTCGGAGGCCTCACGGGTCCCGACGACGCGCTGGTGCACTTCGCGGCCGAGTCGCACAACGACAACTCCTTGCACGACCCCAGCCCGTTCATCCAGACCAACATCGTCGGCACGTTCGCCCTCCTGGAGGCAGTCCGGCGTCACGACGTCCGCATGCACCACGTCTCCACCGACGAGGTGTATGGCGACCTGGAGCTGGACGACCCTGAGCGCTTCACCGAGCACACCCCCTACCGGCCGTCCTCGCCATACTCGGCCTCCAAGGCAGCGGCCGACCACCTGGTGCGGGCCTGGGTGCGCTCCTTCGGCGTGCGGGCGACGCTGTCGAACTGCTCCAACAACTACGGCCCGTGGCAGCACGTGGAGAAGTTCATCCCCCGCCAGATCACCAACCTGCTCTCCGGCGGCCGGGTCAAGCTCTACGGCAGCGGGGAGAACGTGCGCGACTGGATCCATGCCGATGACCACTCCAGCGCGGTCTGGACCATCCTCAACCGGGGCCGGATCGGGCAGACCTACCTGGTCGGTGCTGACGGGGAGCGGTCCAACCTGCAGGTCGTCCGGCTCATCCTCGAGGTGATGGGGCACGACCCGGACGACTTCGACCACGTCACCGACCGGGCCGGGCACGACCTGCGCTACGCCATCGACCCCACCCAGCTGCAGACGGAGCTGGGCTGGCAGCCCTCACACGACTCCTTCGAGGAGGGGCTGGCGCGCACGATCGACTGGTATGCCGCCCACCGCGACTGGTGGGAGCCCAAGAAGGCGGGCACCGAGGCTGCCTACGCCGCCAAGGGCCAGTGAGCGATGGCTGACCTGGGCCTGCGGCACACCGCGATCCCCGGCCTGCTCGTCCTGGACCTGCAGGTGCACGGTGATGCGCGCGGCTGGTTCAAGGAGAACTGGCAGCGGGCGAAGATGACCGCCCTCGGGCTGCCGGACTTCGGCCCGGTGCAGCACTCGGTCGCCTACAACGGCCCCGCCGGGGTGACCCGAGGCATCCACGCCGAGCCCTGGGACAAGCTGGTCTCGATCGCCCACGGCCGCGCCTTCGGCGCCTGGGTCGACCTGCGCGAAGGACCCACCTTCGGCACGCTGCACACGGAGGAGCTGGACGAGCACACCGCGGTCTTCGTGCCCCGCGGGGTCGGGAACTCTTACCAGACTCTCGTCGACGGGGTCGTGTACTCCTACCTCGTCAACGACCACTGGTCACCCGAAGCGGGCTACACGATGCTCAACCTGGCCGACGAGACCGTGTCCGTGCCCTGGCCGCTCCCGCTGGTGGACGCGGAGGTCTCGGACAAGGACCGGGCGCACCCACGGCTCGCCGAGGTGACGCCGGTCCGGGATCGGAAGACCGTCATCATCGGGCGCACAGGACAGCTGGCCCGCGCCCTCGCTGAGGCCCTGCCGCAGGCGCGCGCCGTCGGCCGGGATGAGCTCGACCTCGCCGACCCCGACTCCATCGCCCGCTTCGACTGGGCCGGCGTCACGACGGTGATCAACGCGGCTGCGCACACGGCGGTGGACGTGGCCGAGACTGCGGACGGCCGCCAGGAGGCCTGGGCCGTGAACGCGACCGGTGTGGCTGCGCTGGCACGGGCGGCGGTCGAGCACGGGTTCACCCTCGTGCACTACTCCAGCGATTACGTCTTCGACGGCACCGCCGACGTCTACCGCGAGACCGACCCGCTCTGCCCGTTGGGGGTCTACGGACAGTCCAAGGCGGCCGGTGACCTGGCCGTCTCCGTCGTGCCCCGCCACTACCTGATCCGGACGTCGTGGGTCGTGGGCGAAGGGAAGAACTTCGTCACCACCATGGCCGGACTGGCCGAGCGCGGCGTGACCCCGTCGGTCGTGGCCGACCAGGTGGGCCGGCTCACGTTCACCAGCGACCTGGCGCACGTCACCGCCCACCTGCTCAGCACGGGCGCCGCGTTCGGCACCTACAACGTCACCAGCACCGGTGAGCCCACCTCCTGGGCGGACGTCGCCCGGGAGGTCTTCACGCTCCGTGGCGTCGACCCGAGCGCCGTGAGCGACACCACCACGGCCGAGTACACCGCGGGGGCGACCCACCCGGTCGCACCCCGACCGGCCCGTTCGGTCCTGTCCCTGGACAAGATCACGGCCACCGGCTTCACCCCCACGGACCAGGCGGCCGGGCTGGCCGCATACCTGCACCGAGAGGACGAGCGGCGATGAAGGGCATCATCCTGGCGGGGGGCACCGGGTCCCGGCTGCACCCGATCACCCAGGGCATCAGCAAGCAGCTGGTCCCGGTGTACGACAAGCCGATGATCTACTACCCGCTCTCCACGCTGATGCTGGCCAACATCCGCGATGTGCTGGTCATCACCACCCCGCACGAGTCCGAGCAGTTCCAGCGCCTGCTGCAGGACGGGTCGCAGTTCGGGATCAACATCACCTACACCGTCCAGGCCTCGCCCGACGGCCTGGCGCAGGCCTTCCTCCTCGGCGCCGACCACATCGCCGGCGACCGGTCCTGCCTGGTCCTGGGCGACAACATCTTCTACGGACCCGGTCTGGGCACCCAGCTGGGCCGCTTCGACGACCTGGTGGGGGCCGCCGTCTTCGGGTACCGCGTCGCCGACCCCACGGCCTACGGCGTGGTGGAGTTCGACGAGCAGGGACGGGCCATCTCCCTGGAGGAGAAGCCCGCGGAGCCCAAGAGCTCCTACGCCGTGCCGGGCCTGTACTTCTACGACGAGCGAGTGGTCGACTACGCCCGCGAGCTGCGTCCCTCGGCCCGGGGCGAGCTGGAGATCACCGACCTCAACCGCCGGTATCTCGAGCAGGGCGAGCTGCAGGTCGAGATCCTGCCCCGCGGCACCGCCTGGCTCGACACCGGCACCTTCGACTCCCTCAACGACGCCTCCAACTTCGTCCGCACCCTCGAAGCCCGGCAGGGCTACAAGATCGGCGCACCCGAAGAGGTCGCCTGGCGTCAGGGCTTCCTCAGCGACGCCGACCTCGCCGCACGCGCGGAACCACTGCGCAAGTCCGGCTACGGCGACTACCTGCTCAGCCTCGTGAGCGAGCAGTAGCGCATCGTCGGTCAGCCGAGAGGTGGTGTCATGAGCTCCTTGTCGTCCCTGCCCCGTAGGGCGGCCAAGACGTTGACGCGCGTCGCGTCCTCAGGGGCGATTCGGGCGGTCGGTGTGGACATGACCGATGAGATCTCGGACAGGCCGACGCTCGTTGTCGCGCCTCACCCCGATGATGAGACCCTCGGGTGCGGGGCGACCATTGCCAGGATGCGGATGCGGGGCACCCCCGTGTACGTGGTGCTGGTGACAGGAGGTGGCCAGTCTCCTCGACCACCGGGTATGAGCGTTGCGGAACTCCTGGCCCTCCGTCAGCAGGAGGCGAGCGGAGCTCTCGCCCATCTCGGTGTCGACGAGGACCACACCACCATGCTGAACTTTCACGATGGTGCGCTGCCACCTGATCGATCGACTCTGACGCAGGCGTTGAGCTCGGTCATCGGTTCCACACATGTGGCACAGGTGATGGTGACCTCCTCTCGAGACAGACATCCGGATCACGCGACAGTCGCCCTCGCCACCATCGAGGCGGTCGCCCGCAACCCTGCGGACGTGCGGGTGTATGAGTACGCGGTCTGGCAGCGGGTCCCCGCGTTCGGCACCTGCCGGGATCTCGTCCGGCGCCTCATCCGTGACCGGTCAGAGGGAAACCTTCCCGAGCGCGCACGTCCCCACCTGGTGTCCACCCGGGGCTTCCTCGACCAGAAGCGGCAGGCGATGGCGGTCTACCAGAGCCAGCTGCCACATTTCCCGGTCGGCTTCCTGGAGGACTTCTTTCTTCCGTTCGAGGCGTTCGCTCAGGTTCGCCCGGCAGGACCTGCAGCGGTCGCGAGAACCCCGCGAGAAATCAGCCAGGAGGACCATTGACGTGACGGCACGGCACCCGTAGCGTGAGCCGGGTTCCGTGACAACACTGTAGTGGGAGAAGCCTGATGGCGCCGATGCCTGCTGCCCATATTTTGGGGACCCATGGGGTTCCCGCTGCGTATGGGGGATTCGAAACAGCTGCCGAGCACGTCGGCCTGCACCTAGCCCGACGGGGGTGGCAGGTCACTGTGCACTGCCAGGTGGAAGGACGTGGGCCAGTCCGCACCGACGAGTGGCGTGGCCTGCGGCGGGTCCTGATCCCTGAACACCGACCTGGATGGCTCGGCACCGCCAGCTTCGACAGGAAGTCGATTGCCTGGTTGATGCGTGAACGGCAGGATGTCGACGTCTGCCTCACCTTCGGCTACAACACCGGAGTGCTGAACATCGCGCACCGTCTCAAGCGCGTACCCAACGTCATCAACATGGACGGGATGGAGTGGACCCGCGCGAGGTGGGGGTTGACTCGCCAGGCGATACTGCTCGCCAACGAGCGGTGCGCCGGTCTCGTCGGCACCCTTCTCGTGGGTGATCACCCCGTCATCTCGGACTACCTGGGGCGACACTTCGGCCGTCGCCGTGTGCGGACCATCACGTATGGCGCGCACGAGGTGCAGACTGCGGCGACCTCCCCGGTGCTCGGACTCGGGTTGACGCCAGGGAACTACGCGACGCTCATCTGTCGGCCCATCCCCGAGAACTCCATCCTGGAGATCGTCACGGCCTGGTCCGCACGGCGCCGGGGTATACCCCTCGTCATTCTGGGCGACTACTCCACGGAAGACACATACCAACGGCAAGTTCTGGCCGCTGCCTCGGACGAGATCCGGTTCGTCGGGTCCATCTATGACCAGAGCATCGTGTCAGCGCTCCGGTTCCACAGCCGCGTGTATCTCCACGGCCACACCGTGGGAGGAACCAACCCCTCCTTGGTCGAGGCCATGGCTGCCGGCAACCCCGTCATCGCCCACCACAACCCGTACAACACCTGGGTCGCGGGCGCCGCCGGACGGTACTTCCACGACGCGACAGACCTGGCGGCGTTGCTGGACGAACTCCTGCACGACAAGGCCACGCTGACGGAGATGTCCGAGGCCGCGCGGGAGCGTCACGCCGAGGAGTTCACCTGGGAGCACATCGGGACGCAGTACGAACGCGTCCTTCTCGAGGCCTGCGGGCGCACTTCTCACCAACTACAAACAGCTGACCCCCGTGCCAGCGTCGACCGGAAGGGTCAACTGTGATCAGAGTCGGTGTAGTCGGACTAGGCAAGATGGGGTTGTCACACCTCTCCATGCTGAAGCCTCATCCAGACGTCGCGGTAGCCGGCATCTGCGACTCCACCAGGTACGTCCTGGACGTCCTGCATCGCTACTCGGGGGTGCCCACCTATACCGACTACGCGCGCATGCTGGACGAGGCAGGCCTTGACGCAGTGGTCATCGCTACCCCCTCGCACCTGCACGCGCCCATGGTCGAGGCAGCCCTGGAACGCAACGTGCACGTCTTCTGCGAGAAGCCCCTCTTTCTCGATACCCGTGACGGCACCCGCCTCACCGCACTGGCCCGAGAGCGTGACCTGGTGACCCAGGTCGGCTACCACAACCGGTTCGTGGCCTCCTTCGCCGAGGTCAAGCGCCTCCTCGAGGCCAACGCCATCGGCACCCCGGTGCACGCTCTGGCCGAGGCGTACGGCCCGGTGGTCCTCAAGCCGCAACGGCGGAGCTGGCGATCCCGCGCAGCAGAAGGCGGCGGCGCCCTCTACGACTACGCAGCGCATCCCCTGGACCTCCTGACGTGGTATCTGGGAGTTCCCTCCGCCGTGGACGGTCGGGTCGGGCACGCTTTCTCGCGGGACGCGGATGACACGGTGGCCGCGACGGTACGGTTCGGCCAGGCCAACGCCATGCTGTCCGTCAACTGGTCGGACGAGTCCCAGCGGAAGATGACGACCAAGATCACCATCTGGGGAACGCATGGTCGGATCTGCGCCGACCGCCAGGAGATTCAGGTCTATCGGCGAGTCGGTGCCTCGCCCGTGGATGGATACGACACCGGCTGGAACGTTCGCTACACCACCGACCTCACCGAGACGCCGTGGTTCTACGTCCGCGGTGAGGAGTACAGCGCTCAGATCGACAACTTCGTGCATCGGGTTCGCCACCATGAGGTCGACGGGGTGAACACCTTCACGAGCGCCGGTGTCACGGATCGCCTGATATCCATGATCGCTGACCGGGCGAAAGAGTCGGGACGGGATGCCGGCCGTCCGACACCTGATGTCGGGACGCTCAACGGGTCGATCGGCGACGCCATCAACGGAGCACAAGCACCTACGCGACCCACGGTGGGGAGCATCTTGGCCCGGGCATCGGTCGGTGTGGGGCGATCCAGCGTCGGCCGGGTGTTGAGACCGCGCTACGCCAGAACCGGAAAGGCCGACCAATGACCGCGCTCGTTCCTGACGCCCCCACACAGCCCTTGGACCGATTGCTGTTCGGGGACAACCAGTTCTTCGGCGTGAACCACATGTCCGAGGAGAAGGCCCGCGCGCAGCAGATGCGTTTCCAGCGTCTGGACTCGGTCATGAATGTCCTGGGCCATGCCGTCGAGGCGGGCGCACGTACCTTCATGTGCACGACCCACGACCGAGTCGCGGAGATCTGTCGCGAGGTGCGGCGTGACCCGGCTCGCTGGGCCGGTCTGCAGTTCATGCCGTGCATGCCCTACGCCCACAAGTATGCCAATGCGGTCACGGACGACGGCTTCCTCGGCGCCGTGCGTCGATTCACACCCCAGGAAGGCCTGCTCGACGCAGTGGCGAAGGGCACCAAGTCCCTTGCCACCAAGGACGTCGACGGGCTGGCGACTCTTCTCGTCGACGCCGAGATGCGGATGTTCGACGGTCTCCCGACACCGGTGATCTGGCTCCAGAACGTGGTCGTGGACCTGCTTCTGGGGTTGGGAGCCCATGAACCGCTACGCACCTTCGCGGACCACGTCCGTTCGCGGTATGGAGTCGAGCCCGGCTTCATCACCATGAACCTGCCGATGCTCCTGGACGCGCTGGATCGGGTCGGTGTCGAGAACCCCATGGTGTGCGCCAACATCAACAAGCTCGGGTTCCGCATGCCAGGCGGCGTGGACGCCTACCTCGACTCGCTCAGCAACCGTCAGTTCCGCGCCGTCGCGATGTCGGTGTTCGCCTCCGGGGCGATCCCCGCCGAAGAGGCGATCGAGTGGGTCTGCGGGCTCCCCAACCTGGAATCGATCGTCTTCGGGGCCTCAAGCCGCGCAAACATCGAGAGCACCGCCCGGCTCGTCGGGAAGTACTGGGCTCAATGAGCACCCTCATCGACCGATCCGTCCCCCTCGCTCAGACCTACGCTCAGCTGGCGTCCGCTCAGAAGAGCTCCGTCGGGGTGTCTCTCTACTCGCGCTGGGTGAACCGGCCTCTGGGACGGGTCTTTGCGGTGGTTGCCTTCCGCTACGGACTGACACCGAACCAGGTCACGGTCGTCAGCGCCCTGATGACCTTCGGCGGGCTGACGCTGCTCACCCTGGCCGCTCCGTCCTGGCCCGCGGCGATCGCCGTCGCGCTCCTGCTGGTGCTCGGATATGCCCTCGACTCCGCCGATGGGCAGGTCGCCCGGCTCGGTGGTGGTGGCAGCCCCGCCGGGGAATGGCTGGACCACGTGATCGACGCCGCCAAGGCGATCGCTCTCCACGCGGCGGTCCTGATCCACTGGTATCGGTTCGTCGACCTTCCCCCAGAGATCCTGCTGATCCCCGTGCTCACCATGGTGGTCAGCGGAACGTGGTTCTTTGCCGAGATCCTCACGCAGATGCTGGAGCGGCTGCATCCCCGGGACAGTGCTGCAGAGCGCCGACGCCCGGCGTGGCAGCCGGTGCTGGCGCTGCCCGCGGACTACGGGGTGCAGGCCTGGACCTTCGTGCTCCTGGCTCTGCCAGCTGTCTTCGTCGGCGTCTACATCGCCCTCGCAGCACTGACAGCCGTGATGATGGTCCGCCAGCTCCGGTCGTGGTTCCGACGGGTGGCCGCTCTCAGGCCCGCTGCAGCGCGTCCGTCGTCCGTCTCTGCCTGAGCTCACCGTGCTCACACCTTCAGGCCGCTCGCCGAGCCGTCCCGGGGACAGGTCACGCAGTCCCCGGACGAGCCTCTTCATCATGCTGCTGCTGGTCGTGGCGACCACCAGCTGGAGGAGGGGTGTCTACTTCGAGGGCGGTGTGGATCCGGTCGTCGCGGGCAAGGCGGCCCTCAGCATCCTGGCCCTGTCCATGGCCTGGTTGGCTCGACAGGCACAGCGCGATCCGCAGCCTGTCGGCGGCCGGACGTTCTGGATGTTGACGGCCTACTTGACAGTAGCGACGTTCGGCGGACTGGCGGCAGGCCACGTCGTGCCAGCGGCGGTGCTGTCGATTCGCATGTTCATCCTGGGCCTGACGCTGATCCTGCTGGTGCGTACCTTCCCGGTCGAACGTCTCTTCCGTGATCTTCTGACCGCGATGCTCGTCGTCGGCGGCGTGGCCGCGACGACCGGGCTCGGCTCGATCCTGGAGCAGGGACGGCTTTTCGGCGGCATACCACCCTCCCACCCCAATGAGATCGCCATGCTTCTGGGGATCCCGCTGATCGGTCTTGTCTGGCTCGCCGTTCAAGGGAGAGCGTCCACACCGCAGCTGGTCATCGCCCTCACCTGCTTCGCCCTGATCTGGGCCACGGGCTCGCGAACCGGCTTGTTGGCTGTTGTCGTGGCCTTGGCGGTCATGCTCCTGCAGGCACGTCGGCTGGGTCCGGCGGCTGCCAGCGTGGTGGCCGCCATCATCCCGTTGGCCGTCTACGGCATCTTCGCGAGCGAAGCGGTCGCGCAGTACCTCGGTCGAGGAGGAGCTGCGAACTTGACCACCCTGAGCTCCCGGACGATCGCCTGGCAGGCAGCATGGTCCTACCCCGAGACGCAGTGGGCGCGCTGGATGGGCAGCGGTCTGAACCAGAAACTGATCCCGGTGAAGGGTCAGTGGTGGGACACCCAGCTGCTGGACAGCACGTGGGTCTCCGCCCTTGTGCAGGCAGGTTTCCTGGGAGTCATCATCCTGATGTTGTGGCTCGTCGGTACGATCGTCGCCAGCCTGCACTGCGCGTGGCGGGCCAGGATGTTCTTCGTGGCAGTGCTGTCCTACCTGGTGATCCGCAGCATCGTCGAGAGCGGCCTCCTGGACAGCACCGCACCCTTCCTCGTCCTGATGCTGGTCTCCCTGACCAGCGATCGAGTGACCCGACGCGGTTGGCGACCAGCAAGCAACGTAGAACCGCCGGAGATCCGCCCGGTGATTCCTCTTAGCGCACCGCCGCGCTGACCCCGCGGCGAGACGCGTCTTTTCTGACGAGCACCCACCGCATCATCATCCCAGCGGCCACGCTCCCGACGGCGAGGACAAGGGGGGCGAAGCTGACCGACATACCCAGGTGCAGCAGCACCAGGAGCGCGGTCAGTGACGTCAGGGCGTCCACGCACCGGATGGCGAACACGCTGACGTGGTGCCCCCTGACCGCTGCCATCTGTCCGTAAGGAGTGCTCATCGCGACAGCCGCGGCGAACACCGCCCACCCCACCACGGCGACCGCCGACAACTCATACTCACCGTCGGTGAGAAGGGGGGCCAACCACGGCATACCCAGGATCGCCAGGAGACACAGGATGACCACGAAGGCCACCAGCAGACCTACATTGCGGTCGACGCGGCGCAACTGTGCACGGTGAGACGTCTCCCTGGGCTCGGCGGCGTAACTGGCGAACAGGAAGCTGCTGACCCCACCGACCACGACCATGGCCGGGGCCATGTAGATCCGTGCGGCCTCCAGCTCACCCGCTGCCGCCAAGGACACGATGGCGATGACCCCCACGCGGACGCCGGCCAGCATGGTGGGCCGCACCAATTGCTGCAGCGCCCGCCATGCCCCGTACCGCGCAACGACCCCCCAGTCGGCCCCGGACCAGGACACGAGGTGCCGCTCGCTCCGAGGCAGGACCGCGACTCCCACCACGATGCCGGCCGCCTGGCCGCAGGCCATGGCGAGAAAGAGCTGCGCCAGGTCGACGGCGTTTCCGGTGGCGTGCACGCCGACGATCCAGGAGATCGAGACGGAGAAGACGGCGAGGTCGACGATGACGATGTGCCAGAAGCGCATCGTCGCCATCAGGGTGCGGCGCACCACGTCGTTGCAGAGGAAGAACGCGGTAGCGAAGGCGCAGGCCACTGCGGTGCGGCCATCCACCAGGCCGACTGTCCAGACGCCGAGGCCGAGCACCAGACCAAGTCCGCCGGACAGCCCCACCCAGTAGCCCTGTAACGCTGCGCGAACCCTCCGGTCGGCGCGGTCCAGGACAGTCAGGGAGTCCCCGACGAAGCCGCTGGAGACCGCTGTTGCCATGACGATCAGGGCGTACACGGCCGCGAACAAGCCCAGGCCTTCGGCCCCCAGCACACGGGCAGCGATCACCTGCAGAGCCAGGCTGACGATGGCCTGCGTCCCCTGGGCACCTACACCCCCCAGCGCGTTGAGTCGGCCCCGCCGGGGCTTCTCGGCCTCGGCGCGGACCGAGGTAGTGGAAGGTGACCGGGTCACTGCGCCTCGTTCTCCTGACCGTGTTCCTGGGTGCTGCCGACGTGGAGGTTGTCCCAGGAGGAGGTGACGGGGGCGTTGGTGGACGAGCCGGACAGGTAGGAGATCAGGCCTACGCCGCCGGCGCCCTGCAGAGCGGCGGTGGTGTCGGTGGCCTGCACCTGCCATGCCGCCGGCTCGGGGGTGCCCAGGACCCATGCCTTACCAGTCAGGCTGGTGGTGCCGCTGCCGTCGGCCACCACGCGCAGGCGCAGGGTGTCCCCTGCTCGGTAGACGATGGGCACGGTCGTGCTGGACAGCGTGCTCTCCGCCCCGTTCACGGTGCGGGTCAGGAGGATCTGCACGTGGTCCGGCAGGGCTCTGACCTTGAGCTGGTAGTCGTTGTTGGCGATCCGCCGCACGACCAGGCTGTTGTAGGTCCCTCCACCCGTGGGGTCCTTGTCCATTGTCACGTCGACCGTGGCATCCAGATCCACCGCCAACGGTCCCTGCAGGAAGATGTTCGGACCTGATCCAGGCGCGCTCATCCGGATGTGTCCCTTGCCGTCGCTCACCGAGAAGAGACTCGAGCTGCGCGTGGTCGTCCAGGAACCACCGAGATCGGCCGTGCCGAACCCGTTGGCCAGGGTGCGGCTGAAGGTGTCGGTGACGAAGGTCTGAGCACCAGACGTGACCACCACCTGCGCCGTGACCTCAGCACTGGCACCGTCGTCGTCGACCACAGTCAGGGTGATGGTGTAGTTGCCGCCAGCGGCATACGTGTGCGAAGCAGCAACACCAGACGCCGTGCTGCCATCACCGAACTCCCACACGTAGCTGCCGATGGTCCCATCAGGATCCGCAGACCCCGCGGCGTCCACCGCGACCGTGAGATCGGCTGTCTGGTGGGTGAACTGCGCCGTGGGCGGTTGGTTCACCGGTGGCGGAGCCTGCACCACGACCTGGTGCGTCACCGAACCCGTGGCACCCGCGTCGTCGGTCACCGTCAACGTCACCGCATAGCTACCCGCCGAGCCGTAGCTGTGCATGGCCACCTCTCCCTCACCCTCGGCGTCGTCCCCGAAGTCCCATTCGTAGGCCGTGATGACCCCATCAGAGTCCGTCGATCCCGACGCATCCACGGTGGCTGTCAACCCGGTGGCGGACCAGGAGAACGCCGCCTGCGGAGCCTGGTTGACCGGTGGGGCACTCACCTCGACCTGCTCCTGAGCCGTGCCCGTGGCGCCGTCGTCATCGGTCACGCTCAACGTGACCGTGTACGTGCCGGCCGCGGCATAGGTGTGCGACGCCGTCTGCCCGGAGGCCTGCTCACCATCACCGAAGTCCCAGTCGTAGGCCACGACCTGGCCATCGGTGTCGAGGGACTCGCTGCCGTCCACCGACACGGTCAGATCCGAGACCGAGACGGTCAGCTGAGCCGTCGGCGCCTGGTTCTGCGGAGGCTCCTGCACCGTGACCGAGACCGAGCTCAGGGCACTGGCCCCCTCGTCATCGGTCACCACCAGGCTCACCTCATAGGTGCCGGCCGCAGCATATGTGTGCGTAGCCATCAGGCCCGTGCCCGTCGCACCGTCACCGAAGCCCCACTCATAGGACACGATGTCACCGTCAGGATCCTCGGAGGCCGAGGCATCCACCGACACCAGCAACGCGGTCACCTCGTGGGAGAACTCAGCCGCAGGTGCCTGGTTCGGCGGCTTCGCCGCCACCGTCACCTCAGCGGAAGTGCTGTGCACCGCCCCATCGTCATCCCGCACCTGCAGAGTCACCAGGTAGGTCCCCGGCTCGTCGTAGGTGTGACCGGTCACCACACCTGAACCAGCCGAACCGTCCCCGAAGTCCCACAGGTACTCCACGATCGACCCATCCTCGTCCGAGGACGCCGAGGCATCGAAACCGGCCTGCAGGAACGACGACTCCACCCCGAACCGAGCCATCGGCGGCACGTTGGCGACCACCGTCACCTCACGGACCGACGTGTGCGTCGCGCCGTCGTCATCGGTCACCACCAACGTCACCGGGTAGGTCCCTGACTCGGCATAGGTGTGGGTGGGCGTGACACCACTCGCCGTCGCGCCGTCACCGAAGCTCCAGTCGTAGGACGCGACCTGCCCATCCGGGTCCTGGGAGGCCGAAGCATCGAAGGCCACCGCCAGATGGCTCGCCACGGACTCGAACGACGCCACGGGCGGGACATTGGGCACCTGACCGCTGCCGGTCGTGTAGTTGTGCTGCACCTGCTCGAGGGTGAGGGGTTGCGAGTACACAGCGACCTCGTCGATGGTGCCGTCGAAGAAGGCGCTCGTGGCGCCACTCCAGACGCGGTCGCCCCCCACTCGCCAATAGCCGTTGAACGACTCAGCGCGGGAGGTCGGGTTGGTGCCGACGAGCGCGCCGTCGACGTAGAGCCGCATGCCCTCTTCCGACAGCGTGGCCACCATGTGGTGCCAGGAGCCGTCGTTGTAGGTCCCGGCCGTGGTGATGCGTTCCTCGACGCCCGTGTAGACCCCGAAGATCAACCTGCCGTCGTCGGCCATGTAGACGTGCCGGTCGTAAGTGCTCGAGAGCGAAGCCTGCTGGTTGCCGAACCCGATGATCTTGCCACCGCGGGTCGTCGACGTCTTGAACCAGGCCTCGGTGGAGAAGACCTGCGGGTTGAGGAACTGGGTGTTCGAGGAGACGTAGCCGGAACTACCGTTGAAGGTGACCGCCGGGTTGTCCACCCCGGCGAGGGCGCCAGGCTGGTTGAGGGTGTGACCGCCGCGGTAGGTCCCGTTGTTCAGCATGGACCCCGCGTCCCCCGCTGTGGTGCCGCTGGTCTCGGCCAGGCGCCAGTACAGGTTCGGTTCATGGTCGAAGACCGCTTGACCGTAGGTATCCGCGGGCCGCTCAGGGATCAGTGACGCGCGGCCGGACGCGACATAGTGGGCGTTGACCTGCTGCGGTGTAAGGGCATGCGGGTAGATCGCGATCTCGTCCATGGCCCCGGTGAAGTTGGCGTTGCCGCCGTTCGGCCAGCCGCTCTGGCTGTCGCCGCCGGCCCGCCAGTGTCCGACGTACTCCTCAGGATTGGTGATGTCGTGTCGCGCACCCACGAGCACGCCGTCCACATACAGCCGGGCAGTCTGACCCGAGAGGGTCGCGACCACGTGGTGCCACTGGTTGTTGTTGTACGACGAGGGACTGGCCACGACCTTCGCCCCGTCCGACTGCAGGCCGAAGTGCACCCGCCCGCTGTTGCCCAGGTAGATGCTGCGGTCGCGGTGACCGGAGTTGCCGGTCTGCAGGTCGCCGAAGCCGAGCAGGCGTCCGCTGGTGGCGCTGCTGCGGAACCATGCTTCTGCGCTGAACTCCACCGGAGCGATGTGGCTGCCTCGAGCGTAGATCCGGCCGTTGTTGTTGTTGGCCACGCTGACAGCCGTGCTGTCAGGGATGGCTCCCGCGACGGTGTAGGTCACCCCGCTGCCTGGGACACCGTAGAACCCACCGGCGTGGTCGGTGATGGTGCTGGTTCCTGAGGTGTCGTCCAGCGGCCAGTACAGCTCGGGACCGTCGTCGAGCACCGCGGCCCCGTACGGAGTACGGGGAACCGTGGTGGGCACGGTGACCTGTCGGTTGGCGCCGAACACCCGGTTGCCCGAGCTGTCGATGACCCTCACCTGGTAGCTATAGGTCTGTCCCGGTGTCAGATCGGTGTCGACGTGGCTGAGACCGGGCACGCGCCACCAGGCGGAGGAGGCGCTGAACTCACGGACCATGCCCCCGGGGGTGCGCACGACCTGGTAGGTGAGCGACTCGTCATCCATGTCATACCCGGCCATCCAGCTCACCTTCACGGCGCCGTCAGCGACCGGTTGCAGGTCGGGGATGAGGGAGTTGTCGAGGAACTGCGGCCCTCGGTTCTGCGGCGCGATGGGCGCGACGGCGAACCGGACGAGCCCTTCCTGCACCGCCCCGTTCACCCTCGGGAACTCTCCCGCCACGGTGACGTACTCGCTGTTGCCCGTGATGTGCCAACCAGCCTGGTAGGCGCCGCTCACGCTGCCCATCGACATGGTGGGGAACCAGTGCACGGTCGAGGGGCTGGGGGTGCCAGCCCAGTTGGCGTAGCCGTGCACCTCACGGATGTTCTCGCCGGTAGCCTCTTTCGTCACTGCCCCGGTGTGCTGGTACTTCCAGCTGGAGTACTGGGGGAAGCCGAGACTGACGTTGCCGCAGTAGTGCGGGTGGCCGACGAAGTAGACGGCGTCCTGCGCGACCCACTGGCTGTAGGTGTCCCCATGACAGTCGTTGACCCACCCCGTCTCGCCCGTGTGGACGTTGACCTTGAACGGGCCCTCCAGGTTGCCCCCGGGACCGAAATGGTAGGTCGTGCCGTAGATCCAGTCCCCATCGACGGAGACACTGGTCACCGCCGCGTCGGGTCCCCCGTTCGAGACCTGATAGGGCAGCTGCTGCAGCTCTCCGGTCACCGCGTCGAGCTTTGCCAGCCCGCGCTGCCGAACACCGTTCACCGTCTCGAACTCACCGCCGGCGATGACGTGCTGACCGTCCTCGCTGAGAGCCAGGCCCCAGACCGGTCGGTCGAGCACCGGGTTCCAGTTGAGCAGGTTGCCCTCGGTGTCGAAGGCGGCCAGATGCGTCCGGCTGACCCCTCCGACGCTCTGGAAGGACCCCCCGACGTAGATCACGTCGTCGGTAGCCACGATCGTCTTGACCTGGCCTGTCATCGCTGGCCTGAAGTCGGTCAGCTGGCCGCTGGCCGTGTCGTAGGCAGCGATCCGTCCTCTGTTCTGTCCCTGCGCCGCGCTGAAATCCCCTCCCACATAGACTCGCGAGCCGTCAGGGGCCGCCGAGACGGCCAACACCTGAGCGTTGAGGTCGGGGCTGAAACCGGTGAGCTGGCCAGTCGTGAGGTTGTAGCTCAGCAGGTTGCCCCGGGGCGTCTGGTTGGTGCCCGGAGCGGCTCCAGGCGGGCGGGCGTGGGTGAACCGGCCGCCGGCATACACGGTGTTCCCGACGATCGCCTGGGACCAGGCGATGCCGTTGATCTGAGCCGTCGGTAACGCATCTGCTGTGACCTGCTGCGGTCCTCGAGGTGCGATCGGGCTGATCGCGGCCTGCGCCGCGGACGCGCCGGCAACCGTCACAAGGATCGTGGCTAGCACCGTGGCTACCACTGCCATCATGGCGGTGACCCGCTGGGAAAAACTGCGAAGACCGGTCATGTCCGTGTCCTTACTCCTACAGGCTGCCTACGAAGACAGCAGCGGGGTCCTCAGCGGCAGCGCTGACGCGCACCGTGTACGGCGGGGTGACATCAGCGAGAGTGAAGACGTACGTGCCTTCGGTGGAGCCTCCGGGTTCGAGATCGCCATCGAGGGGTGAGTACGGTTCGCCATAGAGCGGGGACAGAGGTATGCCGTCGGCATCGTCCACGGTGACCGACACGGTCGACACGTCGCGCGAGGTCGCGCCCTCGTGACGGATCTGCACGGTGACCGCCAGCGCCTCCCCGCCGATCTCGCCCGGCCTTCCGGACGCGACCTCCGTCCTTGCCAGTTCCACCTGCAGACTGAACTGGTCCGGGACCAGGGCCGCGTCGCCGACCGGCACCGGATCCAGCACGACCTGCGGGGGAACATGCACCGTGGAAAGGTCGCCGGGACCTCCGGGCGGGGTAGCTGTCAGGTGCTCCGTCACCGCAGCACCAGCCTCCTGAGTCTGCCCTGGAGACTCAGTGTCGAGGGTGCAGCCACCCACCGCAGTGCTGAGGCAGAAGATCACGGCTGCGCATGCCGGCCATGGGCGACTGCGCCGGGAAACGGCGGCTTCGGACACACCCGTGGTAGGCATGCGACTCCAATGGCTGATGCTCCGCGCGCGCCGCACGCGAAGACCTACGGGGCTTGCCAGTCACGGTGACAAGTGGTGGTTGAAGCGTATGGACAGAGTCATGAAAGCGCAAGGAATCTGCGAGACTTTTCCGCGGTCTGGCCCTCGGTCGCGAACAAAGTGCGAATCTCTTGGTGGTAACGAGCCACAGAGAACCGTTCCTGTGCTGCCCGACGCCCTCCCTGGGCCAGGTGGTCCGCCAGCTCGGGACCATCCATCAGCCGCACGATGCCCGCGGCCAGTGCTGACGGATCCGAAGCCGGGACCAAGAGCCCGGTCACCCCGTCCTGGACCGTCTCGTCGTGCCCGCAGACGTCGCTGGCGATCACGGGTCGCCCGGACAGCTGGGCCTCGATGACCGCGTTACCCAGAGATTCGCCCAGGGAAGTCGCCAGGACGGCGTGCGCGTCCCGCAGTACGGGCCATACCGGGCTCACGTAACCCGCGAAGGTGACCGCCCCGCGGAGATCCTCAGCCTCGGCACGGCGGCGAAGCTGCTCCTCGAACCACTCATACCCGGCGAACGGCGTTCCACAGACGATGAGACGGACGTCATGTCCGGCCTGCCGGACCAGACCGACCGCCTCGAGCGCGATGTCGACGCCTTTCCGAGGCGACAGCCGCGCTACCAGTGCGACCCGGAAAGAGCGGGACGGTACTGGAGCGCCTCCGGGGTCGCCCGTCGGGCCGGGGACCCCGTTGTAGATCAGATGCGCGCGTCGACCCAACGGCGGCACGGTCTCGACCAACGTCTGCAGGGTCGCCCTGCTGTTGGCGAGGCACCGGTGCGCCGCCAGGAGAGGGGCATAGAGGGCCAGGCGCATCGGCAGCGGTTCCCGACGTTCGGCCTCATGGACGTGGCAGGCCACCGGCACGCGTGCCAGGCGTGCCCCCAAGATCCACCACGGGAGCGTCACGGTGTTGACATAGACCCAGGCCGGTCTGCGACGACGGAGGTGTCGCGCGAGATGAACCGAGCTCCGCGCTCCCTCCCACCCCAGCCGCAGAATACCGCCGACGCTGGCCTGTGCCTTTCTCAGCACCGGGTAGTGCAGGTGCTCCACCGTGGCGCCACGAGCCACGAGCTGGTCGACGAGCGGGCCCGCCGTCGGAGTCGTCACGACGACCTCATAACCGGCCTGGATGAGAGCCGTGACACTTTCCAGCATCTGCAGGTCGGAGCCGTAGACGTCTGCCGAAGGGTTCGCGATCAGGATGAGCGGCTGCGGGCGTGGATGCCGCTCGCCTCGGCCGACCGGGGCCCGCAGTCGAGCCGTGCGTCTCCTCACCTTGGCCCCCATCGCCTTTCTCTCCTCCGCAGCACGCGAGGGTTACGACGTCTTCTGGGCGGAGGCGACGGTCTCGCCGCCGTCCACTGCCGCCGCCCGTGCACCGTGACGGGGGTTCGCCGACTTGGCGGGCGTATACGTGTACCCCACGAGTGGGGTGACGTTCGGCCCGTTCTGGGGGACCTTGTTGATCACTATCCCTAGAGCCCGAGCGCCTACGGTCGTCAGCATCTGCAGGCTTCGCGAGAGCTCGTTGGCCGTGATCGCCTTGCGACCGAAGCCAACGACCACGATCGCCCCCGCGCAGCGCTTGGACAGGACTGCTGCGTCCGTCACCGGCAGCAGAGGAGGTGCATCGACCAGGACCACGTCGTAGGCCTGCTGCAGACGTTGCAGCAGTTGCTCCATGGCGTCGCTCACCACGAGGTCCGACGGGTTCGGCGGGATGGTCCCGGCCAGGATGACGTCCATACCGTCGCGGTACTCCTGAACCACCTGGCTCCAGTCCGCCCTGCCGATCAAGGCGTCCGTCAACCCCACTGTGCTGGAGAGACCGAGGTAGGCGGCCGTGCGTGGCCGGCGCAGGTCTGCCTCGACAAGACACACGCGAAGCCCACCCTCGGCCATGGTCACAGCCAGGTTGACGGCCGTGAGGGTCTTGCCCTCTCCAGGCATCGATGAGGTGACCACGTAGGAGCGCTGCCCCTGAGGAACATCGAGGAACTGCAGGTTGGTTCGCACCTGGCGCAAGGCTTCAGCCCTCACGCCGTGCCGGTTGTCGAGCGTGATGATGGGCTGCTCGTCCGCCGTCCGATCCGCGGGGATGCTGCCCATGACCGGCGTGGGCGTGACCGCCTTCACATGCTCCTCCGACTTGATCCGTCGGTCCAGAGCCTCCCGACCCACCGCCGCGGCGAGCCCGGCCGCCATGCCTGCCAGGAGGCCGAGGATCAGGTTGAGCGTCGGGTTCGGGGAGACGGGATGCAGCGGCGTCCGAGCCGGATCGACCACGTTGATACTGACGACCGAGTTCTCCTGGCTGGTGCGCGCCGGCTCGAGGGTCGGCACGGTGGCCATGAACTGGGCAGCGATCGCGTTGGCAGTGTCGGCCGCCTCCTGGGCGGACTCGTCCTCTACCGTGATGCGAACGACGACCGTCTCGGGCACCACCGTGGCGCTGACCCGCTCCGACAGAGCACCCACCGTGTCGTCGAGGCCGAGATCCTCGATGACCGGGTCAAGAATCACGGCCTTGTCGACGATCTCCACGTAGGACTTCACCCGGTCCAGCACGAAGTCGGATCCTTGCATGAGCTCGGAACTGGTGGACCCGAGGTCCGGGGCGACGAACAACTCGCTCGTGGCCTCGTACTTCTCCGGAATGGCCACAGTGATCAGCACGGCGCCGACGATGCCCAGCTGGATGCACGAGAGGACGAGGAGCCATCGCTGACGGAGAACCCGCCAGTAGTCCATCAGCTCCACGAGCTGCACCTCGCCTCGCGAGTCAGCGCAGCCGAGGGACCTGCACAGATAGCGCTACGCTCACCCGGCATGTCAGGACGCCACCACTCGCTCCAAGGCACCGCGCAGCAGAGTGCTGCTCGTGTGCACGGTGTAGGGGAAGTACACGATCTCGACCCCCACCTCTCGGAACGTGGCTTCGAGCTCATCACCCTTGGGCGTGCCACGCCAGTCGTCCCCCTTGAAGAGGACGTGAAAGCGCAGTTTCTGCCACATCTCGAGCTTGGACTGCACCGCCTCGGCCACCACCTCATCCACAAGTCGGCAGTGCTGGAGCAGCTCCATCCGCTCGAGGAGTGGGACGACTGGCGCCCTCCCCTTGGCTGCCAGGGCCTTCTCGTCCGAGACCACCCCGGCGATCAGGTGGTCACAGTGCTCACGCGCACGAGACAGGATGTTGACGTGCCCGACATGAAACATGTCGAAGACACCAGGGACGTAGCCGACTCGGCCTGATCGCGACGTCACGGAGTCGTGATTCTGAACCATGGATCCTCTTTCGAGAGGCAGACCAGCGAAGTGACGCGAGCATAGCGCGAGCATGACGTCCGCGAATAGACCTGTGGGATGATTTTTCCAGCACCACACCAAGGCAAAGTAAAGCTTTTGCAAAGTCCACTCCGTCATCAGGGAGTGAGGCGAGCCCGAACGGCCGGTCCGCCACGTCTCGCCCGACGACCGCCTCACCCCACCCGGTCATCCACCGGCACATCGCCCTCCGCACGCTTCGCGCAGTGGGCGCAGCAGTAGAACCGGCCCTCCACCTCGATGCCGTGACCGATGACCTTGCAGCCGCAGTGCTCGCAGATCGGTGCCATCTTGTGGATCGCGCACTCGAAGCTGTCGAAGGTGTGCGTCTGTCCAGCAGCCACCACCTGGAAGCTCTTGTCGTAGTCGTTGCCGCAGACCTCGCAGGTCCCCATGGTCGTCTCCTTCCAGGGGCCGGCCGGGCGCCGGCCCGATCCCTCGACGGTAGGGCCGCTGCTGGCCGGCCGCGAGCGGAAAGCTGGACAACATACCCCTGACCGCAGTCGGTCGTCTGCCGAGCGCGCACCCGGACGACGTGGCACCGTGCCGGGTATGGCGCAGGACCTGGTCTTCGCGGTGCAGCGGCACCGGGCCACGGCGCGGCACTACGACTTCCGGCTGGAGCTGGACGGGGCGCTGGTCAGCTGGGCGGTGCCGAAGGGACCCACCCTCGACCCGGGCGTGCGGCGGTTGGCCATGCGGGTGCCGGACCACCCGATGGAGTACCTGCACTTCGAGGGCGTCATCCCGGAAGGAGACTACGGCGGAGGGGACGTGATCGTGTGGGACACCGGCGTCTGGGTGCCGGTGGGCACGGACGACCCGGCCAAGGCCCTTCGGGACGGCGAGCTGCACCTCGACCTGCACGGGGAGCGGCTGCACGGACGTTTCGTGCTGGTCCGCACCGGGCAGGAGCGGGACCTCGAGCGCTGGATGCTGCTGCACAAGCACGACGAGCACGCCGTCGAGGGCTGGGAGGCCGAGGACCACCCCCGCTCGGTGCTCAGCGGGCGTACGAACGACGAGGTCAAGGCCGACCCCGACTACCTCTGGCGGTCCGACGCACCTGCCGACGAGGCGCAGGTCGGGCTCAAGCCGGCGACACCCGACCCGCCGACCGAGGACGAGCTCGCGGCGCTCGACGCCCTTGGGACGTCCGGCAGGTGGGAGGTCCTCGGCCGAACGCTGAAGGTCACCAACCTGGACAAGGTGCTGTTCCCCGGGCGGGAGGGCGAGGAGCCGCTCACCAAGCGGGACCTCATCAGGTATGCCGCGCAGATCGCGCCCGTCTCGCTCCCCTACCTCGCCGGGCGGGCCCTCAACCTGCACCGGTACCCGGACGGGGCGGACAAGAAGGGCTTCTGGCACAAGGAGGTGCCCGACCACGCGCCCGACTGGCTGCCACGATGGGACAACCCGGACGCCGACCCGGGCGAGACTCGCACCTACCTCGTCGTGGACGAACCGGCGGCCCTGGTGTGGGCGGCGAACTTCGGGGCGCTGGAGTGGCACCCGTGGACCTCGCCGACTGCGGCGCCGGACCGGCCCTCCTACGTCATGTTCGACATCGACCCGGGCGGGCGGACCAGCTGGGAGGAGACGCTCGTGCTGGCCCGACTGCATCGCAGCGCCTTCGAGGCGATGGACCTGCGCGCCTACCCCAAGGTCACCGGCCGGCGAGGGATCCAGGTCTGGGTGCCGATCCGGCGCGGCCCTGACTTCGCCCAGACCCGGCGCTGGGCGGAGAAGGTCTCCCGCAGCATCGGCGCGGTCGTCCCGGAGCTGGTGAGCTGGACGTGGGAGGTCAAGGGCCGCGGGGGCCTGGCCCGCCTGGACTACACGCAGAACGCGGTCAACAAGACGCTCGTCGCCCCGTACAGCCCCCGGCCCGCACCGGGAGCGCCCGTGTCGACGCCAATCACCTGGGACGAGCTGGACGACCCTGACCTCAGGCCAGACCGCTGGACCGTGCGGACGGTGCTGGACCGGCTGGCCGACGTCGGCGACCCGTTCCGCGGCGTGCTGCACCTCGACCAGAAGCTCCCGCGGGTCAGGTGACCGATGTCGGCCGGCCGCAACGTCGGCCCTAGAATCAGCCGTGCTCTTCGGAATCCCTGACTACTGGGCGTTCGTCGTGGCCGGCCTGATGATCATCCTGCTGCCGGGCCCGAACTCCATCTACGTGGTCTCCCAGTCCGCCCGCCGCGGCCGTGCCAGCGGGTATGCGGCCGCCGCCGGCGTGTTCCTCGGCGACGCGGTGCTCATGGCGCTGACCTACCTCGGCGCGGCGTCGGTCCTGCGCACGCAGCCCGTGCTGTTCCAGGTCGTGAAGTACCTCGGCGCGGCATACCTGGTGTGGATCGGTCTGCGCCTGGTGCTCGCCGGGCTCACCAAGATCCGTCGTCCACAGCCGACCGGGCCCGTCGAGCAGGCTCCTCAGGTCAGGGGGCACGGCTCGTTCGCGACCGCGCTGCTGCTGAGCCTGCTCAACCCGAAGGCCATCCTGTTCTACGTCGCCTTCTTCGTGCAGTTCCTCCGACCGGACGCGGCGGACCCGCTCGTCACCTTCCTAGTGCTGGCCACGACCCTGGAGGTGCTGAGCATGCTCTACCTCAGCGTGCTCATCGTGGCCGGCACCGCTCTGGCTGCCCGCTTCCGCCAGCGCCAGCGGGCCGCCGGCGGGTTGACGGCCGGCGTCGGCACAGCCTTCATGGGCTTCGGCGTCAGTCTGGCAAGCACCACGCTGGGCTGACGTCGAGGGGCATCGCCGACGCTGCCGTCCCGGGGTCGAAACGCAGCCGGCCGTAGGTCAGGACGTCGATCCGCTCACCGTCGATGAGGAACTTCTCCCGCTCGCGGCCCTCCTGCACGAAGCCGGCCGCCAGCGCCACCCGGCCGGAAGCCGGGTTGTTGACCCGGTGGCCCAGCTCGAGCCGCTCCAGGCCCCCGCCGTCGGGCTGGGGCTGGAGCGCCCAGTCGGCGACCGTGGCCACCGCGCGTGCGGTCACTCCCTGGCCGCGGTGCGCCGCGTGCATCCAGTAGAAGACCCACCCGTTGCGGTTGACCTCGTCGACGCCGACCGCGACCAGGCCAACCATCCGGTCGCCTTGGCAGATCGCGAAGGAGCGGCGGGATCTCTCTCCGAGCCACGCCACATACCCCTCCGCTGACTTCGGGTCGGTGACGTCCCCCTGCCGCGCCATGTCGGGTGCGGACCGGAAAGCGTCGAGCACGGCCTGGGCGTCAGTCGCATGCACCGGCCGCAGCCGGTAGTCGTCCTGCGCGCCTGTCACGTCACCCACTCCTCGAAGATCAGCCAGGTCCGAGTGCCGCGGACGCCGGGGATCGCCTGGATCTGGCCCAGCACCACCTCGCGCAGCTCGTGGTTGTCGTGCGCGCGCACCTGCACCAGCATGTCGAACTCGGCGCCGACCAGCGCCACCCGCTCCACGCCCGGCAGCTCGCTGAGCGCGTCGCGGACCTCGCGCCAGGAGCCCTGCTGGATGGACACCGAGACATAGGCCGCGGTGGCCAGGCCGAGCCGGTCGGGGTCGACCTGGGCGGCATACCCGGTGATGACGCCGTCCCGGTGCAGCCGCTCCAGGCGCGTGTAGGCGCCGGCCCGGGAGATGTGCACCTGCTCGGCCAGCGCGCGCACGGACAGCCGCCCGTCGACGCGCAGCAGCGCGACGATCTGCCGGTCCGTGTCGTCCAGGGCGGCCATCTGTCTGCCCGACCCACCGCGCGGGGCACCCGGTCTGGACGTCTGGCTGCTCGGCATACCGCAAGCATGCCAGATGTCCAGACTTGACCCCAGGGATGGAACGGAAACCTGCCCAGGCGCGACGATAGGGGGCAGACGTCTATCTCCCAGACACAGGAGTCTGCATGACCAGCGACATCGCCGACCTCCTCCCCTGCCCCGAGCCGGTGCGCTTCCTCGCGCCGGACGGGACGAGGGTGGAGCCCTCCGCGCAGGCGGCCGCGCGCGGCTACGCCTTCCCCGAGCCGGAGGAGCTGCTCGCCGTGTGGCGCGCGATTGTGCTCGGACGCCGCTTCGACGCCCAGTCCACGGCGCTGACCAAGCAGGGGCGGCTGGCGGTCTACCCCAGCTCCCGTGGTCAGGACGCCTGCCAGGTCGCCCCGATCCTGGCGCTGGAGGAGCAGGACTGGGTCTTCCCGACCTACCGCGACTCGATGTCGCTGGTCACCCGCGGCATCGACCCGGTCGAGGTGCTGACCCTGCTGCGCGGCGACTGGCACTGCGGCTACGACCCGCAGAGGACCCGCACCGCCCCGCAGTGCACCCCGCTGGCCACCCAGGCCGTGCACGCCGCGGGCAGCGCGCACGCGCTCGACCGTCGCGGCGCCGGTGCCGTCGCGCTCTGCCTCATCGGCGACGGCGCGACCTCCGAGGGTGACTTCCACGAGGGCCTCAACTTCGCGGCCGTCTTCAACGCCCCGACCGTCTACCTGGTGCAGAACAACAAGTACGCGATCTCCGTCCCCCTCGCCAAGCAGACCAAGGCGCCGACCCTGGCCTACAAGGGGATCGGGTATGGCGTGCGCTCCGAGCAGGTGGACGGCAACGACCCTGCCGCCGTGCTGGCCGTGATGAAGGCCGCGTACGCCCATGCCCGCGGGGGCAAGGGCCCGGTGCTGGTCGAGGCGCACACCTACCGGATGGAGGCGCACACCAACGCCGACGACGCCACCCGCTACCGCACCCCCGACGAGGTCGACGAGTGGACGGGACAGGATCCGATCGTGCGGCTGCAGACCTGGCTGGTCGCTGAGGGCCACCTGGACGAGGAGCAGATCGAGCAGGTCAGGGCGCAGGCCGAGGAGCAGGCCGCGGCGCTGCGCGACCGGATGAACGCCGAGCCGGTTGTCGAGCCGCTCTCGCTGTTCGAGCACGTGTATGCCGAGCCCACCCCCCAGCTGCTCGAGCAGCGGGCGATGGTGCAGGCCGAGCTGGCCGGTCAGGCCGCGAGCGCCGACGACGCGCAGAGCGCCGGCGCGGGGAGTTCCGGGCAGGACGCGATGAAGGAGAGCACCCGATGAGCCAGACCACCTTCGCCCAGGCCCTCAACCAGGCCATGCGCGACGCGATGACGCAGGACCCCGACGTGGTCGTCATGGGCGAGGACGTCGGCGCGCTCGGCGGCGTCTTCCGGATCACCGACGGGCTGACCCGGGACTTCGGCGAGGACCGGTGCATCGACACCCCGCTCGCCGAGGCCGGGATCGCCGGCTTCGCGGTCGGGATGGCGATGCAGGGCTTCCGCCCGGTCATCGAGATGCAGTTCGACGCCTTCGGCTACCCCGCCTTCGAGCAGGTGGTCTCGCACATCGCCAAGCTGCGCAACCGCACCCAGGGCAAGCTGGCGATGCCGATCGTCATCCGGATGCCCTATGCCGGCGGCATCGGCGGCGTCGAGCACCACTGCGACTCCTCCGAGGGCTACTACATCCACACCCCCGGCCTGCACGTCGTCACCCCCTCGACCCCCGCCGACGCCTACTCGCTGCTGCGCGAGTCGATCTTCTCCGACGACCCCGTCGTCTTCATGGAGCCCAAGCCGCTCTACTGGTCCAAGGCCGACCTCGACCTGCCCCTGAGCACCGAGCCGATCGGCACGGCGGCCGTGCGGCGCTCCGGGAGCGACGTCACGCTGATCACCTACGGCCCCCAGGTGCCGAACGCGCTCAAGGCCGCCGAGGTCGCCGCCGCCGAGGAGGACTGGGACGTGGAGGTCATCGACCTGCGCAGCCTGGTGCCCTTCGACGACGCGACCGTGCAGGCCTCGGTGCGCAAGACCGGCCGGGCCGTCGTGCTCGCCGAGGCGCAGGGCTTCGGCGGCATGGGTGCCGAGATCGCCGCCCGGGTGCAGGAGCGCTGCTTCCACTCCCTGGCCGCCCCCGTGCTGCGGGTCAGCGGCCTGGACATCCCCTACCCGCCGCCCAAGCTGGAGCACACCTACCTGCCCGGCGTGGACCGCATACTCGACACCATCGCGCGGCTGCAGTGGGACGACGAGCCGGACCTCACCCACGCCTCCTCCCACGGCACGGAGGTGGCGGTATGACGCAGGTCTTCCGTCTCCCGGACCTGGGCGAGGGACTCACCGAGGCGGAGATCGTCGCCTGGCACGTCCGGGTCGGCGACGAGGTCGGGGTCGACCAGGAGGTCGTCACGGTCGAGACCGCCAAGGCCGCGGTCGAGGTGCCGATCCCGTTCGGCGGGACCGTCTCGGTGCTGCACGCCGAGGAGGGCCAGGTGCTCCCGGTCGGCGAGCCGTTGATCACGATCGGTGAGCAGGTTGTCGTCGGCTCCGACGCTGCCCGGGTGAATGGCACGTCGGCGGCTGCCGAGGTGGCCGTGCCCGACGGGGCAGGTGGCGAGCAGTACCGCACCGAGGAGCGCGCCGGTGCCCGTGTGCCCGAGGCCGAGGAGGACAAGCCGGAGCGACCGCTCATCGGGTATGGCGCGAGCGAGCAGCCCGTGCGCCGGACCGGCGGGCGGCGGCGCAGGCGGGGGCAGCTGGTGCCCGAGCCGATCGCGGCAGCGACACCCAGCGGCCGCCAAGCCGTGCGGGTCATCTCCCCGCTGGTCCGACGACTGATTCAACAAGCTGGTGTCGACCCCAGCGAGATTCGTCCCGGGCCGACCGGGGTCATCCGCCGCGTCGACCTTGAGGCCTATCTCACGGAGCAGCGGGGAGGGCCTGTCCCGGGTCAGGAGCGAAGTGTGTCGCCGGTCGCGGCAGAGCGTGTCACCGCTCGGGAGGCGACCCGAGTCCCGATCCAGGGCGTGCACCGGATCATGGTCGAGCGGCTGTCGACGTCGCGTCGCGAGGTCCCGGACGCCACCACCTGGGTGGACGTGGACGCGACTCGGCTGATGAAGGCCAAGGACGCGCTCAAGGCGGCCCGGCCCGAGGCGGGGATCGGTGTGCTCCCCCTGCTGGCGCGGATCGTGGTGGCCGGGCTGGCGGCATACCCCGCCCTGAACTCCTCCGTGGACGTCGAGGCTGGCGAGATCGTCCAGCACGGCGGGATCAACCTGGGCTTCGCGGCGCAGAGCCCGCGCGGCCTCGTCGTGCCGGTGGTGCACGACGCGCATGCGCTGAGCACGGCCGAGCTGGCGCAGCGGCTGCGCGAGCTGACCGCCAGGGCGCGGGAGGGGAAGCTGTCGCCGGCCGAGATGACCGGCGGGACGTTCACGCTGAACAACTACGGCGTCTACGGCGTCGACGGCTCGACCCCGATCATCAACCACCCCGAGGCGGCGATGCTGGGCGTGGGCCGGATCGTGGACAAGCCGTGGGTGCACCGCGGGAAGCTGAAGGTGCGCAAGGTCACGCAGCTGTCGTTCACCTTCGACCACCGGGTCTGCGACGGCGGGACCGCGGGCGGCTTCCTGAGGTTCGTCGCGGACTGTGTCGAGGATCCGCGGAGGTTGCTGGCCGACCTGTGAAGGGACGTGACATTTGGTCCTGGCCGGATCAGTGTCACGTCTGTCCGCAGGCAGCGCCGGGCGACCCAGCCGCGCCGCATAAGGTCACCCCATGAGCGAGATCACCGCGCAGTCAGAGCTGGACGCGACTCCTGACCAGAAGGGCCGGTGCGAGCCACGCACCGTCGTCGCGAGCGCCCTGGCGCTAGGTGCCCTGACCCTGCCCGACCACACCCGCATGGGCAGCGGGCAGCGTCACCTGCTGCGGCTGGCGCGGTCGGCCTACGTGGGCTGGTACACCGCCGACATGGCGCGCGGCAGCTCGGTCCCCGACGTGTCCCCGGTGGCCTTCGGGGCGGTCTCGGGCATGGCGGCCGGTCTCATCACTGCGCCGATGGACGAGGCGACCGACAGGTGGGTGGCCGACCGCCTCCGCGCCTGGGGCGTGCCCCGTCCCCGCCTGGCTCTCGCGCTCATCGGCGCAGGGATGGGAGCGCTGCTGGCCCTGGACCAGCAGCGCCAGCAGGCCTCGGTGGACGAGGACGAGCTGCTCGAGCCCGACGACTTCTTCGAGTCCGTCGACGTCCCCGACCACGCCCGGGCCCTGGTGCAGGCGATGCTCGACGCGGCGGGGTCTCCCGCCGGCGACGCGCCCGTCCCGGCCGGGCTGGCCGGGACCGCCGCGACGCTGCGCGGCCAGCTCGACCACGCCCGGGCCTCCGTCCTGCGCGACCAGCCGCTGAGCACGGACGTGCACTTCGAGGTCCCGCCGGAGACTCCGCGCGTCGTCCCGCACACCCAGGGGTGGCCCGTGCGGGCCCACTTCGAGGCCGGTGGGCTCCCCCTGCAGGTCGAGCTGTGGATCGGCAACGGCTACCTGAGCCACCTGAGCATCATGCTGCGGGACGACGACCTGGCCGAGGACGACCAGCGGTGGGAGATCGACATCCTCGACGTGCTGGAGTCCTGGCCGGCCCCCGAGCAGGTCCGCCTGGTGGTGGAGACCCCCGACGGCTCGCGGCCGGTCGGCTGAGACACACGCTGATCGGTCTGCTGGACGTCTGCTGGTCTGCCGCACCCGCGGAACTACCGAGCCACCTTTGCAGCTCCCCGCCACCGTTGCAACGGTGGCGAGACCCTCCAAGGGTGGCTCACTCGCCGAAGAGGTGCCGCGCGCGCAGCCGGTCGGCTGACCCTCAGGCCCGCAGCTGCAGCGACGTCACGCAGGTGGGGTCGCCCTCGCCGGTCTCGAACGCCGCCACCCCGGTCAGCTCGCCCTGGGTGATCGTCACGGTGCCGTGGGCGTCCTTGGGCAGCCAGTAGCCGACGAAGCCGTTCGCCCGGGTCGTGACCTGCTCGTCGACCAACACCTCGCCGAGGTGGTCGACGATGTGGACGTGCACCTCCTCGTCCACCATCTCCCCCTGGCAGCCGCCGAGGGCGTGGAAGTGGCAGGGGTGCGTCTGGTCGACGTAGGGCGCGATCGAGACGTAGACCAGGTCGCCCGGGATGGGGACGGTGATCTCCTCCTCGCCGTCACCGAAGACGACGTCGTCGGTGCGCACCGAGGCCTGCACGCTCAGCGGCCGCTGCTCGTCCACCCGGTCCAGGGTGGTGATCGCCGCCCGGACGCCCGCCTGGGGGTCCACGCCATACCCCTCGAGCATGGCGGCCACCTCCTGGGGCAGTGGCTCGTCGGCGGAGGTGTCGGGCTCGGGGGCCGGGACGCTGCCGACGGTGGCGGTGTCCTGAGCCGCGGCCCCAGGCGTGCCGCTGGTCGGGGCGCCTCCGTCGGCCGAGCTGCACCCGGCGATGGCGACGGCGAGCGCGGCGAGCAGGGCGGCGGAGCGGAGCGTCATGGCGGGTCCTTCACGTGAGTTGTTACTACGAGTCGTAGTGTAACTGTCACGCCGGCCGGTCTGGGACGCTGAGGCCATGCACCCCACGAACCAACGAGTCCTCGACGCCGTCACCGCGGCCGGGATCGAGCCCCGGATGGTCTTCCTCGACGAGCATGCCCGCACGGCCGCCCTGGCCGCCGCGCAGATCGGCTGCGAGGTCGGCGCGATCGCCAACAGCCTGGTCTTCGACTCCGACGGCGAGCCGCTCCTGGTCATGGCCAGCGGTGCCGCCCGGGTGGACACCGACCTCATCGCGAGCACTGTTGGCGCGGGACGGGTGGAGCGGGCCAGCGCCGCCTTCGTGCGGGAGGCGACGGGTATGGCGATCGGCGGCGTCGCACCCACCGGTCACCCTGCGCGGTTGCGGGCGTTGGTCGACGTCGAGCTGGAGCAGTACGAGGAGATCTGGGCCGCGGGCGGCACGCCCGACACGGTGATGGCGTTGCGCTATCCCGACCTGGTGCGGCTGACCGGGGGGACGCCGGTCCGGGTGCGGTGACGTTGGTGGGCCGGGCCAGCGGGAGAGCGTCCTGCGGGCCTGTCGGTGGCCCCGGTTAGGGTCGCTGGCGTGACCCTGTTCGTGCACCGTGGCCGCAGCACCGACGTGCTGGCCGACGGCCTGGCCGAGCTCCTCGCGGACCCGCTGGAGGACCCGTTCGCCGAGGAGGTCGTCGCGGTGCCGACGCGCGGGGTCGAGCGGTGGCTGGCGCAGCGGCTCTCGCACCGGCTCGGCGCGGGTGACGGTGACGACGGCGTGTGCGCGGGGGTGCGCTTCCTCACGCCGCACTCCCTGGTCGCGATGGTCCTCGGGATCGAGCGCGACGACCCCTGGCACCCCGACCAGCTGGCCTGGCCGCTGCTGCGGGTGATCGACGCAAGCCTCGGCGAGCCCTGGGCGGCCACGCTCGCCACCCACCTCGGCCACGGCCTGACCGGCGTGGAGCGTGAGCTGCGCAACGGCCGGAGGTATGCCGTCGCCCGTCGCCTCGCCGGTCTCTACGCCGACTACGCCGCCCAGCGGCCCACGATGCTGGCCGACTGGCGTGACGGCGGCGCCGGGGACGGGCACGGCGGGCAGCTCGACGAGGACCTGGCCTGGCAGCCCGAGCTGTGGCGCCGCGTCGTGGACCACGTGGGCGGCGAGACCCCCGACGAGCGGTCGGCCCGGGTCGTGCGCCTGCTGCGCGAGGAGGGTGCCGGAGCGCTCGGTCCCCTCGGTGACCGGCGGAATGGCGAGCTGGTCCTGCCGGGCCGACTCTCGCTCTTCGGGCACACCCGCATCGCCCGGTCCGAGGTCGAGGTCGTGGCGGCGCTCGGGGAGCACCTCGACGTCCACCTGTGGCTGCCACAGGCCTCGCCCGCGGCGTGGGACCGTCTCGCCCCCGTCGCTGCCGAAGGGCCGATCCCCCGCGCGGAGGACGACAGCGCGCTGCTCGTGCGGCACCCGCTCCTGGCCAGCCTGGGCCGGGACGCGCGCGAGCTGCAGCGGACCCTCGCCACCGCCGGCGGGCAGGAGCGGGTGGTCGACGGCGGAGATGGCGGGGCGCGAGGCGACGCGAGGCAGACGGAGGACGGCGACGCGTCGGGCGCGGCGCGGGAGGGCCGGGTGAGGCCTGAGGAGGACAGGAGCGGGCCGCATACCCTCCTGCACCTGCTGCAGTCCGACCTCGCCGCCGACCACGTGCCCGACGAGGCGGAGCGCGCGGCGCGGCGGGTCCCGATCGACGACCGGAGCGTGCAGGTGCACGCCTGCCACGGCCAGTCGCGGCAGGTCGAGGTGCTGCGCGACGTGCTGGCGCAGCTGCTGGAGCACGACCCGACCCTCGAGCCGCGGGACGTGCTGGTCATGTGCCCGGACATCGACGCGTACGCCCCGCTCGTGCACGCCGGCTTCGGGCTCGGTGAGGTGGTGCGCGAGGAGCCTGCCCATCCCGCGCACGGGCTGCGGGTGCGGCTGGCCGACCGTGCCCCGGTGCAGACCAACCCGCTGCTGGGCCTGGCCACGCGGCTGCTGGAGCTGGCGGGCGGCCGCGTCACCGCCAGCGAGGTGCTCGACCTGGCGCGGACGGCACCGGTGCGGCACCGCTTCGGGTTCGACGACGACGACCTGGAGCGGCTGGGCGACTGGGTCGAGTCGACCGCCGTGCGGTGGGGCCTGGACGCCGAGCACCGGGCCAGCTACCAGCTGCCCCACCTGACCCAGAACACCTGGCAGGTCGCCCTGGACCGGCTGCTCGTCGGGGCGGCCGTCGACGGCGAGGACACCGACCACCTGGGCCGGACCCTGGCGCTGGACGACCTCGACAGCGGCGACCTGGACCTGGCGGGCCGGCTGGCCGAGCTCGTCGACCGGCTGGCGCACACGGTGCGGGGGCTGCGCACGGCCGACACCGTCGTCGAGTGGGTCAAGCTGCTCAAGGAGGGGGTGTTCGGGCTGGCGGACACGGCATACCGCGACGCCTGGCAGCTGGCCCAGCTTGAACGCGAGCTGGACCGGCTGCAGGCGGCCGCCACGCGAGAGGGCGCGGCAGGTGGACGCGGCGGGCGCGGCTCGGCCCGGGACGAGGGCGCCAGGTCGACCCAGGACTCCGGGCGCGGCGGCGCCGTCTCCCTCTCGCTGTCCGACGTGCACGCGCTGCTGGCCGAGCAGGCCGCGGGCCGGGCCACCCGCGCCAACTTCCGCACCGGCACGCTCACCGTCTGCACGATGGTGCCGATGCGCTCGGTGCCGCACCGGGTCGTGGCGCTCGTCGGCCTCGACGACGGCGTCTACCCCCGCTCGACCACTCCCGACGGTGACGACGCCTTGGCCCGGCGCCCGGTCACCGGCGAGCGCGACCTGCGCGGGGAGGACCGGCAGCTGCTCCTGGACGCGGTGATGTCCGCCGGGGAGACCCTGGTCATCACCTACACCGGCTTCGACGAGCACTCGGGCCAGGAGCGGCCGCCGGCGGTGCCGCTCGGCGAGCTGGTCGACGCGGTGCGCCGCACTGCCTCCGGCGAGGGCGTGGACCGCGTGCTCACGGAGCACCCGCTGCAGCCGTTCGACGCCCGCAATCTGGGCGGCGACCACGTCCCCCACCTGGACGGCCGGGTCGCGCTGCTCCCGGACGGCGCGCCGTTCAGTTTCGACCCGGCCGCGCTGGCCGGCGCCCGTGCAGCGGTCGAGGAGCGCACCGGCCCGGAGCCCGTCGCCCGCCACCGCCTGGCCCCGAGGGACCCCGACGCCGACGTCGACCTCGGCGAGCTGATCCGCTTCTTCGACAACCCGGCCCGCGCCTTCCTGCGCTCCCGGCTCGGTCTGGTCCTGCCCGAGGTCCCGGAGGTGCGCGGCGAGGGCATCCCCATCGAGCTGGACGGGCTGGCCACCTGGGCCGTCGGTGACCGCATCCTGGCGGCCGTGCTCAGCGGCCGCGACCCCGTCGCCACCTTCGACGCCGAGCACTGGCGCGGCGAGCTCCCGCCGTTCGAGCTCGGCACCCGGGCCCTGAACGACATCACCCGCAACGTGCAGGCCCTCTGCGAGGCGACCTGGCGCACGACCGGGCTCGGCGGGCTCGGGCAACCCCTGCCGCGTGAGGCCCTCGACGTCGACCTCACCCTGCCCAACGGCCGCCGCCTCGTCGGCACCGTGCCGGGGGTGGTCGGTCAGCGGGCGCTCGAGGTCACCTACTCCACCGTCGGCGCCAAGCAGCGGCTGCGCTCGTGGATCACCTCGCTCGCCCTCGCGGCCGCGCTCGGCGCGGAGGCCACCAGCCACGTGATCGGTCGCTACCGCTGGGGCCGCAGCAAGGGCTACGTCCTGGCCACGCACGGCCCCCACCAGCCGCAGGACGCCCTCGACCTGCTCGAGCAGCTCGTCGACCTGCGTGACCGCGGGCTGTGCGAGCCGTTACCCCTCTCCCCCAAGACCTCGCTGCGGTGGGCCCAGGCCTGGCTGTCCGGCCCCGGCGACCAGGCCGCCGCGACCATGGACGCCGACCGCGAGTGGAAGACCAACGACACCTTCGAGAACGCCTTCCCCAAGGAGCAGGACGACCCCAGCGTCCGCTACGTCCACGGCGACTCCGTGCCGCTCACCGCGGTCCTCGGCGTCCCGGACGACGACGAGCGCTGGACCCCCGGTGTCGACTCACGCCTGGGCCAGCTCGCGCTGCGCGTGTGGGCGCCGGTGCTGCGCGGGGCCGAGAGGTTGGAGCGGGTATGACGATGCGCCAGTTCTCCATCACCGACCCGTTGCCGCAGGGCACCGTGCTGCTCGAAGCGAGCGCCGGCACCGGCAAGACGTGGACCATCGCGGCCCTGGTCACCCGCTACGTCGCCGAGGGCGTCGCGACCCTGCCCGAGATGCTGGTCGTCACCTTCGGCCGGGCCGCGTCCCAGGAGCTGCGTGCCCGGGTCCGCGAGCAGCTGGACGCCGCAGAACGGGCCTTGGCCGACCCACCCCCCGAGGAGGAGCGCGACGAGCTGCTCGGCCTGCTCCTCGACGGTGACCCGGACGAGGTGGCGGCCCGCCGGACCCGGCTGCGGGCAGCCCTGTCCAACCTCGACGCGGCCACCATCGCCACCACGCACCAGTTCTGCCAGCAGGTGCTGCGCAGCCTCGGCGTCGCCGGCACCACCGATGCGTCCGCGACCCTCGTCGAGGACCTGGACGACCTGCTGGTCGAGGTGGTCGACGACATCTACCTGCGCGGGTTCATGAAGGACGAGTCGCCGCCCCTGTTCTCCCGGGGCGACGCGCTGAAGATCGCCCGCCGCGTCATCGACGACACCCACGCCGAGCTGCGCCCGACGATCGCCGAGCGGGGCAGCGCGCCCGACCGGCGGGTCCGCTTCGCCAGGGCCGTCCGCGAGGAGATGGACGTGCGCAAGCGGCGGCTGCAGGTCATGCATTACAACGACCTGCTCAGCCAGCTGGCCGATGCGTTGGAGGAGGAGCGCTCCCCCGCCCGGGCCCGCATGCGGGCGCGGTGGCGGGTGGTGCTCGTCGACGAGTTCCAGGACACCGACCCGGTCCAGTGGCAGGTGCTGGACCGGGCCTTCTCCGGGCACGCGCACGCGATGGTGCTCATCGGTGACCCCAAGCAGGCGATCTACGCCTTCCGCGGCGGCGACGTCGTGACCTACCTGCAGGCCGCGGCGACGGCGGTCGACCAGCGCACCCTGCCCCGCAACTACCGCTCCGACCCCGGCGTCGTCGACGCCCTCGGCAGGCTGCTCGGCGGTGCCCAGCTCGGCGACGAGCAGATCGCGGTCCACCCGGTGACCGCCCACCACTCCGCCGCCCGGCTCGCCGGGGCCCCGAGCGCCGCGCCCGTCCGGGTCCGGCAGGTACTGCTCAAGGAGCACCTGGACGGCGACAGCCGGATGGGCGCGGTGCGGCCCTTCATCGCCCGCGACCTGGCCCAGGACGTCGCCGCGCTGCTGGCCTCGGGCGCCACCTTCGACGGCCGCCCGGTCCAGGCCCGCGACATCGCGGTCATCGCGCACAAGGGCAAGGACCTGGCCGAGGCGCAGCGCGCCCTGCACCAGCTCGGCATACCGGCCGTCAGCACCGGCGGCTCGACCGTGCTGCACAGCCAGGCCGCGCACGACTGGCTGGCGCTGCTGGAGGCGATGGTGGCGCCGCACCGCTCGTTGCTCACGCGCGCGGCGGCGCTCACCGACCTGCTCGGGTATGCCGTGCCGCAGCTCGACGCGGGTGGCGCGGACCTCGACGACGAGCTCGCCCAGCGCTGCCGCGAGCTGGCCCACGTCTACGCCCGGCAGGGGGTGGCTGCCGTGCTGGAGCTACTCACCGTGGCCGGACTGCCCTCGCGGGTGCTGGGCCGGGTGGGCGGCGAGCGCCTGCTCACCGACCTGCGGCACGTGGCGCAGCTGCTGCACGAGGTCGGCCGGCACGACCAGCTGGGGCTGGTCGCGCTGCTGGAGTGGCTCCGTGCCGGCATGGCCGAGGACGCGCCGCAGTCCGCGGGCGCGCGGACCCGGCGGCTGGACAGCGACGCCGCGGCGGTGCAGCTGGTGACGATCCATGGGAGCAAGGGCCTGCAGTACCCCGTCGTCTATCTCCCGACGCTCACCGACCGCTGGGTCAGCGACGTACCCGACATCCCTCTCTTCCACGAGGAGCCGCCCGCCCGGACCCGCTGCCTCGACGTCGGCGGCGCGAGCGGCAACCCTGGCTGGGACGCCTCCGTGCGGGCCCACAAGGACGAGGACTCCGGGGAGTCGCTGCGGCTGCTCTACGTGGCGATGACCCGGGCGCAGTCGCAGGTCGTCACCTGGTGGGCCCCGTGCAGCAACGCCGCCAACTCCGCCCTGCACCGGGTGCTCTTCGGACGGACCCCTGACGAGGGGCCGGTGCCCGACCGGGTCGCGGTGCCGCGCCGCGACGACCAGGCCGGTGAGCGCCTGCGGCAGTGGGCCGGCGAGGGGGCCTTCGTGCTGGAGCTGGCCGACCCCGCGGCCGAGGTGCCCGAGGTGCCGGTGCCGCCGGTGCCCGAGCTGCGGCTGGCCAGCTGGACGCGGCAGATCGACACCGGCTGGCGGCGCACCTCCTACACCGCGCTGTCCACCCCCCAGGACGAGCAGCTTGCGGGGGTCGGCAGCGAGCCCGAGGTCGTGCCCCGCGAGGACGAGCCGGACACCGTCGACCCGGTCGTCGAGGGCACCCCCGCGCTCCCGGGGCTGGAGGCGGCGGTGCCGGGTGCCGAGGTGCCCTCGCCGATGGCCGAGCTGCCGGTCGGGGCGACGTTCGGGTCGCTGGTGCACGGGGTGCTGGAGCACGCCGACCCCCAGGCCGACGACCTGCACGCCGAGCTGCTCGAGCACATCGGCGAGCAGAAGGTGCTCTGGCCCGTCGACCTCGGGGAGGGCGGGGAGGAGTCCTTGGCGGACGCGCTCGTCGCGGTCTGCGAGACCCCGCTCGGGCCGCTCGCCGGCAATGCGACCCTGCGCGACATCGGCCGCGTCAACCGGCTGACCGAGCTGGACTTCGAGCTGCCGCTGGGCGGTGGCGACCTGCGACGCCCCACCCCCCGACCGGGGACACGCCTCGCCGCTGACCGGGGACACGGTTTGCCGCTTACCGGGGACACGGCATACCCCCCGGCCGTGCTGGGCGACCTGGTGCCGCTGCTGCGCGCCCACCTGCGCCCGGGAGACCCTGTCCGCGGCTGGGCCGACGTGCTTGAGGGCAACCCCGAGCTGGGCGGGCAGGAGCTGCGCGGCTACCTGACCGGGTCGGTCGACGTGGTGCTGCGCACCGGCGGGCGCTACCTCGTCGTGGACTACAAGACCAACTGGCTGGGGCGGCCGGAGGAGCCGCTGACCGCGGCGGACTACCGGCCGGAGAAGCTCGACGAGGCGATGGGGCACAGCTCCTACCCGCTGCAGGCGCTGCTGTATGCCGTCGTCGCGCACCGGTTCCTGCGGTGGCGGCTGCGGGGTTACAACCCGGCGAAGCACCTCGGCGGGGTGCTCTACCTCTACCTGCGCGGGATGTGCGGGCCGGCGACGCCGGTCGTCGACGGGCACCCGTGCGGGGTCTTCTCCTGGCGGCCGCCGGTGGAGCTGGTGACGGGCGTCTCGGACCTGCTCGACGGCCGTCGCGCGGCGGGTGCGGCATGAGCGGCATGAGGAGGGTGGACCGGTGATCGTGGAGACGTTCGAGCCGGTGGGTGACTTCGACGCGCGTCTGGTGCGGTCCGACCGGGACGGGGTGCTGGGGCGGTTCAACGCTGCCGGGGTGATCACCGCGGCCGACGTCCACATGGCGCGCACCCTGGCTCGGATCACGCGGGAGCAGGACGAGTCGGCAGTGCTCGCCGTGGCGCTGGCCTCCCGCGGGGTGCGGTCGGGGTCGGTGGCGATCGACCTGACCGACCTCGCGGTCGACGGCGCGGGGGCCCTGCCCGGCCTGCCATGGCCGGAGCCGGAGGACTGGATGGTGGCTGTCGAAGGCAGCAAGCTCGTGGCGCAGGGCGCGCTGGTCGTGGACCAGGGGCTGGTCTACCTGCAGCGCTACCACCACCAGGAGGTCCAGGTGGTGCAGGACCTGCAGGCCCGCGCCGCCCTGGAGCCGCCGGCGGTCGACGAGGCGGTGCTCGCGGTCGGGCTGCAGCGGATCTTCCCCGGCGGGGGGTATGCCGAGCAGCGCGCCGCGGCCGAGGTGGTCACCCGATCCCGCACGAGCGTGCTCACCGGCGGGCCAGGCACCGGCAAGACGACCACCGTCGCCGGCGTGCTGGCGCTGCTGGCCGAGCAGGCCGCCGCGGCGGGCGCCCGGCCGCTGCGGGTCGGGCTGGCCGCGCCCACCGGGAAGGCAGCGGCCCGGGTCAAGGCAGCCCTCGACGGGGCGATGGCCGGGATCCTGGAGCGCACCCCCGACCCGGGGACCAGGGCGGTCGTCGAGCCGCTGGCCGGGGTCGAGGCGATGACCCTGCACCGGCTGCTCGGGTGGCGGCCGGACAGCCGCACCCGGTTCCGGCACCACCGGTCCAACCGGCTCCCGCACGACGTCGTGCTCGTGGACGAGGCCTCGATGGTGTCGCTGACGCACATGGCTCGGCTGCTGGAGGCCCTGCGGCCGACAGCGCGGCTCATCCTCGTCGGCGACGCCGACCAGCTGG
Source organism: Ornithinimicrobium sufpigmenti (assembly GCF_004322775.1). Lineage (NCBI taxonomy): Bacteria > Bacillati > Actinomycetota > Actinomycetes > Micrococcales > Ornithinimicrobiaceae > Ornithinimicrobium > Ornithinimicrobium sufpigmenti. The sequence continues at coordinate 3,843,310 of NZ_CP036403.1, forward strand.
TCTCCGTCGACGCCGGGGCGGTCCTGGCCGACCTCGTGGCGGGCGCGGCCGCGCCCTCCTCACCGGTGGCGGTGGCCCGGCTGCGCACCGTGCACCGGTTCGGCGCCACGATCGGCGCCCTGGCCGAGGCGCTGCGACAGGGCGACGCGGACGCCGTCATCGCCGCGCTGTCCTCCGGCAGCCCCGAGGTCGAGTGGGTGGGGGACGACGAACCGGACCACACGGCATACCTGCGCCCGGTGCTCACCCGGCACGCCCGCGCGGTGCTCGACGCCGCCCGGCGCGGCGACGGCGAGGCCGCGCTGGCGGCGCTGGGCGAACACCGGCTGCTGTGCGCGCACCGCGCCGGGCCGCACGGCGTGCGCACCTGGAACCAGCTGGTCGAGGTGTGGCTCGGCGAGGAGACGGGGATGACGTTCTACGAGCCGATGTACCTCGGGCGCCCCCTGCTCGTCACCGCCAACGACTACGCCACCGGCGTGCTCAACGGCGACACCGGTGTGGTGGTCGCCTCGACGCGACCGGACGGCACTCCGGTGCGGATGGCGGTGATCGAAGGGCCGGCGGGTGCGCAGCGGTTCGCGCCGAGCCGGCTCGGGGACGTCGAGACGATGCACGCGATGACGATCCACAAGGCGCAGGGCAGCCAGGCCCGGGAGATCACCGTGCTGCTGCCGGAGTCGGACAGCGCGCTGCTGACGCGCGAGCTGTTCTACACGGCGGTGACGCGCGCCCAGGAGCGGGTGCGGGTCGTGGGGTCCGCGGCTGTCGTGCGGGCCGCCGTCGAGCGGCGGGTGGTCAGGGCGAGCGGGCTGCGGGGGCGGTTGGCGGCGCTGTCTGACTAGAACGCGTCAGGTCGGCTCGACGTCCAGCCTGGACGTACATCTACAGCCGGTGGCGCTCGAGGAGTTCTCCCTCCACAACCGCCTGGAGCGCGTGCCCGAAGGTGTCGAGATCGAGACAGCGCGACAGATCATCGGGGGCCACGCCCGGGTAGACGTGGTCCGCGCCTCGTTCGACGCACTCGAGGCCAGCAGAGGACGATCAGCGCTGCCGACACCAGGTGGGCGCCGCGGGTCCCGTGGCCGGTGGCCTGGATGACCGTGCGCCCCGACAGGTCGGCCCTGGCGATGACGACCGCGACGTCCACCTGACCGGGGTCCGGCGCACCCGGCTGCCCCAGGTCCTCGACGTGGCACCGCATCAGTTCAACCCGTCGAGTGTAGGAAGTCGAGCATCGGCTTCGCCTGCTTCACTTGCGGATCCCAGCTGGCCGTCGTCGCGGCGCCACTTCCCTGCCCTTTTCGTGCTGACGCTCCCCTTCTTCCGTGCGAGAAGCAGGGAAAGAGCACGTAAGCGCAGATGGCCCTGCGAGGAAAAGGTGAGCGCCCGGTCGTACCTGCCCCTGCAAGGTACGACCGGGCGCTCCGGGCCGACCCGGGTGTCCCTTCCCGGGTCGGCCTACTGGGGGTAGTCACCGTCACGCGTCCCTTCGTGTTGGTGCCCCAGTCGCAGCTCCTGCTCAGGTGTCAACCCTGTGCCGGGAGCGAGTTCGAGTGCTGTGTTCTGTTGTCGGACTGCACATCTCGCGTCGGGCTAACAGCGTTAGGCCCCTCGGCATTCCGCTCATCCTGTCGGCGTCACGTCGTCGCGAGCCCCTGGGCCGGGGTGACGCGGGCGGCGCGGCGGGCCGGCAGGACGCTGGCCAGCAGGCCTGCGAGGAGCGCCAGAGCCAGGATCAGGCCCAGGCGCGCCCACGGGATCCCGAGGCGCACGTCGGTGCCCTCCGGCAGGACGGTCTGGACACCGAGCCAGGCGTAGAGCAGACCCAGCCCCAGCCCGATCAGCGCGCTGACGACGGCCAGCAGCACGCCCTCGGTGAGCAGCATCGAGCGCATCTGGCCCCGGGTCAGGCCCAGGCCGCGCAGCAGTGCGTGCTCCCGCCGGCGCTCGACCACCGACAGCGACAGGGTGTTGGCGATCCCGACGACGGCGATGACGACGGCCACGCCCAGCAAGGCGGTGGTGACCAGCACCAGCACGTCGAGCGTCTGGGTGATGACGGCGCGGTCCACAGCGGAGCCCCCGTAGGACAGGGAGTCCTCGCCGAGATCCTCGATGCCGGTGAGCAGTGCCGGGAGGTCGGCGTCGTCGGCGGCGCGGATCAGCAGGGTGCCGTCCCCGACCTGGTCCCCGCCCAGGAGCGGCAGGTCCTGCGCGTGCACAGCCACGTCATAGCCGAGACCGACCTCGACGACCGTCATCTCCTGGCTGCCGCCGGCGCCGCTGACGTCGAGGCGGTCACCGACCTCGAGCCCGTACATCGACTGCAGACCTTCGCTCAGGCCCACGGTCCCCGGCTTCAGGTTCGCCAGCTGCTCGGCGCTGCGGAAGACGTTGCCGTGCTGCTCGTCCAGACCGAGCGCCTGGGTCGACCAGTCCTGATCACCGAGGGTGAGCTCGGTCGTGGGCACCAGCGCGGTGTCGGCGACACCCTCCAGCGCCCGCACCCGGCTCTCGATCCCGGGCGGGATCTGTGCGGGCACCGGCTGGTCGTCCTCGTCCGTGCCGGCCGAGGCGGAAAGGGCCAGGTCCACGGTGTAGGCGTCGTCGATCTCGCCCAGGGCGGTGCGCTCGCCCGTGGCCGCCCCGATGGTGGTCATCGTGATGAGGGTGACCCCGACGAGCAGCGCCGCCGAGGTTGCGGCGGCCCGGCCCGGGTTGCGCACGGCGTTGTCGACCGCCAGCCGCCCGGGCACGCCGGTGCGGCGTGCCACCACCCCGAGGGCGCGGACGGCGAGCGGCACGATGACGACCGCGGCGAGCAGCACCCCCGCGAAGGACAGCAGGCCCCCGGCCACGCCCGCGAGCATGTCCCGGTTCGTGGCGGCATACAGCATGGCGGCCAGACCCGCCCCGACGAGCAGCACCGCGAGGCCGATCCGGACCCATCCGGCACGCCGTCCCGGCCGGACCGGGTCGGTGGGGCGTAGGGCGGCCAGCGGCGAGACGCGGGTGGCCCGGGTGGCCGGGTGCAGGCTGGCCAGCACGGTGACCCCCGTGCCGACCGCCAGCGGCAGCATGACGGCGAGCGTCGTGACCGCCAGACCGGAGCCGAGCGGGATGCCGAGCTCGAGGGTCCGCGCGAAGGCCAACAGGCCCCACGCCGTGCCGAGGCCGACGAGCACCCCGACCGCGGAGGCGAGCATGCCCAGCAGCAGCGCCTCGAGCAGCACCATCCGGCGGATCTGCGCCTTGGCCGCGCCGACGCAGCGCAGCAGCGCCAGCTCGCTGGTGCGCTGGGCCAGCGTGATGGTGAAGGTGTTGGCGATGACGATCGCGGCGGTGGCCAGGGCCACGGCCCCGAAGCCGAGCAGGATGGCGCCCAGCACAGCGGTCTCGCCCGTGAGCTGGGCGACCCGCGCCTCGGCCGCCTCCGGGCCGGTGCGCACCTCGGCATCCGGCACGGCCGTGGCCAGGGCGGTCCGCACGGCGTCCTGGTCGGCACCCTCGGCCAGCTCGACCTGCGCGGAGGCGTAGCCCAGCCACGGGTCCAGCTCGCGCAGCGTGGCGTCGGTGGCCATGAACCCCTCGCCGAAGCTGAGCTGGCTCAGCTCGCCGGGGTCGATGATGCCCACCACGGTCGCCTCGATGGCGTTGACGGTGCCGTCCTCGTTCTCGAGGCCGGTCACGGTCAGGGTGTCCCCGACCGCCACCCCGTTGTCGGCGGCCAGCGGGTTGACGGCGATCTCGCCGGTGGCGGTGGGGATCGCGCCCTGCAGGAGGGTGGCGCCGGCCGTCGGGACCGAGACGCCGGCGAAGAAGTCGGAGCCGTGCTCGGCATACGTCGAGGCATCGCCAGTGATCCGGCCGACACCGTCGACGGCCGCGACGGCGTCGAACTGCTCGGTGGTGAGCCACGAGTACTGGATCTCCACGACGAGGTCAGCGTCGCGGAGCCCCGCGGCGACGCCGTCCTCCAGACCACGTTGGGCGGTGGCGACGAGGATCAGGCTCGTGGCCAGGAAGGCGGTGCCGATGATGATGGCGACGGCGGCCGAGATCAGCCGACGGCCCCGGGCGGCGAGACCCGCCGTCATCCAGGCCGCGGAGGCGCGGTGGCCACCCCGGGAGGTGGCGGGCGAGGAGCGACGCGGTGCGGCGCCCGTCGGTCCGGTGCCGGTCGCGGCACCCTGCGGGATGGTGGAGGTCGGCATCACGCACGCCCCAGCCCGCGCACGGCCTCGATGACGGCGTCGACGTCGGGGTCGAGCAGCTCACCGGCGATCTGACCGTCGGCGAGCAGCAGCACCCGGTCGGCGACCGCGGCGGCGTTCGGGTCGTGGGTGACCATGACAACCGTCTGGCCCCACTCGTCGACCGAGCGGCGCAGCAGCGCGAGCACCTCGGCCCCGGTGGCGGAGTCCAGGGCACCGGTCGGCTCATCGGCGAAGATCACCTCCGGGCGGGTGACCAGCGCACGCGCCAGCGCGACCCGCTGCTGCTGTCCGCCGGACAGCTCGCCGGGCCGGTGCCCGAGGCGCCGCGTGAGGCCCAGGCCGTCGACGACGAGCTGCTCCCAGGCGGGGTCGACGCCGCGGCCGGCCAGGTCCAGCGGGAGGCGGATGTTCTGGCGCGCGGTGAGGGTGGGCAGCAGGTTGAACGCCTGGAAGACGAAGCCGACGGCGCGGCGACGCACCTTGGTCAGCTGCGCGTCCGAGAGCGAGGTCAGCTCGGTGTCCCCGAGGAAGACCCGGCCGCTGGAGGGGCTGTCCAGTCCCGCGAGCAGGTGCATGAGCGTGGACTTGCCGGAACCGCTGGGTCCCATGATGGCGGTGAACTGCTGCGCCTCGATGCCCACGGACACCCCGTCGAGGGCCTTCACCGCGGTCTCCCCGCCGCCGTAGGTCTTGGTCAGGTCCAGGGCGCTGGCCGCCAGGGTGGCCGCAGGTCGCGGCTCGGTCGTTGTCGTCATGGGTGAAACCGTAGGTCGGCCCGTACGCACCGGACGTCCGTCACCGGTCGTGACCTGGGTCGTCGTCCCTACGACCTGGGTATGACGTGCGCCCGGTCAGTTTCCACCCACCGTCGGCGCGGCGGTCACCGCGGGCTGCGTCGCGGTCACCGAGTGCTGTGTCGATGCACGCCCGGGCGCCGCATCTCGTGCATCACCGCGTCACTCGGTGGGCCCAGAGACTCCGGCATCTTCAGCGGCCTCGACGGCCGGGGCTGCGGTGGTGAACTTCAGCCCCGCCGCGCAGCCGATGATGCCGGCCAGGAAGAGCACCTTGAGCGGGGTGAGCGGCTCGGCGCCCGTCACCGCTGCCCAGGCCACGGTGAGGACGGCGCCCAGGCCGGTCCACACCGCATACGCCGTGCCGATCGGGATCGAGCGCATGGCCTGGGCCAGGCCCACGAGACTGAGCACGCAGAAGATGAGGAAGACCGTAGTCGGGACGGGGCGGGTCAGGCCCTCGGAAGCGCCGAGCGCGGTGGCCCAGACCGCCTCGAGCACGGCGCTGAAGAGCAGGATCCCCCACGCCATGTCAGGCCACCGCCTTCAGGCCGACGACGCAGGACACGATGCCGAGCAGCAGCAGGATGCGCACGAGGGTGGCCGGCTCGGTGCCGCGCAGCATCGCCCAGAGGACGGTGAGGCTGGCGCCGGTGGCGGTCCAGACGGCATACGCGGTGCCGGTGGGGATGGTCTCCATCGCGACCGCCAGGCCCCACATGCTGATGACGGCGGCGACGGCGAAGACGAGGGTGGGCAGCGGGCGGCGCAGGCCGCGGGAGGCGCCGAGCGCGGTGGCCCAGACCGCCTCGAGCACGCCGGAGGCGATGAGGATGACCCAGTCCATGGCGGGTTCACTCCTGACGAAGGTCGACGAAAGGGGTGGCCAGTCTTGTCCTCACCGGGTACTGAACCGTCGTCCGGGGCGCTGAGGCGCCACCGTCCAGGGTAGCAACGTTGCGCCTTCGCCCGGTCGATGGAAGTCCGGTCGCACAACGTGCGCCTGAGAGGGTCCTCCGCCCCTGACCTTGAGCCGCTGAGCGTGTGGTCCCGGCACAAGCGCTCGGTCGGTGCAAAGGGTGCGCTCGGTCGGTGCAAACGGTGCGCTCGGTCGGGAAGGGTGGGTCACTCGGGGCGGCCGACGAGCCCCGTCTCGTAGGCGGTGATCACCATGTGCACGCGGTCGCGCAGACCCAGCTTGTGCAGCACCCGGCCGATGTGGGTCTTGACCGTCGCCTCGGCCAGGAACAGCTCGGCGGCGATCTCGCTGTTGGTCAGTCCGCGGCCGACCGCCTCGAGCACCTCACGCTCCCGGTCGGTCAGCGGCGCCAGCCGGGCGGTCGCGGCACGGCGCTGCGCCGCGGCGGCGTTCTCCTCGCCGGCATCGGGCAGGTCAGGCACGAACCGCTCCAGCATCCGCCGCGTCGTCGACGGGGCCATCGCGGCGTCGCCGGCGTGCACCGCCCGGATCGCCGAGAGCAGCTCGGCCGGGCCGGCGTCCTTGAGCAGGAAGCCGGAGGCGCCGGCCTTGAGCGCGGCATAGACGTACTCGTCCAGGTCGAACGTCGTCAGCACCAGCACCCGCGCCGGGTCGTCGCGCTCCTGCAGCCGTCGGGTCGCCTGGACCCCGTCCAGGCGGGGCATCCGGATGTCCATGAGCACCACGTCCGGCCGCGTCGCCTCGATGGCGTCGAGCGCGGCGGCACCGTCGCCCGCCTCCCCGACCACGGTCATGTCGGCCTGCGCGTCGAGGACCATCCGGAAGCCGGCACGCACCAGCTCCTGGTCGTCGACGAGGAAGAGCCGGATGGGGCCATCGCCGGGCGCTGCGGTCACTGCGGTCCTCCTGGGGTGGGCACGTCAGCCGAGGGTATGCCGCTCACCTGCACCTGTGCCGGCAGCGTGGCCACCACCTCCCAACCGCCGCGCGGCCGGGGACCGGTCTGGACGCTGCCGCCCAGCACCTCCACCCGCTCGGCCATCCCGAGGATGCCGTTGCCCTCACCGTCGGAGTCGGGATCGAGGCCCAACCCGTCGTCGGTGACGCGCACCAGCAGCACCGCAGGCGTCCGGAGCACGTCCACGTCGATGACGGCGTCGGGACCGGCGTGCTTGAGCGCGTTGGTCAGCGACTCCTGCACGACCCGGTAGGCCGCCAGGTCGACCTCGCGCGGCAGGTCGTCGATCCGTCCGCGCACCGCGACGTGCACCTCACGACCCGAGTCCCGGACCCGCTGGGCCAGGTCGTCGAGGTACTCCAGCCCCTGCAGCGGCGTGTACTCAGCCCCGGCACCCTCGTCGCGCAGGACGCCGACGAGCTTGCGGGTCTCGGCCAGGGAGGCCCGCGCGGTCTGCGCCAGGGTCTCCAGGGTCGTCGCGGCCCGCTCCAGCGCGGCCCGGTCCGCCGCGATCGCGGGCGGCTGCCCCAGGGCGGTGCGCGCGGCATACAGACCGCCGTCGGCCTGCACCACCACGACCGCCAGGCTGTGCGCGACCACGTCGTGCATCTCGCGGGCGATCGAGGCACGCTCGCCCTGGGCCGCCAGCTGGGTGCGCTGGGCCTGGTCGCGGGCCAGCGCGCGGTTCTGCTGCTCGAGCCTGGCGACCACGTCCTTGCGGCGGCGCACCACGTCGCCGAGCACCCAGGCCACCGCCACCACCATCGCGATGAAGAAGGCGTTGAAGGCGGCGTAGAGCAGGTCCGAGCGCCAGTCCATCCCGGGGTAGAAGTAGGACCAGTCCAGCGCTGCGACGCCCGCCCCGACGATCCCCAGCAGGAGGACGCCACGGGACTGGGCTCGGGTGCCGAAGACGGCGGCGCTGTAGACGGCGACCGGCACGGCGATGTTGCCGAAGTTGGGACCGTCCAGAACCACCACCTGCAGCAGGCAGGCTGCGGCGACGCCGAGGGCCGCCACCAGCGGGGCCCTGCGCCGCATCACCAACGGCAGGAACAGCAGCACGCCGATGAGCGTGTAGTCGGTGCCCACGCCGCCGCTGAAGAGCAGGTTGAGCAGGATCAAACCCCCTACCAGCAGGAGGTCGGGGACGAGGCTGCGCAGCGACAGCGGCTGGTCACCGCCCAGCTCCGCGGCCCAGGTCCCCGCCTTCTCGGCCCAACTCCCGGCGTTCTTGCTCCACGTCTGCGCAGCGTCGCTCCACGCCCGGGGGCGGCTCGGTCTCGTCCTTTGATCCACGTCCTCGACCCTAGGCCTGCCCCTGGGCACCGGGCGTCAGGCCACGGGCGTGAGCGGGTGGGCGGGCGTCATACCCGGGTATGACGCTCCACCCGGGCACAGCTCGTGCTCGAGCCGTGCCGCCGGACCGCTCGGGGGAGCGGTCCCTGCTCGTAGAGTCGGTCGGTATGGACGCATCTGGACAGGGCGCCTCGGACGAGCAGATCGGTGAGCAGCGCGCGCTGGCGGCGCTGGAGCGGGCGGGGCTGGCGCATGACGTGACGCGGCACGGGAGGGTCGGCAGCCTGGAGGAGGCGGCTCGGGTGCGGGGCGTGCAGCCGCGGGACATCGTCAAGACGCTGGTCGTGCGGCGGGCGGAGGGTGACTACCTCTTCGTGCTGGTGCCGGGCGACCGGGAGATCTCGTGGCCCAAGCTGCGGGCGCTGCTCGGCGTCAACCGGCTCTCGATGCCGGACGCGGCGACGGCGCGGGAGGCGACCGGCTACGAGCGGGGGACGATCACACCGTTCGGGTCCACGACCGCGTGGCCGGTGGTCGCCGACGCCTCGCTGGTCGAGGAGCCGGGGCGCCTGATCTCGCTGGGGGCCGGTGCCCACGGGGTGGCCGTCAACGTCGACGCCACCGCCGCCCTGGAGCATCTCGAGGCGCAGGTCGCGGACGTCACCGAGCCGATCGACTGAGGGCGCACGGTCCCTCACCTCGACGGGTGCTCGGCCAGCCACTTCTGCGTGGCCCGGGCTGCGACGCGGCCCGCCCGGTTGGCGCCGATCGTCGAGGCGGACGGGCCGTAGCCGACCAGGTTGACCCGGTGGTCCAGCGCGGCGGTCGTGTAGGTGTGCCGGTCGAACGGCGCGAGCAGCTGGATCCCGCCGTGCGGACTGCGCAGCCCGAGCGGGCCCAGATGATCCACGCTCTGCCGAAAACCCGTCGCCCAGACGATCGCGTCCACCTGCTCCACCGTCCCGTCGGCCCAGCGCACCCCGCGCGGTTCGACCCGCTCGAACATCGGCCGCCGCTCGTAGGCGCCCAGCTGCCGTGCCCGCTCCTCCTGCGGCCGCAGGATGAGCCCCGTGACGTCCACGACGCTGCGCGGCGGCAGCCCCTGTGCCACCCGCTCCTCCACCAGGGCGACCGCCTTCCGGCCCGCGTCGAGGGTGAACTCGGAGGTACGCCATACCGGCTCCCTCCGGGTGACCCAGACCGTCTCCGCGACCGGGGCCAGCTCGCCCAGGATCTGCACGGCCGACGCGCCACCGCCCACGACCACCACCCGCTGACCGGCGAAGTCGTCCGGGCCGGTCCACTGCACGGTATGCAGCTGACGTCCTTCGAACTCGCCCATCCCCGGGTAGGAGGGGACGAACGGGCTGTCCCAGGTGCCGGTGGCGTTGACGACCGTGCGGGTGAGCCGGTCCCCGTCCTCGGCCCGTACCCGCAGCAGCCCGGCAGGGTCGTCGTCGACGGGCTCGACCGCGGTGACCACGACCGGCCGCTCGACCGGCAGCCCGTGGCGCTGCTCGTAGTCGGCGAAGTAGCCGGGCACGACCTCGTTGGCCCGCGCCCGCTCGTCGTGCCCGGGCAGCTCCTCCCCCGGCAGGTCCGAGACCCCGTGGACGTCCGACATCGTCAGCGTGTCCCACCGGTGCTGCCACGCGCCGCCCGCGGTCTCGTTGGCGTCGAGCACCACGAACGGGTCGACCCCCAACCGCGTGAGGTGGTATGCCGTGGACAGGCCCGCCTGACCGGCGCCGATCACGATGCTGTCGTAGGTCTGCACCTCAGGTCCAACGTGAGATGGCCGGCCTGACTTCCGTCCCTGCTGCGCCGGGTCGTGTGGTCAGGCTACGGTGACGGCAGGTCGCGCTGACCTGGTCGCGCCGGCTTGGTCGGGCGATCCCCTCACGCGAAGGAGCGCGCATGGAAGCCATCGAACCAGCCTACGGAGCCGGGGTGCTGCTGCTCATCGCGGCCGCAGCCGTGGCTCTCCTGCTCTTCCTCATCATGAAGGTCAAGCTGCACGCCTTCATCGCCCTGGTCCTGGTGAGCGTGCTGACCGCCGTCGCGGCCGGGATCCCGCTGGGTGACGTGCCCGGGGCCCTGATGAGCGGCTTCAGCACCACGCTGGGGTCGGTGGCCCTGCTGGTCGCCTTCGGCGTGATGCTCGGGCGGCTGCTGGAGCACACCGGTGGGGCGCAGGTGCTCGCCGACACCCTCATCAACCGGTTTGGGGAGAAGCGAGCCCCGCTGGCCCTCGGGGTGGCGGCCCTCATCTTCGGCTTCCCGATCTTCTTCGACGCCGGTCTGGTCGTCTTCCTGCCGATCATCTTCACCGTCGCCCGACGGTTCGGCGGGTCCGTCCTCAAGTACGGCCTGCCCACCGCCGGTGCGTTCGCGGCGATGCACGCCATCGTGCCGCCCCACCCCGGACCGGTCGCGGCGGCCGACCTCATGGAGGGCAACATCGGGATCACCCTGCTGCTGGGCGTCCCGGTCGCGATCGTCGGGTGGTTCATCGGCGCCCACCTCGTGTCCCAGTGGCTGGGCAACCGCTTCCACGTCTCCGTCCCCGACCTGCTCTTCGGCAAGGAGAACGGCGGCGTGGACGCGGACGCCGACGACGAGGCCGAGCGCCGCGGGGTGCGCAAGGAAGCGCCGCCTTTCGGGACGGTGCTGCTGATCCTGCTCCTGCCCTTCCTGCTCATCGCCCTGAACACCGGCGTCAGCACCCTGCAGACGGACGGCGTGGTCGCGGAGGACGCCGTGTGGGCCGACTTCCTGGTGCTCATCGGCCAGACCTCGGTCGCGCTGCTGATCACCGTGATCGTGGCGCTGATCCTGCTGGCCCCCGGCCGCTTCAGCATGTCCAAGGCCAGCGGACTGTTCGACGACGCGCTCGGCTCGATCGCCGCCATCATCCTCATCACCGGTGCCGGTGGCATGTTCGGCGGGGTGCTGCGGGCCAGCGGCATCGGCCAGGCCCTGACCGAGTCGCTGGGCGATCTGGGTCTGCCGCTGATCGTGCAGGCCTTCCTCATCGCGACCGCGCTGCGCGTGGCGCAGGGCTCGGCCACGGTGGCGATCACCACGACCGCCGGGCTGATCTCGGCCTCCGTCATCGCGGAGGGACTGGGCGACGTCCACGTCGCCCTGCTGGTGTTCGCGATCGCAGCCGGCGCCACCGTCCTGTCGCACGTCAACGACTCCGGCTTCTGGCTGGTCGGGCGGTTCTTCGGGATGGACGTGAAGACGACGCTGAAGACGTGGACCGTCCTGGAGACGACGCTGGGTGTGGCGATCTTCCTCATCGCCGCGCTGTTGTGGGTGGTGCTGTGACGACCACGCCACGCACACCCACCCCGCGCCACGTCGTGGTCATGGGTGTCTCCGGCACCGGCAAGTCGACCGTGGCCGACGCCATCGCGGACCACCTGCCCGGGATGCTCGTCGAGGGAGACTCCTTCCATCCCCAGGCGAACATCGACAAGATGGCCGCCGGAGAGCCCCTCGACGACGACGACCGCCGACCCTGGCTGAAGTCGCTCTCGGCGGAGATCGCCCGGCTCGACGTCGAGGGCCAGACCGGCGTCATCGCCTGCTCCAGCCTGAAGCGGATCTACCGCGACTGGCTGCGCGAAGGCGTCGAGGAGCTGTTCTTCGTCCACCTGCACACCGACTACGAGGTCCTGGACCAGCGCATGTCGGAGCGGAAGGGCCACTTCATGCCGCCCTCCCTGCTGAAGTCCCAGTTCGAGACCCTCGAGCCACTGCAGGACGACGAGCTCGGCGTGAAGATCGACGTCCGGAACCCGCCTTACGAGGTGGTCGTACGCTCCCTCGCGGCCCTGGCCTCGGTCGGCCTGCAGCCTCAGACGCAGGGCGAACGGGACATCGGGCCGACCTGGCGCCCCTGACCGCCCCCATCCCCATCCCCTCCCCATCCCGACAGAACACGTGGAAGGGCCCTTCAGAACACGCGGTAAGGCCCTACAGAACACGTAGGAAGGCGCAACAGAACACGTAGAAGAGCCCTTCAGAACACGCGACCGGGCTCAGGAAGCAAGCTGCACGTGTTCTGTGGGGCTCTTCGGCGTGTCCTGATCAGCCCTTTGGCGTGTCCTGATCGGCCTTATCGCGTGTCCTGATCCGCCCTCTCCCGTGTCCTGTGGGGCCCTCTTGCGTGTCCTGTGGGGCCCTTTGACGTGTCCTGTCAGTGGAGGGGGCCGGTGGCTGACTCGGCGGCGGCGCGGACGCGGCCGTCGAGGACGAGGTCCACGGTCGTCTCGATCTCCGGGGACAGGTGGCGGTCCGGGCCGGGGCCGGCGACTCCGTTCTCGCGCAGCAACGTCACCACGGCTCCGGTCGCGGCTGCCGGGGTCAGCGGGGCGCGCAGGTCGAGCGCTCGGGCGGCGGTGAGGACCTCGACGGCCAGCACGCGAGCCAGCCCGTCCACGGCGCGGCGCAGCTTGCGTGCGGCGCCCCACCCCATACTCACGTGATCCTCCTGCATGGCCGAGGACGGGATCGAGTCCACGCTGGCCGGGGTGGCCAGGCGCTTGAGCTCGGAGACGATGGCGGCCTGGGTGTACTGCGCGATCATCAGCCCGCTGTCGGTGCCGGGGTCGTCGGCGAGGAAGGGCGGCAGGCCGTGGTTGCGGGCGACGTCGAGGAAGCGGTCGGTGCGCCGCTCGGAGATGCCCGCGACGTCCGCCACCACCACCGCGAGGAAGTCGAGGACGTGGGCGACGGGGGCGCCGTGGAAGTTGCCGTTGGACTCGACCCGGCCATCGAGGGTGACGACCGGGTTGTCGATGGCGGAGGCCAGCTCGCGGGAGGCGACGAGGCGGGCGTGGTCGCAGGTGTCGCGGGCAGAGCCGTGGACCTGCGGGGAGCAGCGCAGGGAATAGGCGTCCTGGACCCGGGTGCAGGCGGTCGGGTCACGGTGGCTGTCACGGATCGGGCTGCCAGCCATCACGGCGCGGAGGTTGGCGGCACTGGCGCCCTGCCCGGGGTGGGGTCGTAGCTCCTGCAGGTCGGCGGCGAAGACGTCGTCCGTGCCGAGCTGACCCTCCACGCTCATCGCAGCCGCGACGTCGGCCGTGGCGAGCAGGGTGTCGAGGTCGTGCAGCGCGAGCAGCAGCATGCCGAGCATCCCGTCGGTGCCGTTGATCAGCGCCAGCCCTTCCTTCTCGGCCAGCTCGACGGGGGCGATCCCGGCGCTGGCCAGGGCCTCCGCGGCCGGCAGCAGCCCCGGCTCCTGCTCTGCCCAGTCGTCGGCGCCCGCCGGGGCGCCGACACGGACCGTCCCCTCCCCCATCACCGCGAGCGCGCAGTGGGCCAGCGGGGCGAGGTCGCCCGAGCAGCCGAGCGAGCCGTGCTCGCGGACGACAGGGGTGATCCCCGCGTTCAGCAGGTCGGCGTACGCCTGGGCGGTCTCCACGCGGACCCCGGTCCGCCCGGTCGCGAGGGTCGACAGGCGCAACAGCATCAGGGCCCGGACGACCTCCCGCTCGACCTCCGAGCCGGAGCCGGCGGCGTGGCTGCGGATCAGACTGCGCTGCAGCTGGGCGCGCTTCTCGAGCGGGATGCTGGTCGTCGCCAGCGCCCCGAACCCCGTCGAGATCCCGTAGTGCGCCTCGGTGTCGTCGGCGAGACCGTCGATGATGCGGCGGGTCTGCCCGATCGCCTCCAGCGCGGCCACGGACAGGCGCACGCGCGCACCGTGTCGCGCCACCGCGACGACCTCGAGCGGGCTCAGCGGGCCGACGTCGATGACGACCTCGGTGGGCATGCCTGACAGGGGAAGACGGCTCATGGCCACATTCCACCGCACCCGCCCCGGGCGTGGCACCCCCTCCCCCGTGCGGCCGTCTCGGATGCCAGACGGATTTCCGAGGTATGCCGTGGGCAGCGGCCGACGCATCTTCGTCGTGGACCACGGGGCAGGAGCCGTCCATCGGCAGGTCGGCCGGGCTAGCGCCTACGCTGGGCCCGTGCCTCCAGCCGACCGCGCCTTTGACGACGCCCACGGGTCCAGCCACAACGCGTCCAACCACAACGGCTCCAGCCACAACGCCGGCGGGACCCACGACCCCCAGGCCGCCGCCATCGCCGCCTTCTGGGCCGACGCCCGCATCCGGGCCCGGCTCAACCCGATCGAGGTCTACACCGGTCCCGGCATCAGCGACACGGTGCCGCCCCCGGCCTGGTCCTTCGGGGACGACCCGCGCCTGGCCGACGACCTGCTGGACATGGTGCTCAAGGGGCAGAAGACCGCCACTGCGAGCGCGTTGCGGGACTACGAGGAGGAGGCCCGCGAGCTGGCCCGGGCGCAGGACGACCTGCCGGGCGCCGCGGAGGGCGACCTGCTCGTCGACACCGACCTCGACCTGGCACTCCCGGAGCCTGGGCTGCTGTCCATCCTGCTCGACGGCTCGGGCCGGCCGAGAGCGCTGATCCGGACCACCGACGTGCAGGTTGTGCGCTTCGGCGACGTCACCGACGAGCACGCCCGGCGCGAGGGTGAGGGTGACAGCTCGCTCGCCCACTGGCGGCGCGCCCACCAGGAGTTCTTCCACCGCAGCTCGGCCACCGGCGAGCGCGTCGACGAGGACACCATGGTGGTGCTGGAGCGCTTCGAGGTGCTCGTGCCGGCCGAGGCACGCCGCGCGGCTCGCCGCAACGGCCTGGCCTGACCGCACGCCCTGCACGCGGACGTATCAAGAGCAGTCTCCCGCCACTCCTCACCACGCCGCCACCCGCACCTCCTCGCCACGCACCGACCTGGCGGCATACTCTGGGGTAACCGGACCGCATACCCCATCCCGGACGGGCACGCTGGCCGAAACGACCCTTGACGCGGCGTACCCTGGGGTGTGGGCAACGGTGCCTTCGTCCTGACCCACGACCGTTGTACCCCCGAGCGAGGCCCTCCTGTGACCGACACCTTCGAGACCATCCCCTCGTTCTCCGACGAGCTGCCCGCCGCCGAGCCCAACCGCCGCGGCCCGAGCTTCCCGGCCAGCCACGAGCTGGCGACCGGGCCGGTCAAGTCGCCGCCGGTGACCGTCGACGGCTTCGTGCAGGAGTTCCTCACCGAGCTCAACTACGGCCAGGGCGTCAAGCTCTCGCAGTCGACGATCAACGACCAGTACCTCGCGCTGGCGCGCACCGTGCGGTCCTACCTCATGGCCGCCTGGCTGGAGACCGGCCACCGGCGCCGCAAGAACCCGACCAAGATGGTCGCCTACCTCTCGGCGGAGTACCTGCTCGGGCGTCAGCTGGGCAATGCGCTGCTGTCCACCAACCTCATCTCGATCGCCGAGCAGGCCATGCACGAGTGCGGCATCGACATCGCCGAGCTGCGCGCCCAGGAGATCGAGCCCGGGCTCGGCAACGGCGGCCTGGGCCGGCTCGCGGCCTGCTTCGTCGACTCGCTGGCCACGATGGACGTGCCGACCATCGGCTACGGCATCCGCTACGAGTACGGCATCTTCCGGCAGTCCTTCGAGGACGGCCGCCAGGTCGAGCACCCGGACCCGTGGCTGCGGCTCGGCTCACCGTGGGAGTTCCCGCACCCCGAGCGGGCGGTCACCGTCGGCTTCGGCGGGACGACCGAGGAGTATGCCGACGAGCAGGGGCGGACCCGCTGCCGCTGGACCCCGGAGTGGCAGGTCCGCGGCGTGCCCTACCACTACATGGTCCCCGGCTACCGCAACGGCGTGGTCAACACCCTGCGGCTGTGGAGCTCGGAGGCGCACGAGGGCTTCGACCTGCAGGTCTTCAACTCCGGTGACTACGCCCGGGCCGCACGCGCCCAGACCTTCGCCGAGAACATCTCCAAGGTCCTCTACCCCGACGACTCCACCCCGCAGGGCAAGGAGCTGCGCCTGCAGCAGCAGTACTTCTTCGTCGCCTGCTCGCTGCACGACTTCATCGAGAACACCCTGCCGGGCGACTTCGACCTGCAGAACCTGCCCAAGCGGATCATCTTCCAGCTCAACGACACCCACCCGGTCATCGCGGTGCCCGAGCTGATGCGGCTCCTCGTCGACGAGAAGGGCTTCGACTGGGACGAGGCGTGGGCCATCACCCAGAAGTGCTTCGCCTACACCTGCCACACCCTGCTGCCCGAGGCGCTGGAGGTGTGGCCGGTGGAGCTGCTGGGCCGCATGCTGCCGCGGCACCTGGAGATCATCTACCGGATCAACGAGGAGTTCCTGGCGCAGGTGCGCGAGGCCTTCCCGGACGACGAGTGGCGGGTGCGCCGCATGTCGATCATCGCCGAGCACCCCCAGCGCTCGGTGCGGATGGCCTTCCTGGCGACCGTGGCCTCGGTCAAGGTGAACGGCGTGGCCGCCCTGCACTCCGAGCTGCTGCGGGACAACGTCCTGCCCGACTTCGCCGAGCTGTGGCCGGACAAGTTCACCAATGTCACCAACGGCATCACCCCGCGCCGGTTCGTCCGGCTCGCCAACCGCCGCCTGTCCGGTCTGATCACCGAGGCGCTGGGCACCGAGGAGTGGGTCACCGACCTCGACCTGCTGCGCGGCCTGGAGCCGCTGGCCGACGACGCCGGCTTCCGCCAGCAGTTCCGGGAGGTCAAGGCCGCCAACAAGGACCGCCTGGCCCAGGTGCTCCAGGGCCGCGACGGCCTGGTGCTGGAGCAGGACCACATGGTCGACGTCATGGTCAAGCGGCTGCACGAGTACAAGCGCCAGTCGCTGAAGCTGCTGCACGTCGTCTCGCTCTACGAGGGCGTGCGCTCCGGCCGCCTGTCGATCGACCAGGTCACCCCGCGCACCGTGCTCTTCGGCGCCAAGGCCGCCCCCGGCTACCACCTGGCCAAGGAGACCATCGCGCTGATCAACCACGTCGCCGCGGTCGTCAACGACGACCCGGTCATGCAGGGCCGGCTCAAGGTCCTCTTCCCGGCGAACTACAACGTCAACCTGGCCGAGAAGATCATCCCCGCCGCCGACCTGTCCGAGCAGATCTCGCTCGCCGGCAAGGAGGCGTCGGGCACCGGCAACATGAAGTTCGCGCTCAACGGGGCGCTGACGATCGGCACCGACGACGGCGCCAACGTGGAGATCCGCCAGCTGGTCGGCGACGACAACTTCTTCCTCTTCGGGCTCTCCGAGCCGGAGGTCGAGGCGCTGCGCAGGTCAGGCTACGTGCCCAGCAGCTACTACCAGCAGGACCCGGTGCTGCGCGCCACGCTGGACCTCATCGGCAGCGGCCACTTCACCAACGGCAGCCGGCACTCGGCCTCGGCGGTCGTGGACAACCTGCTGCACCACGACCCGTTCATGGCCCTGGCCGACTTCCAGGCCTACCTGGCCGCCCAGGACCGGGTGGAGGCGGCCTACGCCGACCAGGACGCGTGGAGCAGGATGGCGATCCTCAACGTCGCCCGCTGCGGGTTCTTCTCCTCCGACCGCTCGATGCGCGACTACCTCGACAAGATCTGGCACGCCTGACCCGACCGGCGACACGGTCTGCTCGCCACCGGCGACACGGTCTGCTCGCCACCGGCGACACGGTCTGCTCACGACCCCTTGTCTGGCAGACACGGGCACACCGGCCAGCCGTGTCCGGGTGGTACTCGGGGGGTGGAGCCCCCCGAGCGACCGCATACCCTGCCGCCATGGCGACCAACGCCCCAGCCGCCGCGCACGCGCTGGCCATCCTCACGCTGCTGGCCCGGCGGCCCACGCCGGTGTCGGCGGCGGCGATCGCCCGTGACCTCGGGCTGCCGCGCTCCTCGACCTACCACCTGCTGGCGGTCCTGGTCGAGCAGGGGTATGCCGTCCACCTGCCCGAGGAGCGGCGCTACGGGCTCGGGGTCGCGGCCTTCGAGCTGGGCTTCGCCTACACCCGGCAGGCGCCGCTGGAGCGGATCGCCCGGCCGCGGCTGTCCCGGCTGGCGGACGCGGCCGGCCACAGCGCGCACCTGGCCGTCCTGCACGGCCGGGACGTGCTCTACGTCGTCGAGGAACGGGTGGCCGGTCGGCCCTCGCTCGTCACCGACGTCGGGGTCCGGCTGCCCGCCTCGCTCACCGCGAGCGGGCTGGCGCTCCTCGCTGCCCTCCCACCCGCGCAGGTCAGGGCGCTGTTCCCCTCCGTGGACGCCTTCGTCCAGCGGCACGGGGTCGGGCCCACCTCGCTGTCGCAGCTGCGGCGGGAGCTGTCCGCCACCCGCCAGCGGGGGTATGCCGTGGAGGACGGCCAGGTGACGCCCGGCCTCGCCTCGGTCGGAGCCGCGGTGCTCGACCACACCGGGCACCCGGACGCTGCCGTGGCCGTCACCTATCCGCTCGAGGGTGTCGACGACGCAGCCCGCGCGCAGTTGGCCGTGCTCGTCCGCGCCTGCGCGGCCGAGATCTCGGTGCGGCTGGGGCACCGGGGCTGAGTCAGCCGTCGCGGCGGAAGTAGGCCAGGACGCCGCTGCGACGGGGCTCCGCAGGGGCTGCCTCCCCGGGCAGGTCGCCGCTGGCCCGCAGCCGCTCGACCAGCGCCTCGACCTCGGCCCGGTTGAGCTCAAGGTAGTCGTGCACCTGGTCCCAGTAGGGATCGCTCCCCGAGTCCTCCTCCGGCCTCAACGGCAGATCCGTCAACACCTGGAAGTCACGCTGGCCATCACGGTCTGCGACGAGGCGCAGCTCGCTCCAGTCCACGTCCTCCAGCGCCAGCTCCATGCGACGGAAGGCGTCGTACGCATCCATCGTGCTGCCGTACTCAGCCCGCGGTCCCGCGCCCTCGTGCACGACGATGCGGTGCACCGTCGTGGAGGAACCCGCCGGGCGGCCGTCCGGCTCTGCCAGCCGACCGGTCCAGGCCACGAGACGGATCCAGTCCGGCTGGGTCTTGGTGATCTCGTTGACGTATTCCTCGACGTCGGCGTCGTTGATCTCGGCCATCGGTGACACTCCTACTTGTTGTCGAAGACCCATTGTCTGGGGCGCCCGTCGATCCAGGCCTCGACGACGAACCGGTCGGGTCGGGTCGTGATGCCCTCGGGGTAGACCGTGCGCAGGTTGAAGCGGACCTCGCTACCTCCCTGCAGGGCACCGCGCAGCACATTCTCCATCCTGGCGTAGGCGCCCTGGTTGAGGTTGGCCAGGCCGTCGTCGATGGGCCGGCCGTTGCCGGGCAGCACGTTGAGCCGGTTGGTCGGCCCGCCGAGGGAGTCGGCGATGAGGTGGAAGCCGACGTCGCTGTCCAGGGCGTCCGGCCCGCGCCCGATCTCGCCCTGCAGCCGCGCGTCCCGGCCCCCGGGGTTCAGGCTCAGCTGACCACCGACCTCGGCGGTCCTGCCGGCCTCGTCGGTGCGCCAGAACATGTCGTTGTACTCGTAGCGGACATTGGGGTGGGCCCGGTTCGCCGCCGCGTTGAAGTCGGCCATGCTGTCGAACCGGAAGACCCCCGGGCCGATGTTGTCGCCCCGGGCCAGCAGCTGCACCGAGTCGTCCAGCTGGTTGAGCGGGACGTTGTCGAGGTTGCGCAGCACCGCCGCGGCCTCGTCGGCGGTGAGGACGCGCCGCCCCCACTTGCCCGCGGTCGCCGCCTGACCGCCCAGCGGGACCAGCGCCACCATGGACAGCGAGCCGTCGATGACATTGCCCTCGGCGAAGTACCAGACCGCGTTGACCCCGTCGGCCAGCTCACCGATCCCGGGGACCATGCCGAGGACGTCGAGCACGATGTGGCCGGCGCTGGACCACCACGGTGCGTCGTCCCGGCGGGAGGCGACCTCCTCCTTGAACGCCTCGGACGCCCAGTAGGCATCATCAGCCACCTGGGCGGAGTAGACCGAACCGCCCTCGTAGGGCGTGGCGGCCCCGAGGATCATCTCGCCGGCGGCCTGTCCGTCGTCGACGGGCCACCGGCGCTGGGAGATCAGGTAGTCCATGAAGGCGCTGACGGAGCGGTCCTCACCCTCAGCGGTCACCGTCGTCGTGCCGGACTCCTGGAAGATCCGCATCCCGGCCTCGGGGTTGCGCGCCGCGGCCTGCAGGACCAGTGCGAGCGGGTCGTAGGCCTGGGTGCCGTCCGGCAGCGTGGCGCCGAGGTAGGTGCCCATGGGGTAGGCGTCCATCTGCCACATACCCCTCATGCCCCGGTCGCCGGTCTCCAGGTCGTAGATCGCCTGCACCAGGCCCACCGTGAAGTCCGTGGACCAGGTGCCGCGGGAGACGACCGCCGCAAGGTTCGAGGCCTGGCCGGGGTTGTCCATCGCGGTGATGGCCTCGATCCAGCGCTGGTCCCAGCCGTGCGGGGGTGCGACGTCCCCGGTCCCGCGGGAGGCCAGCCCGAGGGTCTGCCCGAGGCCGTCGAGCAGCTCCTCGTAGTCGGTCTGCCAGCGCGCATGCTCCGCGGCCGGGTCAGTGCTGTGGGCCAGGTCCGGACGGATGGCTGCGTTGCGCAGGGTGCCCGCCAGCTGCTCCAGGTCGACCTGCCCGGCGAGGGCCTGGGCGAAGTAGGGGTCGTTGCGCCCCTCGCGCAGCAGGTCCAGGATCTCCTGCGGGATCTCACCCCCGCCCTCGTTCACGAAGTCGGCGACCCGCCGGGCGTCCGCCTCCACCTGGGCCCGGGACTTCGTCGACAGGTCGTTCTCGTCGAACTGCGCATAGAGCTGCTGGCCCGGCGTGGAGGCCTCGATCTGCAGGGCCATCGCGAGCCGCCGGTGCAGCCCCATGATCTCTCCGTCGGCCCAGCCGAGCACGGTGTCGACCGGCATCAGCGAGCCGGTGGGCAGCAGCACGTGCTGCAGCCGCCCGGACACCGCGGACCGGTCGCCGGCCAGGTCCAGACGCACCTGCTCGATGCCCGCGACCAGGTCGATGAAGCCGGGTATGTGGATGGAGCAGAGGGCCATCAGCGTGGCCCCATCCGCAGCCAGTTGACCCGCCAGTCGGTCGACTCCACCAGCTCGGGCTGCCGCGCGACCGCGTCGTCGAACTCGGCCAGCGCGTCCTCCCGGACACGGCCCAGCGTCCTGCGGTGCTCGGCCAGCGCGACCCCGAAGTCGTCGGCGGTGGTGCTCAGCCAGCACCCGCCCTCGAAGGCCCTGTGCGCCTTGTCAAGGGCCTCCTTGATCTCCTCGGCCGGTGGCGCCGCCGCCGCCCGGGCGCTGGTGATCGCCGACCGGTAGCTGTTGGGCACCATCGTGACCTCGTCCCCGCCTGCCATGCAGCCTCCTCCTCGTGCGCCCCGGTCAGCGCCCCGGCACTGGGCCGTGCTCGGCGATCCAGGTGTCCAGGTACTTCTCGAACCGGCCGAGGGACTCCTCGTCGGGGCGGCCCAGCGTGCGCGTGGGCGGGCCGTAGCCGAACCGCGTGCGGAAGGCCCCGTCCCGGTCCACCTCGAGATCCAGCACGGTCCAGCGCTCGCCGGCCTGCGCCATACCCTCGTTGAGCTCGGCGACGAGGTCGTAGAGCTGCTCGTCGAAGCCGAACTGGCCCGCGCCCCAGCGGTCACCCAGGTCCACGACCCCCAGGGTGACCCAGTTGAGGCTCACCTCGCCGTCGACGACCGTCGCCTCCCAGTTGCCCACCAGGCGGGCCCAGCCCTCCGGCGCGAGCTGGACGAACCGCTCCGCGATCGCCCGCACCTGCTCCTGCTGCGCGGTCGCCTCCATCGTTGCCCCTCCCAGGTCGAAGATGTCCTGCCCAGACCGGAGCCTAATGGGTCCGCACGACCAGCGCGGGCCGTCAGCCTCCGCTAACCTCGCCGAATGTATGCGCTGTGGGGCCTGGGTGGCATGGTCGGCCTGCTCGTGCTGGCCTGGCTGCTGTCGGAGAACCGCAGGGCGATCCGGTGGCGCACGGTGCTGGCGGCGCTGACGATCCAGGCCGGCTTCGGGGTGATCGTGCTCTACTGGCCGGCGGGGCAGCGGGCGCTCGAGTTCGCCTCCCGCGGGGTGCAGGCGATCATCGACTCCTCCGGCGCGGGCATCGACTTCGTCTTCGGCGGGGTGCTCGGCGGGGAGGGGGTCCAGTTCACCTTCGCCTTCCAGGTGCTGCCGGTCATCATCTTCTTCGGCTCCCTGACTGCCGTGCTCTACCACTTCGGGATCCTGCAGTTCGTCGTCGAGAAGCTGGGCGGGGCGCTGGGCTGGGCCCTGGGCACACGGCGGGCCGAGTCGGTCAACGCCGCGGCCAACGTCTTCGTCGGCCAGACCGAGGCGCCCCTGGTCATCCGGCCCTACCTCAAGGGTCTGACCCGCTCGGGGCTGTTCGCCGTCATGGTCGGCGGTCTGTCGACCGTGGCCGGGTCGGTGCTGGTGGGCTACTCCCTGCTGGGTGCGCCGCTGGAGTACCTCATCGCCGCCTCCTTCATGGCCGCGCCCGGCGCGCTGCTGATGGCCAAGATCGTTTTGCCGGAGCGGCTCGAGGACCGGGACTCCGACGACCCGGACTTCGCCGGCGCGAAGAAGCGCAGGGGACGCGGCGAACGGGCGAAGGTCGGGGCGGGAAAGGGGTCGGCCGCGGGCGGAGAGGGTGGGGCGAGTGCCGCAGGCGCGGGTGAGGCACCGCATACCTCGGAGGGAGACGACGACGACCTCCTTGAGGGGGACGAGCCGAGCGAGGAGGGACACCGCAACGTGATCGACGCGGCCGCCTCGGGCGCCGCGGACGGGCTGCGGCTGGCGCTGACCATCGGCGCGATGCTGCTGGCCTTCATCTCGCTGATCGCGCTGGTCAACCTCATCCTGGGGACGGTCGGGGGCTGGTTCGGCAACCCGGACCTGACCTTCGAGCAGATCCTGGGTTACGTCTTCGCGCCGATCATGACGATGATCGGTGTGCCCTGGTCCGAGGCGGCCGGCGCCGGGAGCTTCGTCGGGCAGAAGGTCGTGGTCAACGAGTTCGTGGCGTTCAGCAACTTCGCGCCGATCATCGAGGAGTTCAGCCCTCGCACCGGCGCGATCATCACGTTCGCCCTGACCGGCTTCGCCAACCTGGGCTCGCTCGGCATCCTGCTCGGCGGGCTGGGCGGTCTGGTCAAGGACCGTCGCGGCGAGATCGCCGAGCTCGGCCTGCGCGCCATCGCCGCCGCCACCCTGGCCAACCTGATGAGCGCCACGATCGCCGGCATCCTCATCAGCTGATGAGCGCCACGATCGCCGGCATCCTCATCAGCTGACCCCCCTCCCCCGACAGAACACGGGAAAAGGCCCGACAGAGCACGGCGAAGAGCCCAACAGAACACGCCGAAAGGCTCAACAGAACACGCCGAAGGGCCCATCAGGGGACAGGCAGCGGGCCTCCGGCGTGTCCTGTCGGGCCGTATCGCGTGCTCTGTGGGGCCATGTGACGTGTCCTGTCGGGCCGTATGGCGTGCTCTGTCGGGGGCGGCGTTAGGTTGGAGGCATGCGTGCGATCACCATCTCCGAGCCTGGCGAGGCCGACGCCCTCGTCATCGCTGACGTTCCTGCTCCCGAGCTCCGCCAGGGCGAGGTCCTGGTCGAGGTGGTCGCTGCGGGGGTGAACCGCGCGGACGTCATGCAGCGCAAGGGCTTCTACCCGCCGCCGCCCGGTGAGTCGGACCTGCCGGGGCTGGAGGTCAGCGGCCGGGTCGCCGAGCTCGGCCCGGGCACCGAGTCGTCCGGCTGGTCGGTCGGCGACGAGGTGTGCGCCCTGCTGTCCGGCGGCGGGTATGCCGAGTCGGTCGCCGTCCCCGTCGGTCAGCTCCTGCCGGTCCCCACCGGGGTCGAGCTCGCCGACGCCGCGGCGCTGCCGGAGGTGGTGTGCACGGTCTGGAGCAACCTGGTCATGGAAGCCGGTCTGCGCGAGGGTGAGACGGTGCTGCTGCACGGCGGGTCGAGCGGGATCGGCACGATGGCCATCCAGCTGGCCCGGGAGATCGGGGCCCGGGTGGCGGTCACGGCCGGGTCCGCCGACAAGCTCGCGGCCTGCCAGGAGCTGGGCGCGGACATCCTGGTCAACTACCGCGAGGAGGACTTCGTGGAGGTGGTCAAGGACGCCACGGACGGCCGAGGTGCGGACGTGATCCTCGACGTCGTCGGCGCGAAGTACCTGCCCCGCAACGTCAAGACGCTGGCGAAGGACGGCCGGCTGGTCGTCATCGGTCTGCTGGGTGGCCGTGCGGGCGAGCTGGACCTGGGCGCCCTGCTGACCAAGCGCGGCCGGGTCATCGCCACCTCGTTGCGATCCCGCTCGGTCGAGGCCAAGGCCGAGATCGTCGCCCAGGTGCGCGAGCACGTCTGGCCGATGATCGAGGACGGTCGGGTCCGGCCGCTCATCCAGTCGCGCCACCCCCTCGAGGACGCCGCCGAGGCGCACCGTGAGATGGAGGCCTCGGGCCACATCGGCAAGATTCTGCTGGACGTCAGCCAGCGCTGAGCGACCAGGCCGCACCCGGCTCGGCCCGCCCGACGTCAGTCAGAGCTGAGCAGCCGGCCCTCCCGCGGCTGCTCGTCCGCCGACCTCAACACGTCGAGGATCCCCCGGGTGTCACGGTCGGCCTTGCCCAGCTCCTTGCGTGAGGTCCAGCGGGCCTTCCGGGCTTCGGTCGACAGGTTCAGCTCCGGCCGGCGCTCCAGCCGGACCCGGAAGACCACGTCGATGCCCCGCTCCTGGGGGTCGAAGCGCACCGTGACCGGCTCCCCGGGGTCGATGTCGAGCCCGACCTCCTCGCGCACCTCGCGGCGGACAGCCTCCTCCGGCGACTCACCGCGGCCCAGCAACCCACCGGGCAGGCTCCACCCGCGCCGGTGCGGCTGCCACAGCACGAGGAAATCCTCCTCGTGCTCGATGACGCATACCGCGCCCACCCGGTAGGTCGGCGCGACCGTCCGGACCGCGGCCCGCTTGAGCGGCCCAGGGGTCACCCGGAAGGCGACCAGCGCAGCGGTGCTCAGCTTGCGCCGCACGGTGGACAGGTCCATACGCCCAGCCAACCACACCGGTCCGTGCCCGGAGCCGCGAGACCGCGGGGCCACACCCTGTCGCCGGTCGGGGGTGGGGTGGTCCGTCAGCCGAGGGCCCGGGCTGCGGCCCGGCCCGCGGCGCGGCCGGAGAACAGGCAGCCGCCGAGGAAGGTGCCCTCCAGCGACCGGTAGCCGTGCACACCGCCCCCGCCGAACCCGGCGACCTCGCCCGCGGCATACAGACCGGGAATCGGCTGACCGGCAGCATCCAGGGCCCGGCTGTCGAGGTCGGTCTGCACGCCGCCGAGGGTCTTGCGGGTGAGCACGCGCAGCCGCAGCGCGACGAGCGGGCCGTGGCCGGGGTCGAGGAAACGGTGCGGCGCCGCGGTCCGGATCAGCCTGTCGCCCAGCGAGCGGCGGGCAGCACGGACGAGCGCGACCTGGACGTCCTTGCCGTACGGGTTGTCCAGCTCGCGGTCGCGCGCCTGCACCAGCTCGCGCACCGCGACGGGGTCGAGCAGGTCCTCGCCGACCAGGGCGTTCATCTTCGCGACCAGCTGCTCGACGGTCGGCGCCTGCACCACGTCCGCGCCGTGCTCCACGAAGGCCTGCAGCGGGCCCGGGACGTCGGTGGTGACCCGCCCCAGCACCTGTCGCACGCTACGGCCGGTCAGGTCGGGGTTCTGCTCGGAGCCGGACAGCGCGTACTCCTTCCCCAGCACCGTGTGCGACGCCACGAACCAGCTGTGGTCGTGCTCGGGCGCGCTGCGTCGCAGGTGCGCCAGGGTGCCCAGGGTGTCAAAACCCGGCAGGTATGGCGCGGGCAGCCGTTGCCCCGTCGCGTCCAGCCACAGGGAGCTGGGCCCGGGCAGGATGCGGATGCCGTGGCCGGGCCACACCGGCGAGTGGTTGGGCAGGCCCTCGACGTAGTGCCACATCCGATCCCGGTTGACCAGCCGCGCCCCGGCACCGACCAGCGGCTCCAGCATCGAGCCGTCGACGTAGGCCGGGACGCCGGTGACCATGTGCCGCGGGGGTGTGCCCAGCCGCTCGGGCCAGAACTGCCGGACCAGCTCCTCGTTGGCACCGATGCCGCCGCTGGTGACGATCACCGCCTGGGCCACGAGCTCCACCTGGCCGACCACCTCGCGGGAGGACGGCATACCTCGATCCACCGGGTCGTGGGCGAGCACCTCGCAGCGCACGCCGGTGACCGCGCCGTCCGTGGTGACCAGCTCGGTCACCCGGTGCCGGCCGCGCAGCTGCACCAGCCCCGACTCCACGCCGGCGCGCACCTCGCGTTCGAACGGCTCGACGAGGCCGGGACCGGTGCCCCAGGTGATGTGGAAGCGCGGGACCGAGTTGCCGTGGCCGGTCGCCGTGCCGTCACCGCGCTCGGCCCAGCCCACGACGGGGAAGAACCGGACGCCCTTGTCGTGCAGCCACGCCCGCTTCTCCCCCGCGGCCCAGGCGACGTAGGCCTGCGCCCAGCGCCTCCCCCAGTGGTCCTCGCCGAGGCCGGCGCTGCTGAGGGCCGCCTCGTCCGGCTCAGGCTCGGCGGTGGTCCGGTCGAAGCCCGCGCTGCCCTGCCAGTCCGACCACGCCAGCTCCGGCGAGTCGTGGATGCGCATCCGCCGCTGCTCGGGGCTGTCGACGAGGAAGAGCCCGCCGAAGCTCCAGTACGCCTGACCCCCGAGGTGCTCCGTCGACTCCTGGTCGACCAGCAGCACGCGCTTCCCGGCGGCCACCAGCTCGCTGGTCGCGACCAGCCCCGCCAGCCCGGCACCCACCACGACCACGTCGGCCCGCGTCCGGCCACCCTGCTCGTCCATGGAGGGAGGCTAGCGCGAGCCGCGCACGTGGCTCGCTGCATGCCCGTCGGTCGCAGGGGTTACCCTGACGCTGCGATGAGCACCCGTGAGCGCATCCCTGCCAGCGTCGTCACCGGGCTGCGACGCGGCGTCGTCGTGGCTCTCCTCACCGTGGTCGCTTTCCTCGGCGGGGTCACCGCGACGCACTTCTTCCCGGTGCACACGCAGACCGACTACTTCGCCGCCCAGCTCTCCGTCCAGCCACGCCTCGACTCCACGGTCCTGCTGCCGACCGCGCTGGGGGACATGGAGGTCACCTTCGACGGCTCGCTGCCCGCGCCCGGCCTCGTCGGTCAGGTGCAGATCCGGGAGAGCGTCACCGAGCTGCTGCGGCAGGGGCAGCTGCGCACCGCCGACCTGCAGCCGACGCAGGAGGAGCTGCGGGGTGCCATCGACCTCGCCGTGCAGGAGGTCGCGTGGAAGTTCGCGCTCGGCGCGCTGATCACCACCGTCCTGGTCCTGTTCACGTATGCCGTCTCCCGCCCGGCGCGCCTGGCGCGGGCCCTGGTGTCCTCCGCGGTGGCCACTGCGCTGGCGCTGCTCCTGCCCGGCGCGACGGCATACCTGACCTACCGGACCGACAACGTGCAGGAGTTCCGCACGACGAGCCTGCTGTCGCTGGTGGAGAGCAACACCGACATCCTGGCCGGGCTGGACCGCAAGGCCGACCAGGGCGCGGTCTACGTCACCAACCTGCTGGCGCTGTCCTCGGCGATGCGGGCGGAGTTCAGCCCGGCCGCGATGGAGGAGCCGACGGTGCGGCTGCTGCTGGTCAGCGACCTGCACGGGATGAACCACTACCCCTTGATGCGCGAGATCGTGCAGACGCAGCAGATCGACGCGGTTATCGACGCCGGTGACCTGGTCAACTTCGGCACGCCCGAGGAGGGCAACCTCACCGGGATCTACGACGGCATCGAGAGCCTCGGCGTGCCGTACATCTTCGTGCGCGGCAACCACGACGCCGTCTCGGCCACCGACGAGCGGCTGCTGCGCCGCCTGAGCCAGGTGCCCAACGTGGTGCTGGCCGAGCCGACCCCGGGCGAGCTGCAGCTGATCACCGTGGGCGGGGTGCAGATCAGCGGGTTCAACGACACGCGCTACTTCAACCAGCGCAGCGACGACTTCGGCGCCGACCAGGCAGACCTGGCCGCGGCCTACCGGGAGCGGGTGGAGGGCCTGCCGCCGACCGACATCATCCTGACCCACCAGCCGTACGCCGCGACCCGGGTGGATCCTCGGGCGGTGACGATCAGCGGCCACATGCACGCCGCGGGCCTGGACGGCGCGAACATCCAGGTGGGGTCGTTCACCGGTGGCGGGCTGGTCAACCAGTTCCGGCTGCCGCCGCTGACGGAGGAGGCGCGGGAGGCGGCCGAGGAGGACCCCGACACCGCGGGCGAGCTCCAGGGTGCGCCCCAAGGGTTCGACATCCTCACCTTCAGCGAGGACTGCTCGGTCGGGACGCTGACCCGCTACAGCTACCGCAACCTCGTCTCCGGGCGGCCCCAGTTCGACGACGTCAGCATGGTCAACGGGCGCACCATCGAGGCCTCACCACCCCAGGAGGGCCGGGTGTGCTCGGCCGAGCTCGGGGTGACCGTCGGCCCGATCGAGGACATGGCCCTTCTCCTGGAGGAGAGCACCGCCGAGGAGCCGGAGTCGACGACGATCGAGGTGACGCCGCCCGACGACGCCGTGGTGACCACGCTGCCTCCGCTGCGGCTGCCGGAGATCGACGAGTCCGAGGTCACCGAGGCGCCGACGCCCTGATCGAGGCGGGCCATCCGGGGACCGATCTCCGTCTCACCTACCCTTTTCGTGCTTCGCGCGCGAAACATCCGTGCACTCAGCACGAGAACGGCAGACAAGTAGGCATACAGCTCACGGCGGGTGGCAGCCGCGTCCTCAGTGGCCGACCGGCCAGGTCTGCAGCACCTCGTAGCGGGGAGTGCCACGGGGACCCTGTCCCAGGTGCGACCGGATGAGGCACACCTCGTCCGCGGTCCACGCGTCGGTATGCAGCGTGTCCAGGGCCTGCACCAGGTGGCCGGCGGGCCCGGGGCGGCCGGCGACCCGGGCGACGGTGACATGCGGGCTGAACCGCGTGCCGTCCACACGGGCGCCCGCCCTGCTGGCCAGGGCGCGCGTCGCCGCGGCCCAGGCGCGAAGGCCCGACTGCCCCCGCTCGTCCGACTCCTCCAACTTCTCCGACTCCGCAGGCCCCGTCGCTTCCCCAGAGTTCTCGGACTCCCCAGACTTCTCGGACTCCTCAGGCTCCGTCGGCTCCTCCCGGACGGCCGCCCACAGCACCCTGGCGGCGCCGGGGTCCGGGAAGGCGCCGGCCCCCGCCAGGCGCAGGGTCAGCGGGGTGGCGCGGGCGGCCCACCGCATACCCTCCTCCTCCAGCGACTCCTCGCGCCACTCGTCCAGCTCTGGCAGGAAAGCCAGGGTGAGATGGAAGTGCTCCGGACGCGTCCAGCGCCAGCGGGGGTAGGTGTCGGCGGCCGCGAGGGCGTCGCGACGCGGCTCCAGGAAGCTGGTCAGCTGGTCGATCACCTCGGGTGGGGGCAGGACGGCCACGAAAGCGCGCATACTTCTAGTGTCGCGCCGAGCCACGCCCAGTGCCGACCCGGCGTCGATGCCAACCCACGCCCAGTGCCGACCCGGCCTCGACGGGTACGTCCGCGTCGAGGGTGCCTCCGCGTCGAGGAGCACGTCGCCCAAGGGGCTCGGGCGCTCGCATCCGCCGGCCGGAGCGCCCAGGCGGGTGTGCGAGGCTGGAGCGGTGAGTACCCCGACCGGAGCCCGCCAGCCTGCCAACGACTCCAGGGCCGCCTCGATCGCCTGGGCCGTGGCCGCGATCGTCGTGGCGCTGGTCATCGCCTTCATCGCCTGGCTGGCGATGGGGGACGGCGGGTCCGACACCGCCGGCGACGCCCCCGCCGCGACGCAGGAGGCGCAGCCGGAGCAGAGCGAAGACCAGGCTGGCGCGGCGGGCGACCCGGCCCAGGGCCAGGGCCAGGAGGGCGCCGACGCCGGTGACCCGGCGCAGCCACCCGCGCAGGCTCCGGCCCCCGACGCGGTGGAGCAGACCCCGCCGCCGGAGATCGAGGAGTTCATGCTGGGGCTGCAGCGCCGGGACGCCGACGACCCGATGGCGGTCGGGGCCGTCGACGCGCCGGTGGTGATGATCGAGTACGCCGACTACCGCTGCCCGTACTGCGCCCAGTTCGCCACGCAGACGCGCCCCGACCTGGACCCGCTGGTCGAGGAGGGGACGCTGCGCATCGAGTTCCGTGACCTCGTCCTCTTCGAGGAGGCCTCGCAGCTGGCGGCGGTCGCAGCCCGCGCCGCGGCCGAGCAGGACCACCTGCACGACTACCAGACGGCCCTGTTCGCGCTCTCCGCCGAGGGCCAGGCGGAGTACGGCCGCGACGACGTCATCGCGCTCGCGGAGGAGGTCGGCGTGCCCGACCTGGAGGCCTTCGAGACCGCGCTGGACGACCCCGAGATCCTGGCCGCGGTGCAGGCCGACACCGCCGAGGCGCGCTCCATCGGCGTCACCTCCACCCCGACCTTCCTCATCAACACCCAGGTCGTGCAGGGTGCCTACCCGATCCAGCACTTCGAGCAGGTCATCGCGGCCGAGGCCGAGCGGGCGGCGCAGAGCACCCAGTAGGTTGGCGCCATGAGCCTGTTCGCGGTCCACTACAGCTACTCCGACGACACCCGGGCGCGTGACGAGCACCGCCCTGCCCACCGGGAGTTCCTCGGCTCCCTCGCGCGGGAGGGCGTCGTGCTCCTCTCCGGCCCCTACGCCGACGTCGACGAGGCCCCGGACGCCGCCATGCTCATCCTCCGCGGCGACAGCGCCACCGAGCTGGTCGAGCTGCTGCGGGAGGACCCCTTCCAGCAGCAGGGCCTGGTCGAGCAGGTCGCGATCCGCGAGTGGACCCCCGTGCTGGGCCACTGGTTCGACCAGGCTCTGGCCGACGAGCTCTGACCTGCGCTGGGCCTGGGCCTCGGGTCGTGCCGGGCTATGTAACCGAGAATCGCCGAGCCGTACGGCCCCGATGTCGCCGAGCCACGCGGCCCAGAGTCGTCGAATGACGTGCCTGTGCACGCCGTAGCCCCGGATAGCGTGCACAGCCGCAGCACTCGGTGAGTGCCCA
Organism: Ornithinimicrobium sufpigmenti; assembly: GCF_004322775.1. Classification (NCBI taxonomy): domain Bacteria; kingdom Bacillati; phylum Actinomycetota; class Actinomycetes; order Micrococcales; family Ornithinimicrobiaceae; genus Ornithinimicrobium; species Ornithinimicrobium sufpigmenti. Next base: position 3,874,461 of record NZ_CP036403.1, read on the forward strand.
TCGCTCGTGGTCGCCGTGACCACGGCCCGTTGTCACTGCATGCCTAGATTGCTAGCATTCTAGGTATGGTCGAGAAAGCCCAGTTCAACGTCTACCTACCTCGCGAGCTCATCACGGCGGTCAAGCACCGTGGGGTCGACGAGGGCGTCAGTCTCTCTGCTCTGGTCGAGCGGGCCCTGCGGGAGTACCTCGCCACCGCAACCCACAACGACCGCGTCCTGGGCTCGACCCCGACCTCGACCACCAGGACGACCGCGAACACTCCGCACCCGGCAACCACGACCATCACCAGCGCGACCGCCACGACCAGCAAGGAGCAGTGACATGCGCACCCTCACCGGCCCCACCCCCCGCCCCATCCGCTTCACCGCGGACATCCCTGGCTGGCAGCTGATCTTGAAGACTCTCGGCGGCACGCTCATCAGCGAGCATCCAGGCTGGCTCGTCTACCAGCTGGGCGGGGGCCGGGTCGCGCTGCATGCCGCCAGCGAGGATCAGCCAGCAGGCTTCACCACGCTTGCCGTCGAGGATCCGACCGAGCTCACCAAGGCGGTCCAGGCCGCGGCCGCCAGAGGCGTGCCGGTCACCCTGGAGGAGAGTGATCACGGCCCGGCCGGGGTCGTCCGGGCCGGTGACGGCACCTTCCTCTGGCTCGACCGCCCGACGCCGGTCGAAGTGGGCACGGGGGCCGCCGAGCGACCCGAGCTCACCACCCTCCAGATCTGGTACGGCCAGGACGCCGGCCTCATCCGGGGCGTTCTCGAGGGCCTCGGCGCGACACCCCGCCTCGTCGGGGACAACGGCACCTGGACGGACCTTGTCTACCCCGGCGGAGGGCTGGCCGCCGTCCACGCCGCTGACGAGACCGGCACCGAACTGTCCTTCGAGTGGGACGGCGACGTCGAGGAGGCCCAGCAGCTGCTGACTGCGGAGGGCATCGACTGCCTCCTGATCGACGAGACCTACAGCCGCACGCTCCAGGTCGCCGACCCCGACGGAGGCAAGCGGATCTGGATCAACGAGCGGCAGACCGACCTCTACGGTTACACGGACCTCTCGTCGGGCCCCGTCGCCGCCGACGCCTGACCAGCCGGGGCGGCGGGCACAGGAACCCCAGACCTCAGAGCCTGGTCCAGGTCGGTCCACAGGTCCTCGACGTCCTCGATGCCGACGGAGAGCCGGATGAGGTCGACGGGCACGGTGGGCACCTCCAGGGGGTGCCGTCGGCGGCGCTCGATCTGCGACTCGACCCCGCCCAGCGACGTCGAGTGCGTCCACAGCCGGGTCCGGGCGCAGACCGCCTCGGCCGTCTCCTCGCTGCCCACCTCGATCGACAGCATCGCCCCGAACCCGGGATAGCGCACGCGACCGACCGCGGGGTGCTCGCCCAACCGTTCCGCGATCTCCCGCGCCGACGCGGTGGCGCGCTCCAGCCGCACCGACAGGGTGCGGATGCCACGCAGCACCAGCCAGGCCTCCATGGGACCGGGGATCGCGCCGTGCAGGGTCCGGTGGGTATGCAGCCGCGCGGCCAGGTCCGCCCGCTGCGGGCTGACGACGACGGCGCCGAGGAGCACGTCGGAGTGGCCGGCGAGGTACTTGGTCGCCGAGTGCACGACCGCGTCCGCACCCCAGGACAGCGGCTGCTGGACGAGCGGGGTGGCGAAGGTGTTGTCGCACACGACCACCGGACGCCGATCGCCATACCGCTCCGCGAGCTCCCGCAGGACGGCGGGCACGTCGGTCACCTCCATCATCGGGTTGGTGGGGCTCTCCAGGAGCAGCAGGTCAGCGCCCGCGCACGCGGTCACGATGGCCTCGACGTCGTCGGCCGGCACCGTCCGCACGGTCAGCGCACCTGCGGCGGACCGCTCACCGAGGATGCCGGTAGTGCCGTTGTAGGCGTGCTGCGGGGCGACCACGACGCCGCCGATCGGGACGAGGGAGATCACCGCGGACACCGCGGCCAGGCCGGAGCCGAAAACCCGGGCCGAGCCACCCTCCAGCGACCCCAGCACCTCCTCGAGGGCCTCCCAGGTCGGGTTGGAGGTGCGCGCATAGTTGATCTCGCCGTCCGCGACGTAGGTCGAGGTGAACGCCACCGGCACGTTGACGGGGGCACCGGGCGCCCGCTCCGGTCGCCCGAGCGCCACCGCCCTGGTCGCGGCGGTCAGCTGCTCGTGGTCGGTGGCGTTGGTCATGCCTCATCCTCCATCGCGGCGCCCGAGCCGTCGGCAGGACCCCCGTCACCGGTCGGCCGGGCCGCCTGCCGCTCCCGGTATGCCGCAGCCGCCATCCGGTTGCCGCAGGTGGTGCCGCAGTAGCGCCGGGACCGGTTGCGGGACAGGTCCACGTGCACGTCGCGGCAGTCGTCGGCCTCGCACACGCGCAGCCGCCGCAGCTCGTTGGCCCGCAGCACGTCACCGAAGGCCATCGCCGCCTCGACCGCCATCCGGGAGGCGAGCGGGGCGTCGTCCGGGGTGGCGTGCAGGTGCCAGCCCAGGTCGTCGTGGTTGACCAGCCGCGGCAGGGCCTGGGCCTCGGCGAGCAGCGTGTTGACCAGCTCGGCCACCCCTTCTTCATCCGCCTCCCAGAAGGTCGCGAGCCGGGGCCGCAGGGCGCGCACCTCGTCGAGCTCGGCCCGGTCCCGGGTGCGACGCCCGGTCCAGCGCCACCGGCGGACGAAGTCCTCCAGGTCGCTCACCGTGGCCAGCTCGTCCACGTCCCCCTCGCGACGCACGCCCGTGTTCACCAGGGCCGCGGCACCCTGGAGCGCCAGCGCTGTGTCATGAGTGAAATGCATCTTGACTCCTGAGCCGTGGCTCGCTTATCGTCATATGTGTCAACGGCTGACACCCATGATCCCACGTCGGGCCGTTGAGCGAGCCCGCCTTCGAGAGGAGGGCCGCATGAGCGCGACCTCGACCACCCCGCCGCCCACCGGCACCTCCGCCGACCTCGTCGACCGCGGCGGCCGCGGCGGCCGGGCCAGCCTCACCCCCCGCCGCAGCCCCCGCCGCGTGTTCTGGGTCGGTCTGCTGGTCGCGGTGCTGTCGGCGTCCATGTTCGGCACCTCCGGCGCCGTGGCCAAGAGCCTGCTCGTGGAGGGCTGGTCCCCCGGCGCGGCCGTCACCGTGCGGATCGCGGTCGGCGCCCTGCTCCTGGCACCGCTGGCGGTGTGGGAGATGCGCGGACGCTGGCACCTGCTGCGCAGCCGGCTGACCTGGACCCATCTGGGGCTCTTCGGCCTGCTCGCGGTGGCGGGCTGCCAGCTGTTCTACTTCCTCGCCGTCGAGCGGCTCTCGGTGGGCGTGGCGCTGATGCTCGAGTACCTCGGCCCCATCCTCGTCGTGGGCTGGCTCTGGCTGGCCCGTGGCCAGCGGCCCCGTCCCCTGACGGTCGGCGGCATCGCGGTGGCCCTCGTCGGGCTGCTGCTGGTCCTCGACGTCCTGGGCGACGTGCAGCTCAGCACGGTCGGGGTGCTCTGGGGCCTGGCCGCCGCGTTCGGCCTGGCGGTCTTCTTCGTCGTCGGGGCGGACGACGCCTCCGGGCTGCCGCCTCTGGCCTTCGCCTGCTTCGGTATGACGCTCGGCGTGCTCGCCCTCCTGGTCGCCGGGCTGGCCGGCGTGGTGCCGATGACCTGGGACACCGGCCCGGCCGCCCTCGCCGGGGTGACCGTGCCCTGGTGGGTGCCCGTGCTCTGGCTAGGTGTCGTCGCCGCGGGGGTGGCCTACGCGACCGGCATCTTCGCGGCCCGGGCGCTGGGCGCGAAGGTGAGCTCGTTCGTCGGGCTCACCGAGGTGATGTTCGCCGTGCTGTGGGCCTGGGTCCTGCTCGCCGAGCTGCCCGCCCCGGTCCAGCTGGCCGGTGGCCTGCTGATCCTGGCCGGAGTGGTCTGCGTCAAGCTCGACGAGCCGGCCCAGGGCGCCCACGCCGAGACGGGCCCGATGGAGGTCGAGCCCATCCCCGACCGGTCCTGAGACCGGGGTCAGGACGCGCTGGCGCGACGGACGAAGTCGGTGATCCCCTCCGCCTCCTCGATCCGGGTGGCCTCCCCGACGTAGGGCATGTGGCCGGTCTCGAAGTAGGCGTGCTCGATGCGGTCGAGGGCCTGCTCGGGCACCCGCAGGTGGGCGACCATGTCCTCGGCCGCGCCGTAGGGGGTCGCCAGGTCGTAGTAGCCGTACTCGATCCGGACCCGCAGGTGCGGGTTGGCGCGCAGCACCCGCTCCAGCCGATCGGTGACGTTGATCGGCCTGGCCTCGAACTCGCTGTAGGACCAGTGCTGGATCGCGTCGGAGAAGACGGCGTAGGGCAGGTCGAGGTCGGAGCTCAGCTCGCCGCGCAGGTAGTGGTGGATGGCCGCGGCGTACGGGCCCATGATCATGTCGATGGAGGGGTCGGCGTCCATCCCCTCGGCGATCCCGGAGTGCAGGACACCGGTGATCCGCCCGTCGATCCGGCCGACCGTGCGCCCCTCCGAGCGGAGCAGCTCGGTGCAGAAGCGCCAGTGCTCGGGCCGCAGGTCGCTGCGGTCCAGGTAGTCCTCGGACAGGCCGGTCAACCGGGCCAGGGTGGCCAGCACCTCCGCCCGCTCCTCGGCGGCCAGCCGGTGACCCCGGCCGAGCGCCCACCGGTAGGTGGTGCCGGCATACTCCTCGGCCTCGGCGAGGACCTCGCGCAGGGACCGGCCGGAGTGCTTGCCGTGGTAGTGCGCGATGGCGGCGTAGGTGGGCAGGAACGACTGGCACGCCTCGTCGTGGCGCAGGTAGCGGAAGTCCTGGGCGCCGAAGTCGAGGACGCTGGAGATGAGGACCAGGCCGTTGAGCTGCATACCGAACGTGCTGAAGAGACGCTCGGCTACGGCGACGGCCCGGGTCGTGCCGTAGGACTCGCCGGCGATGAACTTGGGGCTCATCCACCGGTCCTCGCGCGTGCACCACAGCCGGATCAGCTCGGTGACCTGCTCCACGTCCTTGCCGAAACCGTGGTAGTCCTTAGCCTTGCCGCCCTCGACCACGCGGGACTGGCCGGTGGACATCGGGTCGATGAAGACGAGGTCCGTGGCCCGCAGCGGGGTGTGCGGGTTGTCCAGCAGCGCGTACGGCGGCGGCGTCGGCGCGTCCGCCTCCCCCGCGTCGACGATGCGCGGCCCCATGACGCCCAGGTGCAGCCACACCGAGCTCGAGCCCGGCCCGCCGTTGAAGACGAAGGTGATCGGGCGCGACCGCCGGTCGACCTCGTCGGTGTCGAGGGTGTATGCCGTGACCGCCAGCTCGGCGCGCGGCTTCCACCCCTCGAAGACGTCGTCCTTGAACTCCTCCTCGCGCAGGACGACCCGCCCGGTGCGGGCGGTGTAGGACAGCTCGCCCTCGGTGGTCTGCACGGTGTGCCGGGTCTCGACCAGCAGGTCCCGCGGCTCCGGCCGCTCCGGGGAGCTCGCGGCGCGGTCGGAGGTGGGGGTGGGCTGGTCGGCGCTGACACTCATGGGCGCGACCCTATGACACCGACGGTGCCCCGCCGACCTGGTGGTCGACGGGGCACCGTGTGTGAGCGTGTGATCGTGTGCGCTCAGTCGGTCAGTCCTGACCGCGCAGGTCCTCCAGCTCCTCGATCACCTTGTCCGAGACCGCGGTGGTCCCACCGAGCACGACGGCGCGGTCGGGGTCCAGACGCGTGATGGCCTGGACGATCGCACCGGGCAGACCACCCTGACGGGTGATCAGCAGCGGCTCGTGGTCCGCACCAGCCTTCGCGCCACCAGCCAGGGCGTCCGGCCAGTTCTGACCCGAGGCCACATACACGGTCTCCGCGGACGCGACCTCAGCGAACAGGCGAGCCGAGGTGACCCACCGGTTCAGGCCACCAGTACGCGTGGTCGGAGCCCACTCCCGCAGCTCGTTGACCACGTCCTGGTCCACCGCGCCCTCACCACCGAGCACCGTGATCGACCCCGGCTCCAACGCGTCCAGCGCAGCAGCGGTCGCCGACGGGATCTCCGTACGACGCACCAGCAGCACCGGAGAGTCCAGGGCACCAGCACGAGCCGCCGCGGACAACGCGTCCGGGTAGTCCACACCAGTGGCCACGAACACCCGCTCCACGTCCTGACCCGCGAACTGGGCCGCCACCGCCGCAGCAGTGCCGTACCGGTTCGTGCCCGAGACCCGCTCCACCGGCGCACCGGTCAACGCAGCAGCCTCAGCCAGCACCGCATCCGCCACCGCGCCGTCACCACCCAGCACCACGACCCGCTCCGGCGCCAGACGCACCAGCTCGGCCTTGGTCGAGTTCGGCAACGCACCCGGACGGGTCAACAGCACCGGAGCCTCCAACGACCCAGCCAGAGCCGAACCGGTCAACGCGTCCGGGTAGTCCCCGCCCGTAGCCAGGAACACCACCTCAGCACCGGCCGCGTACGTGCCCGACACCGCCGCAGCCGTGCCGTACCGGTTCGTGCCAGAGAGGCGCTCGACCTCGATCGGCGCGATCTGGACGGACATTGTGACCGGGACGGTCACCAGCGGCTCGTCGGCGTCGTCGGACTCGATGCACAGCTGCGCCGTGTAGGTGCCCTCGTCCAGGCCGGTGGCGTCGAGGGAGACCTCGACGCTCGTGCTCTCACCGGGAGCGGTGGTGCCGCTCGCCGGCTCGACGTTCAGCCAGTCGGCACCGCAGGACTGCGTGCCGCCCAGGGTGAAGGCCAGCGCATCCCACTGCACGCCCAGGTCACTGAGCGGGCTCCAGCTCGTGGCACCGGCGTTGAACAGGTTGTTCGGGTCGACCAGGTGGGCGGACTCACCCGCGCCCTGGCCGGCCTGCAGCCAGTTCCACCGGTTGTTCCCCGTGGTGTTGATCGACGGGTAGACCGACAGCCAGTAGGTGCCGGCCTCGAGCTCCAGCCCCTCGGCCCCGGCCGCGGCCAGGTCCAGGGTGATGTGGTTGTTGGTGATGTCGACACCGGCGGCCGTGGGGGCGGCGTCGAAGGCCCACACCGCGTCGTCCCCATCCTGGGGGTGGGACGCGGGCACACCCTCTGCGTCGGCGTAGATGCGCCAGCTCAGTTCTGTGGCGTTGGTCAGCGAGCCGGCGGTCCAGAAACCGGGCGTGTAGATCGTGCTGACCTCGGCGTCGCTGTCGATGACGAAGTCGTCGGCGGAGTAGACGCCGGCGCTCAGCGAGGTGAAGTAGTCGCTGACGATGCCACCCGTGCCGACCTGGGTCTGCTCGTAGACGACAGTGTCGGCGTCCTCGTCCAGCACCTCCCAGGTCAGCGTGCCGCCACCCTCGTTGCCGATGGTCAGCTCGTGGGTGGTCACCGTGTCCGGAGCCTGGGTGTCCTCGATCTCCGCCGGGTCGACGGTGATGTCGGGAATACCTGCGGTGCCCTTCAGGGCCACCGGGAGAGAGGCGTCGGCGATGTCCTCGCCGGTGCTGTGCGTCGCGTCGGTGGAGAAGGTGACCTCGCCGAACGCCCAGGCGCCGGCCGTCTCGACCGTGGTCGCCGTGATGACGACCTCCTGCGACGCGCCCTCGGCCAGGGTGAACTCGGCCGGGGAGACCTGCAGGGTCAGACCCTCGGCACCCGCGGTGGTGGCGGTGTAGGTCGCCTCGCCGTCGGCCACGTTGGTGACCGTCCGGGTCCAGCTGCACACGCCGGGGCAGGCGTGCTTGACCATGGCCGGCAGGTTCAGCGTCGCCGGGTCACCGCCGATGGCGGGGTTGGCGGCGATCATGGCCTCGATGGACTCGTCCATGACGAGGCCGACGCGGCTGGCGTTGTAGAGGTTGATCCGGCCCGAGCCGATGTCGAAGGGGTCGGCCGCGGTGGCGGCGTCCTCCTTGAGGATGTCGGAGTCGGCCGTCAGCGCCAGCGCCGAGCGGATCTCGGTCGGGGTGAGGTCCGGGTACACGGCCCGCATGAGGGCCGTGGCCCCGGCGGCGTGCGGCGAGGACATCGAGGTGCCGCCGAGGACGGCATACACGTCGGTGTTCTCACCCTGCGGCGCGGCGGCCGCGAGGATGTTCACACCGGGGGCGGCGTAGGTCGGGGCCAGCATGTCGTACTGGCTCGGACCGCGGGAGCTGAAGCCCGCGACGATGTCGGTCCACTCCTCGTCCTCGAAGATCTCCGCCTCGGCGGAGATGGTGCCGTAGACCTCCTCGTCGGTGCTCTCGAAGAAGTCCAGCAGCGCCTGCGAGGACTCGCCCGGGATCATCACCGTGGGGATGGTGGTGTCCTCCAGTCCGCCCGGGGCGCTCGGCGGTCCGCCGACGTTGTTGCCCATCAGGACACCGATCGCACCGGCGGCCTGGGCGTTCTCCACCTTCACCGGGAAGGTGCAGTCACCGCGCTCGACGAAGGCGATCGCACCGTCCATCGAGCCCGGCTCGAGCGCGGTGCAGGCGCGGAAGTTGTCCTGGTCCGCGGCGGAGCGGATCTCGCCGCTCAGGTCCTCGTCCAGTCCCGGGCCGGAGCCGGGGAAGCCCGGCATCTCGGTCAGCTCGGACGGCACCGGGTCCGGTCCGGTGACCGCGACGTTCTGGGCGAAGACCCGGTGGTGGGTCGTCGCGGCCGTGCCGGCCATCCAGGGGCCGGTCTTGGCGACGGTGCTGGCGCCCGGGCCGTCGTTGCCCGCGGAGGCGACGACGTTGATCCCGGCGGCCGCGGCGTCGCGGAAGGCCAGGTCGACCCCGTCGTTCCAGGGGAAGTCGCTGCCGGAGATGGAGTAGTTCAGCACGTCCACGCCGTCGTCGATCGCGTGGTCGACGGCGGCGATGGTCGAGGAGCCGGGGCAGCCCGGGGCGCACACCAGGTAGGAGATGGCGTTGGCGCGGGGGGCGACACCCTGGACCATGCGCTCGATCACGGTGCCGCCGATGTTCACGTCGGCCTCGTGCCGGTTGCCGGCGATGGTGGAGCCGACGTGGCTGCCGTGGTCGTCGGTGTCGACGGCGCTCGGGGAGGCGGGGTTCAGGTTGTAGGCCCCGATGAGCTTGTCGTTGCAGATGTCCTCGTACCCGCCCGCGGACGGGTCGGCGCAGACACCCAGGTAGACACCCTCGCCGAGGGGGTTGGTGTGGGTGTAGCCCTCACCGTCGGTCTCGGCGAACGAGGGGTGGTAGGGGTTCACGCCGGAGTCGATGAAGCCGACGATGACGCCCTCGCCAGAGGTCTCGGCACCCGTGCCGGTGTCGCCCTCCCAGACGGCGTCGGACAGGATCACCTCGTGGCTGACGTCGGTGTCCAGCTCCCGCTCGATGTCGGGGTAGACCTCCAGGACACCGGGCAGCTCGCGAAGCTGCGCGGCCTCGGCCTCGGAGATCTCCACGGCCATGCCGTTGAGGACGTTGAGGTAGGTGAACTCCACGTTGACGTCGCGACCGAGGGTCGCGTCGATGGTGTCGACGAGCTCGGCGTGCTTGGCCTCCAGCTGGGCCTCGAAGCTGGCGATCTGGGCGTCGGAGGCGGTGCCACGCGCCTCGAGGGTGGCGGTGTAGGCGGCGACGGAGGGGCCGGCGAGCCGGACGATCCACAGACCCGTGTCGCTCGGCACCCCTTCCCAGTCGCTGGAGGGTGCGGCCTCGGGGGCCGACCCCATGTATTCGTCCGTGAGGGAAGGCTCACCGTCGGCTGGCGAGCCGGGTGAGATGGGTAGTGCGGTTGCCGGCGTCAGACCGGCAGCCACCAGGGCCAGACCCGCGAGCGCACTCGCTGCACGGGTCGACCGGCGCCTGTTCAGGGCCATTCGGGATTCTCCGTTCGATGGGACCAAGGCGCTCCGGACGGGCCAGGGGTGGACCCACGGCGCACCATGTTGCGGGCCGGCTCGCACCGGCCCCGTGCGTCCCCCACCGGCTCTTCGTCGAACGAAGCCACGGACCCCTGGGCCGTCGCCCGGCGGTGGACACGTCAGCGCCTCGTCGGGACACGAAGCACAGACTCACCGACCTTCCCACAGGAGGCTCACAGCAGTCCCGTGACCTGCCGTTTTGTGACTGAACCGTGACCTCCGGCCCCGGTCCTGGCGGTCCTTCGGACCCTGGCGTGCTCCTCGTCCGCACCTCGTGCGACCGCCTCCCGACAGCCACCTGACCGTCCTCCCACGCGTCGTCGTGGGCGCCACGTGATGTGATGGGCAGTATGTCGAACCCCCTCCTCGCCCCCTCCACGCTGGAGTACTCCCTGCCCGACTACGCGCGGATCACCGACGCCCACGTGCGTGAGGCGCTGGAGGTCGGGATGGCTGAGCAGCTCGCCGCGCTGCGCGCCCTGGCGCAGGACGAGGAGCCGGCCACCGTCGAGAACGTGCTGCACGCCTGGGAGACCAGCGGCGCGACGCTGGACCGCACGATGTCCGCCTTCTGGGTCGCCAAGGCCGCCGACACCAACGACGAGCGCGACGCGATCATGACCGAGTTCAGCCCCCGGCTTGCCCAGCACAGCGACGCCATCATGCTCGACCCGGACCTGTACGCCCGCCTCCGTGCCCTCCGCGAGCGGGCCGACGCCGGCGAGGTCGTCCTGGACGAGCAGGACGAGTTCGTCCTCACCGAGCGGCTGCGCGGCTACGAGCGCGGCGGGGTGAACCTGCCGGAGGACCAGCAGGCCCGGCTGCGGGAGCTGAACGCCGAGCTGGCCGGCCTGTCCACCGAGTTCGACCGCCTCCTGGTCGCGGGCCGCAACGCGGCGGCGGTGCACGTCACCGACGAGGCCCGCCTGGCCGGCCTGTCGGACGACGACCGCGCCGGTCTGCGCGAGTCGGCCCGCGCCCGCGACCTCGACGGCTGGCTGGTCACCATCACCAACACCACCCGCCAGCCCGTGCTGGACGGCCTGGAGGACCGCGCGCTGCGTGAGGAGGTCTTCCTGGCCTCGACGGGGCGCGGCCTGGGCTCTGACGACGCTGTGCACGACACGCGTTCGATCCTGGTCCGGATCGCCCGCCTGCGGGCCGAGCGGGCCACCCTGCTGGGCTACCCGCACCACGCCGCCTACGTGCACGAGGTGGCCTGCGCCGGCAGCACGGACGCGGTCAACGACCTGCTGGCCCGGCTCGCCACCGGCGTGGTCCAGATCGCCGAGCGGGAGGCCGAGGAGCTGCGCGAGCAGCTGCATACCCTCGACCCTGAGGCGACGATGGAGGCGTGGGACTGGCAGTTCCTGGCGACCGCGCGGAGCTCGGCGCAGGGCGAGGGCCCGGACCCGGAGCAGCTCAAGCCCTACCTGGAGTACTCCCGGGTCCTGCACGACGGGGTGTTCGCCGCGGCCACCGCGCTCTACGGCATCACCTTCCGCCAGCGGCCCGACCTGGTCGGGTACACGAAGGACGCCACCGTCTACGAGGTCCGGGAGGAGGACGGCACCGTCCTGGGCGCCGTGGTCATCGACCCGTTCACCCGGCCGACCAAGCGGGGCGGGGCCTGGATGACCAGCATCGTGGACCAGTCCCACCTGCTCGGCGACCTGCCCGTGGTGACGAACACCTGCAACCTGCCCGCGCCGGCGCCCGGCTCGCCCAGCCTGATGACCTGGGACAACGTCATCACCCTCTTCCACGAGTTCGGGCACGACCTGCACGGGTTGCTCTCCGACGTCCGCTACCCCTCCCGGTCCGGCACGTCGGTGCCCCGGGACTTCGTCGAGTTTCCCAGCCAGGTCAACGAGATCTGGGCCTTCGAGCCCGAGCTCATCCAGCGCTACGCCCGGCACCACGAGACCGACGAGCCGCTGCCGCAGGAGTGGGTGCAGGCCCTGGTCGAGGCCCGGCAGGAGAGCGGTGCCTCGACCCTGGAGCTGCTCAAGGCGATGATCCTGGACCAGGCGTGGCACCAGACGCCGCTGGCCGAGCTGCCCGAGGACGGGTCGGGCGTGGAGGCCTTCGAGGCCGCCGCGCTCGAGCGGGCCGGAGTCGCCTTCCCGCTCGTCCCGCCGCGGTACCGCTCGGCCTACTTCCACCACATCTTCGGCGGCGGCTACGCCGCGGGCTACTACTCCTACCTGTGGTCCGAGGTGATGGACGCCGACACCGTCGCCTGGTTCCGCGAGCAGGGCACGGCCGACCAGCCCGGGGGTATGACGCGCGCCGCCGGGGAGCGCTTCCGCCGGGAGCTGCTCGGGCCCGGTGGCTCGGTCGAGGCGCTGGAGACCTACCGCCGCTTCCGCGGCGCCGACCCGGACGTCACCCCGCTGCTGCACCGCCTGGGGCTCGCCGGCTGAGGGTGGCCGCTCAGCCGGTGAGCTCCCGGGCCAGCGCGGCCGGCAGGTAGTCGTAGCGGGCGAAGGTGCGGGTGAACGACCCGGAGCCGTGGGCGACCGAGCGCAGGTCGATCGGGTAGCGGGAGAGCTCGTGCTGGGGCACGTCGGCGACGACCATCGTGTGCTCCGGCAGTCCCGCGGGCTGGGTGGCCTGCACCTGGGCCCGCCGGCCGCGCAGGTCGGCCAGGACCGCCCCCAGGTAGTCGTCTGCGACGGTCACCTCGACGGTGTCGACCGGCTCCAGCAGGGACATGGTCGACTCGTTCGCGGCGTCGCGCAGCGCCAGGCCGGCCGCCGTCTGGAAGGCCATGTCGGAGGAGTCGACCGAGTGCGCCTTGCCGTCGAGCAGGGTGATCCGGACGTCCACGCAGGGGTAGCCGGCGAGCAGCCCCTCCTGCAGCTGGGCGCGGGCGCCCTTCTCCACCGAGGGGATGAAGTTGCGCGGCACGGCCCCACCGACCACCTTGTCGACGAACTCGACCCCGGCGCCCCGGGGCAGCGGCTCGATCTGCAGCTGGACGACGGCATACTGCCCGTGCCCACCCGACTGCTTGACCAGCCGACCCTGGGCCTGGACGGGACGCACGAAGGTCTCGCGCAGCGAGGTGCGGACCGGCTCGGTGGCGACCTCGACGTGGTGCCGGTGCTGCAGCCGGTCCAGGACGTCCTCGACGTGGGCCGGGCCGAGCGTCCAGAGGACCAGCTGGTGGGTCTCGGCGTTGCGCTCCAGGCGCAGGGTGAGGTCCTCGGCGATGAGCCGCTGCAGCGCGTGGGCGAGCTTGTCCTCGTCCTTGGTCGCGCGGGCGTGCAGGGCGACCGGCAGCAGCGGCTCGGGCAGCAGCCAGGGCTCGACCAGGGCCGGGCGGTCGGTGCCGGAGACGGTGTCGGAGGTCTGGGCGGTCGTCAGCTTGCTGACCAGGACGACCTCGCCGGCGATCGCCGAGGACCGGGGGACGCTGCCGTCGGCGAGAGGGCTGCTGATCTGCCCGATCCGCTCGTCGTCCTCGTCGTGACCGGGACGGCCCTCGAGCTCGCTCCCGAGCGTCCACTCCAGGTGACCGCTGACGTGCAGGCGGGCGTCGGCGGTGAGGGTGCCGGAGAAGATCCGCAGCAGGGAGAGCCGGCCGACGTAGGGGTCGGTGGAGGTGCGGATGACCTGGGCCACGAGGGGACCGTCCGGGTCGGCGGTGAGCGTGCCGAAGTCACCACCCTGAGGTGTCATCACCGCCGGCATCCAGGCTCGGTCGGGAGAGGGGAAGGAGTTGACGACCAGGTCGAGCAGCGCCGGAACCCCCACCCCGGTGGGCGGGTTGACCGGCACGACCGGGAAGAAGCGGGCGGTGGCGACGGCGGCGGACAGGTCGGCGCGCAGGCCGTCGAGGTCCAGCTCCTCTCCCGACAGGTAGCGGTCGAGCAGTCCCTCGTCCTCGGACGTCTCGATGATGGCCTCGATGAGCGGGCCGCGGTGCTCCTCGACGCGTGCCGCCTGCTCCTCGGTCAGCGGCTGGTGGGCGCCGGAGGCGTCGTGGCGCCCCTGCTCGAGGAGGTCCAGCACCCCGGTCAGCGAGCTGGGGCTGCCCTCCAGCACCGGCAGCCCGAGCGGCACGGCGTCGCCGAAGACCCGCGAGCACTCGGCCACCACCGAGTCCCAGTCGCTGCGGGCCAGCTCCAGCTGGGTCACGGCGACGGCGCGGGGGATGCCGACGGCGTCGCACTCGCGCCACAGCATCCGGGTGGCCTCGTCGATGCCGCTGCCGGCCGCGACCACGAAGAGCACCGCGTCGGCCGCCCGCAGCCCGGCCCGCACGTCGCCCACGAAGTCGGGGCGGCCGGGGCTGTCGACGAGGGTGACCACCGTGCCGGTCGAGGGGTGCACCGTGGTGAGCACGCCCAGCTCGGTCGAGGCCTCCTCGGCCTGCTTGACGTGGCCCAGGTGACCGGTGGCGATCTGCTCGATCAGCGCGCTCTTCCCCGTGCCCTGCGGGCCGACCAGGATCACGGACCGGACCTGCGAGGCGTCCGTGGGTGGGGTGAACGAAGCGGCGCCGTGGCGGTTCATGACCAGACCTTACGCCTTGGGGACGGGCCGCCCCTGGAAGGTTTGCGGACCACCGGACCCGTCGATCTCACGGGCGATGTCGCGCAGCCGCTCGGCCAGCCGGCAGGCCTCGGCGAGCTCGCGCTCATCGAGCCGCTCGATGAGCAGCTCCCTCGCCTGCTGCCCCGGGGTCTCGAGGCGCACGAGCACCGTCAGCCCCTCGTGGGTGGGGTGCAGCAGCACCCGTCGACGGTCGACCGGGTCCGGCTCGCGCTCGATCCAGCCCTTGGCCACGATGCGGTCCACGATGCCGCTCATCGTCGAGGTGCTGACCCCGATCTGCTCCGCGAGGTCCTGGCCCGACATCCCCGGGGTGCCGCGCAGCAGGGACAGCACCTGCAGCTGACGCAGGGTGAGGTCCGGCACCTCCTGCACGCCCACCCACCGCATGGTGGTGGTATGCAGCTCGGCCTCGGCCGCCCCCAGCCGGGCGGTCAGCTCCTCACGGTCCGAGGTCGCGTCCGTGCTCATCCCAGCCTCCTCCCAGTTGGCTTCAGACGATTGATTCGGTCGAGGCGAACTATTCGCCTTAGGCTAGGCATCCTATGTCACGCCTGACGTTCTTCAGCGTGCGCAACCGCGCCCTCATCGCCCTCGCCACCGTCTTCGGCATCCTCGCCGGCCTGTGGTCCGCCTCCGCCCTGCCTCGGGAGCTCTTCCCCTCCCTGCAGTTCCCGGTCCTGGTGGTCGCCACCCCGGTCACCGGCTCCAGCTCCTCGGTCGTCGAGGAGCAGGTCACCCGGCCGATCGAGACGGCCGCGCAGGGGCTGAACAACGTGGTCGAGGTGCAGTCCACCTCCACCGACGGGTTCTCCTCGGTCATCGTCGAGCTGGACTACGGCACCGACATGGGGGCGGCCCAGACCGACCTGCAGCGCGTCGTGCTGGCGCTGCCGCAGCTGCCGGACACCGCCAACCCGCAGATCATCGCCGGCAACCTCGATGACTTCCCGATCATCCAGATGTCGGCCAGCGGGGGCGAGGACGTCGACGGCGAGGAGCTGGTGGACCGGCTCGAGCGCTTCGTGCTGCCCGAGATCGAGGACCTGGACGGTGTGCGCTCCGCGACCCTGTCCGGTGTCGCGGACCGGGTGGTGACGATCGACCTGGACGAGGAGGCGGCCCAGGAGGCCGGTGTCTCCGTCGCCGACGTCGGCCAGCTGCTCCAGGCCAACGGCGTGGTGCTCCCGGGCGGCCAGGTGCTCGACGGCGACACCGAGCTCCCGGTGCAGGTCGGCTCGCGGCTGACCAGCGTGGAGGAGATCGCCGAGCTGCCCCTGCTCACGCAGGCGACGATCGGGGCGCGCACCGCGGCCCAGCAGCAGCAGGCAGCGATCGGGGAGACCGAGCAGGCGGCCCAGGAGGCGGGCGAGGCCGCCGCCGCCGACCCCACCAACCCCGAGCTGGCCGGCCAGGCGGCCGCCGCCCAGGCCGCGGCCGAGCAGGCCGCCGCCGCCGGCGACGTCGAGATCCCGGAGATCCCCACCCTCGGGGACGTGGCCGAGGTGAGCCTGCAGGAGCGGCCGGCGACGGCATACACCCGCACCAACGGGTTGGCCAGCGTCGGCCTGGCGATCACCAAGACCCCGGACGGCAACGCGGTGGAGGTCTCGCACGCGGTGAACGAGGCGCTGCCCGAGCTGGAGCAGTCGCTGGACGGCGGCGAGCTGGTGACGATCTTCGACCAGGCGCCGTTCATCGAGAAGTCGATCGAGGACCTGGCCACCGAGGGCCTGCTCGGACTGGGCTTCGCGGTGCTGGTGGTGCTGGTCTTCCTGCTCTCGGTCCGGCTGACGCTGGTCACCGCGCTCTCGATCCCGCTGTCGCTGCTGGTGACGCTGGTCGGGCTGAGCGCGCTGGGGTACAGCCTCAACATCCTGACGCTGGGCGCGCTGACCATCGCCATCGGGCGCGTGGTCGACGACTCGATCGTCGTGATCGAGAACATCAAGCGGCACACCTCGCTCGGCGAGGGCCGCAAGGACGCGGTGCTCAACGGGACCAAGGAGGTCGCGGGCGCGATCACCTCGGCGACCATCGCGACCGTCGCGGTCTTCCTGCCGTTGGGCTTCGTCGGCGGGGCCGTCGGGGAGCTCTTCCGGCCGTTCGCGGTGACCGTGTCGCTGGCGATGCTGGCCTCGCTGCTGGTCGCGCTGACGATCATCCCGGTCGTGGGCTTCTGGCTGCTGGGCACGGGGCGGCGCGCCAAGCACGCGCCGGAGTCCCCGCAGACCGAGCCGGAGGAGGACGCCGACAGCGAGGCTGGCGAGGCGGTCGCGGTGGGCGGCGAGGACCGCGAGGAGGCCATGGCGGGCGCGCCCACGCGCCCGGCCGGCGACGCCCCGGACCGGCTGCAGCGCGGCTACCTGCCCGCGCTGCGCGCCTCGCTCCGGCGGCCGTGGCTGACCCTGGCGCTCGCCGCCGGGCTGCTGGTGGCCACGGTCCTCGGTGCCGGGCTGCTGCGCACCGACTTCATCGGCGACACGGGCGAGAACACCGTCCAGGCGACGCTGGAGATGCCGGTCGGCACCACGCTGGAGGAGACCGACGAGCAGGCCCGCGAGGTGGAGGACTGGCTCGCGGAGCGCGACGAGGTGCAGAGCTACCAGGCCACGGTCGGGTCCAGCGGCGGCATCGAGGCTGTCTTCACCGGGGCCGGGGCGAGCACGGCGACGTTCGCCGTCACCGTCGACGAGGAGGTCAGCGGGCGCAGCTTCGGCCAGGAGCTGACCAGCCACTTCGAGCCCGACCTGCCGGAGGGTGCCACCCTCACCGCGAGCGCAGGACAGGCCGGCCCGGTCGGCAGCGGTCTGTCGATCCGGGTGCAGGCCCAGGAACCGGAGGACCTCCAGGAGACCGCCGAGGCCGTCACGCAGCTGATGCGCGACACCGGCGCCGCGGACGTGGTCAACGACCTCGCCGAGACGGTGCCGACCCTGGAGGTGCGGGTCGACCGGGCCGCCGCGGCCGAGGTGGGGGTCGTCGAGGCCCAGCTGGGCCAGCTCGTGCAGGCCGCCACCGACGGGGCCACCGTGGGCCAGGTGGAGTTCGGCACCGAGCAGCTGGACATCGTCGTGCTGCAGGGTGCGGCGGAGGACGTGCAGGCGCTGGAGGAGCTCGAGGTGGCCCGAGACGCCGAGGGCGAGCCGGTGCTGCTCGGTGAGGTGGCCGAGCTGGTCGCCGGCGAGGATGCAGCCAGCATCACCCGGGTCGACGGCCTCCGGGCGGCCACGGTGACCGGCAGCTCCACCGGTGACGACCTCAGCGCGGTGACCAGCGACCTGGAGGCGCGGGTCGCGGCGCTCGACGTGCCGGAGGGCGTGCAGGTGGAGATCGGTGGCGTCAGCGCCGACCAGGAGGAAGCCTTCGCGGCGCTGGGCCTGGCGCTGGTGGCCGCCGTGGCGATCGTCTACCTGGTCATGGTGGCGACCTTCAACTCGCTGCTGCAGCCGCTGATCCTGCTGGTGTCGGTGCCGTTCGCCGCCACCGGCTCGGTCGCCGCGCTGCTGGTCACGCGGCAGGCACTGGACGTGACCGCCCTCGTCGGCTTCCTCATGCTCATCGGCATCGTGGTCACCAACGCGATCGTGCTCATCGACCTGGTCAACCAGTACCGCGCCCAGGGCATGGACCGCACGACCGCCGTGCTCGAGGGCGCCCGGCACCGGTTGCGGCCGATCCTGATGACCGCCTTCGCCACCATCCTGGCGCTCGTGCCGATGGCGATCGCGCTCACCGGCGGCAGCGCCTTCATCTCCCAGCCGCTGGCGATCGTCGTCATCGGCGGACTGCTGAGCTCCACGCTGCTGACGCTGATCCTGGTGCCGGTGCTCTACGAGCTGGTCGAGCGGGGGGTCGCCCGCTTCTCCCGGAGCTGACCGTCCGCGTCGGCGGTCAGCGGGGCGGGACCGTGCCCCATCCCTCCGGGCCCTGCGACCCGGCCGGGTACTCCTCGAGCGGCACCTCGTCGTGGCGCCAGGCGGTGAGGACCGGCTCGACGATCTGCCACATCAGCTCGGCCGCGTCGCCGCGGATCGACAGCAGCGGGTTGCCGTCGAGGATGCCGGCGAGCACCTCGCCGTAGGGCCGCATCCGCGGCTGACCGAGCGCGGTGTGCAGCTGGGCCTGCTCCAGGTCAAAGGGGTTGCCCATGGCGTTGACCGACACGTCCAGGGTGACCGCCCCGGGACGCAGCTGGAGCACCAGCCGGTCCGGTGCGCCGCAGTCCCGCAGCCCGTCCGGGATGTGCGCCGGCTCGCGGAAGGTGACGGTGATCTCCTTGTGCGCCACCCCCAGCGCCTTGCCGCTGCGCAGCACGAAAGGCACCCCGGCCCAGCGCTCGTTGCGGATCTCCACGACCAGCTCGGCCAGGGTCTCGGTGCCCAGCTCGGGGTCGACCCCCTCCTCCTTGGCGTAGTCGGGCACCTCCCGGTCCCCGATCCGGCCGGCGGTGTACCGGGCCCGGCGTGAGGCGGTCAGCGGGTCGTCACCCCACAGGCGGGTGGCCCGCAGCACCTGCGACTTCAGGGAGCGCATCTCCTCGGCGTCCAGGCTCGCCGGGCTCTCCATCGCGAACATGGCCAGCACCTGCAGCAGGTGCGACTGGGTCATGTCGATGAGCGCGCCGGCCTTGTCGTAGTACCCGGCCCGCCCCTCCAGGGCGAGGTCCTCGTCATACTCGATCTCGACCTGGGCGATGTGCTCCCTGGTCCAGAGCGGCTGGAAGACGCGGTTGGCGAAGCGGAGGCCGAGCAAGTTGAGCACGGTGTTGACGCCGAGGAAGTGGTCGATCCGGTGGATCTGCTCCTCCGGCACGACGCGGGTGGCCTGCGCGTTGAGCGCTCGGGCCGAGGCCAGGTCGTGCCCGAACGGCTTCTCCATCGCCAGGCGGGTGCCGTCGGGCACGCCGATCCGCTCCAGCAGGGCGCAGACGCCGACCGTCACCTGCGGCGGGAGCGCGAAGTAGATCACCAGTGCCCCGGGCACCGAGGCGATCAGCTCGGCCAGCTGGCCCTCGTCCAGGGCGTCCGCCCGCCGGTATGCGGTCTCCCCCGCCACCCGGTCGATCGCCTCCTGCGGTGCGTCAGCCTCGGCGAACGCCTCCCGCACCCGCTGCTCCCACTCCTGCGGAGGCAGCTCGGCCCGGTCGGCGCCGAGCACCCGTACCCGCCGGTCCGGCTCGACCTTGAGCAGGGACCCCAGGCCTGGCAGGAGCAGGCGGCGGGTGAGGTCACCGGAGGCGCCGAGGATGAGCAGCGTGGTGGGCTGGTCCGTCATACCGGCAGGGTATGCGGTGCGGGCCTGGCGGGGTGTGTGGTGCGGGGTCGGGCGGGTGTGCGGTGCGAGGCCCGCGGCGTCCTGGACGTAGTCTTGAGTCATCGTGAGCAGCCCCTCCTCCTGGCGTCTGGAAGACATCGCCCTCGGCGTCTTCGTCGCCTTCTTCGTCGGTTCGATGTTGCGCGGCCAGGCCATCTACTGGCTCGCCCGCGTCATCACCGACCGCGCGCTCGCGCTCGGGGAGCCGGAGGAGGGCTGGCGACGGAAGGCATACCGGTGGCTGCACAGCGACCGCGTCGCGCACGCCCGCGCGGCGCTGGCCAGGTGGGGCTGGCCGCTGGTGCCGTTCGCCTACCTCACCGTCGGGTTCCAGTCGATGGTGATGGCGGCGGCCGGCATGGTGCGCATGTCGTGGAAGGTCTTCACGCTGGCGCAGGTGCCGGGGTCGATCGCCTGGGCGCTGATCTACACCACGGTGGGCTTCGCCTTCTGGGGTGCCTTCTTCGCCGCGGTGCAGGGCAACCCGGTCTGGGTGGTGCTGCTCCTGGCCGTGGTGACCATCGCCGTGCTCGTCGTGCGCCGCCGGCGGCGGCAGCGCGCCGCGGCCGAGGCGCCAGCAGAGGCGCAGCCGGGCCCGACGCCTTGATCGCCAGCCGGGCCCTCCGTGTCCTCGCGGGGCTGTCAGCCGACCTTGAGCCGCTTAGTCATGGGTGAGCCGGTTCTTGCCGGCTCACCCATGACATGCCGGCTAGAGGTGTGACCGACGAGGACACACCTGAAGGAGACACCCCGAGCTAGTTGCCGGTCTCCTCGGCGATCGCGACGAAGTTGGCGCGGGTGTGGCCGTCGGCGCGCTGCCCGAGGGACTCGTCGCAGGTGATGAGCGCGACGCGGGCGACGTCGTCCTGGTTGTCCCAGACGGCCGGCATCCGTTGCAGGCCCTCCTTGGAGACCTGCTGGGTGCGCTTGACGACGAACTCGCGGGTGTCGCCGTTGCCGTAGCCGATGGTGACGATGTCGCCGGGCGTCACCTCGCCGAGGTCGTAGAAGACGTCGGGCTCGTCGTAGTAGGTGACGTGGCCGGCGATCACCGCGGTCCCCACCTGCCCGGGAACCACGCGGCCGGAGCCGACGTGCCAGATCACGTCACCCTGGTCCGGGTTGATCGTGCCTTGCGGGGTCAGCCCTTCCGGCGTGATCGGCTCCTGGTCCAGGCCGGCCGACTCCACGCTCACCCAGGCGGGAGCGTCCGGCCCGTCGGCGCTGATGGGATGGCCGGAGGTCCCCTCGATGGCGCCGACAGCCTGCACCGCCAGGGTGCTCACGCCGAGGGTGGCGACGAGCAGGCCGGTCGGGACGAGAAGTCGGTGTCCTCCGGTCATGGTGTCCTGAGTGTCGGTGTTCTTCGTCTCGGTATTCTTCGCCCGGGTCGGTCCCGGGTGTCCGTCAGACCGGGCAGCCTCAGGCGCGGCGCCGCAGGGCGAAGCCCGTGATGCCGACGCCGGCCAGGGCGAGCGCGGCACCACCGATCAGGCCGAGGTTGGCACCGGACATGGTGCTCGGGCCGTCGGTCTCGACCGGCGGGCCACCGACCTCGTCGGCCTCGTCGTCAGCGGCGTCTTCGTCCGCCGCGTCGTCCTCGTCGGTGGCGCCGTCATCGGTGGCCTCGTCGTCCGTGGCGCCGTCCTCGGTGGCTTCGTCGTCCGTCGCCTCGTCGTCCGTCGTGTCGTCCTCAGCAGCCTCGTCGGCGTCCTCCTCGGGGTCGGCCGGAGCGGCCTCCCCGGCCGGGGCACCCTGGCAGACGACGGCCCGCTCGATGCTCTCGCCGCTGCTGGAGGAGTAGATGTGCTCCTCGCCGTAACCCAGGAACGGCGAATGCTCCGCGGTCCCGTCGGCCAGCTCGAGAGCGACGCCCAGGAACTCGTTCTCCTCCTGCAGGAGCGGGGACCACTGCTGCTCGCTGATGAAGACGCTGCTCTCCCCACCGGGGATCGTGGAGACGAGGCAGCTGACATCGGAGTAGCCGGACAGCTCGGTGAAGCGGTCCGCCCAGTCGTCGGGCGGCGTGGTCGCGAGGGCCGGTCCGGCTGAGAGCAGGACGGCGGCGCCGGTAGCGAGCGCGAGCCTGAAGGTGGTGCGGCGCATGGTCACGGTCCTTTCATGGCGAACGCGCGGTTCCTCCGCGGTCCTGCAGTCAATGCTCAATCCACAGTAGTCACAACAGTCACAAATGTCACACATGTAACTCTGAGCGCGCAAGTACCATAGCGAACGGTTGCCCTGGGGCCCAAGCCCGGAGGGGTGCGCCGGTGAACGGGATCGGGCGATGAGCCGGGAGGCCACTGCGGTAGCCCGCTGTCGCTATGGCGACACCGGGCTACCTCGGTACCAAGCCCATCCGCAACCCGGGGGGTTAGCCTTGCGGCCCATGGACGAGGACGGCACCGAGGAGGCTGCGCTGCACGATGCGGCCTGGGAGGTGTATGGCGTCCCGCCGGCCGACTTCGTGGCCACCAGGACCCGGTGGGTGAAGGACCTGCGCTCGCGCAAGCAGCGGGAGGTGGCGACGGCCGTCGCCGCGCTGCGCAAGCCTTCGGTGGCCGCGGCCGCCGTCAATGCGCTGGTACGCGCGGAGGATCCTGTGGTCGACCGCCTCCGCGAGGTCGGCACCCGCATGAGGCATGCGCAGTCCGCGCTCGACGCCCAAGGCCTGGCGGCCCTGCGGGGTGAGCGCGACGCCGTGCTGCACGACTGGGTCGAGGCCGCGCGCACCCACGCGCCGGCATCGCTGACGCCGGCGGTCGAGGCTGAGGTGCGGGACACCGCCGTGGCGGCTCTCGCGGACGGCGCCGCCACGGATGTGGTGCTGAGCGGGACGCTGACCCGAGCCCTCTCCTACAGCGGCTTCGGTGAGGTGGATGTCAGCGACGCCGTGGCCCGCACCAGTACGGGCGTCGTCCTGACCCGCATCGAAGGTGGCGGTGGAGGCGACACGGACGCCGATGCGGACGATCTCGAGGACAGCGAGGCGGACGAAGCTGACCCGGGGGACGAGGATCACGTGGATGTCGACGAGGGCGAGGACGTCGAGAACAACGTCGAGCGCGAGGACGTCGAGGACAACGACGAGCGCGAGGACGTCGAGGAGGACGTTGACGACGAGGACGTCGACGAAGACGAAGGCGACCAGTCCGTCGAGCCCGACGAGGACGAACCCGACATCGCGACCGGGGACGGACTGGCCCGACTCGAGGAGGACCTAGCGGAGGCCGAGGAACAGGTGACTGCGGCGCGGCGGGAGCGGCGGTCGCTCCTCGAGGCTGCGAAGGCAGCGGCCGCACAACTGGCGGACGCCGAGGACGCTCTGGCGGAGGCGAGGCGCCTCCTCACTCGGGCCGAGAAGGAGGCCGAGCACGCACAGTCGGAGGACGAGCGGGCACGCGCCGCACTCGAGGACGCGGACGACGCTCTCGCGGCCGCACGGAAGCGCCGCGCCGAGGCACGTACAGCGCTAGAAGAAGCCGAGGACGCCGAATAAGCCAGCCCGGGACCGGCGGGACCGGCTTTGCCGTGTCCGGTCGAGCCCTATGCCGTGTCCGGTGGGGCCCTTGCCGTGTCCGGTGGGGCCCTTTGCCGTGTCCTGTCGGCGGTGGGGCCCGGTCAGCGGCGGGCGTCGAGCGCCCGGATGGCCTGCCAGGCCACCGGGAAGATCGCGGCGGCGATCCCGGCCTTGATCAGGCCCGGCACGACGAACGGCGTGATCCCGACGGCGGCGATCGCGGACAGGTCGGTCAGGCCGAGCATGGCCGCGAGGTAGGGGACGCCCACGACGAACGGGGCGACCGTGGCCAGGGTGAAGCCGGCCATGGCCAGCAGGAAGTTGCGGTCCCAGGCGCGCTCGGCGGCCCAGCCGGCGATCGCCGCAGCAGCGATGAAGCCGATGATGAAGCCGAAGGACGGGGCGAGCACGTAGGCGGGGCCGCCCATCCCCCCGGCGAAGATCGGGGCGCCCGCGAGGCCGGCGAGCAGGTACGTCGTCAGGGCCGCTGCTCCCCGGCGCATCCCGAGGGCGCCGCCGACCAGCATGACACCCAGGGTCTGACCGGTGATGGGGACCGGGCCGATGCGCCAGCTGGCCTGGGCGAGCAGCGCCACCACGGCAGCGCCGGTGACGACGACCGCGACGTCCACCAGGGTGCTGCGACGCGGCAGGAGACGGTCGGCGAGGACGCCCGTCGAGGGGCGTGCGGCAAGGGTTGCACCTGACATGGAGGCAAGAGTGCCACAGCGGGCCCCGGCTCGGGCAGGTGGTCAACCGCGCTGATGGATGGTCGACCGCACGGACAGCACGAGCCGACCGCTCCGCACCCGCGCACCGGCCGGGTGGGTGGCCGAGCGGGCGGGCGACCGCATACCCTGGGAAACACGCCGACGCCGGTCCCCCTCGGGCCGGCGTCGTCCTTGTCCCGACCTTCCAGGATGGACCTATGAAGATCGCACTGCTCACCGCCGGCGGCGACTGCCCGGGCCTCAACGCCGTCATCCGCGGCGTGGTGCTCAAGGGCGACCGGATCTACGACCACGAGTTCGTCGGGGTCCGGGGCGGCTTCCGCGGTCTGGTGCAGGACGACATCGTCCCGCTGCCCCGGCAGCGGGTGCGCGGGCTGTCCAAGGTCGGCGGCACGATCCTGGGCACCTCCCGGGTCAGCCCCTTCGACCACGGCGGCACCGACCGGGTCAAGGAGGTCATGGACAAGCACGAGATCGACGCGCTGATCGCGATCGGCGGCGAGGGGACGCTGACCGTGGCCCGCATGTTCCACGACGACGGGATCAACGTCGTCGGCGTGCCGAAGACCATCGACAACGACCTCTCCGCCACCGACCGGACCTTCGGCTTCGACACCGCCGTGTCCGTGGCGACCGAGTCGATCGACCGGCTGCGGACCACGGGCGAGGCGCATAGCCGCTGCATGGTCGTGGAGGTCATGGGCCGGCACGCGGGCTGGATCGCGCTGCACGCCGGCATCGCCAGCGGCGCCCACGCCATCCTCATCCCCGAGGTCCCGGTGACCCAGGACCAGGTCTGCGAGTGGGTGCAGCACGCCATGGACCGCCGGCGCGCGCCGGTCGTGGTGGTCGCCGAGGGCTTCCGCTTCGAGGGTGCCGACCAGGTCGACAAGGGCCGCACCGACGGCTTCGGCCGGCCGCTGCTGGGCGGCATCGGCGAGCAGGTCACTGGGCTGATCGAGGAGCGCACCGGCATCGAGACCCGCAACACCACGCTGGGCCACCTGCAGCGCGGGGGCGTCCCGAGCGCGGACGACCGCGTGCTCGCCACCCGGTTCGGCACCGCCGCGGTCGACGCGGTGAGCGAGCGCCGCTGGGGGACCATGGTCGCCCTGCGCGGCCAGGACATCGTCTACGTCAACCTGCGGGAGGCCACCAGCGCCCTCAAGACCGTCCCGCGGGAGCAGTGGGACCAGGCCGCGATCCTCTTCGGCTGATCCCCTCGGCGAGGCTCGCGTGGCCTGACTCTCAAGGTCCGGACCTGGGTGCGGCGCCCGACCCTCCGGGCGGCACCGGACGCCACGTCAACCGCTGGTCAACCCTTCTCACCCCCTCCCTAGGATGCCGGGTATGCCGTCCTCCCCCACCCTGCCCACCGCGGCCGACGTCGAGGCCGCGGCCGCCCGGATCGCGGGCCGGGTGGCCCGCACCCCGCTGCAGCTCAGCCCTCGCCTCTCGGAGCGGACCGGCGCGCAGGTCTGGCTCAAGCGCGAGGACCTGCAGCCGGTGCGCTCCTACAAGGGACGCGGCTCGGCCAACCTCATCGCCCAGCTGAGCAGCGACCAGGTCTGGGCCGGCGTCGTGTGCGCCAGCGCCGGCAACCACGCCCAGGGCGTCGCGCACGCGTGCGCCTCCCTCGGCGTGAGCGCCCGCATCTACCTGCCCGCCCGCACCCCGCGGCAGAAGCGCGACCGGGTGACCGAGATCGGCGGCGACTGGGTGGAGATCGTCGTCGGCGGCCAGACCTACGACGACGCCGCCGCGGCCGCGAGGGCGGACGCCGAGTCGACCGGCGCCACGCTGGTCCCCGCCTTCGACGACCCGGCGATCATCGCCGGCCAGGGCACCGTCGCCCTCGAGATCATGGACGATCTGGCGGAGGTGGACCGGACGTGTGACGTCGTCGTGGTACCCGTCGGGGGTGGTGGGCTGCTCGCCGGCTGCCTGACCTGGTTGCGGGAGCGGCAGCCCGGCGTGCGCGTCGTCGGGGTGGAGCCGGCCGGGGCCGCCAGCATGATCGCGGCCACCCGGGCGGGCGCCCCGGTGACCCTGCCCGAGATCGACCGGTTCATCGACGGGGCGGCCGTGGCCCGGGCCGGCGACTGGACCTACCAGGCCGTGGCACGGCATACCCCCGAGCTGCTCGCCGTGCCCGAGGGGCGCGTGTGCACCGAGATGCTGGCGCTCTACCAGACCGAGGGGATCATCACCGAGCCCGCCGGCGCGCTCGCGGCGGCCGCGCTGGACCGGGTGCCGGTCGAGCCCGGGCAGACCGTCGTGGTCGTCGTCTCCGGCGGCAACAACGACGTGCTCCGGTATGCCGAGGTGATGGAGCGCTCGCTGGTGCACGAGGGCCTCAAGCACTACTTCCTCGTCGACTTCCCGCAGGAGCCCGGGATGCTACGGCGGTTCCTGGACGAGGTGCTCGGCCCGGACGACGACATCGCGCTGTTCGAGTACGTCAAGCGCAACAACCGCGAGACCGGCCCCGCGCTGGTCGGCATCGAGCTGGGCTCACGCGAGGACCTGGCGCCGCTGCTGGAGCGGCTGGACCGCTCGAGCATGGATGTGGAGCCGATCCAGCCGGACAGCCCACTGTTCCGGTTCATCCTCTAGGTCGGCGGCCGCCGCCAGGCCCGCGGTCAGCGCCCCGGCCGGCTACCCCCGCGGCCGGCCCAGGATCCAGTAGGCGCAGAAGTAGACCGAGGTCTTGGCCAGGCCGCGGTCGGAGACCAGGTGGCGCCGCACCGTGGCGGCCAGCTCCTGCTCGCCGGACACCCAGCCGTGGTCGAGGCCGCGCAGGTCGGCCTTCCTGACCGACTCCAGCAGCGCCTCCCCGGGCCGCCGGTCTCCCCTCACGACGACCGTGAGGCTCCCCCGCTCCGGCTCGGGCAGGGCCGGCAGGACGCCCTCCTGCCCCACCTCGAGGAAGACGTGCAGCGCCGTGCCGCTGCCGCGGGCGCCTTCGAGGATCCCCGCGATCGCGGGGTATGCCGTCTCGTCGCCGGCCACCAGGCGCGCCTCGTCGCCGGTGCGAGCGGGGTAGCTGGCCGAGCCGGTCTGCACCGCCACCGGGTCCCCGGGCCGGGCCGTGCGCACCCAGGTCGCGCCGGGGCCCTCGTCGACCTCGCCGGGCGGGTGCAGGACGACCTCGACGTCCAGCTCGCAGGTGTCGGGGCGCCACTCACGCACGGTGTACCAGCGCACGTCGGGGCGGACCTCCTCCGGCATCGCACCGATGACGGGCCGCGGGTTGGGGCCGGTGATCGAGGACAGGTCCGGCAGCTCGGCGCCCGCCCGGGGCATGACCAGGCCGACGTACTCGTCCGGGCCCAGGACGGCATACCCCTGGAAGCCGGGCACGTGCAGGGTGAGCCGCCGCAGCCAGGGCGCGACGGCGGTGACCGCGGTCACCGAGCCCGGCACGCACCGGTGCCCCTCCCGCTCGACGGGCATGGCGGTGGTGCGGGCGTAGGCAGCGGTGGCGACCCGGGCCAGGGCCGGGGTGTGCAGCAGCCGCGTCGCGGCCTCGCGCAGGGTGGTGGCGACGGTGGTCACGGTGAGCCCTCTCGTAGCGGAACTGGACACGCAGAACATACGCTAAGTTAGGCCAGCCTAACCTCACTTACAAGGAGAGATCGTGTCAAAAACTCACCGGGCTGCGCTCACCGCGACCGCACTGTCGACTGCGCTCCTGCTCGCTGCCTGCGGCGGCGAGACCGACGGAGGCACCGACGGCCAGGCGGCGGACCAGAACGAGGCCGGGACCGCCGGCGCAGGCGCAGGCGCCGACGAGGGCGCCTTCCCCGTCACCGTCCAGCACGCCTTCGGCGAGACCACCATCGAGCAGGCGCCCGAGCGGGTGGCGACCGTCGCCTGGGCCAACCACGAGGTGCCGCTCGCGCTGGGGATCGTG
Organism: Ornithinimicrobium sufpigmenti; assembly: GCF_004322775.1. Lineage (NCBI taxonomy): Bacteria > Bacillati > Actinomycetota > Actinomycetes > Micrococcales > Ornithinimicrobiaceae > Ornithinimicrobium > Ornithinimicrobium sufpigmenti. The sequence goes on from NZ_CP036403.1 coordinate 3,902,301, forward strand.
CCCGTGGGCATGAGCAAGGCCACCTGGGGCGACGACGACGGCGACGGGATCCTGCCGTGGGTCGAGGACAAGCTGGCCGAGCTGGACGCGGAGGCACCCGCGCTGTTCGACGAGACCGACGGGATCGACTTCGAGGCGGTCGCGGACACCAGCCCGGACATCATCCTCGCCGCCTACTCCGGCCTGACCCAGGAGGAGTACGACACGCTCAGCAAGATCGCGCCCGTCGTCGCCTACCCCGACCTCGCCTGGGGCACCACGATGCACGAGATGATCGAGCTCAACAGCCAGGCGCTGGGTCTGGCCGAGGAGGGCCAGGAGCTGGTCGCTGACCTGGACACGCAGATCGCGGACGCCGTGGCGGAGTACCCCGAGCTGGAGGACCAGGCCGCCGTCTTCACCTACCTGGACCCCAACGACCTCAGCCAGATCGGCTTCTACACCACCACCGACCCCCGGACCGGCTTCCTGGAGATCCTCGGCCTGCAGACCCCGCAGGCGGTGGCCGAGGCCTCCGCGGCCAGCGACTCCTTCTACGAGACGGTCAGCGCCGAGAGCAGCGACTCCTTCGCCGACGTCGACCTGTTCATCACCTACGGGCCCGCGGACGGCTCGGTGGTCGAGCTGGTCCAGGCCGACCCGCTGATGTCGAAGATCCCGGCCGTCGAGAACGGCGCGATCGTGGTGCTGGAGGACAACACCCCGCTGGCCGCGTCGGCCAACCCCTCGCCGCTGTCCATCGCCTGGGGCCTGGAGGACTACCTGGCCCTGCTGGCCGAGGCCGCTGACCAGGCACGATGACCAGCACCCTGGACTCGCCGCCGAGGACCGCCCCACCCGGGCGGACCGTGACGGCCGGTCCGCGCCTGGCCGGCCTGGCCCTCGCGCTCGGTGTCCTGGCCGTCCTGGCCGTCCTGTCGGTCACGCTCGGCGTGCGTGACATCAGCTGGGCGGACCTGCGCGCGGCCCTGGGCGGTCTGGACGAGAACGTCTCGCAGGCCGCGGTCCACAAGCGCATCCCCCGCACCCTGCTGGCCATGCTCGTGGGCGCGGCCTTGGGCCTGGCCGGCGCGGTGATGCAGGGCGTCACCCGCAACCCGCTCGCCGACCCCGGCATCCTCGGGGTCACCTCCGGTGCCTCGCTGGCGGTCGTGTCCGGCATCGCCTTCTTCGGGCTCGGCTCCCCCACCGGGTTCATCTGGGTGGCGATCGCGGGCGCCGCGGTCTCCGCCGTCCTCGTGTATGTGGTGGGCTCGCTCGGCCGGGGCGGCGCCACCCCCCTGAAGCTCGCGCTGGCGGGAGCGGCGACCACGGCGGCCTTCAGCTCGCTCATCAGCGCCATCCTGCTGCCCCGGATCGCGGTCATGGATTCCTTCCGGTTCTGGCAGATCGGGGGCGTGGGCGGGGCCAGCATCGCCAAGATCCTCACCGTGCTGCCCTTCCTGGTGGTGGGCACCCTGGTCTGCCTGGTCGTGGCCAGGGGGCTCAACGCGCTGGCGCTGGGGGACGACCTGGCGGCCGGCCTGGGCGAGCGGGTGGGGCTGACCCGGGCCGCGGCGGCCGCCGGGGCCGTGCTGCTGTGCGGGGCCGCGACGGCCGTGGCCGGGCCGATCGGTTTCGTCGGTCTCGTCGTCCCGCACGCCTGCCGGCTGGTCGCCGGCAGCGACCACCGCTGGCTCCTGCCCCTGTCCATGGTCGTCGGGGCGGCCCTGCTCACCGGCGCCGACCTGGTCGGCCGGCTCGTGGCCCGTCCCGCCGAGGTCGACGTCGGCATCATCACCGCCCTGGTCGGGGCCCCCGTCTTCATCATGATCGTCCGCCGGATGCGCGGGAGGGCGCTGTGACCGCCACCCTCGAGCTGGTCCGCAGCGGCCGGGCCAGGCGCGCCCGGTCCCGGGCGGTGCTCACCGTCGTGCTGGCCGCGCTCGTGCTGACCCTGGTCGCCACCAGCCTGATGGTGGGCCAGACCTTCTACGGCCCCGGGGAGGTCGCCCGGGTCATCCTCGGCCAGGACGTCCCCGGTGCCTCGTTCACCGTCGGCGAGCTGCGGCTGCCGCGCACCACGCTGGCCCTCCTGGCCGGTCTGGCGTTCGGCCTGGCCGGCGTCACCTTCCAGACGATGCTGCACAACCCGCTGGCCTCGCCGGACATCATCGGGATCAGCTCCGGCGCCAGCGCCGCCGCCGTCGTGGCCATCGTGGTCCTGCAGCTGTCGCAGACCTGGGTCTCGCTGGTGGCGATCGTCGCCGCGCTGCTCACCGCGCTGGTCATCTACCTGCTGGCCTACCGCGACGGCGTGGCCGGCACCCGGCTCATCCTCATCGGCATCGGCATCTCCGCGATGCTCGACTCGGTCGTCGCCTACGTCATCGTCCGGGCCGCGACCTGGGACCTGCAGGCCGCGATGCGCTGGCTGACCGGCAGCGTCAACGGGGCCGTCTGGTCGACGGTGGTCCCGCTCTGCCTGGCCGTCGCGGTCCTCGCCCCGATCCTGCTCACCCAGGCCCGCCCGCTGCGGCTCATGCAGCACGGCGACGACGCCGCGGCCGCGCTGGGCGTGCCGGTGGAGCGCACCCGGGTCATCGCGATCCTCGCCGCCGTCGGGCTGATCGCCTTCGCCACCGCCGCCGCGGGGCCGATCGCCTTCGTCGCCTTCCTCGCCGGCCCGATCGCCGCCCGGATCGTCGGACCCGGCACCTCGCTGATGGTGCCGGCCGCCCTGGTCGGCGCCGCGCTCGTGCTCGGCGCCGACCTCGTGGGGCAGCACGCCGTCGGCAACCGCTACCCCGTGGGTGTCATCACCGGCGTGCTCGGCGCCCCCTACCTCGTCTACCTGCTCATCCGCACCAACCGCGCTGGAGGATCCCTATGACCGGCTCTACGACCGTCCCTCAGACCGTGGCCCACACCCTGCTGGCCGAGGACGTCACGCTCGGTTACGGCGAGCGCACCGTCGTCGAGGGGCTCGACCTGTCGGTCGACGACGGGCGGATCACCGTCATCGTCGGCGCCAACGCCTGCGGCAAGTCGACGCTGCTGCGCGCCCTGGCCCGGCTGCTTGCCCCGGCCTGCGGGCAGGTGCTCCTGGACGGCAAGGAGCTGCACCGCCTGCCGACCAAGGAGGTCGCCCGTACCCTCGGCCTGCTGCCCCAGTCGCCGATCGCCCCGGAGGGGATCGTCGTCGCCGACCTCGTCGCCCGCGGGCGCAGCCCGCACCAGCGGCTGCTGAGCCGCTGGTCGCCGGCGGACGACCTCGCGGTCGCGGAGGCGCTGGACCTCACCGGCACCACGGAGCTCGCCGGTCGGGCGGTCGACGAGCTCTCCGGCGGCCAGCGGCAGCGGGTGTGGATCGCGATGGCGCTGGCCCAGCGGACCGACATCCTGCTGCTGGACGAGCCGACCACCTTCCTCGACATCTGCCACCAGGTGGAGGTGCTGGACCTGCTCACCGACCTCAACCGCGAGCGCGGCACCACGATCGTCATGGTGCTGCACGACCTCAACCTGGCGGCCCGGTATGCCGACCGCCTGGTCGCCATGGCCGGTGGCCGGGTCCTGGCCACCGGCGAGCCGGAGGAGGTGCTCTCGCCGTCGGTGATCGAGGCGGTGTTCGGGATGCCCAGCGAGGTCGTGCCCGACCCGGTCTCCGGCCGGCCGATGGTGCTGCCGATCGGTCGGCACCACTCGGTGCGGTCCGTCCCGGCGGCCCGCACCGCCTGAGCTGCACCGCCCGACGCCAGGTCGAGCTCCCGGCGTCGCGCGGTCTCGCCCTCAAGGTGGTACGACCGGCTCAGCCCGAGGCCGGCTCCAGCTCCCGGTCCTCCGCGACGTCGCCCTCCCGGTGGCGGCCGGCGGAGTCGACCCGGCGGGGCCACCAGAAGTGCTCGCCCAGGACCCGCACGATGGCCGGCGTCAGCACGGTGCGCACGACGAGGGTGTCGAGCAGCACGCCGATGCAGATCACCACACCGATCTGGGCGAGCACCACCAGGGGCAGCACGCCGAGCACCGCGAAGACCGCCGCGAGCAGGATGCCGGCGCTGGTGATGACGCCACCCGTCGCCCCCAGGGCGCGCAGCACGCCGTCCCTGGTCCCGTGCTCGCCGGCCTCCTCCAGGGTGCGGGTGATGAGGAAGATGTTGTAGTCCACACCCAGGGCCACGAGGAAGAGGAAGGCCAGCAGCGGCATACTCGCGTCGATGGCGCTGAAGCCCAGCACGCCGGTGAACAGCCACCAGGAGACGCCCAGGGCCGCGGCCGAGGTCGCCACGGTGGTCAGCACGAGCACCAGCGGGGCCAGGATGGACCGGAGCAGCCCGGCCAGGACGAGGAAGATCAGGACCAGGATGAGCGGCATGATCAACCACCGGTCCTGAACGTTGCCGTCGCCCTCGTCGAGCGCCGAGGCGTCGCCCCCGGTGACGTAGACGTCGTCGGGCACGGCGTCGCGGATCGCCAGCACGGCCTCCTGGGACTCCCCGCTGCCCGGCTCGGCGTCCAGGATGACCTGGAGCTGACCGATCCCCTCCTCGGGCGGCACCACGGTGGCCTGCTCCACACCGGAGACCTCGGACACCGTCTCGGAGAGCTCCGCCAGCGTGGCCTCGTCGTCGGTCTCGGTGACCAGGATGATCGGCTCGGACGCCCCGGCGGGGAAGGACTCACCCAGCCGCTGGCCGGCGGTGATCGCCTCCGGGGTGTCGATGAACTGGTCCTCCGGGGCCAGCCCGGTCTCGTACTGGAAGAGGCCGGCGGTCATCGCCGCGAGCACCACGAGGGTGGCCACGATCCAGGCGACCGGGCGGCGGGCCACGACGTCGCCGATGCGCCGCCAGACCGACCGGCCCTCGGCCAGGCCCTCTTCGCCCTGCCGCGGCACCTTCGGCCAGAAGATCCAGCGACCGAAGTTCACCAGCACGGCCGGCAGGACGACCAGGACCATGAGCATCGCGACCAGGATGCCGACGGCCGAGGCCAGGCCCAGCCCGCGGGTCGACGGGAAGACGGACAGCAGCAGGGTCAGCACACCCACCGCGACGGTGCTCGCGCTGGCGATGATCGCCTCGGCGGCCCGGCGCAGCGCGATGGCCATCGCCTTGTGCCGTGACTCGTGCTGCCGCAGCTCGTCGCGGTAGCGGCTGATGAGCAGCAGGGCGTAGTTGGTCCCGGCACCGAAGACCAGCACGGACAGGATGCCGACGGTGGATTCGTCCCACGGCACGCCTACGGCCTTCAGCACGTGCGTCGCAGCGGTGGTCGCGACCTGGTCGGCGATGCCGACGACCGCCAGCGGCAGGATCCACAGGATGGGGCTGCGGTAGGTGACGATCAGCAGGATCGCCACGACCGAGGCGGTGGCGGCCAGCAGCGTGAAGTTGGCGCCGTCGAAGACCGAGGCCAGGTCGGCCGAGATCGCGGCCGGGCCGGTCACCTGGGCCGTGACCCCGTCCGGCACGGCATCCGTCAGGCCGGAGCGCAGCTCGGCGATGGCGTCACGGGCGTCCGAGGAGGTCGGGGCGTTGATCTCGAGCACGCTGAACGCGGCGGTGCCGTCCTCGGCCGGGATCACCGGGAAGGCGGCGTCGGCGACACCCGGCGGCGGACCGCCCTGGCCCTCACCCTCCTCAGCACCCTCCGGCGGGCCACCCTGGCCCTCGCCCTCACCGTCCTCCACACCCGGCGGCGGGCCCCCTTGGCCCTCACCCTCCTCAGCACCCTCCGGCGGGCCACCCTGGCCCTCGCCCTCACCCGCGCCCTCGGGCGGGCCCGACTGCTCGCCGGTCTCCATACCCATCTCCCCGCCCATGCCGCCGTTGGTCTCGGGCGGCTCGGCACCGTCGGGCGCGACGTCCTCGACGACCGAAGCGAGGTCAGGCACCAGGTCGGCGATGCCTTCGTCCTCGACGGTGAACAGGACGATCGCCGCCTGGTTCCCCTCGTCGGGCAGCCCCTCCAGCAGCTCCTGGCCCTGGGTGCTCTCGAAGCCGGCAGGCAGCGTGTCCAACGGGCTCGCCGAGCGCTCGGCCGGACCGACGCCGACGATGACCAGCAGCCCCAGCAGGACGCCTACGACCGCCACGATCCAGGACCGGCGGCCGGTGATGGCCTCGATGATGCGCGACACGAGAGGGCCTTTCGAAGTGTGTATGGTACTAGTTACCTCACCAAGTACCTAAGTTGGTGAACTAACGCCAGCGAATCTATCACAGGTTTGTCTAGGGTTCTGTCCCAAGCAGCGACAACCCTTGACAGCGGAGGAGGCACCTGATGGACAGGCGGCAGGAGAACCCGCCGGCAGCGGCGCCGGACCCGGGTCACGCCTCGACGTGGGTGCGCGACTGGCAGCGCAGCCAGACCCTCGACGCGCTGCGCCGTCTGCTCAGCACGAGCGGACGGGTGACCCCTGCGCTCGCCCGCCGGACCGGCCTGTCCCACACCGAGCTCTCCGTGCTGGAGCACGTCATGGAGGAGCCGATGGGCCCCAGCGAGCTGGCCCAGCGCATCGGCGTGACCACCGCGGCGGCCAGCGGCATCGTCGACCGCCTCGTCGCCCGTGGCCATGCCGAGCGCCAGCCGCACCCCACCGACCGCCGGCGTACCGCCGTCGTCTGCACCGCCAGCGGCCGCGAGGAGCTGATGGAGCACCTGATGCCGATGTTCCTGGAGCTGGCGCAGCTGGACGAGGCGTTCACCGAGGCCGAGCTCGAGGTGATCAACCGCTTCCTCACCGCGGCCGACCGTGCCGTCGCGCGCCTGCTGTAGGGCGGCCCCCGCGGCCGGCGGGGGCCGGCCGGGTGACCGGCCTCGTAGACTAGGTGGATGAGTCCCACCCAGTCCCGCCCGGCCCGGCTCGCTGTCGCCCTCACGGTGTCCGACCGCAGCTCCGACGGCAGGCGTGAGGACACCTCCGGCCAGCTGCTCGTCGGGGGCCTGCAAGAGCTGGGCTTCGAGGTGCGCACCGCGATCGTGCCCGACGGGGCGGACAACGTCGCCGGGGCGCTCCGCGCGGCGGTCGAGCAGCGCGCCGCCCTGGTGGTGAGCACCGGCGGGACGGGCATGACTCCCCGAGACCTGACTCCGGAGGGCACGCGTCAGGTGATCAACCGGGAGAACCCGGGACTGGCCGAGCTGCTGCGGCGCGAGGGCGCACGGCATACCCCGTTCGCGGCGGTTTCCCGCGGGGTGGTGGGGGTCATCGACTGGCCGACCGAGCACGGCGTCGGCGGCACCCTCGTGGTCAACCTGCCCGGACGACCCTCGGCGGTCACCGAGGGCCTGGAGGTGATCGGGCCGTTGCTCGAGCACGTCCTGGACCAGATCAACGGAGGCGACCACTGATGACGGCCCCTACACCCCAGCCCCAGCGCGGGCCCCTGATCGACCGCTACGGCCGGGTGCACCGCGACCTGCGCATCTCGGTCACCGACCGGTGCTCGCTGCGCTGCACCTACTGCATGCCCGAGGACGGCGTGCCGTGGCTGCCGCGCCTGACGATGCTGACCACCCCCGAGGTCGTCCGGCTCGCCGGGATCGCCGTGTCCCTGGGCATCGAGGAGATCCGGCTGACCGGTGGTGAGCCGTTGCTGCGCCGCGACCTCGTCGACGTCGTCGCCGGCCTGGCCGCTCTCGACCCTGCCCCCGAGATCTCGATGACGACCAACGGGATCGGTCTGGAGAAGACCGCGTCGGCGCTGCGCGAGGCGGGGATGACGCGGGTCAACGTCAGCCTGGACACGCTGCGCCGCGAGACCTTCATCCAGCTGGCCAAGCGCGACCGGCTGCACGACACCCTCGCCGGGATCCGTGCCGCCGCGGAGGCCGGGCTGACCCCGGTCAAGCTGAACACGGTCCTGATGCGCGACATCAACGACCAGGACGCCCCCGACCTGCTGGGCTTCGCGCTCGAGCACGGCTACGAGCTGCGCTTCATCGAGCAGATGCCGCTGGACGCCCAGCACCAGTGGGACCGCAGCCAGATGGTCACCGGCGAGGAGATCCTGTCCCTGCTGCGTCCGCGCTTCGACCTGGAGCCGCTGCCGGACGAGGCCCGCGGGTCAGCCCCGGCCGAGCTCTTCCTCGTCAACGGCGGGCCTGCCACGGTGGGCGTCATCGCCTCGGTCACGATGCCGTTCTGCGGGACGTGCGACCGGGTCCGGCTCACCGCCGACGGTCAGGTGCGCAACTGCCTGTTCGCCACCGGCGAGACCGACCTGCGCGAGCCGATGCGCCAGGGCGCGTCCGACGACGAGCTGGCACAGATCTTCCGCGACTCGATCGGGGCCAAGCTGCCCGGTCACGGGATCAACGAGCCGCACTTCCTGCAGCCGCCCCGACCGATGAGCGCGATCGGCGGCTGATCACGCCCTTCGACCGGCGACACGGTTTGCCCCTGACCGGCGACACGGTTTGTCCCGCACCGGGGACACGGTTTGTCCCGCACCGGGGACACGGTCTGTCCCGCACCGGGGACACGGTCTGTACGCAGGGCTGCGTCAGCCTCCGGCGAAGGGGGGGAGCACGTCCAGTTCGGCGTCGTGGGCCAGCGGCAGGGCCGGGTCGGAGACATACTGCCCCTCGTGCAGCACAGAGCTGCGTTCCAGCACCCGGGCCAGCTCCGCCCCGTGCCTGGAGCGAAGGTCGGCGAGCAGGCTGCCGAGGTCGTCGGCGTCCACCCGCTCGCTCTGGATCCCGGCCGCTTCCGCGGCCGCCGCGAAGTACCTCACCGTGGCCATAAGCACAGTCTCCCAGACTCCCGTATGGGGTTCCAGCCCGCCACCGGGCCGGGCAACCATGGTGCCGGTCCGCAGCAGAGCGTGTCGCCGGTCCGAGCGAGGCTTGTCAGCAGGAACCGGTGACGTCGTCGTGGGCGACGCGGCGGGCCCAGTCCTCGACGTCCTGCCAGGTGTCGACGTCGCCGAGGTGCTGCGGGTCCATGGTGACGTCCTGCCAGTGCAGCCCGGAGACCAGGCGGCGCACGGAGGTGTCCCGCACGTCGGGCAGGGCCTCGAGCGCGCGGGTCAGGGCGTCCCTGCGGTAGACGGCCAGCAGCCACTGCCGGTGCCCGGTCGAGTCGACCGGGCTCACCGCCTCGACCTCCTCGTCGACGTAGGGCAGCTCGGCTGCCAGGAGCGCGAGGGCGCGGGCGGCTTCGGGCTGGTCGACGGCCGCGACCGCGACCCACCCGCGGTCCCCTACCTTCGGCCCGACCGGGACGTCCGGACGGTCCGCGACATCGAGGCCGCCGGCGGGCGCCGGATCCACTGGGGTCCTTGGTGCGCTGATGCCATCCAACGCGTCCAGACCAGCAGCGATGCCCGCCACCGGACCACCGTCAGGCGGGTCCTCCAGGGTTTGCAGCACGGTCCGGCCGTCCGGCAGCGGGGGCAAGGGTGTGTGGCCCACCACGACCACCACGCCGCCAAGATCCACGTCCTGCAACAGACGCTCGACGAGGGAGCGGCCCCCGACGACCAGGGCAGCCTTGTCCTGGCCCCCCAGCCGGGACCCCCGCCCACCGGCGAGTATCACCAGGTCAACGATCGATGACGCCATACCCAAGCATGGCATCGCTGGGTCGCAGAGCCCACCCTTGTGCGGGAATGGTGTGTCACATCCGTCGCTGGCAGCACGGATGTGACACACCGTTTCCGCACAGGGGTGCTGGAGGAGGGCAGGCAGGTAGATAGGAAAGGCGTGCGCTCGGTCGAGGCACAGGTGGGCAAGGAAAAAACATGCGCCCGGTCGGGCCCTTTGACGTGTCCTGTCGGGCCTTTTGACGTGTCCTGTCGGGTGGGGTCAGCGCATCAGTACGTGGGCAGGGAGGGGTCGACGCGCTCGATCCAGGCGAGCATGCCCCCGGTCATCACGCTGACGTCGTCCCGGCCCAGGCGGACCAGATGGGCGGCTGCGCGACGGGCCCGCGGCCCGGCCTTGCAGTAGACGACGACGGGGCCGTCGGGCAGGTGGTGGTCGAGCTCGTCCCAGGTGAGTACCTCGCCCACCGGCACGCGGAGCGCCCCCGGCACCGTGCCCAGCTCGTGCTCGGCCGGCTCGCGCACGTCGAGGAGGACGGGGGCGCCGCTGCCGATCATGGCCGAGACCTCCTCGGCCGAGTGCTCGGTGAGCGGCACCATCTCGCGCACGGGCTCCCGCTCGACCGGCGGCAGGTGGGCGCCGGCCGGGCGCAGCGGGATCTCCCGGGTGCGCTGGCTCAGGGCGTCGACGAGCAGGACCCTGCCCACCAGCGGCTCGCCGAAGCCGCAGATCAGCTTCACCGCCTCCCCTGCCATGATCGACCCGACCTGGCCGACCAGCGCCCCCAGCACGCCCGCCTCGGAGCAGGACGGCACGTCCTCGGGCCGGGGCGGGACGGGGAAGAGGTCGCGCAGGCTGACCGCGTCGTCCAGCCCCGGCACGAAGGTGGAGATCTGCGCGTCGAAGCGCAGGACGGCCGCCCAGACGACCGGCAGCCCGAGCGCCCGGCAGGCGTCGGAGACGGCATACCGGGTCGGGAAGTTGTCGGCCCCGTCGAGCACGAGGTGATGCTCCCCGAGGAGGTCCTGCGCGTTGTCGGGCGTGATCCGGGTATGGCGTACCTCGACCGAGACGTCGGGGTTGAGGCCGCGGACGTAGTCGGCGGCTGAGTCGACCTTGCGGACGCCGACGGCGTCGCTGCGGTGCACGACCTGGCGCTGCAGGTTGGTCGTGTCGATGACGTCGTCGTCGATGATCGTCAGGTGCCCGACGCCGGCTGCGGCCAGGTAGGCCAGGATCGGGCTGCCCAGCCCACCGGCCCCGACGACCGCGACCCGTGCGGCCAGCAGCCTGCGCTGCGCCTCGATGCCCATCCCCGGCACCAGCAGATGACGGGAGTAGCGCGTCACCTGCTCGGGGGTGAGCGCCTGCCCGGGCTCGACGAGCGGGGCCAGGGGTACGGGACGGGTCACGTGTCCACCTTCAGCTCGGTGAGGAGGTCGATCCACCAGCCTACGCGCGGCGCCTGCGCGGTGGCCATGTGGTCAGAGGGCGAGGTTCGCCCCTGGGGTATCGGTTCGGTGGTACCTTGCGAGGACACCGCTCGTCCGGCGATGTGAGGTCAACCACCCGGCGAAAGGAGCGCTGTCATGCACCTCCAGGTGGGGCTCGAGGCGGAGCCATGAGAAGGGCCCGAGACAAGACGCGGGACGTCCCCGTGGACGAGGACGCCCCGCCCCGTCGTAACACCGCCGTCCTCCGCGTGCACCGCGGCCCGGCCTCCCCGGACCGCGTCGTGGTCTACGGCACCACCCCGCTCGGGCCGCTCACCGACGAGGTCACCGAGTTCACCGTCCCGCCCGGCCACCACCTGGTCTCGCTGAAGCTCGGCTTCCACCACAGCGTGGCCACCTGGGTCACCCTCCGGCCCGGCCAGGTGCTGGACCTGGTGGTGGAGGACAACGTGCAGGCCATCGCGCCGATGCTGCAGGGCGGCTTCCTCCGCTTCCACCGGACCTAGCCGGGACCAGACGGGACCAGCCGGGACCAGCCGAGACCTCAGACTCAGCCGACCCGCTCCCAGCCACGCTTCTGCGCCCGGGTGCCGGTGGCGGTGCCCCGGCGGACGTCGCGGGAGCGGTAGACGATGTAGGGCCGCACGAAGTAGCCCAGCGGGGCGGAGAAGACGTGCACCAGCCGGGTGAACGGCCACATCGCGAACAGGATGAACGCCCAGAACGCGTGCGCCCGGAAGCTCCAGGGGATGCCCTCCATCAGCGTCGGGTCCGGCTGGAACCAGAAGATCTGCCGGAACCACACCGAGACGTTCTCCCGGTAGTTGAAGTAGCCGTGGTCGCCGGTCTGCGCGGGGCTGACCCCGATCCCGGCGGTCTGCAGGGTGTTGAGCGCACCCAGCACGATGACGAGCATCAGCGCGGCATACATGACCTTGTCGTTGACCGTGGTGGCCGAGAAGACCGGCCCGACGGTGCGGCGCCGGTAGACCAGGATCGCCAGGCCGACCACCGTCATGATCCCGAAGATGACCCCGCCGATGACCGCGAACTGGTGGTAGATCTCCTCGGGGATCACCCGGTCGGTCCACGACTTGGGAATCACCAGCCCCATGAAGTGACCGGCCGCCACGCCCAGGATGCCGAAGTGGAACAGCGGGCTGCCGATCCGCAGGAGCTTGCGCTCGTAGAGCTGGGAGCTGCGGGTGGTCCACCCGAACTTGTCGTAGCGGTACCGCCACACGTGTCCGACCACGAAGATCGCCAGGCAGACGTACGGGACGATCACCCAGAGGAAGGTACTCATCGGGGGGCTCCTACGGGGATGGTGGATCCGAGCTGGGCGGGGGAGGTATGCGGTGCGCCGTCGCCGCAGCCGGCGCTGGGCTGCATGGGTGACTCGCGCATCTGGTCGAGGGCGGGGTCGATGGCGTAGGGCGCGTTGAGCGCGGCGTCGTCCAGGCCGACCGTCTCCTGCGGCGGGCCCTGGGCGATGAGCTTGGCCAGCGCGACCTCGTCGTCGCTGTCCAGCGCGGGGAGCGTGGCGCGGACCGCCGACAGCACGTCGAGCCAGGGCGAGGACCGCTTGTCCAGGGCCCGGCGCAGCAGCTCGATGCCGACCCGGTGGTCGTTGAGCAGCTTCCAGGCCGCGTCAGGGGCGGTGGTCGCCCCGAACTCCAGCACCACCGGAAGGAAGTCGGGCAGCTCGGCCGGGCTGTCCTCGCCCTCGCGCAGCTCCACCCCGTGCTCGCGGTAGAGCTGCTTGAACCGGACGAGGGCGACGCCCCGGTTGCGGGTGTCGCCGTACAGGAAGTACGTCAGGTGCAGGGCGCACTTGCGGGTGACGTCGAAGGTGTCGACGTAGGCGATCTGGAGGGCGCCGAGGCCGTCCTCCGCGACGACGGTCTCGACGTGGTCCAGGAACCGGTCCAGCGGCTCGACCGCCGACGCCGGGAGACCGGCGATCACCTCGCGCAGCACCGGCAGCCGCGCCGGCAGCTGGTCGTCGGGGTAGTCCAGCAGGAGCGAGCACACCTGCCAGGTGTCGGCCTGGGCCTGCGCGTCCAGCGCCGGCTGCGTGCGGCGGTGCCGCCTCCAGGGCAGCATCAGCGCAGCCCCTCTGCCGAGCCCGCGGTGTTGTCCGGGCGGGCGCGGCCACCCTCCAGGGTGGCGTTGTCGTCCACCCCGTCGGCCGCCTCCAGCGGTGAGGTGACGGCGGAGTCGCGGTCGGGGAAGAGCCCCTCGGGCATGCCGCGGCCGTCCCAGTTGAGCAGGTTGACCCGGCCCCGCTTGGCGCCGCCGGAGACGAGGGTGTCGGCGGTGGCCCGCTCCTGCAGCATCTTGAAGTTCTCCACCGCGACCGGGGTCACCCCGCCGCGGCCGGAGCCCTCGCCGAACGGGCCGGACATCTCCAGCAGCTCGTCGTCGAAGTCGCTGACCGGGCAGTCGGTGGCCGTCTCCTCCAGCGCGTGGGCCTGCTCGCCGTGGGCGGAGGGGATGACGTAGCGCTCCTCGTACTTGGCGATGGCCAGGAGGCGGAACATCTCATACATCTCCTCCTCGGTCATCCCCACCGCCTCCGGGATCTCGGCCCGCGGGTCGCGCCCGAGGTTGATGTCGCGCATGTAGGACCGCATCGCCGCCAGCTTGCGCAGGACGTCGTTGACCGGGCCCACGTCACCCGCGGTGAACAGGTTGGCGAGGTACTCCACCGGGATGCGCAGCGTGTCGATCGCGGCGAACAGGTTGTCCTTGTCCTCCGCGTCGTAGCCGGTGCCCTTGATCGCGTCGACGACCGGTGACAGCGGCGGGATGTACCAGACCATCGGCATCGTGCGGTACTCCGGGTGCAGCGGCAGCGCCACCTTGTAGTCCTGGATGAGCTTGAGGACCGGGGACTTCTTGGCCGCCTCGATCCAGTCACCGGGGATGCCGGCGCGCTCCGCCTCGCGCGCCACCGCGGGGTCGCGGGGGTCGAGGAAGACCGAGCGCTGCGCCTCGTACAGGTCGTGCTCGTCCTGCACGGAGGCCGCCTCGAGCACCTTGTCGGCGTCGTAGAGCATCAGCCCGATGTAGCGCAGCCGGCCCACGCAGGTCTCGGCGCACACCGTGGGGATGCCGACCTCGATGCGCGGGTAGCAGAAGGTGCACTTCTCGGCCTTGCCGGTCTTGTGGTTGAAGTAGACCTTCTTGTAGGGGCAGCCGGTGACGCACTGCCGCCAGCCGCGGCACTGGTCCTGGTCGACCAGCACGATCCCGTCCTCGGCCCGCTTGTAGATCGCGCCGGAGGGGCAGGAGGCCGCGCAGCTGGGGTTGAGGCAGTGCTCGCAGATCCGCGGCAGGTAGAACATGAAGGTCTCTTCGAACTCGAACTTGACCTTGTCCTGCAGCCCCTTGAGCATCGGGTCCTGTGCCGCGTGCTCGTGCGAGCCACCCAGGTCGTCGTCCCAGTTGGCCGACCACTCGATGTTGATCTGCTTGCCGGAGATCAGCGAGTACGGCTTGGCGACCGGGAAGTTCTCCTGCGCCGGGGCGTGCAGCAGCGTCTCGTAGTCGTAGGTCCACGGCTCGTAGTAGTCGTTGATGCTGGGCATCTTGGGGCTGGAGAAGATGTTCAGCAGCTTGGTGAGCCGCCCGCCCGCCTTCAGCTTGAGCCGGCCGTTCGGGGTGACCTCCCAGCCGCCCTTCCAGACCTCCTGGTCCTCATACCCGCGCGGGTAGCCCATGCCGGGCTTGGTCTCGACGTTGTTGAACCACACGTACTCCGTGCCCTGCCGGTTGGTCCACGCCTGCTTGCAGGTCACCGAGCAGGTGTGGCACCCGATGCACTTGTCGAGGTTCATCACCATCGCCATCTGGGCCATGACGCGCATTTAATATTCCACCTTCGCAGTCCGCTTACGGATCATCGTGACTTCGTCCCGGTTGTTGCCGGTCGGTCCGATGTAGTTGAAGAAGTAGGCGTGCTGGGCATAGCCGCCGATGATGTGGCTGGGTTTCATCAGGATCCGGGTCAGGCTGTTGTGGATGCCGCCGCGCTTGCGGTCCGTCTCCGTCAGCGGCACGTCGATCAGCCGGTCCTGGGCGTGGTGCATGTAGACCGTGCCCTCGGGCATCCGGTGGCTGACGATCGCCCGGCAGGCGACCACGCCGTTGCGGTTGACCGCCTCGATCCAGTCGTTGTCCTTGACCCCGATCTTGGCGGCGTCCTTGTCGGACATCCAGATCACCTGGCCGCCGCGGGAGAGCGAGAGCATGAACAGGTTGTCCTGGTACTCGCTGTGGATCGACCACTTGTTGTGCGGGGTCAGGTAGCGCACCGACACCCCGAGCTCGTTCTGCTCACCGGGCGTGCTCTCCCCGAACAGGGTCTTCATGTTCAGCGGCGGTCGGTAGGTCGGCAGCGCCTCGCCCATCCCGAGCATCCAGTCGTGGTCCAGGTAGAACTGCTGGCGGCCGGTGAGGGTGTGGAACGGCTTGGAGCGCTCGATGTTGATGGTGAACGGGCTGTAGCGCCGCCCGCCGGACTCGCTGCCGGACCACTCGGGGGAGGTGATGACCGGCACGGGCGCGGCCTGGGTGTCGGCGAAGGTGATCTGCTTGCCCTCGTGCTCGGAGGCCAGGTCGTGCAGCTGGGTCCCGGTGCGCTGCTCCAGGAACTTGAAGCCCTGGGTGGCCAGATGGCCGTTGCTCACCGCCGACAGGTGCATGATCGCGTCGGCGAACTGGATGTCGGTCGCCAGCGTGGGCTGGCCGTCAGCGGCACCGCCGCGCACCACCCCGTTGCGCTGGGCGAGGATGTCGACCTCCCGGCTCACCTCATACTTCACGCCCTTGGTCTGCATGCCGACGTTCTTCAGCAGCGGGCCGATCGCGGTCATCTTGTCGTAGATGGCCGTGTAGTCGCGCTCGACCTCGGCGATCACCGGCAGGGTCTTGCCCGGTATGGCGTCCACCTCACCGGTCTTCCAGTCCAGGACCCGCCCGTGCACCGTCGCCATCGCCTCGGGGGTGTCGTGCCACAGCGGCTTGGTGACCACGTCCTTGCGGGTGCCGAGGTGGTCGACGGCCAGCTCGGAGAACCGCTTGGCGATCGCCTTCCACGCCTCCCAGTCCGTCTTGGACTGCCACGGCGGGGAGATGGCCGGGTTGAAGGAGTGGATGAACGGGTGCATGTCGGTGGTGTTGAGGTCGTGCTTCTCGTACCAGGTCGCCGCCGGCAGGACCACGTCGGAGAACAGCGTGGAGCTGGTCATCCGGAAGTCCAGGGTGAGCAGCAGGTCGAGCTTGCCCTCCGGCGCCCGCTCCGGCCACGGTATGCCGTGGGGGCGCAGGTGCTCGGGCGCCTCGGTCGCCTTGACCGCGTTGTCCGCGCCGAGCAGGTGCTTGAGGAAGTACTCGTTGCCCTTGGCGCTGGACCCGAGCAGGTTGGCCCGCCACAGGGACAGGATCCGGGGGAAGTTCTCCGGGTTCTCCGGGTCCTCGACCGCGAACTGCAGCGTGCCCTCCTTCAGCTGGCTGGCCACATACTCCGGAGCGCTCATCCCGGCGGCGGCCGCCTCGTCCGCCACCTGCAGCGAGGACCGGTCGAACTGCGGGTAGGACGGGGTCCAGCCCAGCCGCACCGACTGCGCCAGCAGGTCCATCGTGGTCTGCCCGGCGAACAACCCGGTGTTGCCGTTGATCGCGTCGGCGTCGAAGGTGTCGTAGCGGTACTGCGAGGTGTGGACGTACCAGTAGGCCGTCTGGTTCATGTGCCGCGGGGGGCGCACCCAGTCCAGCGCGAAGGCCAGGTGCTGGAAGCCCATGATCGGCCGGATCTTCTCCTGACCGACGTAGTGCGCCCAGCCGCCGCCGTTGCGGCCCTGGCAGCCGGTGATCGTGGTCAGCACCAGCATGGCCCGGTAGACCTGGTCGGAGTGGTACCAGTGGTTGGTGCCGGCGCCCATGAGGATCATCCCGCGCCCGTTCGTGTCGATGGCGTTCTGCGCCCACTCACGCGCGATCCGGATGATCTGCTCCGGCGGGGCCCCGCAGATCTCGGCCGCCCAGGCGGGGGTGGCCGGCACCGACGGGTCCTCGTAGCCGGTGGGCCACTGGCCGGGCAGTCCGTCCCGCGCCACGCCGTAGTGCGCGAGCATCAGGTCCAGCACCGTGGTGACCAGGTGCTCCCCGACCCGGCGGACCGGGACGCCACGCCGCTCGGTGCGCATCTGCCCCTCGACGTTGTCGAAGCGCGGGAGCACGACCTCCACGGCCTCACCGGTGTCGCCGTAGAGCGTCAGCGCGGGGTCGATGCCGTCCAGGTCGAGGTTCCACCGGCCGGCGCCGTCGTCGCCGTAGCGGTGGCCGATCGAGCCGTTGGGGATGGCGACGTCGTCGACCGCGCGGTCCAGGACGGCCGGCTTCCACAGCGCGTTCTCGCTCTGCTGCTCGGGGTAGTGCCCGTCCAGGTCGCCGGCGGTCAGGAACTTTGACGGTTGGTACGTGCCGTCCTCCTGCTGGACGAGGGTGACCAGGTAGGGCAGGTCGGTGAAGCGCTTGTTGTAGTCGGTGAAGAAGTCCACCTGCTGGTCGACGAAGAACTCCTTGAGGACCACGTGGCCCATCCCCATCGCCAGGGCGCCGTCGGTGCCCGGGTCGGAGGCGACCCACTCGTCGGCGAACTTGACGTTGTCGGCGTAGTCGGGGGAGACCGCGATGACCTTCTGGCCGCGGTAGCGGGCCTCGACCATCCAGTGCGCGTCGGGGGTGCGGGTCAGCGGGACGTTGGAGCCCCACATGATCAGGTAGCCGGCGTCCCACCAGTCCCCGGACTCCGGCACGTCGGTCTGGTCGCCGAACATCTGCGGGGAGGCGTTGGGCAGGTCGGCATACCAGTCGTAGAAGGAGAGCATCGGCGCGCCGATGAGCTCGTGGAACCGGGAGCCGGAGGAGTAGGAGACCGGCGACATCGCCGGGATCGGGGAGAAGCCGGCGATCCGGTCCGGGCCGTAGCGCTTGACCGTGTAGACGTGCGCCGCCGCGATGAGGTCCACGACCTCCTCCCAGGTGGAGCGGACCAGCCCGCCCTTGCCGCGCGCGCTCTTGTAGGCGCGGGCCTTCTCTTCGTCCTGGACGATCGAGGCCCAGGCGAGCACGGAGTCGCCGTACTCCCGGCGCGCCTCCCGGAACATCTCCAGCAGGGTGCCGCGCACGTAGGGGTAGCGCACCCGGGTGGGGCTGTAGGTGTACCAGGAGAAGGCGGCGCCGCGGGGGCATCCGCGGGGCTCGTACTCCGGGCGGTCAGCACCGGCCGACGGGTAGTCCGTCTGCTGCGCCTCCCAGGTGATGATCCCGTCCTTGACGTAGACCTTCCAGCTGCAGGAGCCGGTGCAGTTGACGCCGTGGGTGGAGCGGACGACCTTGTCGTGGCTCCACCGGTCGCGGTAGAAGGCGTCTCCGGAGCGGCCACCGGTGACGTGGACCGAGCGCTGGTCGTCCGAGACCTCGCCGCGGGTGAAGAACCGGCTGGTGCTCACCAGCGCCTGGCTCAGCGGCCCGTCCAAACCCGGACGGCTCTGGGTGCTCTGGCTCATGAGGTGCTCTCCTGATCGGTGGCGACGGGTCTGCTGGACGGGCTGGGTCTAGGCCCCGGTCGCCGGCCCGAGGGCGGGCGGTTCCGGGGGTTGCGGTTCGGTGCTGACGGGCTCCGTATGCGGTGCGCCGGACGGCGGAGCTGTCGCGGGCGCAGCGGTGGCGGGCGCAGCGGTGGCGGGCAGGTCGTCGGGCAGGACCAGGCCCTCGACGTCAGCGGGCCCGCCGTCGCGGAAGATCACGGCGTGGCAGGTCTGCGGTCCGACGAAGGGACGCAGGCTGACCTCGGCCTGCTCCTCCCCGGCGACCTCCAGCGCGCCGCGGAGCAGACCGCGGTGCACCCCGCAGACCACGGCCGGGCGGACCCGGGCCAGCTCGAGGAAGGGGCAGTCCCGCAGCGTCAGGGTCGTCTCCCCCTCGGCACCGTCGACGCTGAGATCGGGCGTGTAGCCCCACTCGGCCAGCAGGTCGACCACGTGCCCCATCTTCCCGAGCCACTCGCCGGCGGTCGCCGCGGGCTCCTCCGGCCCGACCTGACCCCGGTCGGCCAGCCGCTGGCGGACCCACTCGGCTCCCGCCTCCTCCGGGGACAGGTGCGCCACGGAGTCCGGGTCCAGCGCCTCGGCGAGGAGCGTGGCCAGCACCTGGTACGGCCCTTCGGCCTGCGGCGACTCCGAGGGGGTGAGCTCTCCGTCGACGACGACGTACTTCTTCTTCGGCCGCCCCGCTCCCCCGCCCCGGACGAAGTGCGCCTCCAGCAGGCCCGCGGCGACCAGCTGGTCGAGGTGGAAGCGCACGGTCGTGCTGTGCAGGCTCAGCAGCTGGCCCAGCTCTGCTGCGGTGAGCCCGCTGGCGCGGGTCGGTCGGCCCTCGACGGCCAGCCGGGGCAGGCCCGCCAGGGTGTCCACGATCCGCCGGCGCACGGCGGAGGTGAGCAGCGCTGCTCCCTCGTTCGGCGTCTCGGCGGCCCTCACTGCGACTCCCTTTTAGCGGATTGCGACGTCTTATCTAAACCCATCGGCGGGCCAGACGCAAGGGGGATCGGCCGCTCGTCGGCGACCTGGCGATCTGCGCACGCAGCGCCTCCCACCAGCAGAAATACGGCATACATCTATGCGCGAATTGAACGCACGTGCCGTGTGGCGAAGGGGTCAACCCAGGTGTAGGGTACGGGTGTTTAGATGACTCTCTCCGTCAAATGCCTTCCTCACCCATAGGAGCAGGATGAGCAACGCCCCCGCCGGCGTCCAGACGCGCACCGCCTCGCAGGCTGGCCGCGTCATGTGGATCTCCACCACCGCCTTCACGCTGATGTTCGCGGTCTGGCTGATGTTCGGCATCCTCGGCAAGCCCATCCAGGAGGAGTTCGGGCTCACCGACACCCAGCTGTCCTGGATCTCGGCGGTCGCCGTGCTCAACGGCTCGATCTGGCGTCTGCCCGCCGGGATGCTCACCGACCGGATCGGCGGCCGCAAGATGATGACCGCGATCCTGGTGGTCAGCGCGGTGCCCGCCTTCATGGTCAGCAGGGCCGAGAGCTACGGGTGGCTGCTGGTGCTGGCCTTCCTCGTCGGCTTCGCCGGCAACTCCTTCTCGGTCGGCATCGCCTGGAACGCCGCCTGGACGCCCCGTGAGCGCCAGGGGTTCGCCCTCGGCCTGTTCGGCGCCGGCAACGTGGGCGCCTCGGTCACCAAGTTCATCGGCCCGCCGATCATCGCCGCAACGGCGGGCTCGACCGTCATCCTGGGGCTCCAGGGCGGGTGGCGCCTCATCCCGGTCGTGTATGCCGTGCTGCTGCTCGTCATGGCGGCGATCACCTGGTTCGGCACCCCGTCCCAGGACCGGATGCCCGGCTCGTCCCGGACGCTGGGGCAGATGATGACCCCGCTCCGTCAGCTGCGGGTGTGGCGGTTCAGCCTCTACTACGTCGCCGTCTTCGGCGCCTACGTCGCCCTGGCGGCGTGGATGCCCATCTACTACATCAACAACTTCGGGGTCTCGCTGACGACCGCCGGCCTGCTGACCGCGCTGTTCATCTTCCCCGCCTCGCTGCTGCGTCCGGTGGGTGGCTGGTTCACCGACCGCTGGGGCGCCCGCAAGGCGATGTACGGCACCTTCTTCGTCATGCTGGTCACCTCCGGCATCCTGATGATGCCCAACGGCCACGTGGTCATCAACCACGCCGACGGCCGGGCCACCGAGCACCTGGGCTACGCGATGCACATCGTGCCGTTCACCATCCTGCTCTTCCTGCTCGGCTGCGCGATGGGCGTGGGCAAGGCGGCCGTCTTCAAGCACATCCCCGAGTACTTCCCGGACAACGTCGGCCCGGTCGGCGGCCTCGTCGGCATGCTCGGCGGCCTGGGCGGGTTCTTCCTGCCGCCGCTGTTCGCCTACACCGAGGAGTGGTCCGGCTTCCCGACCTCCACCTTCTTCGTCCTCTTCCTCCTCACCGCCGTCTGCCTGCTGTGGATGCACCTCACCGTCGTCCGCATGCTGCACGCGCAGTCCCCCGAGCTGTCCGACAAGCTCGAGCCCAGCGACGGCGAGCAGGACCTCGACCGCACCTTCACCGGAACACCTGACCAGCACGACGAGCCCGACAGCCGTCTACAGGAGGCACAGCGATGAGCACCCCCGCGTCCGAACGCCGCACCGGCGGTGAATGGCTGCAGAACTGGGACCCCGAGAACGAGGAGACCTGGGACAGCGGCCGGGCCTGGTCCACCCTGTGGATCACCACCTTCACCCTCACCCTGTGCTTCATCACCTGGTTCCTGCCCAGCGCGGTCATCCCGCGGCTCAACGCCCTCGGCTACGAGTTCACCCAGGGCCAGCTGTACTGGATGGCAGCCATGCCCGGTCTGGCGGCCGGCCTGCTGCGGATCGTCTGGATGGTGCTGCCGCCCATCCTGGGCACCCGCAAGATGGTGGCGATCACCACCTTCCTGCTCGTCTTCCCCCTGCTCGGCTGGGGCGTGCGCGTGCAGGAGCCGACCGCGCCCTACTGGGAGCTCATGGTCCTGGCCTTCCTGGCCGGTATCGGCGGCGGTGCCTTCTCCGGCTTCATGCCCTCCACCTCCTACTTCTTCCCCAAGCGGCTGCAGGGGACCGCGCTGGGCCTGCAGGCGGGCCTGGGCAACTTCGGCGTCTCCCTGGTCCAGCTGCTCACCCCGTGGCTCATCGGCTTCGGGATGCTGGGCTTCCTCGGCAACAGCCAGAGCATGGAGATGGCCGGCCAGGGCAACCAGGAGGTGTGGTACCAGAACGCGGCCTTCTTCTGGATCCCCTTCTGCCTCATCGGCGCCGCCCTGGCGTGGTGGCTGCTGAAGTCGGTGCCGATCAAGGCCAACATCAAGCAGCAGTTCGACATCTTCAGCAACGTCGACACCTGGCTGATGACCCTGCTGTACATCATGACCTTCGGCACCTTCTCCGGCCTGTCCGCCCAGTTCGGCCTGCTCATGCAGAACCTCTACGGCTCCGGCAACCCCGAGATCGTCCAGGGCACCGGGCCCGAGGCCCAGATGCTCATCGAGGGCTACCAGGTGCCCAACGCCCTGGCGCTGGTCTTCCTCGGTCCCCTCGTGGGAGCGGGTGCGCGCGTCCTGTTCTCCCCCCTGACCGACCGGATGGGCGGGGCGATCTGGACGCTGATCTCCGGGCTCGGCCTGATCGGCTCCATCGCCTTCACCATGACGGGCCTGGTGCCGGACACCTCCTCGGCCGCGGCCCTGGACGCCGGTTTTGACCGCTTCCTGTGGGGGATGCTGGCGATCTTCCTCTTCGCCGGGATCGGCAACGCCTCCACCTTCAAGCAGATGCCGATGATCTTCGAGCGACGCCAGGCCGGTGGCGTGATCGGCTGGACCGCGGCCATCGCGGCCTTCGGGCCCTTCCTCTTCGGGGTCGGCCTGACCCTGATGAGCCCGACCACCTTCTACCTCATCGGCATCGCCTTCGCCGTGCTGTGCGTGGTCATCACCTGGGTGCGCTACGCCCGTCCCGGCGCGCCCAAGCCGGGTTGACCGTCCCTGCGCACGGCATACCCGCGCCCTGCCCAACGCCCGCACACGCACTTCACCCTGCCCATTCAGCCCTGACCCGTCACGACCTGGAGACCGACATGACCGACACACCCCGCACCCTGCCCATCGTCGAGAAGGGCGGCTGCGGCTGCGGCTGCTCCGGCGACGAGGGCGTGCCCGCCCTGGACGCCCGGGAGATCCCGCACGCGATCCGCCACGCCACGATCTTCGGTGCCGTCGGCGGCCTGCGGCCGGGACAGCAGATGGACCTGATCGCCCCCCACGACCCCCTGCCCCTGCTCGCCCAGCTCGCCGAGCGCGAGGGCGGGTCGGTGACGCACGAGTACCTCGAGCGCGGCCCCGAGGTCTGGACGCTGCGCTTCACGCGACAGGCCGACGAGCGGGCGACGAGCACCGCCGGCGCCTGATGTGCACCTACTGCGGCTGCGAGTCGATCGAGGTGATCGGCCGGTTCATGGCCGAGCACACCGCGATCATCAACGCCGCCGGCGAGCTGCGCCGGGCCCTCGAGCGGGGTGCAGAGGAGGCGGCAGTGCACGCCGCCGCCGACACCCTCGCCGGCCTGCTCCACCCGCACACCAGCGCCGAGGAGGTCGGCCTCTTCTCGGTGATGCGGCGCGAGGAGCAGTTCACCGAGCACATCGCTGACCTGTGCTCCGAGCACACCGAGCTCGACGAGCGGCTGGCGGCGGTCCGCGCGGGCGACCACGCGGCCTACCCCGCCTTCGAGCACCTCCTGCGCCAGCACATCGACCGCGAGGACAACGGCCTCTTCCCCGCGGCCGCCATCGCGCTGGACGGCCCGGACTGGGCAGAGGTGGAGCAGACCACTCCCCCAGCGGCGTGAGCCCCGGACGGCGCCGGGCCGACGGGGGACGCGGGCCGGCCCCGCTCCTGCTCCTGCCGGGCGGGCTGGCGCTCCTGGTCGGCATGGACGCCGGGCTCACCCTGGCCGGCGTCCCGGCACCGCTCGCCAGCGCCCGGCTGGCCGACCTGCACGGGTCGCTGATGGTCCTGGGCTTCCTCGGCACGGTGATCAGCCTGGAGCGCGCCACCGCGCTGCGTGCGGGCTGGGGCTTCCTGGCCCCCGCGCTCACCGGTGCCGGCGCGCTGGCGCTGACCCTGCTCCCCGATCCCCTCCTGGGCCGGCTGCTGCTCACCCAGGGACTGCTCACCCTCGTCCTGGTGTATGCCGTCCTCTGGCGCCGCAACCGGGACCTCACCGTCGCCGTGGAGGCCCTGGGCGCGGTGCTGGCGGCCGCGGCCGCGCTGCTGCTGACCCGGGTGGAGGTGGCGGTCGTGGTGCCGCTGCTCGTCGGCTTCGTCGTGCTCACCATCGCCGCCGAGCGGGTGGAGCTGGCCCGGCTGGCCATGCCCGTCGGCGCCGACCGCTGGCTGGTCCTGCTCGCCGGCGGTGTCACGCTGGCGGTGCTCGGCACGACGGTGCTGGCCGGCTCCCGGCCCGGTGCCGAGGTGACCTGGCGGCTGCTCGGGCTGGCCCTGCTCCTCCTCACCGGCTGGCTGGTGCGCCATGACGTCGCCCGGCGCACGGTCCGCGGGAGCGGCCTGCCCCGCTTCGCGGCGGTGGCACTGCTGCTCGGGTACGGCTGGCTGCTGGTGGCCGGGCTCGGGCTGCTGCTGGGCGGGCGACCTGTGGGCGACGGCTATGACGTCGTCGTGCACGCCACCTTCCTCGGCTTCGCGATCTCCATGGTGCTGGCGCACGCCCCGGTGATCCTCCCGGCCGTGCTCAAGGTGCGGCTGCCCTACCACCGCGCGATGTGGGTCCCCCTGCTCCTGCTGCACGCCACGCTCGCCGCACGGGTCGCCTCGCTGGGCCTGGTCGCGATCGGCCTGCGGGCGCTGCCCATCTGGCAGCTGGCGCTGCTCGGCAACGTCGCCGCCCTCCTGCTCTTCCTGCTCACCCTGCTGACGGTGGTGGTGACCGGCCCGCGGGCCGGGCGCCGCCGCATACCGGACCGAACGGAGATCCATGTCTGACCTCGCGCCGACCGCGCGCCGGACCACGCCCGACGGTGGCCGCCGGACGCGAGCTGCGGGCAACCGGGGCCACTGGGCGCTGCGTGACCAGCCCGCCCTGCTGTGGCTGCTGCTCGCCCTGGTGATGACGGCGATCCACCCGTTCGTGCCCGACTCGCGCTGGCTCATGGTCCACCTGGTCCTCCTCGGCGCCCTGACCCACGCGATCATGGTGTGGAGCACCCACTTCACCCAGGCGCTGCTGAAGACCCGGCCGGGGCTGGACGACCGCCGGGCCCAGTCGATCCGGCTGTGGCTGCTCCTCGCCGGCACCGTCCTGACCCTGGTCGGCGTCCCGACCGCCCGCTGGCCGGTCACCCTGGTCGGGGCCAGCCTGGTCAGCGCGGCCGTGGTCACCCACGGGGTGCAGCTGGTCCGGCGCCTGCGGGGCGCGCTGCCCGGCCGGTTCCGGGTGACGGTGCGCTACTACGTCGCGGCGGCGCTGGCCCTGCCGGTCGGCGCCGGCTTCGGGGCGACCCTGGCCCTCGGGTTGTCGGACGTGTGGCACGGACGGCTGCTGCTGGCGCACACGATGACGATGCTGCTGGGCTGGGTCGGGCTCACCGTCACCGGGACGCTGCTCACCCTGTGGCCGACGATGCTGCGCACGCGGATCGCCCCGCCCGCCGAACGGCGCGCCACGCAGGCGCTGCCCGGCCTCGTCGCCTCCCTGGCCCTGCTGGTCGGCGGGGCCCTGCTCGACGTGCGGTGGCTGAGCGTGGTCGCGCTGGTCGGCTACCTCGCCTCGCTGGCCTGGTGGGCCAGCGCCGTGCTGTCACCGGTGCGGCAGGCGCCGCCGCGGGAGTTCGCACCGTCCTCGGTCGGGCTGGCGCTCGTCTGGGGCCTGGCCGCGCTGACCATGGTGCTGTGGCGGCTGGCCGGTGCCGGCAACTGGGCCGACTTCGTCAACGGCTTCGGCTGGACCTCGGCCGTGATCGTGGTCGGCTTCGCCGCGCAGCTGCTGACCGGCGCCCTGTCCTACCTCGTGCCCTCCGTGGTCGGCGGCGGCAAGACCGTCGTGCGGGCGGGCGCGCGCTGGTTCGACCGGTGGGGCACGGCCCGGCTGGTGACGATCAACGTCGGGCTGCTGCTGTGCCTGCTGCCGGTGCCCAGCATCGTGCGGGTCATCGTCTCGCTGCTCGTCGTCGCAGCCCTGGCCACGTTCATCCCGCTGATGATCCTGGGCATCCGGGCCTCCAGCCGGGCCAAGCGCGAGGTGGCCGCCGCCCGCGAGCGCGGCGAGCGTCCGGCCGGGGCCCGGCCCGCGCCGGGTGCCGAGGCCGGCACGCCGGACCGGATGCCCTCCATCTGGTCCGGCGGGCAGCTGGTCGCGGCGCTGTCGGCGCTGGTGCTGGCCGTGTCGGTGGGCGTGGCGGCGGACCCGGCGGCAGCCGGTCTGGGCGGCTCCGGGGTCGGGGTGGCGGAAGGCACGGTGGCAGGTGGCGACGCCTCGGCTGCCGTGACACCCACCGGCAACACGACCACGGTCACCGTCGAGGCGCACGACATGCGCTTCGAGCCCGCCAGCATCACGGTGCCGGCTGGGGACCGCCTGGTGATCGAGCTGGTCAACATGGACGACAACAACGTGCACGACCTGCAGCTCCTCGGCGAGCGCTCACCGCGCCTCGGCACGGGCGACTCCGCGACGCTGGACGTCGGCGTCGTCGGTGGCCCGGCGCAGGGCTGGTGCACCATCGTCGGCCACCGGCAGATGGGGATGGTCTTCGACGTCTTCGTCGGGGGAGGCGACGGCGGCACGGCCGCTGAGGGCGCTGAGGGGTCCGGGCAGGATGGCCAGGACCAGCGCGGGGCCGGGCAGCACGGCGGCGATCAGTACGGCGCCGGTCAGGACGACGACGGCCACGGTGGTCCCGGGATAGCGGCCTTCCCGTCCACGGCCACGCCGCTGCTGGACCCGGGTGCCCGGGTGCAGGACGTGGTGGACCCCGTCCTGGCACCGCTGGGCGAGGAGCGGGTGCACCGGCTGACCCTGACCGCGCAGGAGCTGGAGCTGGAGGTCGCGCCGGGGGTGACGCAGACGCGGTGGACCTTCAACGGCCAGGTGCCCGGGCCGACGCTGCGCGGCCGGGTCGGCGACGTCTTCGAGATCACCCTGGTCAACGACGGGACACTGGGCCACTCCATCGACTTCCACGCCGGCGCGCTGGCCCCGGACCAGCCGATGCGCACCATCGCGCCGGGTGAGTCGCTGGTCTATCGGTTCACCGCCGAGCGGGCGGGCATCTGGATGTACCACTGCTCGACGGCACCCATGAGCAGCCACATCGCGGCCGGCATGGCCGGCGCGGTCATCATCGAGCCCGAGGAGGGCCTGCCCGAGGTGGACCGCGAGTACGTCCTGGTCCAGTCCGAGGTCTACCTCGTCCCGGGCTCCGGCCAGGGCGAGGAGCCGGCGGCCGAGGTGGACGCCGACGCGGTGGCCGGTGAGCGCCCGGCCTTCGTCACCTTCAACGGGGTCGCCGGGCAGTACGGCCCGGCCGGTGAGATGTTCGAGGCCGAGGTCGGCGAGCGGGTCCGCTTCTGGGTGCTCGTCGCCGGGCCTAACCGGCCCACGTCCTTCCACATCGTCGGCGGCCAGTTCGACACCGTCTACGCCGAGGGCGCCTACCAGCTCGGGCCGCAGTCCGAGGGCGCAGGCGCCCAGGCGCTCGCGCTGCAGCCGGCCCAGGGCGGCTTCGTGGAGCTGACCTTCCCGGAGGCCGGGCACTACTCGGCGGTCTCGCACATCATGGTCGACGCCGAGCGAGGTGCCCACGGCGTCGTCCGCGTGACGGACTGAGCGGGCCCCACGGGAACCCCGTCGGCATACCGGGCCCGCCGGTCAGCGCGTGAGCAGCTCCTGCTCGCGCAGCCAGTCCAGCCAGGGGTGCTCGGGGTCGCCGTCCCACCGCTCGCGCCAGGTCTGGACGTGGCGGGCGGCGTAGCGGGCCTGCAGCTCGGGCTCGACCGGCTCGGCGGGCTGGCGGTATGCGTCGGCGCCGCCGACCCAGACGATGGTGCCGCCGCGCTGGCGAACCACCTCGGCGAAGTCGGCGTCCTGCAGCCCCCGCCCTGTGTAGTCGGCGCAGAAGCCGCCGGTGGCCTGGAAGTCCTCGACGCTCATCGCGAAGCACTCGCCGCTGAACAGCCCCCACCGGGTGTCGACGACCTGCTGGCCGGGCACGAGCGGGATCGCGTCCGGGCCCCGGGAGGCGATCTCGTGCAGGCGGCCCATCGGGTAGCCGAGCACCTCCTCCTCGGCCAACGGCGGCAGGTCGAGGACGGGGGTACGCCACACCACGGGTGAGGTGACCTCCTGGTCGTCGGCGTGGCGGGGGATGGCCTGCAGGACGGCGCGGCGCTGGCCACCGACGGCCTCGCCGAGACGCTCCAGGGTGGTCGGGCCGGGGATCACCGTGTCGTCCATGAACACCAGCGTCCGGGCGCCCGCCTCGATGGCGAGGTTGGCGGCCAGGTTGCGGGCCGCGGCGATCGGCAGCGCACGCCGGTCGGTCTGGACCGGCCGCACGATCGTCTCCCACCGGTCGGTGCCCAGCGGCAGCCGGCCCCGGGTGAGCTCGCGGTCCCCCATCGAGATCACGCAGTGCACCTGCGGAGGGACGGAGCCGACGGAGATGCCGTCGACCTGGGCAAGCAGCTGGCTGTGGCGCGCTCTGGTCATGGAGAGCACGGCGATCGTCCCTGGCACGTGCGCATCCTAGGCACATGCAGGCCGGGAATCCACACCCTCCAGGTGGCGGGGCGCGGGTCCGCTCAGGCGGGGACGTAGAGCACGGCGGAGTAGGGCGCCAGGTCGAGCAGCCCCTTACCGTCCTGCACCTCGATGTCCGGGGTGGCGTGGTCGCCGAAGAGCGTGCTGTAGGTGCGGGCGTCGCTGTTGAAGCGCACCCGCCAGTTCCCGCCGCCGGGCACCTCGACCTGGCGCTGGACGGAGGTGGCGGAGAGGTTGACGGCGACCAGCACGTGGTGGTCGTCGCCGGTGGACCGCACGTAGGCGAGCACCTTGACCTCCTCGTCGGCGGTGATCAGCGTGGTGTGCTCCCCGGCCAGGCCGCGGGTGTCGCCCTCGGCGTTGCGGCGCAGCAGGATCAGGTCGCGGAACATCTGGGTGAGGTCGCGGAAGGCCCAGGCCCGCTCCCAGTCCAGCGGCACGGTGTCGCGGAACCACTCGTCCTCGAGGAACTCCTGTCCCTGGAAGAGCATCGGGATCCCCGGTGCGGTCAGGACGAGCGCGGCACCGAGCGTGGCGCGCTTCTGGGCGGCCCACCCGCCCGGGTCGTCACCGTCGACCTCGGAGGGGATCCGCGCCTGGCCGTTGGCCACCTCGTCATGGGACTCGGTGTAGATCACCCGGTCGAACGGCTGGTGGTACTCATGGGTGACGGCCTGGGCCACCGCCGCCACGGAGCGGTGGGCGTCGTCGGCCACGATCAGCGCCTCCCGGACGGGGTGGACGAACTGGTTGTCCCACTGCGCGTGCATCGCGGCACCCTCGGGCTCGACGGAGGTGACCTCGGCGACGTTGTGCAGGTCCTCGGCGATGACGACGTGGCGGGGGAACTCGGTGCGGACCATCTCGCCGATGAGCCGCATCATCTCCCAGCCCTCGGGGATGTCCTCCCCGTCCGTGCCGTTGACGCGGCGCATGTAGGGCGTCATGTCCAGCCGCAGCCCGTCCGCGTGGTAGTCACGCAGCCACATCCGGGCGTTGTCGAGGATGAAGTCGCGCACCTCCTCGCGGCCGTAGTCCGGGCGGGTGTCGCCCCACGGGGTCGCGGAGCGGTGGTCGTTGTAGAAGTAGATCCCGCCCTTGTCGTTCTCGCTCCACCCGTCGAACTGCCAGGTCGACAGGTCGCTGGGGCCGAAGTGGTTGTAGACCACGTCGATGATGACCGCCAGCCCGCGCTTGTGCGCCTCCTTGACGAAGATCTTCAGCGCCTCGGGACCGCCGTAGGTGCTCGCGACGGCGAAGACGTGGGCCGGGTTGTAGCCCCACGAGTAGTCGCCCGCGAACTCCATGAGCGGCATCAGCTCGATCGCGTTGACGCCCAGCCCGACCAGGTAGTCCAGCTTGCCCAGCAGGTCGTGGAGGTCGGCCGGTCCGTCACCGGGGGTGTCGACGAAGGAGCCGATGTGGGTCTCGTAGACGACGAGCTCGTGCTGGTGCGGCGGGGTGAAGTCGTCACCGTCCCAGTCGAAGGCGCCGTGGTCGTAGAGCAGGCCGTTGCCGACGGAGTTGGTCACGGCCAGCGCCCGCGGGTCGATCCGGAGGAAGGTGTCCTCGCCGTTGCGCAGCAGGTACTGGTACTCCTGCCACATCTGCGCGACCGGCACCTCGGCATACCAGTTGCCGTTGCCCTCGGCCGTCATCGGGTGCGCCTCGTCGTCCCACTCGTTGAAGTCGCCCACCACCTGCACCGAGTCGGCGTGCGGGGCCCAGACCCGGAAGGCGTAACCAGCCTCGATCGGGACGGCACCCATGCCGACAGCAGCCATGCCGTTCCTCCGCTCACCAGCGAGGACGCGACCGCCGCGTCCCTGGCCGCCATGCTAAACCGGTCTCGCCGGTCCGGCGGTTCGAGCAGGACGGCTGAGCGTGGGGTCCCGGCGACGCAGGTAGCGTGACCGCGTGACCCCCCGCTCCCGACCGGCCAGCGATGCCTCCGGCTCCGAGGCCCGCGCCGGCCTGGTGCTCGTCGCCACCCTGGCTGCGCTGGCCATGCTCGGTCCGTTCACCATCGACACGATCTTCCCCGGTTTCCAGCAGCTGGGCGAGCAGTTCGACGTCGGCACGGCCGCGCTGCAGCGGGTGACCAGCGCCTACCTGGTGGCCTTCGCCGTGATGAGCGTGGTGCACGGCCCGTTGTCGGACGCCCTCGGGCGACGGACCGTGATGATCGGCGGACTGGCGGGGTATGTGGTCGCCTCCATCGCCTGTGCGCTCGCCCCGAGCTTCGGCTGGCTGCTGGTCGGCCGGGCGGCGCAGGGGGTCTTCGCCGGCGCGGCCACGGTCGTCAGCAGGGCCGTGATCCCCGACCTGTTCAGCGGCCCCACCGCGCGACGGCTGATGAGCCAGGTGATGCTCATCTTCGCCGTCGCACCCGCCATCGCGCCGGTCATCGGCGGCTGGTTGCTGCTCCTGGGCCGGTGGCCGCTGATCTTCTGGTTCGTCGCCGGGTATGCCGTGCTCGGCATCCTGCTCGTGGTCCTGGTGCTGCCCGAGACCCTGCCTCCGGAGGACCGGACCCCGCTGCGTCTCGGCGCGGTCGTGGGTGGCCTGTGGACCGTGGCCAGGTCCTGGCGCTTCGAGCGGCTGGCCGTGGCCGGGGCCCTGACCTTCGGCTCCTACATCCTCTACGTGCTCACCGCCCCGATCCTCGTGGTCGACCTGCTGGGCCAGGGCGAGCAGGATTTCTGGAAGCTCTTCGTCCCGCTCATCGGGGGGATGGCGCTGGGCTCGTACACCGGTGGCCGGTTGGCCTCGCGCGTCTCCGGCGAGCGGCTCGTCGACGTGTCCATGGTGGCCGCCGTGCTCATCGGGCTGCTCAACATCGCGCTGGTGTGGATGTCGCCGAGCCTGCCGTGGGCCGTCGTCGGCCCGGCCCTGTTCGGGGTGGTGATCGGGCTGGCCTTCCCCGTCGTGCAGCTGACCCTGCTCGAGCTCTTCCCGCGCCACCGCGGATCTGCCGCCTCGATGGCCGCCTTCTCGGTGCTGCTGTCCAACGCCCTGATCGCCGGCGTGGTCGGCCCGCTCATCACGACCTCGCTGGTGAGCACCGCCGCGACCAGCGCGGCCTTCGCCACCGGGGGCGCGTTGCTGTGGTGGTGGCACCGGCGGGACCCGGTGGTCCAGCAGGACGTCGCGGGGTAGGTTCGGGAGCCATGGCGGAGCAGACCGACGAGCGGGACTGGTGGGTCCGCCGCCTGCTGCCCGGCGGCGAGGATCCGGACCCTCGCTTCTCGCTGGCCAACGAGCGCACCTTCCTGGCCTGGATCCGCACCGCGCTGGCCCTGCTCGCGGGGGGCATCGCGATCGAGGCCTTCGCGGTCGGCCTCTTCGAGCCGGCCGTCCGCAAGGGCATCGCCCTGCTGCTGATCGTGCTGGGCATGTTCGTCAGCGGGGGTGCCTTCATGCGGTGGCTCGGGGTGGAACGCGCGATGCGCCACTCGAGGCCGCTGCCCATGCCGTTGATCGCTCCCGTGCTCGGCCTCGGCGCAGCGGTCAGCGCGCTCGTCCTGGCGATCTTCATCCTCACCACCGCCCCATGAGCCGCAGGCGCCCGCGCCGGGGGCCAGCGCCTGCGCCGGCCACCGCGGCCGCGGTGGACCGGGGCCTCCAGCCGGAGCGCACCACCCTGTCCTGGAGCCGTACCGGCCTCGCCCTGGTGACGGTCAGCGCGGTCTTCCTGCGCTGGGTGCCGCACTACGGGCTGGGCATGCTGCTCCTGCCGCTGCTCACGCTGGTGTGCGCCCTCGCCATCACCATGACCCACAACCGACGCACCAACCGGGCCGTGGCGGGCATCCGTGCCGAGGTCGACGTGGTCGAACCCATGGCGCTGGTGGCTCTCGTCGCCGTGCTGATGGGGCTGGGCGGCGCCGGGATCGGCTTCGTCCTCTACGCCCCCTGACCGCTCCACGTGGTGGGTGGCACCGGAGGTGCGACGCCGCCGGCGGTCATGGATGGTCGACCGCGACGCGTGCGAGCGTCTCGCGCCGCCCGCATGACCTTGAATCCATGCAATGCGAGGAAGACAACGCGCGTCGGGGTGAGTCCCCAGCACAACCTTGATCCCTGGTTGTGCGGTGTCGTTGTGCGGTGTCGTTGTGCGGTGTCGTCGTGCGGTGTCGTTGTGCGGCGTCCATGAGCGGGGCTATCCCCAGCCGAACGAGCCGCGAAACGGCTTCAGCTCACACAACGACCCGGCACCGCAGCGCCGGGTCGTTCGTCTGTCTGGAAGGCCTTGGTTCGGCAAGGTCTGGGTCGGGGTGACCCCCGCACGTGGCCGCGCTCAGGACGCGAGGCTGGGCTCACCGGCCAGCAGCCGGCGGGCCTGCGCGGCGCGGTTCGAGGTGACCAGCACCTCATAGCTCTGCGCCAGCAGGCTCTGGGCGGAGCGGAAGTCTCGACGGCCACGGGTGGCCCACTGGGCGACGGCACCGAGAAGGGCGCCCCACAGGGCACCGAAGAGCAGGCCCGCGATCAGCAGGGAGAACCAGGCGACCACCGGGGTGAACAGCCCGAGCAGGAGCGCGACGAAGAGGCCCAGCCACGCGCCCGTCCCCGCTCCGGCGAGCGCGGCACGGCCCACGGTCATGCGGCCGGTGACCTGCTCCACCGAGGTGATGCCGTGGCCGAGGATCCGCAGGTTCTCCACCTCGAAGCCCTCGTCGGACAGGCGGTCCACGACGGCCTGCGCCTCGGGATAGGTGCGGTAGCTGCCCAGGGAGGTCCGTCCCTCGGCGAACGCATCGTCCCCGGTGTACACACCGGGCCGGAAGTCGGTCTGGGTGGTCGAACGGTCGGTGTAGGTGCTCATCTGCATCAGCTCCTTGTCATCTGAGCTCCTCCTGGATACTTTTATGATACTAACTAATGACATGTCATGCAAAAGGAGGACAGGTATGGAGCAGCCCGGCCAACCCGTGCAGTCGGCCCCGGCGGAGCAGTCGGCTCCGTCGGACAGCGTCGGCGACGCCCTCGAGGTGGCCCTGGACGCGATCCACCGGGCGCGCAGCCGGCCGGAGGCTCGCAGAGCCGTCCTGGGTCCGGGCGGGGAGTCCCTCAGCGCGACCGACCGCTGGCTGCTGAACCGGCTCGACGAGGCCGGCCCGCTGCGGATGTCGGCCCTGGCCCGGTGGCAGGAGGTTGAGCCGCCGACGATGACCGCGCAGGTGCGGCGGCTGGAGAGTCGCGGGTGGATCATCCGTCAGCCGGACCCGACCGACCGCCGGGTGGTGATGGTCGCGCTGCAGCCGGCCGGCCGGCAGGTGATCCGGCACGCTCAGAAGGCCGCTCGTGAGACTGCCAACCACCTGGTCGCCCACTGGTCCGAGCACGACCGGCAGGAGCTGACCCGGCTGCTCGTGCGCCTGGCGGACGAGCTGGACCGACTTCCGGTCAGCGGACCACCTGGCGCCGCTGGCCGTCGACGCGGCGGGTCCACCCCCGACCGTCCAGGTGCTCCAGCAGCGGCACCGCCACTCGGCGGGTCGTTCCGAGGGCCTGGCGGGCCTGGCTGAGCGTGAACGGCTGCTCCAGGGCAGCGAGCTCGCGCATCGCCCGGGCAGGGCCGTCGGGGAGCAGTACGATGTCGTCCGGGAGGCGCAGCAACCGGCCCTGACGCGCCGCGGCAGCCAGCTCGGTCGACCCCAGCCCCAGCCGCGAGAGCTCCTCCCGCTCCGGCGCGGCGAAGGGTGCGGCGCGCAGACGCACCTCGAGCTCCGTTACGGCGCTCTCCGCGCGGCCCAGACCACCGTGGCCGGGGGCGTGCACGCGGCCGTCGGTGGTCCTCAGCCCCGCAGCGACCACGACGTGACGCACGAGCTCGGGCGCGGGGGTCGGCAGGCCGGAGGGCAGAGAGCCCCCGTCAGTGGCGGTCCGAAGATGCTCCGGCAGCTCCAGGAGATGCGCGACCTCTGCCATCGCCAGTCCAGGGCTCAGGGGGTGGGTCGCGTGG
Source organism: Ornithinimicrobium sufpigmenti (assembly GCF_004322775.1). Taxonomy (NCBI): domain Bacteria; kingdom Bacillati; phylum Actinomycetota; class Actinomycetes; order Micrococcales; family Ornithinimicrobiaceae; genus Ornithinimicrobium; species Ornithinimicrobium sufpigmenti. Next base: position 3,936,657 of record NZ_CP036403.1, read on the forward strand.
TGCTCGCGCACGCCCTCGACCACCCGCTGGCTCCATACCTGCACCGCCGCGGGATCCACCCACCAGCCGCCGACACGCACGGCCTCGGCGGGCTCGCTCAGCCCCAGCTGCTCCAGCGCGCCGGGGTGATCAGCCTGACGCGAGCGCAGACGCACGTCGGCGAGGGAACGGGCATCCGCACCCTCGAGCGCCTCGGCCCGGCGGCGGGCCGCGCCGCGTCGGCGCAGCGGCAACGGGTCGACGTCGACGACCTGCGCGGACCACAGCTGCCGGGTGCCGGGGTCTCGCAGGAGGGCCCGGTCCCCCACCCGCCAGGGCAGAACCTGGTCGAGGCTGACCCGCGCATGCAAGCCGCCGAGCGGTCTGGTGCGCGCCGGGTGGTCGGCCGACCCCACGTGCAGCGTCACCCGGGCCGGGAGACCGTCGGAGCCATCAGCACCGGCGGAGCGACCAGCGCCGGTCGGCGGCTCGTCACCGGTCGTGACCGGCTCCAGCCGGACGTCGATCACGCGGGCCAGGGCGAAGGCACCGGGGGTGATGAGCACCGACTCCCGACCCGCCTCTGCGGCGTCCACCCGGCGCAGGTTGACCGCGACCCGGGAGACGGGGCCGACGCTCTCGTGCGCGACGTCCTCGCTCTGCAGGCCCCGGACGACCGCCTCCCGGGCGCCGGCCGAGGACACCAGCGCAAGGTGGTCGCCGACGCGCAGGGTCCCGGCGCCCAGGGTGCCGGTCACCACGGTGCCCGAGCCCTGGATGGTGAATGAGCGGTCGCACCAGAGCCGGACCGGTGCGTCCGGATCGGGGTGGGGTATCCTGGCGACGAGCGCGTCGAGAGCCTCGCGCAGCTCGTCCATGCCCGCGCCCGAGCGGGCGGACACGGCGACGCCCGGCACCTCCAGACCGGCAGCCGACAGCCGCCTCGCGGCCTCTCCCCGCACCTGCTCGACCCTGTCCGCGTCCGCCAGGTCGCTCCGGGTCAGCACCAGCACCCCGTCGCGGATGCCCAGCGCGCGCAGCGCGGCCAGGTGCTCCGAGCTCTGTGCCTGCCAGCCCTGGTCGGCGGCGACCACGAACACCACGGCGGTGGCCGGTCCCAGGCCGGCGAGCGTCGTGCCGATGAACCGCCGGTGCCCTGGCACGTCGACGAAGGCGATGTCCGCACCGCTCGGCAGGCGCGTCCACGCGAACCCCAGCTCGATCGTCAGCCCCCGCGCCCGCTCCTCCGCGAGCCGGTCCGGTTCCCGTCCGGTCAACGCGCGGACCAGCGTCGACTTGCCGTGGTCGACGTGGCCGGCCGTAGCCAGCACCCGCTTCATCGGACCGGGCGGACGACGTCGACGGGACCGTCGGTCGCGGTGCCGTCGTCGACCAGCCCGGTGGTCGGGCGATCTACCTGCCGGCCCTGGTCAGCACCGGCCCCCAGCGCAGCCTGCAGCGCCCTCAGCAGGTCCTGGTCCCGGTCCGGAGGTATGCAGCGCAGGTCCACCAGACCTCTTCCGTCCTCCACGCGGGCCAGGACGACCGGCAGGTCGTCGCCGTCGGCGCCGCGGCCAGGACGGCGCAGCCGGGTGACGACGTCGACCGGCACCTCGACGGCATACCCGGGAAGGGGGACACCGGGTGCGCCGCCCCCGCCGACCCGCCCCGCGACGGGAACGACCTCCCGACCCAGGGCGGCGGCCAACCGGGAGACCCGCGGCCGCAGCTCCTCGGCCGTGCGGTGGAGTGCCTCCTGGACCGGGACGGCACCGGCCCGGACCGTCGCCTCGAGGGCGGCCAGGGTCAGCTTGTCGACGCGCACCGCCCGCGCGAGGGGGTGGCGGCGCAGCCGCTCCACGGTCTCCGCCACCCCCAGGACGATCCCCGCCTGGGGGCCACCGAGCAGCTTGTCCCCGCTGGCGGTCACCAGGGTCACTCCTCCCTCGCGCAGGGCGGTGGTGGCGTCGGGCTCGTCCGGCAGCAGCGGGTCGGGGGCAAGCAGGCCGGAGCCGATGTCGGCGACGACCGGGACCGGGCTGCCGTCCGGGCGTCGCAGGTCGCCCAGCTCCGGCAGGCCCACGGCGGAGACGAACCCCTCGACGCGAAAGTTGCTGGGGTGCACCTTCAGCACGCAGCCGGTGTCCGGGCCGATGGCGTCGGTGTAGTCCCGCAGGTGGGTCCGGTTGGTCGTGCCCACCTCCCGCAGCCGTGCGCCGGTGGAGGCGATGAGGTCGGGCAGACGGAAGCCGTCGCCGATCTCCACCATCTCTCCACGGGAGACGACGACCTCGCGGCCCGCGGCCAGGGTGGTCGTGGCGAGGACGAGGGCGGCGGCGCCGTTGTTCACCACCAGGGCGCCCTCGGCGGGCGGGACCGCCTGGAGGAGCGCCTGCAGCGCACCGGCGCCACGACGGGCTCGTTGGCCGGTGGCCAGGTCCATCTCGACGTCGACGTACCCGGCGGCGTCGAGGACGGCTTCCGTCGCCGCGCGGGACAGCGGCGCTCGACCGATGTTGGTGTGCACCACGACACCGGTCGCGTTGAGCACGGGGGTCAGCGAGCTGGTCCTGGTGGGCAGCGCGGCGAGGGCGGATGCCGCCACGTCGTCGGGCGCGATCTCACCCCGCCGGGCCTGGTCCTGGGCGGCCACGACCGCGGCCCGCACCGACGCCCGACCTAGCCGGTCGACGGCGGCCACGAAGGGTGGGCTCGCGAGCAATGTGTCGGTTCGCGGGATCGCCCGTCGCGCATCGGTCTGGCTCACCCGTGAGCTCCCATCCTGTGCAGGTGATTCGGGTTGCTGCCCCCACCCTAGACAGCGGCGAGAGGTTGAGGGGGCCGGTCGACCGCAGGCCACCGGGTCGGGGGCAGAACGCGTCGCCGGTCGGGGGCAAACCGTGTCGCCGGTCGGGGGCAAACCGTGTCGCCGGTCGGGGAGGCATCCGCCGGGGCTACCCTCGGGCCATGGACGCGATCCGGCTGACCCAGTTCGCGCGCGGCGGCGGCTGCGCCTGCAAGATCCCCGCCGGTGAGCTGGAGCAGATCGTGGCCGGTCTGCAGGGGCTCAAGCACCCGCCGGGGGCGGAGGTGCTGGTCGGCCTCGACGACGGCGACGACGCGGCGGCGGTGCGGATCGAGGGCGGGGTGGCGGTCGTGTCGACCTCGGACTTCTTCACCCCCGTCGTCGACGACGCCTACGACTGGGGCCGGATCGCGGCCGCCAACGCCCTCTCCGACGTCTACGCGATGGGCGGCACGCCTCTGATGGCGATCAACCTCGTCGCCTGGCCACGCGAGGCCCTGCCCACCGAGCTGCTCCGCGAGGTGCTGCGCGGTGGCCTCGACGTCGCGACCGAGGCGGGCTGCCCCGTCCTCGGCGGGCACAGCATCGATGCGCCGGAACCGATCTACGGCATGGCGGTCACCGGCACCGCAGACCCCGACCGGCTGATGCGCAACGACGCGGCCGAGGCCGGGCTGCCGATCAGCCTGACCAAACCGCTGGGCGTCGGGGTGCTCAACAACCGGCACAAGAGCACCGGAGAGGTCAGCGAGGAGGCGATCGCGAGCATGGTCGCCCTCAACCGCGACGCCTCCCGGGCGGCGCTCGAGGCGGGCGTCACGGCCGCGACCGACGTCACCGGCTTCGGGCTGCTGGGCCACCTGTACAAGATGTGCCGGGCGTCCGGGGTCGCTGCACGCATCGACTCCTCCGCCGTGCCCTACGTCGACGGTGCCCGGCAGGCCCTGGCCGCCGGGCACGTCCCGGGCGGCTCCCGCCGGAACCTGGACTGGGTCCGGCCGCACCTGCGCGCCGACGGGGTCAGCGAGGACGAGCTGCTCCTGCTGGCCGACGCGCAGACCTCCGGCGGGCTGCTCGTCGTGGGCGAGGTGCCGGGTGCCCCCGTGGTCGGGGAGACCCTGCCCGGCGGTTCGCTGGGCGAAGGGATCCTCCTGCAGGTCGTGTGACGCTCAGGTGGCCTCGACCGCACCTGCGCGCTCGGCGCTGGCCGGCGGCTTGGGGGGCCGGGTGATCAGCGGCACGACGGCGCCGATCACGGCGATGAGGCCGACGACGGTGAAGCCCAGCGCGTAGGCGTCGTCCTCGCCGACCAGCCAGGAGATCAGCAGTGGGCCGATGACGCCGCCGATCGACCAGCCGATGAGCATCAGGCCGTAGATGGCGCCGGAGTACCGCACCCCGAAGAAGTCGCTGGCGGTCGAGGGCAGGGTGCCGAAGGCCCCGCCGTAGCAGAGGTAGATCAGCGCGGCGAGGACGTAGAAGAGCACCATGTTGCTGGCGTGCGGGATGGCCACCAGCGCCAGGCCCTGCAGGCCCAGGATCCCGACGAAGGCGATCCGACGGCCGATCCGGTCCGACAGTCCGGCCCACAGGATGCGGCCGGCCCCGTTGAACAGGCCCATGATGCCGACCAGGGTGGCCGCACCGGCAGCGGTGAAGCCGGCCACGTCGGTCGCCGTGGCGGCAGCCAGGGAGATGAAGGAGATGCCGGCCGTGACCGAGATGGTGAGGATGAGCACGAGCAGGTACCACTGCGGGGTGCGCAGCGCCTCCTGCTGGGTGAAGTCGTAGGGGGCCACCTTGACGGGCGCCGCCTCCTGCTCGCTCGTGACGCCGGAGCCCTGGCCCGCCGGGGCCGCGGCCTGGCCGGGGACGACATACCCCTCCGGCGGGTTGCGGAAGACCGAGGCGCCGAGCAGGCCGGCGACGAGGTAGGCGATGCCGAGCCAGAGGAAGACCTTGGTCGGGTGCAGCTGGTAGGCCTCGCTGCCCTCGATCATCGCCTGGGCCAGGGGTGAGGTGATCACCGCGCCGAAGCCGAAGCCGCCGACCGCGATGCCGGTGATCAGGCCGCGCTTGTCCGGGAACCACTTCTGCAGCATGGCGATCGGCACGATGTAGGCCAGGCCGAGGCCGAAGCCGCCGAGCACGCCGTAGCCGAGGATGAGCAGCCATAGGTCGCTGTCGTCCCGGGCGAAGCTGGCCAGGATGATGCCCAGCGAGTAGATCGTGACACCGATGAGCGCGACGGGACGCGGCCCGCGCTGGTCCTGCATCCGACCACCGAGGAAGGTGCCGACGAAGATCATCCCGATGGCGACCGTGAACGGCAGCGTCGCCTCCACCGTGGACAGGGAGAAGGCCGACGGCTCGGCCAGGATCGCCCTGCTGAAGGTGCTCCACGCGTAGACGGCGCCGATGGCCAGCTGGACCAGGACGCCGCCGGCCAGGATCAGCAGGCGGTTGCCGCCGGTGGAGGTTCTCTCTGCGCTCATCGGGTCTCCCTGCGGTTGACGGTGGTGCGCCGCGCCGTCCTCAGCGGACGGTGACGATGCTGTCGTGAACGGTGCCGCTGCTGCGGCGCTCCTCCAGTCGCCGCTTCTGCGGACCGACGGTGTACTTGGGGTCCTTGGCCGAGACCATCCCGGCCTCGACCATGCCGAAGCGGGTCAGTGCCGATGCCGCGGCCAGCGCCGTGCCGGAGGCGACCGCGAGGGCGCGGCTGCGCCCGGAGAGCAGGGTGCCGAGGCCGCCGGCGATGGTCAGCGCCTTGGCCAGCCGCAGCATCCGCCCGGCCTCGCCCGTCTCCACCGGCTCGTTGAGCTCCAGGTCGGACAGGTGGTGCTCGAGGCGCTGCATCGCGACCAGGTCGGTGGCGGCACCGAGCATCGCGAAGCGCCGGGCCGGTCCGGTCTCGCCGGTGGGGCTGAGGATCATCTGCACCCCGCCCGAGGCCATCGCGGCGGACGCGACGAAGACGAAGGGCAGGTGGCTGCGGCTCTCGAACCACACCGGGGTCACGGTGTCGGAGAGCAGCACGGCGGTGTATGCGGCCAGCGGCGGCCCGAAGAGGGCCTGCCCCACCGCGGCGGGCGGGTCGGCGACCCGCAGCGCCTGCTTGGCCAGGTCCAGGACGGTGCCGGGGCTGGTCCGCACGACGCGGGCCAGCTCGGCCGCCGTGGTCACGCCGGCGAACGCGGCATACCCGGACAGGATCCAGGTGCCGACCGACATCGGGGAAGTCAGCTTGACCGTGCGCAGCATGTTGAGGAAGCGCTCCGGCCGGCCGAGGTCGGCGACGAGCGCGGCGCCGCTGAGGGCGACGGTGGTCATCGCGGTGTAGCGGCTGTTACGCCGCAGCACCGGACGGCCGGTGGCGGCGGCGCCCGAGGCGATGATGCCCGAGCCCGCGGCGATCCCACCGAGGAAGAGGTAGGCGGGGATCTCGTGCTTCCACGGCACCGCCTTGATGATGGGCTGGCCGTAGTAGGCGGAGAACTGGGCGTCCGGGACGGCGGGTGCCTCCCGTGCGCCGCCTCCGTCCCGGTTGAGCCAGCTGCGCCCGCTCCTGGCCAGGTCGCGGGCCGCGCCGCTGGCCGCGTCGCGGACGGAGGGTCGCCGCCGGCGGCGCACCCCCTCGTCCGGCGGCCGGTAGCTGTCGAAGTCGGAGGTCGTCATCCACGCCTCCCGAGGAAGGCCAGGGCGCCGGCGCCGAGCAGGCCCAGCCCGGCCAGGCCGGCCTTGCGGAACATGGCGGGCAGCTCGGCGGTGGGGACGATCGGGTCCGGCGGCAGGCCGTAGACCTCGGGCTCGTCGAGGAGCAGGAAGACCGAACCGGTGCCGCCCACGCCGTCGTCGTCGTTGGCGCCGTAGAGCCGGGCCTCCGTGAAGCCCTGCTCGTGCAGGTGGGTGACCCGCTCCTGGGCCTCCGCGACCAGCTGGTCGCGGTCACCGAACTTGATCGAGGTCGTGGGGCAGGTCTGCGCGCACGCGGGCATCTGGTCCTCGACCAGACGGTCGTAGCACAGCGTGCACTTCTGCGCGATGCCCACATTGGGCACGTGCCCGTCGGCCCGGACCGAGACGGCCGACTCGTCGCGCCGCTCGATCACCCCGAACGGGCAGGCGCCCACGCAGTAGCCACAGCCGTTGCAGACGTCGGGCTGGACCACGACGGTGCCGTGCTCGCTGCGGAAGAGCGCGCCGGTGGGGCACACGTCGAGACATCCGGCGTGCGTGCAGTGCTTGCAGACGTCGGAGGACATCAGCCAGCGGAACTCCGGCATCGGCCCGACGATCTTGTGCCCGTCGACGGTGGTGCTGCTCTGCAGCATGTCCCGCAGGTCGGGGCCGTGGTCGTCGAACGGTGCCGGGGGCGTGCCGTACCCGGCCGGCGGGGCCGCGGTCGGGGCGGACGCCGCACCCTGCGGAGCACCTGCCGGCGCGGGTTGCCCGGCCCCCGCGCCCTCCGGGGCACCGATGCCCGGCATCCCCAGGTCGACGAGGCGCCGCCCCGACTCCCGGGCCTGCAGGATCCGGTCCTGGGTCTGCTCGACGAAGGCGACGTGCCGCCACGTGCTGGCGCCCAGGTCACCGGTGTTGTCGTAGGAGTTGGCGCTCAGGCCCAGGTCGTCCATCGGCAGGGCGTTCCACTCCTTGCACGCCACCTCGCAGGCCTTGCAGCCGATACAGATCGAGGTGTCGGTGAAGAAGCCCTTGCGGCTGGGTGCGTCCTCCCAGCCGGAGTCCGCCGCCACATCGGTGCGTCCGGCGAGCTGGCGCGCGAGGTAACCCATCAGTTGTCTCCTTCGTGGCCGTCGACCGGGCGGGGATCCTGCGGTGGGGCGATGGTCGCGGCCCGTCGCTGCGCCATCTCCGGGGAGACCTCGTCGACCCGCTCGTTGCCGGTCTCGGCGGTGCTCCCGGACCGGGACTGGTACTCGGCGACGAGGCGCAGCAGCGCCTCACCACGCGGTCGGCGACCCGGTTGGATGTCGCACGAGCCCACCTTGGACTCCTGGATGTGCACGTTCGGGTCGAGCACGACACCGAGCAGGTCGTTGGCCGCGTCGCCCTCGACGACCGCGTCCCGGCCGACGCCCCAGTGGTAGGGCAGACCGATCTGGTGCACGGTGCGGCCACCGACCGTGACCGGCCTGACCCGGTCGGTCACCATGACCCGGGCCTCGATCGCCGCGCGAGGGCTGACGATGGTGGCCCACTCACCGTTGACCAGCCCGCGCTCCTGCGCCAGCTCCCGGGAGACTTCGCAGAACATCTCCGGCTGCAGCTCGGAGAGGTAGGGCAACCAGCGGCTCATGCCGCCCGCCGTGTGGTGCTCGGTGAGCCGGTAGGTGGTGAAGACGTACGGGTAGACGTCGTTGCCGGGCTCGCCACCCGAGGGGCTCCACAGGTTGTCCTTGCGCGGGAACACCAGACGGGCAGGGTTGCGCTGCTGGGTGTAGAGCGGGTTGCTGACCGGCGACTCCTGGGCCTCGTAGTGCGTGGGCAGGGGCCCGTCCGCCATACCGCGCGGAGCGAACAACCAGCCCTTGCCGTCGGCCTGCATGATGAACGGGTCGTCCCCGGCGAGCGCCGCCGGACCACCGACGTCGGGGTCGGGTCTGAAGCCCGGTGCGCGGTCGACGGGGAAGTCGGGGACGTCCTTGCCCGTCCACTTACCTTCCTCCTCGTCCCACCAGATGTAGGCCTTCCGCTCGCTCCACGGACGACCCTCGGGGTCGGCGGAGGCGCGGTTGTAGAGGATCCGGCGGTTCATCGGCCAGGCCCAGCCCCAGTCGTGCGCGACATCATCCTGGTCCTTGGCCGGCACCCGCTTGGCGGGCCGGTTGACACCGCCGGCGAAGACGCCGGAGTAGATCCAGCAGCCGCCGGAGGTCGAGCCGTCGGCCTTCATCTGGACGAAGCCGTCGAGCAGCTGTCCGGCCTTCTCACCGGTGAGGTGGTAGCCGTTGACCTCCCGCAGGACCGCCTCGGCGTCGACCTCCCCGTGCTCGTCCTTGGGGTAGTCCCAGGTCATGTCCAGCAGGGGACGGTCCCGCTCGTCGGTGGAGCCGGCCAGCTTGGCCCGGATCCGCACGCCGAGCTCGTGGAAGAAGTCGAGCTCGCTCTGGGCGTCGCCCGGCGGCCGCACCGCCTGGTGGCGCCACTGCAGCATGCGCTGGGTCTGGGTGAAGGTGCCCGACTTCTCGGCGAAGCTGGCGGCCGGGAAGAAGAAGACCTCCGTCTGGATGTCCTCCGGGCGCAGCTCGCCGTTGGCGATCTCCGGGGAGTCCTTCCAGAAGGTGGCGGTCTCGATCAGCTGCAGGTCCCGCACGACCAGCCACTTCAGGTGGCTCAGCGCCATCCGCTGCATCCGCGCGTGGGCGGAGCCGACAGCGGGGTTCTGGCCCACGACGAAGTAGCCGTCGACCTTGTCCTCCAGCATCCCCATCGTGGTCTGGTAGGTGCCGTGGGCACCGGTCAGCCGGGGCAGGTAGTCGTAGCAGAAGTCGTTCTCCGGCGTCGCCGCGTCCCCGAACCAGGACTTGAGCAGGCTGGCGGTGTAGGCGTCGGCGTTGGTCCAGAAGCCCTTCTGCAACGGTGAGGCGATCGCCGCCAGGTAGTCCTGCAGGGTGTCGTGCTGGCCGGCCACCGGCATCGGCAGGTAGCCCGGCAGCAGGTTGAACAGGGTCGGGATGTCGGTCGAGCCCTGGATGCTGGCGTGGCCCCGCAGCGCCATGATCCCGCCGCCCGGCCGACCCATGTTGCCCATGAGCAGCTGCAGGATCGCCGCGGTCCGGATGAACTGGGCGCCCAGGCTGTGCTGGGTCCAGCCCAGCGCGTAGGCGAACGCCGTGGTCCGCTCGCGCCCCGAGTTCTCGGTGAGCGCCCTAGCCACCTCGTGGAACTGCGCGACGGGTATGCCGCACACCTCCTCGACCATCTCCGGGGTGTAGCGCTGGTAGTGCCGCTTGAGGATCTGGAAGACCGAGCGCGGGTGCTGCAGGGTCTCGTCCCTGACCACCTTGGCGTGCTCGAGCGCCGGGCCGCCGGAGCCGAGCTCGTGGCCGCCGGCCCGGGCCCGGTCCGTGGACCCACCCTCCTCCTCGCCGGCCGGGCCGTCGATGTCGTCGTCGGAGCCGGGACCGCCGTCGGCCCGGGCCTCGTAGGCCCACGAGGACGGGTCGTACGCGCCGGTCGCCGGGTCGTAGCCGGAGAACACGCCGTCGAGGTCCTCGGTGTCGACGTAGTCCTCGTTGATCAGCGTGGCGGCGTTGGTGTAGGAGACGACGTAGTCGTGGAAGTAGAGGTCGTTGGTCAGCACGTGGTTGATCAGCGCGCCGAGCAGGACGACGTCGGTGCCGGCCCGGATCGGGACGTGCGTGTCAGCGATCGCCGAGGTGCGGGTGAACCGGGGGTCGATGTGGATGACCCGCGCGCCCCGGGCCTTGGCCTCGGAGACCCACTGGAAGCCCACCGGATGGCACTCGGCCATGTTGGACCCCTGGATGATCACGCAGTCGGCGTTGGCCATGTCCTGCAAGGACTGGGTGGCGCCACCGCGGCCGAACGAGGCTCCCAGACTGGGAACCGTGGAGCTGTGTCATATCCGGGCCTGGTTCTCGATCTGGATCGCCCCCGAAGCCGTGAACAGCTTCTTCATGAGGTAGTTCTCCTCGTTGTCGAGGGTGGCTCCCCCGAGCGAGGCGATCCCCATGGTGCGGCGCACCCGGCGGCCCTTCTCGTCCAGATCCTGCCAGCCGTTGCGCCTGGCCTCCAGGTAGCGGTCGGCGACCATCTCGATGGCGGTGTCCAGGTCGAGGGTCTGCCACTCGGTGGCACCCGGGGCCCGGTAGAGCATGGTGGTCTGACGGGTCGGCGAGTTGACCAGCTGCTCGCTGGCCGCCCCCTTGGGGCACAGCCGCCCGCGGCTCACGGGCGAGTCCGGGTCGCCCTCGATCTGCACGATCTTCTCGTCCTTGACGAAGATCTTCTGGCCGCACCCCACCGCGCAGTAGGGGCACACGCTCTGCACCACCCGGTCGGCCGTGGTCGTCCGGGGTTGGATCTCGCGGGTCCGCCGCGAGGTGACCGAGGTCCCCCGCCCGAGCAGGTCCCCCGAGGCCAGCTGCCGCAGGACTGGCCAGCCCAGGAAGGTCGAGTCCTTCTTCGCCATGGTCGGTACCCCTTTCCGGTCGCTCCAGCGCCACCGCGTCCACCGTAGCGCGGCCGGTGGTTTCCGCCACCCGAAGCAGACCGGCTGCCGGCTCCCGCCTCCGCCGACGCTGCGACCTCCGCCCAGGACCGCTACGACGAGCTGTCATAGACTGGAGTCACCAGCAACGGGAGGCGCACTCATGACCGACGCACACCTCAACCAGGTCCTGACCGAGCAGGAGTGCTGGACCAGGCTGGCGCAGACCGAGTTCGGGCGGCTGGCCTACCACCTCGCCGACGAGGTCCACATCGCCCCGGTCAACTACGCGGTCCACGAGGACTCGATCTACTTCCGCACCGCCGAGGGCTCCAAGCTGCTCGGCGTGGCGATGCACGAGGACGTCGCCTTCGAGATCGACCACGTCGCCGACGGCGAGGAGGTCGCCTGGAGCGTCGTGGCGCGGGGCAAGGCCAGGATCCTCGAGGGCGACGCGGCCCGCCAGGCGGACCACCTGCGGCTGCGCCCCTGGGTGGACAACCAGAAGTTCAACGTCGTGGCCATCACGGTCGAGGAGGTCACCGGTCGCGAGTACCACCTGGCCCGACCCTGGCGGCACATCGTGCCGCGGGACGAGGCCTGAGCCGCTGGACACCGCTGCGGACGACGGCGTCGTCCTCTGGCACCGGGGTCGGACCCCGGCCGACGAGGCCCTGCGCCGGCACCTGGCCGTGCTGCTCGGCCCCGGTGAGGTGGCGGTGGGCCGGCTCTGCGCCCGGTGCGGGTCGCACCAGCACGGCCGGCCATGGGCTCGGCATACCGCCGGGGAGGGGGAGGACGGAGCCAGCCGCGAGGTCCACGTCTCCCTCTCCCGGGGCGGGGGGTATGTGGTCACCGCCGCCTCCCTGCGCGGGCCGCTCGGCGTGGACGTCGAGGTGGTGCAGGACGTGGCCCGTGCCTGGCCGGAGGACCTCGTGCTGGCTCCGGGCGAGTCGGCCGGCTCGGCCCGGGAGCGGGCCCGGTGCTGGGCGGCCAAGGAGGCGGTGCTCAAACGACGGGGGACCGGCCTGACGCTGCCGATGTCGACGGTCGTGCTGCGGCAGCAGCGCGCGCTCGTCGACCTGCCGGCCCCCGACGGGCTGGTGGCGGTCCTCGCAGGACCCCTGTGAGGCACCGACACTGGTGACTGCGGGGACCGAGGGCGCCGGCACCGGCCTGCCCGACCTCAGGAGGGCAGGTCCGGCAGCCGGGGCGAGTCCAGCCACGGACGCAGGACCGGGGCGAGGTCCCGGCCGGCGACCTCGGCGCAGTGGGCGAGGAGCTGGGCCGTGGTCACGCTGGCGTGCTGGTGCGCCGCCACCCAGGTCCGCAGGCACTCGAAGAAGAGGTCGTCACCGACCTCCACCCGCAGCGCGTGCAGGGTGAGGGCCCCGCGCTTGTAGACCCAGTCGTCGAACATGTGCGCCGCCGTCGGCCCGGTCAGGGGTGCGGGCTGGTCCTCACCCTCGGCCAGCAGCCCGTGGTGGTGCTCGGCCCACTCCTGCGCCGTCCGTCCACCGGACGCCTCGGACCAGAGCCACTCCGCGTAGCAGGCGAAGCCCTCGTGCAGCCAGATGTCGGACCATCGCTCGGCGGTCACCGCGTTGCCGAACCACTGGTGGGCCAGCTCGTGGGCCACGAGCCGGACGTTCTCCCAGTCGTCGGAGACGAAGTTGCGCCCGAAGGTCGACAGCGACGCCGACTCCAGCGGGATCTCCAGCTCGTCCTCGGTGATGACCGCGGTGTAGGAGGGGTAGGGGTAGGGGCCGAACGCCTCGACGAAGCAGGACATCATCTCCGGCTGCCGGCCGAACGAGGCGGCGAACCCCGCACCCCGGACCCCCGCCGGCCCCACGACCCTGATCGGCACCGGCCCCTCCTGCTCGGTCACGGCGTAGGGGCCGACCTGGACGGTCGCCAGGTAGGCGGGGATCGGGTGCTCCTGGCGGAAGACCCAGGTCCGGCTCGCGCCGTGCCGTCGCGAGGACACCGGCTCACCGCTGAACTCGACGTGGTAGTCCGCGGCGGTGGTGAAGGTCAGGTCGTAGGTAGAGCGCGACGACGGCCGGTTGTTGCAGGGCATCCACGAGGACGCGCCGTGCGGCTGGGAGGCCACGATGACCCCGTCCTCGAGCTCCTCCCAGCCCGCGGGGTCGAAGCCCGGGAGGCGGAGGGGGGCGGGGTTGCCGGCATACCGGACCCGGACGGTCACCCGCGAGCCCGGCTCGACCGGCTCGGGCAGGGTCACCAGCAGCTGGCCGCCGCTGGAGCGGAACCTGGTGACCGGGTGTCCCGAGACGGTGACCTTGCTCGCCTTCAGCGCCAGGTCCAGACGCAGCTGGGTGAGCCGTCCCACGGCCCGGCAGGTCAGCACCGCCTCCCCCTCGAGCCGGTTGCTGGTCAGGGCGTAGGTCAGGGTGAGGTCGTGGTGGAGCACCTCGTAGGACAGGTCGCCGTGGCCCGGGACGTAGGGGTCCGCGCCCCTCCCGCCGTTGGCGCCCTTCAGGCTCTTCACCGGACCTGCTCCTTCTCGCTCGGGTTCGTGCTGCTCTCGTTGCCGACCTCGATGCCAGCCTCGTTGCTGCCCTCGTTGCTGCCCGGCTGACCGCCGGTGTCGTCCCACGGGCCGATGGGGTTGCCGACCCAGCGGGTCTGGGCGGGCACGGACTCCCCCCGCATCACGAGCGAGAGCGGGCCGATCGTGCTGTGCCGGCCGAGGGTCGCGGCCGGCAGGATCACGCTGTTCGGGCCCAGGGTCGCACCTGCCTCCAGGGTGACTCTGTCCATGCTCAGGACCCGGTCGTGGAACAGGTGGGTCTGCACCACGCAGCCGTGGTTGACCGTCGCCCCGTCGCGCAGCTCTACCAGGTCCGTCTCCGGCAGCCAGTAGCTGTCGCACCAGACGCCGCGTCCGATGCGTGCCCCCAGCATGCGCAGCCAGACGTTGAGCACCACCGTGCCCTGGGTCACGGAGGCGAACCACGGCACGGCCAGCACCTCGGTGAAGGAGTCCGCCAGCTCGTTGCGCCACACGAAGGAGGACCACAACGGGTGCTCGCGGACGGTATGGCGCCCGACGATCGTCCACTTGGCCGCCCAGGCGACCAGGGCCGCCAGCAGCCCGGCGGCGATCATCACCACGCCGCCCAGGGCGAAGGCCGCCACGACGTGCCAGCGCAGCAGCGCGAGCAGGGCCACCGCCACGCCGAGGTGGAGCAGGACGTGCAGCAGGAGGGGGACGAGCCGCAGCGTCTCGATGAGTCCCCGGGCCACGCGCAGGCGCCGGGGCGGGGCGTAGGTGCGGCTGGTGTCGGTCTCGCCGGCCGCTCGCCGCAGCCGGGTGGGCGGGCTGCCCAGGTAGGACGAGCCGGCCTTGACGCTCTTGCGCCGCGGGGCCGCCGACAGGACCGCCACCAACGCCTCCCGTGGGACCTTGCGGCCGGCCGAGACCATGCCGGAGTTGCCGACGAAGGCGCGCTTGCCCACCTTGACCCGCTCGACCCGCATCCAGCCGTGGCTGAGCTCGTAGGCGCCGATCAGGGTGTCGTCGGCGAGGAAGGCGTGGTCGTTGACCTGCGCCAGCGAGGGGATGAGCAGCACCGTCGAGGCCTCGACCCCCCGGCCGACCCGGGCCCCGAGCAGGCGCAGCCAGACCGGCGTGAGGGCGCCGGCGTAGAGCGGGAACAGCCAGGTCCGGGCCTCGTCGAGGACGCGGACCGTGGTCCAGACCGCCAGCCCGCGACCGGAGCGCGTCGGGTGGTGGCCGGGGCGGATCGCCACGGCACAGACGCGCACCACGAGCAGCACGAGCAGGGTCAGCACCGCGTAGCCGACCAGGGCCGCGAGCGCCCACCAGGCCCAGCCGAGGGCAAGAACGACCCACGCGCCCGCCGCGACCGCCAGGACCGGCAGGGCGGACACGAGGAGGGCGGCAGCCGCATACCCCCACCACGAAGCCCGGCCTCGCGGGGGCAGCGCGTCCGTCCAGGCACCACGAGCCCGTCGCGCGACGCGGCTGGCCGGTGCTCCCGACCAGTACTCCCCTGCGGGCACCTCCCCGAGCACGAAGGAGCCGGGCGCGACCTCGGCCTCCTGCCCGACGTCCGCGCCGGGGCCCAGCATGCTGCGGGCACCGACCCGGGCCCCGGCCCGCACGCTGACCGGGCCCACGTGGATGCGGTCGCCGTCGATCCAGGCGCCCCCGAGGTCGACCTCGGGCTCCACGGCAGCCCGCTCACCGATGCGCAGGAAGCCGGTGACGGGAGGCAGTGCGTGCAGGTCGACGCCGGGGGCGATGTCGGCGCCCAGCGCCCGGGCATAGCGCTGGAGCCAGGGCGCGCCGGCGGAGGAGACGGCGGCCAGCTCGGTCTGGATGCGGTCGGCCAGCCACAGCCGCAGGTGGACCTTGCCACCCCGTGGGTAGCTGCCGGGTCGCACCCCGCGCAGGGTGGCCCGGATGAGGAGGGCAGCCAGGCCCATCCGCACCGGCGGCACCGGGAAGAGGACCGCGGTCAGCGCTACGACCGGCCAGGGGAGGTCAGGGGCCCAGGCCAGGTCGAGCACCTCGCCGGCGAGAACGCTGACGAGCATGGCCCAGGCGATCCAGCGTCCGGCCGCCAGGGTGCGCAGCGGCAGCAGCGCCAGCACCTGACCGACCTGCGTCTTGGGCGGGATGGGGTGCACCGTGCGGCCCAGCGGGGCCGGCCCGGCACCGAGCTCGTCCAGCAGGGCGGCGAGCGCGCCGACCGTCGGGTTCGCGTAGAGGTCTCCCACGGCCACCTCGGGAAAGCGCTCCCGCAGCCGCCCGACGATCTGCGCAGCGGTCAGCGAGCCACCGCCGAAGCTGAAGAAGTCGTCCCCGGGGGAGGTGACCTCGGCGCCGAGCACATCGGCCCAGATCTGCCCGATCCACGCCTGCAGGGGCGTCAGGTGCGCGGTGCCGAGCCCACGGGCGGGCGGCAGCGGCCAGGGCAGGGCGTCCCGGTCGATCTTGCCCGAGGTGCGGGTGGGCAGGTCCTCGACCACCGCCAGGCGCGGCACCAGTGCGTCCGGCATCCGCTCGCGCAGCAGCGCCTGGGCGGCGTCAGTGTCGAAACCGTCGAGACCGTCGGAGCCGTCGAAGCTGTCGTCGACCGCCAGGTAGCCGACGAGCAGCTGGTTCCCCGCCGTGGTGCGACGCACCGCCGCGGCCGCGCCGACGACCCCTGGGAGGCGCAGCAGCTGGCCGTCGATCTCACCCAGCTCGATCCGGCGGCCACCGAGCTTGATCTGGTCGTCGGCCCGACCGCCGAAGAGCAGCCCGGCAGGGTCGTTGATCACGATGTCCCCGGAGCGGTAGGCCCGCGACCAGCCCAGGCCCGGCATCGGCGCATACGCCTGCGCATCCTTGACCGGGTCGAGGTAACGGGCCAGGCCCACGCCGCCGATGATCAGCTGGCCGCTGGCTCCCTCCGGCACCGGCTGTCCCTGCTCGTCGACGACCGCGAGGTCCCAACCGTCCAACGGCAGCCCGATCCGGACCGGCTCGGTGCCGTCGAGGAGCGCGGCGCAGGCCACCACCGTGGCCTCGGTGGGTCCGTAGGTGTTCCAGACCTGCCGCCCCGGGGCCTGCAGCCGCGCAGCGAGCTCCGGGGGGCAGGCCTCGCCGCCCAGGATGAGCAGGCGGACCTGCTCCAGGGCCGCCGTCGGCCACAGCGCGACCAGGGTGGGCACCGTCGACACGACGGTGATGTCGTTGGCGCGCAGCCACGGGCCGACGTCGACCCCGGCCCGGACCAGGGAGCGCGGGGCGGGCACCAGGGTGGCGCCGGAGGCCCACGCGAGCCACATCTCCTCGCAGCTGGCGTCGAAGGCCACGGACAGCCCCGCCATCACCCGGTCACCGGGTCCCAGGGGGCGGGGGTCACCGGCCAGGAAGAGCCGAGACTCGGCGTCGACGAAGGCGGCGGCGTTGCGGTGGGTGACGGCCACGCCCTTGGGCGTGCCGGTGGAGCCGGAGGTGAAGATCACCCAGGCGTCGTCGTCCGGGGTGGGCGCCTCCCCCGGACGCCCGGGAGCACCTCCGGGACGGGGGCTGATCGCCAGCTCGTGGCCGATGACGGCGGCGACGTCGGCCTCGTCGAAGACCACCCTGGCCCGCTCGTCGGGGTCGTCGGCGTCGACCGGCACGTAGGCCGCCCCGGCGACGAGGACGCCGAGGATCGCGGTGTAGAGCTCCGTCGTGCCCGAGCTGACCCGGATCCCGACCTTGGCCCCGCGGCCGACGCCGTGGACGGCCAGCCGGGCGGCCACCTGGTCGGCGGCCGCCGCCAGCTCGGCGTAGGTCAGCGTGCGGCCCCCGCTGTCGATGGCGAGCGCGTCGGGCGCGGCCTCCACGGTGCGCTGCAGGATGTCGACCAGGGTCCGCGGGCCGGGCGCCAGGTGGCCGGCCAGCAGGGCGGCCGGGACACCAACGCCGGGCGGTCCGCTGTGGCGACCCGGCGATGTGCTCACCCTCGAAGTGTCCCCCACCCGCCGGGCTGCGGCACCCGGCGGGTGGGTCGGCGTCCTTCGGTCGGCGTGCTGAGGCGAGGGCGGCTCAGTCCTTCTGCATACCCGCGCTGATGAGGCTCATCACCGAGGAGTCGGCGAGCGTGGTGACGTCGCCGACCTCGCGGTTCTCCGCGACGTCCTTGAGGAGACGGCGCATGATCTTGCCCGAGCGGGTCTTGGGCAGCTCGGGGACGATCATGATCTGGCGGGGCTTGGCGATGGGGCCGATCTCCCTGGCGACGTGGTTGCGCAGCTCCTGGACCAGCTCCCCACCCTCGCCGTCCTCATCCGCCTCCGCGACGGCGTCCGCACGCAGGATGACGAAGGCGCAGATCGCCTGCCCGGTGGTCTCGTCGGCCGCGCCGACGACGGCCGCCTCGGCCACCTTCGGGTGGGACACCAGCGCCGACTCGATCTCGGAGGTGGACATGCGGTGGCCGGAGACGTTCATCACGTCGTCGACGCGGCCGACCACCCAGACGTTGCCGTCCTCGTCGAGCTTGGCACCGTCACCGGCGAAGTAGACGTCCGGGAACCGGCTCCAGTAGGTGTCCTGGTACCGCTCCGGGTCGCCCCAGATGCCCCGCAGCATCGAGGGCCACGGCTCGGTGATGACCAGGTAGCCGCCCGAGCCCTTCTCGACCTCCTGACCGGTGTCGTCGACCACCTTGGCCACGATGCCGGGGATGGCCTTCATCGCCGAGCCCGGGCGGGCCGCGGTGACGCCCGGCAGGGGGCTGATCATGATCGCGCCCGTCTCGGTCTGCCACCAGGTGTCCACGATCGGGGTGCGGTTGCCGCCGATGTGCTCGCGGTACCACATCCAGGCCTCGGGGTTGATCGGCTCACCCACCGACCCGAGCAGCCGCAGGCTGGACAGGTCGAACTTCGCGGGGATGTCCGCGCCCCACTTCATGAACGTCCGGATCGCGGTCGGTGCGGTGTAGAGGACGGTGACCTTGAGGTCCTGGACGATCTCCCAGAACCGGCCCTGGTGGGGCGTGTCCGGGGTGCCCTCGTACATCACCTGGGTGGCGCCGAGGGTCATCGGCCCGTAGACGATGTAGGAGTGGCCCGTCACCCAGCCGATGTCGGCGGTGCACCAGTAGACGTCGGAGTCGGGGTGCAGGTCGTGGACGACGTGGCTGGTGTAGGCCGTCTGCACCAGGTAGCCGCCCGTGGCGTGGAAGATGCCCTTGGGCTTCCCGGTGGTCCCTGAGGTGTAGAGGATGAACAGCGGGTGCTCGGCGTCGAAGGCCTGCGCCTCGTGCGTCTCCCCCGCCGCCTCCAGCGCCTCGTGCCACCACAGGTCGCGGCCGTCGGTCCAGTCCACGTCCTGCCCGGTGCGCTGCACGACGAGCACCTTCTGGACCGGGTTCTCGTCGTGGTTCAGCGCCGCGTCGACCGCCGGCTTGAGGGCGGAGGGCTTGCCCCGGCGGTAGCCGCCGTCCGCGGTGATGACCACCTTGGCGCCGGCGTCGTCGATCCGGCTGTGCAGCGCCTCGGCGGAGAACCCGCCGAAGACGACCGAGTGCGGTGCTCCGAGCCGGGCGCAGGCCAGCATGGCGATGGCCGCCTCGGGGATCATCGGCAGGTAGATCGCCACCGTGTCGCCCTCGCCGACGCCCAGGTCCGCGAGCGCGTTGGCCGCCCGCTGCACCAGCTGGTGCAGCTCGGCGTAGGTGATGTCGCGGGTCTCCCCCTCCGGCTCGCCGACCCAGTGGATCGCGACCCGGTCGCCGTGGCCGGCCTCGACGTGCCGGTCGACGGCGTTGACGCAGGCGTTGAGCCGCCCGCCGAGGAACCACTTGGCGAAGGGCGCCTCCGACCAGTCCAGGACCTGCCCGAAGTCGGTCTCCCACTGGACGTACTTGCGGGCCTGTTCGCCCCAGAAGCCCTCACGGTCCTCGTCGGCCCGGTCGAAGAGCTCCTGGCCGGCGTTGGCCTGGGCGCGGAACTCCTCGCTCGGCTCGAAGGTGCGCTCCTCGTGCAGCAGGTTGGACAGTCCCTCGTTGGACATCGTGCCTCCTCGTGGCTCGGGTTCGGTTCGAGTATGCCGTGCATCACAGCGGTGGTGCAGGTGCGGGTCGGTCAATGCTCGACCGCCTCGGCGACGCCGTGGCCGGTCAGGCTGCGGACCTCGACCTCGGCCCACTTCTGCTCGTTGCGCTCCGCGCTGGTCACCGTGCCCAGCCAGCCCAGGACAAAGGCCAGCGGGATGGAGATGATGCCGGGGTTGGCGAGCGGGAAGAAGGAGAAGTCGATGTCGGTGTTGGTGATCATCGAGGTCTCCGAGCCGGACACCACCGGGGAGAAGGCGATGAGCAGCAGGGAGGAGGCCAGGCCGCCGTAGATGCTCCACAGGGCGCCGCGGGTGTTGAAGCGGCTCCAGAACAGGCTGTAGAGGATCGTCGGCAGGTTGGCCGAGGCGGCGACCGCGAAGGCTAGCGCGACGAGGAAGGCGATGTTCTGCCCGTAGGCCAGGATGCCGCCCAGGATCGCCACCACGCCGATGCCGACCGCGGCCCGGCGGGCGACCTTGACCTCCTCCTCGGGCGTGGCCCTGCCCTTCTTGAAGACGTAGTTGTACAGGTCGTGGGCGAAGGTCGCCGAGGAGGCGATGGTCAGGCCGGCGACCACCGCCAGGATGGTCGCGAAGGCGATGCCGGAGATGATGCCGAGCAGCCAGGACCCGCCGAGCTCGAAGGCCAGCAGGGGGGCCGCGGAGTTGGCCGCGCCCGGTGCGGCGGAGATGGTGTCCGGACCGACCAGGGCGGCCGCTCCATACCCCACCACCAGGGTGAGCAGGTAGAACCCACCGATCAGCCAGATCGCCCACTCGACCGACTTGCGGGCCTGCTGGGAGGTCGGGACGGTGTAGAAGCGGATCAGCACGTGCGGCAGGCCGGCGGTGCCGAGGACGAGCGCCAGCGACAGGCTGATGAAGTCGAGGTTGGACAGCAGCGAGCCGCCGTAGCGCAGGCCCGGGTCGAGCAGCGCGGCACCGGCCTCGGGGCTGGCGTCGACGGCGCCCTGCAGGACCGCGGAGAGGTTGAAGCCGAAGAGGGCCAGCACCCAGACGGTGATGATCGCGGTGGCGCCGATGAGCAGCACCGCCTTGATCATCTGGACCCAGGTGGTCCCCTTCATCCCGCCGATCATCACGTAGGCGATCATCACCGCGCCGACGAGCGCGATGACCAGGTACTGCGCCCACTGCGAGTGCAGGCCGAGCAGCAGCGCGACGAGACCACCGGCGCCGGCCATCTGGGCCAGCAGGTAGAAGAAGGAGACGGCCAGCGAGGAGCTGGCGGCCGCGATCCGGACCGGCCGCTGGCGCAGCCGGTAGGAGAGCACGTCGGCCAGGGTGAACCGGCCGGTGTTGCGCATGAGCTCGGCGGTCAGCAGCAGCGCGACCAGCCAGGCCACGAGGAAGCCGATGGAGTAGAGGAAGCCGTCGTAGCCCTGCAGCGCGATGGCGCCGGCGATGCCGAGGAAGGAGGCTGCCGAGAGGTAGTCGCCGGCGATGGCCAGGCCGTTCTGCCGACCGGTGAACGCGGCGCCACCGGTGTAGTACTGCGCGGCGGTCTTCTTGCCGCCGGCGACCTTGATGACGACGGTCAGGGTGCCGATGACAAAGGCGGCGAAGACGGCGATGTTGAGGACCGGGCTGCCCACCTGGACGTCGGCGGCGGCTGCGGCGGTGGGCAGCATCGACAGGGCGCTCATCGCACCTCACCCCCGGCCAGCTCGGCCATGCGCTGCCCGCAGGCCTCGGCGCGCGGGTCGAACTCGCGGTTGGCCCAACGCGCGTAGATGAAGGTGATGGCGAAGGTGGTGACGAACTGCAGCAGGCCGAAGATCAGGCCGATGTTGATGACGCCGACGACACGGATCGACATGAACTCGGGCGCGAAGATGGCCGCCAGGACGTAGAGGAAGTACCACGCCAGGAAGAAGGCGGTCATCGGGAAGACGAACCTGCGGAAACGGCTGCGCAGCTCCTGGAACTCCTCGGTCTGCTGCATCCGCACGTAGGGGTCGGTGCCGGTGGCGAAGCCGTCGGCCATCCCCTCGGGGTGCGCGGTGTGGGACACGGTGCCTGCCCTTCACGTCGGTCGGACCGGGCGCGGGTCGCCCGATGACGATGCCACGATGCGCCTGCCGGGGCTGGGCGGGGAAGGGGCCTGGTCGTCCGCGGCGACCAGTGGTCGGCGGCTGCGCCGAACGGTCAGGCGGTGACGACGGGCGGTCCGGCCTCAGCCGGTCACGCCCTCCGGCGTGTGCAGGCGCACCAGGGTGCGGCGGGCGGTGCGGGGTATGCCGTGCGGCGTGGCCCGGGAGACGCCCACCGCCACCAGGGCGGCCGTCGGCACGGTCCAGGCCGCAGGATGCTCCAGCAGGGCGCCGGGCCACCCGGTCGGGGTGTCGGTGAGCACGGTCGCGGCGAGCGCCCCGACGGCCAGCACCGCGCCGGTCAGCAGGCCGGCCGTCGCGCCCTGGACCGACAGCCGCGGCCACCACACCCCCAGGGCCAGCAGCGGGAAGAAGGTCGAGGCCGCGACGACGAAGGCCAGGGTCACGAAGGCGGCCAGCCCCACCTCCGGGAAGAACTGGGACACGGCGTAGGGAATCACCGCCGACAGCACGGCCGCGAACCGGAACCCGGTGACCTCCGAGTGGTCGCCCCGGGTGACCCGCGCCAGCAGCGGGCGCACCACGTCCTGGTTGAGGACGCCGGTGACGGCCACCGCCAGCCCCGAGGACGTGGACAGGAAGGCCGCGAACGCCCCACCGACGAGGGCCGCGGTGAGCACCTCCGCGCTCAGCCCCGAGACCACCTCGGCCGGCAGCCGCAGGACGACGGTGTCGTGCCGCATACCCTCCTCCAGCCGGGGCAGGTAGGCGCGGCCGAGGACGCCGAAGACGAGGGTGAAGACGTAGAAGATGCCGATCAGCGCGAGCACCCGGACCGTGGTGCGGCGGGCGCCGGAGCCGTCGGGGTTGGTGTAGTAGCGGACGACCACGTGCGGCAGGCCGGTCGTGCCGAGGGCCAGGGCCAGGATGAGGGAGAAGGTCCGGTAGAGGTGGTGGTCGCCGGGCTCGGCGCCGGTGAACGGCTGCAGCCACTCCGAGCTGACGGCGGGCGCGGGCCCCCGAGTGGTCCACCAGACGGCGAGGATGATCCCGGCGGGGACGGCCAGCGCCGTCAGCTTGAGCCAGTACTGCACCGCCTGGGCGAGGGTGATCGAGCGCATCCCGCCCGCGGCCACCGACCCCACGACGACCAGGAGCACGATAAGGCCGCCGAGCCAGGCGGGGGCCCCGGTGACCAGGCGCAGGGTGAACCCGGCGCCCTGGAACTGCGGGATGAGGTAGAGCCAGCCGATGAGCACGACCAGGGCGGCGCACAGGTGGCGCACCGCGCGGGACTCCAGGCGGGCCTCCGCGAAGTCGGGCAGCGTGTAGGCGCCGGACCGCCTCAGGGGCGCCGCGACGAGGACGAGCAGCACGACATACCCGACCGTGTAGCCGATGGGGTACCAGAGCGCGTCGACCCCCTGGTCGTAGATCAGTCCGGCGACGCCGAGGAAGCTGGCGGCGGAGAGGTACTCACCGCCGATGGCGGCCGCGTTGCGGGCCGGGGAGACGGTGCGACCGGCGACGTAGAAGTCGCTGGTGC
The DNA here is from genome assembly GCF_004322775.1 of Ornithinimicrobium sufpigmenti. Taxonomy (NCBI): domain Bacteria; kingdom Bacillati; phylum Actinomycetota; class Actinomycetes; order Micrococcales; family Ornithinimicrobiaceae; genus Ornithinimicrobium; species Ornithinimicrobium sufpigmenti. Next base: position 3,959,853 of record NZ_CP036403.1, read on the forward strand.
GGCGGGAGAGCCGCAGCGCGAAGACGCTGAGCCCCAGGGTGACCACGCAGACCAGCAGCACCGCCAGGCCGGACAGGGTGGCCCCCACTCAGCGCTCCCGCGTCACGACGTCGGCGAAGCGGCGCTCCAGGCGGTGGGCGTGGTGGTCGTACCAGGCGGCCAGCCCCACCATCGCCGGGTAGATCAGCACCCCCATGAGCAGCCAGGGCAACGGCACCCCGGCCAGCTGCACCGTGCGGGTGGCGGGGACGAGCGCGAACAGGACCGGCATGCCGAGCAGGATCACCGCCAGGATGGCCAGCCCGGTCAGCGACAGCCGCAGCTGCTCGCGCAGCAGGCCGCGCAGGTAGAGCTCCCCGACGTCGGTCTGCTCGGCCAGGGCGGTGGCCAGTGGCCGGCGGCGGGCGGCGGCGGCGCCGCGGCGGGAGGAGGTGACCCGCACCCGTTGCGTGGGCCGCGAGCCGTTCATCGGGCCGGCCTGTCGGCCAGCACCCGCTCGCGCACCGCCCGGGCGTGCCGCCGCGCGACCGGCAGCTCCGGCCCATCGGGCGCGAGGACGAGGGAGAGCTTGCCCTGGCCCTGGCGCACCTCGGCGACGTGCCCCAGCGCGACGAGGGTGGAGCGGTGGATGCGGACGAAGCCGGCGTCGGCCCAGCGCTGCTCCAGGGTGGACAGGGGGATGCGCACCAGGTGGGAGCCGGTGAGGGTGAACAACCGGGCGTAGTCACCCTGCGCCTGCACGTAGCGGATCGTGGACCGCTGGACGAACCGGGTGACGCCGCCGAGCTCGACGGCGATCCGCTCGTCGGCCGGCCGTGGGCTCGGTGGCGCTGCCGCCGGTGGCGGCGCGGGCTCCTCCGGGACCGGCTGCGGGGCGGCGAGCTGGGCCCGCCTGGCCTCGATGACCCGGTCGACCGCCTGGGCCAGGCGGGCGGCGGAGACGGGTTTCATCACGTAGTCGACCGCCTGCACCGCGAAGGCGTCGACCGCGTGCTCCTCGTGGGCGGTGACGAAGACGATCTGGGGGCGCACGGCGAACCGCGCCACGACCCTGGCCAGCTCCATCCCGTCCAGGCCGGGCATCGAGATGTCGGAGAAGACGACATCGACCTCGTCCTCCTCCAGCGCCCGCAGCGCGTCGGTCCCCGACGAGGCGGCACGCACGCCGGCGAACCGGCCGTCCTGCTCGAGCAGGTAGGTCAGCTCGGAGCGGGCGGGCGGTTCGTCGTCGACGACGAGAGCGCGCATGGACCCATGCTATTCAGACCGGGCTCACGGGTGGACGTGCACGCCCGGCGCGTACTTGGGCACCCGGAAGCTGACCTTGGTGCCCAGGCCCTCGGCGGTCTCCACGACGAGCCCGTGGTCGTCGCCGTAGATCTGCCGCAGCCGGGCGTCCACGTTGGCGAGCCCGACGCTGCCACCGTCCCGGTCGTCGTGATCGAGGCCCGTGTCGCCGTCCAGCGCCCGCCGGACCACCTCGGGGTCGGAGCCGGCGCCGTCGTCCTCGACCGCGATCTCGGCCTGGTCGCCGTGGTCGGTGGCGGTGATGACCACCGTCCCGGTGCCGACCTTGTCGGCCAGCCCGTGCCGGACCGCGTTCTCGACCAGGGGCTGCAGCGCCAGGTAGGGCACGGTCACCGGCAGCACCTCCGGCGCGACGAGCAGGCTGACCTGCAGCCGGTCGCCGAACCGGGCCTGCTCCAGCACCAGGTAGCGCTCGACGTTGCGCAGCTCGTCGGCCAGCGTGGTGAAGGCGCCGCCGCGGCGCAGGGCGTAGCGGGTGAAGTCGGCGAACTCCAGCAGCAGCTCGCGCGCCCGGTCGGGGTCGGTGCGCACGAAGCTGGCGATCGCGCCGAGGCTGTTGTAGATGAAGTGCGGGCTGATCTGCGCCCGCAGGCTGCGCAGCTCGGCCTCCATCGCCCGGGTGCGCTCGCGGTCCAGCTCGCCCAGCTCCAGCTGCCCGCTGACCCAGGTGGCGACCTGCTCGGTCGCCCTGGCCAGGCCGGCGGAGGGACGGTCGGAGTATGCCGCCAGCGTCCCGATCACGCGGTCCTCCACGACCAGGGGGGCGACCACGCCGGCGCGCACGTCGCACTCGGGCCGGTCGCACGGCAGGTCGCCGCGCCGCAGGACGACGACGTCGCCGTGGGCCAGGACCTCGCGGGCGTGGCCGATGGCCTGGTCCTTGTGGTGGTCGCCGTGCCCGCTCCAGACCAGCAGGTCCTGGGTGTCGCAGAAGGCGAGCGCGCTGCCGCCGAGCATCAGCCGCAGGTGCCGGGCGGCCTTGGCCGCGTTGCTCTCGTTCAGGCCCTCGCGCAGGTGCCGAGCGGCCTGGCTGCCGGAGCGCAGCGTCTCGTAGGTGATCCGGTCCTCCTCGGACAGGAAGCCGCGGGAGAGCCGGCGCCGGCGCACCCACAGCACGCCCATCAGCACCAGGAAGACCGCCGTGACCACGAGGGCGGTCGGGAGGTGGAGGCCGTCCTGCATGGCGCAGAGACTACGCGGGTGGCTCTCGTCGGCCGTCCGGCTCGGGCGCGGCGAACCCCGGCAGGTCGGCGATCATCGGTCCGATGTCGACCAGCAGCGCGGCCGACAGCTCCGAGGCGGCCTGCCGCACCTGCGAGAGGTCCACCGCGGTGTGCCGCTCCTGCACCGACGGCTCGATGCTGGTCAGCACCTCCTCGCGGGCCCGCTCGGCGGCGCGGACCGCCAGGTCCTGCCGCAGCGCCTCGCTGAGCAGACCGCCCTCGGCGAGGGCCCGACGACCCAGCTCCACCGCATACTTCTCGGCGGCGGCGGCCTCCTGCTCGTCGTCGGTGGACAGCATGAGCGCCGCCCGCTCCAGCAGCCGGCGTCCGCGTTCCAGGTCGCCGTCGCCGAGCTCGGCCACGGCCCGCGTCAGCAAGGGCCGGTTGCCGCGGGTGGCCTCCCGCGCCAGCATGCCCAGCTGGATGCCGAGCACCCGCTCCCGGGTGCGGGCGCCGAGGTCGTCGTGCCGCAGGCCGGGGGTGTAGTTCTCGGAGGGAGCGCTCTGGGCCATGGTGTCGAGGTAGCCGCGCTGCGCCTCGTCGGCGGTCTGCACGGTGTCCCGCAGCGGGATCGCGCGGATCGCCAGCGTGGCGAAGAAGACCACCAGCATGAGCGGGAGCCCGAGCAGGAAGACGTCGTGCAGCTGGTCGGCCAGCCCGGCACGGACGGCGCCGATGGCCTCCGGCGGCAGCCCTGCCGTCGAGGCCGGGTCGATCGCGGCCCCGGCGTCGATGTCGTCCAGGTTGCCCACCTCGTCCACCAGGTCGGCCGGCAGGTGGGAGGCGATGGCCTGCGGCATACCGGACGTCATCACCGCTCCGAACAGCGCGATGCCCACCGTGTTGCCCACGTTGCGGAAGAACTGCAGGGTCGCCGTCGCCACGCCCAGGTCGGAGCGGCCCACGGCGTTCTGCACGACGAGGGTGTACTGCTGCATGGACAGCCCGAGCCCCGAGCCCAGCACCCCCAGGGCCGCGGTCAGCTCCCACTCCGAGGAGTTGGCGTCGAGGCGGGTGAGCAGCCACAGCGCCACGGCCACCACGACCGTGCCGAGCAGCATGAACTCCTTGTAACGGCCGGTCCTGGTGACCAGGAAGCCGGTGACGATGCCGACGAGGATCAGCCCCAGCATCATCGGCACGAGGATCAGGCCGGACTCGGTCGCGCTGACGCCGAGCACGCCCTGGGCGAACACCGGGACGTAGATGATCATCCCGAACATCACCATCGCCAGCGCGAACGCGGCGACGTTGGAGGTGGTGAAGACGCTGTTGCGGAAGAGGCGCAGCGGCAGCAAGGGGTTCTCGGCGCGCAGCTCCACCACGACGAAGAGGCCGAGCAGGACGGCGCCGACGGCATACAGGCCCAGGATCTGCCAGGAGCTCCAGGGGTATGTCGTGCCGCCCCACGAGGTCGCGAGCAGGGTCGTCATCAGGGCCGGGGTGAGCGTGAGGATCCCGAGCACGTCGACCCGGCCGCGGGTGGGGGTGTGGTCCAGCTGCAGGAAGCGGGCGATGACGAAGATGGCCGCCAGCCCCAGCGGGATGGTGGAGAAGAACAGCCAGCGCCAGCCCAGGAGGTCGGTGATCAGGCCGCCCGCGATCGGTCCGGCGACGGAGGTGACGCCGAAGACCGCGCCCATGAGCCCCTGGTACTTGCCGCGCTGCCGGGCGGGGATGAGGTCGCCGATGATCGTCTGGGACAGCGGCATCAGCGTGCCCATGCCGATGCCCTGCACGGCCCGGCCGGCGACCAGGGTCCAGAAGTTCGGCGCGAGCCCGGAGATCAACGAGCCGAGGAGGAAGACGACCAGGCCGGCGAGGTAGAACTCGCGGCGGCCGAACATGTCCGAGAGCTTGCCGACGATCGGCACGACGATCGCCGAGGCAAGGAAGGCGGCGCTCGCCACCCAGCTGTAGTGGTCCATCCCGCCGAGGTCGGCGACGATGCGCGGGATCGCGGGACCGACGATGCCCTGGCTGATCGAGGCGACGAACATCCCCAGCATGAGCCCGCCAAACACCCGCCGCTGCGCGGGCGACATCTGGTATGACGTGGCGCCGGTGGCAGTGGCTGCGCTCATCGGGCGGTCCTCCCGTCGTGCTGGCTCGCTCGGCGGTGCTCGAGTGTGTCGGTGAGCTGGGAGAGCAGGCGGGCGAGCTCGGCGCGGTCGCGCTCCGCCCATCCCGCGAGCGCGTCGGTGACCAGAGCGACCCGACGGGCCCGCTCTCGCTGAACGGCGTCGCAGCCGGCCTGGGTCAGGGTGAGCAGGTGGGCGCGACCGTCGGCCGGGTCGGGCTCGCGGGCGATGAGGCCGCGATCGGCGAGCGAGCCCAGACGGCGGCTCATGGTCGAGGGATCCAACCCCTCGGCGCGGGCCAGGTCGCGGGAGCGGACGGCTTCTCCCGCCCCGCCCTGCAGCGGCAGGCGGACGAGCACGAGGAAGTCGCTGCGCGAGAGCTCCTCGCCCTGGAAGTCGTTGATGAGACGCCCCATCGAGGTGATGGCACGGGCAAGCTCTTCAGAAAGTTGCATGATGCATGCATCATACTCCTCACCTGGAGATGCCCCTCACCCCAGCCGGCCGTCAGCTGGCGTCGTGCTGGAGCCAGAGCGGCACGGTGGCCAGGAGCGTCATCAGCAGGATGCCGGCGGAGACGAGGACGTTGAGGAAGAGCTCGTGGAAGGTCATGTCCCTACCTTCGGCGGGCAGACCCGCCCGCCACATCAGGCGTCGGGCTGGACGACGCACGCCTGGGGTGCGACCCCGGTCGCAGGGAAGTTTCCGGGGGTACGACCGGGGGCGGACGGTGGCCGCACGCTTCTGCGGTGGATCTGTGCGGAGAGATTCAGAACGGCAGTGCGCTGACCAGCCCGTCGGGGCGGCCAGGTTCCAGGTACCACTCGTCGCCGAAGGCCATGGCGTACTGCTCCTCGGGCATGCCGAGCATCCAGCCGACGTCCTCCTGCGAGGCGTGCGCGGCGAGCGCGGCCCGCTTGGTGGCCAGCACCGGGCGGACGTCCACGTGCCAGTGCAGCTCGGCCTCCGGCATCCCCATCGGGTTGCCGTCGTCGGCGGGCTGGTCCGGGTCCCAGTCGTCGCCCTCGCCGGGGCTGATCATCCCCGCCTGCCTGGCCTGCTCGTAGAGCCGGCGCATGTGGTCGCGGTTCATCGTCGTCTCGAGGTGACGCGGGCGGCGGGCCGCGAGCTCGACCGCCCGTCGGACGACGTGGTGAACCCCGACGTGGTCGGGGTGGCCGTAGCCGCCGTGCCAGTCGTAGCCGACGACGACATCGGCGTCCTCCTCCTCGAGGATGGCGACCAGCCGTCCGGCGGCCTCGTCGAGGTCGGCGGTGTGGAACGACCCGCGGTGGCCGTTCTGCTCCCACCCGGTCATGCCGGAGTCGGCATACCCGAGCCACGCGACGCGGGCCGTGCCGAGGAGCTGGTTCGACGCCTCGGCCTCCCTGCGGCGACGCTGGACCACGGTCTCGCCGTCGGCCAGGTCCTCCGGCACCGTGCCGTGCTCGCCGTTGGTCGCGTACACGCACACCACCCGGTGGCCCGCGTCGACCGCCAGCCGCATCGTGCCAGCGGTTCCGGACGCCTCGTCGTCAGGATGGGCGTGGAGGAAGACGATCGTGCTCACGAGGTCATCACGGGCCCAGAGTAGGGGCGGACCGGCCCACCACCGAAGCGATGCCGAGCCAGGTGTGCCGGTTGCCGGCCCAGCACCAGCCGACCTTGGGGGCGCCGCGGCGCTCCTTGCCGTCGCGGCCGGTGCCGTTGCTGATCCACAGCGCCGGCACCCGGCTGTCGAGCGTGCCCGCCCGGCGGCCCGGCTTGCGGGAGCCGGTCGTCATGAAGCAGTGGTTGCGCTCGATGACCGACGGCTGCTGCAGCGCCCAGCAGATGCCCTCCGAGAGGGTCATCAGCTCGCGTCCGGCTGCGCGCAGCTCGGGGTCGACCTCGTCCGGGCTGCGGTCGGCGAACCGGTCACCGCGGTCGGGGTCGTGCACGGCATACAGGTCGCGGTCCGGCACCAGCGTGCCCGGCGCGGGACCGAACTCGGCCAGGTCCGTCATGTCCTCGACCACGAAGCCCGGGAGCTCGCCCAGACGCATCAGCGCAGCCAGCCGGGCCGCGGGGACGAGGCGGGGGTGGACGACGAGCAGGTCCCCGGCCAGGCCCCCGGGCAGCGGCGGCAGGTCCAGCCCGAGGCCGGTGAGCGTGCGGTGCTGCTCGGCCAGGTCGGGCAGGCCGGCAGCGCCGTGCGTGGGCTCGGACGCAAGTGCGGCGGTTTGTGGGTTCACGGGTCCTCCAGGCGCTCTTGAGCGGATCGAGGGGAACGCTCTGGAGCACCCGGGAATTCCCCTGGCCGCCCGCTGCCCCGTGCGTGCGGTCAGAAGACCGGCTTGCCGCCCGTCACGCCCAGCACCGTGCCGGAGACGTAGCTCGCCTCGTCGGAGGCGAGGAAGACATAGGCGGCAGCGACCTCGACCGGGTGGCCGGCGCGGCCCAGCGGGGTGTCGGAGCCGAAGCCCTCGACCTTGTCCGGTGCCATCGTCGCCGGGATGAGCGGGGTCCAGATCGGCCCCGGGGCGACGGCGTTGACCCGGATCCCGCGCGGCCCGAGCTCGGCGGCCAGGTTGACGGCGAGGTTGGTCAGCGCGGCCTTGGAGGCGGCGTAGTCGAGGAGGTGGTCCGAGGGCGCGTAGGCCTGGACCGAGGTGGTCAGCACGATCGCGCCACCCTCCGACAGCTCCTCGGCCAGCTCCCGCACCAGCCAGAACGGCGAGAAGACGTTGGTGGAGAAGGTCCGCTCGACCTGCTCCGGCGGGAACTCCTCCAGCTCGTCGTGGGTCATCTGGTAGGCGGCGTTCGGCACGAGCACGTCGAGCCCGCCGAGTGCCTCGACCGCCTGCCGGGCCAGGTCGCGGTTGGCGTCGTAGGAGCGCAGGTCGCCCGGGAAGAGGTGGCAGGTCCCGCCGGCCTGCTCGACCATGCGGCGGGTCTCCTCCGCGTCCTCGCTCTCCTGCGGCAGATGGGCGATCGCGACGGTGGCGCCCTCGTGGGCGAAGGTCACCGCGACGGCGCGGCCGATCCCGGAGTCGCCGCCGGTGATGAGCACGCGCTTGCCGGTGAGGCGGTCGCGGCCGGTCCACGAGGTCCCGTGGTCCGGCGTGGGGTCCAGCTTCGCCTCGGTCCCCGGCCACTCCTGCTCCTGCGCGGGGATGTCGCTCAGGTCCTCCTGGGCCTTCTCGGTCATGGTGTCCCTCTCCCTCGTCGTGGTTCTGCGGGCGTCATGTTCTCCGGGCGGCGACCTCAGGACGTCTGCTCGCCTGCCGTCCCCGCATCCTCGACGCTATGGCGCAGGGTTCGGGACTTCCTCCTGGAGCGACGCGAAGGGCACGACCGACGAGGCTCGCCCGTCCGCGCCGACGATGGGCTCCCGAGTCAGGCCTACTTGGGGCGGGTCCAGCGCCACCCGGCCCGCGGCTTGGTGCCGAGCGCGAAGGCGCGCACGCGGATGTCGCTCATCGTGGACCAGCCGGAGATCACGACGCGGGTGCCGGTCGGCGGGGTGCCCTGGGCCTTGGCGTCCACCTCCAGACGGGCATCGCCCATGCTGGCGTTCACCTGCAGGGCGACCTCGGTGCCCGGCGGGACGACGAGGCGGACGTTGCTCATCCATACCGCGAGCCGGATCTCGACCGTCTCTCCCGGCACGATCACCTCGCGCAGGTCCAGCCGCACGGTGCTCATCCCGGCGTTGATCCGGGTCTCCTGGGCCAGCGGGAAGCGGCCGACCCGGTCGACCTGCCCGAAGTAGGTGTCGATCCGGTCCTGGGACTGCCGGGCCACTCCCCCGTGCCCGACGACGGCCGGCGGCTGGTAGGTCGGGATCACCTCGGGGATGCCCCCTGCACCGTTCTGCGAGGGCAGTGGCGGCGGCTGGTCGTCCTGCGGGCGCTGCGTCATACCGCCCACGCTACCGACACCGTGAGCTCACCACGGCGACCCAGGTCCCACGCTCCCGCCCGGTGCTGTCCCGGGCCGCCCCGACACTTACTGTGACCGCTATGGAGTTCCGATACCTCGGCCGCAGCGGCCTGAAGATCAGCGAGATCACCTACGGCAACTGGCTCACCCACGGCAGCCAGGTGGAGAACGAGGTGGCGAACCGGTGCGTGCGGGCCGCCCTGGATGCGGGGATCAGCACCTTCGACACCGCCGACGTCTACGCCAACACCAAGGCGGAGTCCGTGCTGGGGGAGGCGCTGAAGGGCGAGCGCCGGGAGAGCCTGGAGATCTTCACCAAGGTGTACTGGCCGACCGGGCCGCGGGGCAAGAACGACACCGGGCTCTCGCGCAAGCACGTCATGGAGTCCATCGACGGCAGCCTGCGCCGGCTGCAGACCGACTACGTCGACCTCTACCAGGCCCACCGGTACGACACCGAGACGCCTCTGGAGGAGACGATGCAGGCCTTCGCCGACATCGTGCGGGCCGGCAAGGCGCTCTACATCGGCGTCAGCGAGTGGACCGCCGACCAGATCCGGGCGGGGCACGCGCTGAGCAAGGAGCTGGGCTTCCAGCTGATCTCCTCCCAGCCGCAGTACTCCATGCTCTGGCGGGTCATCGAGCCCGAGGTCATCCCGGCCTCCGAGGAGCTGGGCATCTCCCAGATCGTCTGGAGCCCGATGGCGCAGGGTGTGCTGTCCGGCAAGTACCTGCCGGGTCAGGCCCCGACCGAGGGCCGCGCCGCGGACGAGGCCATGGGCCGTGGGATGCAGGGCTTCCTGCGCGAGGAGGTGCTGACCGCCGTGCAGGGGCTGAAGCCGCTCGCGGAGGAGGCGGGGCTGACCATGCCGCAGCTGGCGATCGCCTGGGTGCTGCAGCACCCGAACGTCGCCGCCGCGCTCATCGGCGCCTCCCGCCCCGAGCAGGTCGAGGACAACGTCAAGGCGGCCGGCGTCAAGCTCGAGGCCGACCTGATGGCCAGGATCGACGAGGTGCTCGGCGACGTCGTCGAGCGCGACCCGGGCAAGACGGCCGAGCGCGCACCGCAGCAGCGCGTGGCCTGACGGTCGGGCTCAGCGCACCCGCAGCCAGCGCCAGCCCTTGGGCGCGTCCGGACCGGCCGGGATCTCCCGCACCCGGACCTCGCCGAAGACCGCGTTGGCGGTCAGCACCAGCCGGGCGCCGGTGCGGGGCACCTGACCCTGCGGGTCCGTCTCGGCGCGGACGTCACCGAAGACGGTGCCGCCGTTGACCTCCACGTCGGTGCCCGGCGGCACGGCGACGCGCACGTCCCCGAAGACCGACCAGGTGGTCACCTCGAGGGTCTCCCCCGGCTGCAGGACCTCGCGCAGGTCGAGCTTGACGTCGCCGAAGAGCTGGTAGAAGGAGCTGCGGCGGCTGGCGCTCCAGCGCCCCTTGCGGACCACGTCACCGAAGACGGACCAGACGTCCTCACTCTCCCGCCTGGCGGGCAGGTTGGCCGAGCTGTGCTGCCCGTACTGCGGCAGGGGCGCCACCGGGCCCGGCACGACCTCGGCCGGGGGCTGCCATCCCTGCTGGACGGGCAGCGGCGGTGGCGTCTGCCCACCAGGCTCCCCATGAAGCTCCCCCGCCGGTTCACCCCACGTGTGCGGCACCTCGCTCGGGCCCTCCCACGGACCCCCCTGCTCACCCGGTCGCTGCGTCATACCCCCAACCTAACCCGTGCGGCGGCGCCACGGCACCGGCCTTTCCGGCGCTCACGGCGATGGGGCAGGGTGGGGCCATGGCCTCCCCCTTCGACCTGACCCTGGAGCAGATGTGCGAGCACCGGTCCGCCAAGTGGAGCCGGGTGCCCGCCGACGTGCTGCCCGCCTGGACCGCCGAGATGGACGTGCGCACCGCGCCGGCGATCACCGACGCCCTGCGCCTGGCGGTGGAGCGCTCGGACTTCGGCTACGCCGGTGACCCCGCCCCGGTGACCAGCGCCTTCGCCGGCTTCGCCCGCGACACCTGGGGCTGGGACCCGACCGCGGGCGGCGGCACGATGCGGCTGTTCGCGGACGTGGGCCAGGCCGCCATCGAGGTGCTGCGCGCGGTGACCTCACCCGGTGACCGGGTGGTCATCAACCCGCCGGTCTACCTCTCCTTCTACCCCTGGCTGCAGGCGGTCGGCGCGGAGCCGCTGGAGGTCCCGATGCTCGACGTCGCCTCCGGCGGGCGCCTGGACCTGGAGGGTATGGAGCGCGCCCTCGCCTCGGGTGCGCGGGTCGTCCTGCTCTGCACCCCGCACAACCCCCTCGGCCACGTGTACACCGAGGAGGAGCTGTCGGCGGTCGCGGACCTGGCCGCGGCGCACGACGCGCTGGTGATCTCCGACGAGATCCATGCCCCGCTCGTGCACCCCGGCAGCCCCACGCCGTTCCTGCCCTTCCTCACCGTCTCCGAGGCGGCCCGTGAGGTCGGGATCGCGCTGCACTCCCCGTCCAAGGCGTGGAACACCGCAGGTCTGAAGACCGCCGTCGGGATCACGGCCGTCCCGGGCCGATGGCCCGACCTGCGCGAGGAGCTGGACTGGTCGCCGTCGATCCTCGGGCAGTACGCCGCAGTCGCCGCGTACACCGACGGCCGGGAGTGGCTGGACACGGTCCGCACCGAGATCGAGCAGCGCACCCAGCAGCTGTCCGCCCTGCTCGCCGAGCACCTGCCCGCGGTGCGCTACACCCCTGGGCACGCGTCATACCTGGCCTGGCTGGACTGCCGCGACCTCGGCCTGGGCGACAACCCGGCAGCCACCTTCCTCGAACGGGGCCGGGTCGCGCTCTCGCCCGGGCCGGCGTTCGGACCGGACGGCGCCGGGTTCGCCCGGCTCAACATCGGCACCAGCCAGGAGCTGATGACCGAGGCGGTCCGGCGGATGGCGGCGGCAGTCAGCCGGTCGCGGATCGGGTCGCCCGTGTCGGACCCCGGGTCTAGCGTGGCGACATGACATTGCCGACCGACCCGCCGACCGACCCTTCGTCCGACCCCACGCAGCCGCCGCTCGACGTGCCGGAGAGCGACCCGACGGTCAACCCCGGTCCCGACACCCCGGGCCCGTCGCAGCCCCTCGCCGACCCCCCGCAGGAGCCGGACCCCGAGGTGCTCGGCTCCCCTACTCCCCAGGACGGCCCGGGACAGCAGCAGCGCGATCCCCAGGAGTGGGTGACCGGGGACGACCCGGCCACCGAGGCGCAGAAGTCCTACCTCGACCGCCTCGCCAGCGCCGCCGGCGAGCAGATCCCGGCCGAGGGCCTGACGAAGGCACAGGCCTCGGAGCACATCGACCGCCTGCAGGACCGGACGGGGATGGAGCCTCGCCAGGCATAGCCTCGCCGTCTGGACGAGTCGTCCAGGAGCCATGCACGTCCCTGCACCTGGCGCACGGTCGCGCCACAGGGCGGGACACCTCATACCCTGTCCTCATGACCCGCCCCCACCTGTGGATCCGTGCCGAGGCCCGCCCGACCGAGCAGCGTGTGCCGATCGTCCCCGACGACGCGCGCCGGCTGATCGAGGACGGGTTCACCGTCACCGTCGAGGAGTCCCCGACCCGCGTGATCCCGCTGGCGGAGTATGAGGAGGCGGGGTGCCGGGTGGCGCCGCGCGGGTCGTGGGTGGACGCACCGAAGGGTGCTGTCGTGGTCGGCATCAAGGAGCTGCCGGAGGACCCGGACGACCTCGCCCACACGCACGTCTTCTTCGCGCACGCCTACAAGGGGCAGGAAGGCGCGGAGCAGGTGCTCGACCGGTTCCGCCGCGGGGGCGGGGAGCTGCTGGACGTGGAGTACCTCACCGTGGACGGCAAGCGGGTCGTGGCCTTCGGCTTCTGGGCCGGGTATGTCGGTGCCGCGCTGGCGGTGCTGCGGCACCGTGGCCTGCTGACCGGCGGCGTCGCGCCGATGACCCGAGAGGAGCTGGACGGCATGCTGCAGCAGGGACCGCCCGTCGCCTCGGGAGCTCCGGCCGGCGCGACCGCCGAGCCGGAGCGGGCGCTGGTCATCGGGTCCCGTGGTCGCTCAGGCACGGGCGCGATGGCGGCGCTGGAGGTCGCCGGCTGCGCCGTGACCCGCTGGGACCGGGCCGATACCGAGGTCGTCGACAAGAACGCGCTGCTGGCGCACGACATCATGGTCAACTGTGTGGCCAGCGACCGGCCGCGGGAGCCCTTCCTCGCCACCGAGGACATCGACGTCCCTCGCCGGCTGCGGACGGTCGCCGACGTGACCTGCGACGTCACCTCGGAGGCGAACCTGCTGCCGTTCAACACCGCGATCACGACCTGGGACGAGCCGGTCCGCGCCTTCGGGTCCACCGGCAACCCGCTGGAGGTGATCGCGATCGACAACCTGCCCTCCCTGCTGCCGCGCGAGTCCTCGGAGTCGTTCTCGGCCGAGCTCACCCCGCTGCTGCCCGACCTGGCCGAGCGCCAGGGTCCCTGGGCCGCCAGCCTGGACTGGTTCCGGCGGCACCTGCGCTGAGGCGGCCGTCGGCCGCGGTCTGGTCGGGGGCTGGCCGCCGGCGTGGTCGGGGTGTCCCTGCGCACACGGCAGAATGGACCCATGCTCGGTGAAGAGGTCTTCCTGCTCGACGCTGTCCGCACGCCGTTCGGCAAGCTGCGCGGCGGCCTGTCGCACGTGCGCACCGACGACCTGGCCGCGGTGCCGCTGCGCTCACTGCTGGAGCGCCACCCCGGCCTGGACCCCGCGCGGATCGAGGACGTCTACTACGGCAACACCAACGGCGCGGGCGAGGAGAACCGCAACGTCGCCCGGATGGCGGCGCTGCTCGCCGGCCTGCCGGTGACCGTGCCAGGGGCGACGACGAACCGGCTGTGCGCCTCGGGGTCGGAGGCGCTGGTGCAGGCCGCCCGCGCCATCGCGGTGGGCGACGCGGACCTGGTCGTCGCCGGCGGGGTCGAGGGGATGAGCCGCGCGCCCTACGTGCTGCCCAAGCCCGACGAGGCCCTGCCTCGCGCCATGGAGCTGCACCAGACGACCGTCGGCTGGCGGATGGTCAACCCCGCGTTCCCCGATGAGTGGACCGCCTCCCTGGGGGCCAGCGCCCAGGCTGTCGCCACCGAGCGCGGCATCGGGCGCGAGGAGATGGACGAGTATGCCGTCCGCTCCCACCAGCGGGTGCACGCCGCCTACGAGGCGGCGGCGCACAAGGGTTTCGTGGAGCCGCTGGAGGGCGTGGAGCGTGACGAGTCGCTTCGGCCGGGGGCCTCGATGGAGTCGCTGGGCGGGCTGCGCCCGGCCTTCACCAGGGACGGCACGGTGACGGCGGGCAACTCCTCGCCGGTCAACGACGGCGCGATGGCGGCGCTGGTCGGCACGGCGGCGATGGCCGAGGAGCTGGGGCTGGAGCCGATCGCCCGGATCGTGGCCTCCCGCACGGTCGCGGTGTCGCCGGAGCAGTTCGCGGTCGCGCCGGTGCCGGCGATCCGGCAGCTGCTGGAGCGGACCGGCAAGGGTTTCGACGACGTCGACCTGTGGGAGATCAACGAGGCCTTCGCCGCGATGGTGCTCTCCACCCTCCACGACCTGCCCGAGCTGGGCCGGGACGCGCTGGAGACGAACGTCAACGTCAACGGCGGCGCGATCGCGATCGGTCACCCGCTCGGCGCCAGCGCCCCCCGCGTGGTCGTCGACCTGGCCCGCGAGCTGCGCCGCCGCGGTGGCGGCATCGGCGTGGCGGCCGCCTGCATCGGCGTCGGTCAGGGCACCGCGCTGATGATCGAGGTCCCCCGCCCCTGACAGAACACGGGAAAAGGCCCGACAGAACACGGCAGAGGGTCCCCACACGGCGCACGAGGGGGACCCCTCAGCCGTCTCGCGTGCTCAGTCGGGCTCTTCCGCGCGCTCTGATGGGCTTTTTCGCGCGTCCTGTCGGGACCTTTGCCGTGTTCTGTCAGAACTCGGCGGAGGGGCGCCAGGTGCCGAGCTCGCCGCGGAGGACCTCGACGACCTCGCCGAGGGTGGCGTAGGCCTTGACCGCGGCGATCGTGGCCGGCATCACCGAGCGGCCGTCGCGAACGTCCGACGCCAGTTGGGCCAGGGCCGCGTCGACCGCGGCCTGGTCGCGGGTCTCGCGCAGCCGCCGCACCGACTCGGCCTGCGCCCGCTCGGTGCCCGGGTCGATGGTGAAGACCTCCAGGGGCTCGGTCGGGGCGGGGAACGTGTTGACCCCGACCACGGTCCGCTCGCCGGTCTCGACCTGCTGGGAGTGCCGGTAGGCCGCCTCGGCCAGGTCGCGCGCGAACCGGCCGGAGTCGATCGCCTCCAGCGCCCCGCCGCGCTCCTCGATGTCCTCCATCAGCGACCAGATCGAGGCCTCGAGCTCGTCGGTGAGCGCCTCCACGGCGTACGAGCCGGCCAACGGGTCCAGCGTCGTGGTCAGCCCGGTCTCGAAGGCCACCACCTGCTGGGTCCGCAGCGCCAGCGTCGCCGCGTGCTCGGTCGGCACCCCGAGCGCCTCGTCGTAGGCCGAGACGTGCAGGGTCTGCACGCCCGCGAGCGCCGCGACGGTCGCCTCCACCGACGTGCGGACGACGTTGTTGAGCGGCTGCTGCGCGGTGAGCGTCGAGCCGGCGGTGAAGGCGAAGATCCGCAGCTGCTGCGAGCGCGGGTCCTTCGCTCCATACCGCTCCCGCATCAGCCGCGCCCAGACCCGCCGGGCGGCACGGAACTTGGCGACCTCCGGCAGCACGTCGGTGGTGATCGCCAGGAAGGTGAACAGCGTCGGCGCCACCTGGTCGACGTCGACCCCGCGCCGGACGCACTCGTCGAGGTAGGCGCGGGCGTTGGCGAAGGTGAACGCGATCTCCTGAGTCGCCGAGGACCCGGACTCGCGGATGTGGTAGCCGCTCATCGCCAGCGGGACCCAGCTGGGGGCCTCGCGGCTGACGTACTCGATGGTGTCGACCGACAGCCGCAGCGAGGCCTCCGGGGGGAAGATCTGGGTCCCGCGGGCGATGAACTCCTTGAGCACGTCGTTCTGGATGAACATCCCGAACTGGTCGGGGTGCACGCCCCGCTTCTCGGCCAGCGCGACGAAGAGCGCGGCCCACAGGTAGCCGATGGAGTTCGCGGTGGTGCGGACCTGGGACAGCTCCTCCAGGGGTATGCCGTCCATCAGCACCTCGATGTCGGCCAGGGAGTCGATGGCCACCCCGACCCGGCCGACCTCGCCCGCGGCGCGCGGGTCGTCGGAGTCGATGCCCATCTGGCTGGGCAGGTCCATCGCGACCGAGAAGCCGGTGACGCCCGCGTCGAGCAGGGCGCGGAAGCGGGCGTTGGACTCCTTGGCGGTCCCGAACCCGGCGTACTGGCCCATGATCCAGACCTTGGGCTCGTCACTGACCCCCCGGGTGTAGGGGTACTGGCCCGGGCGTTCCGCGCCCTCCGGCGCGTAGTCGACCCGGAGCTGCGGGTCCTCCCAGCTCACGACATACCCTCCTGCTCGTGCTCCTGCTCCAGGTCGGCGCGCAGCACCTTCTTGGCGATCTTGCCGGTGGAGTTGAGCGGGAACTCACGCACCACCCGCACCTCCTTGGGCTTCTTGTAGGACGCCATCCGCGCGGCGCAGTGCTCCCGCACCCGCTCCGGGTCGACCTCGGCGCCGGCGCGGGCGGTGACGAGGGCGACGACCCGCTGCCCCCAGTCGGCGTCGGCGACCCCCACCACCGCGACCTCGCCGACCTCGGGCACCTCGGCGATGACCTCCTCGACCTCGCGGGGGTAGATGTTGTAGCCGCCAGAGATGATCATGTCGCCCTTGCGGTCGATGAGCCACAGGTGACCGTCGTCGGAGAGCCGCCCGAGGTCGCCGGTGTGCAGCCAGCCGTCGACGACCGCCTTGGACAGGTCGGTGCGCGCCTCGGCGTTGTAGTAGCCGGCCATCACGTGGTCGCCGCGGGTGATCACCTCGCCGACCTCCCCGGGGGCGACCGGGCGGCCGTCCTCGTCGACGATCGCCAGCTCGACCCCGAGGGCAGGGCGGCCGGCGCTGGTGAGCAGCTCGGGCCGGTCAGTCAGGCCGCGGGCGTGGTCGGCGGCGTCGAGCACGGTGACCGGGGGGATCGCCTCGACGAGCCCGTAGTACTGCACCAGGTGCGGCGTGAGCTGCTCGTGCGCGCGGCGCATCTGCTCCGGAGGCATCGGCGCACCGGCGTAGCCCAGCATCTTCAGCTCAGCCAGGCCCTCACGGGTCGCGCCGTGGGAGAGCAGGCGGGCGACCATGGTCGGCACGAGCGCGGTGTGGGTCGCGCCCCGCTCCCCGACCGCCTCCAGGAAGGTCTGCGGGTCCCAGGTCGGCAGCACGATCTGGCGGGCGCCGGCGACGAGGAAGGGCAGCACGAACAGCCCGGAGGTATGGGTGACCGGCCCCGCGTGCACGTAGCAGTCGCCCGGCCCGGGCGGACCGCCCAGCACGTCGTGGGTCATGTTCACCACCGAGGCGAACCAGTTGCGGTGCGTGCGCTGGGCCCCCTTGGGGTGGCCGGTGGTGCCGGAGGAGTAGTGCAGGCCGCACAGGTCGTCGGGGGCGCGCACCGGGAGGGGGCCGGTGGGCGGTTGGGCGGCCAGGGCCTCGAGCGAGGTCTCGGGGCCGTCGCCGACGACCACCACGTGCGGCACCTGCTCGCGCACCGGCGCGATGTCGTCGGCGAACCGCTCGTGGTAGACCAGCCCGCGGGCGCCGCAGTCGCTCGCGATCCGCTGCCAGTCCGAGGGGTGCAGGCGGTAGTTGAGCGCCACCCTGACCAGCCCGGCCGCGCGGATCGCCAGGTCGGTCTCGAGGTATGCCGTGCTGTTGCTCTGCAGGTCGAGCACCCGGTCGCCGGGCTGGAGGCCGAGCGCGAGCAGTCCGCCGGCGATGCGGGTGACCCGGTCGGCGAGCTCGGCGAAGGTGCGGCTGTCCGAGGCTTCCGGTCCCTCGATCGCCACGCGGTCGCCGAACCGGCGCCCGGCGCGGTTGAGCATGGTGCTGATATCCACTGTCTTCAGGCCTCCTCGTCGACGAGGGCCAGGGCGGCGTCGAGGATGCGCACCCCGTCGCCCTCGGCGAGCACGGTGATGGGGTTGAGGTCGAGCTCGGCGTCCGCCGGGAGCGTGGCGGCCAAGTCGGCCAGGCGGACGATGGTGTCGACGAGAGCTGCGCGGTCTGCCGGCGGCCGTCCGCGGACGCCGCCGAGGAGCATGGCCAACCGGGTCTCGTCGATCATCTCCTCGACGTCCTGCCGGTCGACGGGCAGCAGCCGCAGCGCGACATCGGCCACGATCTCGGTGAGCACGCCGCCCACGCCGACGGTGAGGATCCGGCCCAGGGGGGTGTCGGCGCTGCCGACCAGGACCTCGACGCCGTCGGGCACCATCTCCTCGACGAGGACCTGGCCGGTGCTGCCGTCCGGGCCCCGCAGGGCAGCGAGCCGGTCGTAGACCTCGGCCGCCCGGTCGGCGGTGACGTCGAGCACGACTCCGCCGGCCTCCGACTTGTGCAGCAGGCCAGGGACGACCGCCTTGAAGACCGTTCGGCCACCGGCCTGCTCGACGGCCGCCAGTGCGTCATCGCGGTCGCCGACGAGGCGGCCGACCGGCACCGGGAGCCCGGCCTGGGCGAGCGCCTGCTTGAGCGAGCTCTCGTCGGTCCGGGCCCAGAGGTTGGAGGCTGAGACCTGGCCGACGGGGCGGTCGGTGCGACCCTCGTCGGTGCCACGGTTCGAGCGGTCCTCGCGAGATCCCGCCTCGAGGAACTCCGCCAGGGCGGCCACGGCACGCACGGCGCGGGCGGGGGTCGGGTAGACCGGCAGCCCCGCGGCGCGCATCGTCGCGGCCGCGTCGGGGGCGAGGTGGTCGGCGCCGGTACGGGCGACGACGACCGGCACGCCGGTGCGCTCCCGGACCCGCGCCAGGGCCTCGACCACGGCGTCCACGTCGGAGCCGGTGAGCACGCAGAAGCAGGCGACGATCGCGTCGACCCCCGGGTCCTGGGCGATCGTGGTCAGCGCCCGGTCGAAGAGGTCCGGGTTGCTCATGACCGAGGCGGTGACGTCCACCGGGTTGGCGGTCGAGCCGTACGCCGGGACGATCTGGCCCAGCTCGGCCAGCGTGTCGTCGCTCAGCGCCGCCAGCTCCAGCCCCCGGGTCTCGATCGCGTCGGCCGCCAGGATCCCCGACCCGCCGGAGGTGGTGACCACGGCGACCCGACCGAGCGCACGGTTCTCACGCCCGGTCCCCTCTCGACCGAGCGCACGGTTCTCACGCTCATCCCCCTCCCGACCGAGCGCACGGTTCTCACGCCCGGTCCCCTCTCGACCGAGCGCACGGTTCTCACGCCCGTCCCCACCCCGACCGAGCGCACGGTTCTCACGCACCATCGGCACCAGCGCCATCACGTCACCCACGTCGAGCAGCTCGTCCACGTCGTCCACGCGCACGACCCCCGCCCGGCGCAGCGCCGCGTCGACGACCTTGTCACCGGTCGCCAGCGCGCCGGTGTGCGAGGCCGCAGCCCGCGCCCCGGCGTCCGAACGGCCGGCCTTGAGCATCGCGACCGGCACCCCGGAGGCCGTCACCCGGGCGAGGGCGTCGAGGTCGCCCAGCGACTCGGCATACCCGAGCAGGCCGGTGCACCCGGGCTCCTGCGCCAGCGCGGCCATCACCTCGGTGGCGCCGATGTCGGCCTCGTTGCCGGTGTTGACCACCCAGCCCAGCCCGAGCCCGCGCTCGAAGGCGAGCGAGACCGCGCCGTAGCCCAGCGCCCCGCTCTGGCTGACAAAACCGATCGACCCGGGCACCAGCTCGGTGTGCTCACCGGAGAAGAGCGGCGAGAACGAACTGACCTGCCCGGCCTCGGTCCCGACGGTGCCGATGCAGTTGGGGCCGAGGACGCGCACGCCGAGCTCACGGGCGACGCGAACCAGCTCGTCCTGCAGGGCGGCACCCGCCTCGCCGGTCTCGGCGAACCCGCTGGAGCAGACGACGACCACGTCCACACCCGCCGCGGCGCAGTCGCGCACGGCGGCGACGACCTTGTCGGCGGCCACCATCACCATGGCCGCGTCCACCTCGCCGGCCTTCGCCGCCTCTGCGACCGAGGGGTATGAAGGGAGCCCGGCCACGGACGCCCCGTCCGGTCGGACCGGGTAGATGCCGCCGCGGTAGCCGTAGCGCTGGAGGAACTGGACCGGCAGCCGGCCGACTGCACCGGGCCGGTCGCTGGCGCCGACCACGGCCACGCCGCGGGCGGCCCAGAGCGGACGCAGGGACACCTGGCCCGCAAGTCGTGCGCCCGGTGCGTGCGAATCGTGCGCCCGGTCGGTGGGATCCGTGCTCTCGGTCGGGGGGAACGGTGCGCTCGGTCGGGGAGATTCGTGCGCCCGGTCTGGGAGATCCGTGCTCTCGGTCGGGGGGAACGGTGCGCCCGGTCGGTCGGGGGTGGTCATGCCCCGGGCCTCCACCGTGCGTGGCGGCTGCCGGTCTCGCCCTCGCGGACCAGCTGCAGGCGCGGCTTGGGGCCGTCGGAGCGGCCGGTCTGCGGCTTGCGGCGGCCGGCGCGCCAGGGCATCGGCCACACCGCGCCCGGGCCGTCGTAGTCCTGCTCGACCGCGGCGTGCAGGGTCCAGTTCGGGTTGTAGAGGTGGGCGCGGCCGACGGCGCACAGGTCGGCGCGGCCGGCGAGGACGATCGAGTTCACGTCGTCCCAGGAGGAGATGATCCCTACGGCAATCGTGGGGATCCCGACCCGGTTGCGGATCGCGTCGGCGAAGGGCGTCTGGTAGGACCGGCCGAACGCGGGCTGCTCGTCGGGGGTGACCTGGCCGGAGGAGACGTCGATGCCCGCAGCGCCTGCGTCCTTGAACGCCTGGGCGATCTGCACCGCGTCGTCCACGTCGATGCCGCCCTCGACCCAGTCGGTGGCCGAGATGCGCACGGTCATCGGCCGCTCCGCCGGCCAGACCTCGCGCATGGCAGCGAAGACCTCCAGCGGGTAGCGCAGCCGGTTGGCCAGGTCACCGCCGTACTCGTCCGTGCGCTGGTTGGTCACGGGAGAGATGAAGGAGGAGAGCAGGTAGCCGTGGGCGCAGTGCAGCTCGAGCAGGTCGAAGCCGGCCTCGGCACCGCGCCGGGCGGCCGCCACGTGCTCCTCCTTGACCGCCTCCAGGTCCTCGCGGGTCAGCTCGCGCGGGACCTGGTTGACCCCGGGGCGGTAGGGCAGCGGCGAGGGCGCGACCACCTCCCAGTTGCCCTCCTCCAGCGGCTGGTCGATGCCCTTCCACATGAGCTTCGTCGAGCCCTTGCGGCCCGAGTGCCCCACCTGCAGACCGATCTTGGCGGCGCTCAGCCGGTGCACCTCGTCGACGATCCGGCCCCACGCCACGGCCTGCTCGTCGGTCCAGATCCCGGTGCATCCGGGCGTGATCCGTCCCTGGGCCGAGGTGCAGACCATCTCGGTCATCACCAGCCCGGCACCGCCCATCGCCTTGCCGCCCAGGTGGACCAGGTGGAAGTCGGTCGGCATCCCGTCACCGGGCGAGACGTACATGTCCATCGGGGAGACCACGACCCGGTTGGTCAGCTCCAGCTCGCCCAGGCGGAAGGGCTGGAACATCGGCGGGGTATGCGGCCTGCCGCCGGGGGTGCTGCGGGCGAACCAGTCGTCGATCTGCTGGACGAACTCGGGGTCGCGGACCTTGAGGTTGTCGTGGGTGACCCGCCGGCTGCGGGTCATGATGTTGAAGGCGAACTGCTCGGGCTCCTGGTCCATGTACTGGCCCAGGTTCTCGAACCACTCCAGCGAGGCCTGCGCCGCACGCTGGGTCGACTCCACGACCGGCTTGCGCTCCTCCTCGTAGGCGGCGAGCGCCGCGTCGACGTCGTCGTGCTCGTGCAGGCAGGCGGCCAGGGCGAGCGCGTCCTCCATCGCCAGCTTGGTGCCCGAGCCGATCGAGAAGTGCGCGGTGTGCGCGGCGTCGCCGAGGATGACGATGTTGCCCCGCTCCCCCGCCCGCCAGGTCTCGTTGCGGATCGTGGTGAAGGTGATCCAGCGCGAGTTGTTGGCCATCACCTCGTGGCCCTCGAAGATGTCGGCGCACAGCTCCTGGACGCGGGCGATCGACTCCTCGTCGCTCTCCCCCGGCACCCAGTCGCGGTCCTCGGCGTGGTCGAAGCCGGCGGCACGCCATACGTCCTCGTGCATCTCCAGGATGAAGGTCGAGCCGGTCGCGTCGTAGGGGTAGCCATGCACCTGCATGACGCCCCACTCGGTGCGCAGGATGTAGAACTTGAAGGCGTCGAAGACCTTGGTGGTGCCCAGCCACATGTACTTGCAGCGGCGCGCGTCCAGCGTGGGCCGGAAGGTGGCCTCGTAACGCCGGCGGACCATGGAGTTGAGCCCGTCGGCGGCCAGCACGAGGTCGTGGTCGCGGGCCAGCTCGTCGACGTCGGGGGCCGTGGTGCGGAAGTGCATCGTCACCCCGAGCTCCCGGCAGCGGGCCTGCAGGATTTCCAGCAGCCGCTTGCGGGTCATCGCGGCGAAACCGTGACCCCCGGAGGTGTACACCTGCCCGTCCAGGTGGACGTCGATGTCGTCCCATCGTGCGAACTCGGCCTGCATCGCCTCGTACACGGCGCGGTCGGCGTGCTCGATCCCGCCGAGGGTCTCGTCGGAGAAGACGACGCCGAAGCCGAAGGTGTCGTCGGGGGCGTTGCGCTCCCACACCGTGATCTCGTGGGACGGGTCCAGCGCCTTGGTCAGCGCGGCGAAGTACAGCCCGCCCGGACCCCCACCGATGATCGCGATGCGCATCCGGGACTCCTTCGTCGTTGTCGGTACCAGCGCGGCCAGACTATGTTGGATTCGAAACGGTCGTCAACAAGACAGGATAATTGCCATGGAGGTCGGGTCGTTCGCGGGCAAGGTCGTGGTCGTCACCGGCGGTGCGGGGGGCATCGGCCGCGCCGTGTGCGAGGGCTTCGCGGCGCAAGGTGCCTCGCTCGCCGTGCTCGATGTGCGCGGCACCGAGGAGGCGGCGGGCGAGGTCTCCCAGCGGTATGGCGTGGCCGCCCGGGGCTACGAGCTCGACGTGAGCGACCGCTCGGCGGTGGTGCGGGTGATGAACGCCGTCGTCGCGGACCTCGGCGGGCTGGACGTGCTGGTGACCCTGGCCGGCGGGTCGCTGGGCACCCCCAGGGGCCTGGCGGAGATCGAGGAGGAGCACGTCGACCTCGTCGTCGACGTCAACGTCAAGGGCACCTTCTACTGCGCGCAGGCGGCGCTGGCCAGGATGCCCGACGACGGCGTCGTCGTCACCGTCTCCTCGATCGGGGGGCGGCAGCCCTCGCCCGTGACCGGGGTCCCGTATGCCGCCTCGAAGGCCGCCGTGCTCGGCCTCACCCGGCGGCTGGCCCGGGAGGTGGGCGGCCGGGGACAGCGCGTGAACGCGGTCGCGCCGGGGCTGTTCCTGACCGGCCGGCTGCAGCAGATGTATGACGAGATGCCGGCCGCCGAGCGGGACGAGGTGCTGGGCGCCATCCCGCTGGGCCGCTTCCCCGAGCTGCGCGAGATCGTCGACCCGGTGCTCTTCCTGGCCGGGCCCGGCGCGTCCTACATCACCGGGGTCGTGCTCGACGTCAACGGCGGGCGGTTCATGCCGCTGTGAGCGGCGCGTAGGCTGAGGTGGTGCGTATCGATGTGTGGTCCGACCTGCTCTGCCCGTTCTGCCACCTGGGACGGCGTCATCTCGCGCTGGCCCTGGAGGAGTTCGAGCACGCCGACCAGATCCAGGTGATCTGGCACAGCTACCAGCTCGACCCGGAGGCGCCGGCCACGGCCCCGGGCAGCAACCTCGACCGCCTGGCGGAGAAGTACGGCGTCGACCGCGACCAGATGGTGGCCACCCAGGAGCAGCTCGCCGCCGACGCCGCGGAGGTGGGTCTGGACTACCGCTGGCAGGACACGGTCCCCGGCAACTCCTACGACGCGCACCGGATCATCCACTTCGCCCGCTTCCAGGGCCTGGAGGAGGCCGTCACCGGACGGATCATGCGGGCCTGGTTCACCGAGGGCCGCGCGATCGGCGACCAGAACGTGCTCATCGAGCTGGCCACGGAGGCGGGGCTGGACCCGCAGGACGTCCGCGGCGTGCTGGCCCAGGACTCCTTCGGCACCGAGGTGCGCGCCGACATCGACCTGGCCACCCGGATCGGGATCTCCGCCGTGCCGACCTTCGTGCTCGACCAGAAGTTCGGGGTCACCGGTGTGCAGCCGGTCGAGACGATGCTCGGCGCGCTGCGCTACGCCTGGGACGACCAGGGCAACACCGCCGGCGGCGGCTGCGGTGGCAACTGCGGCTGCGGCGGCGGGGCACCGGCGCCGCAGGTCGAGCAGGCCGCACCGGCTCCGCACGAGTCTGCCGGCGGCGGCATCTGCGGTTCGGGGGCGTGCGGCTGTGGCGGCGGAGCGCCCGCGGAGGCTGCCCGTGAGCCCGAGCCGGCCGCGGTGGGCGGCTGCGGCTCGGGGGCCTGCGGCTGCCGCTGAGCCCCTGCAGAGGCCGCTCGCGAGCCGGAGCCGGCAGGCGTGGGCGGCTGCGGCTCCGGGGCCTGCGGCTGCCGCTGAGCCCGGCCGGCCTCTGCGCGAGGAGGTCGACACCGAGCAGGGAGCTGGCTCTCGCCGCGGATGTCGCGCCTCGACAGGGCAGATGTCACTCCTTGACAAGGAAATGTTCGACGGACATGGATATATCCCCCGTCCACGGTGACTTTTCCCGTCCGAGGTGACTTTCGTCGTCCAGCCCGGGAGGTCGGCTGATGACGCGCCCGGCCAAGGGCACCCTTGCGCGAGACGCCCTCGACTTATAGCGTCACGGTCACGGCCGTCGCGGACGCGTATCACTGGCGCTACTCGTCGCGGCGGTCGCCGAGACCCCGCTCGTCTGTTGTGCCGCCCGGTCCGGCGAGAACGCCGCACGACACATACCCGTGCACGGGTCCAGCAGGGCGCTGGAGTGCACGATCAGCGCGGTTGCGCCGGACCGACGCCGACAGGGCAGCTCCTACCGATCTGCTCGGCTCTTCAACCGCTCGCGGACCCCGAGTGGCCAGGGTCCGGCGCCGCCCGCGGACCCGGCTGCGTCCGCCAGGGCCACTGCGTCCGCCGACTCCCCTGGACCGACGTTGACGCAGACCATCCGACCACGGGCTGCGGGGCCGCGCGGGCCGGCGACCTCGAAGGCGTAGGTCAGCGAGGACGTCCCGACCTTCTCGACCCACAACGTCGTGTCCACCTGCTCGCGGAACCACAGCCGGTCCAGGTAGTCCACCTCGTACCGGACCCGTGGGGCGGTGCCGAAGAGGTCCAGCAGGCCCAGTTCCTCGTGCAGCGCGTTCTCGGCGGCCTCGACCCACCGGATGACGGCCGAGTGGTGGTAGTGGCCGGCCGCATCCGTGTCCACCCAGTCGACGGTGCGGGTGACGCTGACCCGGGTCACGCGTCGACCGACCCCGTGGCGGCTGTCGCAGCCTCCTTGCGCAGCACGAACCGCTGCACCTTGCCGGTCGAGGTCCGCGGCAGCGCGTCGAGGAACTCGATCTGGCGGGGGTACTTGTACGGCGCGATGACGCCCTTCACGTGGTCCTGCAGCGTCTTGCGCAGCGTCGCCTCGCCGTCCTCACCACCCAGCTCGGTGCGGCCGCGGCGCGGCACGACGTAGGCCTTCACGACATACCCCCGCTCCTCGTCCGGCGCCGCGACCACGGCGCACTCCATCACCTCCGGGTGCGAGATCAGCGCCTCCTCGACCTCGGTGCCGGAGATGTTGTAGCCCGCGCTGATGATCATGTCGTCCGAGCGGGCCTGGTACCAGAAGTAGCCGTCCTCGTCGCGGATGAAGGTGTCGCCGGTGATGTTCCAGCCGTCCTGGACGTACACGGTCTGCCGCTCGTCGGCCAGGTAGCGGCAGCCGGTCGGCCCCTTGACCGCGAGCCGGCCGGCCACACCGTCGGGCGCGTCCCGGCCCGCCTTGTCGATGACCTTCGCCCGGTAGCCCGGCACCGGCTTCCCGGTCGAGCCGGGCCGGATGTCGTCGTCGGAGGAGCCGATGAAGATGTGCAGCATCTCGGTCGAGCCGATGCCGTCGATGAGCTTGAGCCCGGTGGCCTCGTGGAACTCCTCCCACGTCGCGCGGGGCAGGTGCTCCCCCGCCGAGACCGCGCGGCGCAGGCCCCTCAGCGCCGGCGCCCTCCCCTTGGCCAGCATCGCCTTGTATGCCGTGGGGGCGGTGAAGCAGACCGTCGCGCCGAGCTCCTCGATGAGGTCGGCCAGCTGCTCCGGGGTCGCCTTCTCGACCATGATCGTGCTGGCCCCCACCCGTAGCGGGAAGATGACGAGCCCGCCCAGGCCGAAGGTGAAGGCGATCGGCGGGGTGCCGATGAAGACGTCGTCCGGCGCCGGCCGGAGCACGTAGCGGGAGAAGGTGTCGGCGTTGGCCAGGATGTCGCGGTGGAAGTGCATGGTGGCCTTGGGCCGGCCCGTGGTGCCGGAGGTGAAGGCCAGCATCGAGACGTCGTCCGCGGCGGTCGGGACGTCCTCGAAGGTCGTCGGCTTGTCCCGCGCCAGGGCGAGGATGTCGTCCAGGCCCGCGGCACCCTGCTGCTCCTCGCCGCCCTGGGTCGCGCCGTACGTGAGCATCCGCAGCCCTGGGATCTGGGAGTTGAGCAGGTCGTCGGTGAACCGGTGGTCGCACACCGCCAGGTTGAAGTTGCCGATCTCGCAGATCGTCAACAGCTCCTTGGACCGCAGCATCGGCATCGTCGGGACGATCACCGCGCCGGCCTTGAGCGCGGCGATCCAGATCGCCACCAGCCACGGGTTGTTCGGCCCACGCAGCAGCACCCGGTTGCCGGGCACCAGACCCAGGTCGTCGACGAAGACGTGCGCGATCCGGTTGGCGTGCTCGCGCAGCTCGCCGTAGGTCCACCGGGTGCCGTCGGGCGCGAGGATGCACGGCCGGTCCGCGCCACCCTGGTCGATCACGTCGTCCAGCAGCACCGTGCCGACGTTGAGCTGCGCGGGGTACTGCACCTCGGGCACCTCGAAGATGAACTCCGGCCACAGGTCACGGGGTGGCAGGTTGTCGCGGCAGAAGGTGTCGACGTGCGCGCTCGGCGAGAGCGACAGGGGCGCGTCCGGCATCAGCAGACCTCTCTCTCGGCACCTTCGGCGACGGTGCCCGGTGCTCCCCAGTATGTTAGCTGCGTGACGACAGTCAAGGGCACGACATCATCTGCGCACGACTCCGGGCGCTCCGGGACCGGGGTCGACGCCGGTCTGCGCGCGCTCATCGTGACGATCTACGGCCTCTACGCCCGGGAGGTCGGGGGCTGGCTGAGCGTCAGCACCCTCATCCGGCTGATGGCCCGGCTGGACGTGGACGAGCCGGCGGTGCGCTCCTCGATCTCCCGGCTCAAGCGTCGCGGCATCCTGGAGCCGGAGCGGATCGACGGCCGGGCGGGCTACGCCCTGTCCGCCCAGGCCCGGGAGATCCTGGACGCCGGGGACCGGCGCATCTTCCGCCGCCGCAGGGGGACCGTCGACGAGGGCTGGGTCCTCGCCGTCTTCAGCGTGCCGGAGTCCGAGCGCCGCCGCCGGCACACCCTGCGCTCGCGCCTGGCCTGGCTCGGCTTCGGCTCCGTCGGCCCCGGCGTCTGGATCGCGCCGGCGCACCTCCACGACGAGGCGCGCGAGATGCTGCTGCGGGAGGACCTGGCGGAGTACGTCGACCTCTTCCAGGCCACCTACCTCGGCTTCTCCGCGGCCGCCGAGGAGGTGGCGCGCTGGTGGGACCTCGAGGGCCTGGGGGAGCTCTACGAGGAGTTCTGCGCCGAGCACGCACCGGTCCTGGCGAGCTGGCGCGCCCGGCGGGGCAAGGACGACCCGGGTATGGCGTTCGCCGACTACGTGCGGGTGCTCACCGCCTGGCGGCGCCTGCCCTACCTCGACCCTGGCCTGGCGCCCGAGCTGCTCCCGCGGGACTGGGCCGGGACCAGGGCCGCCGACCTCTTCTTCGCGCTGCAGCGCCGCCTCGAGGGCCCCTCGCACCGGTTCGTCGAGGAGGCCAGCTGAGGTCGTGTCGCCGGTCGGGGACAAAGCGTGTCGCCGGTCGGGGACACAGCGTGTCGCCGGTGGGGGACACACCGTGTCGCCGGTCGGGTCAGATGCCGAGCAGCTCCTCGGCGCGGGTGCGGTGGCGGCGGAACTCCTCGACGGGCACGTCCCACTGCACCGAGCCCTTCTGCATGACCACCACGTGGTCGGCCACGGACAGGGCCAGGCGCAGGTTCTGCTCGACGACGAGCACGGTCATCCCGGCGTCGCACACCTCGCGGACGACCTCGCCGACCTGCTGGACGATCGCGGGGGCGAGCCCGTCGGACGGCTCGTCGAGCAGCAGGATGGTCGGGTTGGTCAGCAGCGCCCGGGCGATCGCCAGCATCTGCTGCTCGCCGCCGGAGAGCTGGTTGCCGCCGTTGCGCAGCCGCTCGCCCAGCCGGGGCAGCAGCTCGACCACCCGCTCCCGGGTCCACGCGCCCTGCCGGCCCGACCGGTCGGCGATGTCCAGGTGCTCGGCCACGGTCAGGGGACCGAAGACGCGGCGTCCCTGCGGCACCAGACCGACGCCGAGCTTGGCGATCCGGTCCGGTCGCGCGCCGGCCACCTCGTGCCCGGCGACCGTCACCGAGCCCGCCATCGGCCGGACCAGGCCCATGATCGTGTTGACCAGCGTGGACTTGCCCACGCCGTTGCGGCCGAGGAGGGCCAGCACGCCGCCCTCGGGGATGGCGATGTCGACCCCGTGCAGCACCCGGGACCCGTCGTAGCCGGAGACCAGGCCGCGGGTCGCAAGAATGGGCGCGCTGGCCGTGTCGGGGGTGGCCGTGCTCATCCCGATCCCTCCTCGATGAACAGCTCCGAGGTGTCCTCGGCGCCCAGGTAGGCCTGCTGGACGGCGTCGCTGGCCCGGACCTCGTCCGGGTCCCCGGTCAGCAGGTGCTGGCCGAGGTGCAGGACGGTGACCCGGTCGGCGACGCCGAAGACGAGGTCGAGGTCGTGCTCGACGAGCAGGACGGTGACCTCGGCGGGCAGCCCCAGCACCAGGTCCTGGAAGGCCATCGTGTCGGCCGGGGACATCCCGGCGGCCGGCTCGTCCAGCAGCAGCACCGACGGCCGGGTCGCCAGCGCGACGGCGACCTCGAGCTGCCGCCGCTCCCCGTGGGACAGCGATGCTGCGGTCGCGCCGGACCGGTCCTGCAGGTTGAGCTGCTCGAGCACCTCGTCCGCCTCGGCGAGCAGGGCCCGGCGCCGGGTCACCGCGCGCCAGGGCTGCCCCTGCACACCGTGGCGGCGCTGCACGGCGATGAGGATGTTCTCCCGGGCGGTGGCCGAGAGGAAGAGCGAGGAGTGTTGGAAGGTGCGGACCAGGCCGCGGCGGGCACGGGCGTGCTCGGAGAGCCTGGTCACGTCGTCGCCGTGCAGGGTCACCGTCCCCGCGGTCGCCGGGAGCGCGCCGGCGACGAGCGCGAAGAGGGTCGACTTCCCCGCGCCGTTGGGACCGATGACGGCGTGCCGGGCACCGGGGGCGACGTCGAAGCTGACGTCCTTGACCGCAGACAGGCTGCCGAAGTCCTTGCCCAGGCCCTGCAGGCGCAGCGCGGGGGCGGGCGACCCGGAGGAGGTGGCGGGCGTGCTCGTCATACCTCGACCTCCCCCGCGGCGCCCTTGCGCAGCCGGCGCAGCCACCCGCCCCACTGTCTCGGACCTCCGGCGATCCCCTTCGGCAGCAGGTAGACGGCGAGGACGAACAGGATGCCCAGCAGCAGCGGGCCGCTCGCGAAGCCCATCTGGCCGAGGTAGTCGCGGGTGAAGATGACCACCATGGCGCCGAGGCAGGCGCCCCACATCGACCCGACGCCGCCGACGATGACGCAGAGCAGGGCCAGGGCGGCGACCTGGAAACCCATGTCGCCCGGGGCGACGAAACGCTGGGAGGAGGCCCACAGGGAGCCGGCCAGCGCGGCCAGGCCGCCGGCGATGACGTAGGCCGCGAGCGCGTAGCTGTCGGTGCGGTAGCCCACTGCCCGCAGCCGCGCCTCGTTGTCCCGCAGCCCGCGCAGGGTCAGCCCCAGCGGCGAGCGCAGCAGGATGGCCACGAGGACGTAGGCGATGAGCGCGACGGCGAGGACGTAGTAGTAGATGAAGCCCTGGTTGCGCAGGCCCTCTGCTCCGGGCACGGCCACGACGGGCGGGATGCCGGACAGGCCGTCGGTCCCGCGGGTGATCTCGTGCAGGCGGCCGGCGGCGCTGTAGGCGATCTCGCCGATGGCCAGGGTGATCATCAGGAAGGCGACACCGCGGGCGCGGATCGCGACCGGGCCGGTGAGCAGCGCGGCGACCACGCCGGCCACGACCGCGACCACGAGCTGGACGAGGCCCAGCTCGGAGACGTGGATCGCGGTCAGGGCGCCGGCGTACGCCCCGACGCCGAAGTAGGCCGCCTGGCCCAGGGTGGGCAGGCCGGCGATGCCGGTCAGCAGGTTCACGCTCATGGCCAGCACGGCGAAGATGAGGATCTTGGTGAACGTCATCACCGCATACGTGCCGAGCACCCACGGGATGGCGAGCAGGGCGAGCACGACCACCCCGACGACGAGGCTCTGGCGGACGTCCGGCCGTCGGCGGCGGGCCGGCTCGACCGCCCGGGTGTCGGGGGTATGCCGCACGTCGCGCGCGGGCTGGGCGGTGCTCATGCGGTCTTCCCCGTCGCGAACAGCCCCTGGGGGCGGAGAGCCAGGACGAAGAGCATCGCCCCGAAGAGCAGGAAGGGGGCGTAGTCCGTGAACAGGGCGACCCCGAGCGTCTGGACCTGGCCGATCAGCAGCGCGCCGAGAAGCGCCCCCCGGACCGACCCCAGCCCGCCGATGACCACGACGACCAGGGAGAGCACCAGGACCCTCTGGTCCACGTGCGGACCAGGCGCCAGGATCGGGGCGCCGAGGACCCCGCCGACGGTGGCCAGCACGGCACCGAAGGCGAAGACGCCGAAGAGGATTTTGCGGGTGTCGACCCCCATGGCCCGCACCATGTCCCGGTCGGCGACGGTCGCCCGGACCAGGGCACCTACGGAGGTCCGCTCGAAGGCCAGGTAGACGAGCGCGGCGAGCAGGCCGGCCACGCCGATGAAGACCAGCCGGTAGAGGGGGTAGGTGTAGCCCAGGACGGTGATCGAGCCGGCCAGCGCCGTCGGAGGAGCTGTCGAGAGCGTCTCGGCCGGGAAGAACATGAGGAAGATCTCCGCGGCGATGAACGAGATGCCCAGCGTCAGCGCCGCCTGGTCAAGGTGCCCGCGTCCCTGCAGCGGCGCGACCGCAGCTGCGAGCAGGCCACCGCCCAGGACGCCGACCAGCAGGCCCACCACCAGGGCGATGAGCAGGCCCGTCCAGCTGCCGTCGGACAGCGCGTAGGCGGTGTAGGCGCCAGCCAGGTAGAGCGTGCCGTGCGCGAGGTTGAGCACGTCCATCATCCCGAAGACCAGGGAGAGGCCCACGGCCAGCGTGAACAGCAGCAGGCCGTAGGCCACCCCGTCCACCATGCTGACGAGGTTCTGGTCGAACCAGCCGATCACGGTGCGGGCGGTCGCAGGTGGTGCGGCACGTGGTCGGGCCGGTGGTGGACGGCGTGCCGGGTGCGGGCCTCAGCCACCCAGCTCACCCAGCTCCTCGATCACGACGTTGACCAGTTCGCCGTCGACCTCCTGCACCTCGCGCAGGTACCACTTCTGGATCGGGGTGCCGTTGTCGTTGAACCGCCAGGTGCCGCGCGGCGACTCGATCTCGCCCAGGCCGCCGATGGCCTCGTTGATGGCCTGCGGGTCGGCTCCCCCGGCCTCGGCGATCGCGAGGTCCAGCACCCGGGCGGCGTCGTAGGAGGCCGCGGCATAGGTGGTGGGCTTGCGGCCGGTCTTCTCCTCGTAGTCGGCGACGAACTGGGCGTTGAGCTCGTTCTCCAGGTCGTAGTTGTAGTTCATCGCGGTGAAGGTGCCCAGCGCGGAGTCGCCCTGGCCGTCCAGCACGCCACCCTCGGTGAGGAAGCCCGCGGAGTAGTGGGTGATCTCGTCCTTGAGGCCGAACTGCTCGTACTGCTTGACGAACTCCACCGCGGCACCGCCGGCGTAGAAGGTGAACATCGCCTCGGCACCCGAGGAGCGGGCGTTGGCCAGGAACGGCTGGAAGTTGGTCGTGCTCGGGAACGGCGTGTAGACCTCGTCGGCGATCTCGCCGCCGGCGGGCTCGAAGGTGCTCTTGAAGCCGGTCACCTCGTCGATGCCCGCCTGGTAGTCGGCCGCCAGGAAGTACACGCTGCCCTCGACGTTCTCGGCGACGTAGGCACCGAGCGCCTCCCCCGGCTCGTCGTTGACGTAGGAGGTGCGCCAGATGTACTCGGCGCCGGTGAGGGTGGTGGGGGAGGCGTTGGACCCGACCAGCGGGATCTCCTCGCTCTCGAAGAGGTCGACGATGCCGTTCATCACCGCGGAGTTCACCACGCCGGTGACGACGTGCACCTCGTCCTGCTGGACGAGGCGGTCGGCCGCGGCGCGTCCACTGTCGGCGGTCTCCCCCTCGTCGGCGAGGACGACGTCCACGTCCTGACCGCCGAGCTGGTTGTCGTGCTGCTCGAGGTAGACCTCGAAGCCGGCCTTCATGTCGTCGCCCAGGCTGGTGTAGACACCCGACTGCGGCACGAGCAGGCCGACCTTCACGGGGCCTTCGTCGTCACCGCCGCCGCCACCCAGGGTGCCGCCTCCGCAGGCGCCGAGCGCGAGCGAGCCGCTCGCCACGAGGGCGAGCAGGTGTGTCTTCCGTCGTGCGGTCGTCCGTGCGGTCATCGCTGGAAACCCTTCCTCGGGTGCACCCGGCTCCGTCGCCGGGACGTGGTGATGGCATGCACCATATGTCGCTTCTGTATCGCTCGTCTACGGAACGCAATAAAATCGTGACCTGCAGGATCAGCCGTCCGAGCCCTCCCGGGCCTCGATCACGGCCATCCCCTGCACCTCGACGAGCGCCTCGACGTCCCACAGCCTGGCCACGCCGATCCCGGCCGTGGCCGGGTAGTGGCTGCCGAGGAGCTTCTTCCAGACGCGGCCGATCTCGCGGCCGTGGGCCTTGTAGTCGTCGATGTCGACCAGGTAGATCGTCAGGGTGGCCAGGTCGGTGGGCTCTCCGCCGGCCGCGCGCAGCGAGACCAGCAGGTTGGACAGCGCCTGCTCGAACTGCTCCACCACGGTGTCGCCGACGATGACCCCGTCGGGGTTGAGCGCCGTCTGCCCGGCCAGGAAGACCGTCCTGCCGGTGCCGACGACCGCGTGGCTGAAGCCCTTGGGCTGGCCCAGCTCGGGCGGGTTGACAAGTTCGATCATGACTGGAGCGCTCCTCCGTCGACGTTGATCCCCTGACCGCTCATGCCGCCGTTGCGCAGGCAGGTCAGCACCGCCTCGACGACCTCGTCGACGGTGATGAGCCGGTGGAGGGGGGACTTGGCCTCCAGCGCGGCGAGCGCCTGCTCCGGGGTGCGCCCGGTCTTGTCCACGATGCCCCGCACGGTCTGCGCGGTCATCGGCGTGTCCACGTAGCCGGGGCACACGGCGTTGACGGTGACGCCCGTCCTGGCCAGCTCGGCCGCCGCGGACCGCACCAGCCCCAGGACCCCGTGCTTGCTGGCGGTGTAGGCGGAGATGTAGGGCTCGCCCACCTTGGCCGCCACCGAGGCGACGACGACGATCCTGCCGTGCCCGGCCTGCTTCATCGCCGGGATGGTGCGTCGGAGCAGGCGGAACGGGGCGGTGAGGTTGAGGTCGAGCATCTGCTGCCACTGCTCGTCGGTGGTCCGGTCCACCGACGCGGAGACGCCCGCTCCGGCGTTGGCGACGACGACCTGCGGCGCGGCCCACTCCTGCTCGAGCTGGTCGACCACCCCCTCGATCGCCCCAGGTGCGGTCAGGTCCGCGGGGAGCACGAGCGTGGGGCCGGTGCACCGGCCTGCGGTCTCCTCCAGCTGGTCGCGGCTGCGGGAGGTGAGGGCGACGGCATACCCCTCGTCGCTGAGCGCCGAGGCGATCCCTGCACCGATCCCGCGACCCGCCCCGGTGACCAGGGCGACGGGTTGCTCCAGATGTCTCGACACGCTGCGACCTTGCCACTTTCCGTGACGACCGTCAAGATGGCGACATACCGATAGGCGCAGCGACGAGGAGCACACGATGATCAGGCCCGAGGACTTCACCGACGTCACCTACGAGGTGGAGGAGAGCTGGGCGGTGGTCACCATCAACCGTCCGGAGCGCTACAACTCCTTCCGCGGCCGCACGGTCGACGAGCTGATCGCCGCGTTCAAGCACGCGTGGGCCGACTCCCGGGTGGCCTGCGTGATCCTCACCGGGGCGGGGGAGAAGGCGTTCTGCGCCGGCGGTGACGTCAAGGAGCGGGCCGAGACCGGCAGCTACGGCGAGACGGAGTCCGGGCTGTTCGAGATCCAGCAGCTGCACCAGACCATCCGGGACATCCCCAAGCCGGTCATCGCGGCCGTCAACGGCGTCGCGGTCGGCGGCGGGCACGTGCTGCACGTGCTGTGCGACCTGTCCGTGGCCAGCAGCACCGCGCGGTTCGGGCAGAGCGGCCCGCGGGTGGGGTCCTTCGACGCGGGCTTCGGCTCGGCCTACCTCGCGCGGGTGGTCGGTGAGAAGCGGGCGCGGCAGATCTGGTTCCTGCTCGACCTCTACGACGCCGAGACCGCCGAGCGATGGGGCCTGGTCAACGACGTGGTCGCGCCGGAGCAGCTGATGGACAAGGCGCGCGAGTATGCCGCGAAGATCTCCTCCTACTCCCCCACCGCGCTGCGCTTCCTCAAGCACAGCTTCAACGCCGACTCCGACCACATGCAGGGCCTGGGCAACATCGCCTTCGCGGGGCTGGACCTCTTCGTGCAGACCGAGGAGGCGAAGGAGGGTGCCAACGCCTTCGCCGAGAAGCGGACGCCGGACTTCGGCCCCTGGCGCTGAGCCCTCCCGGAGGTAGGCCCGGTCGGGACTTCCGCTGCAGGTCGCGCGGTCCCAGGACGCGAGAGATGATGCCGGGATGACCACGACTCGAGAGTCACTGGAGAGCGCCTCCGAGGCGCGTGGCCTGGCGGAGCTGGTGCTCGTGCGGCACGGCGAGAGCCTGGGCAACCTGGCCGACCGGGCGGCGCTGGACGCCGGCGAGGCCTACCTCGACATCGACGTCCGGGACGCCGACGTCGAGCTGTCGGAGACCGGCGTGGAGCAGGCCGAGGCGGTGCGCGACTACCTGCGCAGCCTCCCGGCCGACCGGCAGCCGACCGCGGTGCTCAGCTCTCCATACCGTCGGGCCCGGCAGACGGCCGAGACCGCCGTCGAGGGGTTGGACGTGCCCTTCGTCGTGGACGAGCGGGTCCGCGAGCGGGACCTCGGCGTCTTCGACGGCATGACCTGGATCGGCATCGAGCAGGAGCATGCGGAGGAGTCCCGTCGGCGTCAGCGCGTCGGCAAGTTCTACTACCGGCCGCCCGGTGGCGAGAGCTGGGTCGACGTGGTCCAGCGCGTGCGGCAGGTTCTGCTCGAGCTGCAGGAGAGGTATGCCGGGGAGCGGCTGTGGGCCTTCTCCCACCAGGCCACGATCATGTGCTTCCGGGTGGCCGTGGAGGGTCTGGGAGAGGCGGAGGTGCTCGCGGCCGACAAGGAGACCCCGCTGGCGAACTGCTCGATGACCGTCTACCGCGCCGGCGACGAAGGACTGGAGCTGGTCACCTACGGGGACACCACCGCCGTGGACCGGGCCGGCGAGGACGTGACCCACGAGCCCTCGCACGGGGGCGGGGACCAGGGACAGGGCCGATGAGCCGGCCCGCGCCAGAGGTCGTCACCCCGCACCTGCTGCGGGGGTGGCCGCTGCCCGAGCTGAAGGCCGACAAGGAGTCCCGGGGCCGGGTCCTGATCGTCGGCGGCAGTCGCTTCAACCCGGGCGGTGCCCTGCTCGCGGCTGAGGCCGCCCTGCGCGTGGGCGTGGGCAAGGTCCAGGTCGTGACCACCGAGTCCACCGCCACGGCCCTGGCGGTGGCCATGCCCGAGACGATGGTTCGAGGGGTCTCCGAGGACAGCAGCGGGCAGCTGACCCTGGAAGCTGCGGACGTCGCCGTCGAGCTGGCGCAGCAGTGCGAGGCGGTGCTCATCGGGCCTGGCCTCGGCGATCCGGAGAAGGCGCGCGCACTGACCGCCCGGATCCTGTCCGGCCTGCAGACGAGCGTCGTGCTCGACGCCTTGGCGCTGGTCGCCGTCACCGAGGACCCGTCCTGCCTGGAGCACCTCCAGGGCCGGGCGGTCATCACCCCCAATCTGACCGAGCTCGCCCGCACCCTGGGCTGGGACGACGCCAAGGTCGAGGACGACCCGCGCGAGGCCTCGCTCCGCCTCGCCGCCCGCACCGGCGTCTGCGTCTCCTCCGGCGGCTCCGTGACCTGGACGGCGCATCCCGACGGGCGGTCGTGGGCCGGGGCGGTCGGCGGACCAGGACTCGGCACCTCCGGTTCGGGCGACGTCAAGGCGGGCGCGGTCACCGGGCTCTTGGGTCGGGGGGCCGATCCCTGCCAGGCCGCGGTATGGGGCAGCCACCTGCACGGCAGCGCCGGCGACCGACTCACGGCCGAGCTGGGACCCGCGGGATTCCTGGCCCGGGAGCTCGCCCTGCAGATCCCGCAGGTCCTCGCCGAGCTGGACACCTGAGCACTGGCCCCCGGCGCTGGAGATTCCAGCGCTGACTCTTCCGAATGCGGGCGCCCCTCCATGCACAGCCCTCTCCTCCCATGATGGGTTATCCACAGATCAGGGTCGAACAGGTGATCGTGTCGGTGGTGGCGCATAGCATGTGTGTATGAGGTGAACAGCAGGTCGTTCACCGGGGAGGAGGGGAGCGCCATGAGCACTTCAGCGCCACAGATGGAGCCGGAGCCTGAGACTAGCGGCCCGGCCGGACAGTCCGGACACGTCGAAGAGCCGGCCCCGTTCAGGGACGGGCAGCTGGCACGGCAGTCGGCTGGGCAAGGGGATGAGGGGCGGTCGTGCGCCCCGTCCTTGCGGGTGGCGCGACTCCTGTCGGTCACGGAGTCCGGGTTGGCTGCCCGGCTGATCGAGACTGCTCGCGCGGTGGTGTTCGCCTGCGGCGACGAGGCGCTGGTCCTCAAGGGCTTCACCTCGGTGGCGGAGCTCACCCCGGCGCAGGTGCGCAAGTGGCGGGCGGAGGCCAAGGCCGACGCGGTCGCCGAGCTGCAGGTCTGCACCGGTCGCGGCGCCGAGGAGTGCCGCCACCTGGTCGCGCTGGCCTGCGCCCCGGCCCAGGTGCGCGCCCTGGTCATCGGCGC
Source organism: Ornithinimicrobium sufpigmenti (assembly GCF_004322775.1). NCBI lineage: Bacteria > Bacillati > Actinomycetota > Actinomycetes > Micrococcales > Ornithinimicrobiaceae > Ornithinimicrobium > Ornithinimicrobium sufpigmenti. Next base: position 3,996,910 of record NZ_CP036403.1, read on the forward strand.
CCTGGACAGTGGCGTCGCCTCCTGGCGTCAGGTGCAGGCGTTCTGGCGCCGCTGCGCCCGCCTGGACACGGAGGGCGCCGTCGCCGTCGCGGAAGCGATGTTCGGCGAGGACCCCTCGTTAATGGCGAAGGAACGCCTCGACCCCGACGGTGAACCCACCACGGAGCCGTGGCAGCACCAGCGGTACTCCGCGGCCCTAGAACGTGAGGCCACCGCCGTCGAAGGTGTCGACGTGGAAGCCGAACGGGCCCGCCGCCGAGCGGCCTACGCCGCCCGCCGCGTGAGCATGACCGCAGACGAGGACGGGACCGGCACGATCACCATCAGCAGCGACCTGATCCGCGTCTGCGGTGCCTACGCCCGCCTGGACCGCGCAGCCCGCCTCATGCGCAAGGCCGGCGACGAGCGGTCCCTGGACCAGCTGCGCTCCGACATCGCCACCATCCTGCTCGTCCACGGACACGTCCCGCTCCCCGACGACCACCCGCACACGACGGCTTCGACACCGGAGAACGGCGAGGAGCCAGACCGTGACGTGCTTCTGGACGACCTGTGGTCCCCGGCCCACGAGGAGCAGCTGGCGCAGGTCCTGTCCGGCATGCCCACCATCACCCTGCAGGTCATCACCCCCTGGGACAGCCTCACCGGCACGGCAGCGTGCCGACGCTGCGGCCACGGCCACGATCTCGACCTCAACGGTCAGGCATCGACACCACCCCCGCCCGAGGTGCAGGAGAGCAGTGTGCCCGTAGCCGGCCCGGGCACGGTCAAGACGGACATCATGGGCGGGCGTTCTCGCGTGGTGCGTGGCCAGGTGGGGCACATCCTGGGCGCGCACGGTCGTCCCGGGGCGTTCATCACCCCCGGCCAGGTGCGCGAACTGGCGCTGACGCCCGGCACGACGCTGCACCGGCTGCTCACCGATCCCGCCGACGGACGCCTCATCGAACGCACCATCAAGGCCTACCGGCCCGATGCGGAGATGCGACGGCAAGTCATCGCCGCCGACGTGCTCGCCCGCGTGCCCTGGTCCACCCACCCCGCCAGCGTCTGCGAGCTGGACCACGTCGTCCCCTGGACAGGTGAGGAGGGTGGCGGCCCGACCACGGAGACGAACCTGGCCGCGCTCCCGATCCGTCCGCACCAGGCCAAGACCAACCGCAAGCACGCCGCGATCATCAACGACCGCCGTGACCTGACCTGGACCACCCTGCTCGCCCAGTCGACCCCCACCCGGGTGCACGACTACACCCAGTACCTCAGCCAGGTGCGCGCCAGCCTTGACGAGGAGGAGTTCCCCGCCACCATGGTCGCTGGCGACATCGCCTACGCCGCCCGCGGCGCCTACCGCGAAGGCGCCCACCTCACGATCGCCCGCCGCGAGCAGGCCCGCGCCGACCAGCACGGCCACCCCGTGCCGGACTGGGCCACGCTGCGCTCGGTCCCCGACCCGGCCAAGCCCTCGCGAGACCTGCCCGCGGCCTTGCTCGACACCACCGACCCTCAGGCCCGGGAAGCCCTGCGCGACCTGGCCAGCCAGGCCCTCTACGCCGCCCTGGCCACCCGCGGCCCAGAGGCGACCCTGCAAGACCTCGACGACCTGCCGGGAGCCACCGAGCACGGCGGTGACACCGGCGGCTGGATGTTCGTCACCCACCGTCGGGACGGCATCCGCCGCCCTGGTCCCGCCCCCGAGCACCCCACCCCCGAGCAGCTGCTCGACACCGACCCCAGCTACTACCACCGCCGACCTCTCACGCGGCACGGCAGGCCAGGGGCAGGCATGCCCCAGGACCGGCCGTGGGCCAGCGACGGGGACTACGGGCCGCCACCCTTCTGAGGCCTCAGCCCCTGAGCTCGGGAAAGTCGGAGTCGCGGTACTCGTGCTCCAGACCGACCAGTCCGGTCGTCCCCGGAGTCACCGCCTCGGCCGCGATCTCCTCCTCACGGACCCGCAGTTCCACCCGGCGGATCTTGCCGGAGATGGTCTTGGGCAGCTCGTAGAACTCCAGCCTGCGCACGCGCTGCCACGGGGCCAGGTGCTCCCGGGCGTGCTTGAGGATCGAGAAGGCGGTCTCCCGGGTCGGCTCGTGTCCCGGCGCCAGGGCCACGTAGGCCTTGGGCACGGCGAGGCGCACCTCGTCCGGCGCGGGCACCACCGCGGCCTCGGCGACGGCCGGGTGCTCGATCAGCACCGACTCGAGCTCGAAGGGGCTGATCTTGTAGTCGCTGGCCTTGAAGACGTCGTCGGTGCGGCCGACGTAGGTGATCATCCCGCTCGCGTCCCGCGAGGCGACGTCACCGGTGTGGTAGACGCCCCAAGCCATCGCCTCCTCGTTGCGCTCGTCGTCACCCTGGTAGCCGGTCATCAGCCCGACGGGACGCGCCGCGAGGTCCAGGCACAGCTCGCCCTCGCCGGGGCCGTTAATCACCTCGCCGGAGGCGACGTCGACGAGAACGACCGGCACACCGGGCAGTGGCTTGCCCATCGACCCCGGCCGCACCTGCTCACCGGGGCAGTTGCCGACCTGCGCGGTGGTCTCGGTCTGCCCGTAGCCGTCCCGCAGGGTCAGCCCCCAGTGCGTGCGCACCTGGCTGATGACCTCGGGGTTCAGCGGCTCGCCCGCACCGATGATCTCCCGCAGCGCCCCCGGACCGCCGGACAGGTCTGCGTTGATGAGCATGCGCCATACCGTGGGCGGCGCGCAGAAGGTGGTGACGCGGTAGGAGCGCAGCACCTTCAGCAGGGCCGCGGCGTCGAACCGGCTGTAGTTGTAGACCATCACCGTCGCCTCGGCGATCCACGGCGCGAAGAACAACGACCACGCGTGCTTGGCCCAGCCCGGCGAGGAGATGTTCAGGTGCACGTCGCCGGGCCGCACGCCGAGCCAGTACATGGTCGACAGGTGCCCGACGGGGTAGGAGACCTGCGTGTGCTCGACCAGCTTGGGCCGGCTGGTGGTGCCGGAGGTGAAGTAGAGCAGCAGCCGGTCCGAGGCCGCCGTCCCGGGATGCTCGACCGGCGCCGCCGGGGTCTGGTATGCCGTGCGCAGGTCGGTCCATCCGTCCGCCTCGCCCACGCTCACCCGCAGGTAGTCGCCGGGGACGTCGGCGAAGGTGCCGGTGTCGGCGCTGTTGGCGATCACCATCCGAGCCGCTCCCCGGGCGATACGGTCACGCAGGTCGGCCGGCCCGACCGCGGTGGTGGTCGGCATGATCACGGCGCCGACCTTCATGATGCCGAGCATGGTCTCCCACAGCTCGACCTGGTTGCCGAGCATGACGATCACGCTGTCGCCCTTGCCGATGCCCTGACGCGTCAGGAACCTCGCCAGCTGGTCCGACCGCCTCGCGATCTGGTCGAAGGTCAGGGTCTGGTCGCCGCCGTCCTCCTCGACGACGATCAGTGCGGGCGAGTCGTTGCCCCGCGCGATCGCGTCGAACCAGTCGACGGCCCAGTTGAACCGCTCCCCCACGTCGGGGAAGCGGAACTGCGCCCGGGCCCGTTCGGGGTGCCCCTGGAGCTCGAGCAGCTGGTCACGGGCGGCACGGTATGCCGTGGTGGCGTCAGAGGTGGCGTCGGGGCTGGACGTCGTCGTCATGCCTCATGTCTACACCGGAGCCGGCGTGGACGACGGTGCCCCGCCGACCGGGTGGTCGACGGGGCACCGTGTGTGGGGATCAGCCGCGGCTAGCCGGGGCTGGTTGGGGTCAGTCGCGTTCCAGGAGGTCCTCCAGCTCCTCGATCACCTTGTTCGAGACCGCGGTGGTGCCACCGAGCACGACGACCTTCTGCGGCCACAACCGCTGCAGCGCACCCTCGATCGCGCCCGGCAGACCACCCTGACGGGTGATCAGCAACGGCTCGTGGTCACCACCAGCCTTCGCGCCACCAGCCAACGCGTCCGGCCAGTTCTGACCCGAAGCCACGTAGACCGTCTCCGCGGAAGCGACCTCAGCGAACAAGCGGGCCGAGGTGACCCACCGGTTCAGGCCACCAGTACGCGTGGTCGGAGCCCACTGACGCAGCTCGTTGACCACGCCCTGGTCCACCGCACCCTCACCACCGAGCACCGTGATCTGGCTCGGCTCCAACGCATCCAGCGCCGCAGCCGTCGCCGACGGGATCTCCGTACGCCGCACCAGCAGCACCGGAGAGTCCAGCGCACCAGCACGAGCCGCCGCGGACAACGCGTCCGGGTAGTCCACACCAGTAGCCACGAACACCCGCTGCCCCTGGCCACCGAACTCCGCCGCCACCGCCGCAGCAGTGCCGTACCGGTTCGTACCCGACACCCGCTCCACCGGCGCACCGGTCAACGCACCAGCCTCAGCCAGCACCGCGTCCTTCACCGCGCCGTCACCACCCAGGACCACGACCCGCTCCGGCGCCAGACGCACCAGCTCAGCCTTGGTCGAGTTCGGCAACGCACCCGGACGGGTCAGCAGCACCGGAGCCTCCACCGACCCGGCCAGAGCCGAACCAGTCAACGCGTCCGGGTAGTCCTGCCCGGTGGCCAGGAACACCACCTCAGCACCCGACTCGTACGTGCCCGACACCGCCGCAGCCGTGCCGTACCGGTTCGTGCCAGACCACCGCTGCACCTCGAACGGGGCCTCGGCCTCCTCCGCCACGACCAGCGTGACCGAGATCGCCTCCAGCTCCTGACCGGTGTCCGTGGTCACCTCCACCTGGGTGGTGTAGGTACCCGCGTCCAGACCAGCAGCGTCCGTGGTGAACGCGACGTCGACCGAGTCATCGGCCTCCACCGTGAACTCCTCGGGGTCCACGCTCAGCCAGTCCACGTCCTCGGACAGGCTCACCTCCGCGTCAGCCTCACCCGTGTTGGAGAAGGTGACGTCGGTCGAGTCAGAGCCACCGAACTCCACGGTGTGCTCCACCGAGGTCGGGTCGACCTCGATCACACCCACCGGCGGCACCTGCTCGTCGGAGACGATCAGCGTGACCTCGATCGCGTCCAGCTCCTGACCGGTGTCCGTGGTCACCTCCACCTGGGTGGTGTAGGTGCCCGCGTCCAGACCAGCAGCGTCCGTGGTGAACGCGACGTCGACCGAGTCATCGGCCTCCACCGTGAACTCCTCGGGGTCCACGCTCAGCCAGTCCACGTCCTCGGACAGGCTCACCTCCGCGTCAGCCTCACCCGTGTTGGAGAAGGTGACGTCGGTCGAGTCAGAGCCACCGAACTCCACGGTGTGCTCCACCGAGGTCGGGTCGACCTCGATCACACCCACCGGCGGCTCCTCCTCGGTGACGGTCATGGTCACCGGGATGTCGTCGACGGACTGCGGGGTGTTGCTGCGCACCCGGATGGCTGCGGAGTAGGTGCCCAGGTCCAGACCGGTGGAGTCGGTGGCGACCGTCACCTCGACGGACTCACCCGCTTCCACCGTGAAGGTCTGGGGGTCCAGCTCCAGCCACTCGACGTCCGTCGTCGTGACGCAGTCGTCCCAGCCGGGCAGGTGCTCGGCGGCCGCGACGGGGTTGAACCCGCCGATGGAGCCACCGACCTTGACGATCCCGCACGAGATGTCACCGCGGTAGACCGGCGTGGTAGCCGGAGCCAGCGTCGTCCACTGGTCGCCGTCGAAGGCGTAGGTGGCGTTGCTGACCGCACCGGCACCAGCACCCTGGACACCGCCCTGGACCACGAGCTGGCTGTTGGCCGTCGCGGCACCAGCGGCCCAGTGGGGGGTCGGGGCGTCCGCCACCGACTCCCACGCGTCCGCCCCTGCGTCGTAGACGTAGGTCGAGGCGATGCCACCGGAACCGGGGTTGCCCCCGGAGCAGACCAGCTCACCGTCGACCGCGCCGCAGGTGGGGAACGCGGCCGCCGTCGGGTAGTTGGCGAGGGTCTCCCAGGTGTCCGAGGCCACGTCGTAGGCCATGGCGTTGTTGCTCATCGGGGTGCACTCGTTGGTGGAGCAACCACCGATGACGTACATGATCCCGTCGATCACCGCGGTCCCGGACGCCGAGACGCCGGTCGGGGCCGAGGCCGCCTGGGTCCAGCTGTCCGCACCCGCGTCGTAGACGTAGGTGTCGGTGGTGGTGGCGCTGGCCACCCAGCCGCCGCTGACGACGATCTCGCCAGCGACCGCCTCGGCGTTCACCGCAGACGCCGCCTGCGGCATCGGCGCGACGGCCTGCCAGGTCTGCGTCTCGGCGTCGAGCCGGTTCACGTCGGCGAAGGCCGCCGTCCCGGTCGTGCCGCCCAGGACGTAGTGGTCACCGTCCACGTTGACCACGCGGTTGTCCATCGTGATGCGCGGGTAGTCCGGCAGGGACTCCCAGGTGTCGCTCGGCGCGAAGTCACCCTCGGCGGAGGTGCCCACCTCTGCCTCGTCGTCCGCGAAGGCGGCGAAGCTGGTCGGCACGTCCAGGGTGGTCGGCTCGACGTCGACGCCCGCACCGGCCGGTGCGGTGAAGCCACCATCGCGCTCCAGCAGCTCGACCTCGACGGCGCTCGTGCCGTCGTTGGTGAAGGTCAGGCTGTGCTCGACGACCTCGTCCTGGTCCTGCGTGGACTCGATCTCGCCGGGCTCGACGACCACCAGACCGGAGCCCAGGGAGAAGTCGGCGCGGACGACGTCGCCGTCCACCACCGTCACCTCCTGGGTCGTGGTCTCGTAGTTGGTCGCGGAGGCCTGGAGGGTGTTCTCACCCGGGGTGTCGGAGAAGATCCAGTAGAAGCCGTCGGCGAGGTTCTCGTCGGCCGGCGTCGCGGTGGTGACCGCGGTCTGGTCCTCGTCGTCGAGGTTGGTCACCGTGGCGCCCACGATGCCCTGGTCCGCGGTGTCGTGGACGTTGCCCACGACGTAGCCGCCCTCACCTGCGGGCACGCAGGAGCGCTCGCCGACGAAGACGTCGTCGATCTGCCACCACCAGCCCCAGGTCCCTTCGTAGTTGAAGCCGATGCGGACATCGCTCTCACCTGCCGCCATCGGCAGCGGGACCAGCTCCTCGCGCGGTCCCCGACGCGACTCGGTCCACTCCTCGACGTCCTCCCAGGTCTCGCCGCCGTCCAGGCTGACCCGGACGGTCGCGGAGTCGTTGGTGAACCGGTAGTAGTCGGACTTGAACCCGACCGCCGGGGTCTCGTCGCCGGACATGTCGACCGACGGGGTCACCAGCGTGGTGTTCTGGGTCTGGCCGCTGCCGTAGTCGTCGGAGTTGACCACCGCGAAGCCGCCCTCGCCACCGGTCTGGTTGCCCCGGTCGCCCGGGTCGTCGAAGCGCCACACCTGGTCGTTGCCCTGGTGGTCGACGACGTCCCAGCCCTCGGGAGCGGTCTCCTCGTCGAAGGTCTCCCAGAGGCCTTCGGTGGTGACGTGGTAGCCGGGGGCGTTGCAGGTGATCGCGTCGACCTCCACGGCGAAGTTCTCCGTCGCGTCACCGCTGACCGTCACCTCGCGCGAGGGCGTGGTGTACCCGGGGTACTGCACCTGCACGCTGAGCGTGTAGGTGGAACCCGAGGGGATGTTCAGCGAGTACGCACCGGTCTCCGGGTCGGAGTAGGTGGCCTCGGGCGTGCCGTCCACCGCGATCCGTGCGTACAGCGGGAAGCCGTAGCCGGAACCGTCGGTGATGACGCCGTCGATGGTGGCGGCGTCGGCGGTCTCGAGCGCCACGTTGACCGTGGTGGTCTCCTCAGCCTCGATCGTCACCGTCTGCGTGTGCGTCTCGTAGCCGAAGGCGCTGACCGTGACGTCGTAGTCACCGGCGACGAGCATGGTGTTGAACACGCCCTCGCTGTTGGTGGTCAGGGTGCGCTCCATCGGGCCCACCACCTGCACCGAGGCGCTCGCGATCGCGGAGTCGTCGTCGGCGTCGGTGACCACACCGGTCAGCGTGCCGGCGTCGTCGATGGGAGCTTCGTCCACCAGGGCAGCGGCGTCGAGCCGGCCCTCACCGAAGACGTTGTTGTTCTCCGGGGTACCGCCGCACTGGTCGTCCGCCGTGTCGATGGCGGTGCCGTCGAGCAGGTTGCGGGTCCCCTCGACGTCACCGAGCAGGATCGGCGAGGCCGACCAGGCCAGCGCGACCGCGCCCGCGACGTGCGGGGAGGCCATCGAGGTGCCGTTGTAGCTGGCGTAGGCGTTGCCGGGCACAGAGGAGCGGACCGCCGTGCCGGGGGCCGAGATGTCCGGCTTGATCTCGCCGTTCTCACCAGGTCCGCGGCTCGAGCCGGGAGCGATGACATGGCTGCTGGTGTAGTTGCCCACGGAGTAGGAGATCGCCAGGCTGCCGGGGGCACCGGAGGTGTTGCAGCCGGGCCCGTTGTTGCCGTTGGCGAAGACACCGAACTGGCCGGCGGCGGCCCAGGCCTCGATGACGTCCGACATGAACGGGTCGTTGGAGGGCACCGTGGTGCCCCACGAGTTGTTGATGATGTGCGGACGCTTGCTGACGTCGGGGTTCTCCCCGTTCAGGTCCGTCGGCTCCAGCATCCACTGGCCCGAGGACATCAGCGCCTCGTCGGAGGGGCAGCAGCCGTTCGCGGCGATCCACTTCGCCCCCGGCGCCACGCCGATCTGGTTGTCGCCACCGTCGTCGCCGACCATGGTGCCGGTGACGTGGGTGCCGTGCCCGTTGAAGTCGGCAGGCTCGTCGGGCGAGGTGCCGGACGCGTCGAACCAGCTGTAGTTGTGGTCGACCTCACCGTCGCCCAGGTTGCCGCGGTACTGCTGGATCAGCGCCGGGTGGTCCCACTGGGCGCCGGTGTCGATGGAGGCGACGACGATGTCCTGACCCTCGACGCCGTCGGCCCAGACCTCGGGTGCGTTGACGTCGTCGACTCCCCACTCGACCGCGTTCGGCGCCTTCTCCGGCACCGTCGGCACGATCTCGGGGATCTCGATCTGCATCGTGGGGTAGATGCCCTCGACCCCCGCGGCGAGGGACATGGAGGTGACCAGGTCGGCGTCTGCGCCGCTGACCCGGACCGAGTTGGTGGCCCAGAAGGCCTGGTAGTCCACGTCCTGCTTGTCCAGGCTGGCCCGCAGCCCGCCCTGGCTGGACTCCGCGGCCGCCTGGAGGGCGTCCACCACTGCCTGGCCGCGCTCGTTCCAGTCGGAGATTGCCGCGAACTGCGACATGTCCGGCCGCTCGGCGAACCGGACCCAGACGTCCGCCCGTCCCTCGGCCTGCAGCTCGGCGCTCACATCAGCATCGATGGAGGCTCCCGAACCATTCCCCTCAGGGGTGGGTGATGCCGCAGCCGGCAACCCCGCCAATCCTGAGGTCACCAGCGACGCGGAGGCCAGAAGAGCCCACCACCGCCGTCGACCCGAATGTTCCATGAACAGTCCTCTCCGTTGAGAAAGGGCAGCCGACACGCCACCCAGACTGTTTGACCATAGGGACAGCCACCAGCCCGCTCAATGGCCGAACATGCACGAAACGTGCACAATCTGGGCAGTTCATGTACAAGACGTCGATTGGGCCGGTTGACCGTCCGCTCAGGGCCGGCAGGCGTGACGTTCCAGGGCGGCGAGCCCCGCGAGGTCGCCCTCACCCAGCTCGCTCTGCCCATGGTGCTGGGCCGCCATCAGCTGTCCTGACTCCTCCGTGTGCCCCAGCCCGAGGACGTGCAGCAGCTCGTGCACCAGCACGGCCTCCTCGTCCATGCCGCGGAACCAGCCTCGGGGCAGGTCGGTGTCGATGACGACGGTCCCGGTCACCGACCGGGCTCCCCGCGGACCGGTGAGGTATGAGGCGCCGCCGAGGCCGGCGACCGGGCCGGCCAGGTCGGGCACCTCCTCCTCGTCGGCCCAGCCGAGCAGCACCGGCCCGGCGCCGCGGTCGAGGAAGGTCCGGTCGTCGGTCTCCCCCACCACCTCGAAGGTGAAGCTGCTGGCCTCGTTGACGGTGGCCAGGGCCGAGTCGACCAGCTCGGCATACCCCTCGGGAGCGCCCTGCGGGTTGACCTCCACCTCGATGACCGCCTCGCAGGTCCAGGTGACCGGCGCTCCGCCAGGGGTGGTGGCCAGGTAGGAGTAGCCCTCGCCGCCGGAGCCGGGCACGCCGTCGAGCCGGTCGTGGGTCAGCACCGTGCGGCGGACGTCACCGAAGTCGACGACGGGTGAGACGGCGATGACCCCGGTGATCACCATGGCGAGGATGACCATGGTCGCGAGCACGCCCGCCCACCCTGATCTCGCTCGCCCGGCCACGGGTCCAGTCTCCTCGACGGTCAGGCCTGTCCGGCCCCGGTCACTGGCCGAGGTCGGCCAGCATCGTCTCGAAGTCGGTGACCTCAGGGTCCACGGTCGTGCCGGAGCGGCGCTGCGGGGTGGCGTGCGGGACGAAGCCGGCGACCGATCCGCTCTCGGCCACGACCAGGTTGGCCAGCTCGGTGGCGGCCCGGGCGACGCGCCTGCCCAGCTGGTCGCTCTCGCCCCCGCCGAAGTCCTCGGTGGCGGCGAACACCCCGGTCGGCACCACGACCGCGCGCAGGTAGGTGAACACCGGACGCAGGGCGTGGTCGAGGACCAGCGAGTGGCGTGCGCTGCCGGCGGTCGCGGCGATGACCACGGGCATCCCGGTGAGGGAGTCGGGGTCCAGGACGTCGAGGAACATCTTGAACAGCCCGGAGTAGCTGGCGGTGAAGACGGGGGTGACCGCGATCAGGCCGTCAGCGGCCGAGACCGCGTCCCGGGCGCGCGCGACGGCGGGGGTCGGCATACCTCCGGTGGTCATGGTGGTGGCGAGGTCCTGCGCCAGCTCCCGGAGCTCGATGACCTCCACCTCGGCGGCCTCACCGCGCGCGGACACCTGGGAGGTGACCGCGTCGGCGATCCGGTCGGCGAGCAGCCGGGTGGAGCTGGGCTGGGACAGGCCTGCGGTGATGACGACGATCTTGCGGCTCATGGGTCCTTTCCGGGTCTGCTGGTCGGGCGTCAGACGCCTGCGCGTGCGGCGGCGCGCTCGGCCGCCGGGACGGCCGGGGCCACCAGGTGGTGCTTGGCCTCCGGGCCGGCCGCGACCAGCGAGGCGTGCGTGGGCGGGTCGCTGGGGACGTGGGCGGGGCGGCGGGCCTCGAACTCCTTGCGCAACACGGGCACGACCTCACGGCCGAGGATCTCCAGCTGCTCGAGCACCATGGGCAGGGGCAGCCCGGCGTGGTCCATGAGGAAGAGCTGGCGCTGGTAGTCCCCGACGGCGTCGGCGAAGCCGAGCGTGCGCTCGATGACCATCTCGGGGGTGCCGACGGTCAGCGGCGTGGCGTGGGTGAACTGCTCCAGGCTGGGTCCGTGGCCGTAGACAGGGGCGTTGTCGAAGTAGGGGCGGAAGACCTTCTTGGCCTGCGCCTCGGTCTCGGCCATGAAGGCCTGCCCGCCCAGGCCGACGATCGCCTGGTCCGCGGCGCCGTGGCCGTAGTGCTCGAACCGGCGCCGGTAGAGCTGCACCATCGTGGCGGTGTGCTCCATGTTCCAGAAGATGTTGTTGTGGAAGAAGCCGTCGCCGTAGTAGGCGGCCTGCTCGGCGATCTCGGTGGACCGGATCGAGCCGTGCCAGACGAACGGCGGGGTCGCGTCGAGGGGGCGCGGGGTGGCGGTGAAGCCCTGCAGCGGGGTGCGGAACTTGCCCTGCCAGTCCACGGCCTCCTCGCGCCACAGCCGGCGCAGCAGGTGGTAGTTCTCGATGGCCAGCGGGATGCCCTGGCGGATGTCCTTGCCGAACCAGGGGTAGACCGGGCCGGTGTTGCCGCGGCCCATCATCAGGTCGACGCGACCCTTGGCGACGTGCTGGAGGAAGGCGTAGTCCTCCGCGATGCGCACCGGGTCGGTCGTGGTGATGAGGGTGGTGGCGGTCGAGAGGATCAGCCGTTGCGTCTGGGCGGCGATGAAGGCCAGGTGGGTCGTGGGCGAGGACACCGTGAACGGCGGGTTGTGGTGCTGCCCGGTCGCGAAGACGTCGAGGCCGACCTCCTCCGCCTTCAGCGCGATCTGGGTGATCGCGTCGATGCGTTCACCGTCGGTCGGGGTCCGTCCCGTGGTGGGGTCCGTAGTCACGTCGCCGACGCTGAAGATCCCGAACTGCATGGCTGCTCCGGCCTCTCGTAAGTAGTTGATCTGTCAACTAGACTAACAGGTGGTCGAGCTCACCTATTCCAACCCTGGGTATGCCGTTCTGTTCCCGGCGCGTAGCGTCACCGCCATGCCGTCGTCGGGCCCACCTCCACCCGGGCGCACCTTCGTGCGGCCGGTCACCCACGCCGACCTGCTGGTCACGCTGGGCGGCTTCGTGGCCTCGACCGCCCTGGGCGGGGTGCTGATGATCGTGCTGGTCCTGGCCGGGGTGGAGCCCCTGGCCGTGGTCACCGGAGGGATCCCGACGACCGTGGCGCTGTGGCTCCTGGCGCTCTGGTTCGGGCTGCGCGCGCGGGGATGGACCTGGGCCGACCTGGGCCTGGGCGAGCGGCTGGGTCTGGGCCGGTGGTGGTGGCAGGTCGCCCTGGCCTACGTCGGGGTGGTGCTGGTGGCCTCGCTGGTCGTCTCCCAGCTGTCGGCTCCCGGTGAGCAGCCCAACGTCCTGGAGGGCGGGGTGCGGTTCGGGCCGGTCGTGGTCGCGGCCATCTGGGTCGCCGTCGGGCTCGTCGGCCCGCTCGTCGAGGAGGTCATCTTCCGCCGGGTCCTGCTGGGCTGGCTGGAGTCGCGGGTCGGGCTGGTGCTGGCCGTGCTGGTGCAGGCGGCCCTGTTCGCGGTGCTGCACGTCGTGCCCGCCGCGATGGTGCTGACCTTCCTGCTGGGGCTGGCGACGGCACTGCTCGCGCGGCGGCACCGCTCGCTCTGGCCGGCCCTGGCCCTGCACGCGCTCAACAACCTGGTCGCCCTCTCGGTGCTGCTGTCGACCCTGCGCTGACGGGCCGCGCCCCCGGACTGGCGTCACACCGAGGAGCAGGCGGCCTCGCGCAGGTGGCGCAGACCGGCCAGGTCGCCGGTGCCGAGCTGGGTCTGGCCCAGGCTGACCGGCTGCATGAGCTCGCCGCCGGTGTCGGTGTGGCCCAGGCCGAGCACATGGGCCAGCTCGTGGATGACGATCGTCTCCGCCACCGGGGCGGGGACCTGGTCGCCGAAGACGTCCACATCCAGCACCACCATCCCGCCGACCGCCACCCGCGGGCCGCCGATCGAACGCTGGGCATGCACCGCGCCGCCGAGGCCGGCCGTCGACCCGCCCAGGGCCGGCACCTCCTCCGCATCCGCGAAGCCGAGCAGCACCGGCCCGGCGCCGCGGTCGAGGAAGGTCCGGTCGTCGGTCTCGCCCACCACCTCCAGGGTGAACCCGCTGGCGTCGTTCACGCGCGCCACCGCGGAGGCGACCAGGTCGGCATACCCCTCGGGTGCGCCCTGCGGGTTCACCTCCACCGGGATGGTGCCCTCGCACGGCCAGGTGACGGGCGAGACGCCGTCGGGCTGGGTCACGGCGAAGGTGTAGCCCTCCCCTCCCGAGCCGGGCTCTCCGTCCACCCCGTCGCTGAAGGCGCGGTCGGTCAGGTCGGTCTCGCCCGTCAACCGGTCCACCAGGGAGCGCGCATCGGGCAGCAGCTGCGGGGCGAAGAGGTAGGCCGAGATCGCCAGCATCGCCAGGACCAGCAGCAGCGACAACAGCCCGGAGCAGCCCCCGGACCTGCGGGCCGGGCGGGGTGCGGCTGCGACGGGCGCGCCCAGGCCGTAGCGCCGGTCGAGGTCGTCGAGCTCGCGCAGCCGGCGCTCCATCTCGCGGGCGCGCCTGCGCCTCGCCCGCTCCTGCTGCCAGCTCACCGCGCCATCCTGCCGCACCTGGCTGGACGCGCCGCCCAGGATGGGTCAGCCGGGCAGGGTCCTCACCCCAGCAGGTCAGCCATCTGCTTGGCGATCATGTCGGTGGCGCGCTGGGGCGCCAGACGCGAGAGCCGGTCGAGCATGGCGGCGTCGCGGCCCACGGTCACGCGGTACTCGCCCTTCTTGACCGCGTCCTCGACGATCTTGCGGGCGGCGTCGCGGGCCGGCATGATCCGGCGCCTGGAACCCTTGTCACCGGCCTCGACGTCCTGGGTGGCCGCCTCCTCCGGGGTGGCCCGGCCCGGCATCAGGACCCCGGAGTTGCTGGTGATCTCGGTCTCGATGGCGCCGGGGAAGACGATGGTGACGGTCACGGGGGTCTCGCGCAGCTCGGAGTAGAGGCCCTCGGTGAGCAGCTTGACGGCGGCCTTGCTGGCGCCGTACATCGTCTGGCCCGGCACCGGGGCGAAGCCGCCCATGCTGGAGACGTTGACCAGGCAGGCCTCGGGCCGCTCGAGCAGGTGGGGCAGGAACGCCTTGCTGGTGTGCACCACGCCCCAGAGGTTGACGCCCAGGACCCGCTCCATCTGCTCGTAGGACAGGTCCGCGAACGGGACGAACTCCTGGATGATCCCGGCGACGTTGAGCAGCCCGTCGATGTGGCCGTGCGCCTGCAGCACCTGCTCCGGCAGCGCCTCGACGGCCTGGCGGTCGGTGATGTCGAGGGTATGCAGCGTCAGCCGCTCCCCCACCTTGACCCGCTGCCCCAGGTCGACCAGGGACTCCTCGCGCAGGTCGACCGCGGCCACCCGACCACCCCGCCGAAGGAGGTCCAGGACCACCTCCAGCCCGATGCCGTTGCCCGCTCCGGTGACGACGAAGACCTTGTTCTGCACCTGCATGACTGACGTGCTCCTCGGTAGGTGTGTCGGTCGCTCCAGCCTACTACTACGTATCGTCGGACTCACTGGCCGTGGGGACCTCGAGAAGGTCCGGGCGGCCGAACATCTGCGCGGTCTGGCGAGCCGTCGGCATCCCCGCGTCGGGGTCGGCGCCATGCTCCAGCAGCACGACCACCACCTCCTCCTCACCCTTGAAGATCGCACCGGCCAGCGGGGACTGTCCGCGGTCGTTGAGGCGGTCGACGTCGGCTCCCCGCGCGGCCAGGTCACGGACCAGGCCCGCGTGACCGTGGTAGGCCGCCAGCATGAGCAGGGTGTTGCCGTGCGGGTCGGTGAGGTCCGCCGGGGCGCCAGCGTCGACGTAGGCGGCCAGGCGGTTCGTGTCGCCGCGCCGGGCCAGGTCGAACAGGGCATGGGCCAGGTCGACCGCCTCCTGGGGCGCGGTCGACGAGGACGCGGGCTGGCCCGGGTGCTCGCTCGGCTTGCTCATGAGGCCAGTCTCCCGCACCGGGGGTGGTGCCGCTCGCCGCGGCCGTGCTCAGGGGTGGTGGGCACGCTCGTGCTCGGCGTGGCCGGGGGGCTCGAGCTGGAAGGTGGAGTGCTCGACGCTGACCTCGAAGTGGGAGGCCACGCACTCCTGCAGGGCGTCGAGCAGCTGCGGGGTGCAGCCCTCCCGCCAGCACCGCTCCTCCACGACGACGTGGGCGGTCAGGACGGGCAGGCCGGTGTCGATCCGCGAGGCGTGCAGGTCGTGGATGTCGGCCACGTGCTCCAGCTCCATCAGGTGGGCCCGGACGTCCTCCAGGTCCAGCCCGGGCGGGGTGGCCTCGAGCAGCACGCTGCCGGCCTCGCGCAGGATCACGACGGCCCGCGGCATGATCAGCAGCGCGATGAGGATGCCGGCGACCGCGTCCGCCCGGTGCCAGCCGAGGGTGAGGATGAGCACGGCACCGACGATCACCGCGACCGAGCCCAGGGCGTCGTTGACGACCTCCAGGAAGGCGGCCCGCAGGTTGAGGTTGGCCCGGCGTCCGCCGGCGAGCACGGCCAGGGCGATCAGGTTGGCGACGAGACCGACCGCGCCGAAGACCAGGACCCACTGGCCGGAGATCTCCGGCGGCTCGGTGGCCAGCAGCCGCCGGACACCCTCGACGAGGGCGAAGGCCCCCACACCGAGCAGCACGGTGGCCTGCGCGCCGGCCGCCAGCACCTCGACCCGGGCGAACCCCCAGGTCCGCCGCGGGTTCGGCGGACGCTCCATCAGCGTCGCGGCGACCAGGGCGAGGAGCAGCCCGGCGCTGTCGGTGATGCCGTGCACAGCGTCGACGAGCAGGGCCAAGGACCCGGTGAGGGCCGCGCCGACGACCTGCGCCAGGACGACGACCAGGGTCAGCCCGAAGGCGATCGCCAGGCGCGGCCGGGTCGCCGAGGCGTGGTCATGACCGTGGCCGTGACCACCGCCCTGCGTCTGGCCCTCGCCCTCCATCCGCCCGGCCTCCTATCCATCGTGCGTCCGCGTACCGACCCAGCCTACCGCATACCCCCAAGGGGTATGGGGGGTGAGACGCTGGGGGTTGCGGGCGGGAGGGCCGTCCGCAGTGACCGGGAAGGAGAGCGAATGAGCACCGAGACCCCGTTGCAGGAGGCCCTGCGCGCGGCGTTGTCCCCCGACCCGATGGTGCGGCAGCGCGGCGCACTGCGGCTGGGCACCGTGGCCGACGCGAGCGTCGCCGGTGACCTGGTGGCGCTGCTGGTGTCCGAGCCGGACCCGTTCGTGCGCGAGACGCTCACCTGGGCGGTGGTGCGCCAGGCGCCGGCCACCGTCCCGCCCCTGCTCGCCGCGCTGGCGGGGGAGGACGAGTCCCGGGCACAGGTGCTGCACGCGCTGTCCAAGATCCAGGACCCGCAGAGCGTGGAGCACGCGCTGCCCCTGGTCCGCGACCCTCACCCCCTGGTCGCTGCCAAGGCGTGGTGGGTGGTCGGACGGACCGCCGTCCCCGGGACCGCGCCCGTCCTGCTGGACCTGCTCGGTCGCCAGCGGGACGAGGAGCAGCGCCGCGCGCTGACCAGGGCGCTGGCGCAGATGGGCGAGGTGGCGGTGCCCGGTCTGGCGGACGCGCTGGCTGCGGAGGACCCCGAGGTCCGCCGGCACGCCGCCGAGGTGCTGGTCGCGGTCGGCGACCCCGCGGTCGGAGCCCTGGAGGCGCTGCTCGCGGCCGCGCAGGGCGAGGACCGGGAGCTGGCCATGCTCGCGCTGGAGGCGCTCGGCCCGCTCGACGCACCGGAGGTGGACGAGGTGCTGCTGCGTCTCCGGGACGGCGGCAGCCGCTGGCTCGCCACGGTCGCGGACTGGTTGATCGGCGACCGGGCCGAGCGGCGGGCCCGGCAGCGGGACCGGGCCGAGCGCCGTTAGCCGGCCGCTGCCGGGTCACACCGTGGCGTCGCTGCGTCTGTGTCGGGTCACTGTCAGTGGCCGCTCCTAGGCTGCCGGGCATGTACTCGACCGTCGCCATCAGCGGATACCGGTCCCTGCGGGACGTGGTGCTCCCGCTGGGTCGGCTGACCGTGGTGACCGGTGCGAACGGCACCGGCAAGTCCAGCGTCTACCGCGCCCTGCGCCTGCTGGCCGCCTGCGGCCGCGGCGAGGTGGTGGGCGCACTCGCCCGCGAGGGCGGCCTGGAGTCCGCGCTGTGGGCCGGCCCGGAGTCGCTCGGGCAGGCTCGGCGCGGCCATGACGTGCAGGGCGGCATGCGCAAGGGGCCGATCTCCGTGCGGCTGGGGGTGGGCGGTGCGGAGCCGGGCGCGGCGTCATACCTCGTCGACCTGGGGATCCCGGTGCAAGGGGTGGTCGTCGACGCCGAGGGCGGCCGCCGGCCGTCCGCCTTCAACCGGGACCCCGAGGTCAAGCGGGAGGCGGTGTGGGCGGGACCGGTGATGCGGCCCGCGACCCTCGCCGCCCGGCGCAAGCACTACTCGGTGGAGCTGCGCGGCGAGGACGGGGTATGGCGCAAGGCCCCCGTCAGCGTCGCGCCCTGGGCCAGCATCCTCAGCGAGATCGTGGACCCGCTGGACGCGCCGGAGGTGTGGGCGGTGCGGGAGGAGCTGCGCTCGTGGCGCTTCTACGACGGCTTCCGGGTCGACGCCGACGCGCCGGCCCGCCGACCGCAGGTGGGCACCCGCACCTGGGCGCTGGCGGAGGACGGCGCAGACCTCGCGGCTGCGCTGCAGACGATCGAGGAGGACTCGCCGGGGGTCCTGGACGAGGCCGTGGCCGACGCCTTCGACGGAGCCCGGCTGCGGGTCGCGGTGACCGACGGGCTCTTCGACGTCGAGCTGCACCAGCCGGGGATGCTGCGCCCGTTGCGCTCGGCCGAGCTCTCCGACGGGACGCTGCGCTACCTGCTGTGGCTGGCGGCGCTGATGACGCCCGTGCCGCCCCGGTTGATGGCGCTCAACGAGCCGGAGACCAGCCTGCATCCTTCTCTCGTGCCGCCGCTGGCGCGCGCGATCGTCCGGGCCTCGACCCGCGCGCAGGTCGTGGTCGTGACCCACTCGGCGACGTTGGTCGAGGCACTGACCGAGACGCTGGGCGCTGCGGTCGACCAGGGCGAGCTCGACGATCCCGTGGGGCACGACGGGGTGGCCGACCTGCGCCTGGTGGAGCTGACCAAGGACCTCGGGGAGACCCTGGTCGTGGGGCAGGGGATGCTCAGTACGCCGTCGTGGGAGTGGGGGCGGAGGTGATGCAGGGAGGGGCAGCTCAGTCCGCCTGGTCGTAGGACTCGACCACCGCCACGTCCAGGGGGAACTCCACCGGGAAGCCGCCGAAGAGCAGCTGGCCGGCTGCCCGCGCGGCCTCGCGGACCGCCTCGGCGACGACGTCGGCATACTGCTGCGGCGTGTGCACGATGACCTCGTCGTGCAGGAAGTAGACCAGCTCGGGCCGGGGCGCACCCGCCGACGCCTGGCCTGCGAAGGTGTCGTCGAGGACCCGTCGCAGGTGGCCCAGCCAGCACAGCGCCCACTCGGCGGCCGTTCCCTGGACCACGAAGTTGCGGGTGAACCGGCCCCAGTCCCGGGCCGCCTGCCGGGCCCGGCGCTCCGCGGCGTCCCCCGCGCCGGGGTGCTGGGCGGCGTCCTGCAGCTCGTGCCACCGCGGGGAGGGCGGCGGGGAGGTCCGACCGAGCCAGGTCCGGACCTGGTCGCCCCGTTCACCGGCCTGCGCTGCGGCGTCCACGAGCCCGATCGCCCGGGGGTAGGCGCGGCGCAGGACCGGCATGAGCGCCCCGGCCTGGCCGCTCGTCGCGCCGTACATGGCGCCGAGCATGGCCATCTTGGCCAGCTGCCGGCTGGCGAGCACCCCCTGGTCGACGAGCCCTTGGTAGAGGTCGCCGGCGGCCGCGGCGCGTGCCATCACCTCGTCCCCAGACATCGCGGCGAGCACGCGCGGCTCGAGCTGGGCGGCGTCGGCCACGACCAGCCGCCACCCGGGCTCGGCCCGGACCGCGGCACGGATCTGGCGCGGAAGCTGCAGGGCGCCACCGCCCCGGCTGGCCCACCGTCCGGTCACCACCCCGCCCACCACCCAGTCGGGGCGGAAGCGGTCGTCCTGCACCCAGGACGCCAGCCAGGCCCAGCCGTTGGCCGTGTGCAGCCTGCTGAGCTTGCGATAGGCCAGCAGCGGAGGGATGACCGGGTGGTCGATCCGCTCCAGCTCCCACTGCCGGGTGGTGGCCACCTCCAGCCCGGCCCGGCGCAGCGCAGCGATCAGGTCCGGCGCGGAGTCGGGGTTGAGCCCGGGCGCTGCGAGGGCCTCGCGGATCTCCGCGCAGAGCTCGGTCATCCGGGCCGGACGGCCGCCCTGCGCGTGCGGCTCGCCGAGCAGCTCGCGCAGCAGGCGCTCATGGGTCGCCGAGCTGAACGGCACCCCGACCTGGTTCAGCTCCTGGGCGATGAGCGCGCCGACCGACTCCGCGTGACAGAGCAGGCGCAGCCTGGAGTCACCCACCTGCGTCAGGCACTCCTGCTGGGCGAGGTGCTCGGCCAGGCACTCCTCGATCGTGGGGCCGGTGCTCGGCAGGTCGAAGAGGGTCGTGCCCGGGTCCTCCTGCGCCGCGGCAGCGTGGTGCCCGACGTCGGTCCCCGGCAGGTCGAGCGCCGAGACCGGGCCCCCGGCGTAGGCGGTGTCGGCCGCGGCGGCTGCCCGGCGCAGGATGGCCCGGACCAGGCGCAGGTCGACGGCATGCCGCACCCGCACCCCGCCGCGCAGCAGCACGGCATACACCTCGGCGGAGTCCGCCCACACCCACCGCACTCCTCCGACCTCCTGGCTCGCCGCCCAGCCGGGCAGCTCGGCGCGCGGCAAGCTCCAGCGCTCCCCGGGCGCTCCCTCCCGGACCTGCACGATGTGGGCCACGCCGTCGGCGAGCGCCACGACGAGGTCCATGGGCGAAGGATAGGGCCGCGGGACGCACCTCCTGGCCGCGCCGTGTCGCCGGTGGGCGTCACACCGTGTCGCCGGTCGGCGTCAAACCGTGTCGCCGGTCGACGTCAGACCGTGTCGTCGGTGGAGGAGTCGGTCGGGGAGACCGGCTCGCGCCATACCTCCAGCGGGAGCACGTCCGGGCGCTTGGCCGAGCGGCCGTCGCCGGAGCTCTCGCCGCGCAGCCGCCGGCGGATCCACGGCCGCAGGTGCGCGGCGATCCACTCGCGGTTGGCGCGCACCGACTCGAACCGGCTGAGCGGCGGGAGTGCCTCGAGGGGCTCGCGCCAGTCGCGCAGGTCGGGCTCCAGGCCGAGGGTCCAGGCGGCCTGGGCGGCGACCCTGGCGTGCCCCTCGGAGGAGAGGTGGATGCGGTCCCCGCCCCACATCCGCGGGTCGCGCAGCGCGGCGAGGGTGTAGATGTCGACGACGTAGGAGCCGGTGCGCTGTGCGATGCCCCAGAGGTGGGCGGTGTACTCGACCATGCGCGGGTGGACCCGGTTGACCAGCGGCGTCAGCGACACGTCGGGAGCGGTGACGAGGACGACGTCGGCGCCGGTCGCGCGGATCTCCGTGGTGGCCTCCTCCAGCTTGGCCATCACCTCGGGGAGGGAGACCTTGGGCCGCAGCACGTCGTTGCCGCCGGCGGACAGGCTCACCAGGTCGGGCGTCAGCTGCAGCGCCGGTGGCAGCTGCTCCTCCAGGACGGCGTCGATCAGCCGGCCCCGGATCGCCAGGTTGGCGTAACCGAACGGCACATCGGCCTCGCCGTTGCGACGCGCCAGCCGGTTCGCCAGCCGGTCGGCCCACCCGACGTACTCACCCTCGCGCCGCGGGTCGGCGTCGACCATGCCCTCGGTGAACGAGTCACCGATCGCCACGAAGCGCTGCCACCACCGCAGCTCGACGGGCTCGACGGAGTCGTGGGACGTGGTCATGGGCTCAGCGTAGGAGGCGTCGTGGCGTACGTGGCGTGCATGGCGTACGTGGCGTACGTAGGCCTTCAGTCGAGGGAGGCGGGCGTTCCCGCCGGAACGCACCGCGCCCGGTCACCCACGAGGGGCGACCGGGCGCGGCAAGAACCGTGTCTGGCTCAGCTGGAGACGCGCTCCTTCAGCTTGGAACCGGCCTTGAAGGCGGGGGCCTTGCTCGCGGCGATTTGGATCTCGGCGCCGGTCTGCGGGTTGCGGCCCGTGCGGGCGGCGCGCTCACGCACCTCGAAGGTGCCGAAGCCCGGGAAGGAGACCTTCTCACCCTTGGCGAGCTCGGCGGCGATGGCCTCCAGGACGGAGCTGACAGCCTTCTCGGCGGCAGCCTGGGTCATGCCCGCCTCGCGGGCAACGGCCTCGACAATGACCTTCTTGCTCATGGGTACAGCCCTTTCATCGTGCTGACATGTCGGTCAACCGTAGGCAGACGCCGGGCGTCTTGGCCACCAGGGGGCCCCGGCGCGTCGCGGAAAAAGCGGCCGTAGAGTGCCTTTCGTGCCTCGATCCCGCCCGTTCGCGCCCGCCGTGGCGCCCCTGGTGGTGCCTCCGGCCGGCACCCACGGCGGGGACGGACCCGCCGTGGAGGCGGCCCTGGGTCTGGCTCCCGGGAGCCTGCTGGACCTCTCGCAGAACATGAACCCGGTCTCCCCTCCCGTGGCCCCGGTGGTCTCGCGGCACCTGGCGGCGCTGGGGCATTACCCCGACGACCGCGAGGCGACGCGGGTGCTCGCCGAGGCGCTCGGCGTCGATCCCGGCAGGGTCCTGCTGACCAACGGGGGCAGCGAGGCGATCCACCTGGTCACCGCGGTCCTCGGCGGGCGGGTGCGCGAGGAGCCGGAGTTCGGGCTGCACCCCCGCGGGAGCGAGGGCCCGGTATGGCGCACCGACCCGCACTCCCCCACCGGTCGGCTCGCCGACCCGCAGGAACGGGCCGACGTCTGGGACGAGGCGTTCTACGCCGTCGCGACCGGCGGGTGGACGGCGCTCGGGACGCCGGCCCGCGATCGGGCCGTGGTGGTGGGTTCGCTGACCAAGACCTTCTCCTGCCCGGGCCTGCGCCTGGGGTATGTCGTGGTGCCGGAAGGCCCGGTCGCCGCCCGGGACGGCTCCTCGCTGGGCCCTGAGGAGCTGCGGGTGCGGCTGCTCCGGGCCCAGCCGCACTGGCCAGTCTCAGCCCTGGCGCTGGCCGTGCTGCCAGACCTGCTGGCTGACGCGGACCTGCCCGGTTGGGCAGCGCGGATCGGTCAGCTGCGGCAGGATCTCGTGGGCGTCCTGGAGAGCGCCGGGCTGCAGGTGCAGGCGGCGGACGCCCCGTGGGTGCTGGTGCACGAGCCGGGGCTGCGCGAGCGGCTCGCCCCGCGCGGGGTGCTGGTCCGGGACTGCGCCAGCTTCGGCCTCCCGGACGTCTTCCGGATGGCGGTCCCGGGCCCCTCCGGGCTGGAACGGGTCGCTACCGCGGTCGCTCAGGCCTGAGCCTTCGCCGGTCCGCGTGCCGATCGCCCCGGGGCCACCGGCGACCGGGAGGGAGTAGAGTGGCGCCGTCGTGCAGACGAAGTCCGGTGCAAAACCGGCACTGTCCCGCAACGGTGGAGTCCCCTGACCATGCCAGGTCACGGCGGACCGAGTCCGGTCGAACTGCCCGATGATCCGCAACCACTCGCCCTCGAGGACATAGGGCCGGTTCGGACGGCGGACCGGTCATAGGTCCTGTCGCTCGAGACCAGCTACCTCGACCGACAGGAGACCACATGAGCACCCCCGCCCCCTTCACCCGTTCCCGCGCCGTCGCCGCGGCGCTCGCCCTGAGCCTGGCCCTAGCCGCGTGCGGCGGTGACACCGACGACACCGACGACACCGACGCCGCTGCCGAGGCTGACACCGACACCGACACCGAGACCGCGACCGACGCGGGCTCGACGGACGACGATGTCGCGGCCGGCGACTTCCCGGTCACCGTCGACGCCGAGAACGGCGAGGTGACGATCGAGTCCCGCCCGGAGCGGATCATCTCCCTCTCGCCGTCCGCCACCGAGATCCTCTTCGCCATCGGCGCCGGTGACCGGGTCATCGCCGCCGACCAGTTCTCGACCTACCCCGAGGACGCGCCGACGACCGACCTGTCTGGCTGGGACCCCAACGTGGAGGCGATCGTCGGCTACGAGCCCGACCTGGTCCTGATCGCCAACGACTCCAACGACCTGGTCGCCTCGCTGGAGGCCCTCGACATCCCGGTCCTAGCCAACTCCGCCCCCGCCGACATCGAGGGCGGCTACGACATCGTCGCCGCTATGGGGATGGCCACCGGGGAGATCGACGGCGCCGCCAGCGTCGTGGAGGAGATGCGCGCCGGGCTGGAGGAAGCCCTCGCGGCCGCGCCCCAGGACCAGCAGATCCGCGTCTACCACGAGCTGGACGACACCTTCTTCTCCGCGAGCAGCCACAGCTTCATCGGCTCTGTCTACGAGCAGATGGGCGCGGTCAACATCGCTGACGAGGCCGACGCGGACGCCACCGGCTACCCGCAGCTGACCGAGGAGGCCATCGTGGAGGCCGACCCTCAGCTCATCGTCATCACCGACCAGGTCACCTACACCGCCGAGGACGTCGCGAACCGTCCGGGTTGGTCGCAGATCGAGGCGGTGCGCAACGGCAACATCGTCACCGTCGACGCCGACATCGCCTCCCGCTGGGGCCCTCGCCTGCCCCAGCTCGTCGAGCTGGTCGCCGACGCGATGAACTCGGTGGCCGCACCGGTCGGCCGCTGACCGGCCCACGGCTGGCGAACCCGACGGACCGCAGACCGGCACGATGAAGTCGACGACCCCCTCCACGCGCGCGCAGCCCGCGCCGGATGCCCTTGAGGCGTCCGTCACCAAGGCCTTCCGGCTGCCCGTGAGCGCTGTGCTGGGCACCCTGGCCCTGCTCCTGCTCGCCGTGCTCGCCTCCGCGAGCCAGGGCGCGGCCGGGCTGCCCGTGGAGGGGGTCGTCCGCTCACTCGCCGGCGCGCTGCCCGGGCTCGACGTCGAGCAGACGCTGACCGGCCAACAGCAGCAGGTGCTGTGGCAGATCCGGCTACCGCGCACCATGCTGGCCGCACTGGTGGGAGGCAGCCTGGCCGTCGCCGGGGCCGGCTACCAGGGCGTCTTCCGCAACCCGCTCGCCGACCCCTACCTGCTCGGCGTCTCCGCCGGGGCCGGCCTGGGCGCGGTCCTGGCCCTGGGTTTCGGCCTCGACCTGTCCTGGGGCCCCATCGCGGCCCTGCCGATGGCCGCGTTCCTCGGCGCGCTCGTCGCGGTGACCGGCTCGGTGCTGGTCGCCCGCGCCTCCTTCCGGGACCCGGCGACCCTGCTGCTGGCCGGCGTCGCGATGGCGGCGCTCTTCTCCGCCGCCCAGACCTACGCCCTGACGCGGCTGGACGAGACACGCGCCCGCGAGGTGCTCTCCTGGCTGTTCGGCCGTCTGGCCACCCACGGCTGGCAGCCGGTCGCGATGCTGCTGCCGTATGTCGTCCTGGCCGGCGCCGTCCTGCTCCTGCACGCCCGTCACCTGGACGTGCTGCGGCTCGGCGACGACGAGGCCCGGTCGCTGGGGCTCAGCCCGGCCCGCTCGCGCCTCGTCGTGGTCACCGCGGCCACCCTCATCACCGCGGCCGCGGTGTCGGTCAGCGGGCTGATCGCCTTCGTCGGCCTGGTGACGCCGCACGTGGTGCGGCTGCTGGTCGGCCACTCCTACCGGCTCATCGTGCCGCTGTCGGCCGTCCTCGGCGCGACCTTCCTGGCCTTCGTGGACATCGGCGCCCGCACCCTGGTGGCCCCCGCCGAGCTGCCGGTCGGGGTGATCACCGCGTTCATCGGGGCACCGTTCTTCTGCTTCGTGCTGTGGAGAGGCAAGGCCAACCCATGAACCCCCAGTCAGCCGCTCGGACCCTCGCCGAGCCGACCGCCCTGCGCCCGACCCACGCCCTGCGCACCCACGACGTGCGGGTGGCCTTCCACGGCAACGAGGTGGTCCGTGGCGTGGACCTGGAGCTGCGCGCCGGTGAGTGGCTGGGCCTGATCGGGCCCAACGGCTCGGGCAAGTCGACCTACCTGCGCAGCCTGCTCGGCCTGGTCCCGCGCACCGGCACCGTGGAGCTCGGTGACGGTGGGGTCCCCGACCCGACCGATCTGTCCTTCATGCCCCAGGCTCCCGAGCTGCCGCCCGGCATGACCGTCGTCGAGTACGTGCTGCTGGGCCGCACCGCCCACCTGGGCTGGCTGCGTGCCGAGTCCGTGCAGGACCGGCAGATCGTCGCCAGCGTGCTGCGCCGGCTGGGCCTGGCCTCGTTCGCCGACCGGCAGGTGCGCAGCCTGTCCGGCGGGGAGGCCCAGCGGGTGGTCATCGCACGGGCGCTGACCCAGCAGGCCCCCGTGCTGCTGCTCGACGAGCCCACCAGCGCGCTGGACGTCGGCCACTCCGTCGAGGTGCTGGAGATGGTCGACGAGCTGCGCCACCAGGACGGGCTGACCGTGATCGCCGCCATGCACGACCTCGGCATGGCCGCCCGCTACGCCGACCGGCTCCTGCTCCTCGAGCACGGTGCCCCGCAGGCTATCGGCCCCCCCGAGGAGGTCCTCGAGCCCGAGCTGCTCACTCGTGTGTACGGCCACCCGATCCGGGTCGTCGAGCTGGACGGGCACCTCGTCGTGGTCCCCGCGGCCCGGCCGGACCGGCCGGCGCGCGGACGGCATACCCCCATCGACCTGCAGTCCCGACGCACGGAGGAAAGCTCATGACCGACCACGACCAGCCCCGCACGGAGCGGCCGTACGACCGGCGCGAGCTGCGCTCGGCACCCTCGCTCGTGCTGGTGAACACCGGGCACGGCAAGGGCAAGTCCACCGCCGCCTTCGGCACCCTGCTGCGCAGCCGCGGGCGCGACTGGCCCACCGCCGTGGTGCAGTTCCTCAAGTCCGGCAAGTGGCGCACGGGCGAGGAGGCCATGCTGCGGCAGCTCGGCGTGGAGTGGTTCAGCGCCGGCGACGGCTTCTCCTGGGAGTCCGACGACCTCGACGAGAGCCGCGCCAAGGCCGTGGCCGCGTGGGCGTTCACCCGGCGGCTCATCGAGGCCGGGGAGCACCGCATGGTGATGCTGGACGAGATCTCCTACCCGATGAACTGGGGCTGGATCGACCCGGGCGACGTGGCCTCGACGCTGAGCGAGCGGCCGGAGGACGTCTCGGTCTTCCTCACCGGGCGAGAGATGCCTCAGGCCGTCATCGACACGGTCACCGAGATGGTCAACGTCAAGCACCCGTTCGAGCAGGGGATCCGCGCGCGGCGTGGCATCGACTACTGAGGGCGCCGCGCTGATGGTGGTCGGCGCCACCAGCGGCGCGGGCAAGTCGACGCTGGTCAGCGCCCTGTGCCGCGCGCTCGCCCGCCGCGGGTTCGACGTCGCCCCGTTCAAGGCGCAGAACATGTCGAACCACGGCGCTGTCACCCCCGACGGTGGCGAGATCGGGCGGGCGCAGGCGATGCAGGCCCTGGCCGCCCGGGTCGAGACCGACCGGAGGATGGGGCCGGTGCTGCTCAAGCCGTCCGGTGCACGAACGTCACACCTGGTCGTCCTGGGTGAGGAGGTCGGGGTCGCCGACGCGGTCGGCTATGGCGAGCGGGCGGCCCGGTTGCGCCCCGTGGTCCTGGACGCCCTGCAGTCGCTGCGGGCCGAGCACGAGGTCACCGTCCTGGAGGGCGCCGGCGGCGCGGCGGAGATCAACCTGCTGGACCGCGACCTGGTCAACCTGCCCCTGGCCGCCGCGGCCGGGATTCCCGCCGTGCTGGTCGTCGACATCGAGCGCGGTGGCGCGTTCGCGGCGGCGTACGGCACCTGGGCGCTGCTCTCTGACCGCCTGCGGGCGTGCCTGCACGGCTTCGTGATCAACTCCTTCCGCGGCGATGTTTCCCTGCTGGGGCCCGGTCTGCGGGACCTGGCGGAGCGGACCGGCATACCCGTGCTGGGGGTGCTGCCGCACCTGGGTGAGCACCTGATGCTGGGGGTGGAGGACTCGCTGGACCTCACGGCCGCCCCGCCCTCGGCGCACCGGTCGGGCACGACGGACCGCCCGGTCCGGGTCGGCGTCGTCCGGCTGCCGCACCTGGCCAACCCCTCCGACCTCGACCCGCTCGTCCTCGAGCCCGGGGTCGAGCTGCGCTGGGCGAGCTCGCCCGGCGACCTCAGCGACGTCGACCTCGTGATCCTGCCGGGCAGCCGGTCCACGGTCGCCGACCTGACGTGGCTGCGCGAGCGCGGGCTCGGCCGTGCCCTGGCGGACCTGCTCCGGGACCCGGACGGGCCATTCGTACTCGGCATCTGCGCTGGCTACCAGATGCTGGGGCACACGATCCACGACGAGATCGAGTCGGGGGCCGGCGCCGTGGCCGGGCTGGGGCTGCTGGCGGTGCGGACCGTCTTCACCGTCCCCAAGACCGTGCGCCGAGCCGAGGGCGTCGTGGCCGACGGGTCGGGGACACCGGTTGCGGGCTATGAGATCCGGTGGGGCAGGCCGGAGCCGGTGGGTGGTGGGGACGGCGATGTCCGGCCCTGGCTGCAGCTGGGTGGTGAGGGTACTGGCCGTGCCGAGGGGGCGGTGCGCACGGACGGCCGGGTGCGGGGCACCTCCCTGCACGGGGTCCTCGACGCCGACGCCCTGCGGCACGATCTGCTGAGCACGGTCGCCCTCGCCCGCGACCGGATCTTCATACCGTCGGCCGTGCCCTACGCGCAGGCCCTGGACGCCCACCTCGACCACCTGGCCGACTGGGTCGAGGAGCATCTCGACCTGCCCGCGCTGGTCGACCTGGCCCGGAGCGCCACCCGGGTCGAGGAAGCTCCTGGCTGGTGAGCAGGATGGTCGACGTGGTGCATCTCATCGAGCGGGACGGCGCGCTGCTCTTCCCCGTGCCCCCGGGTTGGGTGGCGCTGAGCTCGGCCTCCGTCGGGGGCGGGCTCGTCTGGCCCCGCCTCGTGGTCAACCTCGGGGTGGGCGACGGCTTCCAGCGCACCGACCTCGACGCCTACGTCGAGGAGCGGCTGGCTGCCCTGGGCCGGGACGACGCCCCCGTGACGGCCCTGCTGACCGCCGCCGATGTGCGGTGCTGGACCGGCGGTGAGGCCGACGGTGTCCAGGCGTGGGCCACGGTCGCCGCGACGAAGCCGACGTGGGCCGCGCGGCCGGGCGGACTGGGTGTGCGCGTGGAGGACGACGCGCCGCCGGAGCCGGGCACGGTCAACATCGTCGTCGCCGTCCCGGCCCCGCTCACCGGCTCCGCCCTCGTCCAGGCCGTGGGGACGGTGACGGAGGCCAAGGCCCAGGCCCTGCTGCACGCCGGGGTGCCGGGGACCGGCACGGCCAGCGACGCGGTCGTCGTGCTCTGCCCGGACGCGGTCGAGGGACGCGCGCCGGTTCCGTTCGCCGGGGTCCGCTCCCCCTGGGGCCACCGGGTGGCGGAGGCGGTGCGCCAGGCGGTCAGCACCGGTATGCAGGTCAACCCCTGGCCACGGGTGGCCGCCGACCCCGATCCGGAGCGGGTGTGGTGAGCGCGGTGGGGTCGACCTTCCGCGGGCGCGCCCTCGGGGTGGCTCTCGGGCTGACCCTCGACCGGCTCGCGGGTGAACCACCGACCGCCTGGCACCCGGTGGCCTGGTTCGGCACGGCGATGAGCCAGGTCGAGCGGCGGCTGTACGCCGACGCCCGCCTGCCCGGGGCGGCCTACGCCCTGGTCGGGGTGGGGGTGGGCGCCGGTTCCGGATGGCTGCTGGGCCGCGTGGGCCGGAGGCTCCCGGGACGGGAGACGGACGGGGCAGCCGGGGTGGCGGTGCTGGCGGCCGCCGTGGGGGTGGCCTGCGCAGGTCGCATGCTGCGCGAGACCTCGGCGCGGATCGAGGACCGCCTCCGCGCCGACGACCTCGACGTGGCACGGGAGCTCTTGCCGTGGCTGGTGGGCCGCGACCCGAGCACCCTCGACGCGAGCGGCGTCGCGGCGGCGGTCGTGGAGTCGCTGGCGGAGAACACCGTCGACGCCGTCGTCGCGCCGGTCTTCTGGGGACTGCTGGCCGGGGCGCCGGGAGTGCTGGCGCACCGCGCGGTCAACACGATGGACGCGATGGTCGGTCACCGCAGCGCCCGCTACGGCCGGTTCGGCACGGCCGCCGCCCGCCTCGACGACGTCATGGCGTGGGTGCCCGCGCGTGTCTTCGCGGCTCTCGTCGCGGTGCTGGCGGCGCTCCCCACCGGTGCTCAGCGCTCCGCGGAACGCTTCGCCCAGCCGCGTTCCGCGGAACGTCTCTCCCCACGGCCTCCGGCGCGAGGATCGGCCCTCCCCCAGCTCCATCAGGTGCTGAGCGTGGTGCGCCGGGACGCTCCCGCTCACCCCTCCCCCAACTCGGGCGTGGCCGAGAGCGCTGTCGCCGCCGCCCTGGGGGTCGAGCTGGGCGGGCCGCTGCGCTACGGCGACCGCGTGGAGAACCGGCCACACCTCGGGGACGGACCGCGGCCCGACCACGTGACGATCGGGGCTGCCCGGCAGCTGGTCGACCGCGTCGAGATCACGGCGGTGGTCATCTGCCTTCTGCTGGCCGCCGCCGCGTCGGACCGCACCCGCGGCACCCGGACCTCCACCCCAGCCCGAAGGAGCCCACGATGAGCCTGACCTTCCTGACCGGCGGCGCCCGCAGCGGCAAGTCCGCCCTGGCCGTGCGACGCGCCGGACGCTCCGGTCTGGCGGTGGTCTTCGTCGCGACCGGCCAGGCGCGGGACGGGGAGATGTCCGACCGGATCGCCCGGCACCAGGCCGAGCGCCCCGAGGGCTGGGAGACGGTCGAGGCACCCGTCGACCTGGTCGACGCGGTGCGGGGACTGCCGGGTGACAGGTGCGTCATCGTCGACTGCCTCTCGCTGTGGGTGAGCAACCTCATGGAGCACGGCGACGACGAGGCCACCACGGTGGCCCGGGCGGAGGCGCTGGGCCGGTGGGGGGCCGCATACCCGGGCAGGGTGATCGTGGTGACCAACGAGGTCGGCCTCGGGATCGTGCCCATGCACCCGGTGAGCCGGGACTACCGAGACCGGCTGGGGCGGGTCAACGCGATCCTGTCCCGGCACGCCGACCACGCCCAGCTCGTCGTCGCTGGCCGCACCCTGACCCTTGACCCCCTGGAGGACTGATGAGCACCGCTGAGACCACCGCTGAGAACGTTGCGACCACCCCCGCGAACGCCGGGACCACCCTGGCCCCCCGCGAGCTGGTCGAGGAGACCCTGCAGCAGATCCGGCCGCTGGACCACGAGACCGGCGCCGCGGCGGCCGGGGCGATGGACGGCAAGGTGAAGCCGCTGGGCAGCCTGGGCCAGCTGGAGGCTCTCGCGGCCCGGCTGGCCGGGATCCAGGCGACCACCGAGCCGCACGTGGACAAGCCGGCGGTGGTGATCTGCGCGGGCGACCACGGGATCACGACGAGCGGGGTGAGCGCGTACCCGCAGGAGGTCACCGCGCTGATGCTCAGCGGCTTCGCCGCGGGGACGGCCGCCGTCGGGGTGCTGGCCCGCGAGGCCGGCATCCGGCTCCTCGTCGCCGATCTCGGCGTGATCCAGCCGCCCGTGATCGAGCCGGGCCAGAACGTCGTGCTGGACCGGCGGGTCCGACCGGGGACGGCGAACTCGCTGGAGGGGCCGGCCATGACCGTGGAGGAGGCCCAGCAGGCGGTCGCCCACGGCATCGGGCTCGCGGACCTGCTCATCGACGACGGTGCCGACCTGGTGGGGCTCGGGGAGATGGGCATCGGCAACACGACGGCGGCGAGCGCCCTGACCGCGTCCCTGCTCGAACGCGACCCGGCCCGGGTCACCGGCCCGGGCACCGGCGTCAGCGGCGAAGCCCTGGCCGCCAAGATCGCCGCGGTCGACGCCGTGCTGCGCCGCCATGGTGACCTTGACGACCCGTGGCAGGTCCTGGCCGCGATGGGTGGGCTGGAGATCGCCGGGCTCACCGGGGTGGTGCTGCGCTGCGCCGCCCGGCGGGTGCCGGTCCTCCTGGACGGTTTCGTCGCCACCGCCGCCGCCCTGGTCGCCTGGCGGATCGAGCCACGCAGCGCCGACGCGATGATCGCCGCCACCTTGTCCCCCGAGCCTGGTCACGCGGTCCAGCTGGAGGCCCTCGGCCTGGAGCCGGTGCTGCGGCTCGGCATGCGTCTGGGTGAGGGCAGCGGAGCGGCGCTGGCCGTCCCCGTCCTGCGCTCGGCCGCGGCGGTGCTGCGTGACATGGGCAGCTTCGCCGACCTGGGCCTGGCGGACGAGAAGCCGACGGCGTGACGTGACGTCGCGGGAGGGCGGGCGGATGAGCGTCGTCGGATCCGTGCTGGACGCCGTCGCCTTCCTCACCAGGGTGCCGGTGCCTCCTCGGCGACGGTTCGACCTGGCCCGGGCGGCCTGGGCCTTCCCGCTGGTGGGCGGGCTGCTGGGGCTGGTGCTGGGCACGGTGGGCGTGCTGACGGCCCAGCCGCTGGGGTGGCTGGTCGCGGCGGTGCTGGTGGTCGCGCTCGAGGTGCTCCTCACCGGTGCCTTGCACCTCGACGGGCTGGCCGACTGCGCCGACGGGACGGGCGGAGCCGACCGGCGGGCACGGCTGCGGATCATGAAGGACCACTCCGTCGGCGTGTATGGCGTGGCCGCGGTCGTCCTGGACCTCCTCCTGAAGGTGGCGCTGGTCGGTGCGCTGCTCGACAGGGCCGATCCCGGCCTCGCCGTGGTCATCCTGACCGTCGTGTGGGCACTGTCGCGGGCCGCGATGCTGCCACTGGCGGCGTGGCTGCCCTACGCCCGGGACGAGGGCACCGGTCGCAGCCTGGTGGAGGGTCTCACCGCCGGGCGGCTGTGGTCCGGTGGGCTCGTGGTGGCGGTCTGCGTCGGCGCGGCCACCTGGGCCGGCAGCGAACTGACCGGAGCGACGCCCTGGCTGGTCCCTCTCGTGCTGCTGCCCACGGTCGTCGTCACCACCCTGCTGGTCGGCGGCTGGGCCCGACGGACGCTGGGTGGGGTGACGGGTGACGTCCTGGGCTCGGCCGCGGAGGTCACGCTGCTCGCCGGCCTGCTCGCCGCCGTCGCGGTGCTGGCCCCCGGCGTGCTGCAGTCCTGACCTGGGCCGGGCCCGGGCCTCCCGCGCACCGCGGCACCGGCGTGTCGCGCACAGGACACAGACTGCTTGCGGCGTGTCGCACGTCCCCGCGTGCGACACGCCGCAGGGCCCGGACGCCCTGTGCGCGACACGCCGGCGGGGGGACGGGGTGAGGGCGCCGACGGGGGGGAAACGGCAGGCGAAGGCGCCGACAGGGGAACGGCAGCCGAGAGGGCGCCGGCGGGCGAGCGCTCCGGCCGGGTGGACAGACAGGGCGGGCCACCAGACAGCGGGCGGCGGGGTCGGGCGGGCGCGGGTGGGCGTGCTCTGCGTCATGCCGGTGGCCGAGGGTCGAGGTGCGGCTCGTGGCTCACGGTCCGCGCCTCCTCCCCAGCTCAGTCGTCGGACGACTCGCCGAGCTCGCCGAGGTGCACGAGGGCGTCTCCGCGGTTGGCCAGCGGGGCTTCGGAGCGGCCGATGACCACGCCCGTGCGGTCGGCCTTGACGATGGCCAGCCGCTTGCCGAAGGAGTTGAACAGCTCACCGAGCCGGTCTCCTTCCTTGACGTGCTGGCCGAGGTCGACGTCCATGTGCACGATGCCCGTCCGGCGGGCACGGACCCAGCCCGAGCGCCAGCACACGTCGCTGGGACGGGGCGCCTCGACCGACTCCTCGGGCGGGTCGATCATCCCGAGCGTGGCCAGCACCCGCAGCACCCCGTCCACCCCGGGCGTGATGGCCCACTCGTCGAAGCGCCAGGCCTCCCCCGCCTCGTAGAGCAGCACGCGGGCGCCGGCCTCCCGGGCGGCGGAGCGCAGCGAGCCGTCCCGGAGCCGGGCGTGGTACATCACCGGTGCACCGAAGGCCTCCGCCAGCTCGCGGGTGCGCGGGTCCTCCAGGTCGCAGCGGATCTGCGGCAGGTTGGTGCGCCGGTCCGATCCGGTGTGCAGGTCGATCCCCACGTCGCACTTGTGCACGACCTCGTTCATGAACAGGTGGGCGATCCGGCCCGCGAGCGAGCCCCGCACCGAGCCCGGGAAGCTGCGGTTGAGGTCGCGCCTGTCCGGCATGTAGCGGTCACGGGTCATCACGCCCAGCACGTTGACGATGGGCACGGCGATGACGGTGCCGCGGATGCTCCGGGGGTCCAGCTGGGCCATCACCCGGCGGACGATCTCGATGCCGACGACCTCGTCGCCGTGGATCGCGGCGTTGACCCACACGGTCGGACCGTCCTCGCGGCCGTGGAGGACGTGTACGGGCAGGCTCACCTCGGCACCCGTGACCAGTCGCGAGATCGGCAGGCTCACCTCCCGCCGGGAGCCGGCCCGCACCCTGACCTCGCCGATGGCGAACGACGGGCGTAGCCGCCGTCGTTCGCTCACGCGCGGCCCCAGTTGCGACGCCGCAGCTCCCGGGGCGGACGACCACCCAGGTAGGAGCGGGCCGGGTCCACGAGGTAGCCCTGCACCAGGACCTCCCGTCCGACCAGCATCCGGAAACCCATCTCGTCACGGCCGGTGAGCGTCACCTCGGCCGGGACGGTCCGCCCGCCGAGCACGACGGGGAGCAGCACCACATACCTCTCCTCGGCGTGGCCGGAGGAGGACCGGACCGTGCGCGAGTCGTGGACGGGCAGCTCCACGACCACCTCGTCCTCGGCGGTCGCCTGCCACGGGTGGACGACGAAGCGGACCCAGTCGTGCCCGTCGCGGTCGAAGGTGCGCAGGTCGAAGGCGTGCAGGGAGGAGGTCTTCGCGCCCGTGTCCACCTTGGCCTTGACCCAGTCCACCCCTACCTCGGGCAGGCGCACCCATTCCCGCCAGCCGACGACGGTCTGCTCTGTGGTGTGATGGGCTCGCTCCGACACCTGCACATCCTCTCAGGAAGCATCCATGAAGCTCGCCATCCTCTCCCGGTCGCTGCGCGCCTACTCCACCCAGCGCCTGCGCACCGCCGCCCTCGACCGGGGTCACCAGGTCAAGGTGCTGGATACCCTGCGCTTCGGGATCGACCTCACCGGCGAGGAACCGGACCTGTCCTTCAGAGGGAGGCAGCTGTCCAGCTACGACGCGATCCTGCCCCGGATCGGGGCGTCGGTCACCTACTTCGGCACCGCGGTGGTGCGGCAGTTCGAGCAGATGGACGTCTACACGCCCAACACCGCCAACGGCATCATGAACAGCCGGGACAAGCTGCGCGCCACGCAGATCCTGTCCCGCCACGCGATCGCGATGCCGGCGACCGCGTTCGTGCGCAACCGCGACGACGTGCGCAGCGCGATCTCGATGGTCGGCGGGGCCCCGGTCGTCATCAAGCTGCTCGAGGGCACCCAGGGCATCGGCGTCATCCTCGCCCCGACCGCGAAGGTCGCCGAGGCGATCATCGAGACCCTGCACGGCACCAACCAGCAGGTGCTCATCCAGCACTTCGTCAAGGAGTCGAGGGGCAAGGACATCCGCGCCCTGGTCGTCGGGGACCGGGTGGTCGCGGCCATGCGGCGACGGGCCCAGGGCGATGAGTTCCGCTCCAACGTCCACCGCGGCGGCAGCGTCGAGGGCGTCGAGCTGGACCCGGCCTACGCCGAGGTCGCGGTCCGCGCCGCGCACATCATGGGCCTGCGGGTGGCCGGCGTGGACATGCTCGAGGGCGACGAGGGGCCGCTGGTCATGGAGGTCAACTCCTCACCCGGCCTGCAGGGCATCGAGGCGGCGACCAAGCTGGACGTCGCCGGCGCGATCGTCGACTACATCGCCGACCAGGTCGGTTTCCCGGACATCGACGTGCGCCAGCGCCTCGCCGTCTCCACGGGGTATGGCGTGGCCGAGATCGCGGTGATGTCCGGCTCGGACATGATCGGCAAGACCCTCGCCGAGTCCGGGCTGCGGGAGAACGACATCCAGGTGCTCACCCTGCACCGCGGCACCCGGGTCGTGCCCAACCCGCTGCCGGGCAAGGAGCTCGAGGACGGCGACCGGCTGCTGTGCTTCGGCCGGCTGGAGAACATGCGCTCCCTCATCCCGGCCCGCTCGCGGCGGCCCCGTCGCGTGCGCCGGCTGCCCAAGAACCCGATCCTGGAGCACGAGAGCGCCTCGTAGGTCCTGGAGCCCCGGGCCAGGCGTCAGCGCTGAGCCGCGGCGTCCAGCGCCTCGGCGATGGGGGTCGGCCCGTTGACGAACTCGATCATCACGCCGCCCAGGTCGTCGCGCTCGACGACGGCCGCCAGGACGCGCGCCACGTCGGCGCGGGAGACCTGCGACTGCCCGACCACCGACGGGTCGCGGTCGGCGTCGTCCGGGCCGTAGCCCACGACGAGCAGGTGGCCCGTCGGGGCCTCGAGGGACAGGGCACCGGGGGCGACGATCGTCCAGGCGAGGTCGGTGCCGCGCAGGTGCTCGTCAGCGGCGGCCTTGGCCTCGGCGTAGGCGAAGAAGGAGTTGTCCTCCGGTACACCGTGGTCGGTGGTCGCACCGAGGTAGGAGACGATCACGTAGCGCGGGACCCCGGCCGCCACGGCGGCGTCCATGGTCCGGATCGCGGCGTCGCGGTCGACCGCGAAGGTGCGCTCCGGGTCACCGCCGCCCGCGCCGGCCGACCAGACGACGACGTCGTGGCCGCGCAGCAGCTCGGTCAGCTCCTCGACCGACAGCGACTGCACGTCGGCGACGACGGGGTTGGCCCCGCGCTCGGCGATGGCGGCCTGCTGGTCCGGGTTGCGGATGATGGCATCGACCTCGTGCCCCGCCTCGCTCAGCAGCGGGTGCAGCTCGAGGGCGATCTTTCCGTGTCCTCCGATGATGGCGATACGCATACCAGGGACAGCGCATCTCGGGTGCTCGATGTTCCCCGTGCCCTCCCGAGCCCGTGCCACCCTGCCCCGGCCCCTGCCCCTTCAGGTGTGCGCCGACGACGGGAGGCGGCACCATACCGTCATGACCCGCCTGCGCACGGTGAAGCCCGGGAGCAAGGGCTGGACCCGCCGACGCGCGGGCTCCGGCTTCACCTACCTCGACCACGACGGCAACCGCCTGCCGCAGGAGGAGGTCGACCGGATCAAGGCGCTGGCCATCCCGCCCGCCTGGAAGGACGTGTGGATCTGCCCCGTCGCCCACGGCCACATCCAAGCCGTCGGCACCGACGAGGCCGGGCGGCGGCAGTACCTCTACCACCCGACGTGGCGCGAGCAGCGGGACGAGGCGAAGTTCCGGCGGATCATCGAGGCGTCGGAACGGCTCCCTCAGGCCCGGCGGCGGGTCACCCGCGACCTGCGGCGCGAGGGTATGCCGCTCCAGCGGGCCTGCGCCACCGCCGTCCGGATGCTGGACCTGGGGTACTTCCGGATCGGCAACGACGTCTACACCGACACCCACGGCTCGTTCGGGCTGACCACCCTGGAGCGCTCGCACGTGCGCAAGGTCGCCGAGGGGCTGCGCTTCACCTTCGTCGGCAAGAGCGGGATCCAGCAGGACCTGACCATCTCCGACGACGACGTGGCTGCCTCCCTTCGGGTGATGCGCTCCCGGCGGGACGGCACCAGCCGGCTCCTGGCCTGGAGGGACGACAACGGCGCCTGGCACCTGCTCACCTCCGACGACGTCAACGCCTACCTGGCCGACATCTTCGACCACGAGCTGACTGCCAAGGACTTCCGCACCTGGCACGCGACCGTGCACGCGGCGGTCGCGCTGGCCGCCTCGCCGGAGCCGGGCGACAGCAAGACCAGCCAGCGTCGTGCGGTCAAGGAGGCGGTGGAGGAGGTCTCGGACTACCTGGGCAACACCCCGACGATCGCCAAGGGCTCCTACATCGACCCGCGCGTCATCGAGGCCTACGAGGAGGGCGAGACGATCACCGTGCCGGGCGCGTCGTCGGGGACGAGCGCCCGGACCCGGCAGAGCGCGGTCGAGAAGGCGGTGCGGGACCTGCTGTCGGACGACTGAGCTCCGTCCGCAGGTCGTCTGCGGGTGGTCAGGTGGTCAGCGAGCTCGCCCGAGGGTCGTCAGCTCGCCTTGTCCGCGTCTTCGCTGCGGTAGATGGCCTCGCGCTCGTCCTCGGTCAGACCACCCCAGACGCCGTAGGGCTCGCGGACGCGCAGGGCGTGGTCGCGGCAGGTGTCGAGCACCGGACAGGTGCCGCAGACCGCCTTCGCCCGCTGGACGCGGCGCTCCCGCGAGGGGCCGCGCTCACCCTCCGGGTGGAAAAAGATGTCGGGGCTGGCATCACGGCAGGCACCGTTCTGTTGCCACTCCCACACCTCGATCATCGGCTCCAGGGCCTCGGACTGGGTCATCGTCCAACCACCTCCTTCATGGGGCACTCAACCTCATGTCGAGGCGGAAGGTTACCGATTTGACCAAAACATGGGAAAAGATCACCCCTGGGGGTGCGAAAACGGGGTCTCACCAGGGCAGTTTCCGCTCCGGAAGGGAGCTGCGCCGCCGACCCCTCAGCGTCCGGTCCAGGTCCAGCCTCCGCACGGCGAGCGCGTCGGTGAGATAGCTCTGCCGCATCCGCCACGGGTCGCGGTCACCCTGGTCCGGCAGGCTGCCCTCGGCCCGGCGCAGGTAGCCGGCGTCCAGGCCCATGAGCGGGCGCCGGTCCATCCCGGGCTCCTCCCGCTCCTCCATGGGGACGGCCACGGCATACCCCCGGTCCTCCATCCACGACAGCACCCGCGCCACCAGGCGCGCGGTGAGGTCGGACCGCAGGGTCCAGGAGGCGTTGACGTAGCCGACGGTGAAGGCGAAGTTGGGCAGGCCGGTGATCATCGCGCCGGCCCAGACCAGCTGCTCGCCCAGCGGCACGGGTATGCCGTCCACCTGCGGCTCGATCCCGCCCGCGACCTGGACGCGCAGGCCGGTGGCGGTGACGAGCACGTCGGCTGGCACGACCTCGCCGGTGCGCAGCCTGACCCCCTCCGGGACGACCCGCTCGATGGTGCCGGTGACAATGCGGGCGCGGCCGCTGCGCAGGGCGGCGAAGAAGTCGCCGTCGGGTGCGGCGCAGAGCCGCTGGTCCCACGGGTCGTAGGGCGGGGTCAGGTGGGCGTCGACGTAGTCCCGCGCGGCGTCGTCGCCGCCCAGGGCCCGGGCCGCCCGGTCGGTCAGCACGCGGCCGGCCAGCCGCGGCGCGGCGCGCATCGCGGCCCACAGCGCGGACCCGGTCAGCACGTTCTTCGTCCGCGCGAGCCGGTGGGCCGGTCCTGCGGGCAGCAACCACCGCGCCCGGTCGGCGAACCGGTCCCGGGAGGGGATCGAGCCCACCCAGGTAGGGGTGCGCTGCAGCATCGTCACCTGCGCCGCGACCTGGCCGTCCTCACCAGGCTGGGCCAGGGCCGGCACCAGCGTGATCGCCGTCGCCCCGGAGCCGACGACCACCACCCGGCGCCCGTCGTAGCTCAGGTCCGCCGGCCAGAACTGCGGGTGGACCACGTCGCCGGAGAAGTCCGCCAGCCCGGGGACCTGGGCGTCGTGCGGGTCGTCGTAGGAGTAGTAGCCGGTGCAGACGTGCAGGAACCGGCAGGTCCGCTCCTGCCGACCCTCCGGGGTCTGGACGGTCAGCGTCCAGCGGGCGGCTGCCGTGTCGAAGGAGGCACCGACCACCTTGTGCCGCAGCCGGACCCGCTCGGTGATGCCGTGCTCGGCAGCGGTCTGCCGGAGGTAGTCGAGGATCTGTGCCCCGGACCCGATCGCCTCCTGCTCGCGCCACGGGGCGAAGGGGTAGGCGAGGGTGAACATGTCGGAGTCGGACCGCACCCCCGGGTAGCGGAAGAGGCTCCACGTGCCGCCCAGGTCGTCCCGGGCCTCGAGGACCTCCAGGCGCAGGTGCGGCAGGGCCGTGCGCAGCCGGTGCGCGGCGCCGATCCCGGACAGCCCCGCCCCGACGACCACGACGTCGACGTCCACCGGCGCGCCGAGGTCGGCCAGCCCTGTCATCCGCGCGCCGACCCCAGCGACGCCTGCACGCCGGCCAGCAGCGCGACGCGGTCCCGGCGCCCTTCCGGGGTGGGCAGCAGGACGTGCACGTGCGGGGACCCTTCCGCCACCTGGACGGTGATGTCGGTCCCGGCCTCCCGGCAGCGACGCTCCAGGACCGCGACGTCGGGCCAGCAGATGTCCCGGGTGCCGGAGTAGACCTGGATCGGCGGCAGCCCGGAGAGGTCGCCGAAGACCGGGCTGACCCTCGGGTCCTGCAGGTCGAGGTCGCCGGCCCAGGCCTCCAGCAGCGGCGCGGTGCCGGCCCGGGAGAGCCACGGGTCGGAGGGCTCCACCTCCGCGATGGCAGGGTTGGACTGGCTCAGGTCGAGGGCCGGGCTGATCAGGGTCACGCCGACGAGCCGGGGGTCGCCGCGCAGGTGCTGGGCGGCCAGCAGGGCGATGGCGCCACCGGCGGAGTCACCGGCGAGGTGGATGCGCACGCTCGCCGGGCC
This sequence comes from Ornithinimicrobium sufpigmenti, assembly GCF_004322775.1. Lineage (NCBI taxonomy): Bacteria > Bacillati > Actinomycetota > Actinomycetes > Micrococcales > Ornithinimicrobiaceae > Ornithinimicrobium > Ornithinimicrobium sufpigmenti. The sequence continues at coordinate 4,036,650 of NZ_CP036403.1, forward strand.
GTCCCCCTCCCGGCGGGTGACGAGCTCCACCACCGCGTCGACCAGCGCGAAGACCTCCTCGCCCGTGTGCTGGGGCGCACGGCCGTAGTGCGGCACGTACACCGGCGCGCCGGTCGCGTCCGCGAGGTCGCCGATCAACCGCCAGTGCTGTCGGGCGATGCCGTGCACGAAGGCGCCGCCGTGGAAGTAGACGACCGCGGCCCTCGGAACGGATGGCCCCGGGGTCGTCGTCGTGGTCGTCGTCGGGGTCGTCGTCGGGGTCGTCGCCCTGGGAGCCGGCCGCACCCGGTCGAGGGCGGGCCGGCCGGGGACCGGCAGGGCGTGCCGGCGCACCCGGGCGCGCAGCGGGGCCGGGGGTGGAGCCGGCGGCTTCCCGCGGGTCAGCGAGCGCAGCCCGCGTGCGCGGGTGGCGGTGGCCGGGTGCAGGGCCAGGCGCAGATAGGTCACGACGCCTCGGTTCTGCCAGCTGGTCACGGGTGCGACGTTAGCGTTCGACGTGAACGTTCGACCTGAGCGGCCGACGTGAGCGCACCACCGTGGGACCTCCTACCCTGGTCCGATGCCGACATCACCCACCTGGCCGGAGCACGCGATCTTCTGGCACGTCTACCCGCTCGGGTTCACCGGCGCGCCGGTGAGCGGGGAGGAGGCGAGGGCGGAGATCGCGCCCGGGGCCACGCCATACCCGCGCCTGCGGCACCTCACCCGCTGGCTGGACCACCTGGTGGAGCTGGGCTGCAACGGGCTGCTGCTCGGCCCGGTCTTTGCCTCGGCCGGACACGGCTACGACACCCTGGACCACCGTCGGATCGACCCCCGGCTGGGGACCGAGGAGGACTTCGCGGCGCTCGTCGGCGGCTGCCGTGCCCGCGGTGTGCGGCTCGTCCTGGACGGGGTCTTCAACCACCTGTCCGCCGAGCACCCCGTCGTGCGGCGGGGCGTCGAGGGCGGGCCGGACTCGGAGGCGGGACGGTGGCTGAAGTGGGTGGACGGCAACCCGCGGTGGTTCGAGGGGCACTCGGCGCTGGTCGAGCTGGACCTGACCCACCCCCCGGTCCGCGACGAGGTCGCCTCGGTGATGACTCACTGGCTGGAGCAGGGGGCGGACGGGTGGCGGCTGGACGCCGCCTATGCCCCGGGAGCGGAGGTATGGCGTCCCGTCATCGAGCGGGTGCGCGCCACCCATCCGGAGGCGTGGATCGTCGGTGAGGTCATCCACGGCGACTACCCGGCCTTCGTGAGCGGGTCGGGCGTGGACTCGGTGACGCAGTACGAGCTGTGGAAGGCGACCTGGTCCGCGCTGCTCGACGCGAACCTCTACGAGCTGGACCACGGGCTGCGCCGGCACAGCGAGTTCCTGGACACCTTCGTGCCGCAGACCTTCGTCGGCAACCACGACGTCACCCGCATCGCCTCCAAGGTCGGCGAGGACGGGGCGGTCCTCGCCCTGACGGTGCTGATGACCGTCGGCGGGGTCCCGTCGGTCTACTACGGGGACGAGGAGGGCTACACCGGCGTCAAGGAGGACCGGGCCGGCGGGGACGACGCGGTGCGGCCACGCTTCCCGCACGAGCCCGGTGACCTGGGGACCTGGGGTCAGCGGGTGCACCGCGCGCACGTCGACCTCATCGGCCTGCGGCGCCGGCACCCCTGGCTGGTGCGCGCCCGCACCGAGACCGTGACGTTGACCAACGAGCACCTCGTCTACCGGTCGGCCGGCCCCGAGGGTCAGTCGCTCGAGGTCGAGCTCGACCTGCGCGGAGGCGCCCGCCGTGCGGTGGTCCGAGACGGCGAGGGCCAGCAGCTCTGGGCGTGGGGGTGATCCTGCCGGTGACCCGGCGTCAGCGGCGGGCGACGGCCAGGAAGACCGGGAAGACCTCGCCGTGCTTGACCAGCGTGGTGCAGTCCTCGACGGTCACGTCGGTGAAGCCGGCCGCGCGCAGCTGACGGGCGAGGCTCTGGCGGTCGAAGCCGTCGTGGCCGTCGAAGTCGTGCAGGTGGGTGTGGAAGCGCCCGTCGTCGCTGTCCAGGTCGGCGACGGCGAGGTGCCCGCCGGGCGCGAGCAGGCGGTGCAGGCCCGTGAGCACCGGGGCGAGGTCGGGGATGTGGTGCAGGACGAGGCTGGAGACCGCCAGGTCGAAGGCCTCGTCGGGTAGCTTCACGTCCGGGTCGGTGAGGTCCAGGTCCCACACCCGTGTGCCTTCGGGCAGCGACCCGACGGCCACCTTCTCCTCGGCCACCTGCCGCATACCGGAGGAGCTGTCGGCCAGGGTGAGCTGCCCCACCGCCCCCTGCAGCGCCTGGGCGACCAGGCCGGTGCCGGCGCCGTACTCGAGCACCCGCTCCCGACCGGTCAGCGGCACGGCCGCCCGGACCGCCTCGGCGATCTGCCGGGCGCGGTCCACCTTCTCCTGGTCGTCGTAGTCCTGCGCGATGCCGTCGAAGTGTTCCCGGGCCATGGGCTCAGCCTGCCAGGAGAACAGGTGACCAGGTGGACAGGTGGGCAGGCGAGGCCGGGTCAGTCCTCGGCCGGCAGCGGGAAGATCGCGCTGTAGAGCTTGACCATCCGGGTGCCCTCCCCGCCGTCCCCCTGACGGGCCGCCCGGGCTCTCTCCCCGTGCTCGGCCACGACCTGGGACAACGCGCGGGCGAGGTCCCCCACCTCCTCCGGGGTCATCCGGGTGGTGAGCTCGTCCATGAGTGCCACCTCCAGCCACTCGCGCTCCTCGTGGGGCTGGCGGTCGATCCACTCCAGCCCCCGGCGGGCACGTTCCTGGACCTGGTGCCGCTGGACCAGCTCCATGGAGGTGAACGCCCCGGGGTCCTCGGCGACCGCGTCGACACCGAAGGAGATGCCCTCGGCCCGCCACCAGCGTTCCCGTCCGGTGCCGCGACCCTCGACCTCGGAGACGACACCGTGCCGTTCGAGCTGACGCAGGTGGTAGCTGGTCTGCCCGGTGCTCTCCCCGGTCGCCCGGGCCAGCATCGTGGCCGTCGCGGGACCGTGGTCCTTGAGGTGGTCGTACAGGCGCAGCCGCAGCGGGTGGGCGAACGCCTTGAGGGCCGAGGTGTCGATGGCGGGGGCACGCCCGGGTGGGGGGTTGCGTTCGGTCATTGTGCAGAGCTACCTTTGCAGAGGATTCTTTGCAACGTTTCTTCTGCACCCAGTCTAGGAGCCGCCATCCGCCTCTTCCGTCTGCACCTCGCCGGGGTCGGCCTGGGCAACCTCGCCGACGGCATCGTCGCCGGAGCCGTGCCGCTCCTGGCGATCGCCCTGACCCGGGACCCCGTGCTCATCGGTCTGGTCCCCACCGCGCTCTGGCTGCCCTGGCTGCTGGGGGCCCTGCTCGTCGGGGCCGTCGTCGACCGGACCGACCGGGCCCGTCTGCGACGGCTGGCGCTGGCTGCCCGGGCCTGTGTCCTCGGCGCGGGGGCCGGCGCCGCGCTCGCGGACGTGCTCACCATCTGGGTGCTGCTCGGCCTGTGCCTGGCGTATGCCGCCACCGAGCTGTTCTCCGACCTGGCGGCGAGCGCGATGATCCCCCAGCTCGTGGCGCGGGAGGACCTGCCCCGGGCCAACGCCCGGGTGATGGGCACCGAGCGGCTCATGCAGGAGTTCGTCGGTCAGCCGATCGGCGGGGCCCTGGTGATCCTCGGCGCCGGCTGGGTGTTCGGCGGGGCAGCGGCCGTGGTGGTGCTCGTGGTGCTCCTGCTGGGCCGGCTGCGCCGGCCCGAGGGCTTCGTCGCCCAGCGCTCGACCCCGGCTACCACGGCGACCGAGGAGGCCGTGAGCGTGCGTCAGGACTTGGCCGAAGGTCTGCGTCTCGTGCTGAGCCACCCGGTCGTGCGGCCCTTCACCGTCTCGGCGGCGCTGACCAACTTCGCCAACACCGCCTACTTCTCGATGTTCGTGCTGTGGGCGGTGGGCCCGGGCTCGGCGGTCGGGCTGGAGCCGTGGCAGTTCCCGATCCTGGTCGCGGTGCTCTCGGCCGGCGCGATCGCGGGCTCGCTCGTGCCGAGCCGGTGGGTGGTCCGCGCGGGAGAGGTGCGGGTGATGATCGGCTGCTGGTTCGTCAACTCGGCGCTGCTGCTGGTGCCGGTGCTGGTCCCGACCTGGTGGGCCATCGGGACCGCCCTGGTGTTCATCGGCGCCACCAACATGGTGAGCAACGTCATCGGCTCCAGCATCCGTCAGCGGGTCGTCCCGGCCAGGCTGCTGGGCCGCACCGGCGGCGCGACCCGCACCCTGATCTTCGGCACGATGGCGATCGCCGGGCCCGTCGGTGGGCTGGTCGCCCGAGAGCTGGGGCTGCCGACGTTGTTCGTGGGCGCGACCGTGATGGCGCTGCTGGTCACCGCCTGGGTCGCGGCGCGGGTCGACCAGGGTGTCGTGGACCGCGCCGAGGCCGCGCTGGCCGAGCAGGAGGCCAGGTCGTTCGTCTGAGGCCGACGCCGCCCCGCGCCCTGCCGCGGTGTCATCCGTCGGTCAGCCGGAAGATCTCCTCCACCGGACGGGCGAAGAGGTGGGCCAGCCGTAGGGCGAGCGGCAGGCTGGGGTCGAACCGTCCGGTCTCGATGGCGTTGATCGTCTGTCGCGAGACCCCGACCTCCGCGGCCAGCCGGCCCTGGCTCCAGCCGCGCTCCTCCCGCAGGGCCCGCACGGTGCTGGTCGTCTCAGCCACGGAGCTTGGTCAGCTCCACGGCGTAGAGCACCCAGAAGAGCAGCGGCAGCGCTACCCAGGCGGCGATCGCCCAGACGCCGGGGACCGGGCCCGGGACGTAGAGCAGGGCGAGGACGAGCAGCCCGGCGATGATCAACGCGCCCGTGAAGGCGTGCGCTGCGGCGTTCTGCGCGGCCTGCCGCTCGACGCTGTCCGGGGAGTCCTCGCGCAACGTCCGCCGTCGACGACGGGCGGTGACGTTGACGGCCAGGGCGGTCGGGATGATGAGCAGCGCGAAGGCGAGCATGCGGAGCGGGGCACTACCCTGCTGGTCCGCGAACCACAGCGCAGCCACCCCTGCGAGCACCAGCACCGCGACGAGCACCCAGATGTCCCGAGATCGCATCTGTCATGTGTACTTGACAGTTCGACGGCGTGTCAAGTGCACTTGTCAGGGGTCGGCTGCCCCCGGACCCGGCTCGTCAGCGCTGCGGACCCCACGTCCGGTCGAGCGCCAGCTGCACGATCACCGCGGTGGGCTCGACGAGCGGGAAGTCCGCCCTCGGCACCCAGCGCGCGAAGTCGGTCGTCCCGTCCTGCTCCACGGTCCCGAGCTCGCCCCCGACGATGGTCGCCGCATACAGCAGCCGCTGGGAACGGAAGGGGCGGCCGGACTCCTGGTGACCGGTGAAGTGGTGCTCGGCGAGCAGGGGCCCGACCTCGACGGCATACCCGGTCTCCTCGTGGACCTCCCGGACCACCGCGTCCTCGAGCCGCTCGTCGAAGTCGACGCCGCCGCCGGGCAGGGACCAGCCGGGCCGCAGACCGCGTGGCCCGCCGTTGAACCAGGTCAGCAGGATCCGGTCCTGCGCGTCCACGAGGACGGCATAGACGGCCAGGCGGGTGTCGTACTCGGTGTAGTGCACGGCGAGAAACCTACCCGCGCCCGGTGCCCCGTCGGGTATGCCGCCGCGTCCGGCAGCGGGCCCTGGATCGTGTGCCAGGATCGGTGCGTGCTGGGTGAGCTGTGGGGGCGGGCGAGCGCCACGCAGCCCCCGTTGTCCTGGGAGACCAGCCTGCTGTTCGGTCGGGTCGCCCTGCTGGTGACCTGGAGCCCCGTCGGCCACCGGCTGGTGCGCCACCTGGTCACGCTGGTGCACGAGGCCGGCCACGCCGCGGTCGCGGGTCTTCTCGGACGCCGGCTCTCCGGCATCCGGCTGCACTCCGACACCTCCGGCGTGACCGTGTCCCGCGGCCGGCCGCGCGGGCCGGGCATGGTGGCGACCCTGCTCGCCGGGTACCCGGCCCCTGCCCTGGTCGGCCTGGTGGGGGCCTACCTCCTCGGTGCGGGGTATGCGGCGGCTGTCCTCTGGGCGCTGGTCCTCACCTGCGCGCTCGTGCTGCTGCTGGTGCGCAACCTCTACGGGCTGTGGGTGGTGCTCGTGCTGGGGGTGGGCGTGGCCCTGCTGTCCTGGACCGCGCCTGCTGCCGTGCTGTCGGGGACGGCATACCTCGTGGTGTGGGCCCTGCTCCTGGCGGCGCCCCGCGCGGTGGTCGACCTGCACCGCGAGCGCAGGCGCGGTCGGCGTGGGGGCAGCGACGCCGAGCAGCTGAGGAGGCTGACCGGACTGCCGGCGTGGCTCTGGACCGCCGCCTTCGGACTGGTGACCGTCGGCGCGCTGGTCGCCGGCGCCCGGGAGCTCGTGCCGGTGAGCTGAGTCGCTGGGCAGGCGACTGGGTCAGCGGTGCCCGGTGAGCGGTGCGGTCCGGGGCCCGCTGATCGACGTCAAGCCTGCGACGATAGGCCCGTGACGATCTCCCAGCAGACCCGTGCCGGCTCCCCGACCTGGCGGCACCGCCTCGTGCCGGTGCTGGTGCTGGTCGCCCTGATGTGGGTGCTGGAGCTCGTCGACCTGCTCCTCCCGCTGAACTTCGACCAGTTCGGGATCCGCCCGCGCGACACGGACCACCTGGTCGGGATCGTGCTCAGCCCCTTCCTGCACCTCGGCTTCGGCCACCTGGTCGCCAACACGACCTCGCTGCTCGTCCTGGGCGGGCTGCTGGCCCTGACCACCCGTCACCTGTGGGTGGTCACCGGGCTGGTCGTGCTGCTCGGCGGGGTGGGCGTCTGGCTGTTCGGCGGCTCGGGCAGCGTGCACATTGGCGCCAGCGGGGTGGTCTACGGCTACGCCGCCTTCCTTGCCGTCTACGGCTTCGTGGCGCGCCGCCTCGGTCCGGCGCTGGTCGGCCTGCTGGTCGTGGTGGCGTACGGCTCCCTGCTGTGGGGCGTGCTGCCGGTGCGCGAGGGGGTCTCCTGGCAGGCTCACCTCTTCGGCGCCGTGGCCGGGGTGCTCGTCGCGGTCTGGCTCGGGCGGCAGGACCGCGAGGCGCGCCCGGCACGCCGCTGAACCACCGCTGACAGCGACCTGGGCAAATCGTTGTCGGACCGTCACTGATCCGTGACCGTCTCGAGACCGGATCCGCAGATCGGCTTCCTATCCTGGCCCGGTGCTGTTCGTCGGACTCATCCTCGCTGCCCTCGCGGCGGTGCTGCACGTCTACCTCTTCTACCTCGAGTCCGTCGCCTGGACCTCTCGGGAGGCGCGCCGGATTTTTCGCACCACCCCGCAGGAGGCGCAGCAGCTGCGGCTCCTGGCCTTCAACCAGGGTTTCTACAACCTCTTCCTCGCCGTGCTCGTCGCCCTCGGCGCCGTCTCCTACGCCGTGGGCTCCACCACGGTCGGGCTGACCCTCCTGCTGGCCGGCACCGGCTGCATGCTGGCCGCAGCGGTCGTGCTCGCCCTCAGCTCTGCCGTGCACCGGCGGGCGGCCCTGCAGCAAGGTGCCCTGCCCCTCCTCGCCGTCCTGGCCCTGGTCGGCTCCCTCGTCTGAGACCGGCCCGGCCATGCTTGGGGAGGACCAGGGACTGGACGGGCACGGCCACGTCCGGCGCGAGGGGGACCTGAGCCTGGTGCAGCGGCCGTTCGCACCGCTGGTGCAGCAGTTCGTCTCCGCCGCCCGGGCTACCTTCGCGGCGGACCTGGACAGCGTCTACCTCTACGGCAGCATCCCGCGCGGCACCGCACGCGTCGGGGTCTCCGACCTCGACGGCCAGCTGCTGCTCCGGCGCGAGCCCACGGCGGATGACCGCGTGGCCGTGCGTCACCTGGAGGAGACGCTGGGAGCGGCTGCGCCGCAGGTCAGTTCCGTCGGGATCCTGCTCGACTCGCGCGCCGCCCTGGTCGACCCGGCCGAGCGCTACGACGGTGGCTTCCACATCCGGGTGCTGTGCACCCCCGTCTGGGGGCCGGACGCCGGTGCGGAGGTGTCGCCGCACACGGTGAGTCTCGAGCTCGCCAGGGGGATCCAGGGGGACTGGCGTGGTGCGCTCCGGCGGCTGCGGCAGCACGGGACGCACCCCCCTGCCGACCTCGGGCCGTTCTGCCGGTCCACCGGCCGGCGTCTCGCTCGCATCGCTTTCGCCTGGGTGATGCCCCGCTGGGGCGGCTGGAGCAGCGACCCGGCCGTCATGCACCGGGTGGTGGCCGGGCTCGAGCCCGGGTGGGCGGCGCCGATGGCCGCGGCCGTCCGGCTCGGCTGGGAGGGCGAGCAGTCTCTGGCATTGGCGCAGGAGCTGCTGGACGACTTCGCGGAGGAGCTGACCGTCCACGGCACCGCGCTCGGCGCCTGACCCGGGCACGACTCGCCGCCCGTGCCTGGCTCGTACCCCTGCGCCCCCCTACGCCAGGAGGTCGGCGTAGTCCGGGTGCTTGTCGATCCAGGAGGCCACGAAGGGGCACCGGGCCAGGACCTTGTGCCCACCCTTGCTGCGCACGTCGTCCAGCGCTCCCCGGACCAGCGAGCTCCCGACGCCCTTGCCCTCGTGGGCGTCATCGACCTCGGTGTGGGTGAAGACGACGACGTCGTCACCCAGCTGGTAGGCGGCGAACCCGGCGACCTCGCCGTCCAGGTGCGCCTCGTACCGGTGCTGCTCGGCGTTCTGCGTGACCGTGATCTCGCTCATCGCTCGACCGTAGTCCACTAGCCGAGCAGCAGCGAGCGGTCCGCGCCGAGCACCTCGGCGATCTGCCGCGCGGTCTCGCGGAGCACGCTGACCCCCTGCTCCACGGCCTCGTCGTCCATGCGGGCGCTCGGCCCGGACATGGACAGTGCCATCTTGCGCGGCGCGCCGGTCACCGGCACGGCCACGCAGCGCACACCGATCTCCTGCTCCTCCTCGTCCGTGGCGTACCCCCGGACCCGGGCCAGCGCCAGGTTCTCCAGGAGCTCCCCGGGTGTGGTGAGCGTGTGCTCGGTGAGGCGCGGCATACCGGTGCGGGACAGCAGCGCCCGGACCTCGTCCTCCGGCAGCTGGGACAGCATGACCTTGCCGACCGCGGTCCCGTGCGGCGGCACCCGCCGACCGACCTCGGTGAACATCCGCATCAGCGTGGTCGAGGGCTGGACCTGGGCGACGTAGACGACGTGGTCGTCCTCCAGGACGGCCACGTTCACCGACTCCCCGAGCTGCTCGACCGCCCGGGAGAGGTAGGGCCCGGCCCACACCCCGATGCGCCGGGCGGACTCCGCCGACAGCCGCAGCAGCTTGGGGCCCAGGGAGTACTGCCGGTTGGCCTCCTGGCGCACGTAGCCCAGGTCGACCAGGCTGCGGATGAGCCGGTGGATCGTGGCGGGCGGAAGAGACAGCTGCTCGGCCAGCTGCGAGAGGCTGATCATGCCCCCCGCGTCCGCCATCGCCTCCAGGATGCCGAAGGCCCGCTCCAGCGACTGCACGCCACCGGCGCGCGCCGCGGGTGCGCTGCTGGGTTCCGGCATCGGTGGTCCTTGCTCGTGCTGCTCGGCGGTCCTCGGTGATCTGGTGCAGTCCCCAGATCTTCCCCTGCCCCGCTTCGTGGGAGGAAAGTTCTGCTCTGCGAAAAAGTCTACCCCCGGCTGGGCGGCGACGAACCGGCCTCCGGCAGGCCGCGGGCGATCCGTCGGCCGACCTCCCGCAGGAGGACGCCAGGGCGGGTGAACGACTCCTCGGGGTGCGCGGCCAGGTCGGTGAGCGCGTGGGCGGCCCCGAAGCCGGCCCGTTGCAGCTGCTGCTCGTCGAGCGTCACCCGGCCCGCGACCGCGACCACGGGCACACCCGCGGCACGGGCCGCGGCCGCGACCGCCGCCGGCGCCTTGCCGTGCAGCGTCTGGTCGTCCAGGGACCCCTCGCCGGTGACGACCAGGTCGGCGCCGGCCAGGGCCCGGTGGAAGCCGGTGAGCTCGAGCACCACCTCGGCACCCGGCCGCAGCTCGGCCCCGAGGAGGGCCAGCGCGGCGAAGCCGACCCCGCCGGCCGCACCGGCGCCCGGGGCGTCCCTCAGGTCCTGTCCGGTATGCCGTGCGACCACATCGGCGAGGTGGGCCAGCCCTGCGTCCAGCGCCCGGACCTGGTGCTGGCCGGCCCCCTTCTGCGGGCCGTAGACGGCAGCCGCGCCCTGCGGACCGGTCAACGGGTTGTCCACGTCGCAGGCCACCGTGAGACGCGCCGCCGCCAGCCCGGGGTGCAGATCGCCCAGGTCCACGCGGGCGAGGCGGCCCAGACCGGCACCCCCCGGCGTGAGCGGTGACCCGTCGACCTCGAGCATCCGGACCCCCAGGGCCTGCAGGAGGCCCGCACCCCCGTCCGTCGACGCGCTGCCGCCGATGCCCACCAGCACGAAGGCGGCGCCGGCGTCGAGGGCGTGGGCGATGGCTTCACCCAGCCCGCGGCTCGTCGCCGCCATCGCGGTCATCTGCGTCGGCCGCCCGGGGAGGCGGGCGAGGCCGCATACCTCGGCCATCTCGACCACCGCCTCGCGCCCATCGGCCCGGACGGCGTAGGAGGTGAGGACCGGGTCCCCGAGCGGTCCGGCGGCGGTGAGCTCGACCGGCTCGAACCCTGCGGAGTTCGCCGCGGCCAGCAGACCGTCGCCGCCGTCGGCCACGGGCACCACGACGACCTCCGCGTCAGGGCGCTCCAGCGCGATCCCCTCGGCCAGGTGTCCGGCGACCTCGGCCGCGGTCAGCGTGCCCTTGAACTTGTCGGGGGCGAGCAGGACGCGGGGCGCGCGCGGTGCGGTGGACATCGTCGAGCCTCGTTCCGTCGGCGGTCGTCCCGGCCGTGTGCCAGCCGGGCTGCTCCGATTATCCGGACACCCTGGCGGGTCGCGCGAGCGAGGGGCTAGCCTGTCGCCCGCACCGTCGCGCCCTCGACGTGCCGCCCGGCCGCCGTCGGCCCTCGTCGGCCCGTCGTCGGACCAGCCTCCCCTCCCCGCCTGTCCCGCCCGCTAGGAACCTGCCTTGGCCTCCACCCCCGAGCCCGCCAGCACCCCTCCCACCAGCACCCCTGCCACCTCGCAACCCTCGCGCCAGGACGGCCCGAGCTCGGGCGCCGGTGGCCTGCTCGACCGCTACTTCGGCATCTCCGCCGTCGGCTCCACGATCCCGCGCGAGCTGCGGGCCGGGCTGACGACCTTCCTGACGATGAGCTACATCATCTTCGTCAACCCCTCGGTGCTCAGCGCGGCGATCGACGTCCCCAACGGCTTCGTCCAGCTGCTGATGGTGACCTGCATCGCGGCCATGTTCGGCTCGGTGATCATGGGCGTGGTCGCGAAGTACCCCTTCGCGCAGGCACCGGGGATGGGGCTGAACGCCTTCTTCTCCTTCACCGTCGTGCTGGGGATGGGGGTGGAGTGGCAGACCGCGCTGGGTGCCGTCTTCATCTCCGGGCTGCTCTTCGTCGTGCTCTCCTTCATCGGTGTGCGGCAGGCGATCGTGCGCGCCCTGCCGATGGGGCTGAAGCTGGCGATCACCGCCGGCATCGGCTGCTTCCTGGCCCTCCTCGGCCTCCGTACGGCAGAGATCGTCGTGCCCAACGAGGCCACGCTGGTGGGCCTGGGCGACCTGAGCGCCCCGACGGCCTGGCTGGCGCTGCTCGGCCTGGGCCTGACCGCGGTGCTCATGGCCCGCAAGGTCACCGGCGCGATCCTCTGGGGCATCCTGGTGATGTCCGCCGTCGCCGTGATCTCGCGCATCCCCGTCTACAGCGGTGGCGAGGACGACACGCTGCAGGCCTTCCCCGGCTTCTCCGACGGCGTCGTCGGGCTGCCGGTCTGGCCCGGCGACCTGGTCGGGCAGCTCGACATCATGGGCGCGCTCAGCCTCGGCCTGGTGACCGTGGTGCTGACCTTCTTCATCGTCGACTTCTTCGACGCGACCGGCACGCTCACCGGCCTGGCGCACCGCTCCGGCTACCTGGACGAGAACGGCGACATGCCGCGCGCCAAGCGGGCCTTCTCGATGGACGGCCTCGCGGGCATGTTCGGCGCCTTCATGGGCACCTCCACGGTGACGGCCTACGTCGAGTCCGCCTCGGGCATCGAGGAGGGCGGTCGCACCGGGCTGACGGCCACGACGACCGGTCTGCTGTTCGGTCTGGCGATGTTCCTGTGGCCGGTGGCGTCCATGGTGCCCGGCGCGGCCACCGCTCCTGCGCTGATCCTGGTCGGCGCGCTGATGATGCAGGGCATCCGGCACATCGAGTGGGAGAAGGTCTCGGAGAGCGTGCCGGCCTTCCTCACCATCATCCTGATGCCGCTGACCTTCTCGATCGCCAACGGCGTCTCGCTGGGCATCATCAGCTACTGCGCGATCAAGCTCGCCATCGGCGAGGGCCGCAAGGTGTCCTGGCCGCTCTACCTCATCGCCGCCTTCCTGCTCTCCCGCTACATCTTCTTCGCCGACGGCTGAGCGCGACCCGCGTCACGGGATGCGGTGGGTCCACTCCTTCGTGCTGAACTTGGTGTCGACCAGCTCCTGCGCCGCAGCCAGCTCGGCCTCGGTGTAGCCGCGGCGGGACACGTCATACCTGCCCTCGAAGTGGGACAGGAAGGCCTCGATGACCTGGTCCCGCGGCAGCCCCGACTGGGAGCGCATCGGGTCGACCCGCTTGTTGGCGGACGTGGTGCCCTTGTCGGACATCTTCTCCCGGCCGATGCGCAGCACCTCCAGCATCTTGTCGGCGTCGATGTCGTAGGCCATGGTCACGTGGTGCAGCACGACACCGCCGGCGAGGCGGCGCTGCGCGGCCCCCGCGATCTTGCCCTTCTCGGAGACGATGTCGTTGACCGGGACGTAGTGGGCTCTGATGCCCAGCTCGGCGAGCGCGCCCATGACCCAGTCGTCCAGGTACTCGTAGGCGCGCTGGAAGCTCAGCCCCTCGACCAGCGAGGCGGGCACGATGAGCGAGTAGGTGATGCAGTTGCCGGGCTCCATGAACATCGCGCCACCACCGGTGATCCGGCGGACCACGTCGATGCCGTGCCGCTCCCGCCCCTCGTCGTCGATCTCGTTCCGGTAGGACTGGAAGCTGCCGATGACGACCAACGGGCGGTCCCATTCCCAGAAGCGCAGGCTCGGGCCGATCTCACCGCGGGCCATCTCACCGGCCAGCACCTCATCCAGCGCCACGTGCATGCGCGGGTCCATCGTCACCGGCGGGATGAGGTCGAAGCGGTGGTCCTCCCAGCGTGAGGCGTGGCCCAGCGCCCGCCGCACGGCGATCCCGACCGCCTCCGGCGAGAAGCCGATCAGGTGGGCCTCGTCGGGGAGCCGCTGGCTGATCGAGGCGGCGATGTCGTCGACCTTGGCGTCGGTATGCAGCCCGAGCAGCGCCGCGTTGATGTCCTCCAGCGCCTCGTCGGGCTCGAGGAAGAAGTCACCCGACACGAACGCCTCGGTGATCCTGCCGTCGGCCGTCTCGAGCTCGACCGCGACCAGCTTGCCTCCGGGGACCTTGTACTCGCCTCTCACGGTGGGGACAACAGGTCGGCACGTCAATGCCTTCCCGAGCTCACCGTCCTCGCCCCGCCCGGCACCACCGTGCTCCCGCGGCGCCGGACGCCGGGGCGTGCCGTTCCCGCCGACGGCGGTGAACTAGCGTGGTCACTCCACAGTCGTCGAGGCGAGGGAGGGCCGCGCATGGCCGATCAGCCCTTGCCGTCCTCCCCGGCCGACCCAGGGGCTTCGCGGAGACCAGGGACGAGCAAGGTGGTGGTCGCGGCCGTCGGCAGCCGTGGGGACGTCGTGCCGTTCGCCAACCTGGCCGCCCGTCTCGCCGCGGCCGGCCACGACGTCACCCTGGTCACGCACGCGGCCTACGGCCATCTGGCCGACCCCTCGCTCCGCCTCGCGCCGGTGGCTAGCGACCCGAAGGCGCTGCTGGCGGGTCCGGCCGCACGAGCGGTGCGCAGGGCCAGCCCTCGGGGGCTCAACCGCACGCGTCACCACTTCGCCGACTTCCTGCACGCCGCGCAGGAGCCGGCCCGGGCGGTCCTGCCCGGTGTCGACCTGCTCATCGCCTCGACGTTCGCCGTCGCGGCCGTCGACGAGGCGCTGCGGCAGTCCGTGCCCGTCGTCCGCGCCCACATGTGGCCGGAGTACCCGGGCCTGGCGGGCCCGATGCCGCTGCTGCCGTACGGGTGGCTCCTGCCCGGGCCGGCCCGTCGCCTCGCCCGCGCCGGGCTCCGGCGCGCCGAGCCGTTCCTGGGCGGCCTGGACGGCTGGTGGGAGCGGGGGCGGCTGCACCTGGTCGCGCGGCACCCGGTCGGGCTCACGACGGCGACGCTGGGGGCGTTGTACGCCTTCAGCCCGCACCTCGTCGCGCCGCTGCCCCCAGACGGGGTGGTGACCGGGTGGTGGACCGATCCCGACCCGGCCAGGCTCTCACCCGAGGTGGCGCAGGCCCTCGACGACGGGGACGACTGGATCTACGTCGGGTTCGGCTCGATGGAGCAGGACGACCCGGAAGAGCTGCTGGGGCGGGTGGGCGCGGCGTGCGACCGCCTCGGGGTGCGTGCCGTCGTGCAGCTCGGACAGGTGCGCGGTCGTCCCCATCCCCGCCTGCTGTGCATCGGTGAGGAGCCGCACGACGAGCTGTTCGGTCGGACCCGGGCCGTCGTCCACCACGGTGGCGCGGGCACCACGGGCTCCGTCGTCCGCAGCGGCGTCCCCTCCGTGGTCGTCCCGCACTTCGCCGACCAGTTCTACTGGGCCTCCCGGCTGCACGCCCTCGGGGTCGCCCCACGGCCGGTGCCCAGGCTCTTCTCCTCGGAGCGGGTGCTGGCCGGGCGCATCGAGGACGCCCTGGCACCCCGGATGGCCAGGCGCGCCGCCGAGCTCGCCGACCGGGTGCGCACCGAGGACGGGACCGGGCACGCGGTACGACAGGTCGAGCAGTGGCTGGCCGAGGCGAGGAGCTGACACCCGCGCGCCGTGACGGCGTCGCGGGCGCGAGGGGTCCGGCCACCGGTTCCACGGGTGCCACCGGTTCCACGGGTGCCACGGGTGCCACGGCGCTGGAGCCGCAGGTCAGCCCGCTGAGGGTCGCGGCCGCCCCCATGCTCGCGGTCACGATCCTCCTTCTCGCGGTCGCGCCCCGCTACGGCCCGCACTGGGACGAGCTCTACTTCGGGATGCTGCCGCTGCAGTGGTGGTATGTCGACCAGCCGCCGCTCACCGTGTGGCTGTCCTGGCTGGCCACCCAGGTGAGCGACGCGATCTGGGTGCAGCGCCTGCCCGCGGTGGCGGCCGCGGCCGCGGGCGCCTTCGTGGCGGGCCTCTACCCCCGGGTGCTCGGCGCCGGCCCGCGCGCCCAGCGGCTGGCGGCGTGGGCGCACGCGTTCACGGTCTACCCGCTGATCATGGGGCACATCTTCACGACGGCGGCGATCGACCTGCTGGCCTGGCAGGTGATCATCCTCCTGGTGCTGCGGGCCACCGCCGGACACCCCCGGAGCCTGGTCTGGGCGGGGACGGTCGCCGGTCTCGCCGCGTGGAACAAGCTGCTCGTCGTCGTCCTGCTGCTCGCGCTGTTCGTCGGGCTGCTGCTGACCGACCGTGCCCTGCTGCGGACGCGCCACACGGTGGTCGGCGTGGCCGCCTTCGGGCTGCTGGCAGCCCCCCAGGGCCTGGCCCAGCTGCTGAACGGCATGCCGATGACGCAGGTCTCGGCCGGTCTCGTGGAAGCGCAGGGGGACCTCGTGCGGCTCGCGCTGGTCCCGGCCCTCCTGCTCTTCGTGGGTCCACCGCTCCTGCTCGTGTGGGCGGCCGGGCTGATCGACCCGTGGCGGAACCCGGGGCGGCCGGGACGTTTCCTGCTGCCGACCGTGCTGCTGCTGGTCGCGTGGACACTGGCCAACCCCTCGCAGCCGCACTACCCCGCGGGCGCGCTGCTGCCGGCCCTGGCGATGGGCTGGGCGAGCCCGTGGCTCCGAGCGCGCTGGTCGCCCGCCAAGAGACGAGGCGTCATCGCCGCCAACGCCGTGGTGGCCAGCCTGGTCTGCCTGCCGCTGCTCCCGGCGGCCGAGCCCTGGCTCACGCTCCAGTCGAGGATCAACCCCACCATCCGCGACCAGGTCGGATGGCCCGACTACGTGGACCAGGTCCGCGAGGCCCGACGTGACGGGGAGGAGGTCATCACCGACACCTACGCCCTGGCGGGCGCCCTGCACCGCTACGGCTCACCGGAGGAACGGGCCCGGGTGCACTCCGGTCACAACGCGCTGTGGGACCTCGGACCGCCCTCCGGGGACCGGGTGCTGCTGGTCGGCGAGCACGCCGTGGCGCAGAGCGAGGCCTTCCGCACGTGCACCCCGGCGGGGACGCTGCAGGCCAGGCCGGTCGCGCACCCTCAGCTCACCGACGCGCCGATGCTCCACTGCGAGGAGCCGTTGTCCGACTGGCAGACGCTGTGGCCGCAGTTCCGTCGGCTGAGCGGCTGGTAGGGCCCTGCGGACGCCCCTCCCGGCCACCGGGCCGCAGGCGCACCGCCTCCACCACGAGGGCGGCGACGAGGCAGAGCACCATGGCCAGCTCCCCCGCACCACGCGGAATGACCGGGTCCGGGAGGCGGCTCTCCGCGGCGAGCACCAGCGCCACCCCGGCGAGCAGGCCCCGCACCACCCGGGAGGAGTCCAGCCAGGCCGTCTCCGGCCGGACCGCCGACCACAGCAACGCCAGTCCCGGGGCGACGAGGGCGAGGACGACCCCGACCATGTGGGTCACCACATACTCGGTGGCGGTGAACAGCCCGGCCACGACGAGGCCGACGCCCATGACGACCACGCCGAGCGCCAGGACCCACCCCCAGAGACGAAGGAGCAGGCCACCGGCCAGGGCGAGCAGCCCGCCGGTGAGGACGAGCCCGGTGTTGAAGAGGACGTGAGCCGGTGAGCAGATCCACCGGGCGTCGCGCACGTGGCAGGACCGGTCACCCAGGTCGCTGAGCATGTTCAGGTGCCACACGTACGCCGTGCCCGTCGTCCCGACGGACAGCGCGAAGGCGGTCACGAAGGTGCCCACGGCCGCCAGCACCGCGACCGCCCCGAGCCGGGCCCGCAGGTCGGCCTGGACCGACGACGCGCCGGGCGCGGCACCACGCCCGCGCCCGCCGCCGGTGCGCGATCGGGGGGCCATGGACCGATCCTAGGATGGCCAGCACCCTGCGCTGTCCTGCTGCTTCGACCTGCTTCGTCGCCGACAGAGCTCCTGCCTGCTTCTCGCTGGCACTTCTCGCTGGCTTCCTCGCCTGCCCCTTACGGTCCGTCGGTCCCTGGGTGCACACTGATCGCCATGACTGCCGTCGACGCCAGCCCGCACCCGGCCGACACCCACGACACCATCCAGGTCCGGGGCGCGCGGGTCAACAACCTCCGGGACGTCGACGTCGACCTGCCCAAGCGGCGCCTCACCGTGGTGACCGGGGTCTCGGGGTCGGGCAAGTCCTCGCTCGTCTTCGGCACCATCGCCGCGGAGTCGCGGCGGCTGATCAACGAGACCTACTCCTCCTTCGTGCAGGCCTTCATGCCGACCGCCGCCCGCCCCGACGTCGACCACCTGCACGGGCTGACGGCCGCGATCGTCATCGACCAGGAGCGGATGGGCCAGAACCCCCGCTCGACCGTCGGCACCGCCACCGACGCCCTGGCCTGGCTGCGGGTGATCTTCAGCCGGCTGTCCACGCCCCATGTGGGCCCGTCGGCGGCGTTCTCCTTCAACACCGCCTCGGCCTCCGGCCAGGGTGCCGTCACGGTGCAGAAGGGGCCGGGCAAGCCGACCAAGGAGGTCAAGCGCTTCCAGGTCCTGGGCGGCATGTGTCCCGACTGCGAGGGCATGGGCACGCAGGCGGCCATCGACGAGGACGTCGTGGTCGACCGCAGCAAGAGCCTGGCCGAGGGCGCCATCCTGCTCCCCGGTTACCCACCCGACTCGTGGGGCTGGAAGGCGTATGCCGAGAACGGCCGGCTCGACCCCGGCAAGCGGCTCAGCGACTACACCGCCGAGGAGTGGGACTGGCTCATGCACGCCGAGCCGACGAAGGTGAAGGTCGCCGGCATCAACATGACCTACCTCGGCCTGGTCCCGCGCATCCGCCAGACCCTCTTCGGCGAGCGTCCGCCGAAGCAGGCGCACATGATCGCCTTCAAGGACAAGGTCGCGACCACGGGCCCGTGCCCGGCGTGCGGGGGCACCCGGCTCAACGAGCCGGCCCGCACCGCGACCGTCCGCGGCACCACCCTGCCCGAGTGCTGCGACTGGGAGATCAGCGACCTGCTGGCCTGGGTGGAGGCCCTCGACGAGCCCAGCGTGGCGCCGGTGCAGCAGGCGCTGGCCGAGATGCTGCGCGCGATGGTCGACATCGGCCTGGGCTACCTCTCGCTCTCCCGCGCCTCCGGCACCCTCTCCGGCGGGGAGTCGCAACGGGTCAAGATGGTTCGCCACCTGGGCTCGGCGCTCACCGACGTCACCTACGTCTTCGACGAGCCCACCGTCGGCCTGCACCCGCACGACATCGCCCGGATGAACACATTGCTCGGCCAGCTGCGCAACTCCGGCAGCACCGTCCTGGTGGTCGAGCACAAGCCCGAGGTCATCGACATCGCGGACCACGTGGTCGACATCGGCCCCGGGGCGGGCAGCGACGGCGGTGAGGTCGTGTATGCCGGACCGCGCGCGGGCCTGGAGGCCTCCGGGTCGGTGACGGGTCGCCTGCTGGACCGGCGACCCACCCTGCGCGACCCGGTGCGGGAGGGCACGGCATACCTGGAGATCCGGGACGCGCGGCGCAACAACCTGACCGGCGTGGACGTGGACATCCCGCTCGGGGTCCTGGTCGCGGTGACCGGGGTCGCCGGGTCGGGCAAGAGCTCGCTCGTGCACGGGTCGCTGACCGGCCGGGAGGAGGTGCTCGTCGTCGACCAGTCGGCGATCCGCGGGTCCCGGCGGTCCAACCCGGCGACCTACAGCGGGCTGCTCGACCCGATCCGCACGGCGTTCGCCAAGGAGAACGGCGTCAAGGCCGCCCTGTTCAGCCCCAACTCCGAGGGCGCCTGCCCCGCGTGCAGCGGCTATGGGGTGATCTACACCGAGCTGCCCGGTATGCCGCCCGTCGTCACCCCCTGCGAGGCGTGCGGCGGACGCCGCTTCCAGGAGGAGGTGCTGTCCTACACGCTGCACGGGCTGGCGATCGACGAGGTGCTGCGGCTGTCCGTGGCCGAGGCGGCGGAGGTGTTCACGACCGGTAAGGCGGCGACGATCCTGCGCCGGCTGCTGGACGTCGGGTTGCCCTACCTCAAGCTCGGCCAGACGCTGACCAGCCTCTCCGGCGGGGAGCGCCAGCGGCTCAAGCTGGCCTCGCAGCTGCGGACCTCGCCGGTCGTCGTGCTCGACGAGCCGTCCTCCGGGCTGCACCTCGCTGACACGGACACCCTCCTGGCGATGCTGCACGGGCTCGTCGACGACGGCACCAGCGTCATCGTCATCGAGCACAACCTGGCCGTGGTGAGCCAGGCCGACTGGATCATCGACGTCGGGCCCGGCGCCGGCCACGAGGGTGGGCGGATCATCTTCGAGGGCACCCCGGCACAGATGGTCGAGTTAGGCGACACGCTCACCGCCCAGTACCTGCGCGAGCGGCTGGGCCGTTGATCCGCGGCCTCTCCCACGAGGGCAGGCACCTGCTGCGTCAGCTGCGCGACCGACCCGGCGCGCGCGACCGGCAGAGGCGCCGCAAGGCTAGCCGCGCGGGCAGGCCGTAGGTCAGCGCGAACGGGGCCGGGGCGTCGATCGTGAGCCCGGCCCGGGTGCCGGCGGGCGTGGCGGTCAGGTCGTGCACCAGCGTCATGGCGACGCCGAGCACGGACACCGTCCACTGCCAGCTGTGGGCCGCCTCGTCCACCTCGTCCACGGTGAAGGGGACCCGCACTCCGAGGGGTGCCCGCACCCGGCCGGTCAGGCCTGGAGCCAACCGGTCCCCCGACGCCTCGACACCGCGCACCTGAGGCGCCCAGTCGGTCCAGCGGCGGATCTCGACGTAGCGCCCCCACGCCGTCGGCAGGTCGACCGGGCCGGTGACCGTGATCCGCCTGCGCATCGCGTCCCCTGCCGTCGGGCCGGCGCGGCCGGCGAGGTGCCGGACGAGCCTGCGTCCGGTCCCCCGAGGCTAGCCCGACGACGATCTCCAGCGCGCCTCGGAGCGCGATGGATCGGGGGCGGGCTGCCGCGCCGCGACGGAATGCCTGCCCGCCCACCGCGTTGACCGAGGTATGAAGCGCATCGGCTTTCTCTCCTTCGGGCACTGGACCCCGCACCCGCAGTCGGCGGCGCAGTCGGCGTCGGACGTGCTGCTGCAGTCGATCGACCTGGCGGTGGCGACCGAGGAGCTGGGCGGTGACGGCGCCTACTTCCGGGTGCACCACTTCGCCCGGCAGCTGGCCTCGCCGTTCCCGCTGCTCGCGGCGGTCGGGGCCCGGACCGAGCGGATCGAGATCGGCACCGGCGTCATCGACATGCGCTACGAGAACCCGCTCTACATGGTCGAGGACGCCGGCGCCGCCGACCTCATCTCCGGCGGTCGGCTGCAGCTGGGCATCAGCCGAGGCTCGCCGGAGCAGGTGATCGAGGGCTACGGCTACTTCGGCTACCGGCCCGCCGAGGGCGAGACCGACGCCGACATGGCGCGCCGGCATACCGCGACCTTCCTGCAGGCGTTGGCGGGTGAGGGCTTCGCCGAGCCGAACCCGCGCCCGATGTTCCCCAACCCGCCCGGGCTGCTGCGGCTCGAGCCGCACTCCGAGGGGCTGCGCGACCGCATCTGGTGGGGCGCCGGGTCGCGCGCGACCGCCGAGTGGGCCGGGCAGCAGGGGATGAACCTGATGAGCTCGACGCTGCTCACCGAGGACGCCGGAGTGCCCTTCCACCAGCTGCAGGCCGAGCAGATCCGGCTCTTCCACGACGCCTGGACGGCTGCCGGGCACACCCGCGAGCCGCGGACCTCCGTCTCGCGCAGCATCTTCCCGCTGGTCACCGAGCAGGACCACGCCTACTTCGGGCTGGAGCGGCGCAGCTCGGACCAGGTCGGGATGCTGGAGGGCGGACGGGCGATCTTCGGCAAGACCTACGCGGCCGAGCCCGAGGAGCTGGTGCGCCAGCTCGCCGAGGACGAGGCGATCGCCGCCGCGGACACCCTCCTGCTCACCGTGCCCAACCAGCTCGGCGTGGACTACTGCGCCCACATCGTCGAGCAGGTGCTCGAGGTGGCCAAGGACCCGGCGCTGGGCTGGCGCTGACTCGGCCAGGGTCGGCATGTGTCCTGCGGTTGCGGTCCTGCGGTTGTCGCGCGATAACGCCATCACCGCAGGACCGAGCCTGCAGGACAGGGGCGACCACGTCCCGTGCTCAGGGACGGTGCGGGTGACCGACGCGGAAGCGGCCGACCTCGCGGTGGGTCAGCGCCACGACCCCGGTGACGGCGAGGCAGGCCGCGCCCCCGAGCACGGCCGCCACCGACGGCGTCGTCAGACCGGCGACCAGGCCGGCGCGGGCGTTGCCGAGGTCGGGGCCGGCGACCCCGACGACGTGCTCGACGGCCGAGACCCTCCCCAGGTGGCTGTCCGGGGTGGCCAGCTGCACCATGGCGGCGCGGGAGGTCACCGAGGCCGTGTCAGCGGCGCCGGCGACCACCAGCGCGGCGAGCACGACCCAGGCCAGCCCGGCCGCCGCGCCGAGGCCGACACCCAGCAGGGCCACACCCCAGACCAGGACGGCGACCAGCTGGGCCCGTCCCAGGCGCGGGCTGCGGGTGATGACCCCTGAGGCCAGGCCGGCGGTGGCTCCACCGACGGCGAGGGCGCTCATGAACAGTCCGAGGGTCCTCGGGTCTCCGGCGAAGAGAAGCTGGTTGACCATCGGGAAGAGCGCGACGGGGAAGGACAGCACCATCGCGCCCAGGTCGAGCAGGAACGAGCCGCGCAGCACCGGGTCCTTGGCGACCAGGGACACCCCCTCGGCCAGATGGCTGAGGCCCCGCCGGGTGCGGCCCCACAGCAGGGCCCCGCGTCCGGGTGCCGTCGCCACCTCGCCCACCACCGGGCCTGCCACCGGGTCCGGTCCGGCCGCCTCGAGCTCACCGTCCCCGTCGAGGTGCTCGTCCCCATCGAGGCCCTCCGCCCCCTCGGGCTCCACGACCCGGCGCGGCGGCATCGGCGGCAGGCTCCACACGGCGCAGCAGGAGACGGCCAGCGCACACGCGTTGACGAGGTAGCACAGGGCGGGACCGACGGCGGCCACGAGCACGCCGCCCAGCGCCGGACCGACCAGCATGGCCAGCTGGAAGGAGAGCATCAGCAGGGCCACGCCTGCGGGGACCAGGGGCCGGGGCAGCAGCCGCACGGTGAACGTGCGCCGGGCCGGCGCACCGAGCGCGCTGCACGCCGTCTGCAGCGAGAGCAGCCCGAGCAGCAGCGGCAGCGGGTAGGCACCCAGCACGAGCTGGGCGGCGAGCAGCAGCGCCGCCCCGGCCTGCCCACACGTCGACCACATCCCCACCGTCCGACGGTCGAAGAGGTCGGCCAGCGGTCCGCCGAGCAGCCCCATCACGATCATCGGGACGGCCTGCGCCAGGCCGATGGCCCCCACCCAGAACGGGTTGCGGGTCAGGTCCCACACCTGGAAGAGGACCGCGACGACGGCCACCTGCTGACCCAGGCCGGACAGCAGCCCGCTGGCCCACAGCCTCCGGAAGGGCGCGCTCGCCCGCAGCGGCGCCAGGTCGATCAGGGCGCTGCGGGCGCTCACCGGCGGGCTCCGGCGTGGGTGGGGCCGATGCCCGCGGATCCGGTCGCCGCGCGCCTGCTCGACAGACCGTTCCCCCTCACCGGCCAGATGATACGGATCGCTCTGCCGCGACGAGGAGGCAAGGTCAGAGCAGAAGTGCGAGGAGGAACGCGCCGTAGGCGGCGAGCGCGGCCCACGCCAACCCGTCCCGCAGGTCCTTGGGTGCCCCGGCGGCCACGGCCAGCCCCACCGCGCTGAGCAGCGCCCACGACAGCGGGTGACCCAGCCGGATCGCCGCCGACTGCAGGCCGTCGGTCGTCGAGGCCTTCTCCGGGACGACCACGACCCACAGGGCGGTCATCCCCGCCGCGGCCACGGCCCCCACGAGCCCGAGCGTCCGCCGCCGCGACCTCCATCGCGCGCCACCAGCCGGGCCCGTCGTGCCGGTCGTCCTGCGGGACGCGTTGCTTGTCCTCCCCCTGGTCACCGCGTTGATCCTGGGCATGGTCGGGCGGGTCATGACGTCTCCTGGAGGTATGCGGTGGTGTCGGCGTTCCAGCGCAGGCCGGCGTCGACGAGGGCCTGGCCGTGGCGGACCGTGATGAGCCAGTACGGCTGGTCCGGCGAGTCCTCGGCGAGGAGGATGCGCTCGATCTCCCGGTAGCGCTCACGCGCGGCGGTGAGATGGTCCCGATGACGACGCAGGTGCTCCACCAGGACGCCGGGGTCGGCGTGGCGGCCGAAGAACAGCTGCAGGAGCAGCTCGTTGCGGTCAGGAGAGAGCGACTCGGCCTCGGTGGCCAGCCAGGCCCGGAGCGCCGTCCGGCCCTCGTCAGTCAGCTCGAAGGGCCGCGACCGGCCACCGTCAGGGCTCACCCGCCGGACCAGAGTCTCCCGATCCGCCGAGCGGTGCCCCGCCCTCTGGGCCCCTAGTGTGGGAGCACGCCGACGAAGGAGTGGTCATGGAGCAGCCGCAGCTCGAGGTCCGCAGCAAGGAGCTCGTCGAGGTCGGGGGGCTGCGGTTCAAGGACCTGAACGGCAACGGGGTGCTGGACCCCTACGAGGACTGGCGGCTCTCGCCGAAGGAGCGGGCGGCCGACCTGGTGGGACGGATGACCACCCAGGAGAAGGTCGGCTTCATGCTCATCAACAGCCGCTTCACCGGCTACCAGACCGACGAGGGCGATCCCACGTCGCACGACGGGGTGCTGGACGAGCGCATCATCGAGGGCGGCACGAGCATCTTCGCCACCCGCAAGGTCTACGGCACGACCCAGACGATCGAGCAGATGCACCTGCGGCGGTTCATCCTTCGGGAGAACGAGCCGCCGAGCAGGATCGCGGCCTGGGTCAACGCCATGAACGAGGTCGCCGAGGGCACCCGGCTCGGGATCCCGGTGCTGGTCACCTCCAACTCCCGCAACGAGAACGGCGAGATGGTCTTCGGGATGAACGACGCCGTCGGCATCTTCAGCACCTTCCCGGCCACCATGGGCATCGCCGCCGCCGTGCTCGGCGACCAGGCCGACGGCGGGGACGCCTCGCTGGTCGACGGGTTCGCCCGGGCCGTGCGCCAGGAGTGGGTCGCGACCGGGCTGCGCAAGGGCTACATGTACATGGCGGACGTCGTCACCGACCCGCGCTGGCAGCGGACCTACGGCACCTTCGGCGAGAGCCCGGAGCTGGTCGCCGAGATCATCACCCGCATCGTCGACGGCCTGCAGGGGGACCAGCTGGGGCCGGACTCCCTCTCCACCACCATCAAGCACTTCCCCGGCGGCGGGCCGCGCGAGAACGGCTTCGACCCGCACTACAAGGAGGGCAAGTGGAACTGCTACCCCACCCCGGGGAGCCTGGAGACCTACCACCTGCCGCCGTTCGAGGCCGTCGCCGCCAAGGCTGCCTCGTTCATGCCCTACTACTCCGCGCCGTCGGTGCAGCGCAGCGTCTACCAGACCTTCCGCGACGAGGAGGTCTTCTACGAGGAGACCGGTTTCGCCTTCAACCACTACTTCCTGCAGCACGTGCTGCGCGACCGGCTCGGCTTCACCGGCTACGTCAACTCCGACTCCGGCATCACCGACAACATGTGCTGGGGGGTCGAGGAGCTGGACCGTCCCTCGCGCTTCGCCAAGGCGATCATGTCCGGCACCGATCTCATCGCGGACACCAACAACATCGAGGACCTCCAGGCCGCGATCGACCAGGGCAAGGTGAGCATGGCGCGCGTCGACGAGGCGTGCCGCCGCCTGGCGGTGGAGATGTTCGCCCTGGGGCTCTTCGACGGGCAGACCTATGTCGACGCCGAGGCGGCGGAGGCGAAGGTGCGGTCGTCGCCGGGCTGGGAGCTCGCGGCACAGACGCACCGCAAGTCGGTGGTGGTGCTGAAGAACTCCGGCGGCACGCTGCCCCTGAGGGAGGGGACCACGGCCTACCTCGAGGTGTTCCACAAGAGCACCGACCAGGCGGCGCTGAAGACCACCCAGGCGCGCGAGCAGGTCGCGGCCGGCGGAGCGCTGGAGCTCGTCGACGACCCCGCCGCCGCCGACGTGCTCGTCCTCCTGCTCGACCCGCAGTCCGGTGACTACTTCAACGCCACGCCCGGCCTGCTGGAGCTGACCCTGTGCGAGGACAAGCCGCTGCGCTCGATCGCCGGGGAGCCCTACACCGAGACGACGCTCAGCGAGGTGCAGCGCTTCCGCGACCTGGCCACGTCGGCGCGCGAGCGCGGGGCCAAGGTCGTGGTCTCGGTCAACATCACGCTGCCGTGGGTCCTCGACGACGTCGAGCCGCTGGCCGACGCGGTCGTCGCCCACTTCTCCACCTTCTACGACGCCCAGGCCGACGTGCTGACCGGCCGGTCACCGGCCCACGGCAAGCTGCCCATCACCCTGCCCGCGAGCGAGGCGGTCATCGCGGTCGACGGGGAGGGCGTCTGCGTCTCCCCCAACGACGTGCCGGGCTACGCCAAGCAGGACCACCTGCCGGAGGGTATGCGGTACGCCTACGTGGACGCGGACGGCAACGCGTGGGAGCTGGGTCACGGCCTGCGCTACTGAGACGCACCGACCGTGAGCCGTCGTGCCAGCCGGCGCGGCACCCGAAGGGCCGCGGATCGGTTCACGGTGACGTGTCCGCCCCGCTGGTAGTCCAGATGACCGGGGTGGTGGGGTGGTAGGCGCACCAGGTGCCGGTCCTGACCGAGGAGCGGAGGTGCTCGGTCAGCCGGGGACAGTCGGTTCCGATCCGCTCGATCGCATCCCGCACGGTGCGGGTCACGTTGATCCGCGCCCGCTCGGCGTCGGACTTGTCCACCCGCAGCCGTCCGCCCAGCCCGGTGGCGCGGGCGAGCTCGGCGACCAGCGCGTCCCGCTCGTCCTGGGCGGTGCGCAGCCGGGTCTCGTCGCCGTCCTCGGTCGCCTCATCGATGTCTGCGTCCAGCGCGCCGAGCCGCGCGCGGTACGCCGCTACGGCCTGCCGGTCCAGCAGGGGCCCGGCGTCCCCGCCGGCGGGCTCTGCACCGTCGACCAGACCTGCCAGGGTGGTCGCGCGGACCGGCTGCTCGGGCCGGGTCAGGAGCGTGTGCAGGTGCCGCAGCCCCTTGGAGTCGGCCAGCACGGTGGACTCGTCCCCCAGCCGGACGACCCACCCGGTGCCCTGCCTGCGCAGGGTGGCGGTCTCCGGCCCGGCGTCAAGGAGCTCCAGCTCCCGAGCGCAGGCGAGCACGGTCTGCTGGTCCTGCATCTGCGCGGCTGCGGCGTGACCCTGCTGCGCGTAGGTGCGGGCGGTGTCCGCGTCGCCGAGGGCGCGCGACACCCGGGCCAGCGCGAGCAGGGACAGCGGCAGCGACCCGTGCGCGTAGCCGAGCCGGATGGCACCCAGGTTGCGCCGTAGTTCGAGCCCACGCGCGTAGTGGTCCCGGGCGGTCTCGTGGTCGCCGCGCCGCTCGGCCAGCTCACCCAGACTGTTGTGGCCGATCATCAGCTCCAGCCGACTGCCGTGCTCGCTCTGGATCTGGACCATCTCTCGGTAGTGCCGCTCGGCGGTCTCGGGCTCCCCCGCGCACTGATGGGCGAAGCCGACGTTCCACTCCGCGAACGCCAGGCCCCACGGGTCGGGGTAGCGGGCGATCAGGTCGCGACCCCGTCCTGTCAGGGTCACCGCCAGCTCTGTCTCGCCGGCGAAGCCGTGCGCCTCGCCGAGCAGGCAGAGCAGGTAGCCGAGGATCGGCGTCTCTCCCGGTTCTGCGCGCGGACCGCCGAGGAGGTCGACTGCCTCGCGGCAGTAGGTCGCCGCGGTCAGCCAGTCGTCGCCGTCGTGTGCCCAGAGGAACGCCATACCGAACAACGCGGCCCCCCGCAGCTCGACCGGTGCCGCCTCGCCCACCGTGTCCAGCGCGGAGCGCAGCCAGTCGAAGCCCTCCCGGTGCTGACCGCGGGTCCACCAGTACAGCGGCAGGTTCGCCGCCGCGGCGAGACCCTGCACCGCGAGGTCCCCGTCCGCGTCGCCGCGTCGAAGGGCCTGCGCGAGGGCCACCCGCAGGTTGGGTTCGTCGCTGATGAGCCCTTCGAGCCAGTCCCGCTCAGGGCCGCTCTTGAACCCCTCGCCTGCTCGGATCGCCGCCGTGAGGTAGTGCTCGGCATGCTTGCGGCGAATCTGCGCCTGTGCCTGCTCGTCGTCCCACCGTTCGCTGGCCCGCTGGCGGACGGTCTCCAGGAGCCGGTAGCGGTCGTGCCGGTGCTCGCGCACCACCAGCGACGTCTCCACCAGCTCGCTGAGTGCGTCGTCCCACTCGCCGATCGCGCCGGTGGTTCCGAGGACTGCGTCGACCGCCGCGATGTCGAAGCTGCCGGTGAAGACCGACAGTCCACGCAGCAGCGCCCGCGCCTGCTCGGAGAGCAGCTGCTCGCTCCAGTCGTAGACGGCCTCGATCGTGCGCACCCTGCCCGAGCCGTCGAGATGCTGCTGGCTCACCACGCCCAGGCCGGTCTCGAGCCGGGCGAGGAGCCGCGGGATGCCCAGGACGCTGGCCCTGCCGGCCGCGAGCTCTAGAGCCAGGGGCAACCCGTCGAGCCGACGGCACAGCTCGCCGACCGCGGACCACTGCCCGGTCGGCACGACGAAGCTGCGGTCCCGGCCACGGACTCGTTCGAGGAAGAGCGAGGCGCTCGGCGTGGCGGCCACCGCCTCGGGCGGGTCCTGCGGCCCGGGAAGGGCGAGGGGCAGGACGGGCAGCACCTGCTCCAGCGGTAGGCCAAGCGTGCGTCGGCTGGTGGTGAGCACGTGCAAGCACCCTTCGCGCCGCGGCTCCGCCAACAGGTGGGTCAGCACCTCCACAACTTCCTCGACCAGGTGCTCGCAGTTGTCGACGACCAGCAGCGCCCGACGTGGGCGCAACCACCTGGCCAGCGCCTCGGCCCGGTCTCCACCGCCGGTGCGGGGCAGCTCGACGGCCGAGGAGACCGCGTCGAGCACGGCACCGGCCCGCACCTCGGCGAGCCGGACCATCAGGACGCCGTCGGGGAACACGGGCTCGGCATGGGCTGCCACGGCCTCGGCGAGGGACGACTTGCCGACCCCGCCGGGTCCGGCCAGGGTCACGAGCGGGTGGGACACCACCAGCTCGGTGAGCTCGGTGAGCTCGGCCTCGCGACCATGGAGGTGGCGCAGCTCAGAGCCGCCGCCGAGGGCCTGGTGCTGCACCGCTGGTCACCCTTCCTCGTCGCGTCGCGACCTGGGTCTTCAGTCCCTGAGATCTTCTCAGACCCGGCGACCACGGGGGTGGTATGCGGAGGAGGTCTCGCCTCCTCCGGGGCAGCTACTCGACCAGCGTCGCGACAGGCCCGGCGTCGACGAGGTAGGCGTCACCGCTGCGGGCGGAGAGCCGGCCGTCGAGAAGGTCCAGCGCGACGTGCGCGACGTCCTCGACGGTCGCGAGCAGGCCGCTGGGGGCGAACCCCGCGGCGAAGTTGCCCTTGTCCTCCGGCGCCCCTCCGGTGAGACGGTCCACCATCGGTGTGTCGATCACCCAGGGGCACAGCGTGTACACGTCGATGCCCGCCTCTTCCAGGAGCGGCGCAGCGCTGCGGCCGGCGGCGACGACGCCAGCCTTCGCCGCGGCGTACGGCACCGCGATCGGCACCGGGAGTGCCGTTCCGACGAACGACGCGGTGTTGACGATCGCACCACCGCTGACCATCTGCTCCGACCCGTGCCGCAGTCCGGAGAGCACCCCCTTGAGGTTGATGTCGAGCTCGTGCCGCAGCGCGTCGTCGTTCCACCCCGACATCGGCCCGATCGGGCCCTCGACGCCGGCGTTGGAGAACCAGCAGTCGATCAGCCCGTCGCCCGCCGCCGTCCTGGCCAGCAGCTCCACCTCGGCGTCCACCGCCACGTCGGTGCGCACGAAGTGTCCCTGGCCCCCGCTCACGGTCACCTCGTGTGCGACCGACGCGCCCCGCTCCTCGTCGCGCCCGGCGACATACACCCGCGCGCCCTCCTTGCCCAGCAGGACGGCGATCGCGCGGCCGATGCCGCTCGTCCCGCCGGTCACGACCACGCTGCGGCCCTCAAAACGCTTCATCGCTGTCTCCTTCTCTGGTGACGGCCCTGCGCCGTCTCAACCCAGAGGCGTTCGGTGGGTGTTCGACCCGACCGAACATCCACCGAACGCCTCTCGGTGTCGCGGCCGCCAGCCGGCCGACCGCAAGGTGGAGCTCAGCTCAGCCCAGGATCCCCTCGTGCAGCGCCCGGAGCACGGCGTTGGTGCGGTCGCGGGCGTTGAGCTTGACCAGCACGGCGGACACATGGTTCTTCACCGTGCCCTCAGCCAGGTGGAGGGCACCGGCGATCTCCCGGTTGGTGTAACCCGCCGCCACCAGCCGCAGCACCTCCAGCTCGCGGGTGCTCAAGGGCTCGATCACCGCCTCGACCGGTGAGTGTGCCTCGGTCGGGGCAGGTCCGGAGCGCAGGGCCTGCAGGAGCCGCCCGGTGATGGACGGCGCGATCAAGGTGCCGCCCTCGGCCAGGGTGTGCACGCCGCGGGCGAGCTGCTCCAGGGTGACGTCCTTGAGCAGGTAGCCGCGGGCACCATGACGCAGGGCGTCCAGCACCAGGGTGTCGTCGTCGAAGGTGGTGAGCACGAGCACGGGCACCTCAAGGCCACGGTCCCGCAGCTCACGCAGCGTCCAGAGCCCGTCGTAACGGGGCATCCGCAGGTCGAGCAGCACCACGTCCGGGCGCTGCTCCCCGATCACCGCGAGCGCCTCCGCGCCGTCAGCGGCCTCGCCGACGACGCGGATCGACGCGAGGTCGAGCAGGGTCCGGATGCCCTGGCGCACCAGGGTCTGGTCGTCGACCACCACCACCCGGACCCGGTCCTCCGACGGCGCCGGCGGTGGCGTCGCCCCGGGGTCCGTCCCGACGTCCGCGCTCCTCATGTCGCCGGCACCCGCGCGGTCACCGCGAAACCGCCGGCACCGGGCCGCTGCCCGTCGAACCGCACCTCGCCGCCCAGCGCCTCGAACCGCTCGACCAGGCCCCGCAGCCCGTGGCCCGGCTCCACGCGCGCCGCCCCACGACCGTCGTCCCGGGTCTGCAACACCGTGCACCCTTCCCGGTCCGGCGCCACCCTCACCGTCAGAGTGCGGGCCTCCGCGTGCCGCAGGGTGTTGGTGACGATCTCCTGGACCGCGCGGACCAGCACGGCCGACTCCTCCTCCCCCACCTCGACGTCGTCCGCCACCTGCAGGCTCACCTCCAGGCCAGGTATGTCGCGCACCACCTGCTCCAGCGCGCCGCGCAGGTCGGCGGGTCGGGTGCGCAGCTCGTCGACCGCCGTCCGCACCTCGCCCAGCAGCTCCCGGGCCAACGACCCGGCCCGTACGACGTGCGCCCGCGCCTCCTGCCCCTCTCGGTGGCGGGCAGCCTCGAGCTCCAGGCTCAGCACCGTCAGCGAGTGGCCGACCGTGTCGTGCAGGTCGCGGGAGATCCGCAGCCGCTCCGCGGTCCGCGCCGACTCCTCCAGCAGGGCGGTGGCCGCCCGGAGCTCGACGTGGGCCTGCGTCAGCTCACGCCGCAGCCGCTGCTCGCGCACCAGGCTGAGCACGGACAGCGCCGAGATGATCTGCAGGAAGAGGTAGAGCGCAGCCGCGGTCACGACCTCCCACCAGGCATCATCGCCACCGGTCCAGGTCCAGGCCAGGACGAGCAGGGCGGTGTTCAGCCCGACGATGACTAGCACCACCCCGAACGGCACCAGGTAGACCGCCAGGGCGGCCACGACGACCAGCAGGATCGACAGGAAGCCGGACGGCGCACTGGCGACCAGCACCCAGGACCCGACCATGGCGACCCCCAGCGCGGCTCGGCTGAGCACCGGGGGGCTGCTCGGCTCCGACTGCAGCGCCGCGACCACCAGCGCCACCACCGTCACGGCATACGTGACTGACCACCAGAGGCGGGGCAGCTCGGTGTCGACCGCACCGGCCAGGACGGGCAGGCCGAGCGCGAGGAGCACGGCGAGCATGCCCATGCCCGCCCAGACCTCGGCGTCCACCTTGCGCATGGCACCACCCTAGGGCGGCCAGCTCGGACCGGGCGGGTGCCAGAAGTCATGCCGTGAGCTGGTGACGATCGGCACGCGCGCGAGGTGCCCCGGTTTCCATACCGTCGAACCATGACGAGCACAGAGAACCGGGCTCCCGCCGTGGCGGTCGAGCAGGTGCGCAAGCGCTACCGCTCGACCCAGGCCGTGGACGGGATCAGCATGACCGTCGCCCCGGGCGAGACGGTCGGGATCCTCGGGGCCAACGGCGCCGGCAAGACCACCCTGGTCGAGATGATCGCCGGCCTGCGCACCCCGGACAGCGGCTCGATCGAGGTCCTCGGGCTGCACCCGACCCGCGACCGGGCCCGGCTGCGGCAGGTCCTGGGGGTGCAGCTGCAGAGCGCCTACCTGCACCACGCCCTGACCGCCCGGGAGCTGGTCGAGCTCTACCGCAGCTTCTACCCCCACCCGCGGGGCACGGAGGAGACGCTCGACCTGGTCGAGCTGGGCCGGCACCGGGACACCCAGTTCGAGAAGCTCTCCGGTGGTCAGCAGCAGCGGCTCTCCGTGGCGCTGGCCCTGGTCGGTCGGCCCCGGATGGTGATCCTCGACGAGCTGACCACCGGGATGGACCCCCGTGCCCGGAGACGGATGTGGAGGGCGATCGAGGCCCTGCAGACCGACGGCGTGACGATCCTCATGGTCAGCCACGCCATGGACGAGGTGGAGCGGCTGTGCGACCGCGTGCTGCTCCTGCAGGACGGGCAGGTGCTCGCGCAGGGCACGCCCGCCGAGGTCATCGCGCAGGCGCAGGCGGCGAGCCTCGAGGACGCCTTCGTCGCACTGACCGGGACCACGATCGAGGACCTGCAGATGGAGGAGCTGTGATGACCACCGATATCCACGACACCGGCGGCTCCCCGCCGATCGAGGCCCGGCGGCCCGGGCCGCACGCCTGGCGCATGCTGGTGCAGTCCGAGGCCAAGATGGTCGTCCGGGACACCGCCGGCCTCATCGTCCCGCTCGGCCTGCCCCTGCTGATCCTGGTGATGAGCGCCTCGGCCGCCTCCGAGCACTCCGTGGGGATCCAGGGCCTGACCGGGCTGGAGGCCTACGTGCTGCCGCTCGTCTTCGCCGTGGTGATCGCCTCCATCGGGATCATCAACATGCCGAGCTTCCTGGCCTACTACCGTCGCACCGGCATCCTGCGCCGGCTCGGGGTGACGCCCGCCTCGCCCGTGATGGTGCTCGCGGCGCAGGTGCTGGTCAGCCAGGCGCAGGCGCTGCTCGGGATGGGGCTGGCGCTCGCCGTCGCCATGCTGGGCTTCGGCGCCCGGCTGCCCGACGCGCCGTTCACGGTGCTGGGGATCGGCCTGCTCGGCATCGCGGCGATGTATGCCGTGGGCCTCGTCGTCGCCGCGGTCGCCCCCACCCCCAACTCGGCGGTGGCGATCGGCCTGGTCGCCTTCTTCGCCATCGGTGCCGTCGGCGGGTTGTTCGGCGGCCAGGACGCGCTGCCGGACCGGCTGGCCACGGTCGGGGAGCACCTGCCCTTCGGGGCGACGGTGCAGGCGCTGGGCGCGGCCTGGGTCGGTGCGGACGTCGAGCCTTCGCACCTGGTCGCCCTCGGGGTCAGCGTCGTGGTCGGGAGCGTGCTGGGCACGGCGTTCTTCCGCTGGGACTGAGCGAGGCTGACCCCACCGGGCCATCGAATGCTGCAGCTGTGCCCGCCGGGAGCGCAGATCGCGTGCACCAACGCGTCACTCGGTGGGTAGCACCATGACGAGGACGTCGGGGCCCTCTTCGCCCACGACCGAGGTGAGCCACGGCGGACGGATCGCCAGCACGTCGCGCCAGCCGCCGGACAGGTAGAGGTGGCGCGCCCCGGCGTGGTGGGGGAGCACCTCCAGGCAGGGCCGGTGACCGGCTGCCCGCGCGTCCGCGACGATCGCGTCGAGCAGCGACCTGCCGACGCCGTGGCCACGGGCGCGCTCGGCGGTGAACAGCGAGCTGACGTAGGACAGGTCCTCGACCGCGCACCCATGGGCCCGAGCGCACGCCTCGTTCATCCGCGCGGAGTCCGGGAACCCGTGCGCCGGTCCGGTGCGGGCCACGTGACCGACCACGTCGCCGTCGATCTCCGCGACGTAGGCGCCGAGGGCGTCCTCGGCGTGCAGGAAGACGTCGGTGCTGACCGGCAGCGGGTCGCGGAAGGGGTAGCGGGTGCGCGGCTGCTGCTCCAGCAGGTCCGTGCCCAGGCCAGGCAGGTCGCTGGGACGCCGCCGCCGGACGGTCGGTGCCGCGGCGGGTGGCGGCGTTGCGGGTGGTCTCGCTGCCGTCATGCGGGCTTGTGCGCCACGGCGAAGATGCGGCGGAAGGGCAGGACGACGCCATACCCCTCGTCCGGGTAGGCCTCCCTCAGCCGCCGCCTGAACTCCGCCTCGAACTCCTCCCGCAGGCCGTCCGGCAGCGCCTGCAGGGTCGGCCGGGCGCCGGTGCCGGAGACCCAGGTGAAGACCGGGTCGGGGTCGCCGGCGCGGGCACCGGGCAGCACGTGCAGGTAGGTGGTCTCCCACGCGTCGACCGTGCAGCCCTGTTCCTGCAGCACGCGCAGGTAGACCTCGGGGTCGTGCGAGGACGGCACGGCCACACCCTGGGTATGCGGCGCGAACCGCGGCTCGCCGGCCAGGTCGCGGCGGATCGTGTGGCTGGGCTCGTCGAAGTTGCCGGGGACCTGCATCGCGAACCAGCCGCCCGGGGCGACCCGGTCGAGGAGGGCGGGGAGCAGGTCGAGGTGGCCCGGCACCCACTGCAGGGCTGCGTTGCTGACCAGGACGTCGACAAGGCCACCGTCACCGTCGGCGTCAGCCGTGGCCCACGCGGCGATGTCGGCCACCTGGGCGTCGATGCCCTCGACCTGGCGGGCCTGCTCGACCATCTGCGGGCTGGAGTCCAGGCCCAGGACGGAGGCCTGGGGCCAGCGCCGGGCGAGCAGCCGGGTCAGGCTGCCCGGTCCGCAGCCCAGGTCGACGACCCGACGAGGAGCGTCGGCTCCCACCCGCGCGAGCAGCTCGACGAACGGTCGACCTCGCTCGTCGGCGTAGGAGAGGTAGCGCTCGGGGTCCCACTGGTGGCCTGCACTGCTCGTCGGCGTCACGCGGGCCACGCTAGCCCGGACCTCCCACTTTGACGCGAGCCGGGACCGCTGCCACGTTCGGGTCCGTTCGGGTTCGTTCGGAGTCGTGGTCGCGGGGGCGCGGCCGGCCCAGAGTGGGACCTGCTCACCTTTCATCCGGCGCAGGTGCGGCCGGCGGCGACGCCCCGCGGCACCTGTGAACCACAAGGAGGAACCATGAAGAGGACGACAGCCGTCATCACGCTGGTGCTGGGGATGTTCCTGGTCGGTGCCCCGCAGGCCACCGCAGCCGTGCAGATCGGGTGCCACCCGACGATGGGCTGGTGCTACCTGAAGTGACCGGCGGCGCTGCAGCCCAGCGGCCGGGCCCGATCCTGCGACACCAGGATCGGGCCCGGTGCATCGCCCCGACTCGGACCCGGGTGGTCAGCGGTCGCCGACGACCGCCTCGGGCCGCAGGTCGACGCGGCGCAGGAGCTGGGCGTTGAGGGCGACCACCACGGTCGAGACCGACATCAGGATCGCGCCGACGCTCATCGGAAGCACGAAGCCGACCGGGGCCAGCACGCCCGCCGCGAGCGGCACCGCGAGGATGTTGTAGCCGGCAGCCCACCACAGGTTCTGCGTCATCTTGCGGTAGGAGGCGTGCGAGAGCTCGACGACCGACAGCACCGCGCGCGGGTCGGAGGAGGCCAGGATGACCCCGGCCGAGCCGATCGCGACGTCGGTGCCGGCCCCGATCGCGATGCCGACATCGGCCTGGGCCAGGGCGGGGGCGTCATTGACGCCGTCGCCGACCATGGCGACCTTGTGGCCCTCCTGCTGGAGCTCGACCACCTTGGCAGCCTTGTCCTCCGGCCGGACGCCGGCGAAGACCCGGTCGATGCCCAGTTCGGCGCCGACCGCGTGGGCCACCGCCTGCGCGTCACCGGTGACCATGGCGACCTCGATCCCGGCCCCGTGCAGGGCGTCCACGGTCGCGCGGGACTCGGGCCGGACCTCGTCGGCGAGCCGCAACGCGCCGATCACGGCACCGTCGGCCAGGACGTGCAGGATGATCGCGCCCTCCGCCCGCCACGCCTCGGCGACCGGCAGCTCGGGCAGGTGGTGCTCCTGGAGCAGGTACGGACCGCCCACCGCGATCCGCATACCCCTCACCTGCGCCTGCACGCCCACTGCCGGGGAGGAGGAGAAGTCAGAGGCAGACGGTATGTCGAGCTCCTGCGCCAGGGTGGCGCCGACGATCGCGCGGGCCAGCGGGTGCTCGCTGTCGGTCTCCGCGGCCGCGGCCAGGGCGAGCACCTCGTCCGCCGGGCGCCCGCCGGTCGGCTCGACGGCGATGACGGCCGGCTCACCCTTGGTGAGGGTGCCGGTCTTGTCGAAGAGCACGACGTCGACGGTGCGCATCGACTCCAGCGCGAGGCGGTCCTTGACCAGGACCCCGGCCCGGGCGGCGCGCTCGGTGGCGATCGACACGACCAGCGGGATGGCCAGGCCCAGCGCGTGCGGGCAGGCGATGACCAGGACGGTGACCGTGCGCACGATCGCGGACTCGGGCGTGCCCAGCAGCAGCCACACGGCGGCGGTGACCGCCGCCGCGCCCAGGGCGTACCAGAACAGCCAGCCCGCGGCGCGGTCCGCGACCCGCTGGGCCCGGGAGGAGGAGGACTGGGCCTCGTCGACGAGGCGCTGGATGCCGGCCAGGGTGGTGTCCTCCCCGGTGGCGGTGACCTCCACCCGCAGGCCGGAGTCGGTGGCGACGGTGCCGGCGACGACCTGGTCGTCCACGCCCCTGCGCACGGTGCGCGACTCTCCGGTGATCATCGACTCGTCCATGCTCGCCGAGCCGTCGACGATCCGGCCATCGGCCGGGACGGAGCCCCCGGGCCGGACGAGGACGACGTCGCCGTCCTGGAGCGCGTCGGGCGCGACGACGACGATCTGGTCACCGTCGACCTTCTCCACCTCGTCGGGCAGCAGGGCGGCCAGCGAGTCCAGCGCGGAGGTGGTCCGGGCCAGGGAGCGCATCTCGATCCAGTGCCCGAGCAGCATGATGACGACCAGCAGCGCCAGCTCCCACCAGAAGTTGAGCTCGTGGCTGAGCAGGCCGAGGCTGGAGCCGAGGGAGGCGACGAAGGCGACGGTGATGCCCAGCGAGATGAGGAGCATCATCCCGGGCTGGCGCGCCCGGATCTCCGACCGCGCACCGGTCAGGAAGGGCTGACCTCCCCAGAGGTAGATGACGGTGCCGAGCACCGGGGAGATCCACCGGACCCAGGCCGCGTCCGGCAGCGAGTAGCCGAGCAGGTGGGCGAACATCCCGTTGAACGCCACCACCGGCACCGCCAGCACGAGCATGATCCAGAACAGACGGCGGAACTGGCCGACGTGGTCGCCGTGGTCGTGGCCCGCGTGACCTCCGTGCGCCTCGTGGCCCGCGTGGTGGTGGCCCCCGTGCCCGTGGTCCTCTCGCGCCTCGTGGCCGTCGTGGCCGTCGTGGCCGTCGTGGCCGTCGTGGCCCTCGTGGGCCGGGGGAGCGTCGTGCCGGTGGGTCCCGTGGGCGTGCTGGGGACCCGGATGCTGACGGTGCTGGGGGTTGGCCATTCCTCTAATATACCCCCTGGGGGTATATGCCGCAAGGAGCGATCAGGACACCGACGCGTAGCCGCGGCCGGGGCGGCCAGGGCGGTCGGTGAGGAGTGAGCGGTCGGTGAGGTCGAGGGCGGCGGTCACCGCGTCCGTCAGGCTGGCCGCCAGCACGTCCGGCCAGGCGTCGGCGAGGTCGGGTGCCGAGGAGCGTCCGTAGACGACCGCCACCGTGCGCAGCTGGGCCTTGCGGCCCATGGTGACGGCGTCGGGCGAGTCACCGATGACCGCGACCCGGCTGCGGCACTCCTCCCAGCGGAGCAGGTTGAGCGCGCGGTGAGCCGGCAGGGGCGACGGCAGCCAGCGGGCCATGCCGGAGCGGGTCACGACGGCCTGGACGTAGGGCGCGAGCCCGGCCGCCCGCAGCAGCTCCTCGGCCCATCCGGCCGGCAGGGTCGTGAGGGCGGCGCAGCCGACGCGGTAGCCGGCGAGCCGCCGCAGCTGAGCCGGCACGCCGGGGCGGACCGCCCGGCCGATCTCGTGCGG
Source organism: Ornithinimicrobium sufpigmenti (assembly GCF_004322775.1). NCBI lineage: Bacteria > Bacillati > Actinomycetota > Actinomycetes > Micrococcales > Ornithinimicrobiaceae > Ornithinimicrobium > Ornithinimicrobium sufpigmenti. The sequence continues at coordinate 4,074,277 of NZ_CP036403.1, forward strand.
CCCGAGCAGGTCGCGGGTCAGCGTGGTGTCGAGCAGGACACCGTCGAGGTCCAGCAGGACTGCGCGCGACCAGCGGTGGTCGGTCATCTCCCGTGCACCTTCCGTGAAACGGCGCTCGGCCGCCGGCCCGCGAGGGGCCGACGACCGAGGGCGTGGTGGGACCGGGTCACAGACCCCCGGTGTAGAGCAACCGGTTGGGAGATCCGGTGCCGATGCCGCTGAGCCGGCCAGTGGTGGCCTGGTTGGTCAGGGCAGACCGCACCTGCGCCGGGCTGGCGTTGACGTTGCGCTGCAGGTAGAGCGCCGCAGCGCCGGCCACGTGCGGAGACGCCATCGAGGTGCCCGAGATGGTGTTGGTCGCCGAGCTGCTCGTGTGCCAGGCCGAGGTGATGCTGGACCCGGGGGCGAAGATGTTGACGCAGGAGCCGAAGTTGCTGAAGCTCGACCGGGCGTCGCTGCTCGTCGTCGAGCCGACGGTGTAGGCGCTGCTGGCCCGGGCCGGGGAGACGTTGCAGGCGTTCTGCGACTCGTTGCCGGCCGCCACCACCACGGTCACGCCGGCGTTGGTCATCCGCGCCACCGCCTGGTCGACGGCGGTCGAGGCGCCACCGCCCAGGCTCATGTTGGCCACGCGCGGGTTGGCCCGCGACTGCCCGGCCACCCAGTCCATCCCGGCGATGATGCCGGCGTTGGTACCTCGACCGGCGCAGTCCAGCACCCGCACGGGCACCAGCGTGGTGCCCTTGGCGACGCCGTAGCTGCTCCCGCCGACCGTCCCGGCGACGTGCGTGCCGTGCCCGTTGCAGTCGTTCGTGCCGCGGCCGTCGTTGATCGCGGTGGCCCCGGCAGCGAGCCGGCCGGAGAACTCGTTGTGCGGGGAGATGCCGGTGTCGATGATGTAGCTCCTCACCCCGGCGCCCGTGCTGTTGTAGACATAGGTCCCGTTCAGCGGCAGCGCACGCTGGTCGACCCGGTCCAGACCCCAGGTCGCGTTGGTCTGCGTCGCCGACAGGGAGACCTCCTGGTCGGCCTCGATGTAGGCGACGTCCGGGTTGGCGCGCAGCTCGGACAGCTGCCTGGGTGCGAGCTCGGCGGCATACCCGCCGAGCGTGGTGTAGGTCTGGGTGACCTTGGCCCCCAGACCTCGGGCGACCTGGGCCTGGGCCTCGGCCGCTTCGGCGATCGAGGCGGTGCTGCGCGAGGACGTCTCCAGCATGACGATGTAGGACCCCTCGACCGTGTCTCCGCTGACATAGAGGGGTGCCAGGTCGGCCTTGTCGGACGTCAACGAGGCCGTGGCCGGCAGGCCGGTGCCCAGAGCCAGGGCGGCGGTGCCCAGGAGGCTCAGAGCGGTGCGTCGGGTGTGCTTCATACTCACTCCTTGCAGGGGGGACGCGGGGGACTCCGCGATGGCTAGGAAGACTGGCCCACGCGGGCACCACCTGGGTAGACCCAGAAGTCGGTTCCGGGCCGATCCTTGACAAACTCTGACTGCTGGTTTGCCCACCCTTGACCGGCTGTTCGCGTGTCGTTCACCTGTGCGGCGTGTCGCTCGCTCTCCCGCACGCGTGCCTCACTCTCGTGGCGTCTCTGCTGCACGCCCTGCCCTGCCTGGCGGTGCCTTCCCGTGCCTTCCCGTGCCTTGCCCGTGCCTGTTCCCGCTGTCCACCACCCTCGAACGGTCGCCCGCGGCAGGCCGTCGCACTATGGTCGGGCCATGTACGACATACGCCCCGTCCGGGCCAGCGAGTGGCGCGAGTCCCGGGACCTGCAGCTGCGGGCCCTGCAGGACGAGGACGCCGCGGTCGCCTTCTTCGAGACCTACGACGAGGCGTTGGTCAAGCCGGAGGGCGAGTGGCGCAACTGGGCCAAGATCGCCGGCTCGGACGCCGACGGAACCCCCTTCATCCGGGACTTCGTGGCGGTCACGCTCTTCGGGGAGTGGGTGGCGACCAGCACCCTGCTCATCCGGATGGCAGGAGACCCGGAGCTCGGCGGGGAGACGGTCGAGACCGACCGGGGCGACTTCATGGGGGTCTGGATCGACCCTTATCACCGGGGACAGGGGCTGTTCGCCCGCCTCGTCGATGAGGGTATGTCGTGGCTCGCCGACAACGGTGTCCCGCACTCGGCGTTGTGGGTGCACGAGGAGAACGGCCGCGCGCGACGCGCCTTCGAGGGCGTCGGTTTCGAGCGGACCGGGCTGCGCAGGATCGAGAGCAAGGGCCCGGAGATCCAGCTGGCTCGCCCGGTCCGGCCGGGGTCGTCGGCGGGACTCGGCGGGGCCGCCGGGGGGTAGCGACGACGTCACCACAGCGGCCCGAGCACCTCGACAGGGTCGGCCTGCAGCGACAGGTCGTCCAGCACGCTGAGCAGCGTCCGCACCTCGTAGCGGAAGTGGCTCTCCATGATCGCCTCGATGCCTTCCAGGTGCCGGTCGAGCTCGGCGGGCGGGGCCGCCTTCCCGACCGCCTCCGCCAGGGCCGTGAGGAGGTAGCCGATCATCGAGTGGTCCTGCTCAAGCCGGTCCAACGTCGGGCGCAGCTGCGGGTGGGCAGCGGCGAGGGCGGGGAAGAGCGTGTGGTCCTCACCCTCGTGGTGACCGTTCAACGCCGCGCAGAAGCCGTGGCAGAAGAGCAGCAGGTCACGGGTTGCGGACGCGGGGGCCACCCCCTCGCCCACCTGAGCGCGGGTCAGTGCGAGGGCCTCGCGCAGCCGCCCGTGCACCGCCCGGAGCTCCTTGCCCCAGGCGACGAGCCGGGCTCCCCCACCTTCGCCGTGGCTGCTGGGCGGCATACCCCCCACCCTAGCGAGTCGGACCCGGTCGACGCGGGTCTGCGCTGCCCGCCTCGCGTGCGGCGCCCCGGATCAGCCGTCCTCAGCGCGGTCCCGGCCGTCTGCGGTGTGCGGGTGCTCGTCGATCGCCTCGACCGCGGCGGAGAAGTCCGGCTCCGCCGCCGGGCGACGGTCCAGGTGGATGCCGGCGATCATGCAGCGCACCGACCCGCCGGCGAGCTCGATGGTGGGGATGTCGACCGCGAGGATCTCGCAAGACTCCTCGATGGCCGCGACCTGCTCCTCCCTCAAGCTCCGGCGGGCTCGCTCGGACATCGCCATGACATAGCGCCGCCTGCCCTCCGGTGTCCGCCCGCACAGCTCCACGGCGTTGCCGGCGAACTCGCGCACCTGCTCCTCGGTGAGCTCGACGACCCGGCGGCCGTTGACCGACAGCCGGGCGCGGACCTCCTCGCGGCGCTGCTCGTCACGGATCATCCCGAGGGCGAAGAGGGCGACGTCCGTGCCGACGCAGGCCATCACGTTGGTGTGGTAGACCGGCACGCCTGCGGAGTCCACCGCGTCGAAGGCCATCGGCTCGTAGCCGAAGTCGGTGCAGAAGCGTTCCAGGACATGGGAGTCCATGCGGTGGCTGCGCGCGGCATAGGCCACCCGTGAGACGTGGTCGAGCACCATCGCGCCGGTGCCCTCGAGGAAGACACCGTCCGGCTCCAGGCCGGAGTAGTCCATGATCGTCTGCACGCGGTAGGTGGACTTGAGCATCTCCAGCACATCGGCGCGACGCTCGTGGCGACGGTTGGAGGCGTACATGGGGTAGACGCCGACGTAGCCGCCGGCGTGGGTGGACAGCCAGTTGTTCGGGAAGACGCTGTCGGGGCGGGTGTGGTCCTCGTCCTCGAAGACGTGCACGGTCACGCCGGCTCGGCGCAGCGCCTCGGCGAGGGCGTCCATCTCGGCCAGGGCCGCAGCAGCGGTGTCGTCGAAGGACTGCCCGGTGGGGATGTCGGCCTGGAAGGCGTTGTCCGCGGCGGTCTCGGGGTTAGGGGCGAACCGCAGGGCGCGGATGAGGATCACGGAGGTAGGGGCCTGGGCACTCACGTGGGCGCAATCTAGCCCATCCCCTCAGGCGTGACGGCACGCACCATCTCCAGGACACCGGCGGCACGCCGGTGGCTGTCCGTCACCTCCAGCCCGGCGGCTGCCAGCAGCGTGCGCGGGCGTCGGCTGAAGTGCTCCCCCTGCAGCGGCACCGTGGCGACGTCCAGCAACCGCTGCCCCAGCCGCAGCGGCCAGGCTGTCGACCGGACGTGGTCCGCCAGCAGCAGCTGGCCACCGGGACGCAGCACCCGGGCGATCTGGGCCAGCGCCAGCGGCACGTCGGGCACGCAGCACAGGACGTAGGTGGCGACCACGGAGTCGAAGGAGCCGTCCTCGAACGGCAGGTCTCCCACGTCGGCGGCGAGGAGCCGGACCGGTCGGACCAGGCTCAGCTCCGGACCGGGGGAGGACGCCCGGTCCGATCTGGACGCGGGGCCGGCCTCCGACAGCTTGCGCCGCGTCTCCTCGAGCATCCTGGCGCTGGGGTCGATGGCGGTGAGATCGACGTCCGGTCCGTAGTGCGCGAGGTTGGCGCCGGTGCCGACGCCGACCTCGAGGGTCGCGCCGGTGGCACGGGCGCCGACCCAGGTGCGCCCGTGCGAGAGGAGACGCCGCTCCAACCAGGCGGTGCGAGCGTCATACCGGGGCGCGTGCCGGTCCCAGACCTCGCTGCGGGTCCTCCCGGTCATCGGTTCGCTCCTGCCGTTGTCGCTTCTGCCGTTGCGCTCCTGCCGCTCCGGCCCTGACTGCCGCCGTCGACCTCACCCGACCATCGTGGCACCTGGCCGGGTGGCTGCGGAAGGCCTCGCGCCCACGGTGGGTGGCAGCAGGAGCTCCGGGTGGCTGGTGCGGCCGGTGAGCGCGCGGAGTGCGTAGACGATGACGACCAGGTCCACCACCTCCTGGGTCAGCGCGCCCCAGACCGCCGGGATGTGGCCGAACGCCGCGACCACCATCAGGCCGACGCTGAGGGCGACCCCGATCCAGATCGAAGTCAGCGCGACCCGGTAGGTGTCCCGACCGATGTCGACGGCCTGGACGACCTTGCCGATGTCGTCACGCATGATCACCACGTCCGCGCTCTCGCTCGCCGCGGTCGAGCCGCGGGCGCCCATCGCGATGCCGACGTCGGCGGCCGCCAGGACCGGTGCGTCGTTGACGCCGTCACCGACCATGACGACCGGTGCAGGGAGGTCGTCGATGAGCCGGACCTTGTCCTCGGGCAGCAGCTGGGCGTGGACGACGTGGATGCCCGCCGCCTGGGCCAGTGCCCGGGCCGTGGCCTCGTTGTCGCCGGTGAGCATGGCGATGTTCTCGACCCCGCCCTCGCGCAGCACCCGCACGGTGTCGGCGGAGTTGGGCCGGAGCACGTCGCGCAGCACCATGGTGCCCACGAAACGGCCGTCGACCGACACGGCGACGGCGGTCTGGCCCGGGCCGAGCGGCTCGAGGTAGGACGCGGGGTCCACCTCGCGGATGAAGGCCAGCTTGCCGACGCGCACCTGCCGGCCCTCCACGATCGCGCTCACGCCCTGGGTGGCGACCTCGGTCGCGTCCACGGCAGGAGACAGGGCCAGCCCCCGCGCCTCGGCCGCCCGAATGACCCCGCCGGCCAGCACGTGCGAGGAGAACTGCTCGGCCGAGGCCGCCAGGCGGAGCAGCTCGTCCTCGTCGACGTCGCTGGGGCGGTCAGCCCCACGAGCCAGGTGGATCTGCAGCAGCTCGGGGTTGCCGGTGGACAGGGTGCCGGTCTTGTCGAAGGCGATCGACCGCGCACGGGCCAGCGCCTCCAGGGTCGCGCCGCCCTTGACGATGACACCCGACCGGGCGGAGCGGCTCATCCCGCCCATGAACGCGACTGGAGCGGCGATGAGCAGGGGGCACGGGGTGGCCAGCACCAGCACCTCGGCGAACCGCGTCGGGTCACCGGACAGGTACCAGGCGGTGCCCGCGATGAGCAGGGAGACGATGGTGAAGGGGACGGCGAAGCGGTCGGCGACCCGCACGGTCGGCGCCCTGGCCTCCTCCGCCTGGCTCACCAGGGTGAGGATGCGCTGGTACTGCGAGTCCGCCGCCGTGGCGACCGCCCGGATCCGGACCGCGCGGGTGCCGTTGACCGCCCCGCTGAGCACGCCGTCCCCGGGCTCCCGGGTGACCGGCAGGCTCTCCCCGGTCAGGGAGGCCTCGTCGAAGGACGCCGGCCCGTCCAGGAGGAGGCCGTCGACGGGCACCACCTCGGCGGGCCGGACCAGCAGCACGTCACCGACCCGCACGGCTCCCACGTCGACGTCCTCGAGGCGCTCCTCGTCCATGATCCGCCGGGCCCGGCTCGGGGCCCGGTCCAGCAGCGCCGTGAGCTCAGACCGGGCGCGCCCGGCGGCAAAGACCTCCAGCGCCTCCCCGCCGCTGAGCATGAGCACGATGATGAGCGAGGCGACATACTCCCCGACCGCCAGCGTGGCCACCATGGCGACGACCGCCAGGATGTCCAGGCCGTAATGACCACGGCGGATGTCCCGGACCATGTCCACCGCGGTGACGAGCACGACGATGCTGACGTAGACGGTCGCGGTCGTCCGGGCGGCCGGCCCTTCCCCCAGGCCGAGCAGGGCCAGCACCACGACACCCACGACGAGCGTCACCGCCACGACGGGGTAGCTGCGCACAAAGCCCACGCACCGGCCCATACCCCCTTGATAGCGGGTATGCCGTCCCGCTTCCAGGGAGGCAAGGCTGCCCTTGGTGCAGGTCGCCGAGGGCCACGGGTCGCACCGCGACGGCCGGTAGGAGATGCTTGGGTGACCCCGAACGTCCGACGAGCACGAGGAGCGTCACTCATGTCCGTGACCGACAACGGCCCCCGCCCCAACGCCTTCAACATCGAGGCGGAGACCCGCGCCAACACGACCTACCGCACCGTCGCGTGGACGGGCAAGTACCTGCAGGTGACGTTGATGTCGATCCCGGCCGGCGAGTCCATCGGGCTGGAGGTGCACCCGGAGACCGACCAGTTCCTGCGTCTTGACGCCGGGAAGGGCCGGTGCGTCATGGGCCCGGCCGAGGACGACCTCACCTTCGAGCAGGAGGTCACCGACGGCTGGTCGATCCAGGTGCCGGCCGGGATGTGGCACGACGTGATCAACACGGGCGATGAGCCATTGCAGATCTACGCGATCTACGCCCCGGTGCACCACGCCGCCGGTGTCGTGCACGAGACCGCTGAGGACTCCGAGCGCGACGAGGAGTCCGGTGAGGACGAGCCGCCGAGCTGGACCGTCCAGCCGGGCGACGGGGAGCCGGACCAGACGGCCTGAGCCGCTTGCCGCGCGCACGCGCGGGCTGACCGGCTCGGCCTGACCCGCTCGGCCTGACCCGATCGCCACCTGCTCGCCCCCTGGCCGCGGCATACTCGGTGGATGACGGAAGGTACGGCCCCGCCCTGGGCCGTCGACGCCGAGCGGTGCCTGGAGCGCGTGCGCGAGATCTGCCTGTCCTTCCCCGGCGCTGCCGAGAAGGTGTCGCACGGTGCCCCGACCTTCTACACCCGCAAGGTGTTCGCGGTGTTCGGCGGCTCGCTCAAGGGTGACCACTACGCGCCCGTCGCGCGCAACGCGCTGCTCTTCCTGCCCGATGCATCCGAGCGAGAGGCGCTGGTCCAGGAGGACGCCTACTTCATCCCCGCCTACTTCGGGCCGGCCGGGTGGCTGGGGCTCAGCTTCCACCGTCTCGGCGGTGCCGACCGCGTCGACTGGGTCGAGGTGGCCGAGCTCGTCGAGATGTCCTACCGGCTGACCGCGTCGGCCAGCCTCGTGCGCGAGCTGGAGGGTCGCGGCGGGTCGTCCTCGGGTCGATAGGCATGAGAGGCCGCGGCAGTTGGTGAGGTGCGGGAGCCCTTCATGCTCGGTGACTCGCGGGGTCGACTCCGTATCGGTGCAGGTCAGAGGTTTGTCGGTGCTGGCTGGTTGAGTGTGTTCATGGAGCAGGTATGGGGTGGTGCAGAAGCCGTCGGGGACGGTCTCCTCGGCGCTGCCTCGCCTGCGTCCTGGGCTCTGGAGCCTGACGGGGGGTGGGGTCGGGTGGGGGATGAGCTGCTCGCCGAGGCGCGCGCAGTGGAGCACGTGGAGCGTGCGGAGGCGGCGTGGTGGGCGGCAGTCATGGACGAGGTCGAGGAGTCGCTGCGGGAGGTTCTACAGCAGGCATCGCAGAGTCCCCTGCCCGCGCAGGTGTTGGAGGCTGGCCTGGTCACGGCCAGGCGCGGGATGGCGCAGGCACGTGCGGCCGTTCAGGACCGTGCGCGGCTGCTGGAGGACGACCTGCGGGGAGGGCTGACCCGGTTGGGTGAGCTGTCCCTGGCGACGGGGGCGGCGTTGTTCGCCCTGGCGTTGGAGGCTTCTGCTCGGGGTCTGCCCGGGCAGAGCGGTTTCGGAGTGGTCGACTGGCTCGCGCAGCGCTGCCCGTGGCTGTCGCGCAGTGAGCTGGGCGACATGGACGCCGTGGTCCGGGCCGCCAGGAGCGGGTTGAACATCCCGTTGGTGGAGGCTGTCGCGCAGGGCCGGACGCCGGCGCGGCGGGGTGCGGTCGTGGCGCGGGCGTTGGCCAAGCTGTCCCCGGTCCTGGATCCGGAGGGGTACGAGGCGTTCGTGAAGATCTTCGTCGACGCGGCCTGCGACCCGGCTATCACCGACGCGGTCCTGCACGAGATCATCGAGACCGCGATCAAGGCGTTGCTGGACGAGAAGGACAAGCAGCGTCGGGAGAAGCTGGCCCACGAGGCGCGCTCGTTCACCAGCCGGCGCCTGGCCAACGGGTTGACCCGGTTCACCATCGACGCCCCCGAGGCGGACGCGGCGGTGCTGAACGGGATCGTGACCTCCAAGCTGGCCGCGCCGGCCAGCACCGACGACGCCCCGGATCTGCGCAGCGCGACCCAGCGCCGGTATGACGCGTTCCGGTCGGTCCTGGGCCGGGGGACCACCTGCCCGACGGGCACACCGACCATGCCGCGGGCGACGCTCGTGATCACCATGCGTCTGTCGGACCTGCTGGGCCAGACCCGCGGTGCCGGCCTGACCACCACCGGTGAGGTGCTCTCAGCAGGACAGGTGCGGCGGTTGGCGTGCGAGGCCGAGCTGGTCCCGGCCGTCCTTGGCACCGAGAGCGAGATCCTCGACGTCGGTCGCGAGCACCGGTTGGCCACACCCGCGCAGGTCAGGGCGCTCCGGCTGCGGGACAAGGGCTGCACCTTCCCCGGCTGCACGGTGCCGCCGGAGTGGTGCATCGCCCACCACACCATCTGGTGGTCCCGCGGCGGCGCCACCGACATGGACACCCTCGCCCTGCTCTGCGAGCGACACCACACCCACGTGCACCAGCATGATCTCGAGGCAGAGATCAACGGCAGCCACGTCACCTGGCACGTCTAGCTACCCCGCCCCGCGCCCGACCCCCGGGGGCCGGGCGTTCAGGCCTGCCGCGCTACCGCCACGGCCGCCCGGGGTGTCGCTCCCCGCCGGCCTTAACCCCTGCCTATCCCCGGCGGCCGGACCCTTACACCCCGTAGACCCGCGTCCCTCCCGGTGCTTCACTGATGAGGTGAGGATCGATGTCAGCACCAAGGCTTCGCCGGACCAGGTCCGGCGTGCGCTCATCGACTTCACCGACCGTCGCCTGGAGATCTGGAGCCAGAGCCTCGACCCCAGGACCTATGAGCTGCGCGGGTCCGGCGAGGACTGGGCCGAGGCGAGGGAGAGCACCGCAGGATCGCCGTTCTGGGTCGTGGTGCGGTATGACTGGTCCGACCCCGACGTCGTCCGCTGGACGGTCACGGAGAGCAGCTACGGGGGTGGTGGCCGGGGTGTCGTCCGAGCAACGTCGCGCGCTGGAGGCGGCAGCCAGGTGACCGCGGAGTGGGACTACACCGGTGCCCGCCTACTCCAGAAGCCGCTGCTGTGGCTCATCGGGCACGGCCCGATCCGGCGCCTGATCGCCCGACGGTGGACCTCGGCCTTGGACCGGTTCGCCGAGGAGGACGGTTGAGCGGGAGTGTTGAGAAGGACGGTTGAGGGACGACGGTTGAGGGACGACGGTTGAGGGACGACGGTTGAGCGGGAGGGTTGCTGCGGCGACCGTCAGTCCGCTGCCGACAGCTTGGCCACCATGAGGTCCAGGCCGCGTCGGGCCGCCTGCTCGGCCGCACGGACCCGGCTGGCCATCTCCCGGGTCGCGGCCAGCGTGGCCGTCGCCCGGTCCACCGCCTCCCGACACGCCGCGACCCCGTCGGCGCGGTCCCGGGCGAGGTCGGCCTGATCCTGCTGGAAGCCCTGCACCTCCGCGGCCGCCAGCTCGGCCGCCCGGTCCAGGAGGAAACGGTAGGCGGCCCGTACCTTCTTCGGGGTCGTCTTACGCTCGAGGCCGTCGACCTCCTCGTCGAGGGTCTGGCGCATGAACGGCAGCGGGGTGGAGGTGTAGCGCTCGCTGGCGGCGGCCTCCTCGGCCCGGGCCAGCCGGTCCTGTGCCTCGGTCAGCTCCCGCTCCGCCTCGCGGACGGCCGCGGCAGCCGCGTCCCGATGAGCGGCGAACCGCGCCTCCAGGGCGTAGACCAGCTGCTCCTGCTCCCCTGGCGCCAGGCCCTCCCCTGCCGCACCCGCCGTCGCACGTGCCCGGTCCTGCTCAGACATGCCCGCACACCTCATACCTCTGGCTCATCACCCCACTGTCTCACCCAGACCCTCGCCCGGGAGAGGCGCCAGCCCGGTCCTGCGCGGTGCGCGCCCGGAGCCGGGGACGGGGCAGGGGCGCGGGCGCACGGCCTGACACCGGTGTGCGCACGAGCGAGGGCAGACGCGAGACCGCCGGCGATGCCAAGATGGCGGAGTGACCTCAGAGACGCGGATGGTGGCGCTGGGCTTCGGCAAGTTCGCCCGGGCCGACCGCATCTTCGCCCTGGAGCGGATCACCGGTGAGGAGCGGGGAGACGGTCGCCGCACCCGGGTCTGGATCGAGGGGGTGGCCGAGCCGCTGGTCGCCTCTCGGACCGAGAGCACGATCCTGCGCGACATGGGCCAGGACGCCGCGGTCGTCGGCCCCGAGCTCGACGAGGCCCTGGACCTCGCGCAGCGGCTCGCGTCGGCGGCCCAGGCGGGCCGCGTGGACCTCAACGACCTCGGCCGACGCGCGCGTCGGCTGCTCTCCTCCACCACCCGGCCGACCCCGCCGGGTTCCTGACCATCCCACCCACCACGCCAGGAGGCCCCTGATGACTGAGCACCCAGAGCTGATCGACCTCGAGCCAGCACCCACCGCGGTGATCCGTGGAGCGGTCTCGATGACGCAGGTCACGGACTTCTACGACCGGTCCTTCACGGAGGTCGCGGCCGCTCTCGCGGCACAGGGCCTGTCCCCCGGCGCGGCCTTCGGGCTGTACCTGGCGCCGCCGGGTGACGTGCTCGAGCTCGAGGTCGGCTTCGTCGTGAAGCGCCGCGTCGAGGAGCACGGCGACGTCGTGCCCTCCAGCCTCCCGGGCGGTCGCGTGGCCCGGCTGGTCCACACCGGTGCCTACGACGAGCTCAGCGAGGCGTGGGAGCGGCTGATGACCTGGGTGGGCGACCAGGGACTCACGCCTGCCGGTCCCACGTGGGAGATCTACGTCACCGAGCCCACGCCGGAGACGAACCCCGCGAGCCTGCGCACCGACCTCTTCTGCCCCGTGCGCTGACCGCTGTTCCGTGAGCACTCCCGCGCAGAGCACGACCGCAGAAGGCACGACCGCAGAAGGCGCGACCGCAGAAGGCACCACCAAGACACGCCGCACGACCTGGCTGGCCGCCGGAGGAGGCGTCATCCTCGGCGCGGTCGCGACCATCGCGGTCCTCTACGGTCTGGGCTGGGGGCCGGACGACGGGCTCGACGAGAGCACGATCACCTTGCCGGAGACAGCCGACGGTCTGCGCACCGAGACCGCCGTGGTCGAGGACCTGAGAGGGGAACCCCTCGCCGGCCGGGAGGAGGCTCTGACCGAGACGGCCGAGCTGCTGTCGGCAAGCCGGGGCGGAGCAGCGACCGCCGTGCAGGCCTACGCCAGTGACGACTATGACGAGCGGTTCACGGTCTGGGCCGTCGCGGACGAGTCACCATCGCTGTGGAGCGACCAGGAGTCCGAGGCCCTCGCAGAGTTGATGGGGCTCAAGACCTCGATGGAGTGGGTCGAGCGCGACGGCAACGTGGAGTGTCTGGTTGAGCCCGCGATGCCGATGTTGGACGGCAGCGACCGCGACGTGGAGCTGCGCGTCGGTCAGTGCCAGCTGGTGCAGGAGGGGATGACGCTGGTGCTGACCGGGATGGGCGACGGCACCCTCACCCGTCCTGCCGCCGTTCTGCGGGACGTCGCGGAGAACCTCACGCGCGGTTGAGCACGTCGCTGCCCTGAGGCACGGCGCGCACTGCTGTGACGCACGGTCGTGAGCGACGACGACGACGTCCGGGACGGACGGCACACTGGAGCGATGCGCATCGCCCTCCTCGCAGCCGGCAGCCGCGGCGACTACCAACCGGTCCTCGCCGTCGCCCGAGGCTTGGCGGGCCGCGGACACGACGTGGGTGTCACCGCGACCAGCGACTTCGTCGGGATGGTGCGCGCCGCGGGGGTGCGGCCCGAGGAGGTCGCTGTCGACGCCATGGGCTACTACCGCGATGACGCGCTGCAGCAGGGGATGCCGATCGGCCTGGAGGCGCAGATGGAGCTCCTCCGGGACGTCGCCCGGGTCCTGGCACCTGCGGTCCGCGCGGCGATGACCGACCTGCTGCCACGCTACGACGCCCTGGTGACGACGGCGATGACCTCGGCCTGGGCCGGGATGGTCGGTGGGCCGCGCAAGCCGCAGGTGCTGATGATGTTCGTGCCCGCTATCCCCTCGGTCTGGGGCGACTCCAGCCTGTTCTCGGTCCGGGCGGACCGGTCGGTGCACAACTTGGTGGCGGGCGTCCGCGCGCTGGGGCCGGCGATGCGGCTCGCCTCGGCCGACCCGGCTGCCACGTGGAGAGAGCGGCTGCGCGGCCTGCACCAGCTGGCAGGAGCACCGGCGTTCGTGGCGAACAGTGCCCAGATCGTGACGCCACGGCGGGTGAGCGGGCGGCTGGTCCGCACCACCGGCTACCCCTTCCGCGACCTGCCGGAAGACTCTGCCCTGCCGGAGCCGGTCGTTCGGTTCCTCGACGCGGGGGCTCCCCCGGTCTACGTCGGGCTCGGGTCGCACACGGTGCCGGCGGTGCGGGAGGCGATGCGCCATACCGTCGATGCCGCGGTGACGATCGGGCACCGCGCCGTCGTGCAGCGAGGGTCCGGGCTGGAGGACGAGGAGGGGTATGGCGATGGGTATGGCGATGGGTATGGCGACCAGGTCCTGTTCGTGGGCGACGTCCCCCACGAGCTGCTCTTCCCCCGCGCGGCGGCGGTGGTGCACCACGGCGGCGCGGGCACGACCGCGCAGGCGCTGCGGGCGGCCCGCCCGCAGGTCGTGATGCCGTTCACGATGGACCAGCCGTTCTTCGCCCGGCGGGTGCACGAGATCGGGGTGGCCTCGGCTCCGGTGCCCACCCCTCAGGCCTCACCGGAGCGGCTGCGCTCCGCGTTGGAGTCGGCCCTGCACCCCGCCGTCGTGGACCGGGCGGTCGAGGTCGGCCGTCGCGTCGGTGCGGAGGACGGGGTGCGCGGCGCTGTCGAACTCATCGAGCAGGAGCTGGGGGGCTGAGCCGGACCACCACGCCGGCGCCTTCCGCGGTGCGGCGAGAGCCCCGCCCGTGCCAGCCTCGGAGAGGTGATCGACACCATCCTGTTCGCGGGCTTCGCCCTGGCCTATGCCGCGCTGCTGGTCCGGGGTGTCGTCATGGTCAGACGCCTGGGCAGAGTCGTCGTCTCCGACGTGGTCCTGCTCGTCATCGCTGCCCTGGTCTACGACAACGCGATCATCGCCGCCGGCCGGGTCATCGGCGAGGGCCCGTTGCTGGAGGGACTGAACCTGGCGCGGTTCTGGGTGCACGCGCTGCTGACCCCGCTGCTGGTGCTCTTCGCCTGGCACGCCACCGCCCGTGCGGGCGTGCGCTGGGCCCAGACTCGGGTCGCCGCGCTCGTCTCGATCCTGGTCGTCCTGGCCCTGTACGTCCTGGAGTTCGTCACCGTGCTCGCCGGGCTGCGCATCGAGCCGGGCTGGGAGTACGGGGTGCTCTCCTACAGCGACGCCACGGGCGGCGGGGGACCGCCGATCATGGTGCTCGTCGTCGCATTCACCCTGCTGGTCGCCGGCTTCCTGGTCTGGCGACGGACAGGCTGGGTGTGGCTGCTGCTCGGCGCGGTGCTGATCACGGCCGGGAGCGCCGTCCCGGTGCCGGTGGACAGCGGCGCGATCACCAACGCCTTCGAGCTGGCGCTGCTGGTCTCGATCCTGGCGACCAAGGCGAACCAGGACCACCGGGAACGGGCCGCGGACGGACCGGTCAGCCCCTGAGCACGCGCCACATCCCGCGCATCTCCTGATCCCCCCAGCCCAGGCTGCGGTAGAGCTTCTCTGCCGCGGGCGTGGCGAACAGCCCGACGCAGCAGTGACCCGGGGCAGCGGCGCGCACCTGGTCCATGAGTGCCTCGACGACCCTCCGCCCGAGACCTTGTCGCTGGTGGTCCGGGTGCACCGCCACGTCCTGGACGTAGAAGTAGAACGCTCCGTCACCGACGACCCTGCCCATCGCGACCAGCTCACCATCGTCGGCGTGCACGACGACGCCGGCGGTGGATCCCTGGAGCGAGGCGGGCATCGAATCCCACCAGAACGAACCGCCCCAGCCGACAGACTCGGCGAGCCGCCGGTGCTCCTCCGGGGTGGGGATCCGAGGGGTGAGGGCGTACGGCATACCAGCTCCTTGGGGTCGCGCAGGGTCAGGCGGAAGGACCAGCGCAGTATGCAGGGGCAGGCACCCCTCGCGTGCGGGGTCAGCGGTCAGCGAGCGAGTCAGCGAGCGAGTCGGCGACGACCGTGGCGGCGGCAAGGGCGCCCGCGGCGACCGCCTGGGCGACCGAGGCCATCGGCATCGGCAGGGCGGGCACATGGGCCATGTCCCCGGCTGCATACACACCAGCCCGGCTGGTGCGGCCGCGCTCATCCACCCGCACGCAGCCGGAGGGGTTGAGCTCCAGGCCCAGCTGGTCGGCGAGCGGCGCGGTCTGGCGCAACGCGGTCCCGACGAAGACGCCGGCCGCCTCGACCATCTCACTCGAGCCCAGCGTGATCCGCACGCCTTCGCCGTGCCGCCGGACCTCGACCACCCGGTCCGTCAGCACGGGGACCTCGCCAGGGACCGGCAGGGCGCCGGTCAGTTCCTCGCCGTTCGTCAGGACGACGACCTTGCCGGCGACCGGGGCAAGAAGCCCAGGTAGGTGCCCAGCGGGACCCGCCCCGATCACGGCGACCGTCCGTCCGGCGAACTCATGCCCGTGGCAGAAAGGGCAGTGCGCGACCAGGTCGCCCCACAGCTCCCTCAGGCCCGGGATGTCGGGCAGCTGGTCCCGCACGCCGGTCGCGAGCACGACCCGACGCGCGGTCAGCTCCGTCCCGTCATCCAGCGTGATGCGGAAAGCGCTCGACCCCGGCTGCTGCGGCTCGGGGAGGTCGGTGACTGCACTCACCCGGGCCTGCCGCACCACGACGGTCGGGTATGCCGCGAGCTCGGCATGCGCGAGACGACGGAAGTCCGCGGGGGGTGTCCCGTCGCGGGTGATGAAGTTGTGCATCTCGGCGGCGGGTGCGTTGCGACCCTCGCCCGCGTCGAGCAGGACGACGTCACGATGGACGCGGCCGAGGGTGAGGGCTGCCTGGAGGCCGGCCGGGCCGCCTCCGACCACGACGACGTCGAGAGCGTGGAAAGGGCTGTCGGGACCGCCCGCGAGTCGATCGGCGTGAGCCTCGAGGCGGTCGCGGCGGTCTGCTGAGTGCTGGGTGCTGTTCATGAGGCCGATGCTGTACCTTCAGGTTGACATGAAGGCAAGCCCACCGAAAGACGACGGCACCGAGGCCGCAGGGGACCGCACGGGCGACGTCACCTCCACGAGCATCGCCGGCGTATCCGCCGAGGCCGGTGGTACCGGCGCGACCTGGAGAGTCGGCGAGCTGGCCGACCGGGTCGGTCTGGCCAGCCACGTCCTGCGTCACTGGGAGGACGTCGGCCTGCTCTCACCGCGGCGCGACGCCTCCGGCTACCGGCGCTACACCCGTGATGACCTGGTGCGGGTGCTGACGATCCGCAGCAGCCAGGCCGCCGGGATGAGTCTGGAGCAGGTCCGCACCCTGCTCGACGTCGACTCGGCCGGCCGCCACGAGGTGCTCGAGGCTCATCTCGTCCGGCTCGAGGAGCAGCGGCGGGAGCTGGAGCGCTCCCGGCTGATGACCGAGCATGCCCTGCGCTGCCAGGCCCATGACATCGCGCTGTGCCCTCGCTTCATCTCCTACGTGCAGGACCTGGTCGACGGCGTGGCGCGCGGGACAGGACCGGCATGACCGGCATGACCGGCTACGACGCGTTCGCACGCGCCTCCTCCGAGGCGAACGAGGACCACCTGCTCAAGCCTGAGGTGCCGTACAGCACTCACCCGGCTAGCACTCGGCTTTCGCACGGCTATCCCTCGGCAGGACCCGGGCCTCCACGGCCTACCCGGGCATCACCGTGGCGGCGAGGACGCCACCGAGCTCACGGCAGGCCTCCAGGTCTGCCTTGCCGGCGCCACCCCTCACCTCCAGGACGGGCGCAACCGGCTCCCATCCCAGCGCCGAGGTGATGCTGCGGATCGCTCTCACCGCGCCCTCCAGACCCTCGTTGCCGTGCACGTAGGCGGCAAACGGCCGGCCGCGGGTCGCGTCCAGGCACGGGTAGTAGACCTGATCGAAGAAGTGCTTGAGCGCCCCGGACATGTAGCCGATGTTGGCAGGGGTTCCGAGCAGGTAGGCGTCGGCCTCCAGCACGTCCACGGGACCGGCCAGGAGGGCAGGACGAACGGTGACCTCGACCCCCTCGATCTGCTCGTCCCGTGCGCCTGACAGGGCAGCCTCAAGCATCGCCTGCAGGCCCGGTGACGGGGTGTGGTGCACGACCAGCAGGCGGCGGGGCTCCAGGTCCTGGCTGCTCGACATACCTCCAGGCTAGGCGCGCCCGCGACGTCGGCGCGGTGGCCGCGGCCGCCGCCCGCGTCCGTCAGAAGTGCGGGCCTGAGACGCAGAACTCGTTGCCCTGCGGGTCGGTCAGGGTGACCCACCGGAAGTCCTCGCCCCCGCGTCGGGCCACCACACCGGCTCCGGCGGCGACCAGCCGCTCGACCTCGGCGTCGAGGTCGGGGGCGGTGAGGTCCAGGTGCAGCCGGTTCTTGCCCGGCGAGACCTCGTCCACCTTCTGGAAGGCCAGCCGCACCGGCAGCGTGCCGCCGATGAGCATGACGAACCCCCCGTCGTAGCTGTCGTGCACCTCCGCCCCGGTCTGCTCGGCCCACCAGCTTGCCAGGGCGCGCGCGTCGGTCGT
Source organism: Ornithinimicrobium sufpigmenti (assembly GCF_004322775.1). Lineage (NCBI taxonomy): Bacteria > Bacillati > Actinomycetota > Actinomycetes > Micrococcales > Ornithinimicrobiaceae > Ornithinimicrobium > Ornithinimicrobium sufpigmenti. The sequence continues at coordinate 4,091,722 of NZ_CP036403.1, forward strand.
GTCGGTCGTGACCATGCCCAGTGTCAGTGCCATGGAGTCAACCTAGACCTGCTCGCGCCCCGACCGCAGCACTCTTCCGAGGTGGGGCGAGCACCCGGTCACGCGCCGTCGGGAGGCGGAACCGGTCACCGGAACCCTCTCGACGGGTCACCCGTCAGGAGCCGCAGGGAGAAGTCCTCGTAGCCCTCCACGACCACGGTGAGCTCGGGGTCGGTTCGCGGCGGGCTGACCGAGTTGGCCACCGTGACCAGTGAGGTGACCGGCTGGTCCGTCCAGCTGGACCACCAGCCGTCCGTGCCCCACAGGCCGTCAGCGGGGTGGCCGTCGACCTCGAACCGGATCCGCCCTCGACCCGCCGTCGTGATCTGCGCCACCACCTCGCCGTCGGGCGCGAGGTCGACCGTCACCGTCCCCTCCTGGAGGTCTGGGGCTTCGATGGTGCCCACCGTCTCGTAGGTTCCCAGGTCCGCGCCGAGGTGCGTGTCGGGCGGGGGTGAGCCCGCCGGCCAGACGTCGGCCGGGATGGCGGCGGAGGAGAAGTCGAACTCCTCGTACGGGACAGGGGTGTAGCCCACGATCGTGGTGGCGGGGTGGCCCGGTGCTGGCGGGGCGGCGACCGTGACCGGGCCGGGGCCCGTCGGCAGCAGTGCGAAGTGGGGCTGCCGCAGCTCCTGGAGGGCGGTCTCCAGGTCCGTCTGGAGCCAGAGGGGTCCTACCTCAGCCCCCCTGGTGATCTGGCCCTCCCCCCAGAGGGCCCACGTGGCTGGGTCCGCCGCACGGGTAGCCAGGATCACCATCTCCTCAGGCAGCCCAGCCGCGCCATCGAGCACCAGCTCGCGGGCGTGGCCGTCGGCGGGCACCTCCCACTGACCGACCAGACGGTGGCCGGTCGTGAACAACGGCACGTCCGGTGCCGCGAGCGCAGTCACCGGTGCGGTGTCGACCCTGGCAGGCAGAGCGTCGGTGAGGGCAACCTGCAGGTGGTCCTCCACGTTCTCGGTGATCACCTCGACCGTGACCGTCCGGGCGTCGCCCGGCGCGGGGGCGACCTGGCTGGGCACGGTGAACGTCCGCACCGTGTCCGGGGCGGCGACGAGCCACCGCCCGTCGCGGAGGTCGACCTCCTGGGTGGACCAGTCCGCGTACTCCCGAAGGTCGGGCATCGCGATCGGGCCGTCGTCCACAGGCTCGTCCAGGTAGGACGTCAGCAGGGTCATCCACGCCGCGACGTCGCCGTCGTCCGTCGCCGGGACCCCGTCGACGACCACCGAGATGCTGCCGGTCCGTCCCGCCCAGACCCGGATCGTGCTCCCGTGCGTGATGGAGACCGGCTGACTCGCGCGCCAGCCGTAGAAGGTGCCCGTCCCCCCGGCCGAGAGGTCGAGCTCGACCGCGCCGTCCTCGACGGGCGGCCCCTGGGTCAGGGTGCCCCGCGCCGCGGGCACGAGATCGCTGTCCGTCTCCTGGTAGATGCCCAGGGTCGCGACGCCTCCGCCGGGCATGTCGCCGCTGAGCTCCAGCAGCCCCTGCCCGCTCGGTGGGAGCGGCACCACCTGGGTGACGGGCGGGGACCCCGTCCGACCCGCGCACGGCAGCGTGATCTGGACGTCGTCGACCGTCAGCGTCCCGGTCGGGACGACGAGGTGGTCGTCCTCCGCGGGCGGCATCTCGCACCAGAGGACGCCGAAGGCCGCGAAGACGGACTCGGGCGCGGGCGGTAGGTCGACCGAGGCGCTGCGCCGGCCCTTGTCGAGCGTCACGGTCTCCTGCAGGTGCACCCCGTTCACCGACCGCGGAGGGTCGCCATCGTCCCTCAGCACCCAGCCGGCGTCGGTGAGGTCGGTCTCCCCGATCTGCGCGAGCGTCGCGGGGTCGCCCTCCCCGTCCTCCGTTCCCTCGTCTCCCCGGCCCGCGTCCTGCAGGACAGCGACGACCAGTGCAGCCGAGAGCAGGGCCGCGATGAGCGCGCCACGTCCACGCCACCGGGGGCGTAACGGGCCACCCTCGGGCGTGGCGTCCAGGACGGATCCTTCAAGGTCGGGCCCGGACAGTGCGTGCTGGTCGGCTACGGCGACGAGCGCGACGTCGAGCCCCGGGACGGACGGGACCATCGTGTCGACCTTGCTCCTCGACACCCCCACGGCCTCGGCGGTGCGCTCGGCGTCCCATCCCTCGACCAGGCGCAACGCCGCGGCGGCCCGGGCGCGGGGCCGCAGGCTGCGGAGCGCGTCCCCGGCATCGCCATTGGTGGCGCCAACGGTGGCGCCGACGCCCTCCGGTTGACGAGGAGCTGAGCGGAGGTAGCGCCGGACCAGGTCGGTCCTCAGCCGGTCGGGCGACACCGCTGCTGCCGGGTCGCGGTCCGCGAGCGTGCGCGCGACGAGCACCGTCGCGGAGCCCTCGTCACCGGCGAGCATCGTGGCCAACCGGTGCAGGTCGGCCCCGTGCGCGCGGACGAGCTCGCGCAGCTCGGTGCTCCCCGGTGACGTCGTCGTCATCCGCACATCATGCCTGGTCCGACGGCACCTCGTGCGGCACCGGTGGTGACCCGACGGGGGGGCTACCCCCACCCGGTTCCTCCGGGTGGCCGTCTGTCTGCACAGCCCCCAACAGCGGAATCGTGAGCGCATGGACGCAAACCCCTACATCCACCCCGGGCCCGGAGCAGGGCCGCTGCGTTACCGTGAGCACCACGTCGGCGGGCACCAGCTGCTGGCCTGCGACCCCCCGGGCGGGGCACGCATCGTGGAGGCGCTCGGCGACGTGGTCGCCGCGGACCACATCGCCGTTCTCGTGCCGGGCAACGGCCACCACCAGGGCAACTACTTCACCGAGCGGGGGCCGGTCGCGCCCCGGGCACGCGGTCAGCTCCTGCTGCGGACGATGCAGGACCTCGCACCCGAGACCCGCGCCGCGGTCGTGGTGTGGGTCGGGTACCACGCACCGCCCGGGCTGGCCGCGGCCGCCGACAGCGGTCCCGCCCTCAACGGTGCGCCCGACCTGGCTCGGCTGACCCACTACCTGCCCCGGTCCGCCCACCTGACGCTCGTCGGGCACAGCTACGGCAGCACGGTCAGCGGCCTGGCGCTCGCCCGAGCCCGCGTCGGGGACTGCGTGGCCCTCGGGAGCCCCGGTATGGGCGTGTGGCGCCGCGCGCAGCTCGGCGATGCCCGCCTGTGGGCAGGCCAAGCGCCGACGGACTGGATCCGGCACTTCCCGCGGGTCCGGCTCGGCCGGTTCGGCCTCGGCCGCTCACCGCTACACCCCGAGCTAGGCGCCACCCGCTTCGGCACCGGCGAGGTCACCGGCCACTGCGGCTACTACACCGAGGGGAGCGAGTCGCTGCTGAACGTCGCCCGGATCGCGCTGGGCCGCTATGACGAGGTGACGCTGCCCGAGCACCAACCAGCCACCACGCGGCATACCGCACCGGCACCTGAGCTGGCACGAGCATGAGCGACGAGACCAGGGGCGGCACAGGTCACGCCGGCAGGACTACCTGCGTCGGCAGCACCACCAGCACCGCGCAGAGAACCGTGGCGATCCGTGCCGAGGCACTCCGCAAGCACTATCCCGGCCGGGGTGCCGCGCTGGACGGTTTCGACCTCACGGTCGGGTCCGGCACGGTGCACGGCCTGCTGGGCCCGAACGGGGCGGGCAAGACCACCGCCGTGCGGATCCTGACCACGCTGACCAGCCTAGGCTCCGGCCGGGCCCAGGTCGCCGGGCGCGACGTGGCCACGGACCCCTCGGGCGTGCGCGCCCGCATCGGCCTGGCTGGGCAGCACACGGCGGTGGACGAGCTCCTGAGCGGACGGCAGAACCTGGAGATGTTCGCGCGCCTGCACCGGATGCGGGCGCGTGCGGCACGGGTCCGAGCCGCTGCCCTCCTGGAACGTTTCGACCTCGAGGCCGCCGCGGACCGACCGGCGGGCCACTACTCCGGCGGCATGCGTCGGCGGCTCGACCTGGCCGTGAGCCTCATCCGCAGCCCCGAGGTGCTCTTCCTCGACGAGCCGACCACCGGCCTGGACCCCCGCAGCCGCAGCGAGGTATGGAGTGCGGTCCGCGAGCTCGCGGCGACGGGCACCACCGTGCTGCTCACCACGCAGTACCTCGAGGAGGCCGACCGGCTGTGCTCACGGATCTCGGTGATGGAGCAGGGCCGTGTGGTGGCGGAAGGCTCACCCGCCGAGCTCAAGTCCCTGGTCGGTGGCAGCCGGGTCGAGGTCCTGGTGCCCGAGGGCCGGGACCTGCTCGGTGTGGCAGGGGCGCTCTCGGCCGTCCTGGGCGAGGCCCCGGAGGTCGACGCGGTGGGACGCCGCGTCTCGCTTCCCGTGCACGGTGGCGGTGAGGCGCTCATCCGCCTGGGGCACGCGGTGGACGAGATCGGGCTCGACCCGGCCACTGTGTCGCTCCGCCGTCCGGACCTCGACGAGGTCTTCCTCCACCTGACCGCCATACCGGTCTCCCGGCTGAGACCTCGGCCCGGTCCCGGCTCAAGCCCCCAGTCAGACCGGCCGTCGGACCCTCGGTCGGACCCCCGACCGAAGCTGCAAGGAGCCAGACGATGAGCACCTCGACGCTCGAGCGCCTCCCCCGGAGCCGCGTCTCCGAGCTGGGCTGGGCAGCCAGCGACACCTGGGTCGTGGCCAGGCGGCACCTGCTGCGCCTGGTGCGTCGACCGGACGAGCTGCTGGGCACGCTGCTCATCCCGGTCATGGCCGTGGTGATGTTCGGGTTCGTCTTCGGCGACGCGTTCGGCGCCGCCATGGCGGTGCCGGGTGGTGAGTACCGCGACTTCCTCCTCCCGGGGCTCTTCGCTCTCACGATGGCCTTCGGCATCGGCAACACCACCATCGCGGTCGCGGCCGACGTCCGCGGCGGCGTGCTGGACCGGATGCGCTCGCTGCCGATGTCCAACGTGGCGCTGCTGACCGGACGGGTGCTGGCGGACCTCGTGACGGCCGTGGTCGAGCTGGTGATCCTGATGACGCTCGGGATGGTGCTGGGCTGGCAGTGGCACGGGAGCCTCGCCGCGGTGCTCGCCGCGGTCGGCCTGCTGCTGCTCCTGCGCCTGGCCCTGTCCTGGGTCGGGATCCTGCTGGGCCTGCTCGTCAGCGGGCCGGAGGCGGCGATGAAGTACTTTGCGCTGGTCTTCCCGCTGGCCATGGTCGCGGACACCATCGTGCCCACGTCCCTCATGCCGGGATGGCTTGCCGGGGCGGCCGAGTGGAACCCCCTCTCCGCCACGGTGATCGCGGTCCGGCACCTCTTCGGCGGTCCTGGTGGTGCGGGGACCTCGTGGGTCTCCGAGCACGCAGTGGCGATGGCGGTGGGCTGGCCGCTGGCGATCACCGCGGTCGGGGCCTTCCTGGCTCTGGCCCGCCTGCGCCGCCTGGGCCGGTGAGGTGGGAGCCGTTCGTCCGACACGAACTCGTAGACGCTCCGGGGATCTGCCTGGATGACGCGGCTGATGTGTCGACTCTCTATCTGCGGAAGACTCCCAGGGGGCTCGCCCCCTGCACAAGCCTTGACCTGGCCCGCCCTCCCTGGCTCGGCCCCGGTGCCCGGTGGCGTGCTCGTCGGAGGAACAATGGGATGGGTCGGCATAGAACGGGCGTGCCGACAGGTCAGGAGGGGCATGGACTCCACCCCAGGGGCAGACACTGAGATCCGCGGGACCGACAACGGTCCGGCTGGCCTGGCGCCGTGGGAGAGGCGGGTGTGGGCGACCTGGTTCGACCTGGTCGTGGTGGGTTCGCCCAGCCTGGTGCCGATCCTCTACGCGCTCGCCACGGCGGAGCAGACCGGCGTCAGCGCCACGGGCTCGGCTGAGCTCACGCCGGTGGGTCTGGGTCTGGTCGCCGTGTGGGTCGGGGTTCTGCTCTACCTGGCGCTGTGGGGCTGGAACCGGTATGCGGTGCAGGCGCGCGCCGGTGCGAGCCTGGGCAAGAGGCGGCAGCAGATCCAGGTGGTGCTCGCCGCCGACGGCAGCGCCCCGTCGGGAGCACGGCTGCTGGCCAGGGACGTCGCGCACGTCCTGGACGTCCTGCCCGCGTGCCTGGGGCTGCTGTGGCCGATCTGGGACAGGCGGCGGCAGACGTTCGCCGACAAGATCGTCGGCAGCGTCGTCGTCACCGTCGTCGCGGACCGGCGGGACGAGGTCGTCGTCCGGTAGGTCCATCGGTTGTCGATCGGTTCTCGATCGCTTGTCGGTCGGTTGCCGGTCGTCTTCAATCGGCTGTCGATGGGTCAGGTGGAGTCACGGGGGTCCGTCAGCACCACGTCCCTGGGTCGCTGGATGACGTGCGTCAGCGACTCGACGGACACCCATCCCTCCCACGTCCCGTGCTGCTGGTAGGCCAGCTCCGGCCGGCCGTCGATGTCGTGGCCGACGTACTCGATGTGCGCCAGGGCGTCGCGGACGGCGAGGACGCGGACCGGGTTGCCCTTCCACCGGGCCGTCGTCCGTACGGTGAAGGCTGCGACGACGTCGTCGAGAGGCACCGAGCGTCGCCAGCCGCCATGCCGGTCCTGCTCGAAACCCTCCGGCTGGGGGGTGCTCGTGGGCGCCCACAGCCAGACGATCGGTCTCTTGTGCCGGTCACCGTAGCTGTGCGTCGGTCCGGAGGCGGCATACGCAACTCCCCGGTAGACGGCGTAGAGCCCGGCACGCACGGGGCCATCTGCCCACGCCGAGCCGGCCGGCGGCAGCGGGAGCTGCACGGTCTGCTCGATGACCTCGGTCAGCTCGCTCGAGGGCACGTAGTGGCGGTTACTGCGCTCGGGCGGGTCCGCGACCCTGAGGCGTCCGTCGAGATCCCGCCGAACGTCCTCGAGGAAGGCACTGTCGCCGCTCACACCTGTCACGATCACCGGCCGGCCACGCCAACGGGCCGTGGTCGTGACTTCGATCAGCTCGGAGATCTCCTCGGGCAGGATCCGTCGGCGCCAGCCGCCCGCGGGGTCGGCGGTGAAGCCCGGGGGCCGGGGCTGGTCGTGCGAAGCCCTGAGCCAGATCGGGGAGCCCGCGACGTACTGGTCGCACCTGTAGGCAACGCCGTCGACGACGGCATACCGCCCGGCCCGGACCCCCGGCGCGTCCGTCACGACGCCGTCAGCCGTCAGGCGCGGACCTGGGTGAAGTCGGCCGTCGCCGGGTCGGCACCGATGCGCTCGTCGCTGTCCAGCGCGCTGATGGCCGCCATGTCCTGCTCGGTCAGCTCGAAGGAGAACAGGTCGATGTTGCTGGCGATCCGTTCCGGCGTCACAGACTTGGGGATGATGATCGTGCCCTGCTGCAGGTGCCACCGCAGGACGACCTGGCCCGGGGTGACGCCGAGCCGCTCGGCGACCTCGGTCACCGCCGGGGCGTGCAGGTCCTTGCCCTGCCCCAGCGGCGAGTAGGCCTGCACCGCGACCCCCGCGGCGCGGCTCGCGGTCTGGGTGTCCACCTGCTGGAAGCTGGGGTGGATCTCGATCTGGTTGACCGCCGGGACGACGTCGGTCTCGGCGAGCAGCCGCTCCAGGAACGGGGGGAGGAAGTTGGAGACGCCGATGGCCCGGACCGCACCCTCGGCATACAGCTTCTCGAAGGACCGCCAGGTCTCGATGTAGCGGTCCGCGCTGGGGTAGGGCCAGTGCACCAGGTAGAGGTCGACGACGTCCAGGCCGAGCGCCGTGCGGCTGGCCTCGAACGCGCGCAGCGTCGAGTCGGCGCCCTGGTCGCCGTTGCGTAGCTTGGTGGTGACGAAGACATCCTCCCGGGGCAGTCCGCTGGCCCGCAGCGCGGCACCGACGCCCGCCTCGTTGTAGTAGGCCGCGGCGGTGTCGATGTGCCGGTAACCGGCCTCCAACGCCTGCTCGACGGCGCGCTGGGTGCCGTCTTCGGGCACCTGGAAGACCCCGTAGCCGACCTGGGGGATCAGCACGCCGTTGTTGAGCTCGATGGAGGGCACAGGTGTCGTCGTCACACCGGTGCTTACACCGAGGCGGGTCCGGCTATTCCGGGGTCTGTGTCGTGCCCAGGACTGCTGTGGTCGTGCCCGACGCATCTCGCAGCAGTGCGCTGACTCCTGACTAGAAGTTGCTCGCCATGTTGGTGAACTTGCTGTAGTGCCCCTGGAAGGCGACCACCACGGTGTCCGTCGGGCCGTTACGGTGCTTGGCCACGATGACGTCGGCCTCGCCCTCTCGCGGGGACTCCCGCTCGTAGAGCGACTCGCGGTGCAGGAGGATGACGACGTCAGCGTCCTGCTCGATCGAGTTGTGCACCGCGATGCCGTCCGCGATGAAGTTGTGGCCGCCCATAACCGTGGCGTCGAACACTTCCTCGACGCCGACGAGCTCGATCGTGGCGATCTCGTCCCACAGCACGTCGTTGACGGCGAGGAGCTCGAGCTCCGCACTGTCGAGGACCTGCGCCACTCGCGCCAGCCTTTCGCGGGAGGGCGCACTCTTGTAGAGGGTGGACCCACAGTAAGAGTTTCCGAGGGCCTTCTGGAACTGACGAGTGGTCATGCCCTGCTCCGCCATGACACGTCGCACGTCACCCCACACCTGTTGCGGCACGGTGTCCACGTTGGTGTTGGCCTGACGGTCGCGGATGATGTGGAGCAACCGAGCGGCCGACGCCGAACGGGCACCGAAGACCCCGATCTCCTGCAGGAAGCGCCGCTGGCTGTCACTACCCGATATGTCCAGGGTGAACAGGTCGCGATAGCCGCTCTTGGTGACCGTCCTCAGCCGGGTGCTGATCCCGAACCGCAGCAGGAGACGTGAGACGTCGTCGATCAGGCGACGGCTGGTGGAGGCGTAGTAGATGCGTCCCCCGGACTGGGCCTTGTTCACCGTCACGGAACCATCCGTGGCCCAGAGGTGCTGGAGGAAGAGGGCAATCTGCCGTTTGGACGCGGTGAACACCGACTCCGGGACGAACTTCTCGTGGCTGCGGGCCCCGAAGACGCCGAGCTCGTCGAGCCACTGGGCTATCGGGTTCCGCCGGCCGCGCCCCAGCCGGTACGGAGCGCGTAGGCGAAGCGTGGTGCATCGAGCTGCGGGGTACTCGTCCCGGACCGCCAGCACGCCGAACGACAGCGCTGCAGCTGTCACGGCCCTCAGGTTCTCCTCATCCACTGAGGCGTACCGAAGGGGCTGCCGCGGCAGCATGGATCCGTCTCCGAGCATGTGGGCTAGAAGGACGAGGCGGTTGTCGTCCGCCCACGGCTCGTGCTGCTCCGGCGCCGGCACGTGCCGCGGGACGGCGATGCGGTCTCCCTGTCGCAGGTCGCCAAGCTGCCTCCACCCGTCATAGGTCAGGAACGGGTGGTTCTCGGTGGCCCGGACCGTCTTTCCAGAGGTCAGCGTGAGCCGGAACACCGGGCGCGTTCCGGTGGGAAAGACGTGGGTGAGGTGGCGGCGGACATAACGCAGCGACTCGTCCAGCGACCACACCGGGATGTCCTGGGCACCGGTCTCGAAGAGCTCGCCCATGGTGACCTCGGCACCGGTGTCGGCGCGCAGAATGCGGGTGTCCGCGGTGAGGCATCCCGACTCACGAAGGTCGCTCATCTGCGGTTTCTTGTCGGTCCGCTGCTCCGGTCCACGGTTGAGCTGCGAGAGCGCGATGAGCGGCACCTCCAGCTCCTTGGCCAGCAGCTTGAGCGCACGAGAGAACTCGGCGACCTCCTGCTGGCGGGACTCGACCCGCTTGCCGGAGCTCATCAGCTGCAGGTAGTCGACGATGACCAGCTTGAGACCGTGCTGCTGCTTGAGCCGACGGCACTTCGCACGGATCTCCATCAGCGACATGTTCGGCGAGTCGTCGATGAAGAGCGGCGCATCGGTGATCCGCCCCTGGGTCTCTGCCAGCCGGGTCCAGTCCCGGTCCCGCATGGTGCCCTTGCGCATGTTCTGCAACGGGATCTCCGACTCCGCCGACAGCAGGCGCATGGTGATCTCGGTCCGGCTCATCTCCAGGCTGAAAACGACCGTCGGCATGCCCGCCTTGATCGCTGCCGAGCGGGCGATGTCCAGAGCGAAGGTGGAGTTGTGCGTCGGGATCATCGACCGGCCGGCCAGGTACAGGTGGTCTTCGTTGGACACCTGGATGCAGCGCACCGGCACCGAAGGCACCGGCCGCACCTCCATGATGCTCCACGTCTGCGCCTCCAGACCGCCGGGGCTCCCCGTGCGCGAGACGGTCACCGTTGCGTCGCCGTTCCGCTGCTTCCGGATGACACGGGTGGTCACGACCTGCCGCTCGCCGTCGATCGCCACCGACCACAGGTGCTCCTCATCCGCCACGATGACCGAGCCGTCGGAGAACTCCACTTCGTAGCAGCGTCGGTCCATCATGACCTCGGTCGCCGCGACCACTGTGGTCGGCCGGCCGTCGGCACCGAGCACCTCATCACCCACCGCGACCTCACCCATCGTGGTCCAGCCCTGCGGCGTGGGGAGCGGGGTGTCCAGAGCCAGGGCCTTCCCGACGGCCGGCCTGGCCGCCACGATGACCATCTGGCCTGGGTGCAGCCCGTTGGTCAGCTCGTCCAGGTCGGTGAACCCGGTCGGGACCCCCGTCATCTCCCCCGTCGCACCGGCCGCGTGCTCGATCTCGTCCATCGTGGGCTCGATGAGCTCACCCAGCGGCCGGTAGTCGTTGCCGCCCCGGGTCTCGGCCACGCCATACACCTCGGCCTGGGCGGCGTTGACGATCTCCTCGACGTCGCCGCCGGCGTAGCCGCTCTGCACGATGCGGGTGCCGGCCTCGACCAGCCGCCGCAGCACCGCTCGCTCGGCGACGATCTCGGCGTAGAAGGAGGCGTTGGCCGCGGTCGGCACCGAGGCGATGAGCTGGTGCAGGTATGCCGTGCCGCCCACCCGCTGCAGGTCGCCGCGCTTGGTCAGCTCGTCACCGACCGTGATGGCGTCGACCGGCTCCCCCCGGGCGTAGAGGTCGACGCAGGCCTCGAAGATCGTCTCGTGGGCGGGCCGGTAGAAGTCCTGGGCGCGGACGATCTCGGAGCACTCGGCGATGGCGTCCTTGGACAGCATCATCGAGCCGAGCGCGCTCTGCTCGGCGGCGACGTCCTGCGGCGGCAGCCGGTCTTCGGGTCCCCCACCGGTGTCCGGAGGTCCGTAGACCTCCATCTCGCTCAGCGCCATGCGCCTCCCTTTCCCTCCGATGACAGCCCGATGACACCAGCGGCCACCGACATACCCGCCGGTGCGGGTCACGGGACGACCCCCGCACGCGAGCGGTCGCCCCACCGTAAGCCGTCCCGCACCAGGACGCACTATCCCCCTGTGGACAGGGTGGGGACGAGGTGTGGACACCACGTGGACGACGCGCACAGCCGCCTGGGGATGGTTGTGGACATCCCTGTGGACAACATGGGAATTCTCCTCGCGTCACTGCCGTGACCTGCGCATTCGTGCTCCACACCCTGTGGACGAAAACTCGCCCGGGCGTGTCGTGACGACGGCCCTCCGGAATACTTGCACGGTCGCCGAGCGTTTGGCACTCTAGAGGTAGGAGTGCTAATCGAGCACCCCGCCACCGTTGGTTCACGTGAACGCTCGAGTGAACAAGGAGGACCAGATGATGAGCCGTTTCGATCCCTTCCGTGACATGGAGCGCCTGATGTCTGAGACGCTCCGCACCCCCGCCAGTTCGGCCATGCCGATGGATCTCTACCGCGGGGACGACTCCTTCGTCGCCAAGATCGACCTGCCCGGGGTGGACCCCAGCTCGATCGACGTGGACGTCGAGGAGCGGACCCTGACGATCCGGGCCGAGCGCCGCGAGCAGGAGGGCGTGGAGCAGTGGCTCTCGCACGAGCGCCCGTCCGGCACCTTTGCCCGCCAGCTCACCCTCGGGTACGGCGTGGCCCTGGACCGCATCGAGGCCGGCTACGAGGACGGCGTGCTGACGCTGACCATCCCCGTCGCCGAAGAGGCCAAGCCCCGCAAGATCCAGGTCGCGCACGGCGGCGGCAACCGCCTGGCCGCCGCCGAGGACGTCGGGGACATCCAGGGCGAGGTCACCTCGCGCAGCGACCACGCCGAGACCGCGCAGGCCAGCTGAGACCAGCTGAGACCAGCTGGAAGACCGAGGAGGCCGCCTGAGACCGCCACCGGACCCGCACGGGCCCGGTGACAGAATCAGCCGGTGACCACCGACGAGCAGGGATCTCCCGCGCCGACCCCGGCGCGGGAGATCCTGCGTCTGGCGGTGCCGGCGTTCCTGGCGCTGGTCGCCGAACCCCTCTTCCTGCTCGCCGACTCCGCGATCATCGGCCACCTGGGCACCGCTGCCCTGGCCGGCCTCGGGGTCGCCAGCGCAGTGCTGCTGACCGCGGTCAACCTCTTCATCTTCCTGGCCTACGGCACCACCGCGGTGGTCTCCCGCAGGCTCGGGGCCGGGGACCAGCGCGGCGCCATCAGCGCCGGGATCGACGGGCTGTGGCTCGCGCTGCTGCTCGGGGCCCTGGCCGGGTTGGCCACCGCGGTCTGGGCCGAGCCCCTCCTCGGACTCTTCGGCGCCAGCCCCGGGGTGACCGGCGAGGGCGTGACCTACCTGCGGTGGTCGGCGCTCGGCATACCGAGCATGCTGATCGTGCTGGCCGCGACCGGGGTGCTGCGCGGGCTGCAGGACACCCGGACGCCGCTCATCGCCGCCGTGACCGGCTTCAGCGCCAACGCGGTGCTGTCCCTGGTTCTGGTGCACGTCGTCGGCTGGGGGATCGCCGGGGCGGCGATCGGCTCGGTGATCGCCCAGACCGGTATGGCGGTCTACCTGCTGCTCGTGGTCGTCCGGGGTGCCCGTCGGCTGGGCTCGGAGCTGGCGCCCAGCGGCTCGGGGGTGCTCAAGGCCGCGCTGGGCGGCATACCGCTGCTGGTGCGCACGATCGCGCTGCGTGCCGCCCTGCTGCTCACCACCTGGCTCGCGGCCGGCCTGGGCGACGGCCCGCTCGCGGCCCACCAGGTGGCGATGACCGTCTGGGCGACCCTCGCCTTCGCGCTCGACGCGCTGGCGATCGCGGCCCAGGCGCTCACCGGCAAGACGCTCGGCGCCGGGGACGTGCGCGGCACCCGGGAGACCACCCAGCTGATGGTGCGGTGGTCGATCTGGTTCGGCCTGATCCTGACTGCGGTCATCCTGATCCTGCACCGCGTCATCCCCCTCGGCTTCAGCCAGGACCCCGACGTGCGGGCCGCCCTGGCGGCCGCGCTCATCGTGGTGGCCGTCGGGCAGCCCATCGCCGGGGTGGCGTTCATCCTGGACGGCGTGCTCATCGGCGCGGGCGACACCCGCTGGCTGGCCGGGGCACAGACGCTGGCCACCCTCGCCTACGTCCCCATGGTGCTCGCGGTCTGGTCGTCCGGTGTCACCGGCATCACCGGCCTGGTGTGGCTCTGGGTCGCCTTCAACGGGTTCATGCTCGTCCGCGCCCTGCTGCTGTGGGGCCGCGGCCAGGGTGACCGCTGGATGGTCGTCGGCGCCGAGCGCTGACCCGTGTCGAACGGCTGGTCTGCGGCGCGGGATGATGCAGCGCCGCCGCCGCCTGGCCGGTGCGCCGGCTCGGTATGCCGGACTCCGCCCCGCCGTACACCTGGCCTAGGGCTGGTCCGGGCTGGGGTCGTGCTCGCGCCGGCCCAGGTGGATGTCCGTGGGGGCGATCTGACCGGTGCGGAAGCCCGCGCGGCCGACCATGTGCGCACCGGCGGGGATGGTGAGCATCTGGAACACCGTGATCAGCACCAGCATCCCGACGTCCAGGCCCGCGCGGGTGCGCAGGCCGACGCCGATCATGACCAGGATGACCCCGAGGATCTGCGGCTTGGTGCCGGCGTGCATGCGGGTCAGCAGGTCCGGGAAGCGCAGCAGGCCGACTGCGGCCGCGAGGCAGAGCAGCGCCCCCAGGAGCAGACAGATGAGGCCCAGGACGTCCAGCACGTCGTACACGTTCATGACCGACCTCCTCCGTGTCCCGGTCCGCGTTCCGGGGTGGCTCGATCGGCCCGGTGCCCGTGGGACCTGCGCGGGGCGCGACGGGCGAAGCTGTGCCGGGGCGGGGCGGAGCCGCCGTCCTGGAGCCGGTCAGGTGCGGGCGCGACGAAGGGGGTGTCGCGGTCCCGGGCCACGAAACGCGCCACGGCGACCGAGCCCATGAAGCCGACCAGCGACAGGGAGATCAGCAGCGGCAGGGTGGTCCAGGCGTCGGTGAGGGCCGCGTAGGCGCCGAGGGCGCAGACCACGATGGAGACCAGCACGTCGGAGGCCACCACCCGGTCCAGCACGCTGGGGCCCAGGGTGATCCGGATCAGGCTGAGCAGGGCCGACAGGAAGAGCAGCCCGCCGATCGCCCAGGTGAGCCAGGTCTCGATGGTGTCGATGGTCATCGCGGCGTCTCCTCCTCCGATGGCTGCGTCCCCTCGTCGGCCCGGACCTCGTCGACCCGCTGACCGGTCCGCTCCCTGACCTGGGCGGCCGTCTCGGCGACCGGCCCCTCCCGGGCCGCCGTGCGCTGCGCCTGCCTGCGTCGGCGCGGGTCCAGCAGGGTCTCCGGGTCCGGGTGCAGAGCACGCAGCACCCGCGCCTCCTGGCCGCGGACCCGCCGCCGCATCGCTTCAGCTTCCTGGCGGGTACGCACGTCCAGGGCGTGGAGGGTGATGACCCGGGTCCCCGGGTCCAGCTCGATGACGACCGAGCCCGGGACGAGGGTGACCATCTCGGCGGTCAGCACCTGCAGGAGCTCGTCGTCGCCGACGAGCTCCATGTCCATGACCACCCCGCCGACGCGCCGGCCGGGACGCAGCGCCAGCCAGGCGACCTGGACGGAGGCGGTCACCAGGTCGTAGCTGAACCGGCCGACCAGGACGAGCAGGCCCCAGACGCGGGGGCGCAGCCGCATCCGCACGTGCGGCAGCGGGAAGAGGGCGAGCACCAGCACCGCGACGATGGCGCCACCGACGACCGTCACGGGGGTGACCTCGCCCCAGAGCATGACCCAGACCACGGTCAGCCACAGGACCGACCACGGGGACATCCGCCAGCTGGGGGGGTTGAAGAGTCGTCTCATCGTTAGAGTGACACCCCCGAACCGAGCACGGCCTCCAGGTATGGAGTGCGCTGCACGAGGTCGACGGCCGCGCGGCTGGCCACCCCGAAGAGGGGGCCCGCCACCACGGTCAGCGCGACGCCCACCACGACCAGCCCGGTCGTCGGCGCCAGCACCCCGAGGCCGAGCGCCGAGTGATGGCCGCCGCGCATCGGGCCCGCGCCGGTCAGCCCGGTCGCGTTCTCGGACCAGAAGGAGCGGCCCCAGACCTTGGCCACGGCATACAGGGTGAGCAGTGAGGTGACCACCGAGCCGACGACGACGGTGTAGGCCAGCCACGACCCGTCGCTGACGCCCGCCTGGATCAGCCCGACCTTGCCGAGGAAGCCGGTGAAGGGCGGGATGCCGGCCAGGTTCATCGCCGGGATGAAGAAGAGGATCCCGACGACGGGCGAGATGCGGGCCAGGTCGCCGAGGCGGGTGCTGTCGGAGGAGCCGCCGACCCGTTCCACCAGCCCGACCACGAGGAAGAGCGTGGTCTGGATGAGGATGTGGTGGACGACGTAGAAGATCGCCGAACCCAGGCCGTGGGTGGAGCCCAGCGCGATGCCGAAGAGCATGTAGCCGATGTGGCTGACGAGGGTGAAGGACAGCATCCGCTTGATGTCGTCCTGCGCGATCGCGCCCAGGATGCCCACCACCATGGTGAACAGCGCGGCCCACAGCAGCAGGTCCTCGAACCTGGACTGCGGGAAGAGCAGCGTCTGGGTCCGGATGATCGCGTAGATGCCGACCTTGGTCAGCAGCCCGGCGAAGACGGCCGTGACCGGGGCTGGGGCGGTCGGGTAGGAGTCGGGCAGCCACCCGGACATCGGGAACACCGCGGCCTTGACCGCGAAGCCGACCAGCAGCATCACGTGCAGCAGCGCCGCGGTCCCCGGGGAGATCTCCCCGACCCGCTGGGAGAGCAGGGCCAGGTTGATCGTGCCGGTGGCGCCGTACACCAGCCCCAGGGCCATCAGGAAGATCATCGAGGACAGCAGGGAGACCTGGACGTAGGTGATCCCCGACCGCACCCGCTCCACGGTCCCGCCGAGGGTGAGCAGCACGAAGCTCGCGGCGAGGAGCATCTCGAAGCCGACGTAGATGTGGAACAGGTCCCCGGAGACGAAGGTGGTGGTGACGCCGGCGGAGAGCACCAGCAGCGAGGGGTGGAAGACCGGCAGCGGGGAGTGCCCGTCGCTCTCGTCGTCGAAGCTGCTCGCGCCCTGCCCGATCGAGTAGGCGAGCACCGCCATGGTCACCGTCGTCGAGACGATGACCATGAGGGCCGAGAGCCGGTCGACGACCAGGGTGATGCCCTCGAACGGCGTCCACCCGCCGACGTACATCACCTGGGGGCCCAGGGTGTCCGCGGCCCACAGCAGCACGCTGGCGCAGGCCAGCATGCCGATGAGCACGGACATGCTCACGACCCGCTGGACCCAGGTCTTGCGTGCCGCCGCCAGGGTCAGGCCGGCGCCGACCAGGGGCAGCAGCACCACCATCGGGACCAGCCAGGCGTACTCGGTGATCATCGGGTGCCCCCCTCAGGGTCGGTGCCCTGCGCGTCCGGTGACTCGTCGACCGAGGGCCCGCCGTCGGCGACCCGCTCCTTGGCCACGTCCTCCGGGTCGACCGTGCCCTCACCCGGGCCGGCGATCGCGTGGTCGTAGCGCTCGGTCGTGGGGGTGGCCGGGTCGCCCGGGATGCCCTGCCGTCCGGGGTCGTGCATCTCGCGCTCGGTGCGCTGGGTCTCCGCGGCGATCGCATCGGCCTGCTCGCGCGCACTGGGTCCGTCGATCTCGTCGGACTCCGCCATCGCGTGGATGCGTGCGGACTCGAGGTCGTCGGCGACCAGGTCCTCCCGGCCCAGCTGCCAGCTGCGGTGCGCGAGCGCGAGCACGAAGGCGGTCATCCCCAGGGTGATGACGATCGCGGTGAGCACCAGCGCCTGAGGGACCGGGTCAGACATGTCCATGTCCTCGGAGACCCCGACGATCGGGGGCGCACCGGCCGGTCCGGAGCCGATGATGAAGAGCAGGTTGATGCCGTTGCCCATGAGCAGGAAGCCCATGAGCGCCCGCACCAGGGAGCGGGCCAGGAACAGGTAGACCCCGGTGCCGATGAGCACGCTGGCCACGACGATGAGCGAGAGGTTGGGGGTCATCGCGACGGCACCTCCTCACCCTGCGTCTGCTCGCTCGCGTCCTGGCCGCTCGGGTCCTGCTCGTTCTCCTGCTCGTTCTCCTGCTCGTTCTCCAGGCGGATCTGACCGTCGATCCCCGACCCCAGGCTGCGCAGGATGTCGAGCATCAGGCCCAGGACCACCAGGTAGACGCCGATGTCGAAGAACAGCGAGGTGACCAGGTGCACCTCGCCCAGGAGCGGGATCTGCAGGTAGGTGTCCCAGGTGCGCAGGGCCGGGCTGCCGAAGAGCATCGGGGCCAGGGCAGACCCGGCCGCGATGAACAGGCCGGAGCCGAGCAGGGCCGCCGGCATGACCGGCAGCGCCGCACGCAGCTCGTAGCCGCGACCGGCCAGGTAGCGCAGGCACAGCGCCAACCCGCCCACGAGGCCCGCCGCGAAGCCGCCGCCGGGCTGGTTGTGGCCCGAGAGCAGCAGGTAGACCGACCACAGCACCACCGTGTGGAAGACGAGGCGGGTGACGACCTCGAACATGGTGGAGCGGCGTTGCGGGTCGAGCTGTTCGCCGGCGGTCAGCCACCGGCTGGGGCCACTGGCCCGGGAGGTGTCGCCACGCGGGGTGCGGAGCCGGGCGCGGGTGCCGCGCGCGGTGCGCAGACCGGCCCGCACCCGGTCCATGATGTCGTCGCGCAGGAAGACCAGGCTGGCGACACCGGTGGCACAGGCCAGCACGACCGACAGCTCGCCCATGGTGTCCCAGGCACGCACGTCGACCAGGATCACGTTGACGATGTTGGAGCCGGCGCCGTAGTCGACGGCCCGCTCCGGCAGGCCCAGCCCGGCGGGTTCGTGGATCCGCGAGGAGGTGGCGATCAGCGCACTGAGGCCGACAACCACACCCACGGCGGTGCCGAGCAGGGCGCGCACCCGCCGGGTCATCCGGCTCGGGTCGTCGGGGAAGCGCCCGGAGAGACGGCGCAGCACCAGCACCAGCACCACCAGCGAGACCGTCTCCACCAGGATCTGGGTCAGCGCGATGTCGGGGGCCCCGTGCAGCAGGTAGAGCAGGGCGGTGCCGTAGCCGGTGACCCCGACCAGGAAGACCGCCCGCAGCCGCCGTCGGGCGCGGGTGGCCAGCACCGCGGCCAGGATGACCAGCACGATCACGACGACCTGCGCCGCGCTGTCCGAGATCCGGACCCGCTCGGGCCAGACGATGTCCCCGGTCACCATCTGGTAGGCCGGCAGCGCGATCAGGACGCTGACGATGATGCCGAGCAGCACCGGAAGGGAGCCCCGCTGGAAGAAGCCGGTGACCTCCAGGGCGACCCGGTCCAGGCCGCGGACCAGGTGGTGGTAGGTCCGCCCGGCGTCGAAGGGCCACAGCGGCACCGGCACCTCGACGGGCCGGCGGGCCTGTGCCCACCACCACAAGGTGCCCAGGGTCCACACCAGGATCGAGGCGTACAGCGGAAGGCCCCACCCGTGCCACAGGCCGAGGTGCACCTCGTAGCCGTCCGGGACGGCGGTGACCAGCGAGGCGTGCGGCTCCAGCACCCCCTCCAGCGTGGTCGAGGTGACGCCCATCACGACACTGGCCAGGGCCAGCAGGAGCGGGACCCCGGTGAGGATGACCGTGGGCGTGTGCCAGGTCGTCTCCTCCTCGGCGGCGGTCGGGCCGGCCGGTGCGGCGAGCGTGGCGCCCGCCTCAGGACGCTGCCGGTCTCGCACGGCGGACGGCAGCTGGCCGTGCGGCAGCTCCGGAGGTCGGGAGGCGTCGGTGAAGGCGCCCCAGACGAAACGCACGGAGTAGGCCATGGTCAGCACGGACCCGAGCACGACCGAGAAGGCGGCAAAGCCCTGCAGCGACCACCAGCCGTCCACCGGGTAGAGCACGGCCGCGAGCGCGGCCTCCTTGCCGACGAAGCCGAGCAGCACCGGGATGCCCGCCATCGACATGGCGCTGAGGGTGCCGGCGACCGCCAGCAGGGGGGCCCGGCGGCGCACCCCGGTGAGGCGGCGGATGTCGCGGGTCCCGGCGGCGTGGTCGATGGCACCGGTGGTGAGGAAGAGCGAGGCCTTGAAGAGCGCGTGCGCGACCAGCATGGTCAGTCCGGCCAGCATGGCCCCCTCGCTGCCGTAGCCGACGAGCAGGAGCATGAAGCCCAGCTGGCTGACGGTGCCGTAGGCCAGGAGCAGCTTCAGGTCGGTCTGCCGGGTGGCGCGGAAGCCCCCCAGGAGCATGGTGAACCCGCCCAGGGCCAGCACCACGACCTGCCAGGTGAGCAGGTCGGCATACCCGGGTGCGAACCGGGCGACCAGGTAGACGCCGGCCTTGACCATCGCGGCGGCGTGCAGGTAGGCGCTGACCGGGGTCGGCGCGGCCATCGCGCCGGGCAGCCAGAAGTGGAAGGGGAAGAGCGCGGACTTGGTGATCGCGCCGACCAGCAGCAGGGCGATCCCCCAGGCCACGAGCGTCCCCGTCCGGGGCTCGGCGATGAGCTCGCTGATCTGGTAGGTGCCCGCCCCCTCCCCGAGGATGACGATCCCGACCAGCATCGCCAGCCCGCCGAAGGTGGTGACGATGAGCGCCTGCTTGGCGGCCCGGGTGCTGGCCGCACTCGTGGTCAGGTAGCCGACCAGCAGGTAGGACAGGACGGTGGTGATCTCCCAGAAGACGTAGAGCACCAGCAGGTCGTCGGTGGTGACCAGGCCGAGCATCGCCCCCGCGAACCCGACCAGGGCCCCCGCCAGCAGACCCAGGTTGCCGTCGTCGTCCTCGAAGTAGTGGGCGCAGTAGACGAGGATGAGAGCGCCGATCGCGGAGACGATCAGGGTCATCACCCAGGCCAGGGTGTCCATCCGGAAGGACAGGTCCATCCCGAGGGCGGCGACCCAGTCCAGGTGCTCGGTATGGGCGTCGTCCGCACCTGCGGGCATCTGGGTCGCGGCCCAGACCGCGGTGGCGGCGGGCGCCAGGGCCAGCAGGTGGAACGCCTTGGCCCCGAGGCGGCGGACCAGCGAGGGGGCCAGCGCCGCGGCCAGAAGGTGGACGAGGAGGAAGGCGACGAGCACGGGTCCTCCTCAGTAGTTGACGCGTCCCGCACAGGATAACGCGAAGGTTGTCGGAGACCGAAAACCGATCGGTCAGGCAGCCCAGCACGTGACGCCGAGACGCCGACAACGCCGGAAGGCCGAACGCCGAGACCGCGGGACACGACCGGCACGCCCGCGCCCATGATGCCAAAAGCCCCGGTCCCGAGCGAAACGGAACCGGGGCCCTAGCGGTCGGACCGTGGTCAGCCGGGTCAGACTCGGTCAGCCGGGTCAGACTCGGTCAGACGTCTGAGACGTCGTCAGGACGCGACGACGTTGATGGTCACGTCGGCCGCGACCTCGTCGTGCAGACGCACGTGCACCGGGTGCTCACCGACGGTGCGGATGGGGCTGCGGACCTCGATACGGCGCTTGTCCACCTGCGGACCCCCGGCGGCCGCGATGGCCTCGGCGATCTCGGTGGGCGTGACGGCACCGAACAGGCGCCCGCCCTGGCCGGCACGCGCGGTCACGGTGACCGTCGTGCTCTCCAGGGTCGCCTTGGCGGTCGAGGCCTCCTCGGCGGTGCGCAGCGCGCGCTTCTGGCGGCCGGCCTTGATCGAGTCGACCTGCTTCTGGCCGCCCTTCGTCCACGGCGTGGCGACGCGGCGGGGCAGCAGGAAGTTGCGGGCGTAGCCGTCCTTGACGTCGACGACGTCACCGGCCTCCCCGAGGCCGGTCACCGGCTGGGTCAGGATGATCTTCATTCTGCTTCTCCGATCGTTTCTGCGGCTCAGCGGGCGGAGCTGCTGTAGGGCAGCAGCGCCATCTCGCGGGCGTTCTTCACCGCATTGGCGATGCGGCGCTGCTCCTGGACGGAGACGCCGGTGACGCGGCGCGCACGGATCTTGCCGCGGTCGGAGATGAACTTGCGCAGCAGCGCGGTGTCCTTGTAGTCGATCGCCTCGATCTTGGCGGTCTTGAGCGGGTTCGCCTTCTTCTTCGGCTTACGCATGACGGGCTTGGCCATCGTGGTGCTCTCCCTTTCTACGAAGAGCCCGAGCTGTGCTCGGGATGGGTGTTCTCTGATGTGTATGAGGTGTGTGCGCGTGCCCGGCTGTGGGCCGGGCACCGCGGTCGTGCCGCAGTGGCTCTAGAAGGGCGGCTCGTCGTAGGACGGCGCGCCGCCCCAGCCACCGGACTGGCCACCGCTGCCGGTGTTGCTGGCCCCACCGGTGGCCCAGGGGTCGCTGTCCGGGGCGGAGGTGCCGGCGGCCTGCTGGCCGCCGCTCTGCCCGGGCTGACCACCCTGGCCCTGGTTCCAGCCGCCACCCTGGCCCGACTGAGCTGCCTGGCCGGACTGACCCTGGCCCCAGCCGCCACCCTGACCCGTCTGGCCGGACTGACCGCCCTGCCAACCGCCACCGCCGCCACCCTGGCCGCGCTGGGCCTTGGTGACCTGGGCGGTGGCATACCGCAGGGACGGGCCGACCTCGTCGACCTGCATCTCCATGACCGTCCGGTTCTCACCCTCAGCTGTCTGCCAGGAGCGCGAGACCAGCCGGCCGGTGGCGATCACCCGGTCACCGCGGTGCAGCGACTCGGCGGCGTGCTCGGCCGCCTCGCGCCAGACCGAGCAGCGCATGAACAGCGTCTCGCCGTCCTTCCACTCGTTCGCCTGCCGGTCGAACGTCCGCGGGGTCGAGGCCACGGTGAAGTTGGCCACGGCCGCGCCGCTCGGGGTGAAGCGCAGCTCAGGGTCGGCGGTCAGGTTGCCGATGACGGTGATGGGGGTCTCTCCGGCCATGTCAGGTCATCCTTGATCGTCGTCGTGGGCGAGGTGGTGCTGGGTGGTACCAGTGACGCTGGGTGGTGCTGGGTGATGCTGGTGGAGCGGTGGGACGCGAGCAGGTCAGGCGTCGCGGCGCAGCAGCTTGGTCCGCATGACGGACTCGTTGAGCCCCAGCCGGCGGTCCAGCTCCTGGGCGGTCGCGGGGTCGGCGGTCATCTGGATGACGGCGTAGATCCCCTCGGCCTGCTTCCTGATCTCGTAGGCCAGGCGACGGCGGCCCAGGATGTCGATCTCGTCGACGGAGCCACCTTCCTTGCCGACCACCTCGAGCATCTTCTCCAGCGTGGGCTGAAGGTTACGCTCATCGGTCTCGGGGTCGAGGATGATCATCAGTTCGTACTGACGCATGGGTGAACCCACCTCCTTCGGTCTGTAGCGGTCACGGTCTCTCCGTGACAGGAGGGCTTCATACGTCTCACCGCGGCAGGACCAGCCTCCACCCGGAAGGGGCGAGGGCGCAGGAGTTTTCCACAGCCGTGCCAGCGGTGAACTTGACAAGGGTACCGGGACCCGGACGCCGCGGCCTAATCCTCCCGGTCCTCCTCCGGGCCGTCGTCGAGGTCGGGGCCGTGCACCCGTTCGTGCGGCTCCACCGCCTGCTTGGCGATGAGGTCCGGCACGCTGAGCAGGCCGATGGCGTAGCGCCCGGCGAACGGGTCCCACACCCGGTACTCCGCCAGGGCGGCCCGTTTCGCGTCGCAGGCGGCCGTGGACAGCTGGACGGGGCTCCCCACCGACTCCTCCAGCACGTCGACGGGCACGTGGAAGAGGCTGTCCTCGATCACGCCTGCCCGGTGCGCCCGGCGGACGGCCTCGCCGGCTGCGGCATGGTCGGGGTGCGGGTCCAGCCAGGTCATCGTCCGGTGGCTGGCCCTCGGGTAGCGCCGACTCATCTCCTCCACCACCTCGCCCACCAGCTCAGGGCTCAGGCCGCCGTCGGGAAGGTCCATGACGTGCACGTCGAGCGGGCGCACCCCCAGGTGCTGCACGGCCCGGCGCAGGTCGCCGATCCGGCTGCGTTCCAGGTCCTCCTTGCTGACCTGCTGGCCGAGGCGCTCGTTGACCCACGGCAGCACCGCGGAGGAGCCGCCGCTGGTGAGCGAGACGACGATGGTGCGTCGGTTGCGCTCGGACCACATGCTCCCGGCCATGTAGATCGCCTCGTCGTCCGGGTGGGGGACGTAGTAGACGACCGGCGGGCGGGCCCGGTGCAGGACGGAACGCACGCCCCGCACCGCCGCGTCGCGGCCGGCCGGGAGGGGGGAACGCAGCCGGTCGGCGCGCTGCAGGGCACGCTGCTGGCGTGCCGCCTCCACCTCCGCGGTCCGCGCCTGGTTCTCCCGGATCCTCTCCGCCCGCCGCTGGGCCGCGGGGGGCCGGTGACCAGGCGCGGGGGCGGGGCGGCGGCCGTCAGCGCCGGCCGGTCGTACCGGAACCGGTAGGAGAGGGTCGAGCGGTCGGTCCACTCGAACTTCCAGGGGTAACGCCCGGCACCGAAGTCGAAGACGTCGACGTCGCCCGCGGCGTAGCAGTGCTCCAGGATGTCGAACTGGATGACCTTGCCGAGCCGGTACAGCTCGACCTCGGGGTGGTAGGCGCTGTTCCAGGAGAGCAGCGACCGGCGGTGCACGAAAGTGCTGCGATAACCCAGCAGGTTGCCCTCGAGATCCTCGTAGACAAAGGTCCGCGCCGCGCCGGGACGCGCGTAGACCTCCCGGTACAGGGCGAACCGGCGGGCATCGTCGAAGAGCGAGTGCCGCTCGCGCCGCCCACGGGCCCGCAGGAAGTCGCGCTCCTCCCGGTGCAGGCCCGCCATGCGCTCCAGGATGTTCTCCTCGTCCCCGGCGACGACCCGGAACCGGGCGCCCGTCTCGCGCAGGAACTTGTTGCGGTACTTACGGGTGTGCGAGGGCAGCCGGTCCGCCGTGAAGGCGGCGAAGTCGGCATGGGGGCGCAGGTCGATGTACGGGTTCTCCGACAGCGCGGTGAGCAGCGTGTGGTGCTCCGAGCGGAGCAGGGCCGCGGCGAAGGTGGTGGAGGCCGGGATGTTGGTCAGGTTGAGGATGTCCCAGTCGCTCTGCGCGAAGACGGCGTCCAGCAGGGCGTTGGTCACCGTGTCCGGGCGGATGCCGGGATGCAGCAGGAAGGACAGGTAGTCGCCGTGGCTGGCGAAGCGCACCTCCTTGATCGGCACCCCGAACCGGGTCTGGGGGCGGTAGGACAAGGGCGCGACCCCGACCAGCTGGCCGTTGTTGCGCGCGGTCACGACGAGGAGCTCGTGCCCGTCGTCCCGCCCGTATGCGGCCCACCAACCCCGCACGAAGGCGAAGGTGGAGTAGAACGGGACCTCGGGGTCCGCCTGCTCCAGATCCTCCCAGTCCGCCCTCAGGTCATCCAGACCCTCGGCATCGCGGACGATCTCGATGTCCATCCGCTACGCCCTCCGCCAGGGCAGCTGGATCATCACCCGGAACGGCCGTACGAAGTACAGCCGGCGCACCGGCCGGATCCCGACATGGCGGTAGGAGGCGATGGAGGCGGTGTTCTTGTCGTTGATGACGACCAGGCCGGTCCGCATCCCCCGCTCCCGCGCCAGCTCCCGGCGGCGCTGCACGCTGAAGGTGTGCAGCCCCCGTCGGCGGTGGGTGCGGAACACCGCGTCGTCGACGAAGAGGGCCTGGCGGCGCCGCAGCCGCACCACGTGGTTGAGGTAGCGATCGTCGAACCGGCGGTAGGCCAGGTGGCAGTATCCCGCCCAGGTCCCGTCGGCGTCACGGATGAGGTATGCCGTGATGTCCGGCGCCCCGATCCGCTCCCGCAGCTGCTCGTACTTGCGGTCCGTCAGCTCGGGGCAGGACGCCCGCATCTCGTCCAGGTCGGCCTGGTTGACCTCGACCAGGTCCGCTCCGGGCGCGGCCATCCCGGCCCCCGAGGGGCTCCGCTCCCGCAGGTCGAAGGCGTAGCGACGCAGCCGCCAGACGCTGCCCGGGTTGCGGAGCCGACGCACCCGCTGGACCGCTTCCCGCATCATGCACCGGCCCCGCAGGCTCGCCCCGCCCGATCACCAGCGCAGCGGTTCACAAACGGCCTTTCGGAGTCGACGACGCACGTGCGAGGAGGTTAGCACCGAGCCCGGACGCGGCCTGTCCGCCAGAGGTACCGCCGGGCCGCCTCATCCTCCTCTCACCCACGCCACGCCATACTTGACCGGTTCGTCCACACTCGAGGAGCTGTTTTGATGAAGATCGCGATCGCCGGCACCGGTTACGTGGGGCTGTCCAACGCCGTGGTGCTGGCCCAGCACCACGAGGTCGTGGCCCTGGACATCAACCCGGCCAAGGTGGAGCTGATCAACCAGCGCCGCTCGCCCATCGTGGACCCCGAGCTCTCGCACTACCTGGCGACCAACAACCTGGACCTGCGGGCCACCACCGACCCTGCCGAGGCCTACACCGACGCGCAGTGGATCGTCATCGCCACCCCCACCGACTACGACACCGAGAACAACTTCTTCGACACCTCCAGCGTGGAGGCGGTCCTGGCCGACGTCGCCGCGATCAACCCCGCCGCCACGGTCGTGATCAAGTCGACCGTGCCCGTGGGCTACACCGCCCGTCTGCGCGAGCAGCACCCGGACCTGAGCATCCTGTTCTCCCCGGAGTTCCTGCGCGAGGGCCGCGCCCTGCACGACAACCTGCACCCCTCCCGCATCATCGTCGGCGACACCGGCCCGGCCGGCCGACAGTTCGCCGACCTGCTCCTGGAAGGCGCCATCGACAAGGACGCCCCCGTCCTGCTCACCGACGCCACCGAGGCCGAGGCGATCAAGCTGTTCGCCAACACCTACCTGGCCATGCGCGTGGCCTACTTCAACGAGCTGGACACCTACGCCGCCACCCGCGGTCTGGACACCCGCCAGATCATCGAGGGCGTCGGCCTGGACCCCCGCATCGGCTCCCACTACAACAACCCCTCCTTCGGCTACGGCGGCTACTGCCTGCCCAAGGACACCCGCCAGCTGCTGGCCAACTACGGCGACGTCCCCCAGACCCTCATCACCGCGATCGTGGACGCCAACACCACCCGCATGGACTTCATCGCCGCCGACATCGCCTCCGACCACCCCCGTCGGGTCGGGATCTACCGCCTCATCATGAAGGCCGGCTCGGACAACTTCCGCGCCTCCTCCATCCAGGGCGTCATGTCCCGCCTGCAGGCCCGCGGCATCGAGATCATCATCTACGAACCCGCCCTGGAGGAAGACTCCTTCCAGGGCTGCCACGTCTACTCCGACCTGGACCAGTTCGTCACCGCCAGCGACCTCATCATCGCCAACCGGCGCGACGACCACCTCCAGGACCTGGCCGGGGACAAGGTCTACAGTCGAGACATCTACCAGCGCGACTGACCCGCACACCGGCGACGAGCTCGACGTCGCACCCAGACGTCGCACCCAGACGACGAACCCGACGACGAAGGACAGCGTGAAGATCACCCGCCGTCGCACCACGAAGAAGTCTCCTCGCCGCATCCGCACCGATGCCCCGCGCACCTGGCTGCTGCTGGCCTCGAGCACGCGGTCGGTGACTGCGCTGGCGGAGGAGATCCGGGGTCTGGCCTCGGCGGGGCACGTGGTGCGCCTCGGCTACCGGGGGCGCCGTCTGCCTCCTGGCCTGCCCAGCGGCCGGCACCGCCTCGGCACCTTGCGGTTCGGCCCGCTGCGGCCCGTCACGGCCGCTGTCACGGCCCCCCTGACGCTGGCCCAGAAGCTGGACCTGGCGGCCCGGCACGACCGGTGGCTGAACGAGGTCGCGCCGGTCGCGGACGAGGTGGTCTTCCTGGACCAGCCGGCGGCCGATCACCTCGGCGAGCGGGTGCGGGCCCTGGCTCCCCACGCGCAGACCTGGGGACCAGAGCTGGCGCCGCGACTGCTGGCGGAGGAGGCGGCCTGGCGCAGCCTGTCCGTCGGTGCCCGTGAGCTGGACGCCCGCCTCCCGGGCCACCGCATCACCCTCAGCCGGGTGCTGGCGCCGGCGGAGCAGCTGTACGAGCTCGCCGAGTCCGGGCCGTTGCGGCAGGACCTGGCCCGGGACGTGCGCCCCGAGCTGCGTCGGCTGGCCCGCTGGGCCCTGCGCCGGGGCGGCTTCGACAAGGTGGACTCGCTCCTGGCCATCGCCGACCTGCTGCGGGACCGGTTCGGGCCCGACCCGCGCGAGGACTCCGCCGTGGCGGCCCTGCGCGCCCACGTCGCCCTGGTCCGCGACGAGGAGCTGCCGGCACCGGTCGTGGACCTCGTCCGTGCGGTGCTGGCGCACGCTGACGCGGCCCTGGACGCGGACGACCTGAAGGAGGCCTCGGAGCTGGGCGCGATCGCCCTGGGCCTGCAGTTCCACCAGCAGCTGCACACCTCGACCGAGCACACTCCCCTCGTCGAGCAGCCCGACATCTTCCTGGCCCCGCTGCGGGAGAGCCGGGTCGGGCAGCTGCTCGCCTCCGCCGGCGCGCGGCCCCTGGGCCCGGAGTCGCTGGTCGACGAGGAGGGTGAGGACACCGCCGGGCTGGAGGCCGAGCTGCCGCCGCCCGGCGCACCCGTCGTGGCCTCCCAGGAGATCGCCTCACAGGAAGTCTCCTCGGAGAAGGGAGTCGGCGGTCCGGACGAGGGGTCTGCGCGTCGGCTCCGGGTCAGCATGCTGCCGGGCGTCTATGCCCACCACGCCGTGCCGCTGCTCGAGGCCCTGGCCGCGCACGAGGAGACCGAACTGACCACCGTCCGGCTCTCCGGTGCGCCCTTCCGCGGCATGATGATCGACGCCCCGCTGCTGCAGTACCGGCTTGAGCACGCCCTGGGCCGGGTCCCCACGGTGGGGCTGCAGGTGGCGCGCGAGGAGCTCGAGGCGGTCCGGGGTGCCGACGTCGTCGTCGCCGACTGGGCCGACAAGGGCGCGGCCTGGGCGTCCACCGTGGTGCCCGAAGGGGTCCGCATGGTCGTCCGGGTGCACAGCGTCGATGCGCTGTCGGCCCCGGCCCAGCTGGTGGACTGGTCGAGGGTGGACGACGTCGTCTTCGTCGCCGACCACATCCGCGACCTCTTCCTCGGGATCCTGGGTGAGCGCGTGCAGCACGTGCGCACCCATGTGGTGACCAACATCGTGCCCCCGGAGAACTTCCCGGACCCGCTCCTGCCCGAGGCCGTCCGCACCCTGGGCGTGGTGGGCTTCGGCCAGGTGGTCAAGGACCCGATCTTCGCCCTGGAGGTGCTGGAGATCCTGCTGCAGGACGACCCGTCGTGGCGCCTGCGGCTGATCGGCGCCGACTTCGGTGAGCACCACGCGACCGGCGCCCAGCACTATGCGCGTGCCTTCCGCACCCGTGCCCTGGAAGCGCACCTGGTGGACCAGGTCGACTACACCGGGTTCACCCGCCGGCTGGCCCACCAGCTGCGCCACGTCGGCTTCATCCTCAACACCAGCCGGCGCGAGGGGTGCCCCATCGGCACGCTCGAGGGCACCGCGGCCGGGGCGTTCCCGGTCGTGCGCGACTGGCCCGCCTTCGCGACGCTGGACGGTGCCGGACGGCTCTTCCCCCGCCACTGCGTCGTGACCACGCCGCACGAAGCCGCGGACCTCATCCGGTCGCTCGCCGACGACGAGGACCGGCGCCGGGCCGTGGCCCAGGTGCGCGAGGAGATGAGCGAGCAGTTCTCCGACGCCGGCACCCGGGACCGGCTGCTGGAGATCATCCTCGAGCCGCACGGGTCGACGACCAGCTAACGCGAGCCGGCGCCCAAGGAGCACCAGCCGCAAGGCTGACCCGTCAGGCGATGCGGGCGGCCTGGGGCCGGGCGGCGTCCCGGTCCGGCGCCACCACCCCCCGAGCCAGCCGGGAGAGCAGCTGGGCGGCCGCGGTGGCGTGGCCCACGGGGGTGCGGAACTGCAGCGCCGGGTCGTCGGTGGCGGAGAGCACGCTGCTCTCCTCCAGGATCCCCCAGACGGGGGTGCCGCTGCCGCGGTAGTCACCCCACTTGGACAGCAGGAACGGGTTGCGCTCGGCGCCCTGCGGCAGCGGGTAGTCGACCACGAGCAGGATGTCCATCCGTCGGGCGATCTCCAGGAACTGCAGGAACGGCAGGAACTCCTCCACCTTGACGGTGTCCGACAGCCCCATCCGGGTCACGATGTCCCGCAGGGTGTCGGTCGGCTGGGTGAAGATGTGCAGGCGCAGCCGCTCGCGCTGCTCCTCCGGCAGCAGGCCCATGGCCTCGACGGCCGCGATCGGGCTCTGCTTGCCGTAGAAGTTGCCGAAGTAGGCGATGTTCAGCACGCCCTGCTCCAGCTCGACGGGCGCGCGGTCCATCGCGTAGAACTTCTCCGGCAGCATCGGGTGGTGCGTGGCCACGGTGCGCGCGCGCAACCGGTCGGCGAGGCGGGGGTCGTGGCACCGGCCGGCCATGTACTCGGCCTGCTGGGCGTTGGTGAACATGATCCGGTCCGCGAAGGCGTAGACCAGCACCTCGGCCCACTCGAAGACGTTGTCGCTGGCCGGTGGCTCCCAGCCGGCGTCCTCGAGCAGGGACCGCAGCTGGTCCCACAGCTCCGAGTCCCGCATCGGCGCGTGCCGTTCGGCGCCGGTCGCGTCGGCCGAGCAGGGGTCGGAGAACTCCGCCTCCCAGACGATCTCGGGGTGGCGGGCCTTGACCAGCGCCGCCAGGAAGTGGGAGGCCACGAAGTGGGAGCGGGAGAACATCGAGGACCAGGGGATCCCCGTGTCGAGCAGCTGGCCGGACTCGGCGGACTCGGCGCTCCACCGGTCGACCTGCTGCATACCCTCCTCGCACCAGGCGACGATCGAGCGCCAGGCGGCGAAGTAGGTGGGGGTGTCCAGCACGGCCCGCCGCCGGATCTGGCCGTCGGCGACGAGGTCCAGGCCGGGGTCGACGGCCCGAAGGCCGCCCATCTCGTTCTGGATGACGTCGACCGGCTCCCCCTGCAGGCAGACGCGCTTGGCCGCGACCGTACCGGAGGTGTCGACGTAGGGGACGAAGCAGTAGGCGATGACCAGACGGCGGGCCGGGGTTGAGCTCACCCCGTCAAGACTAGTGAGTCCGGGTCGGCCTCGCGGCGGCCCGGTCCGGCGTCAGCACCCCGCGGGCCAGCCGGGAGAGCAGCTGGGCGGCGGCCGTGGCGTGACCCACGGGCGTACGGAACTGCAGGGCCGGGTCGTCCAGGCGGCCCAGCACACTGCCCTCCTCGACCAGCCCCCACACCGGGGTGCCGCTGCCGCGGTAGTCGCTCCACTTGGACGGCAGGAAGGGGTTGGCCGGCAGGGTGGAGCTGGTCAGCGCGTCGTTGACCACGAGGACGTCCATGCGGCCGCACAGCGCCAGGAAGTCCAGGAAGTCCACGAACGGGCCGACCCGGACGACGTCCGCCAGCCCGCGCTCAGCGACCTGGGTCAGCAGCCCGTCGGGCTGCCCGGCGAAGACGTGCAGGCGAAGACGCCCACGTTGCCCCTCCGGCAGCACCTCCAGCGCGTCGAGGACCGCCGACATCCCGCGCGTGGCGTAGAGGTTGCCGAAGTAGGCGAGGTGGACCGGGCCCGGCTCGAGCGGGTACGCCGGGTCACGCAGCCGGTAGAACGACGGTTCCAGGGTCGGGTGGGGGTTGACCGTCGCCACCTGCAGGACACGCTCGCGCAGACCCGGGTCGGTGACGGCCGAGGCCATCAGGTCGCGCTGGTGCTCGTTGGTGAAGAAGATCTCGTCGGCCAGGGCGTAGACGACGACCTCGGCCCACTCGTAGACGTTGCGGCCGCGGGGCGGCGGGAAGCCGGCGTCGCGGACACCGGCGTCCAGGGCGCGCAGCAGATCGTCGTCCTCGGCAGGGGCATGGCGGACCTTCCCCTGCACGTCGTGCGAGAGCGGATCGGAGAACTCTGCCGTCCACCGCACGCCGGGCCGTCGCAGCTTGTACAGCGCGGCCAGCAGGTGGCTGGCCAGGAACTGGGCCCGTGAGTAGACCCGTTCGTAGCCCGGACCCTCCCGGTCCCACCGCAGCGCCTGCTGCAGGCCCGGCTCGCACCACTGGACGACGGAACGCCAGGAGGAGAAGTAGGTGGGCGAGTCGATGACCGCCCGGCGCACCACCAGGTGGTCGGCAATGCTCGCCAGCCCGGCGTCGACGGCCCGCAGGGGCGACATCTGGTTCTGGACCACGTCCACCGGCCGGCCCAGGGCGCGCACCCGCTTGGCGGCCACGATCCCCGAGGCGTCGGCATACGGAGGGAAGCAGTAGGACAGCACGAGGTCCCTCGCGGCGGCACGGTCCTGGTCACGCATCGCGCCTACTGTAGCTGCGCCTGGACGGGGCGGGCCGGGGACGCCGGCGGGATCACCGGCCTGTTCCGGCGATCGTGTCGAGAGCGGTGACGAAGTCGGTCTTGAGGCGCTCCCAGTCGTGGTGCTCCGCGACGTAGCGGTGCCCCCGCAGGCCCAGCTCGCGGGCCTGGTCGGGGTCAGCGGCCCAGCCCGCCAGCACGTCCACCACCTCGGTCGTGGCCTCGAAGGGGACCACCGCGCCCGCCCCGCTGCGCCGCACCAGGTCCTGCTGCACGGGCAGGGGCGTCACGACGGCGGGCACGCCTCGACCGAGGTACTCCACCACCTTGGTCGCCATGCTGGGGCGGAAGTTGGCCTGGTCGTGCAGCAGGCACAGCCCGGCCAGCGCCCCGTCGAGCCGCCGCACGGCCTCGTCGGCGGGCAGGAACCCGAGCCAGTCCAGCACCCCGTGGTCGGCGGCCTCGCGCAGGAGCCCGTCCGCCGACCCGTGCGCGGGCCCGATGACCTCCAGACGCACCCCGTCGGGCAGGGCGCGCGCCACCTGGACCATCTCGGCCGCTCCCCGCTCCAGGGTGTTGCTGCCGAGGTAGACGACCCGCAGCACGCCGTCCTGCACCTGGGCCGCCGGCTGTGGCCGGTCGGGCACGGAGACCACGTTGGGCACGACCGGGTGGGGTCTGCGGAACCGCTGCGTGTAGTGGTGGTCGGCGAGGAGCAGGTGCACGCGGCGCTCGGCGAGCCGCTCGACGCTGCGCACGGCCGCGGCGGCCGGCCGGCGCAGAGGGCCGGGGATCCACGGGCGCACCTCGACCGCCGCCGCGGTGTCCTCGTGCACGTCCCACACCACCGGCGGCAGGTCGAGCCCGGGGGTGGCCAGCAGCAGCTCGGGGTCGTGCAGCAGCACCAGGTCGTGGCCCCCGGCGCGGGAGCGCAACAGCTCACGGGCGCCGCGCAGGGCCGCGGTCCGGTGCCGCCCCCGGGCCCGAGGGACGTCCACCGGGTCCAGCCCCGGCACGTCCGTCGGCGGCTCCAGGCCGTACCCGGACCAGGGAGCGGCATAGGTGACCCGCCACCCGGCGTCGAGCAGGGCGGCGATCTGGCGGTGCCGGACCCGGCTGTCGTCGGGGTGGTGGACGACGGTGAGCACGAGGACGGACCTGACCCGCACCCCGCTCACGTCTTCCGAAACTTGGCGTTGGCGCGCTGCTCCCAGCGCGCCAGGTACTCGTCGGCGGCCTCCCGACCCTCGGTCTCCTCGATCAGCTTGGCCTGGTCGAACCGCTCCCGCCAGGTATGCCGGTGCTTGCCGTACTTGCGGCCGTAGAGCCCGAAGACGTGCGCCGGCGTGCCGTCGGCGAGCAGCCGGCCCTCGTCGATCCAGAGCACGCGGTCGCACATCTTCTCGATCGAGGAGCGGCTGTGGCTGACCATGAAGACGGTGCCGGCCTGTTCCCGGAGCTCGGTGATGCGCTCCTCGGCCTTGTCCTTGAACGAGGAGTCGCCGGTGGCCAGCGCCTCGTCGACGACAAGGATCTCCGGCACCGCAGCCGTGGAGATCGCGAACCGGAGCCGGGCGGACATCCCGGTGGAGTAGGTGTTCATCGGCAGGTCGATGAACCGGCCGAGGTCGGCGAACTCGACGATCTCCTCGGCCACCTCCTCGACCTGCGCCGGCGTCATCCCCTGCGCGAGGCAGCCGATCTGGATGTTCTGCCGCCCGGTCATCTTGGGCAGCAGGACGGCGCCGACGCCGAGCAGCGCGGCCCGGCCGTCGATCCAGATCTGGCCGCCGGTCGGGGGCACGAGCCCGGCGATGGAGCGCAGCAGGGTCGACTTGCCGGACCCGTTGCGGCCGATGAGACCGACGGACTCTCCCCGGTAGGCGACGAAGGAGACTCCGCGCACGGCGTGGATCTCGCGCACCCCCACCCCTGACCTGCTGCGGGAGACGAACCGTTTGACGGCACCCACCTCGTCCTGCGGGTCGGGCTCCTCGCCGGAACCGGTGCCGAAGACGCGGTAGCTGATGTCGACCTGCGAGGCGATGACGGAGGGTCGTCGGGTCTGGTCGACGACCTGCTCGACCGGCAGCACGGGCGGGCCGACCCGGTCCTGTTCAGGCGCGGCCATAGGTGCCCTCCCCCCGCCAGAAGAAGACGAAGCCGACGACGAAGAAGAGCAGTGCCCAGCCGCCGCCGACGGCCCAGGTGACCGGGTCGGGGCTGGCCGGGTTCCAGATGGTCTCCCGCACGAGGGTGAGGCTGACCGCTGCGGGCTGGTACTGCAGGAGGATCCCCACGAGCTCCGGCGCGTCCAACCGATCGATCTGCAGCTCGATGGAGAAGAACACGCCCGAGACGTAGCGCAGCAGCCGGACGATGAGCGGCATGAGGTTGGCCAGGTCCCGGGCGGCATGGACCAGGCGGGCGGTGAGCATGGCGATGCCGAGGCTCATGACCAGCACGATGAGCAGCGCTGCGGGGTAGAGCAGCCAGGTCCAGCTGACCTGACCCTTCTGGTCCCACAGGGCGATGATGAGCAGCACCCCGAAGGCCGGCAGCTGGCTGACGAAGGCGGACAGCACGGCGACCAGGGGCGGCAGCACCCGGGGGAACTGCATGGCTCGGATGAGGCTCAGCTTGCTCAGCAGCGACTTGGACCCCGAGGTCAGCGCCAGCGAGAACAGCGCGTACGTGAACAGCCCGGCGGTGAGGAAGGTGATGAAGTTGTCGATGCCCTGGGCGGTGCCCAGCAGCAGGCCGAAGATGAGGAAGTAGGCCAGGCCGAGCAGGAGCGGGTTGATGACCGCCCAGACGAAGCCCAGGTAGTTGTCCCGGTGCTCGCTGGCGAACTCGCCCTTGGCCATCGCCCACATCAGGTGGCGGTGCCGCCACACGTCGGCGACGTAGCGGCCGAACCGGGGGCGCTGCCCCACGGGCTCCAGCCCGTGGCGGGCCGCGAGCGCCTCTGCGTCCTCCCGGCTCAGCACGGGTGGGACGTCACGGGGGTCGGGCCCCACGACGGTCACAGCCGGCTGACCTTCTCCGCCTCGGTGGCCTGGCCGCGGGTGTCGAAGAACACCTGCGCGGCGCCGGCGAGGGCGTCCACGTCGTACTCCCGGTGGTTCTGCACCAGCACCGTGATGTCCGCCGCCCCAGCACCCGCAGCAGCCTCCTGCACCCGCACCGCCTCCGGCACCGCGGACCAGTCCGTCACGTGCGGGTCGTGGTACTGCACGACCGCGCCCTTGGCCATCAGCGCCCGGGCCAGCGGCACCGCCGGCGACTCGCGCTGGTCGGCGATGTTCGGCTTGTAGGTCACCCCCAGCAGCAGCACCGTCGACCCCTTCAACGGCTTGCCCTCGGTGTTGAGCAGGTCCTGCACCCGGGTCACGACATACCCCGGCATCGAGGAGTTGATCTCCTGCGCCAGCTCCACGAACCGGAACGGGTACCCCAGCCGGGCCCGCACGTTGTGCGACAGGTAGTTCGGGTCGATCGGGATGCAGTGCCCACCCACCCCCGGACCCGGGTAGAACGCCTGGAACCCGAACGGCTTGGACTTCGCCGCCTCGATCACGTCCCACAGGTCGATCCCCAGCTCGTGGCAGAACCGCGCCATCTCGTTCACCAACGCGATGTTGATGTGCCGGTAGGTGTTCTCCAGCAGCTTGGCCGTCTCCGCCTCCCGCGTCCCCTTCGCCCGCACCACCGTGTCCACGAACCGACCGTAGAACTCGGCTGCGGCATCGGTGCACGCACCCGTGTGCCCACCGACCACCTTCGGCGTGTTCTTCGCCCCGAACCGCTCGTTCCCCGGGTCGATCCGCTCCGGGGAGAACGCCAGGAAGAAGTCGCTGCCCGCCACCAGGCCACCGGCCTCCAACGCCGGACGCACCACCTCATCCGTCGTGCCCGGGTACGTCGTGGACTCCAGTACCACCAGCATCCCCGGCTCCAGGTGCCGCGCCACCGCCGCCACCGCCGCGTTGATCGCCCTCAGGTCCGGCCCGCCCTCGTCCGACAGCGGCGTCGGCACACAGATCACCACCGCCCTGGCCTCACCGATCCGCGCCTCGTCGGTGGTGGCCTCGAAACCCCCCGCCACCATCTCCGCGATGTCGGCATCGGTGAGGTCGTCCACGTGCGAACGCCCCGCGTTCAACCCCTCCACCACACCGGCGTTGATGTCGAACCCGACCACCGTCAGCCCCGACCGGATCGCCTCCTGCGCCAACGGCAGCCCCACATACCCCAACCCGATGATGACAGCGTCGACAGACACGGTGGAAGGCTCCTCGAGATCGGGTGTGGGTCGGCGCGCGATGCGCGCCCGACATGATATCGCGCTGTGACATGATCGCCGGTATGCCGTCCGTCCTGCTGCTCTCCAGCAACGGCGCGGGGATGGGGCACCTGACCAGGCTGTTGGCCTACGCCCGGCGGCTGCCCGAGGGTATCCGAGCGCATGTGCTCTCCCTGTCCCAGGCCGTGCCGGTGGTGGGCCAGGAGGGGATCCCGTGGGAGTACCTGCCCAGCCAGGGGGCGACCGGGCTGCGGCCGGCGTCGTGGCGGCGGCTGTTCGCGGAACGGGTGACCGAGATCCTGCACCGGCTGGACCCCGACGTCCTCGTCTTCGACGGCACCCACCCCTACTCGGGCCTCGACCGGGCGCTGGCGGCGCACCCCCGGACCCGTGCCGTGTGGAGCCGCCGCGGGATGTGGAGACCGGGGCGCAACCTGGACCAGCTGGACAAGACCGTGTGGTTCGACGCCGTCGTCGAGCCCGGCGACCTGGCCGCGGCGGCGGACCGGGGGGCCACGGCGAGCGCCGACGGGGCCGTGCGGGTGGCGCCGGTGACCCTGGTGGACCGCGAGGGCCGCAGCAGCCGGACCGCGGCGCGGACGGCGCTGGGGCTGCCCGCCGACGGGCCGCTGGCGCTGGTGGCCCTGGGGGCCGGCAACATCAACGACACCGACGACGAGGTCGGGGCGGCGGCGAGCGCGCTCCAGGCCAGGGGCGTGGGGGTCTGCGTCACGGCGCCCTCGATCGCCGAGCGGGCCTACGCGGGCGCCGACGTGCACCTGGTCCGGCACTTCCCGCTCTCCGAGCACTTCGCCGCCTTCGACTACGTCATCGCCGCGGCCGGCTACAACTCCTTCCACGAGGCGCTCCGCCTGGGCGTGCCGGCGCTGTTCGTGCCCAACCGGCAGACCAGCCTGGACGACCAGGCCGGGCGCTCCGGGCACGCCGCTGCCCGGGGCTGGGCGCTGAGCGCGGACACCCTCACCGGTGGCCGCGCGCACGCGCTGGTCGAGCGCCTCCTGGACCATGGGCCGGAGATGGCGGCCCGGGCGTTGGCGGAGGACCCGGGCAACGGCGCGGGCGCCGCGGCCGCGGAGATCGTCCGGGTGGCGGGGTTGGCCGGGGCAGGGGGCAACGCGGCGAGCCGGCTGGCGGTGGCGCGCCGATGAGCCTCTCGCCCGGCGTCCGCCGCCGCCAGCAGCAGCTGGCCCGCTGGGCCAAGCGCACCCCCGGCTACCGCCTGGCGCTGGAGGAGGTGCTGCCCCGAGTGCGCCGCAACGCGGTGCTCACCGACCTGGCGTGGCGCGTTTTCGCCCCCCGGCACGGGGCCGGCAACGTCGACGTCGCGCTGCTGCCGGACCGGCAGGTGTCCGGCCCGGACGTCGGCCGCCTCCCGGTCGTCGGGGTCCTGGCCACCGGCCTGGACGACGCCCGGGCCGAGCAGCTTCTCGCGGACCTGGCCGACCTGCAACGGTCCACCGGTT
Organism: Ornithinimicrobium sufpigmenti; assembly: GCF_004322775.1. NCBI lineage: Bacteria > Bacillati > Actinomycetota > Actinomycetes > Micrococcales > Ornithinimicrobiaceae > Ornithinimicrobium > Ornithinimicrobium sufpigmenti. Next base: position 4,128,988 of record NZ_CP036403.1, read on the forward strand.
CCTTCCGGGCCGTGCTCGTCCTGGACCGACCGGTCTTCGCCGCCGCCCGCCGGCACGGGTATGTGGTGGAGCACGTGGTCCCGGAGCAGGAGTGGGCCTCCGGCGCCTTCGGCGAGGTGCCGTGGGCGGACTACCTCGCCCGCCGGCTCGGGTCGGTGATCGACCACTACCAGCTGTGGCACCTGGTCCGCGCCGAGGTGCCGGCCGACGGGGGTCCGGTGCGCCTGGACCGGGTCGACGAGGCCCTGCTGCGAGTCCTGGGCGAGCGGCTGACCGAGCTGGAGCACGTCCGGACCGAGCCGCCTGCCGCGTCATGACCAGCCAGGCGCCCAGGAGGCTCGTCGACGAGGCCGCCGTGCTGGACGGCGCCCACCCGCACGGCTACCTGCTCGTGAACGCAGGCACCGCGCCCGCGCAGGACACGCGGGGCTGGCGGACCGAGCCTGACCTGCTCCCCGGCACCGTCCTGCACCTGCATCCCCGGACGGTGCTGTCCCGCGGCCGCGGTGGGCGTGGGACGGTCGTGCTGCTGGGCCACCCCGTCGACGTGGCCGCCGGGATCATCGAGGGGGACCGGATCGCCGGCCGGCTGGCCGGCACCTGGGACCTCGGCGGCCAGGACGCACTGGTCCGGGAGGCGGCCAGCCTCGGCGGTCGGTGGACGCTGCTGGCGGCGCCCCGTGCGGATGCCGCTCCGGTGGCCGAGCTGCTCGTCGTCCCGGACACCCACGCCACCCAGCCGGTCTTCTCCGCGGTCGCCGGGGGGCGGTTCGCGCTGGCCAGCACCCCGGCGCTGGTCGCGCGCACCCTCGAGCTGGCCGTGGACGAGCCGGCGCTGACCCTCCTGGAGGAGCTGCGCCGCCGTCGGGGCGGGGCGGTGACCTACCTGCCCGGCCGGCGCACGGCCTACCTCGGGCTGGAGCCGCTGGCGCCCAACTGCCTGCTGCGGGTGCGGCTGCGCCCGGAGGACCCGCCCACCGTGCGGCAGGAGCGGTTCTGGCCGTGGCGCCAGCGGGAGGAGACCACGGACGTCAGGGCGGTCTACCGGGCCTTCCGGGAGCGGCTCGCCGCCCACGCGCAGCTGCTCGCCGGGCTGGGCCGGCCCGCCCTCAGCCTGACCGCCGGCTGGGACAGCCGGGTCACCGCCGCGGTGGCGCAGGATGCGCTCCGGGCCGGGGACGGGTTCGCCTTCACCTACGTCAACCCCCGGGACGCCCGTGGTGGCCGGGCGGCGATGGCCGATGTCACCGGCGCGAGCGCGGTCTCGGCCCAGCTGGGGATCCCGCACCGCGTGCTCCGCTGGCGACAGCCTCCACCTGGCGGCACCTTCGACGTCCTGCACCGCCGCACCTACGCCCCCCTGCTACCCAGCCGGGGCGCCGCCCACGCGATGTGGGCCGACCTGCCCCGCGACGGCAGCCTCGTCCAGCTGCAGTCCAACGGTGGGGAGACCGGGACCACCTTCATCCGGGCCAGGACCGCGGAGCCGCTCTCCCCCCTGCGGCTGGCGCGGATGATGATGGGCGCGAGCGAGGGCCTGGAGGACCTGGCCGGGCAGATGTACGACGGCTACCAGGAGTACGCCGCGATGACCGCCGAGCGGCTGCTCGGCTACGACCACCACGACGTCTTCTACTGGGAGCAGCGGATGGGGCGGTGGGGCTGGCAGAAGTTCACCGACGGTGACTTCGGCCACCGGATCCTGCTGCCCTTCAACGACCGGGTCCTGCTGGAGACCATGCTCTCCCTGCCGTACCCGCAGCGGGAGGCCAAGGTGCTCTTCCAGCGGATGCTCGCGGAGGAGCCGGCCGCCCGGCTGCCGGCACGCCGGACGACGGGGCGGGCGGCGCCGGAGACCACGGCCGCCACGCGCCTGGGTGCCCTGACGCGCCGGGTCGGCACCCTGCTGCCGGGGGCCGCAGGCCGCCTGGGCCACCGGGCCGGTGGGCGGCTGGAGCGCCTCGACCGGGAGCGGGTCCGGCTCACCGGCCTGGACCGGCTCACCTTCCCCCGCGGGTATGCCGTGCTGCCCGCCTCGGCCACCGGCTCCGTACCCACCTCCGTCCCCACCTCCCGGGAGGCCGCCCGGTCGGCCTCCCGGCCCGGCTGGGTCCGGACCGAGCTGCCCGGGGGGACGATGACCCTGGAGGCCCACCCGGCCCTGCCGCACGCGCAGGTGCCGCTCGAGGACGGGGGGGTGCTCGTGCTCGGCGAGCCCGTCGACGTGGAGACCGGGCTGGTCGGGGCCGCCGAGGTGGCACGGGCGCTGGCGGAGCAGCTGCGCACCCACCCGGGCACGCCGGCGGCGGCGCTGGCCGCGGTGGAGCAGCGCGCGGCGACGCTCGCAGGCGGCTGGCTGGTGCTGCTGTCCACGCCCGCGCGCACGGTGGTGCTCCCCGACCCGTTGGCCAGCCTGGGCCTGCACCTCCTCCAGGACGGGTCCGGCGTCGTCTCCCACGCCGGCCTGGTGCCGGCGCCGACCACCTGTCTGGGGGCGGACCACCTGCTCGCCGCGGCCGGTCCGCTCGGTCTCGTCCCGCTCCACCCCGTCCCGCTGCCGGTGCTCGTCGACCTCCCCGGTGCGGCACGGCATGCGGCCGACCAGGGCTGGACCCGCAGGTCACGACTGGCCCGGCACACCGAGCTGCTGGGCAGCCGCGGGCCGGTGTGGCTCGGGCTGACCGGGAAGGAGGCCAGCCGGGAGCTGCTGGCGCTGCTGGCCGAGGCGCAGGTCGATGTGCACACCGTCTCCTGGTGGGACCGGCTGGCCCCGGACGAGGGCGCAGACCCCGTCTTCGCCGCCTCGGCGCTGGCCGCCGACGCGGGCGTGCCGCACCGGGTCGTGGGGCTGCGCGAGGACGTCGACGGCTCGCACGGTGACCCTGGTCGTGCTGCCCGCGAGGTCGCCGACGCCGCGCTGGCGCAGACCTGGCCCGCCCAGGACGGGCGGGACCGGCTGCCGGTCAGCGACGCCCTGGACCAGGCGCTGCCCGAGGACGCCGTGCTCTGGTTGGGCAGCCAGCCCTCGCCGCCTCGCGCGCTCGGTGCCCCGGCCGGCCCGGCGGCCGTGTGCTGCAGCCCTCGCCTGGTCGACCTGGTGCAGGGCGTCCGCCCCGTGGCCCTGCCGTTCAGCGACCGGCTGCTGACCCTGCCGCCCCGGTGAGGGACGCCGTGCTGAGGGAAGACGCGGTGGAACGGAAGACGTAGGCGTCCCCCTCGTCCCTGCCGAGGTCCGCGACGAGGTCGTAGTGCTCCTGCAGGAAGGTCAGCACCGGGTCGGTCGCGACCAGGGCGTCCCAGCTGCCCGCCGTCCGTGCCGACGTCTTGGCCACGACCGCGACGTCGGGGTAGCGGCCGGTCTCCTGCCACCAACGCACCGTCTGCGCGTTGGCCTGCCCGAAGGCGCTGACCCAGATCAGGTTCGTCTGCATCGGGGCCTGGCTGTAGACGTAGCCGCCCGGGATACCGTAGAAGAACACCCCGTCACCGGGCTCGACCCAGGTGTCGACCAGGGCGCGCAGGGCGCCGTCGCGTTGCACGTGAAACGGGGCCGCGTGCAGGCCGGCCATGGGGCCTGCAGCAATCGGCCCCTCCAGGGTGTCCGGCGCCCCGTCGCGGAAGCTGCGCGCCGGGTGCACCACCAGCAGCGACCCGACGAGGGACAGCGCCGCCGCCAGCGCCAGCGTGCGGGTGCCGTGCCGTCCGGCCCAGAGCACCAGACCGGCACCGACGGCACCGACGAGCGGCAGCGCCGGCGGCAACGGTGCCCCCCAGCGGATCGAGGCCGACGTGGTCATCGCGAAGAAGACCACGCCCAGCAGCGCGGTCGGCCCGGTGAGCGCCAGCAGCAGCCGCAGGGCACGGTCGCCCACGTGGTGCGCCCAGGCCAGCACCGGGAAGGCCAGGAAGGTGAGCAGCAGCAGGGCGAAGGAGGCGCTGTAGAGCCCGAACGGCTCGCCGCCGTCCGGCTCTCCGGGCGCCACCACCCAGGCCGTCACCGCCAGCACCACCGGGATCCCCGTCGCCGCGGCCGCTCGCCACCGCCACCGCAGACGGGGCAGCAGCGCCACCACCGTGAGGGCCAGGACGGGCAGGTGGCGCCAGTGGAGCAGGCCGGTGAGGTAGCGCTGCGCCGAGCGCGACAGGCGGGAGAGCGGGTCCGGGCGGGAGGCCTGGTAGTCGGTCGTGTAGCGCACGGTCTCCAGCAGCGCCCCCGGGCCCGGTCCGAGCGCGAGCGCCAGGACCACCAGGGCGGAGGCGACGCCCCCGCCGACCAGCAGCCCGGTCACCACCGGTCCCCGCCGGGCCAGGAGCAGCACGGTCAGCCCCAGCACGGCGGCGGCCGGCAGGCTGGCGGGGTGGCTGAGCACGGTCACCGCCAGCGCGACCCCCGCCCCCGCGCCCCACCGGGCGGACCGGGTGCTGAGCGCCGCGAAACCAGCGCTGGCCGCCAGGCCGAGCATGAGCACCGGCACGGTGTTGTAGCTGGTCACCAGCAGGTTGTACGGCGTCGGCAGCAGCATCAGGACCACCGCCGTGAACGCCGCGGCCCGCGGCAGCTGCGTCCGCAGCGCCCGGTAGGCCACCACCCCGACCGCCAGGGCGAGGCCCACGTAAAACACCCGGGAGGCCAGCACCACCCCCTCGATCCCGGCCAGCTGCAGCCAGACCCAGGTGAACGGCACCGCCAGGACCGAGCCGAGGGCCTGCAGGTTCATCTCGTCGGTCAGCGGCTCGTCGCCCTGCGCCATCCGCAGCGCCAGCGCGACCACGTGGGTGCCGTCGCCGAGATCGACGCCCAGCCGGACCCGCCACAGCCCGAACACCACCAGCCCCAGGGTCGCCACGAGCACGGCGATGCCTCCGCGCGGAACCGGTCCCCTGCCGTCCTGCGAGACGCCGGGGGGCAGGGTGCTCACCGACGCACCCGCAGCTCCCGGGCACCCTGCGCCAGCGTCCACCCGAGCACGGCCGAGCCGGGGCTCCCGGTCACCTCCCCCAGCACGTGCACCCGGCCGTCCCGCACGAGCAGGGCCAGCGGTATGTCGTCGCTGCCCGCCACCGCCGACGCCACCTCCTCGTCCAGGGACGCCTCGTCCGGCACGGCCAGCGCGGCCCGCAGCCGCTCGCGCGTCGCTGGCGACAGGTCCTGCGCCTCCACCAGCACCAGCTGGTCGGCGCGCCCCGCGTCGGCGGCGGAGCGCAGCCGCACCGTGCGCACCCGCAGCCCCGTCCCCTGCTGCACCACGACCTCGACGGGTCCGCCCCGGTCCCCCGTCGGCCGCACGTCCACCACGACCTCGCCGCTCCACGGGCGGCCGCGGTCGGCGCGGGTCTCGCGGGCGGTCGACCAGGCTTCTCGCATGCCCGGCAGGGTCGCCAGGCGCTCGACGAAGGAGGCGTGCGAGTACCGCTGCCGGACCATCCCGAGGACCTGCTCGACCCGCGCCGCATACCTCGCGGGGTCCGCCACGTAGGACTCGATGACGGCCCGGGCCTCGCGCGGCTCGGCGTAGTCGAGCAGGTCGCCGAAGACCACCTGGTGCTTGGGGTGGGCGACCACGACCAGGCCGGCGGCGGCCGCCTCGAGCAGCACCCGCCCGAACGCCTCGTGCCGCTCGGGGTGGTCCTGGTAGAGGAAGAAGTCCAGCCCCGCGAGGAACTCCCGAGGCTCCACCGACCCCACCCTCAGCAGCTCCCAGTTCTCCGGCACCGGGGTGTCCTCGGGGAGCCCCGCCTCCACCGCGAGCCGCTTCCAGGTGGCGCGGGAGCCCATGAGCCGCACGGCATACCCGTCGCCCAGGTCGTAGGCGGCCAGCAGGTCCGCCTGCGTCGCCGGGTGCTTCAGCGGATGGTCCCGGGACAGCCGACCGACGACCACAGGGGCGCCCCCGGCCCCCGGTGTCCGCCCGCGGTCCACCCGCCACTGCGCCACGTCGATCAGCCCCGGGTTGTCCCACGGCGTGAGCCGCGGCCCGGGGTCAGGCCCGCCGGCCAGCAGCAGCTCACGGATGACCGGGCCCTGCGGCACCCACACCGGGTCGGTGCCGAAGAGCTCGCGAGCCCGCTGCGTGACGTCCTCGACGACGTAGCGCTGGTCGCTGCCGTCGGGCTCCACCGGCGCCTGGTTGGCCACGACGAGCAGGTGCCGGGGACGCAGCGGCCGGGGCCGCGGCACGGTCGGGGGGTGCTGCAGGACCAGGGGGTAGCGCACCATGAGGACGTCGACGTCCACGTCGTCGTCGACCTGGACCCACTCCACCTCCCGGCCCCGGAGCAGCTCGGTGACCGGGGCGCACAGCGGCAGGTCGCGGGTGGTGGCGAAGCGCAGGGCCTCCAGGTGCAGGATGCCGACCCGCAGCCCGGCCGCCCTGGCGGCGCGGATCTCCTCCAGCATCGAGCGCTGCGGTCCGCCGTAGCGACGCCAGTCGCCGCCGAGCACCAGGTCAAGGTGTCGCGGCGGAGGCAGGTCGGGATCGCGCGGGGAGCCGCTCACCCAGCGCCGCGGCTCGGGGACCGGCCGGTCGGCGTCCGGGTCGAGGTAGGCCGCCGCGCCCGCGCGGATCTCCTCGTGCCACGGCGCGTAGAGGCACTTGTAGGCGTGCCGGGCACCGTGGCGCCACATCCGGCTGAACTCCCCGGCCGACAGGCTGTCCTCGTCGGACCGGAGCAGCAGCAGGCACTCGTCGACGGTCCGCACGCTGTGCTCGCCGAAGGCCGCCTGCAGCCGGCGGGCGTACTCGGTGTCGGCCGACTTGCGGGCCGGGTCGAAGAAGCCGACCCGGGACAGGGCCGGGTCGAGCCGGACCAGCAGGGTCGGGGCGGCGACGGCCCGGTGCCGGTAGCCCAGCCGCACCAACGCCAGGTCCTCGCTGACGCGGGCACCCAGGCCGCGGGCGGCGACGAGCGAGGGCGTCGCCTCCAGCGTCCGCACCAGCGTCGCCACCGCCTGCGGGTGCAGCCAGTCGTCGGAGTCGAGGGTGGTCAGGTAGCTGCCGCGGGCCTGCCGCAGGGCGGTGTTCCGGGCCCGGTAGGTGCCGCCGTTGACCGCCTTGGCGATGACCCGCACCCGGGGGTCGAGCCCGGCGACGGCGCGCAGCCACGGCTCGGCGTCGGGCCCGGAGGCGTCGTCGACGACGAGGATCTCCAGGGAGTGCCAGGTCTGTGCGAGCAGGGAGCGCACGGCGGTCAGCAGCGGTGGGCCCGGTCGGTACGCGCTGACCACCACCGTCACCAACGGGTCCCCGTCGACGTCCGCCCGCGGCAGCGGGTCGGTGCCGAGCCGGTCGAACGGAGTGACGCCTCGGGCCGCCGCGGTCCCCGGCGGTGGCGGCACCCCGGGGGCGACCAGGCGCAGGGGCGCCAGCTGGTCCGAGTGCAGCGCGGCGCCGAGGAGGCCGAGCCAGCCGGTCAGGGCCTCGGGATCCGCACCGTCGCGGCCATCGGGGGAGAGGAAGGGGTTGGCCAGGTCGGCACTGACCGCGTCCGCCACGTCGGCCGGGACGTGCCGATGGTGCAGGAGCGCGGCGCAGCCGGCCGCGTCGCGGTCGAGGCAGCGCAGGTGCAGCAGGACCTGCACCGCCTGCGGAGAGAGGTGGTCCATCTCCCCGCAGGCCGCGAGCGCCTCCAGGAGCGCCCGGGCCCGGCCGTGGTCCACCGGGTCCGGGGTCTGCAGGGCGAGCACCCGCGCGTACTGGCCCAGGTGGTAGGCGTGGGCGCCGTCGGGGATCGCCGGTGTGCCGGCCGCGGCAGTGGTTCCCGATATGGCGCTCGCTGCCCAGTCGTCGACGTCCTGGGCGGTCCGGCCGGGCCAGGCGGCCTCGACCAGCACCTCCCGGGCGTGCAGCGAACGGGTGCGCAGCGCGGTGGCGGCGAGGGCGTCGGGGTGGTCCAGCAGGATCTGGTTGCGTGCGGTGTCGCGGGTGACCCCGGCCCGGGTCGCGACCGGGTGGACCGTCGGGGCAGGGGTGGGCTCGGCGGGGTCAGCCGCGCTCATCACGCTGGCGGATCGTGGCCTCGAGGGTGTCCTGGAGCCGGTCCAGCCGGCCGGTGTACTGCGCCTGCAGCGCCCGGACCGTGCCGACCACGTCCTCCTGCGCCGGGGCGGCCCGGCCCCCGGTCGTGTCGATCCCGGCCACCTGCGCCTTGACGAAGGAGCGCAGCTCACGGACCCGGCGGTCGGTGTCCAGGGCGGCGAGCAGGACGGCGGTGGCCAGCAGCATCGCGGCCAGCACGACGAGCCACCACCACCCCAGTGCCGCCCCCAGCACCGCGAGCAGGCTCAGCCCGCCACCGGCGGCGGCGCCGAGGACGAGGAGCTTGTGGCGACGCATGGGCTGCACGCTACCCGGTGGGGCCGGACCGGCCCTGCAGGACCGAGCCGTAGAGCGCCGCATACCGCTGCGCGTTGCCGGCCCAGGTGCGTTCCTGCACCACCCAGTCCCGGGCGCGCGCGGCGACCGCTGCGCGGCGGGCGGGGTCGGCGGCCAGCCGGCGCAGGAGCCGGGCCAGGGCGGGCGCGTCCCCGGAGGGGTAGGACCAGCCACGCTCGCCATCCCCGATCACCTCCAGCAGCGCCGGCTGGGCGGACACCACGACGGGGACCCCCATCGCCATCGCCTCGTAGGGCTTGAGCGGCGTGACCAGCCGGGCCGCGCGCTCGTCGCTGCGGGGGACGACCAGGACGTCGAGGAGGGCGTACGCCTGCGCGACGTGTGCGTGCGGGACCCGCCCGGTGAAGGTCACCACGTCGCTGGCCCCCCACTCCCGGGTCTTCTCCATCAGGGGCGCACGCCGTGGCCCGTCCCCCACGACCAGGACGCGGACGGTGAGCCCGGTGTCACGCAGGATGACCGCCGCCCGGATGAGGTCCTCGACCTGCTCCCGCTGGTGGTCGAGGTTGGTGACGTAGCCGAAGGTGAAGGCTCCCCGGGTGCCCCACTGGTCCGAGAGCACGTCGTCGCGGCCGGCCGGCACCATCTGCCCGGGGTCGACCGCGTTGGGGACGACCGTGACCCGGTCAGGGTCCACCCCGCGCTCGAGCAGGTCGTCGCGCATCGTCCCGGCGAGGGTGACCGCGGCATCCGCGGCGCCCACCAGCTCGGCCTCCTTGGCCATCCGCCGGGCGAAGGTCTCGCCCCGTTCGGCCCGTGCTGCCTGGCCGGTCCACAGGGACTCGAACAGCCCCCGCACCTCGTACACCCACGGCAGGCCGGTCGCCCGCGCCACCGCCGCCCCGACGACGCCCAGGTCGTAGCCGCGCCCTCCCGAGTGCACGTGCAGCAGCGCGGGGCGCTCCTGCCGCACGACGTCCAGGACGGCACGCGCCTGCTGCTCAAGGTAGGCCGTGGGCCGACCACCGGGGACCGGTGCCGGGAGGAGGTAGCGGACGCCGTCGAGGACGGTCTCCTCCACCACGGGCGCGGGGTCGCCGGCACCGGCCTGACCGGTCGCGTCGGGGTCAGCCCCGGGTGCGGCCACCGCGACGACGTCCAGCCCCGCCTCGGCCAGGGCCTTGAGGGTCTGGTGGGCGCGGACGCTGTAGCCGGCCTGGCGCTGCGGCAACGTCACCTTCAGCACGTGCAGGACCCTGCCCGGCACGTCGGCCGCGCCCGGCTCGACCGGCGAGGACGGCAGCGCGGGCAGCCACCCCGGCTCGGTCTCGCGCAGCCGCTCGGTGACCCGCTCCAGCGCCTCGCGCAGGGCCGGCACCGGCTGACCGGGCAGCGCCAGCTGCCGCTCCAGCAGCGTCCGCTCCAGGCTCATCGAGCCGGTGGCGCGGGCCAGGAAGTGCAGCTCGCGCAGCACGGCGGGGGACGTGTCCGGTCCGAGGTCCTCCGCCAGCTCGGCCGCCAGGGCCAGGGCCGCGTCATCCCCCGCGTCCGCCGTCGCCCGCAGGAGGCGTGCCACGTCCTCGCCGAGGGCCGCAGCCAGGACCTGACCGGCTGCGTCCGCATCGCCACGGGCAAGGGCCTCACCGACCAACAGGGCGAGGACGCGGTCGACGCGACCCTCGGGCACCAGGTGACGCCAGGGACTACGACGGTCGGTGGCCCGCTGCAGGTGGACGACGCGCACGTCCGGCCAGTGCTCCCCGACCTGCCCCAGCAGCAGCACCGCTGGTCCCAGACCGTCGAGGACCACCGCGTCGGCGCCGCCGAGGTCGGGCTGCGGCATCTCGTCGAGGTCGACCAGCGTGACGCCGACGCGGCTGCGCGTCAGTGCCTTCACGACCTCGGGCCGCGGCACCCCGTCGCCCCCGGCGAGCACGGTGAGGCGGTGCTTGGCGCCCAGAGGGCGGGACGGATCGGCGGTCCGACCACCTCGGCGCTCGGGCGTCCGGTCGACGGTCTGGCGGTCCGGGCTCCCGGCCCCGGTGGCGGCTGCGACCTCCTCGGCGAGGGCCTCCGCCCCCTGGTCCCAGGTCAGCACCGGCACCGGCCGGCCGTCACCGTCGGTCGCCCCCGTCTCCGACCGCCAGCGGGCCAGGGCCTGGGCGGCCGGGTCGTCGAGCGCGACGAGGAGGACCTCGCGGTCGACGTCGGTGACCTGGGCCGCCAGCCACGGGTCCGCCACCAGCTGCTCCGCGAAGGGGGCTGCGGGGCCCCGGACCGTCCTGGTCACCCAGGACGCCACGGCACCTCCCCACCCGGGCTGCGTCGCCGGGGGCGGCACCCGGTGCCAGCGCACCTGCGGGGTGCGATCCTCCGGCGGCCGCTGGGCGGCGGCCCGCACGTCGAGCCCGGCCACCGCCGCGGCCTGCGCGAGGGCCGTGACCTCCGTGCGCTCCACCCGGGTGCCCACCAGCACGAACCTGCGCGACTGCATACCCCGATCCTTGCAGACCCCCCGCGCGTAGAGTGTCGCCGATGCCTGCCCAGCCCCACCCCACCGTGCCTGCCACCGACCTGGTGCTGTCCTACTGCTTCCCGCCGTATGTCGACACCGCCGCGATCGTGGCGGCCAAGCGGGTGCGGGCCATGGGGCGGCCGGTCGACGTGATCCAGAACCAGATGGCGCCGCAGCGGGCCGTCGACGAGGGCCTGGCGACCATCGCCGACCACCTGGTGGTGCGCCGCAACGCCGTCGACTCGGCCACCTACTTCTCCTCGTGGAAGTCGATCGTGCGCTGGTGCGAGCTGGGCCTGCAGCAGGCGTTGGAATGGGACCGGGAGGGGCCCGGCTACGAACGGGTCTACTCGCGCGCGCACTTCTCGGCCAGCCACGTCCTGGCTGCCCGGTTCAAGCTGCTGCGTCCGGGGGTCCGGTGGACGGCGGAGTTCTCCGACCCGCTCTCGCACGACGTCAAGGGCGAGGTCCGGCACGCACCCGCCGACGACGACGCGCTGCTGCAGGTGCTCGAGGCGGGGGTGCGCCGGGCCGGGTTCGCCCCCCCGGCGAGCAGGAACGTCTACGAGTGGGCCGAGGTGGTGGCGTTCGCGCTGGCCGACCAGATCCTCTTCACCAACGCCCACCAGCGCGACCTCATGGTGCAGGCCGTGCCGGACGCCGCGCTGCGCGAGCGGATCCTGCGGATCGCGACCGTCAGCCCGCACCCCACCCTGGAGCCGTCGTTCTACCGGATGGGCAGCCCCACCTACGCGCTGGAGCCCGGTCGGCGGCACATCGCCTACTTCGGCAACTTCTACGCCACCCGGGGCATGGGCACCGTGCTGGACGCGCTGGAGGTGCTGCCGCGGGAGCAGCGCGACCGGCTGTGCCTGCACGTCTTCGCCGGCAAGGCCGACGACCTGCTGTCCCAGGTGCACCAGCGGGGCCTGGGGGACGTGGTGCGCGCCGGGCCGTTCGTCTCCTTCCTGGACTTCCTGGCGCTCTGCCGCCGGATGGACGTGCTGCTCGTCAACGACGCCATGACCAGCGGGGTGCTGCCGGCGAACCCGTTCCTGCCGTCCAAGTGGAGCGACTACAAGGGCTCGGGCACCCCCGTCTGGGGGATCGTGGAGAGGGGCTCGATCCTGGACGGTCAGGACCTGGCCTACCGCTCGCTCGTCGGTTACCCCTCCGCCGCGGTGCAGGTGCTGGCGCAGATCGCGAGCAGCTGACCGCTGGGGGTGGTGGGCGCCTGGTCGGTGCCGCCAGCCGGTGGGCGCCGTCAGCGCGGACCGAGGACGAGCTCCTGGAAGGTGGCCCGGGCGTCGCCGCTGCTGAACCGCTCCTCCACGACCTGGCGGGCCTCCGCCGAGGCCTGCGACCACTCCGGCTCCTGACCGAGGGCGCGGATCCGATCGGCCGCCTCCTGCACGGTGCCCACCACCCAGTGGTGCGGGAACAGGCTGCGGGCCGCGTCGAGCGAGGCGAAGATCGGCCAGTCCCGCACCACCGGCACCGCGCCGGAGGCCGCCGCCTCGACCATCCCCAGACCGAAGCTCTCGCGGCGACTGGTGCTCAGCACGAAGCCGGAGGCGGCCAGGTATGGGGCCACGTCGCGGGTGTACCCCTCGATGTCGACGGCGCCCCGCACGTCGTCCTGGGTCAGCCGGGCCCGGAAGCGCCTGGCGTACTGCTGCTGGGAACGCACCGCGTCGGTCGGGAAGTCGGTCCCGAGCAGGGACAGCCGCCAGGTGGGGTCCTGCTCCCGCAGCGCACCCAGCACGTCCAGGGCCCACAACGGGTCCTTGACCTGCTGGCCCCAGCCGACCAGGAGCAGGCGGCGCAGGTGGCCGTCGGTCTTCCCGGTCGGCAGCCGGGAGGGGTCCAGGACGTTGGGCACGACGTGCACGCGGGTGCTCGCCAGCCGGTCCCCGAGGAGCCGCAGCACCAGCTGTCGGATCGGCTCGCTGACCAGGACCAGGTGGTCGACCCTGCTCCAGTCGATGAGGTGGATCCACGGCGACAGCGCGTCCATGCTGTGCACCCGCAGGGTCAGCGGCACGCCCTCCGGCACCGCCATCACCGTCGCGAGCGCCCCCCGGTCGGCCCAGTCGACGAAGACGGCGGAGGCGGCCTCCATCTCCTCCAGCACCTCGTAGTCGGGCACCGAGCGCACCCCCAGGGCCTGGCGCAGGCGGGCGTCGACGGGGCCACGCCAGGGGCCCAGGCCGCGCAGGTCCGAGCGGGCGGCCAGCTCCACACGGCGCACCTCGGCCCGTTCGCCCAGCGCCGCGATGACGGGGACGGAGAACTGGGGGTAGGTGCCGGGGACCACCACCACCCGCGGCCGTCTCCCTGTGTCAGCACCTTCGCCAGCACCTTCGTCAGCACCTTCGTCAGGACCTTCGTCAGGACCTGTGTCAGGAGGTGCGTCAGGAGGTGTGTCAGGGCCGGCCGGCGACGACCGGGCCGGCCGCGGTGCGCGTCGGGGCGAGGACGAGGCCAGGAGCGTCCCGACCCGCGAACCGCGCCAGTCCGCCAGGAACCCGTCCGGGTCGTCGACCAGGGGCGAGGACAGGCCGTCGGCGTGCAGCTCACGGTGGAACAGCAGGGAGAGCGCCAGGGTGGCCAGGTCCACGGTGCGCCCGACCTCGTCCCGGTCCAGGGTCAGGTCGGCCGCGCGGACCACCTCGGCCACGACCTCGCCCATGGAGTAGGGCGGTGTGGCCGTCGCCGAGAGCTCGGTGAGCGCACGCCACCCACGCCGCTCCGCGCGGCCCACGGGGTCCAGCCCTGCCTCGTCCGGGTCGAGCAGCTCGGCGACACCCCGGGCGAGGTCGTACGCCCCCGCACGGTGCATCGCCGCGACGACCGGCACCAGCAGAGGCTGGCTGGTCGGGGGGACCCGACGGCCGAGCAGCTCGGCGTGGCGCAGCAAGCTCCGGACGTAACGCGCGGTGATCTCGCCCGCCCCGGCGGTCACCTCGCTCTCCAGCCGGCGCCAGACGCCGGACACCGCCTCCCACCCGGCCAGCTCCTCGGCCGTGACCACCGGGAGGGTGGCCGGGACCAGGTCACCGGCCGCCGCCTGCGCGGCGGGACCGGCGAGGATCAGCGCGTCCGCACCCTCCAGCGTCCGCAGGGCGCGTCGGTCCTGCTGCACCGCCGTGGCCAGCGGTGGCCGACCCGGCCGTTGCCGCTGCCGGGCGGTGGTCACCACCCGGCGCAGCCGGTCCCGCGCGCCGGAGACGGATGGATCGACCTGGACCCGGGCCTTGAACCGGTCCAGCCGCGGGCCGGGCTCCCCGTGCCACCACAGCAGCACGATCTGGTGCCCGGCCAGGGCTAGGCCCCGCAGGTGCTTGACGACCGGCTCGAGGTCCTCCGCCGCACCGGCCACGACCACGATCCGCTGCTGCCGCTCCCCGGAGAGGACCGGACCGTCCGCGCCGCCAGGGCTCGTGTTGGAACTGCTGCTGGAGCTGCTGCTGGAACTCCGGACGGGGCCGGCGGGTGCGGGGTCGGCGACGGTCACGGTAGGGACGATACGCGGGCCAGGAGGAGGCCTCCCGCCGCGGCTCGGACCACCAGGGGATTGACCCGCGGTCGAGCGGGGTCACACCGGGGTCACAGGGTCAGCCGGCGATGAACTCCTCGACCGCGGCACGCCCCTGGTCGTCGGGCATCTGCACCGGCGGGCTCTTCATCAGGTAGGCCGAGGCGCTCTCGACCGGGCCACCTTCGCCGCGGTCCAGGGCGATCTTGGCCGCCCGGACGGCGTCGATGATGATGCCGGCGGAGTTCGGGGAGTCCCAGACCTCGAGCTTGTACTCCAGGTTCAGCGGCACGTCGCCGAAGCTGCGTCCCTCGAGGCGGACGTAGGCCCACTTGCGGTCGTCCAGCCACTGGACGTAGTCCGAGGGTCCGATGTGCACGTCCCGGTCCTCGAACCGCTTGTTCACGTTGGAGGTGACCGCTTGGGTCTTGGAGAGCTTCTTGGACTCCAGCCGCTCGCGCTCGAGCATGTTCTTGAAGTCCATGTTGCCGCCGACGTTGAGCTGGAAGGTGCGGTCCAGCACCACCCCGCGCTCCTCGAACAGGCGGGCCAGCACCCGGTGGGTGATGGTGGCCCCCACCTGGCTCTTGATGTCGTCACCGACGATCGGCACGCCGGCGGCCTCGAACTTCGCCGCCCACTCGGGGTCGGAGGCGATGAAGACCGGCAGCGCGTTGACGAAGGCGACACCGGCGTCGATCGCGCACTGGGCGTAGAACTTGTCCGCCTCCTCGCTGCCGACCGGCAGGTAGGAGACGAGCACGTCCACCTCGGCGTCCTTGAGGGTCTGGACGACGTCCACCGGCTCCGCGTCGGACTCCTCGATGCTCAGCGAGTAGTACTTGCCCAGCCCGTCCAGGGTGGGGCCACGCTGCACGCTGATCCCGGTCGGCGGCACGTCCGCGATGCGGATGGTGTTGTTCTCGCTGGCGTTGATCGCCTCCGCCAGGTCCATGCCGACCTTCTTGGCGTCCACGTCGAAGGCGGCGACGAACTGCAGGTCGCGCACGTGGTACGGGCCGAACTGGACGTGCATGAGCCCAGGGACGGTGGCTGTGGGGTCGGCGTCCTTGTAGTACTCGACACCCTGCACCAGGGAGCTGGCACAGTTGCCCACTCCGACGATCGCGACCCGGACCGAACCCATCGTGTTGTTCTCCTCGTAGACGTGCGTGAGGCGGCCGGTATCAGGCCGCCCTCCGCCCAAGTCAAACACCCCGCAGCCCCGACTGATTCCACGGGGACGTCCAGGCGGCCAGGCACAATAGGGCGATGAGCGCTACGCACACCGCTTCCCCGGCCCGACGTCCGGGGCGGCCTGCCCCCCGTCGGCGGCGAGGCTGGGTGCGCCGGACCCTGCTGTGGCTGGGTGGCCTGGCGCTGCTGGGGCTGCTGCTGGTCGTCGGGCTCTTCGCCTGGGCGTACAGCCGCACCGACATCCCGGAGCCCAACGACTTCGCCGAGGCGCAGAGCTCGATCCTCTACTACGCCGACGGTGAGACCGAGCTGGCCCGGTTCACCGGCGGGTTCGACCGCGAGTCGGTGCCGCTGTCCGAGGTGCCCGAGCACGTCCGGTATGCCGTGCTGGCGGCGGAGGACCGCACCTTCTACGAGAACGAGGGCGTCTCGATCACCGGCACCGCCCGGGGGGCATGGCGCACCTTGACCGGCGACGGCCTGCAGGGCGGCTCGACGATCACCCAGCAGTACGTCAAGAACTACTACCTCTCCCCCGACCAGACCCTCTCCCGCAAGGTCGAGGAGCTGTTCATCGCGCTGAAGATCGACAACGAGCTCTCCAAGGACCAGATCCTGGAGAACTACCTCAACACCATCTACTTCGGCCGCGGTGCCTACGGCATCCAGACCGCCAGCCAGGCCTACTTCCGCAAGGACGTCTCCGAGCTGACCGTGGAGGAGGGCGCCTTCCTCGCGGCGGTGGCCAACGCGCCGTCCCTGTACGACCCGGACTTCGCCGACGGCAACCAGGAGCGGGCGGAGTCCCGGGTGGCCTACGTGCTCGACGGGATGGTCGAGGAGGGCTGGCTGGACTCCTCGGAGCGCTCCGGCATGTCCTTCCCCGACATCGAGGACACCCCGCCCTCGACGGCCGTCCAGGGCGTGGACGGCTACATCGCCCAGGCCGCCCGCGAGGAGCTGCGCAACCGCGTCGGCCTGGCGGACGACCTCGTGGACGGGGGTGGGTTGCGGATCACCACCACCATCGTCCAGCAGCACCAGGAGGCCGCGGAGGACGCCGTGGAGGCGTTCCGGCCGACGGGGTCGGGCGCCGACGACATCACCACGGCGCTGACCTCGGTCCGGCCGGGGGACGGCGCCATCACCGCCATGTACGGCGGGGAGGACTACCAGCAGACGCAGCTCAACGCGGTGACCGACGCCCGGGTGCAGGCTGGGTCACTGTTCAAGCCGATCACGCTGGCCGCCGCGGTCGCGGAGGGCGTGGACACGCTGCAGCCCTACCCGGGCCCCAGCCCGATGACCTTCGCCTGGCAGGGCGACGAGGTCGAGGTCGCGAACTTCCAGAGCATCTCCTACGGCCTGCTCGACCTACGAGCGGCCCTCGCGGAGTCGGTCAACACCATCTACGTCCAGCTCAACGAGGAGATCGGGCCCGCGCTCACCGCGGAGGCCGCGGTCGACCTCGGGCTGCCCGAGGACACGCCGGGCCTGTCCGCCGACCTGACCAATGTGCTCGGGACGTCCTCGCCCACCCTGCTGGAGATGACGAACGCCTACGCGACGCTCGCCGCGGAGGGCGAGCGGGCCATGCCATACCTCATCGCGGCGGTCGCGACGGTGGACGGCGAGCAGACCTACGAGGCCGAGCCCGAGATCGAGCCGGGCGTCGAGCGGGACGTGGCGGTCGACGTGACCGACGCGATGACGGCGGTCATGACCCAGGGATCGGGTCTCGCGGCCGGTGACCTGGGCCGGCCCAGCGCCGGGAAGTCGGGCACGAGCGAGCGCAACGTCTCCGCCTGGTTCGACGGCTTCGTGCCGCAGCTGGCGGCGGGCGTGGTGATGTACAAGGGCGACGGCACCGTGCCCATGCAGGACGTCGCCGGCCTGGACCAGATCACCGGCGGCACCTTCCCTGCGCAGGTCTGGGGTGAGTTCATGCGCCTGGCCATGGAGGGCGAGGAGATCCTGGAGTTCTCCCCGCGGGTGGGCACCGGCGGGCCCACGGAGGACGCGGTGGTCACCACCGAGCCCGCGGTCGAGGTGGAGCCGACCACCGAGGCGCCGACCCCCACGGAGACCGAGGAGCCGACCGAGGAGCCGACCGAGACGGAGACCCCGACCGGGGAGCCCACGGAGACCGAGGAGCCGACCAGCCCCGAGCCCACGTCCCCGGCGCCGACGCCACCGCCCACGGGGCCGGCCCCGACGGTGCCGGAGCCGACGCAGCCTGGGCAGCCCGGGCCGACCAACCCCGCGCCCACGACGCCAGCGCCCATCGAGCCGCCCGGCGACGATGACGACGGTGGCGCTGGCGGTGGCGGTGGTGGCGGCGGTGGTGACGGGGCCGTCCCGGTGCCCTCGCCGACCGGCTAGCAGCCCGCCGTAGCCTGGTCCACCATGCCGCTCTCGGGTGACCGCACGCGCCGTGACGTGCCCTGGCTCGTGCCCTCCTGGTCCGACCCGGTCGTGCGCCGGGCGACCGGCGTGCTCGGCGGGCCGGCGGGGCGGTATGCCGTGGTGGGCGCCCGCGGGCTGGCGGGGGTCGCTGCCGCGGTCGTCCTGCTCGGGACGCTGAACCTGGCGCTCGCGGTGTGGACCAAGGGGCACTGCCTGCTCAAGGGCTGGAGCACCCCCGACCACTTCTGGCGGGCCTGCTACTCCGACCTGCCGGTCGTGCACGTCAGCTCTCCCCTCGCCGACGGTCTGCTGCCGTGGGCGGGGGAGACGCCCTCCAACCAGCCACCCTTGTCCGGGCTGGTGATGTGGCTGATCTCCCTGGTCTCCCCCGTCACCGGCACCGGGGTGCCTGCGCAGCAGTGGACGCTGGTGCTGTGGGCGGTGCTGTGCGTGCCGCTCCTGGCCGCGGGAGTGCTGGCCGTGGTCGCCCTCCAGCCTCCCCGGCCCTGGCAGTCGGCCCAGCTGGCGCTCAGCCCGGTGCTGACGCTCCTGGTGCTCGTCTCCACGGACCTGCTCGGCATCACGCTCACCCTGCTGGCGCTCTGGGCCTGGCGCCGGGAGCGCAGCTGGGTGGCCGGGGTGCTGCTCGGGCTGGCGCTCCTCGTGCGCCCGTTCCCGCTGCTGGTGCTCGCCGCGATGGTGCTCGTGGCCTGGCGGCAGCAACGACGCCTGCCGGCCCTGCAGGCCGTGGTCGGTGCGGCGCTCGGGGCGCTGCTCGTCCTGGTCCCGCTGCTGACCGTCGAGCCACGGGCGCTGGCCGGCCTGCAGCAGTGGTGGGGCCAGGGCGCCGGCTACGGCGCGCCGGCGATGGTGCCCCAGCTCCTGGGTGCGCCCCTCGTCGCGCCGGCCACGGTCGCGATCGCGGTCACCGGCTGGGTGGTGGCGCTGGCGCTCGGCGCCTGGCTGACCCGGCGCCCGGGACGGGTACCCCTGGGCGTCGTCCAGCTCAGCGCCGTCATGCTGCTGGTGGTCGTGCTCACCGCGCCGTCGCTGTCGGTGCAGTCAGGTCTGTGGCTGCTGCCGCTGCTCGCGCTGTCCGCACGTCCGTGGTGGGAGCACCTCGTCTGGGCCCTGGCGGAGGCGCTGCACTTCCTGGCGACCTGGCTGCACATCGCCTACAGCAGCGATCCGGGCCGGGGTCTGCCACCCGAGACGTACGCGCTGGTGGTGCTCCTGCGCGCGGCCGCCTGGAGCTGGATCCTCTGGCGGATCTGGTCGACCACGCCGGTGGGGCCGCGCAGAGCTGCGGCTCAGCCGCCGAGCTCGCTGCCAGGCTCGCGAGCAGGGTCGAGCAGGGTGGACGCGGGCTCCCCCGAGGAGGCCAGCGCGACCAGCGGTGCCACCGCGTCCTCGACGACGTCCCGCAGGGAGCGGATGTAGGTCGCGGACAGGTGGTTGCTGTCCCGCCACACGACCACGCCACCCACGATCGGGCTGCAGGTGCGCCCGGGGCAGGTGGCGTCGGTGAAGTCCAGGACCGGCAGCTGCGGCATCCGCTCCAGGAGCAGGTCGTGCCCGGTCCCGGCCCTCGCCATCCCCCCGGCCCGGTCGAAGGCGCACTGGGGGACGTCGTCGCGGTGCTCCTCGAGGCACGCTGGCACGTCGAACGGAGCGCGGGGGACGTCCCGGATCAGCGCGGGCAGCGCGCCCGTCGCGGCCACCTGCTCCACGCGCGCGGCCAGGCCACCGGCCACCGCCTCCGCACCGGTGCGGCCGTAGGAGGCAGAGGAGAGCAGGACGACGTCGGGCTGCTCCTCCTCGAGGGTCTGGGTCAGCCCTTCCTGCCACCGGCTGCACTGGGTGTAGTCCCCGGCCTGCCCGCCGCGCCGCACGACCAGGCCCAGGGCCGGCGGGCAGGAGGACTTGGTCATCACCAGCACCCGCCAGCCCCGGTCCCGACCGACCTCGTCCAGCGCCGTGACCCACATCCCCGCGTGGCTGTCCCCGACCAGAGCGATGGTCACGTCACCGTCAGGGTCCCCCGCCTCGCAGACCCCGACCTCGGTGCCGGTCAGGCTGACGAAACAGCCTTCCGGGCGCAGCACCGGGCGGTCATCCGGCACCTGCTCCAACGGGACGGCCAGCTCGCCGACGGCGCGCGGGATCTCCACCTGGGGCAGCGGCTCGCCGAGCGCGGCCGAGACGGCTGCCCCCTGCGCGGCGACCTCCTGCGGGTCCCGGCCGGGTGCCGCCGTGACGTCCGGCACGTCGTCCGGCCTGACCGGCACGTCGTCCGGCGTGAGGGTCCCGGCGCCGACCGGCTCCCGCAGCTCGTCCACCACAGCCGGGGTGCGCCACTGCGCCTCCGTCCTCGTCGCGGAGGAGGGGGCCGCCGCCAGCACCGCGACCCCGAGGAGGGCACCGGCCAGCACACAGTTGAGCCCGAGCCGCAGGGTCCGCCAGGTGACCACCGCCGCGGGCAGCTGCCCGGCGAGCGTCCGTCCGTGCCGCCGGACCGGGTCCTCGATGTAGCGGAACGACAACCAGGCCGGCACGACGGACACCAGCACCGCGAGCAGGCCCCACTGGACCGGCAGCACGTCGGGACCGCCCCGACCCACCTCTGCCAGCTCGGCGGCGACGGCGACGAACGGCCAGTGCCACAGGTAGAGGCTGTAGGACAACCGGCCCACCCACTGCAGCAGGACGTGCCGCAGCACCGCGACCGGCCCCCACGAGCCCGCCGCCGGCCCGGCGACCAGCACCATGGCCGTACCCACCGTGGGCAGGAGCGCCCAGGTGCCTGGGAAGAGGGTCTCGGTGTCGATGACGAGGAACGAGGCCACGACGAGGCCCAGACCCGCCCAGCCGACGACTGCCGCGAGCACCCGGGGGACCCGGGGCCAGGCCCACGCGCCGAGAGCGACCAGCCCGCCGAGCATCAGCTCGAAGATCCGGGTCGGGGTGACGAAGTAGGCCGAGGGGTCCTGCTGGGTCCACCACCACGACAGCCACAAGGACCCGGCGAACAGGCCCAGGGTGGTCGCCCAGGACAGCCCGGTGAACACCCGGGCCCGGCCCTTGGCCACCAGCAGGATGCCCAGCAGCAGGATCGGCCAGACGAGGTAGAACTGCTCCTCGACCGCGAGCGACCAGTAGTGCTGCAACGGGCTGGGCGCACGTTCCAGGTCGAGGTAGTCCACGGACCGTGAGGCCATCCGCCAGTTGACGAGGAAGGTGGCCGAGGCGAGCAGGTCGCCGCCGATCTCGGCCCACCGGCTCCGCGGGAGGAGCAGCAGGGTCAGCACGCCGGTGCCGACGAGCGCGGTGAGCGCCGCGGGCAGCAGCCGACGCGCGCGCCGCGCGTAGAACCGGCCGACGTCGATGCGTCCCCGCTCCCGCGCCTCCTCCAGCAGCAGCGAGCTCATCAGGAAGCCGCTGACCACGAAGAAGACGTCGACCCCGGCGAACCCCCCGGGCAACCAGGCCACGCCGGCGTGCCAGAGCAGAACCCCCAGGACCGCGACGGCCCGCAGCCCTTCGATGTCGGCGCGGAAGTGGCGGGGTACGGGCGGGACCCGCAACGCGTGCCGCGCAGCCTGCGCGGCGAGGTGCCGGCGCCGGGTCAGCGGCTGGTCGACCGACGGCTGCCCCGCGGGCGCGCCGGGGACGGCGACGGGATCCCCGGTCGCGACGGCAGGGTCCCCGCTGGGCGGAGGTGCAGGTGGTCTCGGCCCGCCGCTCACCGCGCCCCCTGCGCCACGGCGTCCGGGTGGTGGCGCAGCCAGACCCGGTGGGCGCCCTCCACCCACAGGGCGCCGGCCAGGGCCACCAGGCCCAGGCCCACCCACCACAGCGTGCGTGGCTGGACCGGGTCGGTCGGGACGCTGGCCGTGCTCTGGACGGAGTAGTCGACGTCCGGGTGGTCGCGCAGGACCAGGGCGACGGCGGTGTCGGCGGCGAGTGCGGCCAGTCGAGGGTCGGTGGCGGTGGCGCGCGCGACCACGTCCAGCCGCTCGTCGTCCTCGGCGACCTCCAGGCGCAGGTCGCCGCGCAGGCGCGCCTCCAGCTCGATCTCCTCCTCCACCGCGTCGACGAGGCGCGGGGCGGACAGCGCCACGCTGGCCCGGTCGGCCTCGATCCCGGTGGAGGCCGAGAGCGTGGCCTCGGCCGCGAACCGGTCCTCGCGCAGCACCTCGGCCCCACCGACCACCAGCGCGGCGAGCAGCACGAGGGTGATCCAGGGCAGTCCCGCGACCCGGTGCGTCCAGTGCCGCGGTGCTTCGGAGTGCCGTGGCCGACGGCGCCTACCCATCCCCCGACTCCGGCTGCTCGGCCCACCACCGCAGCAGCTCGTCGCGGGCGGCCTCCATTCCCAGGGGACCCTGGTCGAGCCGGACCGCGAGCAGGTGCTTGTAGGCACGACCGAGCACCGGGCCGGGCCGGATGCCCAGGATCTCGCCGATCTGGTGACCGTCCAGGTCCGGCCGCACCGCGCTGAGCTCCTCATCCTCGCGCAGCCGGTCGATCCTGCGCTCGAGGTCGTCGTAACTGGCCGCGAGCCGCGCCGCCTTCCGCCGGTTGCGGGTGGTGGAGTCGGAGCGGGTGAGCCTGTGCAGCCGGCCCAGGAGCGGGCCCGCGTCGGTGACATAACGGCGCACGGCACTGTCGGTCCACTCCCCCCCGCCGTAGCCGTGGAAGCGCAGGTGCAGCTCGACCAGGCGCGAGACCGAGCGGATCGTCTCCTTGTCGAAACGCAGCGCTCGCAGCCGGGCGCGGGTCATCTTGGCGCCGACGATCTCGTGGTGGTGGAAGCTGACCCCGCCCCCGGGCTCGAAGCGACGGGTCGCCGGTTTGCCGATGTCGTGCAGGAGGGCCGCCAGGCGCAGGACCAGGTCGGGGCCGGGCACCGCGTCGGGGTCAGGCTCGGCGTCCGGCCGGGCGTCCAGGTCCGCCTCTGTCCTCGCGCGCGCCGGCGGGTCCTCCAGGGCGATCGCCTGCTCCAGGACGGTCAGGCTGTGCTCGTAGACGTCTTTGTGCCGGTGGTGCTCGTCCACCTCCAGGCGCAGCGCGGGCAGCTCGGGCAGCACCTCGTCGGCCAGGCCGGTGTCGACCATGACCTCCAGGCCGGTCCGCGGGTCCGGCGCCAGGATGAGCTTGACCAGCTCGTCCCGCACCCGCTCGGCGGACACGATCGCCAGGCGGGACGACATACCCCGCATGGCCTCCAGCACCTCCGGGGCGGGCCTCAGGTCCAGCTGGGCGGTGAAGCGCGCTGCCCGCATCATCCGCAGCGGGTCGTCCCCGAAGGAGATCTCGGGGGTATGCGGTGTGCGCAGCACCCCCTCGGCCAGGTCGGCCAGGCCGCCGTGCGGGTCGACGAAGGTGAGCTCGGGCAGGCGCAGGGCCATCGCGTTGACGGTGAAGTCGCGCCGGACCAGGTCGTCCTCGAGGTTGTCGCCGAAGGCGACCATCGGCTTGCGGGAGGAGGGGTCGTAGGCGTCGGCCCGGTAGGTGGTGAACTCCAGGTGGTGCTCGTGCCGCCGGGCGCCGATGGTGCCGAAGTCGCGACCCACGTCCCACGTGGTCTGCGCCCACCCCTGCAGCACCTGCTCGATCTGGTCGGGAAAGGCGGAGGTGGCGAAGTCGAGGTCGGGCGAGGTGCGGCCCAGGAAGGCGTCCCGCACCGGGCCCCCGACGAGGGCCACCTCGTGCCCGGCGGCGGCGAAGCGCTTCCCGATCTCGGTGAGGAGCGACAGCGTCGGGGTCAGGTGGCGCAGGGCGCGCAGGAGGAGTGCGGCGTCGGTCTGGTCGGTGGGTGCGGGCATAGCACGTCAAGGGTAGTCGCCGCAGGTGAACACCCCGTTCGCCGTCCGCGCGACCCCCCGCGTGGATGCCTGCCCTCCTCCAGCCGCACTGGTTATGGTGGGGTGATGACCATGACATCGCCGCGTTCGCAGCCTGCGGCGCGACGGCTGCCGTCGGTCAACGAGACGTCTGCTGGGGGCGTGGTCATCGACGTGCACGAGGGGCGGGCCCGGATCGCCATCATCGCCCGGCACAACCGATCGGGACGGCTGGAGTGGTGCCTGCCCAAGGGGCACGTCGAGCCGGGCGAGACGCTGGTCGAGACGGCCGAGCGGGAGGTGGCCGAGGAGACCGGGATCGAGGGTCGGGTGCTGGTCAGTCTGGGCACCATCGAGTACTGGTTCACCACGCCGTCGTACCGGATCCACAAGATGGTGCACCACTACCTGCTGGAGGCGACCGGGGGGCGGCTCACGGTCGAGAACGACCCGGACCACGAGGCCGTCGACGCGATCTGGGTGCCCCTGGACGAGGTGCACCGCAAGCTCACCTTCCCCAACGAGCGCCGCATCGCCCGCGAGGCGTGGCACCGCCTGACCCGGACCGCCTGACCGGCCGTGGCCCCGACGACCCGCCTGCGCGCGTGGGCGGCGCGTTCCCCGCGTCTGCCCGGCGTGCTGGCGACACCGGTGGTGGCCGTGCTCGTCGCAGCTGCAGGGGTCGGTGGGGCGCCGGTGGGTGCGACGGCCGCTCCGTCGGGCGCCGACGAGGGACAGGACGCTGACGACGGCGACGAGGGCGGCGAGGGCGGCGACGACCTCGACCAGGGTGGGGAGCTGCGCATCCTGCTCGACGAGGTCGACCCGGTCGTGGTCCGGCCCGGGCAACCGGTGACGCTACGGGGACGACTGGTCAACGACGGTCCCGACGTGAGCCGGCTCAACCTGCTGACGGTGGCGGCTGCTGTGGGGCCGCTCGTCTCTCGGGCCGACGTCGCGGGCTGGGTCGAGGGGACCGACCCCCGGTCCGCGTCCTGGGTGCTGGGGGACGACGCGATCGGTGCCGTCGTCCCGCCGGGGGGCCAGGAGGAGTTCGAGATCACCGTGCCCGGCTCCTCGCTGGAGCTCCTGCCGGCCAACCCGGCCGTGCTGGGTGTCGAGCTGGTCGCCTCGGCGGAGGACGAGGCTGACCGGGTGCCCGTGCCGGACGACTCTGCTCCAGCGGTGCTGCGCACCGTCCTCTCCACCATGGGGCAGCCGGCGGTGGACGTGCCGCTGGAGACGACGTGGGTGGTGCCGCTCACCCTGCCCCCGGACGCGGACCTGTCCAGTCCGGACGACACCGAGCACACCGCCGCCTGGCTGTCGGCAGTGGGTCAGGAGTCGTCGGTGCGCCAGTGGCTGGAGCACCTGACCGTCCCGGAGGTCACCTGGTGGGTCGACCCCGCCACCCTCGTGGCGCACCGGCCGGCCGAGGCTCTCGCGGTCGCCCCACCGGAGGACGCCGAGGACCCGGACCCGCCGGCGGTGACCGAGCCGCCCGAGGCCACCGGTCCCGGCGGATCCGAGCAGCCCACCGCGCCGGACGACGCCGAGCGGGTGACCACGGGTCCAGGGTCGCCGCAGCCCACGCCCACCGGCACCGCGGCCACCAGCCCGTCACCGACCGACGGGCCGGGTGACCGGGTCGACCCCACCCACGGCGGTGTCGAGGATGGCGGGGACCGGACCTCCTCGCCCGCACCCGTCCCCCCTCCCGACGCCGCGGCCACGTCCGCACCCGGACCCGACCCCGAACCGCAGCCGGTGCCCGACCCCGAGCCCGACCCCGAGCCCGAGCCCGAGACCCTCGAGGAGGCCCTGGCCCGGCTGCGTCTGCTGCTCACCGACGTGGACCCCGAGCTGCTGTGGTGGCTGCCCACCGACGACCCCGATCTGGCCGTCCTGGTCGCGGAGGCCGAGACCGTGCCGAGCACCGTGGCCGACGACCTGCTCACCCGGGTCCCCGCGACCGCATCGCCCGCCGTCACCCGGCTGCTGCGGCAGGGTCGGCAGGACGTCGCCTGGCCGGCCCTCGCCGCCCCCACGGCCGACGACGTCGCGGCGATCTCCGACCTCTACGCACGCACCCGGGACGGCGGACTGGGAGCTGTGCTGGTGCCGCGGGAGACGTTCACGGCCGACTCGACCGCTCCACCCCGCCTCGGCGCGGTCTCCCTGGGGGACGTCCGGGAAGTCATCGCCCTCGGCGCGGACTCCTGGACCAGCGGCCTGGTGGCCGCCAGCGGCACGGACGCGGAGAAGCACGGTGCGGGCGCCGCCGCGCAGCGGGTCCTGGCTCACACGCTCGGGACCTGGCTGGAGGCACCGGCCAGCCCCCGCACCCTGGTCATCGCCCCACCCCGCGGCACGGCGATCCCACCGGAGGTGCTCGACCAGCTGAGCATGGGCTGGACGCAGGCGCAGTGGCTCTCACCGGTCAGCGCCCAGGAGGTGCTCGATCGTGCGGAGGAGCTCGACCCGGTGGGGCTGAGCGGCATCGCACCCCAGGAGGAGGTCCTGGGCCCGCTCTCCGATCTGGTCGTCCCACCGGCCAGCCCGCTCGGCACCTCGCGGGCCCGTGACCTGGTCCGCCTCCAGGAGGACCTCGACGGGCTGGCCCAGATCCTGCGCGACACCGACGCCCTGCGTTCCTGGGAGCCGGTGCTCGACGGCCAGTGGTCCACGCGGTGGCGCCACGACGAGGACGCGTGGGTGTCGACCTGGCGCACCCTCCGGCACGAGGTGCGCAGCACCCGCGACGCCGTGTACCTGCTCCCCAGCAGCGTCAACTTCGTCGCCGACCAGGGCGTGATCCACCTCACCGTCGTCAACGACCTGCCCGTGGCGGTCGAGGACGTGCGGCTCCGGGCGCGCCCCAGCAACGGCCGGCTGCAGGTGACCGGACAGCCGGACCCGGTCGACATCGGTCCCGGCAGCCG
This sequence comes from Ornithinimicrobium sufpigmenti, assembly GCF_004322775.1. NCBI lineage: Bacteria > Bacillati > Actinomycetota > Actinomycetes > Micrococcales > Ornithinimicrobiaceae > Ornithinimicrobium > Ornithinimicrobium sufpigmenti. Next base: position 4,155,765 of record NZ_CP036403.1, read on the forward strand.
GGCCACCGTCCCCTTCGAGGCCCGGGCGATCACCCGCGGCGAGACCCTGCTGGAGGTGCGGATCGCCACCCCGGGGGGCACCACGCTCGGCGAGGACACGGAGGTCAACGTCCGCGTGCAGCCGACCGGCGTCTGGATCTACTGGGTGCTGGGGGGCCTGGCGGGGGTGGTTCTCGTGCTGGGCCTGCGCCGGGCGCTCACCTCCTCCTCGCGCGCAACGGCATACCCTGGCTCGTCCCCCTCCCCCGGCTCCGAGGAGCACCCGCAGTGAGCGCGAGCACCGCCAGCGAGGAGCACGGCTCCAGCCGGGCCCTGGCCCGATCCAGCGCGGTCATGGCCAGCGGCACCCTCGTCTCCCGCGTCCTCGGCCTGGTCCGGATGGCCCTGCTCGCCTGGGCGATCGGCAACCTGACGCCGGCGGCGAACATCTGGGAGACGGCCAACACCATCCCCAACGCGATCTTCCTGCTGCTGGCGGCGGGCGTGCTCAACGTGCTGCTGCTCCCCCAGCTCACCCGGGCGATGGCGCGTGGTCGCGAGGGTCGGGACTACTCCGACCGCCTGCTCACCCTCTCGGTCGCGCTCCTCGTCGTCGGCACCCTCGTCTTCTGGGCGGCCACCCCCCTGGTCACCAAGCTCAACGCGCTCGCCTGGGAGTGGGGCTCGCCCGAGCTGACCCTGGCGATCATGTTCGCCTACTTCTGCATCCCGCAGATGCTGTTCTACGGGCTGCACACCGTCCTGGGGCAGGTGCTGGCGGCGCACCACCGGTTCGCCGCCTACATGTGGAGCCCGGCGTTGGCCAACGTGGTCCAGATCGCAGGGATCCTGCTCTTCGCGTGGCGCTACCCGACGGCCAACCAGGTGCCGCCCGAGGGGTGGACCTTCCCGATGATCGCCCTGCTCGGCGGCTCGGCCACCCTCGGCATCGTGCTGCAGGCGCTGGTGCTCTTCCCCGCGGTCCGGGCCACCGGTTTCCAGTGGCAGCCGCGGTGGGGCTTCCGGGGGGTGGGGCTGGGCACCGCCGGGGTGATGGCGTTCTGGGCGTTCGCGGAGGTCGGCCTGTCCCAGGGCGGGATGCTCGCCGTCAACAACCTGCTCGCTTGGGCCGTCGTGGACGTGCCCGAGGCGGCCGGCCGCAACGTCTACTTCTATGCCTTCTCGGTCTTCATGCTCCCGCACAGCCTGCTTGCGCTGTCGCTGCTGACCGCTCTCTACCCCGTGCTGTCCAAGGCCGCCGCGGCCGGGGACCTCCGCGGGATGGCGGCCCGCACCGAGACCGGCCTGCGGATGCTGCTGACGGCGATGGTGCCGATCGCTCTCGGCATGCTGCTGCTGGCGCCCCTGCTGGTCCGGGTGATCTACCCCTTCTCCACCGACGCCGCGCATGCCGCGATCGCCCCGGTCGTCCAGGCGTTCACCATCGGGCTCATCTTCTACGGCGTGTACCTGCTGTGCAGCCGCGTCTTCTACTCCTTCGAGGACGCCCGCACGCCGTTCTTCTTCCAGGTGGCGCTGACCACGACCCTGCTGCTGGCCGCGCTGTTCGCGCTGACCCAGCCGGAGACCCGGGCGGCGGTCATCGCCGCGGCGGGGCAGGGCGTGGGGCAGATCATCGCTGCCGGGATCGGGCTGTATGCGGTGCGCCGCCGCCTGCCCGACCTGCAGCTCCGTCCGGCCGCCAGCACGTTGGGGCGGGCGCTGCTCGCCTCGGGGGTGGCCCTCCTGCCGGCGTGGGGGCTGGTGCGGCTGCTGGACCGCCCCGGCCTCCTGGGGGCGGTCGTGGCCCTGGCCGTCTCCGGTGTCGTCTACCTTGCCGTCTACGGCGTGCTCGCGCTGGTGCTGGGGGTGGGGGAGATCCGCACGGTGGCGGCGCCGTTGCTGCGGCGGGTGCCCGGCCTGAGCCGGTTCGCCCCCAGCTCCACCGAGCTGGAGGTCATCGCCGCCGAGGCGGCCGGGCCGGTGCCTGGAGACCCCGGACAGGGTGAGCCGACGGCCGCCGGGGTGCATCCTGGCGGCCCGGCGGGGCAGCTCGCACCCACCCCCACCAGCACCCCCACCAGCACCCCCACCAGCGCGGCATCATCGTCCACGGACGTGGGAGAGGGCACACTAGGTGGGCAGGACGCCCCCGCCGGGGTGTCGCACGGCGGAGAGGACAGCACCATGGATCGGCTCGAGGTAGGCGCCCGGCTGGGCGACCGCTATGCCCTCGAGGAGCTGCTCGCCGAGCGCGAGGGCGGTGGGCTGCAGTACTGGTCGGCCCGCGACGTCACCCTCGACCGGCTCGTCGCCGTCACCGCGCTGCCCTCCTCCGGCGAGGACGCGGCCATCGCCGAGGCGGTGCTCGACGGCGCCCGGCGGGTGGCCTCCGTCGACGACCCGCGCCTGGTCCGGGTCCTGGACGTCGGCGACGCCGACGGCATCTGCTGGGTGGTCGAGGAAGGTCTGACCGAGGCCGAGTCCCTGGCCTCGCTGGTCGCCGAGCAGCCGCTCCCCGCGGAGGAGGTGCGCCGGCTCGTCGGCGAGGCCGCCGCCGGGCTGGAGTCCGCCCGCCGGCGCGGGCTGCACCACCTCTACCTCAACCCGCACTCGGTCCTGCGCACCACGGACGGCACGGTCAAGGTGTCGGGGGTCGGGGTGGCCTCGGCCCTGGAGGGGACGGACGACGTCACCTCCGACGAGGCGAGCATCATCGACACGGCCGACCTGGTCTCCCTGCTCTACACCGGCCTGACGGGCCGGTGGCCCGGCGAGGACCTCCCCGGCGTCCGGACCGCCCGCCGCCTCGCCGACGACTCGCTCCCCGCACCCTCGGAGCTGGTCGCCGGCGTGCCCGGCGACCTCGACGCGCTGTGCCGGATGGTGCACGGCGCGGGGACCGACCTCAGCTCGGCACCGCGTACTCCGGGAGAGCTGGCGCGCCAGCTCTCGCCCTGGTCCTCCGAGATGGTCCGCGGGCCCAGGCCCGGAGAGCTGACCGCGCCGACGGACACCCAGGAACGCGGCGGACTCGCGGCCACCGACGCCCTGACCGCCGCCGCGGGGGCTTCGGCGGCGGCGACCGCCGCCCACCCGACGCGGGCCGAGGACGTCGACGCCGATGAAGCCCAGAGCGAGGGCTCGGGCGACGAGACCACCGTGGTGCCGCAGACCTACTACCGCACCTCGCGCAGGACCGCGCCCGCTGACGAGAGCGCCGAGATGGATGGCCTGTTCGCCTCGGGCGAACGCGCGGCGCAGGAGCACGACGAACGTGAGCGGTCGGCCCGCACCCAGGCGGTGCCCGTCGGGGCAGCAGCCGCCGGGGCCTCGATGGCCTCGGGTGGTCCTGTGCGGGCCGGGGCGGGCTCGGGCGGTGCAGGTTCGGACGGGCATGACGGCGGGTATGACGGCACCGGTGGCCTGGACGAGGCACGCGGCACCGGCCTGCAGACGGCAGCGGTCATCGGGGTGATCCTGGCCATCCTCGCGGGCGCCTTCCTCATGGGCTGGGTCCTCATCGGCGGCCTCGGCGGCGAGGACGAGCCGTCAGGGGGCGGGACGACGGCGAGCGCGCCGGAGGAGACCCAGGGCGGCGGTGACACCGACGTGGCCACCGCGACCGAGGACACGGGCGGGCAGACGGCGTCCCCCGAGCCCCAGCAGACCGAGGAGCCGCCGGCAGCCGTACCCGAGGGTGAGGTCAGCATCGTCGGCATCACCTCCTTCGACCCCGAGGGGGACAACGACGAGCGCAACGACCTGACCCCGTTGGCCGTCGACGGCGACCCCGAGACGGCGTGGCGCTCACACACCTACCTGTCGCCCGACTGGGGCTCGCTCAAGAGTGGTGTCGGCCTGATCCTGGACCTGGGCGAGGGCGCGACCGTCAGCGAGGTGGACGTGGACCTGGACGAGGCAGGCGTGGCCGCGAGCCTGTGGCTCTCCGAGGAGCCCACCCGCGAGGGTGGCACCGAGCTGGGCTCGGGCAGCGACCTGGAGGGCACCTGGACGGTGGCCCCGGAGAGCCCGGCGACCGGCCGCTACCTCATCCTGTGGTTCGACACCGCTGCGACGACCGATGCCGGTGAGGTCGTCGGCGTGCGCGAGATCGTCGTCCGCTGACTTCGGTGACGGTGGTGAGCACGGGCACTGAGCTGGCGGAGGTCGACGACCTCACCCTCCTGCGGCGGCACCAGGACGGCGACCGGGACGCCTTCGGCGAGCTCTTCCGCCGGCACCGGGACCGCATGTGGGCGGTCGCCCTGCGCACGGCCCGCGACCCGGAGGTGGCCGCCGACGCGGTGCAGGACGCCTTCCTCAATGCCTTCCGCCGGGCCGGGTCCTTCCGCGGCGACTCCCAGGTCACGACCTGGCTGCACCGGATCACGGTCAACGCCTGCCTGGACCGGCTGCGTCGGCAGCGGCCGACGGCCGACCTCGACGACCACGACCCGGTGGAACCCCGCGACGGACACCACGCGGTGGAGGTGCGGCTGGACGTGCGGCAGGCGCTGGACCAGCTGCCGGAAGGTCAGCGGCTCGCCCTCGTCCTCGTCGACATGCACGGCATGAGTGTCGCCGAGGCTGCGCAGGTGCTGGAGGTGGCGGAGGGCACGGTGAAGTCCCGCTGCTCCCGCGGCCGGGCGACGATGGCCGGCCTGCTCGGCCATCCGCGAGGTGAGTCATGAGGACCACCGATGTCAGCGACGTGACCCACGCCACGTCCGGTGGCCCGGTCGCTGAGGGAACCGCGTCGGGCAGCCGGTCGTCGTACCCCTGTAGGCGCCACCCTGGCCGCCGTCCGACAGCGTCACCAATGTCCGGGAGGAGGACGATCTGTCATGTCTGGACCCGCTGACCGCGACCCCGACGAGGCCGACCCCACCGGAATCCGTGAGCTGCTGGCTGGCCTGCCCGACCCCGGGCCCATGCCCGAGGACCTGGTCCGCCGCATCGAGGCACGGCTCGAGGTGGAGCAGGCTGCTCGCGAGCAGGGGGCGACCCACCCACTGGGACGCCACGCTGACCGCGTGGTCGACCTGGCCAGCGAGCGCGGCCGCCGGCGCCCCGGCCGCACCCTGGCCTGGTTGGGGGCAGCCGCTGCCGGCCTGGTGGTGACGGCCGCCGTCGTGCCGCAGCTCGTCGACGGCACCGGGGGCGGCGACAGCGGCACTGCTGCCTACTACCCGACGCGTGGACAGACCGACAGCGGTGAGATGCACGAGGACGCTGCTGCCGACGGGGCCGACGACGCCCTCGCTGATGGGGATGCTGACGGGGATGCTGACGAGGGTGCTGACGACGGCCTGGACCGCGACGCTGCCGGCGGTGACGAGGACGCCGAAGGCGGGGGGGCACCGTCCTTGTCGTCCGTGGACGAGGAGACCGATGCCGCGGCGGCCGACGGTGGAGGTGACAGCGGTGCCGCTCCGTCCGCCCCTGTACCACCGCTGACCCTGGACGGGCCACTGGTCCTGCTGGAGGACCTGGGCCTGGTCGAGCACGAGGCCCTGACCGAGACGATGCTGCAGGCCGTGGACGAGCACGATGCGAGCTCTCCCACGTCTCCTGGGCTCTCGCCCGGGTCGGGGGTGCTGACCGAGGGAGAGGCGACCTCGTGCTGGCGGGAGCTGGCGGCGATCCATACCTTCGACCTCTACGTCGCCGCACCCGCCCAGGTCGTGCTCCCGGAGGGAGAGCGCCAGGGCGAGCCCGTGGTGGCCCTCCTCGGCCTGCACGACGACGGCTCGGCCCGGTCCTGGGTCATGCCCCAGGAGTGCACCCGCGACCCGGAGACGCTCCCGCTGATGCAGGGCCAGCAGCACGGCTGATCCCGGAAGGCAGCAGCACGGCTGGTGTCCGGGGATCGGCCGTTGTGGACGGGGAACATCCCCGTCCTAGGATCTGTTGTGGAGACTACGCCCGCGATCCTCCCTGTGCCCGCCCCTGCGGGCCGGTCAGAAAGGTGTTCATGAGCATCATCGTGCCCCAGCCCTCCGCTCCGTCGACCAAGGGTGAGGTCCGAGATGTCATCATCGTCGGATCCGGCCCGGCCGGGTACACCGCCGCCGTCTACACCGCCCGCGCCAACCTGCGCCCTCTCGTCTTTGAGGGGTCGGTGACCGCCGGTGGGGCGCTGATGAACACCACCGACGTGGAGAACTTCCCTGGCTTCCCCGAGGGCATCATGGGCCCGGAGCTGATGATGAACATGCGCGAGCAGGCCGAGCGGTTCGGCGGGGAGATGATCCGCGACGACGTGATCGAGATGGACCTGTCCGGGCCGGTGAAGACGGTGACGGACGGCTCCGGCGACGTGCACCGCGCCCGCAGCGTGATCCTCGCCATGGGCTCGGCCTACCGCGAGCTCGGGCTCCCGCGGGAGAAGGAGCTCTCCGGCCACGGCGTGTCCTGGTGCGCCACCTGCGACGGCGCCTTCTTCCGCGACCAGGACATCCTCGTCGTCGGGGGCGGTGACTCGGCGATGGAGGAGGCGACGTTCCTGACGCGCTTCGCGCGCAGCGTCACCGTCGTGCACCGGCGCGAGGAGCTGCGGGCGAGCAAGATCATGGCCGAGCGCGCGCTGCACGACCCGAAGATCCGCTTCGCCTGGAACTCCGCCGTCAGCGCGCTGCACGGCGAGCCCAAGCTGACCTCGGTCACCCTGACGGACACCCGCACGGGCGAGGAGCGCGAGGTCCCCACGACCGGCCTGTTCGTGGCCATCGGTCACGACCCCCGGAACGAGCTGGTCCGAGGCCAGGTGGCGCTGGACGACGAGGGCTACGTCCTCGTCCAGGGGCGGACGACCGCCACCGACGTGCCGGGTGTCTTCGCCTGCGGCGACCTGGTCGACCACACCTACCGGCAGGCGATCACCGCCGCGGGCAGCGGGTGCTCGGCCGCGCTGGACGCGGAGCGCTACCTCGCGGCCCAGGACGACGCCGGCCAGCCTGACCCCGGCGCGGCCCAGACGCCCGAACCCGTCGGCGCGGACGCCTGACCCCGCGGGCAGCCGCCGACGCAGACCTATCCAGTTCCACCAGATCTAGTGCGAGAGTAGGAAACCCATGGCTACCACCCCCACTTCCGATGCCACCTTCACCGAGGACGTGCTGCAGCACGACGGGCCCGTCCTCGTCGACTTCTGGGCCCCCTGGTGCGGCCCCTGCAAGATGATCGCCCCCGTCCTGGAGGAGCTCTCCGAGGAGTGGGGCGACAAGCTCAAGGTCGTGAAGCTCAATACCGACGAGAACCCCGCGACCACCCAGGCCTACGGCATCACTGGCATCCCGACGATGAACGTCTACCAGGGCGGCGAGGTCGTCAAGACCCTGGTCGGCGCCCTGCCGAAGAAGAAGCTGGCTCAGGAGCTGGAGCAGTTCACCTCCTGATCCACCGGTGACGCCCTGAGCACCGCGTCGGGCGATCAGTTCCAGCAGAAGCCGTCCACAGGGTTATCCACATCCCTGTGGACGGCTTCGCGGTTTCCTGTGGACAACTGGCGCCCGGTGCCCGGCCGTGCTGCGCGCCCGGTCAACGTCAGGGCAGGTCACCCGCGGTCGAGCAGCTCCAGGATCCGGTCCAGGTCCTCCTGGCCAGCGAACTCGACGGTGATCCGTCCCTTGCGCCGTCCCATGGCGACCTGGACGCGGGTCTCGAGGCGGTCCGACAGCCGCTCCGCCACCTCCTGCAGTTCCGGGGAGGGGTCACCGCGCCGCGTCGGCCGACGGGTCTGAGCCTGGTCCTGCTCGCCCAGCAGCACGATCTCCTCCACCGAGCGCACGGACAGGCCCTCGGCGACGATCCGCTGTGCCAGCCGCTCCATGGCCGCCCCGTCCGGCAGGCCCAGGAGGGCACGGGCGTGACCGGCGCTGAGCACCCCGGACGCGACCCGGCGAGCGACCATCGGAGGGAGCTTGAGCAGGCGGATGGTGTTGCTGATCTGCGGACGGGAGCGGCCGATCCGCGTGGCCAGCTCCTCGTGCGTGCAGCCGAAGTCCTCCAGCAGCTGCTGGTACGCCGCTGCCTCCTCCAACGGGTTCAGCTGGGCGCGGTGCAGGTTCTCCAGCAGTGCGTCCCGCAGCATGTGCTCGTCGTCGGTCGCCCGGATGATCGCCGGGATGGTGCTCCGGCCCGCCGCCTTCGTCGCCCGCAACCGGCGCTCGCCCATGACGAGCTCGAAGGGGGGCTGTGCCCCTCCGCGCTCGTCCTGGGTGACGCGCCGGATCACGACGGGCTGGAGAACCCCCAGCTCCTCGATGCTGCGCACCAGCTCGGCCAGCTCGTCCTCGTCGAAGACCTCACGAGGCTGTCGAGGGTTGGGCCGGATGTCCTCGACCGGCACCTCGGCGAACGTCGCTCCGGGCACCGGGGTGAGCCCTTCAGATCCCTCGTCTGCGGGCGCCGGAACGACGGCGGAGTGAGTCTCAGCTCCACCCGCCCGCCCCGTCTCCACCGCGGCGCCGTCCGGAGCGGCGGGACCACCGTGGTTTCCCGTGAAACCGGACGCGGCATCCGCCGTGCCCTCCGCGGAAGAGCCGGCGTGGTCCGAGCGCGGGAAGAAGACGTCGCGAGGACGCTCCTGGTCGCTGGGGGCGGAGGGGATGAGAGCGCCCAGCCCTCGTCCCAGGCCGCGACGTCGATCGGTCATGTCACACCTCCTGGCGGCGCATCTCGGCAGCCGCCTCTGCATAGGACAGTGCGCCCGCACTGCCAGGGTCGTAGGTCATCACGGTCTCGCCGTGGCTCGGCGCCTCGCTGACGCGCACCGAGCGGGGCACGGCGGTGCTCAGGACCCGGTCCCCGAAGTACTCACGCACCTGGTCGGCCACATCCGAGGCCAGCCGGGTCCGTCCGTCGTACATGGTCAACAGGATCGTCGAGATCCGCAGGTCGGCATTGAGATGCTGCTGGATCAGCTCGACGTTCTTCATGAGCTGGCTCAGCCCCTCAAGTGCGTAGTACTCACACTGGATGGGGATGAGCACCTCCCGCGCCGCCACGAAGGCGTTGACGGTCAGCAAGCCGAGGCTGGGCGGACAGTCGATGATCACCAGGTCGACCGGCTGCTCCTGCTCCGCCAGGTACACCTCAAGCGCCCGGCGCAGTCGGTTCTCGCGGGCCACGAGCGGCACGAGCTCGATCTCGGCCCCCGCGAGGTCGATGGTGGCCGGCGCACACAGTAGGCCTGGCACCTGGGGGCATGGTTGCACCACCTCGGCGAGGGGCACCCCGTCGATGATGACGTCGTAGATGCCGGCAGTCCCGCTGGAGTGGGGGATGCTCAGGGCGGTGCTCGCGTTGCCCTGAGGGTCCATGTCGACGACCAGCACCTGCAGGCCATCCAGAGCCATGGCGGCGGCGATGTTGACCGCCGTCGTGGTCTTGCCCACGCCGCCCTTCTGGTTGGATACCGTGATGATCCGCGTGCCGTCCCACGGCGCGTCGCGTGTTTCACGTGCAACACGCTCTTCGGTAGACCGTGCGCCAACGGCCAGCGGAACCGGCGTCCCGGGAGGTCGCGAATCCGTCACACCCACACCGGCGGCGGCCTCATCGGGCCCCTGCGTCGTTTCACGTGGAACGTCGTCCACGCCGTCGGGCGTTCCGGTCGGGTCTTCGACACCCGGTGGCTGAGCCTGCGGACCGGTCGTGGCGAGATCGGCAACCGCCTGCGTCGTTTCACGTGGAACACGGCCGGCCGGGGAACCGATGTCCCCCGGTTCGGCGGGCCACCCGAGGCTGGCGTTGCGGAACGTGGGCGGAAGGGACGGTGTGGAACCGGCGGGCCAACCGAGAGAGGAGGACGTCGACATGAGGCCTCTATCTTCGCTGATCGCCTGCCCCTGACCAAGCCGACGGGCCGGTCCGCGCACCGGGGGTAGGACGACGTCAGCGCGAGGCTGAGGGTCCTCGTCGGCCGCGCTTCTTCGAGGCGCGGGCGCGGGCGGGACGACTCCTGGCCGCGCCCTTTCCCTCCGGCTGCCACTCGTGCGGCCGGACGATCTCGACCACCCGGACCGGCTCACTGACGTGACCCTCTCCCAGGACGTGCATCGTGCTGTGCTCCACGCCTGCCCGGCGAAGCACGTCCTGCGCCTGCTCGAGCTCCGCACCGGCGGCCTCGCCCTTGAGGGCCAGCAGACGACCGCCGGGAGTCAGCAGCGGGAAGGACCACGCCACCAGCCTGTCCAGCGAGGCCACGGCCCGGGCGGTGACCACGGGTGCCGCCAGGGTCATCTCCTCTGCCCGCCCGCGGTGCACGGTCACGTTCGTCAGACCGAGCTCGTCAATCGTGGCCTCGAGCCAGGTCGTGCGCCGCAGCAGTGGCTCCACGAGGTGCACCTCCAGGTCGGGCCGCGCGATCGCGAGCACGACTCCGGGCAGCCCGGCCCCCGACCCGATGTCGATCACGGTCGTGCCCTGGGCCAGCAGCGCCTGGGGTAGGGCGCAGTTGACCAGGTGCCGCTGCCAGAGCCGTGGTGCCTCCCGTGGGCCTACCAGGCCATGACTGATCCCGGTGGTGGCCAGCAGGTCGGCATACCGGCGCGCGAGGCCCAAGGAGTCACCAAACACCCGGGCGGCCTCGACAGGCGGCTCCGGTGCCCCTGAAACGGGTGGCGGGACCGGGGGTCGAGCCCCCTGCTCCCCGCCACCACGAGACTGCCCCATACTTGCGGACGTCAGCTGCCGGGGAGGATGACCACGTAGCGTCCCGGCTCGGCACCCTCGGACTCGGAGTGCAACCCGGCAGCCAGGACCTCGTCGTGGACGACCTTGCGCTCGAACGCCGTCATCGGCTCCAGCTCGCGGCGCTCACCGCTCTCCTTGACCGCGGCGATCGCCTGCTGGGCCGTCTTCACCAGCTCACTGCGCCTGCCGGAGCGGTACCCCGCCACGTCAAGCATGAGCCGGCTGCGGTCACCGGTCTCCGCCTGGACGGCGAGTCGGGTCAGCTCCTGCAGCGCCTCCAGGACCTCACCACCGGGGCCGACCAGCCGCTGGGGGGCGGCGCCATCCTCGGAGTCCACGATGGCCACCGCGGCTCGGTCGCCGTCCACGTCGACCTCGAGGTCACCGTCCAGGTCGGCGATGTCCAGCAGCGTCTCCAGGAAGTCCGCGGCGATCTCCCCCTCTCGGACCAGGTCCTGGGCAGCGACCTGGGACCGGGGGGACGCCGCCCCGAGGGTGTCTGCTGAGGCGGATGTGTCCCCGTCCACCTCGTCCACCTCGGCAGCCTCCTCCGTCTCTTCCGCCTCATCCGCCGCAGGGGCGTGGGGGTTCTCGGGCGTCGTGGTCGTCTCGTCCGTGTCCGACGTCGTCTGCACGTTGTCCTCTGCGGGCGTGTCCAGGACGGTGCCGTCCTCGGGCTGGCTGGTGCTCGTGCTCATCGCTGTGGTTGCTCCTTGGTCGCGAATCATCAGCGCTTCTTGGCGCGCTTCTTGCTCTTGGGCTGGACCCGTTGCCCGCTGGCCTTCACCTTGGCGGCCTCCTCGGCCTCGGCGGCCTGGCGGTCGGCCATGAAGTTCGGGTTCTTCAGCTGGATACCGGTAGCGGCCTTGCCCTTACGGGCCATCCGCTCCTGGTACTTCTTCTCCGCCGGCGTGTTCGGTGCCGGCATGTTGCGGATGACCATGAACTGCTGACCCATCGTCCACAGGTTGCTCACCGTCCAGTAGACGAGCAGGGCGATCGGGAAGTTCACCCCGGTGACGGCGAAGACGATCGGCAGCGCATAGATCATGATCTGCTGCTGCCGGGCCATCGGGCTGTTCAGCGCCTCGGGCGACATGTTCTGACGCATCAGCTGGTGGCTGGTGATGAACTGCGTCACCGACATGACGATGATCAGCACCACCGCCAGGATCTTCGCCGACAGGTCCTGGTGGTGCAGGAAGGTCGCGGTCAGCTCGGCGCCGAAGATCGTGGAGGTGGCCATGTGCGTGGCCAGCTCGGTGCTGAACAGGCCCATCGGCTCCCGCTCGCCGGCCGCCACCGCCGCGGCCGTGTTGAGCAGGCGGAAGAGCGCGAAGAAGAACGGCATCTGGACCAGGATCGGCAGACACATGCCGAACGGATTGGCCCCGGCCTCGCGGTAGAGGCCGAACATCTCCTGCTGCAGCTTCTGCTGGCTGGCCTGATCCTTCTTGCCCTTGTACTTGGCCTGGATCTTCATCAGCTCCGGCTGCACGATCTGCAGCCGGCGCTGGCTCTTGATCTGCCGCAGCATCAGCGGCGTCAGCATCGCCCGCAGGGTCAGCACCAGGCCGATGATCGCCAGCACCCAGGTCCAGCCACTGTCGACCGACATGCCCATCCGGACGAAGAGCCACTCGAAGCCGACCAGGATGGCCGAGTTGAACCAGATGAACGGGAACAGGAGGGTGTCGAAAAAGCCCATGTGGTCCTCAGTGCTCATGGTGAGCAGGGCTCACCGGGGTGATGTGGGTATGTGGTGTCCCGACGACCGGGTGCGGAGCGGCCGCGCTGTCACGGGCGGCGGCCTCTCCACGGGGCGGGGGGACATGGTCCACGCCCCCCGCGGACCAAGGATTGCAGCGCAGCACCCGCCAGACGGTCAGCGCCGTGCCACGGAGCAGACCATGACGCTCCAGCGCGGTCACGCCATACGCCGAGCAGGAGGGGTAGTAGCCGCACACCGGGCCGAACAGCACGGAGAGCGTGCGTTGGTACAGCCGGATCAGCAGCACCAGGGGGACGGTCAGCACACTACGCCGTTCCCCGGGGGACACCCCGCCCCGGTGCACGTCGCGCAGGTGGTCCGTCTGCCAACGCAGGGGTTTGCTCCTCATCGGAGCACCCGCTGCAGGGCCTCGTCCAGGTCCGCGCCGAGCTCGGCCGAGGAGGCGGTCGCCGCGCGTGGCTGGGCGCGCACGACCAGGTCGGTCCCGTCGGGGACCTGGCCCAGGCGGACACCCACCTGCACCCGCAGCCGGCGGATCACCCGGTGCCGCACGACCGAGTTACCCACGGCCTTGGACACCACAAAACCCACGCGCGGCGGGCGCGTGGGCACGGTGGTGTCGGTGGACATCGCGGCGTGGACGACGAGCAGCTCGGTGCCCGCCCGGCGACGACGCGCATCCCCCGGTTGCTCGGTACGCCCTCGCCTCAGTACACCTCGGTAGTCCTCCGGGCGGGAGAGTCGGTGACGACGCGGGAGCATCGCGGGCGCCGGAGCGGCCGACGCCGCTCAGGCGGACAGGCTCGAGCGGCCCTTGGTGCGGCGCGCGTTCAGGATGGCTCGACCAGCACGGGTCCGCATACGCAGACGGAAGCCGTGCTTCTTGGCGCGGCGGCGGTTGTTGGGCTGGAAGGTGCGCTTGCTCATGGTGCTGCTCCGGGGTCGGGGTGGGTCAGGTCGCTGGGCAGGGTCGGCCGCCAACGAAGGCCCACGGCAGGCGCACGCGTGTGGAGGCTGAACCCATGGGCAGGCGAAAGCGGCCGGAAATCGGCCTCCCTTACGGTACGTTCCGCGCCACCCCGGGGTCAAACCGGCGGCGGTAGACCGAGGTTCGCGTCCCGGATCCAGTCTCAGCTCGAGTCAGAACTCGAGTCATCGACTGCGTCCGAAGATGGCGAACCGC